>NZ_ATYR01000052.1 GCF_000427785.1 Massilia alkalitolerans DSM 17462
TCACGACAAGTCAAAGCCTGATGACCATAGCAAGTCGGTCCCACCCCTTCCCATCCCGAACAGGACCGTGAAACGACTTTGCGCCGATGATAGTGCTGCAACCAGTGTGAAAGTAGGTTATCGTCAGGCTAGTTATAAAGCAAAGCCCGCCCAGTATCGACTGAGCGGGCTTTTTGCTTTTCTGCGCCCTTCCTATCCTTCCCGCATGTAATGACGCATTTGCCGCTCATTGACATAAATACATAGCCCTCGCCAACTATTGCTACGCTACACTTCTTGTTTTCTTGATTACTCGAAATAACAATGAAGAAGACGCGCAGCTATCTTCTCCGCGGTATCGGCGCCACAGTCGTCCTGCTCCTGGCCGCCTTGGGCCTCGCCCTGTCCAACGCGAGCGTCGAGTTGACCGAGCACGGTGCTCACCGGCGTCTTCTGGTGCCGATTGGAATCGGCATGGCAGGCTTCAACACCTTTGCGGGAACCGGCGACAAGGTCCACATCCCGGGCTTTCTCGACGGCCCGGTCGTCCGCAGGAAGGCGGACGGCAGCTGGACGGCCACCTGGTTCTGCGAAAACCAGGTGCAGCAACTGGCGGGTGCCGGCACGGATCTCGTCATCGACTGCGCGGGAAAACGCAGGGTATTCCCGATTGCGCGTACGCCGGCGGTGGCGGATGCCGTGTTCGATACCCCATCCGACACGCTCATTCTCAGCGACATCGAAGGCAATCTTCGCTTTCTCGACGCTGCGCTCACGTCCTTGGCCGTCACCGATGCGCAGGGCAACTGGACCTATGGCGACAGGCACCTGGTGATCGCCGGCGATGCCGTCGACCGCGGCCGCGACGTGTTCGCCGTCCTGTGGCGTCTCTATGCGCTCAGCCTGCAGGCGAAGGATGCCGGCGGCGCCGTCCACCTCGTGCTCGGGAACCATGAACAGTATCTGCTGCGCGGGAATACCTCACGCGCCAACCGCGACCACTTGTATGCGTTGACGCGCATGGGCGGCCAGCTCGATGCCTTCGGGCCCGACACGCTGATCGGCCATTGGCTGCGCCTGCAGCCCGTCATCATCAAGAGCGGGCGTACCGTGATCACCCATGGCGGCGTGAATCCGCTGGTGGCCGATGCCGGCTTCACCGTAAATAACCTGAATAGCGCGATGCGGCGTTACTGGCTGGGTGACATGCCCAGCAAGGCGGAGCTCGACGCCGTGGTCGGCCCGGCAGGGCTGACCCAGTACCGCGGCTACCTCGAGGACGGCGAGGATCGGTTCGCGCGTGCGACGGCAGCCCAGGTCGACGACGTGCTCGCCCACTTCGGTGCGAAGTCGATCGTCGTCGGCCATACCCTGGTCGAGCGTGTGACGGCGCTGCACGAAGGCAGGGTATGGGCCATCGACGTCAACAGCAATACGGCGCGCTCCGAAGCGCTCCTGATCAGCAATGGCGACCCCATCGTGGTGCCGACGGGCGCCGCACGGCAACTGCAGGAACAGGGCGGGCAGCGCCTGACCCGTCCCTTCAGCCTGTTCGCGGCAAGCGACCTCGCCATGCTCAAGCACATGGTGATGTCACACTACGCGCTGTCGCAGATTCCCCAGCCTTATTGAGGCACGGCGCCCGGCGACAGCACCGCCAGCAGCCTGTCGAGGACAGGCGCCGTCGCGTCGGCGATGCGGTCGATGCTCTGTTCGCGTAGCAGCGCGGTATCGACCACCCGGCTGCTGTGCAGCCCGGCCCAGGCCAGCAAGGCAGCCCCGGCTTCGGGATGATCGAACACCCCGTGCAGGTAAGTGCCCAGCACCTGGCCGTCACTGGAACACGCTCCTTCGCTGCGGCCGTCGATCACGAAGGCCGGCCGCGCCAAGGCGGCGCCCGTGGAGACGCCCATGTGGATCTCATACCCCCGCAGGCCGAACGGAGATCCTCCGCCCATGCTTGCCTGCCCGCTGACCTGCGCCAGCCGCTTGTCCCGCGCCAGTTCGGTGTCGACCTCGAGCAACCCGAGCCCTTCCGATATACCCGGTTCCGCTTCCACCCCGTGCGGATCGGCGACCGAACGGCCGAGCATCTGGAAGCCGCCGCAGATCCCGATGACTTTGCCGCCATAGCGCAGGTGCCGCGCCAGATGGGCAGGCCAGCCCTGCGCCCGCAGCCAGGCCAGGTCGCCGCGCGTGTTCTTGCTGCCCGGGAGGATGATGAGGTCCGCCGGCGGAATCGCCTCGCCGGCGCGCACGAAGCGCAGGTCCACGTCCGGATGCGCCCGCAGCGCATCGAAGTCGGTATGGTTGCTCATGCGCGGCAGGCTCGGGACCACGATGCGAAAGCTTCCCTTGCCGAACTGCGCCGGCTGCACCGCGTCTTCCGCATCCAGGTACATGCCGTGCAGATAGGGCAGGACGCCCAGCACCGGTTTGCCGGTCTGTTCCTTCAGCCACTCCAGGCCCGGCTCGAGCAGCCTGATGTCGCCTCGGAAGCGGTTGATGACGAAGCCGACGATCCGCCTGCGTTCCGACGCCGACAGGCAGGACAGCGTGCCGACGATGTGGGCGAACACGCCGCCGCGGTCGATGTCCGCGACCAGGATGACCGGGCAGTCGACCGCCTCCGCGAATCCCATGTTCGCGATGTCGCGGTCGCGCAGGTTGATCTCGGCCGGGCTGCCCGCGCCTTCGACCACCACCGCTTCGTACTGCGACAGCAGGCGCGCATGCGATTCCAGCACCGCCGCCATGGCCACGGTCTTGTACTGGTGGTAGTCGCGCGCGTTCATCTCGGCACGCACGCGGCCATGGATGATCACCTGGGCGCCGGTGTCGCTGGAGGGCTTGAGCAGGACCGGGTTCATGTCGGTGTGCGGCTCGACACCGGCTGCGATCGCCTGCAGGGCCTGGGCGCGGCCGATCTCGCCGCCGTCGCTCGTGACCGCGCTGTTGAGCGCCATGTTCTGCGGTTTGAACGGCGCCACCCGCACACCGCGGCGCCGCAAAAGCCGGCACAGGGCGGCGACCACGGTGCTCTTGCCGGCGTCCGAGGTCGTGCCCTGTACCATCAGGGTACGGAAGGGCAGGGCGCTCATCGGCTGCGGTGCTGGCGGGCCAGCTCGAGCTTCTCGCACAGGACCGCGGTCCCGGCGATCATGCGCGGACCGGCGCGGTTGAGCAGGTTGCCGTCGACCGTGAACAGGTTGTCCTTGCGGGTCGCCGTCAAGCTCGCGTACGGCTTCCACAGATTGACGCCGCCGTAGTTCTTCTCGGCTGTGCCGAACACGACTTCGGGATCGGCCTGGAGCACGCTCTCGATCGACACGATCGGCGCGGTCACCGTCAGCTTGTCGAAGATGTTCTCGCCGCCGCACAGGCGCAGCGCGTCGGTGATGATGTGGCGGCCGCTGAGGGTGTACAGCGGCTTGTCCCACACCTGATAAAAGGTCCGCACGGTCGGGCGGCCGGCATAGCGGCTGCGCAGGCTGGCCAGCTGCCGGCGCAGTTCCGCCGCGGCCGGATCGGCCACCGCCTGGGTGCCCATCAGCTGGCCGAGGCGCGCCACGTTGTCCGGAATGCCTTCCAGCTTCTGCGGGTCGCTCAGGAATACCGGCACGCCCAGCTTGCGCACCATCTCGATCTGCCGCTCGGAATTGTTGTGCATCCAGGCCACGATCAGGTCCGGCTTCATGCTGATGACGCGTTCCATGTCGATCTCGCGGTTCGAGCCGATGCGCGGGATGCTCTTGGCGGCTTCTGGATAGTCGCTGTAGTTGACCGCGCCCACGATGCGGCTGCCTCCGCCCGCGGCGAACAGGGTTTCCGTCACGTGCGGCGCCATCGAGATCACCCGCATCGCCGGCTTGTCGAGCGTGACCGCATTGCCCGCGTCGTCATGTACCGTCACCGCGCCCACTGCCGGCGCAAGCAGCGCCGTTGCCAGAACCGCCATCCGTCTCATCCATTGCTCCATTCTTGAAGTGCCTTGTCGAGGCGCTGCCATCCCGCTTCGTCCGCCGGCAGGCCGATCCGGATGCCGCGTCCGGCCTCGCGGAACAGGCGGCACCAGATGCCGCGCTCCGCCATGTGCGTGTGGAAGGCCTCCGGCTGTGCCTCAGCCCACCAGTGGAACAGCGGCGTGCCGCTGGCCCGAATGCCATGCGCTGCCAGCAGGGTGCGCATGCGCCGGCCGGAGGCCTGCAGTTGTTCGAAAGTTTGCCGCTGCCAGTCCAGGTCGCGCAGCGCCTGCCCGGCCACCGCCTGCGCCGGACCGCTGACGGCCCACGGTCCCAGCAGGTCGTCGAGCACGCGCAGCGTGGCGGCGTCGGCGCCCACGAATCCCAGCCGCAGCCCGGCCAAGCCAAAGAACTTGCCGACCGAGCGCAGGACGATCAGTCCGGGCTGGCCCGCATGGGCGGCGACGCTCAGCGCCGGATCGGTGTCGCCGAATGCCTCATCGACCACCAGCCAGCCGCCGCGCTTTCCCAAGCGCGCGGCCCAGTCCAGCAGGCGTTCGGGCCCGATGGTCTCGCCGGTAGGGTTGTTGGGATTGACGACCACCACGACTTCGCTGCCGTCGATCGCGCAGTCCAGATCCGCATAGGAAGCGAGCCGCAACACGTGCCCCTGCTGTCGCCAGGCATGCGCGTGCTCGGCATACGAGGGGCTGGACACCGTGACCCGCGAGCGTGCGCGCAGCCGGGGAAGCGCCTGGATCGCGGCCTGGGTGCCGGCGACCGGCAACAGGGCAGGCGCGCCGTAATAGGCGCAGGCCGCGGCGGCCAGTGCCGGATCCGGCTCGGGCAGGCGGTGCCAGGCATCGGCAGGCAGGCTGGGGGCGGGATAGCCGTGCGGATTGATGCCGGTCGACAGGTCGATCCAGTCGCCACGCCCGTACAGGCGCGCAGCCTCGCGCAGCTTGCCGCCGTGTTCAAGCATGCTGCCCCCATACCAGGATAAACAGCGCTGCCGCGCAGGCCAGGCCGAGCCAGAGCAGGGTGGTGTGCAGCACCAGGCGCCATGCGCGCACGATGTCGCTTGCGGTGGCGTTGGGACCGGCGCCGAGTGGCGGACGCTGCTCCAGCTGTCCGTCGTAGACGGCGGCGCCGCCGAGCGAGACGCCGAGCGCGCCGGCGCCGCTTGCCATCACCGGCCCGGCGTTCGGGCTGCTCCAGGCGGGCGCCTGGGTGCGCCAGCATTGCCAGGCGCGTGCGCGTCCGGCGCCCGCCAGCACGACGTAGGACAGCGCGGTCAGCCGCGCCGGCACATAGTTGAGCGCGTCGTCGATCCGCGCGGCCGCACGGCCGAAGAGAATGAAGCGCGCGTTCCGGTAGCCCCACATCGCATCGAGCGTGTTCGCCAGCCGGAACAGGACGGCGCCGGCGCCGCCCGCGACCAGGAACCAGAACAGGGTGCCGAACACCGCATCGTTGCCGTTCTCGAGCAGCGATTCGGCGCCGGCTTTTGCCAGGTCGGTTTCGCCGGCCTGATGGGTATCGCGGCTGACGATCCAGGACGTGCGGGCGCGCGCAGTTTCCAGGTCGCCGGCACGCAGCGCGTCGACGATCGGCATCGTATGGTCGCGCAGGCTGCGCAGCCCGATGCAGGCGTACAGGAGAAGGGCGTGCAGCCACAGCCCGGCATGCGCCGCCGCCAGCCAGGCCAGCAGGCTCAAGGGCAGCACGGCCAACAGCCAGGCCAGCAGCCCGCGCAGGAAGGGCAGGGTGCCGCGGTTCAGGCGGCGCTCGATAGCCTGCGCGAGCCGGCCGAAGCCGACCAGCGGATGCCAACGCCGCGGCTCGCCCAGCAGCAGGTCGAGCAGGATGCCCGCCGCCAGCAGGCCGGCCAGCTGCGGCAGCGACAGCCCGCTCAGCATGCGGCGCCCTTCAGCACCAGCGGCAGTCCGGCCGCCACGAACACCGCGCGATCGGCGTGCGCGGCCACTGCCTGGTTCAGCCAGCCCGCTTCATTGGCAAAGCAGCGCGACACCGCGCCCCAGGGCACGATGCCCATGCCGACTTCGTTCGAGACAAACACGATGTCGCCTTCGGCGCCGGCATCGAGAAAGTCCAGCAGCGCCGCGCGCTCCTGGTGAAAGCGTTCGGGCAGCGCCACCTCGCCCACCTCCGGCCACGCGCGGCCGTCGCAGAACATCAGGTTGCTCAGCCACAGCGTCAGGCAGTCGACCAGCACCAGGCGTCCCGGCCCGCAATGCTCCCTCAGCGCGGCCGCCAGTCCCAGTTCTTCTTCGACCGTGTGCCAATGGGCAGGGCGGCGGGCGCGGTGCTGGGCAATGCGCGCCGCCATTTCGGCGTCGCCGGCGCGCGAGGTGGCCAGGTAGACGACCTCCTTGCCGGATGCATGGGCCAGGCGCTCGGCGTAGGCGCTCTTGCCGGAGCGTGCGCCGCCCAGCACCAGGGTAGTGCTCATGGGCTGCCCCCGCCGAGCAGCGCGGCCACGGCGGGCGGGTTGGACGGGAAGTAGGCGTGGAAGTAGGAGGCGGTGAGCGAACCGATGCGGTACACGGCTTCGCCCTGTGCGCCGTTGCCGGTCTTGACGGTATGCGCCTGCGCCGGCGCCGCGGTCTCCAGGCGCGAATAGTGGAAGCTGTGGCCGCGCACCGGTCCCTGGTCGGTCGGCATGGCATGTGCGCCGAGGCCGGCCAGGCGCGGCTGCATGTGCACTTCGCCCGGCAGCAGCCCCACCATGGGCCAGCGCTGCCCTTCCTGGTCGGTGAGGCCGTCGGCGAGCACCATCATGCCGCCGCATTCCGCCAGGATCGGCACGCCTCGTGCATGCGTCGCACGGATCGACGATTGCCAGTTGGCGGCCTGCGCCAGCTCCGCGCAGTGCAGCTCCGGGTAGCCGCCCGGCAGGAAGACGGCGTCGGCATCAATCGGCACCGCTTCATCCCCAAGGGGCGAGAAGTAGCGCAGGCGGGCGCCCATCTTTTCCAGCAGGTCCAGGTTGGCGGGGTAGAGAAAGCAGAAAGCCGGGTCGCGGGCGATGGCGACGACCCGTCCGTCCAGCAGGCGCTCGACCTCCTGCCACTCGGGCGCGGACTGCGTCATGAGGGACAGGGCGTTCCAGGCATCCTCGTTGAAGTGCAGGCCGTCCGCGAGCTTGTCGAGCAGGGCGTCCAGCCCCTCGACTTCGCCGGGCAGGACCAGTCCCAGGTGGCGCTCCGGCAGCGGCGTGTCCTGGCGCGCCAGCCAGCCGAGCAGCGCAATGTCGCGCAAGGACGAGGCCACCATCTTCGCATGGCCTTTGCTTGCGATGCGGTTGGCCACCACGCCGGCCAGCTGTACCGGGCCGTAGTCGCGCAGGCCGCGTGCCACCGCGCCCGCGGTCTGGGCCATGGCCGAGGCATCGATCACCGCCAGCACGGGCACGCCGAATTCGCGCGCCAGGTCGGCCGCCGAGGGCGAGCCGTCGTACAGGCCCATGACGCCCTCGATCAGGATCGCATCGGCTTCGCGCGCCGCGTCGTGCAGGCGGCGCCGGCATTCCTCGACGCCGACCATCCACAGGTCGAGCGTATGGACCGGCGCGCCCGACGCGCGTTCGAGCAGCATCGGGTCGATGAAGTCCGGTCCGCACTTGAATACCCGCACGCGCAGTCCCTGGCGCAGCAGCTTGCGCGCCAGCGCGGCGGTGACGCTGGTCTTGCCCTGGCCCGACGACATGGCCGCGACCAGCACGGCGCGGGCGCCCGCATCCCGGTCCATCACCACTCCGTCCCCGCTTGGGCCGCGATGCCCGCCTTGAAGGCGTGCTTGACCACGTTCATCTCGGTGACCGTGTCGGCCACCGCCACCAGCTCGGGCGGCGCCGCGCGGCCGGTCACCACCACGTGCTGCATGACGGGACGGTCGAGCAGGTCGGCAATGACCGTGTGCACGTCGAGGTATTTGTACTTGAGCGCGATGTTCAGTTCATCCAGCACCACCATGCCGTAGGCCGGGTCCTGCAGGAAGCGCCTGGCCTGCTCCCAGGCCTCGCCGGCCTTGGCGATGTCGCGCTCGCGGTCCTGGGTTTCCCAGGTATAGCCTTCGCCCATTGCGTGGAAACTGACCTCGTCCGGGAAGCGGCGCAGGAATTTTTCCTCGCCGGTCGACATGGCGCCCTTGATGAACTGGACCACGCCGACCTTCATGCCGTGGCCGAGCGCGCGCGTCACCATGCCGAAGGCGCTCGAGCTCTTGCCCTTGCCGTTGCCGGTATTGACGATGACGATGCCAATTTCCTTGTCCGCCGCCGCGATTTTTGCGTCGATGACGGCCTTCTTGCGTTCCATGCGCTGGCGGTGGCGCTCGTTCAATGCAGCAGTCTCTTCTTGGGTCATCTCGTTCATACGCTAGCCTCATGGGGGAGAAATATGCGGCGGCCGCCGTGCTCGATCATCTCGATCGGGTGGCCGAGGTAATCGCCCAGCAGCGCCGGCCGCATGGTGTCGTCGACCGGGCCGGCCTGCCAGCAACCGTCGCCCATCAACAGCAGCGCGTGGGTGGAAATGCGGTAGGCAAGGTTCAGGTCGTGGCCGATCATGACCACAATCTTGCCCTGCTCGCGGCACAGGCCGGCCAGCAGGGCCATGCTGCTGACCTGGTGCGCCAGGTCGAGCGCGTTGGCCGGCTCGTCGAGCAGCAACAGTTGGGTATCCTGTGCCAGCAGCGCGGCGATGGCGACCCGCTGGCGCTCGCCGCCGGACAGGGTGCGCACGTCGCGGGCGGCAAGGTCCGCCACTTCCATCGCCTCCAGGGCGTGCATGGCGGCCTGGTGGTCGTCGCTGCCTTCCCAGTAGCGCTCGGCGTGGTAAGGGTGGCGCGCCGACAGCACGGTCTCGATCGCGCTGTACGAAAACGCGTCGTGGCGCGACTGCGCCAGGAAGGCGCGCTCGCGCGCCAGTTCTTCCGGCGCCCAGGCGTCGAGCGCGCGGCCGCCGACGAACACCGCGCCGGCATCCGGACGGTGCAGGCCGGCCAGGGTGCGCAGCAGGGTGCTCTTGCCGGCGCCGTTGCGGCCGATGATGCTCCAGCATTCGCCGGGGCGGGCGGCCCAGTCGAGCTGGCGCACCAGCAGGCGGTTGCCGGCCTTGAGGTCAAGGTGTTCGGTCCAGATCATCTCACCTCCGCAAACGGTGCAGCTGGTAGAGGAACACCGGCGCGCCGATGATCGCGGTGATGGCGCCGACCGGCAGCTGCTGCGGCGCGATGACGGTGCGCGCCAGCGTGTCGCACAGCACCAGGAAGCTGCCGCCCGCCAGCACCGCCGCCGGGATCAAGACCCGGTGGTCGGGACCGAAGGCGAAGCGGCAGGCGTGCGGGACGATCAGGCCGACGAAGCCGACCGAGCCGGCGCTGGTGACGGCGCTGGCCGTCAGCACGCCGGAAACGAAGAACAGGCCCTTGCGCAGGCTGCCGACACGGATGCCGAGCGTGGCCGCGGCCTCAGCATGCAGCGCGACCACGTTCATGGCGCGTGCGCTGCGCAGGGCGTACAGCAGGGCGGCGCCGAGCACCACCCACGGCGCCAGGCGCAGCGGCGCGCCGGCCAGGTCGCCGATCATCCAGAAAATCATGCTGCGCAGCCGGCCTTCCGGGGCGATCGACAGCATCAGGGTGACCAGGGCCATGCAGGCCGAGGACAGGATCACGCCGGTGAGCAGCAGCATCGAGGTGCCGGCTTCCAGCGCCAGTCCGCTGCGCAGGTCGCGCCGGGCCAGCAGGTAGAGCAGCATCGATACCCCCACCGCGCCGGCCAGCGCCGCCATGTCGACCACGATGGCGCTGGCCATCAGGAGCAGGGCCAGCAGGGCGCCGACCGAGGCGCCCGCCGAAATGCCGAGCACATAGGGGTCGGCCAGCGGGTTGCGCAGCAGGGCCTGCATCATCACCCCGGCCAGGGCCAATGCGCCGCCGGTCACGAAGGCCGTCAGCGCCCGGCCGGCGCGCAGCTCGAGCAGCGAGGCCGCCAGCGAGCTTTCGCCTTGCGCCAGCTGGCGCAGGGCGTCCGGCATCTCGGCCAGCGGCACGGCGATCGAGCCCGTCATGCCGGAGAACAGCAGGCTGGCGACGGCGCACAGCAGTAGGGCGCCGATGACGAGCATGGCGCGCCGGCGCTGTGCTTGAGCGGGGTGATGCATGGGTCTCCTTCTTGGTGGCGTCTTGGTCAGCGGATGCCGTAGCGCAGGCCGGCGAACCAGGTGCGGCCGCTGGTGCCGTAGTAGCGCGCCAGTTCGTACTGCTTGTCGGCGACGTTGTCGAGGCGGACCAGCAGCGATACGTTCGGCGCCACTTGCCAGGTAGTGTACAGGTTGAGCAGGCCGTAACCACCGAGGCGATTGCGGTTGGCGGCATCGTCGAAGCGCTCGCCGGAGAGCTGCAGCTCGGCGCCGGCCTTGAGCACGCCCCAGCTGCTGTCGGCGCTGAAGCTGGCATGCTTCTTCGAGCGGCGCGCCAGCTGCTTGCCGGTAGTGAGGTCCTTCGGATCCTGCCAGTCCAGGCTGCCGCGCAGGTTGATGCCGCTGACGCGCGTCCGCGCCGCCACCGTGACGCCTTCGAGCTGGGCCCGGTTGACGTTGTAGGCGCAGCTGCCGGCACGGCCCGGGCAGGGCGTGGCCGAGACAATCATGTCGGTGAGGCGGTTGCGGAAGTAGGTGGCGTCGAACTGCACGCTGCCGGCGTCGTAGCGCAGGCCGGCTTCCCGGTTGCGGCCCTGTTCCGGACGGTTGGTCGGCAGGCCGTAGTTCGGGTAGTACAGTTCGTTGAAGGTCGGCGCGCGGAAGCTGGTGCCGACGCTGGCGGTGGCGCGCAGGCCTCCGCCAAAATCGTAGCCATAGCCGGCGGCTCCGGTGTTCTTGCTGCCATAGACAGACGAACGGTCATGGCGGGCGCTGACATCGAACAGGTGGGCGCCACGCTTGGCTGAATAGACGGCCGCATACGCGTTGGTGGTGCGCGAGCGCGACAGGTCCGCGGTGGCGCTCGATTCCACTTCCTCCTTGCGGTGGCTGTAGAGCAGCTGCAGGGTGTCGGGGCCGAGCGCGATGCTGTTCTGCCAGGTCAGCTCGTCCTGCCGGGTGTCGATCTGGCTGGCGCCGGATGGGGCGCTGCTGGTGAAGCTGCCCAGTTTGTCGTCCGAGCGCGCGTATTGCAGGGTGCTGCGCCAGGCGGCGCTGAACTGGCCGGTGGCATAGACCGCCGCCGTGTTCAGGTCTTGCTCGTTGTGGACGTCGTAGGCGGCGCTGCCGCTGTCGTACTGCGCGCGCAGGTCGCTGTGCAGGAATTGGGCGCCGACTTCGAGGGTCGGGGTCAGCGCATACGACAGCTGGCCATTGGCGTTGCGGCGGCGATAGCCGTCTTCGTCCGGATTGAAGCCGAAGGCGCCCGGGCGCGTGGCCGAAAAGCCGTCCGACTCCTCATGGCCGGCGCCGAAGGCGTAGCGCAGGCCGTTGGCGGAGCCGTGCACGCCGGCGTCGGCCTGGCGCGTCGCGTTGCTGCCGGCGCCGACCGAGCCGCTGACGACCGGACCGCCGTCGCCCTTGCGGGTGAAGATCTGGATCACGCCGCCGATCGCGTCCGCGCCGTACAGGGTGCTGAGCGGGCCGTAGACGATTTCGATGCGTTCGATGGCGCCGAGCGGCACCGCATTCCAGGCGGCGACGCCGCTGGTGGACGAACCGATGCGTACGCCGTCCAGCAGGACCACGACCCCGTTGCTGTTGGCGCCGCGCAGGAATACGCTGGTCGAGGCGCCGGCGCTGCCGTTGCGGGTGATCTCGATGCCGCGCTGGCGCTGCAGCACGTCGGCCACCGAGCCGGCGCCGGAACGGGCGATCTCGTCGGCGTGGATCACGGTGGTGTCGGCGATCACGTCGACCGCGCGCTGCGGCATGCGGTTGGCGGTGACGAGGACCGAATCGAAGGTTTGGGCGACTGCGGGCGCAGCAAAGGCGAATGCGAGCGACAGCGCGGCCGCAAGCCGTGTTACAGGAAAGTTCATGAATAGCTCAATCAAAAGACAACCAGCCGACGTCCCCGTAGGCCAGATTGATCAGAAGCGCACCAATGGCACGCTTCCACCTTTTGGCCGGTATCCGGGCTGGCAAGTGTGGCCGTCCGACCTTCCCATGCGGATGCACAGTGGTCATGGAAGACGGTTTGCCGCGTAACTCGTTGATCGGATCAATCGCGAGCGCGGCACTTGCTTACCGTTGCGGGGGCAGCACACGTTGGCCTTGTTGAAGGGCTTCGTGTTTCCCGTTTAACTGCGGTCGTGGACACGACCGCGAGCACCAAAACGCCGCCATTATACGCAGGGTCGCGCGGCGTTGTCAGTCTTTCAGCACGACGACTTCGCCGTAGCCGATGCGGTGGGCGCTGGAGGCGGCGCGTAACGCGGCCTGTTCGATGCTGCCCCCTTGGTGCAGGGCCGACAGCAGGCGGATCGTGCCGGCGTGGCAGATGACGAGCGCCGCAGGATGCCGCAGCTGCTGGCGGAATGCGGCGACGCGGCGGGCCACCTCGAGCACGTTCTCCCCGCCGCCGGGACGGTAGTGCAGCAGGTCGGCGGCCCAGGCGTCGACCTCGGCGCGCGGGATGGCGTCCCAGGCGCGCATCTCCCAGGTGCCGAAGTCCATCTCGGCCAGGCGGGCATCGAGCGTGACCGGGACGTCGAGCGCCGCGGCGAGGGTCGCGCAACGTGCGAGCGGGCTTGCGTAGACGGGGAGTCGCCCCGGCAGGCCAGCGGCGCGCAGCGTGGTGGCTACCTGCGTGATCGCTTCGATAGATGTCGAAACGTTGGCCCTGCCATAGCAGAGGCCGGGCGCGACCTCCGGCTGGGGATGGCGCACCAGGATCAACTGCATTTTTATGCGAGGGCGCCGTGGCCGAGCGTGGCCAGCACGGCAAGATAGATGAGGACCTCGGCCAACTGCTGCACCGCGCCGAGGCAGTCGCCGGTATAGCCGCCAATGCGGCGCGCGAACTTGCGGGCCAACCACCAGGTCGCAGCAACACCCGCGACGAGCGCGGCAAGCAGGGCGCGCAGGTCGAGCGCGCCGGTTGCGAGCAGGATGGCGGCGGCGATGGCGACCGTCGAGGATGCGATCGCGAATTCGCTTGTCGTCATGCGTTCCGCCAGCGGCTTGGCCTTGCCTTCGGCGCGCGCATACTCCATGCGCCAGATGAGGGACGTCGCCGCGAGGCGCGACAGCGGATGGGCGAGCAACAGGGCGCCGATGGCGCTGCTTGGCGGCAGCATCGCCAGCGTGCTGCACTTCGCGCCGAGCATGCCTACGACGCCGATGGCGCCGTAGGCGCCGACCCGCGAGTCCTTCATGATCTCGAGCACGCGTTCGCGCGTCATCCCGCCGCCGAGTCCATCGCAGGTGTCGGCGAAGCCGTCTTCGTGGAAGGCGCCAGTGGCATAGATGGTCGCTGCGGTCGACAGGACTGCCGCGACCGCAGCGGGAAACACCAGTGCAGCGGCGGCGTACACGCCGGCGGCGATCGCACCCACCACGATGCCGACCAGCGGGAAGTAGCGCGACGCATGGTGCAGCCATTCCTGCTCGAAGCCGACCCAGCGCGGGATCGGCAGGCGCGTGAAGAACTGGACCGCGATGAAGAACAGGCGCAGCTGCTGCATGGTCCTACTGCGCGCCGGTGCTGACCTGCGCGGAGGCGAAGGTCGCCATCTCGTTCAGGAAGTTGGCAGCCGCATGCAGCAGGGGCAGGGCGAGTGCGCTGCCGGTGCCTTCGCCCAGGCGCAGGCCGAGCTGCAGTAGTGGCTCGGCGCCGAGCGCATCGAGCATCAGGCGGTGGCCGTTTTCGCTCGACGCGTGGGCGAATACGCAGTAATCGAGGATCGCCGGCTGCAGGCGGGCGGCCACCAGCAGGGCGCTGGTGACGATGAAGCCGTCGATCAGCAACACCTTGCGCAGCTCGGCGGCCTTGAGCAGCGCGCCCGTCATCATGGCGACTTCGAAGCCGCCAAAGGTGGCCAGCACGGCGAGCGGATCGGCGACGCCGGCATGTTGTTGCACGGCGGCCGCGATGACCTGCTGCTTGCGCCGGATGCCGTCCGACGACAGGCCCGTGCCGGCGCCCACGCATTGCTCCAGCGGCAGCCCGGTCAGCTTGTGCATGATGGCCGCGGCGGCGGTGGTGTTACCGATGCCCATCTCTCCGAAGCCGACCACGTTGCCGGGCAGGTCGCGCGCCAATGCCATGCCATGCTCCAGCGCGGCCTCGAGCTGCTGGCGCGACATCGCCGGCTCGGCGGCGAAGTTGCGCGTGCCGTTGGCGATTTTGCGGTCGTGCAGGCCGGGGCGCGCGCCGAAGTCGTGGTTGACGCCCGCATCGATCACATGCAGCGCACAGCCATTCTGGCGGGCAAATACATTGATGGCGGCGCCATTGGCCAGGAAGTTCTCGACCATTTGCCAGGTCACGTCCTGCGGATAGGCAGATACGCCTTCCGCCACGACACCATGGTCGCCCGCAAATACCAGGATGGCGGGATCCGCGATCCGGATGCGCGTCGTGCCCTGGATCAGGCCGAGCTGGGTGGCCAGGGTTTCGAGGCGTCCCAGGCTGCCGAGCGGTTTGGTTTTGTTATTGATGGCATCCAGGAGTGCCTGCGACAGGGCCGCATCGGCAGTCGGCGTAATATGGGGAAGGTGCATTGCCGGGGAGATAAGGTGGAAAAAACGCGACGATAACATAGTCGCAGGCGTTGTCAGTCCCGCCGCGCTTTGCTATAGTCTCGTTTCTTCGACGCACATCGCAGCTTTTAAAGCAGCGACAGCGAAAGAGAAAAAAGAGGGGCTTGACGATAAACGCAAAACACAGCATAATCTCGCTTCTCTGCTGCTGACGAACACAACGCTTCGTAGCGATAGCAGAACAGAACAACGGTTCTTTAACAATCAACAGTCGATAAGTGTGGGCGTTTGATGAAGGTGTCGCTGACTTCGGTCAGTGATTACTTAAATTATCAAATGTTCACAAAAGTATTAAGCGTTGTCTCAGCAATGAGATAACGGTCAGTATCTTGAGTGAGCGACTCCGTAGCAATACGGATGACACGAAAGTGTCAACAAACAGAGATTGAACTGAAGAGTTTGATCCTGGCTCAGATTGAACGCTGGCGGCATGCTTTACACATGCAAGTCGAACG
>NZ_ATYR01000006.1 GCF_000427785.1 Massilia alkalitolerans DSM 17462
TCACGACAAGTCAAAGCCTGATGACCATAGCAAGTCGGTCCCACCCCTTCCCATCCCGAACAGGACCGTGAAACGACTTTGCGCCGATGATAGTGCTGCAACCAGTGTGAAAGTAGGTTATCGTCAGGCTAGTTATAAGAAAAACCCCACCGGTGATCCGGTGGGGTTTTTTGTTTTGTGCGCTCGAAAACTGACCTGCTTATATGAAAAAAGGGTAATTTTCGCCAAGCCCGTGTTTTGCTCATCCGGGTCCCTATACTGCATTTCATGCAGACTAACCAGGACAATATGATGAGCCTCAAGCCCCCGGCCTTTTCCACGTTTTTGCTCCGTACCGCGATCTGCACCGGCCTCTTCGTGTCGCATGCAGCATGGGCGAATTCCTTGCCGGCAGGCTGCGACCTGCGTGAACAGGCCACTATCCCGCTCACCTTTACCGACGACTTGCGCCCGGTCGCCGACGCCACGATCAACGGCAGCACCGTTCCTGCCATGCTGAGCACAGGCGCCGGGGAGTCCCTGGTGTTCAACAAGAAGATCCTGGAGCGTCTCGGCATCGAGGTACGCCATACGACTAGCAAGCTGGACGCCGAAGATGCGCGCAATCCGAAGACGGTCGATCTGTACTTGGATATTTCGCATGCCAACGTCAAGGATTTCTCGATCGGACCGGTCAAAGGAAAAGGCGGCACCTACAAGGTCGAAAACTTCATGGACGACACCTACGGAGTCCGTGTCGGCGCCGGCATGCTGCTTCAGAGCGACCTCGAAATCGCCCTCGATGCCGGCTACCTGAAGTCGTTCAATCCAAATGGCTGCACCAGCGCACACCTGGCCTATTGGGATCCGCAGGCGGCGTCGGTGCTTGCCATGTGGGACCCATGGAAGCGCGACGCACGGGTCGTCTTCGTCGCAACGATTGGCGGAAAGCCCATCCACGCCTTGCTGTCCACCGCGACGCCTTATTCCTATGTGCCGAAAGCCGCCGCGGTCAGGCTCGGATTGTCGCCGGACTCGCCTGGCGCGGTACGCGAGGCGCCTCTGCCCGGACACGCCGCCGACAAGCCGGTGTGGAAAGTCCCGGTTCCCGTGATGTCGATCGGCTCGCTCGAGGTCAAGGAACTGGATCTGCGCCTGATGGAGCTGAGCCACGAAGGAGAAGCACTGGTACTGGGTGCGGACTTCCTGCATCGGCATCGCGTCTATGTCGCCATGGAGCAGAAGCGCATCTATTTTTCCCCGATTACCACGCCGCAGCCCCGAAAACGCGGTTCCGTGCAGGTGATTCCGCAACCGCTGAACTGAGCTGCATCCCGTCGGGCCGGCCCGGCCGGCTCGCCGCTTTGCGTGCCTTCGAGAAACCAGGTTAGCAAACGTAACTTCGATGTGCATCCATCCTGCCCGGACCTACACTGAACTCAGGTTCACCGTTAGGGGGCTTAGATGACTACTCGAAGCAATAGTGTGTTAAAACGATGCGCGGCCGGACTGCTGCTGGCCGCCGGACTCGGTGGCTGTGCGGTATACGGGCCGCCCTACGCCGGCTACGACCCATATTATGGCGGAGGCTACTCAAGCTACGTCGGACCGCCGGTCGAACTGAACCTGGGCCTCGGCTATTACGATGCGCCGCGCCGTGGCTACCATCGCGGTCACGGCTGGCGTGACGACCGCGGACATGACCGCGGTCGTGGTCGCGGCCACTGGCGCCGCTGATCACCTGCAAAGCCCGCCTCCTGCGTAATGCCGTTCAGTTAAGGTAGCTTCTTGACCTTTCGAACGGCATAGCGCTTCGGCGCTGCCTTGACGGCCCGGTCGCATTTGCGGCCGGGCCGTTCGTCTTTCAGGAGGCTAACCAGCCTTTCCCGAAGGTGCTTCATCGAGGCAGGCAATTTGCCGTAGGACCTGGTGACACCAGCCCAGTGTAATTCAAATTGAATCAGGTGGAATGCCCGAATGAAGCTCACTTCGGTCGGCTCGCACTTGACTGCCAGCGCGGCCTTGGCGATCTCGAGACGAATCAGGTTGTAGGCGATGAGCGTGCCCCAGATTTCCTGATATATCCCGTCAACCGTTTTCGAGCGCAGCGTGAGAGCCGTGCCGAGCATCGTCTGCTTGAGTTCCCGATAGCTCGTTTCGATTCCCCAGCGCTTGTCGTAGCAGGCGACGATGTCGGCGGGCTTGTAACGTCGGCGATCGCGCAGCGACGTCAGTAGAATGCGCTTGCGTGCCTGCGCGTCGACAACGGTAATGGCGCGTGCTTCCCAGAACTCGGGCAACTCCGAACACTTGGCCCGGGCTTGAGGCGAGACGCGCATGCGCACCAGCATGTCGTTGCTGGCGTCTTCTAGCGCTTCCCATTTGGTGTTCGACTTGGCCGGAATGATGAAGTGCCGTTCAGCACCGCCGCCTGTCAGGCCGCACAAGATCTCGGCAGACAAGAAACCTCGATCGAAGACCGTCAACGATTCATCGGGAATATCTTCGATCAGCTGCTTTGCATACAGCATTTCATTGGTCGAATACGGCCCGAACACAGCACTATGCACCAAGTGCGTTGGAAGCGATGTCAAGGTAACGCCGCGCACTTGAGGGTAGCTTGCCACCGTATCGCTGGCGTAGCTTTGGGCTCCGAAGTGCTCACGGCTTTCCACCGTATCGTGCGTGCGCAAGGTGGTACCGTCCATCGCGAACAGCTGTAGGCCCTTGAACAGATAGGCCTTCTTGTCCTGTGCAACCCAATGCCTCGCCGAGCGCTCGAACAGCCATTTCATGGGTTCTGCCCCGACGCGCTGGCGGGCTTGCGCCGCAGCGCTTTTGCTGACAAACGGGGTTTGCGAATCTGGTAGCGCCAGACCAAGATCATCGAGCACCTCGCTGATGGACTTATGCCTGTACAAGGCCAAAGCCACCATCAGCCATACCACCTGCTCGGCGGGCAAGCGTCGATGTCGGATACTCGCTGCCTCCGTACTTACAACCGCCTGCTCGACCCATTGATACGGCAGATGCTCTCCCAACCTTGCCCAGTCGGGAGCCTCGAGGTGATTCGCCAGGAAATGTAGAGTGTCGTCGAACATGGCGACGAAGGTTAACAGCGTTGCCGCGCGTTTACAACGACAAAATAAAAATGCCGTTCAGTCTTAACTGAACGGCATTACCGCCTCCTGCGGGCTTTTTGCTGTACGTAAACGTTATACTGCAGGCATCGCTTTTACGAGAATCCGTCCATGCGCCGCCTGCTCCCTGCCATCCTCGCCTGCCTGCCGCTGATTGCTTCCGCCTCGGCCGGTCCCGAGACCGTGGTCGCGGCGCTGTGGCAAGCGTCGAGTCACGCTCCGGGCGTGGCGGCGGACGCCGACCGGCTGCAGCGGCTCTTTCGCGACGATGCGATCGTCGCCGGCGGCGTCTATCGCGACGGCCAGCCACGCTTCCAGTCCGTCAAGGCTGCGGATTTCATCGCCGGCCAGCGCCAGGCCCGGCCGCACGGATTCCACGAGTGCGAAGTCGTCCGCGACGTGAAGGAATACGACCGCTTCGCCACCGTGTACAGCGTCGTCGAAACCCGGCGCGACCCCACCTCCGCCAAAGCCGATTACGTTGGCGTCAACAGCATCCAGCTCTACCGCGATGACGGCGGCTGGAAGATCGTCTCGCTGTACTACCACGTCGAGAAACCGGGTACGCCGGTGCCCTACCAGGCGCCAGCGGGCGGCGCCTGCCTCTCCTGAATCCCTAGGTCCCCTGGCCGGCCTCGACCGGCTCCGCTTCCTTGGCCTTGGCCTGGCCGCGGCTGATGCTGTCGCCGTCGTTGCGGCGCAGGCGCCAGAACACGACCGAGGACAGCAGCGTCAGGACCGCCAGCGTCGCGAATCCATGGTGCAGGGCCTGGGCCACCTGCTCCCGGTTGTCCTGCGCCACCGGCCCCAGGAACCAGGCGGTCACGATCGAACCGGCGGCCAGGCCGAAGCTCATCGACAGCTGCTGGAAGGAGCTCGACATCGTGCTCGCCATGCTGGTGTCCTGCGGCTCGATGTCGGCGTAGGCCAGCGTGTTCATGCTCGAGAACTGCAGCGAATTGAAGAAGCCCTGTGCCAGGCTGATGGCGACGATGACGTAGAAGGGCGTGCCCGGTCCGACCAGGGTGAACATCGAGATCGTCAGGCCGATGAGCACCGTGTTCACGGTCAGCACCTGGCGGTAGCCGAAGCGCGCCAGCAGCCTGGGCGCGAACATCTTCATGCCCATCGCGGCCGCTGCGGACGGCATCATCAGCAGGCCCGATTGCCAGGCCGGCAGGCCCAGCCCGAGCTGGTACAGCAGCGGCAGCAGGAAGGGCAGGGCGCCCACGCCCAGCCGGGTGAGGAAGCCGCCCGCCACCGAGATGCGGAAGGTGCGCACCTTGAACAGGGTGAGGCGCAGCAGCGGATGCTTGATGCGCAGCGCGTGCCAGGCGTAGGTGCCCAGCAGGCCGAGGGACAGGGCCAGCAGCAGGGCGGCCGTGAGTGCGTCGAGCGTGTGCTCGCCGAACACTTCCAGCAGCCAGGACAGGATCGCCGTGCCGCTGCTGAACAGGACCAGGCCGATGACGTCGAGCGGGCGTTTCTCATGGCCGCGGTAGTCGGGCATGTGTTTCCAGACCAGGTAGAGCGCCGCCAGGCCCACCGGCACGTTGATGAAGAAGATCATGCGCCATGTGGTCCAGTGCACGATCAGCCCGCCGACCGTCGGCCCCAGCAGCGGTCCGATCAGGGCCGGGATGATCACGAAGTTCATCGCCGCCAGCAGTTCGCTCTTGGGGAAGGTGCGCACGATGGCCAGGCGGCCGACCGGCATCATCATCGCGCCGCCCAGGCCCTGCAGCAGGCGGGCGCCCGTCATCATCTGCGCGTTCACGGACAGGCCGCAGAGCACCGAGGCGATGGTGAAGATCGAGATGGCGGTGAAGAACACGCGCCGGGTGCCGAAGCGGTCGGCCATCCAGCCGCTGAGCGGGATGCCGACGGCCAGGCCGAGGATGTAGCTGGTGACCACCGATTTCAGGCTCAGCGGCGTCACTTGCAGGCTGGCCGCGATGCTCGGAATGGCGGTATTGACGACGGTGGCGTCGAGATGCTCCATGAACAGGGCAGTCGCGACGAGCCACGGCAGGTAGCGCTTGATGGTGCTGGAATCAGTCAATCGGACCTCGTGATACCGGCAGGCCGGGCGGCCCGCCCTGGTCCGATTGTGTCATAAATCGCAACCGGACTCCGTCCGGCTGCCACGTTCAGAACTTGTAGGCGGCCTTGGCGATGATCCAGTTCGCGCCCCCGTTCGGGCTCTTGATGCTGGCGTTCGAGTAATGCTGGTACTTCAGGCCGAAGTCCCACTTGGCGGTGGTGTAGCCCACGCCGATGTGGTCGCCGAACTGGAAGGCGGTGGACAGTTCCTTGTCCTCGTTCTTGTACAGCGTGGAGAACAGGTTCACGCCGATGCCGACCTCGCCATACAGGCCGAGCTTGCTGTCGCTCTGGTAGCGGAATACCGGAGTGAAGCCGACCACGGCGATGTTCTTGGTCCGGCCCGGCACGTTCTGGTAGGCGCGCAGGCGCCACAGGGCCAGGTTGGTTTCCCAGTAGCCCGACAGGTGGTAGCCGTTGCGGGCGAACCAGCGCTGGTCCCAGTCGTTCTGGACGGCGACGCGCAGCATGCGCTGCTGGGGATTGGTGCCGAACTCGAGCGATGCCGAGTCGGCCCAGCCGCCGAAGGCCTGGGCGTGTGCGGCCTGGGCGCTGAACGCCAGCGCGAGGGTGGCGGCAATGCCGGCAATTTTCTTCACAGTAGGCATGTTCTTCTTTCTTGGCAACGATGAAATATTGTGCAACGCACTATTGTACTAGCGAGAACAATTCGGCGCTGTCCGCCACCTTGCGCTGTCGCGCGAGTATGATAGACCCCCCGCAGAACGCATAATCTTTTTCTACCGTCGCATGACCGAACCGACCAGCACTCCCCTGTATCCGCTTGCCGCGCCGACCCAGCAGCAGGTCACGCCCACCGTCTTGCCGCATGACCCGGTGGCGGATCACATCGCCGCCCACCTGGGCCGGATCGATACCGTCTTCCACGATACCATCGCCGACCCGGTGCAGGTCGACATCCACGTGGTGCCGGCCAACGAGCGCACTCCCTTCCTGCGCCTGGTGACGTCGGGCATGAGCAGTCGCCCGATGAGCGTGCCGGAAGGCGCGCCGCCGTTCGGCGAGCTGATGATGGCCTTGCCGGCGGACTGGAAGCTGGATCAAGCGTCGGTGCAGGACGAGCGCTGGTACTGGCCGGTGGCCCTGCTGCGCCACCTGGCGCACTATCCGCACCAGCACGCGACCTGGCTCGGCCTCGGCCACACGGTGCCGAACGGTGCACCGGCCAAGCCCTATGCCAAGGGCGTCGACTTCACCGGCGCCATCCTGCTGCCGCCGGCCTCGGCGCCGGAGGCCTTCGCCGCGCTCGAGCGCGACGGCAAGGACATCTATTTCCACTGCGTGGTGCCGCTGTACGAGGCGGAAATGGACCTGGTCAAGCGCAAGGGCTTCCCGGCGCTGCTGGACGGCTTCAACGACAAGGGCGTGACCGACCTCGTCGTCCCCGGCCGCAAGAACACCGTCAAGAAAAAATTCCTCGGACTGTTCTGATGACGACCATCGCCTTCCTCGGGATCGGCCTGATGGGAAGGCCGATGGCGGCCCGCCTGGCCCAGGCCGGCTACCCGGTGCGCGCCTGGAACCGCACCTACGCCAGGGCCGAGGCGCTGCGCGCCAGCGGGGCCGAGCCGGTCGCAGACCTGGGCGCGGCGGTGCGCGGGGCCCAGGTGGTGATCTCCATGCTCGAGGCCGGGCCGGTGGTGGGCGCCGTGCTCGACACCGCCTTGCCCGCGCTCGGGCCGGGCACGCTGTGGATCGACATGAGTTCGACCCGGCACGACGAAGCGCTCGCCTTCCAGGCGCGCCTGGTGGCGCAGGGCTGCCGCTTCATGGATGCGCCGGTGTCGGGCGGCGTCGGCGGCGCCGAAGCCGGGCTGCTTGCCATCATGGCCGGCGGCGAGGCGGCGGATTTTGACCAAGTGGTAAAAATTTTCCAGACGATGGGCAAGCCCCAGCGCGTCGGGCCGGTGGGCAGCGGCCAGGTGGCCAAGCTGTGCAACCAGCTGATCGTCGGCGCCACGCTGAACGTGGTGGCCGAGGCGCTGCTGCTGGCGCAGGCCGCAGGCGCCGATCCGGCCGCGGTGCGCGAAGCGATCCGCGGCGGATTCGCGGGCAGCCGGATCCTCGAGGTGCACGGGCAGCGCATGCTGGAACGGAATTTCGTGCCGGGCGGGCAGGTCAAGAGCCAGCTTAAGGATTTGCGGAACGTGTTGGCGGCGGCGGAAGCCGCGGGCTTGACGCTGCCGGTGACGGAACTGGTGACGCGGCAGTATGAAACGATCGAGGAAGCTTTGCCGACGGCGGATCATGCGGCAGCGCTGCTGGCGCTGGAGCAGATGAATCCGGGGCTCCGGCTAGGGAACTTGAAAGACCAGCTCCCGTAGGGTGGGCAAGTTCCTTGCCCACGCGGTCAACCAGCACTAGAACAGCCGAGCAGGCCGCATTAGCGTGATTTGAACGCGCGGACGGCGAAGCCGCCACCCTACCAAATCAAGCTTTCGGCAAGCTCATCTCCACCAATCTCACCCAATAACTCGCCCCGATCGGCAGCAAATTGTCATTGAAGTCATAACTGGTGTTATGCAGCTGGCACGGCCCCAGCCCATGCCCGCCTGCGCGGTGCGCCCCGTCGCCATTGCCGAGGAACACATAGCACCCCGGCTTTTCCTGCAGCATGAAGGCAAAGTCTTCCGCCCCCATGGTCGGCTCGACCTGCGTATCCACGCGATCCGCCCCCACCACCGCCCGCATCGCCTCGACCGCGAAGGCCGTCTGCTCCGGATGGTTGATCAGAGGTGGGTAGTTACGCTTGAAACTGAAGTCGACCGAGGCATTGAAAGCGGCGGCGACGCCGGTCGCGATCTCTTCCATGCGGCGCTGGATCAAATCCAGCACGCCGGTCGAGAAGGTGCGCACGGTACCCACCAGTTCCGCTTCGTCGGGAATCACGTTGGTGGCGCTGCCGGCATGGATCTGGGTGATCGACAGCACCGCCGATTCCAGCGGATTCTTTTCGCGCGACACGATGGTCTGCCAGGCCTGGGCGATCTGCACCGCCACCATCACCGGGTCGATGCCGCGGTGCGGCTGCGCCGCATGCGCACCCTTGCCGCGCACGATCACGCGAAATTCGTTACTGGAGGCCATCATCGGTCCTGCGACCACGCCGAAGTGCCCCTCCGGGATGCCCGGCCAGTTGTGCATGCCGTACACCGCGTCCATCGGGAACTGTTCGAACAGGCCATCAATCATCATGCGGCGCGCGCCGCCACCGCCTTCCTCGGCCGGCTGGAAGATCAGGTAGACGGTGCCGTCGAAGTTGCGGTGCTGCGCCAGGTGCTGGGCGGCGCCGAGCAGCATGGCGGTGTGGCCGTCGTGGCCGCAGGCGTGCATCTTGCCCGGATGGCGCGAGGCGTGGGCGAAGCCATTGATCTCTTGCATGGGCAGCGCATCCATGTCGGCGCGCAGGCCGATCGCACGTTCCGAGCTGCCGTTCTTCACGATGCCCACCACGCCGGTCACGCCCAGGCCGCGCACGATCGGGATGCCCCATTCGGTCAGCTTGGCCGCCACCACGTCGGCGGTGCGCTGTTCTTCGTAGCACAGCTCCGGATGCGCATGCAGGTCGCGCCGGATTTCCTGAAGTTCCGGCAGATAGGCCAGGATTGGTTCAACGAGTTTCATCTGTCCCTCCGTTTTTTGTCATGCTTGCATTGCATGCCTTGAACCATTGTAGCCTGCCTCAAACACCCAGTGAAAGAGGAGGGGACGGACCTCCCCAAGATCGTATAAAGTATTGGTTTCACGAAGTATTTTCCGCCGATCCCACCCCATGCCAGTTACACAAGTCCGCGCCGCCTGCCCCCACGATTGCCCCGATACCTGCGCCATCCTCGTCACCGTCGACAATGGCGTGGCGCTTGACGTAAAGGGCGATCCGGAGCACCCGACCACGGCGGGCGTGCTGTGCACCAAGGTGTCGCGCTACGTGGAGCGCACCTACCACCCGGACCGCGTGCTGTACCCGATGCGCCGCGTCGGCCGCAAGGGCGAAGGCAAATTCGAGCGCATCACCTGGGAAGCGGCGATCGACGAGATCGCCGAGCGCTTCAAGGAGATCGCCGCCCGCGATCCGCAAGCCATTCTCCCCTACAGCTATGCCGGCACCATGGGACTGGTGCAGGGCGATTCGATGTCTTTACGCTTCTTCAACAAGCTCGGGGCCTCGCAGCTGGACCGCACCATCTGCGCCACCGCCGGCGCCACCGGCTACAAGTACACCATCGGCGGCTCGATCGGCACCGACATCGAGCACTTCCAGGATGCCAAGCTGATCCTGATCTGGGGCGGCAACCCGATCGCGTCCAACCTGCACCTGTGGATGCGCGTCCAGGAAGCCAAGCGCCGCGGCGCCAAGCTGATCGCCATCGATCCCTACCGCTCGCTGACGGCCGAGAAGTGCCACCAGCACATTTCTCTGCTGCCAGGTACGGATGCCGCGCTGGCGCTGGGCATGATGCACGTCCTCATCACCGAAGACCTGGTCGACCACGACTACGTGGCGAAGTACACGCTGGGCTACGAAGAACTGAAACAGCGCGCGCTGGAATGGACGCCGGCGCGCACCGCCGAGACCTGCGGCATCACCGCCATTGAAGTGATCGAACTGGCACGCCTGTATGGCCAGACCGCGCGAAGCGGCGAGGGCGCGGCGATCCGCATGAACTACGGCCTGCAGCGCGTGCGCGGCGGCGGCATGGCGGTGCGCAATATCGCCTGCCTGCCGGCCCTGGTCGGGGCCTGGCGCCACCGGGCCGGTGGGGTGCAGCTGTCGACCTCGGGTTCCTTCCCGGCCAACCGCCCCTTCCTGCAGCGCCCGGACCTCTTGGGGGGCCGCATGGCGCGCACCATCAACATGACCACCATCGGCGACGACCTGCTCAAGGAGGCCTCGCCGGAATTCGGCCCGAAGATCGAGGCCGTCATCGTCTATAACGCCAACCCGCTGGCGATCGCCCCGGATTCGGCGAAAGTGCAGCAGGGCTTCGAGCGTGAAGACCTGTTCACCGTGGTGCTGGAACACTTCCAGACCGACAGTGCCGACTATGCCGACATCCTGCTGCCGGCCACCACCCAGCTCGAGCACGTCGATGCGCACCTGGCCTACGGCCACTTGTACATGATGGCGAACAACGCGGCGATTGCGCCGATCGGCGAAGCGAAGCCGAACACCGAGTTCTTCCGCCTGCTGGCCGCGCGCATGGGCTTCGACGACCCCTGCTTCCAGGAGTCCGACGACGAGCTGGCTGCCCAGGCCTTCGACAAGCGCCACGAGCGCGCGGTGCACTTCGACTGGGACTCGCTCAAGCGCAAGGGCTGGCAGAAGCTCAACATGCCCGAGGCGCCCTTCGCCGAAGGCGGCTTCCCGACCCCGTCGGGCAAGTGCGAATTCTACTCAAGCAGCATGGCGCGCGACGGGCTTGACCCGGTCCCGGCCTATATTCCGCCGTATGAATCGGCCGCTTCCAATCCGGAACTGGCCCGGAAGTACCCGCTGGCGATGATCTCGCCTCCGGCAAGGAACTTCCTCAACTCGACCTTTGTCAATGTACAGAGCCTACGCGCAACTGAGGGCGAGCCGCACCTCGACATCCACCCGAACGACGCCGCACGACGCGGCATCCTGCACGGTGACATGGCGCGTATCTTCAACGACCGCGGCTCCTTCCTTGCCCGTGCACGCGTCACCGACAAGGCACGCGAAGGACTGGTGGTGGGCTTGTCGATCTGGTGGAAGAAACTCGCCAGCGACGGCAAGAACGCCAATGAAGTCACCAGCCAGCGACTGACCGACATGGGCAGGGCGCCCACTTTCTACGACACCCTGGTGCAGGTCGAAAAGGCCGCGCCCTCAATGCGAGATGAAATCCACCACTAGATTTTCCCGGGCCTTCCGGCCATTCATGGCCGCGACCGCCGCGGCCCTGATGTTGTCAAGCTGCTCATCCCTCTCCTACTACACCCAGGCCGCACAAGGCCAGCTCGAACTGCTGACGGATTCCCGTCCGATCGATGCCTGGCTGGCCGATCCCTCCACTAACACCAAGCTGCGCCACCGCCTGGAAGCGGCACGCCAGATCCGCCGCTACGCGATCCAGGAAATGAAGCTGCCCGACAACGGCAGCTACACCAACTTCACCAACATCAAGCGTCCCTACGTGCTGTGGAACGTGGTCGCCACGCCCGAGCTGTCGCTGAAACCCATGCAGTGGTGCTTCCCGGTGGCCGGCTGCGTGAACTACCGCGGCTACTACAGCAAGCAGGAAGCCCAGGCCTATGCGAAACAGCTGCGCAGCCAGGGCCACGACGTGGAAGTGGGCGGCGTCAGTGCCTACTCGACCCTGGGCTGGTTCAGCGATCCCCTGATCTCGACCTTCATCCACTACCCGGACGCCGAGCTGGCGCGCCTGATCTTCCACGAGCTGGCGCACCAGGTGGTGTACGTACCGGGCGATTCGAAGTTCAACGAGTCCTTTGCCAGCGCGGTGGAGCAGGCCGGCGTCGAAGGCTGGCTGGAACGCTTCGGCAACGAGGCCATGGTCGAGGCCTTCGAGCGCTACACGGTGCGCAAGAAGGATTTCATGGCGCTGCTGGTGCGCTACCGCGGCGAGCTGGAGAAGACCTATGCCAGCGACATGAGCCGCGACGACAAGCGCGCCACCAAGGCGCGGCTGTTCATCGCGCTGAAGGACGACTACCAGGTGCTGAAGGCGAACTGGGGCGGCTACGCGGGCTACGACCGCTTCTTCGCCGAGCCGCTGTCGAACGCCCACCTGGCCTCGATCGCCACCTACAACGACTTCGTCCCGGCCTTCCGCGCGCTGCTGCGCAAGGAGCGCAGCTGGACCGCTTTCTACAAGTCGGTCAAGCAGCTCGCCGAGCTCGACAAGCTTGAGCGGCACCGCGTGCTGGCCAGGCTGGCGGCGCCGGCCCCGACCGCGCCGCTCGTGGTGCAGCGCACCATGGGCGAGGTCGCCAGTACGGGGAAATAAACGCATATAGAGGACCCGTTCCAATCGACTTAAAAGAACTTGCGCGCATTGGCGCTGCCCGATAGCATCACAAACAGGCGATAGCAAAGGCGCAATCCTGGACTGCGCACGCTCGGACCACCACGATAACTATTCGAGACAAAAGGGCATCCGATGGACAAAATTTGGCTGAAGTCGTACCCCCCGAACGTACCAAGCGAGATCAACCCTGACCAGTACGCGTCGCTGGTGCACATGCTGGAGGAATCCTTCAGCAAGTACGCCGACCGCAACGCCTACGTGTGCATGGACAAGTTCCTGACCTACGGCGAGCTGGATGCCTACTCGAAGAAGCTGGCGGGCTGGCTGCAGAGCCGCGGCATGGAGCGCGGCGCGCGGGTGGCGATCATGATGCCGAACGTGCTGCAGTACCCGATTGCGATCGCGGCCGTGCTGCGCGCCGGCTACACCGTGGTCAACGTCAACCCGCTGTACACGCCGCGCGAGCTCGAGCACCAGATCAAGGACTCGGGCAGCGAAGCGATCATCGTGCTCGAGAACTTCGCGAACACGGTGCAGCAGGTGATGGGCAAGACCCCGCTCAAGCACGTGGTGGTGGCGAGCATGGGCGAGATGCTGGGCGGCGCCAAGGGCATGCTGGTCAACTTCGTGGTCCGCAACGTCAAGAAGATGGTGCCGGAGTACTCGCTGCCGAACATGGTGCGCTTCAAGGAAGCCCTGTCGCAGGGCGCGAAGATGCCGTTCTCGAAGGTCGAGCTGAAGTCCTCGGACATCGCCTTCCTGCAGTACACCGGCGGCACCACCGGCGTGTCGAAAGGCGCGACGCTCACGCACCGCAACGTGATCGCCAACGTGCTGCAGACCGAAGCCTGGTCGGCGCCGGCGATGGGGCAGTCGAACGAACAGACCGTGATCGTCTGCGCGCTGCCGCTGTACCACATCTTCGCGCTGACGGCCTGCGCGATGTGGGGCATGCGCACCGGCGCGCTGAACATCCTGATCGTGAACCCGCGCGACATCCCGGGCTTCATCAAGGAGCTGGGCAAGTACAAGATCAACATGCTGCCGGCCGTGAACACGCTGTACAACGCGCTGGTGAACCACCCGGACATCGGCACCGTGGACTTCTCGGGCCTGAAGGTGTCGAACGGCGGCGGCATGGCGGTGCAGAAGGCCGTCAACGACAAGTGGAAGCAGGTCACGGGCACCGCGATCATCGAAGGCTATGGCCTGTCCGAGACCGCGCCGGTGGCCACCTGCAACCGCGCCGACGTGAAGGAATTCACCGGCACCATCGGCCTGCCGATCCCGTCCACCGACATCGCGATCCTGGACGACGAGGGCAAGCCGATGGGCATCGGCCAGATCGGCGAGATCGCGATCCGCGGCCCGCAGGTGATGGCCGGCTACTGGAACCGCCCGGACGAGACGGCCAAGGTCATGACCCCTGACGGCTTCTTCAAGTCGGGCGACGTCGGCATCATGGACGCGGATGGCTACGTGAAGATCGTCGACCGCAAGAAGGACATGATCCTGGTCTCGGGCTTCAACGTCTACCCGAACGAGCTGGAAGGCGTGATCGCCGGCCACCCGGGCGTGCTGGAATGCGCCGTGATCGGCGTGCCGGACGAGCATTCCGGCGAAGCGGTGAAGGTGTTCGTGGTGCGCAAGGACCCGAACCTGACCGCCGAGCAGCTGATGGACTACTGCAAGCAGCAGTTCACCGGCTACAAGAAACCGAAGTACATCGAGTTCCGCGACGAGCTGCCGAAGACTAACGTCGGCAAGATCCTGCGCCGCGCACTGCGGGACGAGAAGAAGCAGGCGGAAACCGCCTGACGGTAGCATGACGGCCGGCATACCATGCCGGCCCGCGGAAGCCGCCCCGAAGCTGCCATGCTCCGGGCGGCTTCGCGTTTTAATGGACATAGCATCAGATACAGAAGGTGAGGCACGGATGGACAAGTTTTGGCTCAAGTCGTACGAGGGCGGCGTACCTGCGGAGATCGATCCCACGCAGTACCGCTCCCTGACGCATCTGCTGGAGGAGGCGTTCCGCAAGTACGCCGACCGCAAGGCCTATGCGTGCATGGGCAAGACGCTCACCTTCGCCGAGCTGGACCGCCTGTCGGGCCGCATGGCGGCCTGGCTGCAGGCCAGGGGCCTGAAGCCGGGCGCACGCGTGGCCATCATGCTGCCGAACGTGCTGCAATACCCGGTGGCAATGGCCGCCGTGCTGCGTGCCGGCTACGTGATCGTCAACGTCAATCCTCTCTACACCCCGCGCGAACTGCAGCACCAGCTGAAGGATTCCGGCGCCGAGGCCATCGTGGTGCTGGAGAACTTCGCGCACACGCTGGAACAGGTGATCGGTAACACCGAGGTCAAGCACGTGGTCGTGGCCAGCATGGGCGACCTGCTGGGCGGCCTGAAGGGCACGCTGGTCAACCTGGTGGTCCGCAAGATCAAGAAGATGGTGCCGGCCTGGTCGCTGCCGGGTTCGATCGGCTTCAAGCGCATGCTGGCGGAAGCCTCGGGCGCGACCCTGCGTCCGGTCGCCATCGGCCACGACGACATCGCCTTCCTGCAGTACACCGGCGGCACCACCGGCGTCTCGAAAGGCGCGGTGCTGCTGCACAAGCACGTGATCGCCAACGTGCTGCAGAACGAAGCCTGGTTTGCGCCGACCCTGGCCAGGCTGAAGGCTGGGGAGCAGCCGCAGTTCGTGTGCGCGCTGCCGCTGTACCACATCTATGCGCTGACCGTGTGCGCCCTGCTGGGCCTGCGCGTGGGCGGCATGAACCTCCTGATCCCGAACCCGCGCGACATCCCGGGCTTCATCAAGGAACTGAGCGACTACCGCATCAACATCTTCCCGGCCGTGAACACCCTGTACAACGGCCTGGTGAACAACCCGGAATTCGCCAAGCTCGACTTCTCGGGCCTGCTGGTGTGCCCGGGCGGCGGCATGGCGGTGCAAAAGGCCGTGGCCGACAAGTGGCTGCAAATGACCGGCATCCCGATCGTGGAAGGCTACGGCCTGTCCGAGACCTCGCCGGTGGTCACCGCGAACCGCTGCGACATCACCGACTTCACCGGCACCATTGGCCTGCCTCTGCCCTCGACCGAGATCCGCATCCTCGACGAAGCCGGCAACGAAGTCCCGTTCGGCAGCGCCGGCGAGATCGCGGTGCGCGGCCCGCAGGTGATGGCCGGCTACTGGCAGCGCGACGACGAGACCGCCAAGGTCATGACCGCGGATGGCTTCTTCAAGACCGGCGACATCGGCATCATGGACGAGAAGGGCTATACCCGCATCGTCGACCGCAAGAAGGACATGATCCTGGTCTCGGGCTTCAACGTCTACCCGAACGAGATCGAAGGCGTGGTCGCGGCGATGCCGGGCGTGCTGGAAGTGGCCTGCGTGGGCGTGCCGGACAAGAACTCGGGCGAGGCCGTCAAGCTGTACATCGTGAAGAAGGATGCCGCGCTCACCAGCGAGCAGGTGATGGCCTTCTGCAAGGAGCAGTTCACGGGCTACAAGCGGCCGAAGTACGTGGAGTTCCGCGAGACGCTGCCGAAGACCAATGTGGGCAAGATCCTGCGGCGCGAGCTGCGCGACGAGAAGACCTCGGCTTAAGTTTGGCTGACATTGCTCACGCAAGATTGGGTTCCCGCCTTCGCGGGAACGACAGCGCATAGGTAAGCGGTTCAAACGAAGTTCCAGCACACCAAGCACGTCATCCCCGCGCAGGCGGGGATCCAATTTCGGGACCGCAGCCGCTACGCAGCGCGCTCTGCGCCCGCCACACCATCCGCCACTCGGAACGCAGCCAGTTCCGCCACCGCCGACTTCGCATCCTGCACGTCGTCCAGTCCCATGAAGTGCGTCACCGTCTGCTTCGGCGTGATCTCCAGCAGCATGTAGCCGCGCTTGTCGCTGCGCCCGTACAGCATGTGCGGGTTGTTCTCCATGTGCGCCAGCGTGCGCTCCTGCGAGCGCGAACTGGACGTCACCGAGGTGCCCACGAATTCCGTCGCCACCACCGCGTTCTGCTTCGACACCGGGTTCGAGAAATCCGGCCGCAGCGCGGTCGCATAGAAGGTGTGCACGTCGCCGCCCAGCACCAGCGGATTGTGCGCGCCCTGCTTGACGATCGTGTCCAGCAGGCGCCGCCGCGCCGCCGGGTAGCCGTCCCAGCCATCGGTCCAGAAGCGGCCGTCCTCCGGTTTCAAGACCGGCACGCTGCTCGACTGTGCCATCAAGGTCTGTTGCGCCAGGATGTTCCACTTGGCGCGCGAGCTCGCCAGGCCTGCGTCCAGCCAGGCTTCCTGCTCGGCGCCCAGCATCGTGCGGCGCGGATCGCGCAGGGCCTCGCAGGCGCGCGCGAACACCGCGTTCGAGCCGCCCTGGGTGGCGGACTTGGTGCAGGCCTGCGGCGAACGGTACTGGCGGTCGTCGAGCACGTGGAAGCGCGCCAGCCGGCCCCAGTCGACGCGCTGGAACAGCTCGACCTTCGCAAAACCGTCGCGCCGCACAGCAGGCAGGCGCAGCGGCATGTGTTCGTAAAAGGCCTGGTAGGCCGCCGCGCGGCGGGTGGCGAAGTCCTGGGCCAGGCGCTCGTCGCGCAGGCCGGCGTAGTCGTTGGCCACCTCGTGGTCGTCCCAGGTCACGATCCAGGGCGCCGCGGTATGCGCGGCCTGCAGGTCCGGATCACTCCGGTACTGGGCGTAGCGCTGGCGGTAGTCGGACAGCGTAAACGACTCGTCGGTGCGCACCGCACGCGTGGGATGGCGCAATTGGTAAGGGCCCCACTCGTAGATGTAGTCGCCCAGGAAGGCGACCAGGTCGGGACTGCTTGCCGCGATGTGGCGGTGCGCGGCATAGCTGCCGAACTCCCAGTGCTGGCAGGAGGCCACCGCCAGCTTGAGCTGGCCGGGCATCTCGTCCCTGCCTGGCGCCGTGCGGGTGCGGCCGACCGGGCTGACGGCGTCGCCCAGCATGAAGCGGTACCAGTACCAGCGGCCCGGCGCCAGGCCTTTCACGTCGACGTGCACGCTGTGGGCAAGCTCGGGCCCGGCGACCGCCGTGCCTTTCGCGGCGATGCTGCGGAAGGCTTCGTCGTGCGCGACTTCCCAGCGCACCGTCATGGCGACCGGCGGCGTGGATTCCGCCTTGAGCGGCTCGCTCAGGATGCGCGTCCACAGGATGACGGAATCGGGCAGCGGCGAGCCGGAGGCGACGCCCAGGCTGAACGGGTAGGGGCCTTTCGCGGACGAGGCGCAGGCGCCCAGGCTGGCCGCGGACAGCGCGGCCGAGAGCCGCGCGGCGTCGAGCAGGAACAGCCGGCGCCCGGACATCTCAGAGCCTATCCCAGCAGGTAAGAGTCGCGCTTGGCGCGCCTGGCAAGCGTGGTCTGCGTTGCTCGTCGTTGCATGGCTCGCCATGCGGCCTCCTCGCGCCTTGCCCACGCTCGCCATGCATCGCCATTCGCTTCCCCTTACCTACTGGCATAGGCTCAGTCGTGGCTGATCAGCGAATCGAGTGGCGGCAGCTGGCGCGGCTTGCGGTCCGGACCGGTGGCGACGTAGGTCAGCTGGGCCTCGGTGACTTTCACGACATCCGCCTGCAGGCGGTTGCGCTCGGCATAGACCTCGACGCACACGGTGATCGAGGTATTGCCGACCTTGACGATCTCGGCGTAGAAGGACAGCAGGTCGCCCACGAACACCGGCTGCTTGAACAGGAAGGAGTTCACGGCGATGGTGGCCACGCGTCCGTTCGCGCGGCGGGTGGCAGGCAGCGAGCCTGCGACGTCGACCTGGGCCATGATCCAGCCGCCGAACACGTCCCCGTATACGTTAGCGTCGGACGGCGCGGGCATCACGCGCAGTTCGGGCATCTTGCCTTCGGGCAGGCGGGTTCGTGGAACAGCGGCATTTTGTGGCGTGGTCATCTTGTTTTCTCGGTAAAAGCTACAATCGTCCCGAATTGAACCATAAATCCCCATACCCTGCCATGCGACGTACTCCAGCCTCATCCGTACCACTGCCGCCCGATTCCAAGGGCGTGCCGCGCAATGACTGGGCCACCCTGCGCACCCTGTTCCCGTATTTGTGGGTCTACAAATGGCGGGTGCTGGCCGCGCTCGCCGCGCTGGTGGGCGCCAAGATGGCCAACGTCGGCGTGCCGCTGGTGCTCAAGCAGCTGATCGACCAGCTCGCCATCGACCCGAAAGACCCGCACGCGCTGCTGGTGCTGCCGCTCGGCGCGCTGGTCGCCTATGGCCTGCTGCGCCTGTCCACCACGCTGTTCACCGAGCTGCGCGAGTTCCTGTTCGCACGGGTGACGCAGCGTGCGGTGCGGACCATCGCGCTGAAGGTGTTCCGCCACCTGCACGCGCTGTCGCTGCGCTTCCACCTGAACCGCCAGACCGGCGGCATGACGCGCGACATCGAACGCGGCACGCGCGGCGTCAATTCGCTGATCTCCTATTCGCTGTTCAACGTGCTGCCGACGCTGGTGGAGATCACCCTGGTGCTCGGCTACCTGGTGCTGAACTACGACATCTGGTTCACCGTCATCACCGGCGTCGCGCTGGTCAGCTACATCGCCTTCACGGTGATCGTGACCGAATGGCGCACGCACTTTCGCCGCACCATGAACGAGCTCGACTCGAAGGCCAATACCAAGGCCATCGATTCGCTGCTCAACTACGAAACGGTAAAATACTTCGGCAACGAGGAATACGAAGCGAAGCGCTACGACCAGGGCCTGCAGAGCTTCGAGAACGCCGCGGTGCGCTCGCAGACTTCGCTCTCTTTCCTGAACACGGGCCAATCCCTGATCATCGCCACCGCCGTCACGCTGATCCTGTGGCGCGCCACCGAAGGCGTGATCGCCGGGACCATGACCCTTGGCGACCTGGTGCTGGTGAACTCGTTCATGATCCAGCTGTACATCCCGCTGAACTTCCTGGGCGTGATCTACCGCGAGATCAAGCAGAGCCTGGCCGACATGGAGCGCCTGTTCTCGCTGCTCGACCAGAACCGCGAAGTGGCCGACAGTCCCGGCGCCCAGCCGCTGGTGACGCAGGGCGCGCGGGTCGAGTTCTCGCACGTCGAGTTCAGCTACGAAGCCAAGCGCCAGATCCTGTTCGACGTCGACTTCACGATTCCGGCCGGGACCACCACCGCGGTGGTGGGCCACAGCGGATCGGGCAAGTCGACCCTGTCACGCCTGCTGTTCCGTTTCTACGACGTGAATGGCGGGGCGATCCGCATCGACGGCCAGGACCTGCGCAACATCACCCAGCAATCGCTGCGCGCCGCGATCGGCATCGTGCCGCAGGATACGGTGCTGTTCAACGACAGCATCGAATACAACATCGCGTACGGCCGGCCAGGCGCCTCGCATGAGGACATCGTGGCGGCGGCGCGGGCGGCCTCGATCCACGACTTCATCGAGAGCCTGCCGGACGGCTACAAGACCACCGTCGGCGAGCGCGGCCTGAAACTGTCGGGCGGCGAGAAGCAGCGCGTGGCGATCGCGCGCACCCTGCTGAAGAACCCGGCGATCCTGATTTTCGACGAGGCGACGTCGGCGCTGGACTCGAAGTCGGAGCAGGCGATCCAGGCCCAGCTGAAAGAAATCGCGAAGGACCGCACCACCCTGGTGATTGCGCACCGGCTGTCGACCATCGCGGATGCGCAGCAGATCATCGTGCTGGACCACGGGCGCATCGTGGAGCGCGGCACCCATCAGTCCTTGCTGGCGGCGCGGGGCTTGTATGCGCAGATGTGGGAAAGGCAGCTGGCGCGGCCGGATGAGGAGCTGGCGTCGCCGCCGCTGGAAATCGCGAAGTAGTCACCCACGTTCGCTTGATTTGACACGCACCCTTGAGACCGTCATTCCCGCGTAGGCGGGAATCCAAGTTTTTGTGGTTAGTCGAGAAATTGGGTTCCCGCCTGCGCGGGAACGACGGTTTTTCGGCTAACAAAAGAACTGCATCAGTAGGTATAGAACATCCGCTGGATATCCTTGGTATTGCTGGTCCTGGTCAGCGCCAGCATCAGCAGGATGCGCGCCTTCTGCGGGCTCAGCGTATCCGCCACCACGAAGTCCAGCTGGTCGTCGTTCGCCTCGCCATTGCGCGCCACGATGCCCTGGCCCACGCGCGACGAACGTACGATCACCACACCCTTCTCACGCGCCGCGATCAGGGCCGGCTTGGTTTTCGCCGGCAGGCTGCCATTGCCCACGCCTGCGTGCACCAGGCCCTTGGCGCCGGCGGCCACCAGCGCCTTCACCGCCACGTCGCCCACGTTGGCATACGCGTAGGCCACGTCCACCTGCGGCAGGGCATCCAGTGTCGACACGTCGAACTCGGTCTCCACTGTGTGCTTGCGCGTGACTTCACGGTAGAAGAAAGGCTTGCCGCCCTGGATGTAGCCGATCATGCCCAGCTCGGCCGCACGGAAGGTGTCGGCGGTGGTGGTGTTGGCCTTGGTGACGTCGCGCGCCGCGTGGATCTGGTCGTTCATCGCCACCAGCACGCCCTTGCCCACCGCGCTTGGCGAGCCGGCCAGGTTGACCGCGTTGTACAGGTTGATCGGGCCGTCCGCCGACAGGGCGGTGGACGGGCGCATCGACCCGACCACCACCACCGGCTTTTTGCTTTTCACGACCAGGTTCAGGAAGTAGGCCGTCTCTTCCAGCGTGTCGGTGCCGTGCGTGATGACGATGCCGTCCACGTTCGGCTGCGCCAGCAGGGTGTTGACGCGCTTGGCCAGGATCAGCCAGTGCTCGTTGCCCATGTTTTCGCTGGCGATCTGGAACACCTGCTCGCCGGTGACGTTCGCCACCCTGGTGATTTCCGGGACCGCCTGGATCAGCGATTGCACGCCCACGGTGGCGGCGGTGTAGCCGACCGTCGTCGTGCTGCTGGCGCCGGTGCCGGCGATGGTGCCGCCGGTGGCGAGGATGGTCACGTTCGGCAGCTTCGAGGCTTGTGCCTGCACGGCGCCGGCAAGCATGAGCAGGAAGGCAAACAGCGCCGCACCGGCGCGCTGGGTAGGACGGAACAACATGAACTTCTCCTTTTGCTAAAAACGCTTACGGCTTCTTGTAGACCACGCCGTCTTTCATCACGAACTTGACCTGCTCGAGCACCTTCACGTCGCGCAGCGGATCGCCCTCGACCGCGATGATGTCCGCGGCAAATCCCGGTTCGACCGCACCCAGGCGATTGCCCTGGTCGAGCAGGGCGGCGGCATGCAGGGTTGCGGCACGGATGGCGTCAAGCGGCGACATGCCCGCCTCGACCATGTAGCCGAACTCCTTGGCGTTCTCGCCGTGCGGGAACACGCCGGCATCGGTGCCGAAAGCAATCTTCACGCCGGCCTTGTGGGCGCGTGCGAAGGTGGCCTGCAGCTGCGGGCCGATCGCGGCGGCCTTCGGGCGCACCAGGTCCGAATAATAACCAGCGATCTTGGCCTTGTCCGCCACGTAGCGGCCGGCCGAGATGGTCGGCACGTACCAGTGGCCGGTCTTCTTGAACAGGGCGACGGTTTCGTCGTCCATCAGGGTGCCGTGCTCGATCGAGTCGACGCCGGCGTGCAGTGCGCGCTTCATGCCCTCGGCGCCATGCGCATGGGCCGCAACGCGGAAACCATAGTCCTTGGCGGTGCTGACAATGGCTTTCAGTTCGTCCTCGGTGTACTGCGAGTTCTGGCCGTTGGCGGCCTGGCTCAGCACGCCGCCGGTGGCGGTGATCTTGATCAGGTCCGCGCCTTCCTTGTAGCGCTGGCGCACGGCCTGGCGGCCTTCTTCCGGGTTGTCGATCACGCCCTTCTCGGGGCCAGGGGCGCCGATCTTCTCGCTCAGGAAGTGGGACAGGTTGTTGGTCGGATCGGCGTGGCCGCCGGTGGTGGCGATCGACTTCCCGGCGGTGAACATGCGCGGGCCCGGGATCTCGCCGGCGGCGATGGCGCGCTTGAGCGAGACGTTCAATCCGTCGGCGGCGCCGAGGTCGCGCACCGTGGTGAAGCCCGCCATCAGGGTACGCTGGGCATACTTGACCGAACGGAAGGCCATGTCCTGCGGATCGGCGGTCAGGCGGTCGCGGTAGGCGTCGACCACCGGCGCGGTTTCGCTGGTCAGGTGCACGTGCATGTCGATCAGGCCCGGCAGGCAGGCGTGGCGCGACAGGTCCACGTTACCGGCGGCCTGGGTCATCGGGCCGACCGATTTCACGACGCCGTTCTCGACCACGATGCTGACGCGCTCGCGCCAGGTGCCGTTCTTGACGTCGAGCAGGCGGCCGCAGTCGATGGTCTGGGTGGCGGCGTGGGTACTGCCGAACGCGCCCAGCAGCAGGCCTGCCATGGTCAGTTGTTTCATGTCTCGCTCCTCATGTTGTTATAGGTAGTGATGGAAAAAAGGCCCTCCATCGCTGGAAGGCCTTCGGTACTGAAGATGATTCGTGCTGCGTTAGCGCAGCGGCGCGATCGCCGGATCCTTGTTCGGCTCGGCCAGGTCGCCTTCCCACTTCGCGACCACGGCGGTGGCGATGCCGTTGCCGATCACGTTGGTGGCCGAACGGGCCATGTCCAGGAAGTGGTCGATGCCCAGCAGGAGCAGCAGGCCGGCTTCCGGGATGTTGAACTGGGCCAGGGTGGCGGCGATGACGACCAGCGAGGCGCGCGGCACGCCGGCCATGCCCTTCGAGGTCAGCATCAGCACCAGCATCATGGTCATCTGGGTCGCCAGGTCCAGCTCGATGCCGTAGGCCTGGGCGATGAACACGGCCGCGAAGGTGCAATACATCATCGAGCCGTCGAGGTTGAACGAGTAGCCGATCGGCAGCACGAAGGCGGCCAGGCGGTTCTTGACGCCGAAGCGCTCCAGGCCTTCCAGGGTCTTCGGGAACGCCGCTTCCGACGAGGCGCAGGTGTAGGCCAGGATGGTCGGTTCCTTCAGTTCGGAAATCAGGCGCAGCACGCGGCGGCCCAGGAAGATCCCGCCGATCGCGATCAGGACCACCCACAGCAGGATGATGCCGAGGTAGAACTCGGCCATGAAGATGCCGTAGGTCGACAGCACGCCCAGGCCGCTCTTGGCGATGACGCCGGCCACCGCCGCGAACACGGCGATCGGCGCGAAGTTCATGACGTAGCCGGTGAGCTTGAGCATGATGTGGGCGATGCCGTCCACTGCGTCGATCAGCGGGGTGGCGCGGGCGCCGACGGCGGCCGCCGCGGTGCCGAAGAACACCGAGAACACCACGATCTGCAGGATCTCGTTCCTGGCCATGCCGTCGAAGATCGAGGTCGGGATCAGGTGGGTGATGAAGTCCTTCATGGTCAGGCCGGTGGTGGTGATGCCCGACGAGGCGCCCACCGGCGGCACGGCGCCCGACAGGGCCATCGCGTCACCCGGACGGAACAGGTTCACCAGGATCAGGCCCAGCGACAGCGAGATGACCGAGGCGATGAAGAACCAGCCCAGCGCCTTGACGCCGATGCGGCCCACTTCCTTGGCGTCGCCCATTTTGGCGATGCCGACCACCAGGGTCGAAAACACCAGCGGCGCGATGATCATCTTGATCAGGCGGAGGAACATGGTCGTGATCAGCGACATCGTCTCGGCGAAGCCTGCCGGGTTCTCGAAGCTGGTGTTGGCCACGTAGCCGACGACGATCCCGAGCGCGAGGCCGACCAGGATGTAGGTTGTCAGGCGGTTCTTTTTATCCATAATGCTTCCTGTCTCGTGGACCTGTGCATAACCCGCGGCAGGGGATGGCACTGTCGCAAGCCGAACTATTGGGGTTTTTTATCGTAGGGAGAACGGTGATTCGTTCTGGTAGGTAAGGCAAGTTCCGAAGTATCCTTGTCGCTAGAAATGCTGTCAAGCACGCTTACACGAGTACAACAGAACAGGCGCAGATGATCGAAATCGAGAATGTCAGCAAGTGGTACGGCAGCTTCCAGGTGCTGCGCGATTGCAGCACCCGGGTGGAGCGCGGCGACGTGGTGGTGGTGTGCGGGCCCTCCGGCTCCGGCAAATCCACCCTCATCAAGACCGTCAACGGGCTGGAACCCTTCCAGGAGGGCGTGGTGCGGGTGGATGGCATCTCGGTGGGCGATCCGACAACCAGGCTGTCCCAGCTGCGCGCCCGCATCGGCATGGTGTTCCAGAACTTCGAGCTGTTCCCGCACCTGTCGGTACGCGAAAATCTGACACTGGCCCAGGTCAAGGTGCTGGGCCGCAGCAAGGATGAAGCCCTGACGCGCGGCCTGAAGTACCTCGACCGGGTCGGCCTGCTGGCCCACAAGGACAAGTACCCGAGCCAGCTCTCGGGCGGGCAGCAGCAGCGCGTGGCGATCGCGCGCGCACTGGCGATGGACCCGGTGGCGATGCTGTTCGACGAGCCGACCTCCGCCCTCGACCCGGAGATGATCGGCGAGGTGCTCGACGTGATGGTGGGGCTGGCCCAGGAAGGCATGACCATGATGGTGGTCACCCACGAGATGGGCTTCGCGCGCAAGGTGGCGGACCGGATCGTCTTCATGGATCACGGCAGCATCGTCGAGGACAGCCCGGCCGAAGACTTCTTCGGCGCGCCGAAGTCCGAGCGAGCGCGCGAGTTTTTGGCGCGCATCGTCCACTAGAAAGAAGGCTGAGCATTGCGTTCAGCGGCAAGATCGACGTGGTCGAAGAGGCGCGGATTCCGCGCCTCTTCGGTCAGGCGCCAACGCCCCGCTCAGCGGGCCGCTTTCCGGCGCCGCAGGCCGGCCATGGCCAACACGCCGGACAACAGGATGGCGGCGCTGCCGGGTTCCGGCACTGCAGCCGGGGCGCCCGCATCGATCAGGTCGAGGCGCAGGGGCTGGCAGCCGACGCCGGACTTGCAGCCATAGGCGGCGATCTGTTGTAGGTCGTTGATGCCGCGGGCGTCGACTATCCGCCAGCCGGAAGAGGCATCGATCAACGCATTCAGGTCGGTCATGGCGCCGTTCTGGTAGAGAAAGGCGTGGGTAGCATCGTTGGCGATGCCGGCCTGGCCCACGACCTGGCCGGCGGCATTGATGCCGTGGGCGACGCTATACGTCCCGCCCAGTGTGCCGAGGTCCTGCATGGCGCCGTTCTGGTAGAGGAAGGCGTGGGAAGCCGCATTGTTGGCGGTGCCGGCATAGCCCACGACCTGGCCAGCGGCATTGATGCCGTGGGCGATGCTATACGTCCCGCCCAGTGTGCCGAGGTCCTGCATGGCGCCGTTCTGGTAGAGGAAGGCGTGGGAAGCCGCATTGTTGGCGGTGCCGGCATAGCCCACGACCTGGCCAGCGGCATTGATGCCGTGGGCGATGCTATACGTCCCGCCCAGCGTGCCGAGGTCCTGCATGGCGCCGTTCTGGTAGAGAAAGGCGTGGTTAGAATTGTTGGCGGTGCCGGCCTGGCCCACGACCTGGCCGGCGGCATTGATGCCGTAGGCGGCGCTAGACGTCCCGCCCAGTGTGCCGAGGTCCTGCATGGCGCCGTTCTGGTAGAGGAAGGCGTGGGAAGCCGCATTGTTGGCGGTGTTGGCATAGCCTACGACCTGGCCGGCGGCATTGATGCCGTTGGCGGAGCTATACGTCCCGCCCAGTGTGCCGAGGTCCTGCATGGCGCCGTTCTGGTAGAGAAAGGCGTGGTTAGCATTGTTGGCGGTGCCAGCCGGGCCCACGACCTGGCCGGCGGCATTGATGCCGAAGGCGTTGCCAGAAAATCCGCCCAGGGTGCCCAGGGCGGTGACGTTATACACAGGTGCGGCTTGCGCCATCAGCGGCAGCAGGGCGGCGACGATGACAGACTGGCGCAGGGGGGGCATCATTGTGTGCGAAAAGAGGCGGTGGATGCTCATGCGGATATCCCTGGTTTGTGATTATGGGTTATAAAGTGAATTAATCAGCAATAAACATGCCATGCAGTAAAATCAAGTGCTTGGCACTATGATTTGCAAGGACTGTAAAAAAATTCGACACCTTCATGGCGCGCTGACGCTGGCGCCGGCCCCCCTCCGGTGCAGTGGCTCCGGTAGAATGTCGGCATCCGCAATCCGAGAGCCGCCATGTCCCCGATCGATACCCCTGACACCATTACCATCACCCGCCCCGACGACTGGCACCTGCACCTGCGCGACGGCGCGGCGCTGTCCAGCGTCCTGCCGCACAGCGCGCGCCAGTTCGCGCGTGCGATCGTGATGCCGAACCTGAAGCCGCCGGTCACCACCACCGCCATGGCTGCCGCCTACCGCGAGCGCATCCTGGCCGCCCTGCCGGAAGGCATGGCGTTTGAACCGCTGATGACGCTGTACCTGACCGACAACACCGATCCGGACGAGATCCGCCGCGCCCAGGATTCCGGCTTCGTCCACGCGGTCAAGCTGTATCCGGCCGGCGCCACCACCAATTCCGACGCCGGCGTCACCGACCTGAAGAAATGCTATAAAACGCTGGAAGTGATGCAGGAAGTCGGCATGCCGCTGCTGGTGCACGGCGAAGTCACCGACAACGAGATCGACCTGTTCGACCGCGAAGCCGTGTTCATCGAGCGCGTCATGCGCCCGCTGCGCAGCGCCATGCCAGTCCTGAAGGTGGTGTTCGAGCACATCACCACCAAAGAAGCGGCCCAGTACGTGGCCGAGGCGGAAGGGCCGATCGCGGCGACCATCACCGCCCACCACCTGCTGTACAACCGTAACGAGATCTTCCGCGGCGGTATCCGCCCGCACTACTACTGCCTGCCGGTGCTCAAGCGCGAGGAACACCGCCTGGCGCTGGTCACGGCCGCCACCAGCGGCGACGAGCGCTTCTTCCTCGGCACCGACTCGGCGCCGCACGCGGTGCACACCAAGTATGCCGCCTGCGGTTGCGCCGGCTGCTACACCGCGCTGCACGCGATGGAGATGTATACCGAAGCCTTCGCCCAGGCTGGCGCACTCGACAAGCTGGAAGCCTTCGCCAGCCTGAACGGCCCGGCCTTCTACGGCCTGCCGGTCAACGAAGGGACGATCACGCTCAAGCGCGAGTCCTGGACCCTGCCGGACACCGTTCCCTTCGGCGAGCACTCGCTGGTGCCGCTCAACGCCGGCGAGACCATCTCCTGGAAGATGGTGTAAGCCTGCATGCTGTCGCAGATCGACTGGTCGCGCCCGTGGTATGACGCGGTGCGGCCGGCCTGGCTGGAAGTTGCGCGGCTGGGCCTGGACGGCGATGACTTCATCGACGCTTTCAACCGCAACGCGACGGCGCTCGGTCTGCGCAACGGGGCGGGCCTGCCGCTGCGCTTCGTGCCGCAAAGCACGCTGCCGGAGGGGACGGCCTACGAGGAATTCATCGGCGCCACCGGCCAGGTCCCGACCCGCGACAACCTGCACGACTTCTTCAACGGCCTGGTGTGGCAGACCTTCCCGCTCATCAAGCGCCAGCTCAATGCCCTGCAGGCCGCCCAGATCGCCCAGGCCGGCATCGGCAAGTCGCGCGGGCCGGCGCGCGATGCCGCCACCATTTTCGACGAGAACGCCGCGCTGCTGGTCGTGCGCGAGGGGAATGGCGGACGGGCGCTGGTGGACGAACTGCGGGCCCACGGCTGGCTCTCCGCCCTCCATGACAAGCGCGCCGACTTCGAAAGCGATGTGCGAATCTGGCTGTTTGGCCACGCGCTGATGGAAAAGCTGGTCGCGCCGCGCAAGGCGATCACCGCCCATACGCGCGTCATCTTCGCCGGCGATGATGTGCTCGCGCTGGCCCCTGGCGAGCAGCGGGCCTGGCTCGACGCCCACGTGGCGGACGAGCTGGCGCGCGCAGGCTTGACGACGGCTGGCTTCACGCCGCTGCCCGTGCTCGGCGTGCCGGACTGGTGGCCCGGGCAGGACCGCGACTTTTATCTCGATACCACGGTCTTCCGCCCAAAACGGCAGACCACCTGAAAGGAATACGATGGCAAACGCAGTACGCTGGGGCATCCTCGGCACGGGCAAGATCGCGCGCGCCTTCGCCAATGCGCTGAAGGATGTGCCGGACGCCGTGCTGGCGGCGGTCGCGTCGCGCAGCCTCGACAAGGCCCAGGCCTTCGCGCAGGAATTCGGCGCCAGCGCCGCAGCCTATGGCAGCTACCAGGAGCTGGTCGATGCCGCCGGCATCGACCTGGTCTATGTCGCCACCCCGCATCCCCAGCACGCCGACAACGCCCTGATGGCGCTGCGCGCCGGCAAGGGCGTGCTGGTCGAAAAACCGTTCACCATGAACCTGCGCGAAGCCGAGCAGGTGGTGACGCTGGCGCGCTCGCGCCGCCTGTTCCTGATGGAAGCCATGTGGACGCGCTACCTGCCGGCCTTCGACGAGGTGCGGCGCATCATCGCCTCGGGCGAGATCGGCGCCGTGCGCCAGGTGGTGGCGGACTTCGGCATCACGCCGAATGCCGGCCCCGAACATCGACTCTACAATCCGGAGCTCGGCGGCGGCGCGCTGCTCGACCTGGGCATCTATCCGCTGTCGATCGCCACCGCGCTGCTCGGCCCGGTCACCGAGATCAAGGCCCAGGCCGCGCTCGGGGAAACCGGCGTCGATGTGCAGACCGGCTTCACGCTCCGGCACGAAGGCGGCGGACTGTCGGTGTGCAGCTGTTCCTTCCAGGCGCGCACGCCCTGCGAGCTGACGGTGTCGGGTTCGCGCGGCCACGTGCGCATGAACACCATGTTCCACCGCGCGACGAGCGTCACCGTCAGCCTCGAGGACGGCAGTACCCGCACGGTGGACACGCCTTACCTCGGCAACGGCTACGTGCACGAAGTGATCGAGGCGCAGCGTTGCTTCCGGGCCGGCCTGCTGGAAAGCCCGGGCATGAAGCTGGAAGAGACGCTGGCGCTGATGGGCGTGATGGACGAGATCCGGCGCCAGGTCGGCCAGGCCTACGAGAGCGACCGCAGGAGCCTGCGGCCCGCGCATGCGGCCTGAATTGACAAGCGGGAGCGCTGCGCGAATACTGGAGCGGTATCGATGACCATTCCAGCGGAGTCCCCCATGCGTATCCTTCCATCCCTCGTCCTGGCCGCCGGCCTGTTCGCTGGTAGCGCCGCCTGGGCCGATCCGGTCCCGGCCGACAAAATGGACTATGTCGGCGACTGGCAGGGCAAGGACATGCAGCTGTCGCTGTCGAAGGAAGGCAAGGTCGAATACAAGCGCGGCAGGCCGAACGACCAGGTCAACCTCAGCATCGACCTGAAGGGCTTCAAGGGGAACAACTTCGAAGCCGGCGTCGCCTTCGTGCGCACCACGTTTGTTGTCAGCAAGCCGCCGCATCGCGAGGGCGGCAAGTGGAAGATGACGGTCGACGGCGTCGAGCTCACCAGGGCCGATTGAGATGCTGCGCGCCGTCGCGCCCATCCTGCGCATCTTCGACGAAGCCAAAGCCCGCGAATTCTACGTCGGCTTTTTGGGGTTCAAGGTCGACTGGGAGCACCGCTTCGAACCCGGACTGCCGCTCTACCTGCAGGTCTCGCGCGACGGCTGCGTGCTGCACCTGAGCGAACACCACGGCGACTGCTGCCCTGGCGCCGCGATGCGCATCGAGGTCGGCGACATCGATGCCTACCACGCGGAGCTGGCGGCCAGGCAGTATGGCTACGCCCGGCCGGACATCGCCGACACCCCCTGGGGCTCGCGCGACATGTCGGTGAAGGATCCGTTCGGGAACCGGCTGACCTTTACCAACGCGATTAGTACCTGAACTATTCTTCCAGGGACGGCTTCATGACAAACGAATCCAGGGTTGCAGTCCTCGTCGATTGCGACAATACAAATCCGGCTGCTGTCGAATATGCGTTGCTCATGGTTGCGAAATTCGGCCGCGTCGTTGTCAAGCGCGGTTACGGCAACCATGCAACGCTAGCCAACAAATGGCGGGAAACTCTGGTATCGATGGCCTTCACTCCCTGCCTGCAGTATCAGTACGCAGCTGGGAAGAACACTGCCGACATGGCGCTGGCACTTGATGCGCTGGAAATTCTCTTTGATCGTCGCGCGGACTGTTTTTTTGTCGTTACCAGTGATTCTGATTTCGTCTACCTCTGCCGCAAACTGCATGAGCGCGGTGCCACAGTCTATATCGTTGGCGAAGCAAAAACTCCTTCTGCCTTGCGTAACGCAAGCGACCAGTTCTTTGAGTGGATACCAGCACCCGCTTCGCCGGCAGTGCCAAAAACCGTTGCGCGAGAAAACCCAGTACCCCAGAGGGCCGACACGTCCAGAGCGCCGGCGCAAAAATCCCGGCCGCAGTTCGTCGTCGATGCCGTCGCCTTGTTAACAAGTGATACGCCCGAGGAGAAGGTTTCTCTCGGCACGCTGGGTTTATACCTGAGGCGTACTGACCCAGGCTTCTCGCCCAATAACTTTGGCTACACTGGTCTACTCGATATGTTGAAGACGTATGAGCTTCTCTCATTGAAAAAAGAGGAGGGCGGACACTACACCGTACGCCTGGCCAGCGAGCCCGGTCCCAGAGATCAGGCGGTCAAGCAAGGTCCGCCAGTCGTGGCGGTTTAGCGCTTACCCACGGCGGTATCGAGCCGCCGGAACAGCTCCCGATGCAGGTCGAGCGTGTATTTGTTCATGTGCCGGCGCGCATGCTCGATCTCCTTCAGCTCGCGCTGCGCCACCGCCTCATCATGATTGGCGAGCGCCCACAGCGCCAGCTCGGCCCGGGCCTCGATGCTGCCGAAGCGCTCCGCAAGCGCCGAGAACTGGGCGCCGGCCTCCATCTGCCGGCCGCTGGCGGTGTAGGCCCGGCCCAGCGCCAATCCCGTTTCTTCCGGACGAAAGCCCGGCTGCTTCGCCTGCAGCGATGCCAGGAGCCCGATCGCCGCAGCCGGCTGGCCATGCGCCGCTTTCGCACGCGCGGCGCCCAGGATCACCTCGGCGTCATGGGCAAACGGCCCCTGCAGGCAGGCGTCGAATTGCGCTACCGCTTCCGCGCTTTGTCCCGCTTCGAGCAGCGCGCTGGCCAGGCGCATCTGGTTGTGCGCGGTCGGCGTCAGGTCGAAGGCCTGCCGCGCCTCGCGCACCGCGTGGCCCGGGTCGAGCTTCTTCTGCAGCGCATGTCCGGCCACCCTGGCTTGGCGCTCGAGGCGCGAATGCGGCAGGAAGACCGCCGCGAAATAGACGAAGCTGCCGAGCAGGGGAAAGGCGAACAGGATCAGCAGCCAGTACAACTGCCGCCCGGTACGCACGGCATGGACGGCGAAGAAGATGGCGACGATCAGGTGAAGTCCGAGTCCGAGGATGGGCATGGCCGTGCGTACGTGGTGGGCAAGCCGCCACGATAGCCCGGTTCGATGGCCCGATGTCTATCGGATTGTCACGGCTTGCGCTGATTCCTAGACCTTGAGGAATTCCTCGCGCCCGCCCAGCCAGCGCGTCAGGTGGGCATCGACGACCGCCATGTATTCGGGCCGGTCGCCGTTATCCAGCAGGTACTGCGCCACGTCGCGCGCCTTTTCCACGATCCACTGGTCGGTCTCCAGGTCGGCGAAGCGCAGCATCGCCTCGCCCGACTGGCGCGCGCCCAGGAATTCGCCGGGGCCGCGGATCTCCAGGTCGCGCCGCGCGATCTCGAAGCCGTCGGTGGTCTCGCGCATCGTCATCAGGCGTTGCTTGGCCACCTGGCCCAGCGGGCTCTGGTAGAGAAGTAAACACACGCTCGCAGCGGAACCCCGACCCACGCGGCCGCGCAGCTGGTGCAGCTGCGACAGGCCGAAGCGCTCGGCGTGCTCGATCACCATCAGCGAGGCGTTCGGCACGTCGACCCCGACCTCGATCACGGTGGTCGCCACCAGCACGTGGATCTCACCCGCGATGAAGGCGTCCATGATCACCTGTTTCTCGGCCGGTTTCAGGCGACCGTGCACCAGCCCCACCTGCAAGTCGGGCAGGGCTTCGGCCAGGGTCTCGTAGGTCTCGGTGGCGGTCTGCAGCTGCAGCACCTCGGATTCCTCGATCAGCGGGCAGACCCAGTACACCTGGCGGCCTTCCTGGGCCGCGGCGTGCACGCGCTCGATCACTTCGTCGCGCCGGTTCTGGTCGATGGCGCGCGTGACGATCGGGCTGCGCCCGGGAGGCAGCTCGTCGATGACCGAGACCTCGAGGTCGGCGTAATAGGTCATGGCCAGGGTGCGCGGGATCGGCGTGGCCGACATCATGAGCTGGTGCGGGACCAGGCCGTCGCTGCCCTTGTTGCGCAGGGTGAGGCGCTGGCCGACGCCGAAGCGGTGCTGCTCGTCGACGATGACGAGGCCCAGGCGCGCGAACTGCACCGTGTCCTGGATCAGGGCGTGGGTGCCGATCACCAGCTTCGCTTCGCCGGATTCGATCAGCTCCTTGGCCGCATCCTTTTCCTTCTTCTTCAGGCTGCCGGTCAGCCAGGCCACCTTCACGCCGAGCGGCGCCATCCAGGCCGCGATCTTGCGGAAGTGCTGCTCGGCCAGGATCTCGGTGGGCGCCATCAGCGCCGCCTGGTAGCCGCTGTCGATCGCCTGGGCGGCCGCCAGCGCCGACACCACGGTCTTGCCGCTGCCGACGTCGCCCTGCAGCAGGCGCTGCATCGGGTAGCTCTCGCGCAGGTCGGCGCCGATCTCCTTTACGACGCGCTGCTGCGCGCCGGTGAGCTGGAAAGGCAGGGCGGCCAGGAAGGACTCGGACAGATCGCCGACCGCTGCTAGCTGCGGTGCGCCTTTCTCGCGCCGCGCGCGCTGGGCCCGCTTCAGGGACAGCTGCTGCGCCAGCAGCTCGTCGAACTTCATGCGGGTCCAGGCCGGATGGCTGCGCTCGGTCAGTGCGTATTCGTCCACGTCCGCCGGCGGGTAGTGCAGCAGGCGCACCGAGGGCTCGAAATCCCACAGCTGCAGGCGGGAGAGAAAGGCGTTGGGCAGGGTGTCGCGCCAGTCCACCCGTTTCATGGCGTCGTTGATCGCGCGCCGCAGCACCGTCTGCGACAGGCCTTCGCCGGCCGGGTAGACCGGCGTGAGCGAGGTAGGCAGCGGCGCGCCCTCGTTGATCACCTTGTAGGTGGGGTGGACCATCTCGGCCCCGAAGAAGCCGTGTTTCAGCTCGCCCCGGGCACGCACCCTCACGCCTTCGGACAATTGCTTGACCTGGCTGCCGTAGAAATTCATGAAGCGCAGCTGCAGTTCGCCCGTGTCGTCCGAAATCTGTACCAGCAGCTGGCGCCGCGGCTTGTAGCTGATTTCATTCCTGACCACGACCCCTTCGACCTGCCAGGTCTGCAGGCCGCGCATGCTGGCTTCACGAATGGAGACGACCTTGGTCTCGTCCTCGTAGCGCATCGGCAGGTGCAGCACCAGGTCCATGTCGGTGCGCAGCCCTAGCTTGGCGAGCTTGGATTCAACAGTTTTGGGGGCGGATGTGGTCTTTGGGGCGGGCATATTGCGGCATTCAGGCGGATGCTGGCGTAAAATAGAGGGTTCGCCGCACGCATTGCAGCCTCTATTGTAAGGCTGTCAGCATCCATTTTCCCAGAATTGACAACAATGTACTCGCTTTCCGATTTCGATTTCGACCTGCCGCCAGAGCGGATCGCGCAGCATCCGCTGCCGGACCGGAGCGCCTCGCGCCTGCTGCAGCTCGATGGCGACCAGATCACCGACCGCCATTTTGCGGACATCGTCGACCAGCTCCAGCCGGGCGACCTCCTGGTGATGAACAATACGCGCGTATTGAAGGCGCGCTTCTTCGGTGTCAAGGAAACCGGCGGCCAGGTGGAAGTGCTGGTCGAGCGGGTGCTCGACAACCGCACGGTGCTGGCGCAGGTGCGCGCATCGAAGTCGCCCAAGCCAGGCAACCGCATCCGCCTGGCCGACGCCTTCGACGTGACGGTGGGCGAGCGCGCCGGCGAGTTCTTCACCCTGCACTTCGAAGGCGACGTGTTCGAGCTGATCGAGGCCCACGGCCGCCTGCCGCTGCCGCCCTACATCGAGCACAATGCCGACGAATTCGACGAACAGCGCTACCAGACCGTGTATTCGAAGGAGCCGGGGGCGGTGGCCGCGCCGACCGCCGGACTGCACTTCGACCAGCCGCTGCTGGACCGCCTGGCCGAGAAAGGCATCAAGCTGGCGTACGTGACCCTGCACGTGGGCGCCGGCACCTTCCAGCCGGTGCGGGTCGAGGACCTGTCGGCGCACCAGATGCACTCCGAGTGGTACACGATTCCCCAAGAGACGGTGGATGCGGTGCGGGCGGCGAAAGCGCTCGGGCGCGACGTGGTGGCGGTAGGCACCACCAGTCTGCGCGCGCTGGAATCGGCGTCGCAATCGGGCGAACTGAAGGTGGGCAGCGACGACACGGCGCTGTTCATCACGCCGGGCTACACCTTCAAGACCGTGACCCGCCTGATCACCAATTTCCACCTGCCCAAGTCGACCCTGATGATGCTGGTGTCGGCCTTTGCCGGCTACCACGAGATCCGCAAGGCCTATGCCCATGCGATCGCCAACGAATACCGCTTCTTCAGCTATGGCGACGCCATGCTGCTGACGACTGCCTCACGCTAATAGATACCATGCTCGAATTTACCCTACTGAAGAAAGACACCAGCGGCCTGTCGCACGCGCGCCGCGGCCGCCTGAAGCTCAACCACGGCACCATCGAAACCCCGATCTTCATGCCGGTCGGGACCTATGGTTCGGTCAAGGCGATGGATCCGGTCGAGCTGAAGGAAGTCGGCTCGCAGATCATCCTGGGTAACACCTTCCACCTGTGGCTGCGCCCGGGCACGGCAGTGCTCGACAAGTTCGGCGGCCTGCACAAGTTCATGGGCTGGGATGGCCCGATCCTGACCGATTCGGGCGGCTTCCAGGTGTTCTCGCTGGGCGCGATGCGCAAGATCACGGAAGAGGGCGTCAAGTTCGCCTCGCCGATCGACGGCTCGCGCCAGTTCCTGTCGCCCGAAGTGTCGATGCAGATCCAGCGCTCGCTGAACTCGGACATCGTGATGCAGTTCGACGAATGCACCCCCTACGAGATCGACGGCCGCCCGGCCACCGCCGAGGAAGCGGCCAAGTCGATGCGCATGTCGCTGCGCTGGGCCCAGCGCTCGATGAACGAGTTCAAGCGCGGCGAGAATTCGAATGCGCTGTTCGGCATCGTCCAGGGCGGCATGTACGAGCACCTGCGCGACGAGTCGCTGGCGGGGCTCGAGGACATCAATTTCCCGGGCCTGGCGATCGGCGGCCTGTCGGTGGGCGAGCCGAAGGAAGACATGCAGCGCATCCTGGCCCACGTCGGCCCGCGCCTGCCGGAGAACAAGCCGCATTACCTGATGGGCGTCGGCACCCCGGAAGACCTGGTCGAGGGCGTGGCCAACGGCGTCGACATGTTCGACTGCGTGATGCCGACCCGGAATGCCCGCAACGGCTGGCTGTTCACGCGCTTCGGCGACGTCAAGATCAAGAACGCGCGCTACAAGGACGACATGGCGCCGCTGGACGAGAGCTGCGATTGCTATTGCTGCAAGAACTTCTCGCGCGCCTACCTGCACCACCTGCACCGTTCGAACGAGATCCTGGGCGCGCGCCTGAACACCATCCACAACCTGCACTTCTACCTGAAGATCATGCAGGAGATGCGCGACGCGATCGATGCGGACCGGTTCAACGAGTTCCGGATCCAGTTCCGGGCCGACCGCTCGCGCGGGGTGTAAGCGGGCGCTTACTGCTGAGTTTGCATGAACAAGGGCTCTCCTGTACGGTAGAGCCCTTTTTTATTCGGCCAGCAGGCTCTGCACTTATTTTTCCATCAACATCTTGCAATTAGGAATTGCAAGCCTACATACCCTCAGATTGTCCCGGGCCCCACCGCCGGTGCTAGAATATACCGCTTATTTTTTAATCCTCACAATCGGAGTCCTTGTGTTCATTTCCAACGCGTACGCGCAAACGACGGCTGCAGCCGATCCTGGCCTGATGGGTAGCCTGACCACTTTCCTGCCGCTGATCCTGATGTTCGTGGTCATGTATTTCCTCATGATCCGTCCGCAGCAGAAGCGCCAGCGCGAGCTGAAAGCGATGATGGACGCACTGACCAAGGGCGACGAAGTGGCGACCGCCGGCGGCATCCTGGGCCGCGTGGTCAAGGTGGCCGATACCACCGTGACCCTGGAAATCGCGACCGGTACCGAAATCGTGGTCCAGAAGAACGCAGTGGTGACGCTGCTGCCGAAAGGCACCCTGAAGGCACTGTAAGGCTAGTTAAGCACCATCAGCGGCCTTCCGGGGCCGCATCGTGCCCAACATTGAACGCTGGAACACTATGAATCGCTATCCCGTCTGGAAATATCTATTGATCGCCGTCGCGCTCCTGCTGGGTGCGCTGTACACGGCGCCGAACTACTTCGGCGAATCGCCGGCACTGCAGGTCACTACCGGTAAAACGACGGTCAATATCACCAGCGCCACCGTCGGCCTGGTCGAAGATGCACTCAAGCGCAACGGTGTTCCAGCCACAGCAATCGCCCTGGAAGGCACCGGCAACAGCACCGCGGTACGCGCGCGCTTCGCCAGCCCCGACGCCCAGTTCAAGGCCAAGCTGGCGCTCGAACGCGACCTGAATCGCGACAAGGACAATCCCGACTACATCGTCACCGTCAACCTGGCGAAGAATACCCCGGCCTGGATGGAAGCCATCGGCGCCAAGCCCATGAACCTGGGCCTGGACCTGCGCGGCGGCGTGCACTTCCTGCTGCAGATCGACAGCAAGGCCGTGCTCGACACCAAGGTGAAGGGCCTGCAGGCCAGCATCCGCAGCCAGCTGCGCGACGCCAACATCCGCCACGCCGGTATCGAGCGCGTCGGCAACACCATCGAAGTGCGCTTCCGCGAGAACGGCGTCCGCGCCGAAGCCCGCGCCGCGCTGGCCAAGCAGTCGCAGGACCTGGTCTTCGCCGATGCCGCCGACGGCACCGAGCTGAAGCTGGTCGTCAGCCTCAAGCCGGAAGCGGTGCGCCGCACCGTGGAAGACGGCGTGAAGCAGAACATCTCCACCCTGTCCAAGCGTATCAACGAACTGGGCACCACCGAGCCGCTGATCCAGCAGCAGGGCGCCGACCGCATCATCGTCCAGCTGCCGGGCGTGCAGGACGTGGCGCGCGCCAAGGACATCATCGGCCGTACCGCCACCCTGGAACTGCGCATGGTCGACTCGACCGTGACCCCGGGCACCGAGCTGACCGCCGCGATTCCGCTGAACTCGGAGCTGTTCACCGAAGGCCGTGGCGCCCCGGTCGTGGTGTCCAAGGACATCATCCTGACCGGCGACTACATCTCGAGCGCTGTCGCCAGCTTCGACCAGAACCAGCAGCCGGCCGTCTCGATCGACCTGAACGGCGACGGCGGCCGCCGCATGCGCCTGGCCACCCGTGAAAACGTCGGCAAGCGCCTGGCGGTCCTGCTCAAGGAAAAAGGCCAGTACAGCGTGCCGACCGCCCCGGTCATCAACCAGGAACTCGGTTCGACCTTCCAGATCACGGGCATCGGCAGCATCGAAGACGCCAACGAGCTGGCGCTGCTGCTGCGCTCGGGCGCGCTGTCGGCGCCGATGGAATTCATCGAGGAACGCGTGATCGGCCCGCAGCTGGGCGCCGAGAACATCGAGCGCGGCCTGCATTCGACGCTGTGGGGCTTCGTGGCGATCGCGGCCTTCATGATCATCTACTACCACCTGGTGGGAACGGTCAGCGCGATCGCGCTGGCGGCCAACGTGCTGTTGCTGCTGGCCCTGCTGTCAATGCTGCAGGTCACCCTGACCCTGCCGGGTATCGCGGCAATCGCGCTCACGCTTGGCATGGCGATCGACTCCAACGTGCTGGTCAACGAGCGCATCCGCGAGGAACTGCGTGCGGGCGCCACGCCGCAGGTGGCGATCAATGCCGGCTACAAGCACGCCTGGGACACGATTTTCGACTCCAACGTCACCGCCCTGATCGTCGGCCTGGCGCTGCTGATCTTCGGTTCCGGTCCGGTGCGCGGCTTCGCCGTGGTGCACTGCCTGGGCATCCTGACCTCGATGTTCTCGGCCGTGTTCCTGTCCCGTGGCCTGATCAACCTCTGGTATGGCCGCAAGAAGAAGCTGACCCATATCTCGATCGGCACGGTCTGGAAAGAAGGCTTTACGCCCAACAAGCAAAACGCGACTCAGGGAGCGCAGGACTAAATCATGGAATTTTTCAAGATCAAACGGGACATCCCGTTCATGCGCCACGCCGTGATCCTCAATGTGATCTCGGTGGTGACCTTCCTGGCGGCGGTGTTCTTCCTGGTGACCAAGGGCCTGCATTGGTCGGTCGAGTTCACCGGCGGCACCGTGATGGAACTGCACTATCCCCATGCGGCGGACCAGGAAAAGATCCGCACCACGCTGCGCGGCATCGGTTACGAAGCGCCTGAGGTGACCGGTTTCGGCACCGCCCAGAGCGTCCTGCTGCGCCTGCCGATCGTCGAAGGCCAGGACCAGGCCGGCACCTCGAGCCGCGTCTTCAACGCGATCTGCTCCTCGGAGCAGGGCAAGCCCACCGTCGCCCAGGTCACGACCGACAAGGGCGAGATGGTCAACCGCACCGCTTGCGTGACCGCGGACAACAAGGAACTGGTCAGCCTGCAGCGTGTCGAATTCGTCGGCCCGGCGGTCGGCGACGAGCTGGCGCAGAACGGCCTGAACGCACTGATCATGGTGGTGATCGGCGTGATCATCTACCTGTCGGTGCGCTTCGAGTGGAAGTTCGCGGTCTCGGCAATCATCGCCAACCTGCACGACGTGGTCATCATCCTGGGCTTCTTCGCCTTCTTCGAGTGGGAATTCTCGCTGACGGTGCTGGCGGCGATCCTGGCGGTGCTGGGCTATTCGGTCAACGAATCGGTCGTCATCTTCGACCGAATCCGCGAAATGTTCCGCAAGCAGCGCAAGATGAGCGTGCCGGAAGTGATCGACCACGCGATCACCAGCACCATCTCGCGTACCATCATCACCCACGGCTCGACCCAGATCATGGTGCTGTCGATGCTGCTGTTCGGCGGCCACGCGCTGCACTACTTCGCCATGGCGCTGACCATCGGCATCTGCTTCGGCATCTATTCCTCGGTGTTCGTCGCCGCGGCCCTGGCCATGTGGCTGGGCATCAAGCGCGAAGACCTGATCAAGCCGGTCAAGGAAAAGGACGAGACCGACGGCGCCGTCGTCTAAGCATCTCCAAAAGCCGACAAACATGCCGCCCCGGCCCTGCCGTGGCGGCATGTTTTACATCCAGATCAAACCAGTGTGACAATTTGGCAGTTTATGTGTGGTAACGCACAGAGCCGTAGAATGCCCATCCCTATAGTGGACCTGTCTCTTTCAGGACATCCCTAGTTTTGGACTTCACCCGCTCCCCAACCGGAGCGGGTTTTTTTTTGCTGAGGTTCTTACAAGTACCTGGCCCACAGTTCGTTGCTGAAACGGCCGGAAGGGTCGACTTTGCGTTTGATCGCGCGCAAGGCTTCGGCCTCGGGGTAGGCGCGGTCGAACTGGGCCCGGGTGGCGTGCAGCTGGTAGGGCAGGTAGTAGCGCCCGCCGAAGGCGAGCGCGGTATCGATCATCGCGCGCGTCCACGCCGCAACCCGGCGCCGGGCGGCGGCATGGGTGCGCTGCTTGTAGTACACCACGAAGGAAAACACTTCCTCCTTCGCCCAGGGCAGCAGGGAGGTGCTGTCCGCCGGCGAATGGCGCACCGACACGTTCAGGACCTGGGCATCGTGCTGACGGATGGTCGCCGCCATGGCGCGGGCATAGGCGGCGAAGTGCCGCGCTGGGATGAAATATTCCTGCAGCACGTAAGTCGACACCAGGCGCGTGCGCGGCTCCAGCTCCGCCACGTCGAGGCTGGCTTCGTGGTTGCGCCATTTGACGCTGGGGCGGGCCAGCAGCAGCGGGTGGATCAGTTTGCTGCGCAACAGGTCGCCGCGCGGCAGCTCGGTCATGGCGAACAGCACGTTCTGCTCGAGGCCGTAGGACTGGCCGCGCGGGACCAGCCTGGCCGTTTCGGTCAGGGCCTTGTTGGTCCTGCGCCAGGACACCGCGACCGGCGCGTCGAACAGCGGCGGCAGCAGGTCGGCGTTGTGGAAAACGCAGTCGCCGGCATCTGCCATGCGCTTGAACCAGGCGGGGTAGTCGTCGAGCGCCACCGACTCCACGCTGCGTGCGATGCGGGTGTTGTGCGCCAGATCAAGCTCGACCTCGGTGATGACGCCCACTGCGCCATACCCACCGGCGGCGGCGCGCAACAAGTCGGCGTTGCGGCTGCGCGTCGCTTCCACGACCGTGCCGTCGGCCAGCACCAGCTGCAGGGCGCGCACCGAATTCACCACCGGCCCGTTGCCGACGTAGCGCCCGTGGGCATTCACCGACACGGCGCCGCCCACGGTGAAATTCGAAAAGCTCTGCATCGTGTGCACGGCCAGGCCCAGCGGGTCGAGCGCATCCTGCAGGTCGCGCCAGCGCATCCCGGCCTGGACCCGGGCCACTCTCGCGCCCGCATCCAGCCGGACGAGCCGGTTCATGCCGCGCATGTCGAGGTGCAGCCCACCGGTGATGGCAACCTGGCCGCCCATGCTGTAGCGGCCGCCGCCGACCGCGATCCTGCCGGACCAGGCGCGCACCGCCTGCGCGACCTCCTCGGTCGTGCACGGCGCGGCGACACGCGCGACTTCCACCGGATACAGCCCGGTAAGGTTGGGAATGGCGATCCCTGGCGCGGCCAGGGCACGGGGAGGCGACAAGGCCAGCAGGCCGGCCCCGGCCATGGCCTGGACGAGGAAGCGGCGACGTGATGGATGCATGCGTTCGAGGAGTGAAGGGTTTGGCCGGAGTGGCAAACCCGGAGCATCCAGTAGCTTTACCTGCCCGGCAAGCCATTGCTGCGCCGGTAGCATGCCCTGATACCGCGCGTATCGTGTGGACATGCTGACAATTTGTTCACTTAAGTGAATCAGCGCACGGAGCGGATCGAAGCGCAGCCCTAAAGTGGAACCGTCTCTTTCAGGACATCCCTAGTTTTGGACTTCACCCGCTCCACGGAGCGGGTTTTTTTTTGCGGCGGCCTTGCGCGAGCGCATGCGCGACGGACTGTGTGAACCAGCGTACGGAAGCGGCCTCGTGCGCGGCTTATAGTGGAACCGTCTCTTTCAGGACATCCCTAGTTTTGGACTTTGCCCGCTCCACCGAGCGGGCATTTTTTTTACCAAGTGGTAAAAATTAGAGCAGGGCCGCGGTCAGGCTCTTCACTTCGTCGGCCGATTCGGCCAGCACCTGGGCCAGGGTGCCTTCGCCGATGGTGAAATCGATGGTGGCGGCCGAGTCGAGCGTGGTCGCGCCCGGACGCGCGTGCAACGGGGAGGGGAAGGGGGCCAGGTCCTTGGCCAGCAGCAGGGTGTCGCCCAGGGTTTCCGGCGGCAGGGCGCGCATGCCGTTCCACAGCGCCTCGATGGCGCCCATCACGGGCACCGGCACGCCGCGCTTGAGCAGCACGCCGCGTCCGATCGCCACTTCGCCGTGCTCGATCCACTCCGCGACGCTGTCGCCGGTGGAATCGTCGAGCAGGCCGGGAAATTCGCCGGCGCGCGAGAGCAAATAGAAGCCGCCCACCTCGTGCACGATACCGGCGAACAGCGCGGTTTCCGGATCGACGAAGGAGACGCGGCGCGCGATCACCTGCGCCAGCGCGGCCACGTGGGCCGAATGGATCCACAGGGCGTCGGCCTTGGCGCGCAGGCCGGGATCGACGATTTCGCCGGCCAGCTGGCGCACGATGACCGAGGCGGCCAGTGCGCCGAGGGTGCGAAAGCCCACGCGCTGCACGGCCGCGCGGACGTTGGTGACGTCATGGCCGGCGCGGTTGTAGGCCACCGAGTTGGCGATCGCCACGGTGCGCGCGGCGAGCAGGGGCTCGGCCTGCACCAGGCGCGCCGCCATGTCGGTGTGGCAATCGGGTTCGTTCAGCGCGCGCTGCAGCTTGAGCGTCGCATCGACGTTGGTGGGAAAGCTGAGTTCGCCGCGGCTGGCCTGGGCGGCAATGCTCTTGAGGGCGGAGAGTCGGTCCATCAAAAAATTATACCCCCATCGCCCCGTCCAGCTGGGAAAACTTTCCCTGTGGAATTATTCTAGTGTTTGATTTGCATCAAGGTTCACTGAAGATGGCGTCGCAGCCTTCCTTCTGTTCTTCACGGTCTTCCAGCTCATCGACCAGACCCATGTCGAGCAGTTCTTCACTCGCATTCATGAAGCTGTTGAGCTTGGTTGCGCCGATGAGGCGGTAGATCTCGCCGGCTTCGTTGCGGACGCCGATTAGCATGGCTTCCTGCTTGACTTCGTCCAGGGGAGCGACGTCCAGCAGGATGTTACCGATGATGTGCTTGTCGAAATGGGCAGGCTTCTTGCCTTCGATCAGGGATGTTTTCAAGGCAATTCCTTTGCTTGTGGTGGTTGGGGAGGAAGACTACCGGAGGCGATCTGGTCGCGCAGCTTGCGCAGAACGTTTTCCAGGGCATCGAAGTCGGCTTCGCCATAGCTCGAAAACAGCTGCTTGCCGTGTGCGATTACCTTCGGGAACACGTCGCGGAATACGCCGTCGCCGGCAGGCGTGAGGCGCACGAAGAAGGAGCGCTTGTCGTCGCTGCTGCGTTCGCGCAGCACCAGGCCTTTCTGTTCCAGCCGTTCGATCACGCCGGTGAGGGTGCCCTTGGTGATCAGGGTGCGCTCGCCGAGTTCCTTGTAGCTCATGCCGGGCGTGTTGCCCAGCGTGGCAATGATATCGAACTGCGCGTGCGTCAACCCGTGCTGGCGCACCGATTCGCCGGAAAAACGCTCGAAGCCTTGCATGCACTCGGCCAGCAGCCGGACGCTCTTTAAATATCGTTCCCCCATGGGCAGGATTATAGCTGGCCGCAGGCGTTTTTCCGGAACGGCATCGAACGGGCTGGACGATGGCGCTTGCTCGCCACTTCATTATCTCCGGTATCATTATTCCTTGATGACACCGCCCGTCCGTTCCGATGCAGCCTTCTGACCTGTCCCTCCTGGCACAGGAACGTCCGCTGCGCGTGCTGCTGGTGAACGCCGGCGAACCGGACATGCTGACTTGGTCCGGCCTGGTCCAGCCGCTGCGCCTGGCCGCCAAGCTGCTCGGCCCCGAGCTGCTGCACGTCGACGTGCGCAGTCCCGACAAGTTCAGCGACTCGCAGCGCCACTGGCACCTGGTGCTGCTGGTGGCCGACGAGGCCGAGGCCGCCCTGAAGCCGGCCAACTGCCGCGCCCTGGTCGACCGCTGCCGCGCGGCGCCGTTCTGGGGCGGGGTGGGGGCCGGCGTGCTGTGGCTGGCCGACGCCGGCGCCCTGCACGGCGTGCGCACCGCCTTGCCCTGGGCGCTGTACCCCGACACCAATGCGCTGGCCGAGCAGGCCCTGTTCACCCCCAACCTGTACGAGTTCGACCGCAACCGCCTGACTTGCTGCGGCGGCGCGGCCAGCATCGATTTCGCCCTGACCCTGGTCGAGATGCTGTTCGGCGCGGGCCTGCAGGCCCAGGTGAAGGAAATCCTGTGCGTGGACCGGGTGCGCGGCAAGGACGAGCGCCAGCGCGTGGCCCTGCAGGCGCGCTTCGGCACCTTGCAGCCGAAGCTGACCGAGGCGGTCGCCTTGATGGAAGCCAACATCGAAGAGCCCCTGTCCACCGACGATATCGCGCAGCTGTCCGGCATCTCACGGCGCCAGCTGGAACGCCTGTTCAAGCAATACCTCGGCAGCCTGCCTTCGCGCTACTACCTCGAACTGCGCCTGCAGCGGGCGCGCAAGCTGCTGCTGGAGACGAACTACTCGATCGTGCAGGTGGGGCTGATGTGCGGCTTCTCGTCCGGCTCGCATTTTTCGACGGCCTTCGGAGCCTTGTTCGGGAATACGCCGCGGGAAGAGCGGCAACGCAAGCTCGCGCAGTGAACGCGGCGGGTGATGTTGGTAATCACTTAATATTTCCCGACCAAAAACGAAAATCCCTGTCGCACTTCTGCAAGAACTTGTCAGGGTGGCTTTCTATAATGGCTTGAACCTGCGCGGCAATGGGCCCGCGTACAACGATCATCCATGAGGAAGAAGCCATGAACGCAAACCTTGACTCCGGTGTCACCACGCGGCCTGTCACCCGGCAGACCTTCGACGAAGTCCTCTGCCCGACCTATGCCCCGGCCGCCATGGTGCCGGTGCGCGCGAAGGGCCTGGACGTGTGGGACCAGGAAGGCAAGCGTTACCTGGACTTCACCTCGGGCATCGCCGTCTCGAGCCTGGGCCACTGCAACCCGGAACTGGTCGCGGCCGTGACCGAACAGATCAACACCCTCTGGCACCTGGGTAACGGCTACACCAACGAGCCGGTGCTGCGCCTGGGCCGCGCCCTGACCGAAGCCACCTTCGCCGACCGCGCCTTCTTCTGCAACTCGGGTGCCGAAGCCAACGAAGCAGCCCTGAAGCTGGCCCGCAAGTACGCGCACACCAAGTTCGGCCCGCACAAGTCGCGCATCGTCTCCTGCCTGTCGTCCTTCCACGGCCGCACCCTGTTCACCGTCTCGGTGGGCGGCCAGCCGAAGTACACCGAAGGCTTCGAGCCGCTGCCGCCGGAACTGAGCCACATCCCCTACAACGACATCGAGGCCGCGCGCGCCGCCATCACCGACGATGTCGCCGCCGTGATCGTCGAGCCGATCCAGGGCGAGGGCGGCGTGATCCCGGGCGACCACGCCTACCTCAAGGCCCTGCGCGAGCTGTGCGACCAGACCGGCGCGCTGCTGGTGTTCGACGAAGTGCAGTCGGGCGTCGGCCGCACCGGCGCCTTCTATGCCTATATGGACACCGGCGTCACCCCGGACATCCTGACCTCGGCCAAGGCCCTGGGCAACGGCTACCCGATCGGCGCCATGATCACCACCGAGGAAATCGGCATGCACCTCAACGTCGGTTCGCACGGCACCACCTACGGCGGCAACCCGCTGGCCGGCACCGTCGGCCTGAAGGTCGTCGAGACCATCAACACCCCGAGCTTCCTGGCGCGCGTGCGTGAAGCCAGCAGCAAGATCTTCGCCAACCTGGAGAAGCTCGCCGCCGAGTACCCGCAGGTGTTCGGCAAGCCGCGCGGCCTGGGCCTCCTGATCGGCCTGCCGATGGCCGCCGACTACAAGGGCCGCTCCAAGGACTACACCAAGATCTGCGAAAAAATGGGCTTGATGCTCCTGATCGCGGGCCCGGACGTGGTGCGCCTGGCGCCGGCCCTGGTGGTGTCGGACGAGCAGATCGCGGAAGCCGATCGCGTGATGCGCGAGGCGGTCGAGGCATTCATCGCAGGCTGATTCCCAGCCTGCATCCGGCCGGCCCACCGAGGTAAAGTGTTAACTTCGGATGCGGCCGGCCTCGCAGTTCAAGCTGATCGCTTTGAGTTGATCTCTACCAGGAGTTCGCATGTTTGTAGTCCGACCGGTTGAACGCGCGGATATCGGGGCCCTCGAGGCCATGGCTGGGGTCACGATCCCCGGCGTGCACACGCTGCCGCGCACGCGCGAAGCCATCGTCGCGGCGGTCGAGCGTTCCATCGCCTCGTTCGCCGCGCACGTCGACATCCCGAGCGAGGAGTCCTACCAGTTCGTGCTGGAAGACTTGCGCACGCGCGACGTGGTCGGCACCGCGTCGATCCACGCCTCGGCCGGCTCGAACGGCACCTATTTCGCGTTCCGCAACGACGTGATCCAGCAGGTCTCGCGCGACCTGAACATCAGCCACAGCGTGCATGCACTGACCCTGTGCTCGGAACTGACGGCCTACTCGCACCTCTCAGGTTTTTATATCCGCAACCGCGAGGGCGCCGGCATCGAGGCCGCGCTGCTGTCGCGCGCACGCCTGCTGTACGCCGTGCTGGCGCCGCACCGCTTCGGCGACCGCTTCTTCGTGCCGCTGGCCGGCGTCACCGACGGCGAGGGCCAGTCGCCGTTCTGGAACGCGCTGGGCCGCAAGTTCTTCAAGATGGACTTCCTCGAGGCCGAGCGCGTCATCGACGGCGCTAGAAACCGCACCCTGATCGTCGAGCTGATGCCGCACTATCCGGTCTACGTGCCGCTGCTGCCGGGCGACGCCCAGGCCGCCCTCGGCCAGATCCACCCGAGCGGCCAGCTGGCCTTCAAGCTGCTCACGCAGGAGGGCTTCGAGGCCGACGAGTACATCGACATCTTCGACGGCGGCCCGATCCTGCAGGCCCACAGGAATGCGCTGCGCTCCTTCTGCGCCTCGCAGGTGCGCCAGGTCGAGAGTGCCGGCCGCGCGGCGGGCAGCGCGAACGGTCACGACGAACTGGTGACCTACGCGGTGGCCAGCAACGAACAGAACTTCCGCGCCGTCATCACCGCCTGCCCGCCGGCCGAATCCAGCCAGGTGGTCTGCCTGTCGCGCGACGCCCAGCAGGCGCTCGGCGTGTCGCCCGGCGACAGCGTCACCTGCGTGCGCATCTGAGAGGGGAATTGATGCTCGTAATCCGTGCAGTGAAAACCGACGACCTGGACGCCCTGATCGAGATGGCGCGCCAGGCCGGCAGCGGCATGACCACGCTGAAGCCCGATCGCAAGATGCTGGGCGACCGCGTCGCGACGGCGGTGGCCTCGTTCAACGAAAGCATTCCGCCCGAAAAGCGCGACTACATGTTCGTGCTCGAGCATACCGAGGATGGCAGCATCGCCGGCGTGTGCGCAATCAAGGGCGCGGTCGGCCTCACCGAGCCTTTCTACAACTATCGCATCGGCACCCTGGTGCACTGCAGCCGCGAACTGAACGTGTTCACGCGGATGGAGACCCTGTACCTGTCGAACGACCTGACCGGCTCGTCCGAGCTGTGCTCGCTGTTCCTGCTGCCCCAGTACCGCGCCGGCTTCAACGGCAAGTGGCTGTCGAAAAGCCGCTTCCTGTTCATCGCCCAGTTCCAGCAGCTGTTCACCGAGAAGATCATCGCCGAGATGCGCGGCTACCAGGACGAGAACGGCGTCTCGCCCTTCTACGAGGGCCTGGGCCGCCACTTCTTCAAGATGGACTTCGACCACGTCGACGGGCTGACCGCGCTCGGCAAGAAGTCCTTCATCGCCGAGCTGATGCCGCGCCAGCCGCTCTACGTGGACTATCTGCCGGAGTCGGCGCGCGAGGTCATCGGCAAGGTCCATACCTCGACCCAGCCGGCGCGCAAGCTCCTGGAGAACGAGGGCATGCACTACGAAGGCTATGTCGACATCTTCGATGCCGGCCCGGTGCTGCAGGGCCGCGTGTCCGAGCTGCGCGCGGTGCGCGACAGCGTGCTGGCGGAGGCGGTCGAAGGCGTCCACGAGGAAGAGACCGAGCATCTGCTGGTGTCGAACACCAGGCTCACCGATTTCCGCATGATCCTGACCCGCGGCGTGCCGGGCGCCGCCTGCATCGCGCTGTCGGCGCAGGAGATGTCGCAGCTGCACGTGCAGGCCGGCGAAGAAGTACGCACGCTGCCCCTCAACACAAGGAAGAACGCGAATGCCTAATCTCTCGAATTACATCGGCGGCGAATGGCTCGCCGGCAGTGGCCCCGAGCTGGCGACCATCGACCCGTCGACCGGCAAGCAGACCTGGACCAGCAATGCCTCCACCGTTGAAGACGTGGCGCGCGCCGCCGCGGCCGCGCGCAATGCCTTCGAAGCCTGGGCGCTCACCCCGCTCGAAGAGCGCATCGCCGTCTGCACGCGCTTCCGCGACCTGCTCAAGGAACATAGCGAAGAATTGGCCGCGATCATCGCCGAGGAAGTGGGCAAGCCGCTGTGGGAAGCGCGCACCGAAGTCACGACCATGGCCAACAAGATCGACATCTCGGTCCAGTCCCATGGCGCGCGCACCGGCGAGACGGCTTCCAGGGTCGCCGACGGCAATGCCGTGCTGCGCCACCGCCCGCACGGCGTGTTCGCGGTCTATGGCCCGTACAACTTCCCGGGCCACCTGCCGAACGGCCACATCGTGCCGGCCCTGATCGCCGGGAACACCGTGGTGTTCAAGCCGAGCGAATACGCGCCGCGCACCGCGGTGAAGACCGTGCAGCTGTGGGAGCAGGCCGGCCTGCCGAAGGGCGTGCTCAACCTGGTCAACGGCGGCCGCGACACCGGCGTGGCGCTGGGCCAGCACGCCGACATCGACGGCATCCTGTTCACCGGCAGCAGCCAGACCGGCATCGCCCTGCACAAGCAGTTCGGCGGCAAGCCGGGCAAGATGCTGGCGCTGGAAATGGGCGGCAACAATCCGCTGGTGGTGTGGGACATTCCGGAAGATTCCAAAGCCTTGGACGCGGCCGTGCACCATACCGTGATGTCGGCCTTCATCTCGGCCGGCCAGCGCTGCACCTGCGCGCGCCGCCTGGTCATCCAGGACACGCCGCAAGCCCAGGCATTTCTTGACCGTTTGGTAAAAATTGCATCGACCCTGCAGGTGGGACCGTCCAAGGCCGACCCGCAGCCCTTCATGGGCCCGGTGGTGTCAAGCGCCGTCGCTGCCCGCCTGGTCGAGGCGCAGGCCGATATGGCCGCGAAAGGCGGCAGGGTATTGCTGCAGATGAAACAGCTCGACCCGAACGCCGGCTTCGTCACCGCCGGCATCGTCGACACCACCGACGCGCAAGGCATTCCGGACGAAGAGTGGTTCGGCCCGCTGCTGCAGGTGATCCGCGTGAAGGACTTCGACGACGCCCTGCGCGTGGCCAACGCCACCGAATACGGCCTGGCCGCGGCCCTGTTGTCGCCATCGGAAGAACTGTGGAAGCGCTTCTCGGTGCGCGCCCGTGCCGGCATCGTCAACTGGAACCGCCCGACCACCGGCGCGGCCAGCTCGGCTCCGTTCGGCGGCGTCGGCAAGTCGGGCAACCACCGCCCGAGCGCCTACTATGCCGCCGATTACTGCGCCTACCCGGTCGCCTCGATCGAGACGGCGGAACTCGAGATGCCGGCCAAGCTGTCGCCGGGACTGACTTTCTAAATTATGCGTATCGCCCGCGAATACAACTTCGACGGCCTGGTTGGGCCGTCCCACAACTACGCCGGCCTCTCCTTCGGCAACGTGGCCTCGTTCAGCAATGTGCGCAGCGCCTCGAACCCGCGCCAGGCCGCCCTGCAGGGCCTGGCCAAGATGCGCGAGCTGGCCGCGCGCGGCTTCGCCCAGGCGGTGATGCCGCCGCAGGCGCGCCCGAACTTCCGCCTGCTGCGCCGCATCGGCTTTTCCGGCACCGACGCCGACGTGCTGGCGCGCGCGTGGCGCGAAGCGCCGGTGATCCTGGCCTGCGCCTACTCGGCCGCGCCGATGTGGACCGCCAATGCCGCCACCGTCAGCCCATCAAGCGACACCGCGGACGGCCGCGTGCACTTCACCCCGGCGAACCTGAACAACAAGCTGCACCGCTCGGAAGAATACCTGCAGGCCACGCGCACCCTGCGCGCCATTTTTGGGGATTCGAGCCGCTTCGTGGTGCACGACGCACTGCCGCCGGTCCCTGCCTTCGGCGACGAAGGCGCCGCCAACCATACCCGTTTCGCTGCCGCACATGGCGCGGCCGGAGTGGAGTTCTTCGTCTACGGCCGCGCCGAATTCGACCCTGCCGCTCCGGCGCCCAAGAAATACCCGGCACGCCAGACCCTGGAAGCCTCGCAGGCGGTCGCGCGCCTGCACGGACTGGACCCGGCGCGCACCGTGTTCGCCTCGCAGAACCCGGACGTGATCGACCAGGGCGTGTTCCACAACGACGTGATCGCGGTCGGCAACGGCAACGTGCTGTTCTACCACGAGCAGGCCTTCTTCGACGAAGCCGCTACCCTGGACGCGCTGCGCGGCGCCCTGGGCAGCGTCGACACCGACCTGGTGCCGGTGCGGGTCGCGAGCAGCCAGGTGTCGGTGGCCGACGCGGTGTCCAGCTACCTGTTCAACAGCCAGCTGCTCACCAGGCAGGATGGCCGCATGGCCCTGGTCGTGCCGCACGAATGCCGCGAGAACGAAGCGGTTGCGCGTTACCTCACCGAGATGGTCGCGAGCGGCGGCCCGATCGACGAGCTGCTCGAATTCGACCTGCGCCAGAGCATGCGCAACGGCGGCGGACCGGCCTGCCTGCGCCTGCGCGTGGCGCTCACCGAGGACGAGGCACAGGCCATGCACGGCGGCGTCATCATGACCGAGACGCTGTACGGGCTCCTGACGTCCTGGGTCGAGAAGCACTACCGCGACCGGGTCGAGCCGAAGGACCTGGCCGACCCGCAGCTGGCGATCGAATGCAATACCGCGCTCGAGGAACTGGAACGCATCCTCGGCCTGCCGGGCCTGTACGACCTGTCGTAAGGCACGGCAGCCATGTTTTAATAACGGATTCGGACGGGACACCCCCGCCCATATAAAGCCAGGGTGGCGCGAAGCCACAAGCAAGAGCGCACCCGGGCACACAAACTTTGGAGAAGCAACATGAAAGACATGCCTCAAGATTTGCGCAGCCAGACGCTCAACCTGGTCAACGCGAACCAGTCCGCCGCCGGCGCCAATGCGCAGGTGGGAGCGCTCATCAGCGCCTGGCTCGGATCGCTCGACGACGAAGACCTGGCCGGCACCGCGCCCGAAAGCCTGGCCCCGGTGCTGTGGGAAGGATTCTCGCAGCTGGCCCAGCGTAGCGGCCCCGGCTGCCAGATCGCCACGATGCGCTCTTCCGACGGCCGTGGCGGCGTGGCGACTGCCCTGCTGATCCTGAACGACGACATGCCTTACCTGGTCGATTCCTTCGTCATGGCCCTGCGCAAGGAGCGCCAGACCGCCAGCGGCGTGATGAACGCCGTGCTGCCGGTGCGCCGTGACGCCAATGGCCAGGCAAGCGCCGTCGGCGAAGCCGGCGCGCCGCTGGAATCGATCGTCCTGATCCTGATGAGCGACGAGCTCGAATTCTCCGAACTGGATTCGCTGACCGCGCGCATCCGCATGGTGGCCAACGATGCCGCCACCGTGCACCGCGACGCCGTCAAGATGGCCGACCGCATGACCGCGGTGGCCGCCGCAGCCGCGCAGGCCGGCAGCGCCGAAGGCCAGGAAGTGGCCGCCTTCCTCGAGTGGGCCAAGAACGAAGGCTTCGAGCCCTTCGGCTACGCCTACTACGTGGTGAAGGAAGGCGCGCGCGAACTCGAGCGCGACATCCCGAGCCGCATCGGCGTGCTTGCCGACACCGCCCACCCGGTCTACGGCACCTGCCTGGCCAACATCCCGGGCGACTTCGAAACCCTGTCGCGCCGCGCCGACACCCTGTCGATCGTCAAGGCCGACGTCGAGGGCACCCTGCACCGCGACCAGCCGCTCGACTTCATCGGCGTGCGCAACACCGACGCCCAGGGCAAGATCCTGGGCGAGCACTGCTTCGTCGGCCTGTTCACCCGCGCCGCCACCTCGACCCCGCTGGCGCGCCTGCCGTTCGCGCGCGGCCGCGTCGCCAAGGTGCTGTCGATCGCCGGCGTGCGCCAGGAAGGCTTCCGCGCCGAGAAATTCGTCGAGATCCTCGAGTCGCTGCCGCGCACCGAAGCGCTGGAAGCCGATCCGGAATGGCTGGCCCAGGTGTGCTCCTCGGTGGTGTCGATGTACAAGCAGCCGCGCCCGAAGGTGTTCGCGCGCCGCGACGTGTATGCGCGCCACCTGAACGTGCTGGTCTACCTGCCGCGCGAGCGCTACAGCGCCGCCGTCGCCGCCAGCCTGGCCTCGGCCCTGAAGGACAGTTCGGGCGCCCGCGACGTGCGCGTCCAGACCCTGGTGGCCGACGGCCCGCTGGCGCGCGTCTACCTGATCGCGCACGCCGCCCGCTATCCGCTCGACCTCGAGACCGACATCCAGCAGCCGCTGCTGGCAGTGCTGGACGGCTGGCATGACCGCTTCGCCGCCGCCACCAACACCATCGAAGACGCCGGCGTGCGCAGCAGCCTGCGCAAACTCGGCGCCAACCTGCCGGTCTCTTTTGTCACCAACACCGCGCCGGAAACCGCCTTCCGCGACCTGCAGGCCCTGCTGAAGAACGGCCGGACCGATGGCCAGAACCAGCGCGTCGCCGTGCGCGTGGAGCCGGGCGACGCCGCCAACGGCATCGACGCCTCGATCCGCCTCTACTCGGGCGAGGTCGTGCCTTCGCTGTCGCGCATCCTGCCGGCCCTGCAGAACGCCGGCATCGCGGTCGACCGCGAGCAGACCTGGACCTTCAAGACCGCCGACGGCGCCGTGCACAACGTGACCGCCCTGGCCGTGGACGACGAGAGCGGCGCCAAGCTGGTCAAGCCGGGCATCATCCCGGTGGCCGAGGAGCTGTTCACCGCGCTGTTCAACAACGACGCCGAAGACGGCCGCATGAACGGCCTGACCATCGAAGGCGGCCTGTCGCTGCGCGAAGTGCAGCTGGTGCGCGCCTACATCAGCTACTGGCGCCAGCTGGGCTCCAAGTTCTCGGTGCGCTACATGGCCGAAACCCTGCGCACCCAGCCGGCCCTGGTGAAGGAATTCGTCACCGCCTTCCTGCTGCGCTTCGATCCGAGGCTGGACGAGGCCGAGCACGCCGCCGGCACCGCCAAGCTGGCCGCGCTGAAGGCCGGCCTGTCGACCGTGAACCACGCCGACACCGAGGAAATCATGGCGGCCCTGGTCGACCTGGCCCTGGCCACCATGCGCACCAACTACTTCCAGAACGCCGGCGAGAAGATGATCTTCAAGGTCGACACCAGCAACCTGGCGCTGGCGCCGGAACCGCGTCCGTACCGCGAGATCTACGTGTTCTCGCGCCGCTTCGAAGGCGTGCACCTGCGCGGCGGCCCGGTCGCCCGCGGCGGCCTGCGCTGGTCGGACCGCATGGAAGACTACCGTACCGAAGTGCTGGGCCTGGTGAAGGCGCAGATGGTGAAGAACGCCGTCATCGTGCCGGCCGGCTCGAAGGGCGGCTTCGTGTGCAAGCAGATGCCGCAGGGCGCACCGCGCGAAGTGGTGGCCGCCGAGGGCGAAGCCTGCTACCGCGAATTCATCTCCAGCCTGCTGGAAGTGACCGACAACCGCGTGCGCGGCGAAATCGTCCCGCCGGACAACACCGTGCGCCATGACCAGGACGACCCGTACCTGGTGGTGGCCGCCGACAAGGGCACCGCGACCTTCTCGGACATCGCCAACAGCATCGCCGTCAAGCGCGGCTTCTGGCTGGGCGACGCCTTCGCCTCGGGCGGCTCGAACGGCTACGACCACAAGAAGATGGGCATCACCGCCAAGGGCGCGTTCGAAGCGGTCAAGCGCCACTTCTTCGAACTGGGCCACGACATGAACACCACCCCGGTCACCATGGTCGGCGTGGGCGACATGTCGGGCGACGTGTTCGGCAACGGCGTACTGCTGTCGCGCCAGCTCAAGCTGGTGGCGGCCTTCGACCACCGCCACATCTTCCTGGACCCGAACCCGGATACCGAAGTCTCGTTCAAGGAACGCCAGCGCATGTTCGCGCTGCCGCGCTCCTCGTGGGAAGACTACGATAAAGGCCTGATCTCGCAGGGCGGCGGCGTGTTCCCGCGCACCGCGCGCTCGATCGAGCTGAGCCCGGAAGTGCGTGCCGTCCTCGACATCAAGGAAAGCTCGCTGTCGCCTGAAGAACTGATGCACCGCATCCTGCTGGCGCCGGTGGACCTGTTCTACAACGGCGGCATCGGCACCTACATCAAGTCCTCGAACGAGACCCATGCCCAGGTGAAGGACCGCGCCAACGACCGTATCCGCGTCAACGGCGGCGAGATGCGCTGCAAGGTGGTGGGCGAGGGCGGCAACCTGGGCGCGACCCAGGCCGGCCGTATCGAATTCGCCCTGAACGGCGGCCGCATCTTCACCGATGCGATCGACAACTCGGCGGGCGTGGACTGCTCGGACCACGAAGTGAACATCAAGATCTGGCTGGACACCGAAGTCAACGCCGGCGAGCTGCCGGAAGCCGACCGTAACCGCATCCTGAACGAGATGACCGGCGCGGTGGAAGACCTGGTCCTGCGCGACAACAAGCAGCAGACCCACCTGCTGACCCGCGAAGCGCAGGCGCAAGCCACCGCCTCCGTGGTGGACGGCTACGCGGCATTGATCACCAACCTGGAATCGGAAGGCGCCGTCAACCGCGAACTGGAACAGCTGCCGACCGACGCCGAACTGGCCCGCCGCAAGGCCATCGGCCTGGGCCTGACCACGCCGGAACTGGCGGTGGTCATCGCCAACGTGAAGAACCGCTTCAAGCGCACCCTGCTGGCGCTGCCGTTGGTCGAGGAGTCGTGGGCCGAATCGCTGCTGCGCCCATACTTCCCGGCGCAAATGGTCGCCACCCGCAACCCGCTGAACCACCCGCTGGCCAACGCCATCCTGGCGACCGTGCTGGCCAACGAAGCGGTGAACCGCTGCGGTCCGCTGATGCTGCGCGACCTGGCGGCCGAGCACCGCGTCGACGAGACCGAAGTGGTGAAGGCCTGGGCGCGCGCCTGGTCGGCGCTGCACCTGGCGCCGGTGTTCGACGCGCTCGACGCCGATGCGCTGAAGGTGCCGCGTGACGTCTCGATGGCGGTCGACATGCGCACCCGTGCGCTGATGCGCGCCGTGATCGAAGGCGTGCTCTCGCTGCCGGCCGGCGCCGACGGCATGGCCGAGCTGTCGACCCTGTTCGGCCAGGCCGACCAGCTGCGCTCGCTGACCCCGGCCCGTTCGGAAGCCGACGGCCACAGCGGCCTGCCGGCGCCGTTCACCGCGGCCTGGAAGACGGTCGAGACCATCGAGTCGCTGGCTACCTTCCTGTTCGCGGCGGTGTCGGTGCAGCGTCCGGGCGGCATGAGCCTGGCCCAGTTCCTGCAGGTCGGCATGGCGCTGCGCCAGCAGGCCGGCATCGACATGCTCGAGCGCGGCCTGAAGCTGCCGGCCCAGAGCAAGGCCCAGGAACAGCTGCGCAACTACGCGATGCAGGCCCTGCGCCGCACCCAGCAGCGCCTGCTGCTGCAGGTGATCGAGCGTGCCGGCCAGGGCGGCGATCCGCTGGCGGCCGTCAAGGAAGTCACCGAGGCGCGCGGCCTGACCGGCTTCGCACAGCCGGTCGAGCTCGAGCAGGCCATGCTGGACGTCTGGGCGCTGTCGGAAGGTTCGAGCCCGGACCGTCTGGCTGCGTAAGCGGATGAGCGCGAACCTGGGTTCCGCGCTGCCGGAAGCGGTGCGCGCACTGGCCGAGGCGGACTTCGCTTCGGTCGCGCAGCGCTTTTCGGGCGCCGGCTTCGCGGTCAGCCTGCCGGCGCCCGGCATCCTGACGGTGAAAGCGGCGACGCTTGACCCGTCACGCGCGAGCGTGCTGGTGTCGGTGGGCGTGCATGGCGACGAGACCGGGCCGCTCGAGATGGTGGCCTGGCTGATCGAAGCCCTGTCGCGCACCCCGCGCGAGCTGGCGGTGGACCTGATGCTGTGCGTCGGGAACATCGACGCCATCGCCCAGGGCAAGCGTTTCATCGACGCGGACCTGAACCGCATGTTCCGTGCGGATCGCGGGACGCTGGCCGGGACCGCGGAAGCGGCGCGGGCCGATGCGCTCATCGATGCCACCTGCGCCTTCTTCGAAGGTGCAGGACCGCAGCGCTGGCACCTCGACCTGCACACGGCGATCCGGCCGTCGCACTATCCGATGTTCGCGATCGTGCCCGAGATCATTCCTGATGCGCCGCGCAAGGCGCTCATCGACTGGCTGGGGCAGGCGGCGATCGGCGCCGTCATCATGAACCCGAAGTCGGTGGGCACCTACAGCTACTATTCAAGCGAGCACCATGGCGCTGCCGGCAGCACGGTGGAGCTGGGGCGGGTCGGGACGCTGGGGCAGAACGACCTGTCGCAGTTCGCCGATGCATCGACCGCGCTGGATCGCCTGCTGCGCGGGCAGCCCGGCCTTGCCGCCAGGGCGGCGCCGCACGTGTTCGCGACGGCGCGCCAGGTGATCAAGCTGTCGGACGCCTTTAGCATGTCGGTGGGGCGCGAGACCTGGAACTTCACGCCGATGAAGAAGGGTGACGTGATCGCGACCGATGGCGAGACCGTGTACCGCGTGGAGCATGACGAGGAGCTGGTGGTGTTTCCGAATCCGGATGTGCGGGTCGGCTTGCGCGCGGGGCTGATGGTCACGCGTATCGGCTGATCTTGCAAACTTGGATTCCCGCCTGCGCGGGAATGACGGTTTTAGAGCTAGTGGTACAAACGTTCTAAGTAATAACTTAAGCACGTCGCTCCCGCGCAGGCGGGAACAATGCCACTGGCATTGTTCCCCCTAATTTCCCCAAGCAACGCCGCAGCATTAAATTCCCCACCAAGCTAGACTGAAGCCTTTGCCCGAAGCGGAGGCCTCATGAGCAGCATGCTTTTCTCCCCAGTCAGCCTGGGTCCCCTGCAACTCCCGAACCGTATCGCGATCGCGCCGATGTGCCAGTACTCGGCAATCGACGGCCTGCCTACCGACTGGCACATGATCCATCTCGGCGGCCTGGCGCTGTCCGGGGCCGGCCTGCTCATCATTGAAGCGACGGCGGTGACGCCCGAGGGCCGCATCTCTCCGGACGACCTGGGCCTGTGGTCCGACACCCACCAGGAAGCGCTGGCGCCCGTGATCCGTGCGATGCGCCGGCACTCCCCCATCAAGATCGCCATCCAGCTGGCCCACGCCGGCCGCAAGGCCTCGACCAAGGTGCCATGGGAAGGCGGCGCCCAGATCGCCCCAGGCCAGCCGCGCGGCTGGCAGACCGTGGCGCCGTCGAGCATCGCGCACGCGGAAGGCGAGGCGCCGCCCCTAGCGCTCGATGCCGACGGCCTGGAGCGGGTCAAGGAAGCCTTCGTCGCCAGCGCCCGCCGCGCAGCTGCGCTGGGCCTGGACGGCATCGAGCTGCATGCGGCCCACGGCTACCTGATGCACCAGTTCCTGTCGCCGCTGTCGAACCTGCGCGACGACGAATACGGCGGCTCCCTGGAGAACCGCATGCGTTTCCCGCTCGAGGTTTTTGACGCCGTGCGCGCCGCGGTTCCGCGGGAGATGGCGGTGGGCGTGCGCATCTCGGCCACCGACTGGGTCGAGGGCGGCTGGGAGATCGAGCAGAGCCTGCATTTCGCCCGGGCGCTGAAAGAACGCGGCTGCGATTTCATCCACGTCTCGACCGGCGGCCTGTCGCCCTTGCAGAAGATCCCCGTGGGGCCCGGCTACCAGGTCGAGTTCGCGCAGCGCATCAAGGAGGAGACCGGCATGCCGACCATCGGCGTGGGATTGATTACGGAGGCGCAGCATGCGGAAAGCATCCTGCAGCAGGGCCAGGCTGACCTCATCGGCCTGGCGCGCGCCATGCTGTACGACCCGCGCTGGCCCTGGCATGCGGCGGCCCAGCTGGGCGAGCAGGTGTTCGCGCCGCCCCAGTACTGGCGCTCGCAGCCACGTGAATACAAGGAACTGTTCGGCAGCATGCGCATGGGGTGACGCAGCTCGGCCAGCCGCAGTTCAGCCATCGTTTCTTGCAGCCTGTCGCACGGGGCAAGCGGGCAGGCGAGGTGATTGTTAAAGTCGCACCAGTTAACAACCACAGAGGATTTCGCCATGCGTCTCATCGCCCTTGCCACCATTGCCGCCGCCGTCGCTTCCCTGAGCGGCTGCGCCATCATCGTGTCGCCGAACGACGGCGACGTTCGCATGCGCACGGTGTTCAGCGACAATGCGCTCGAGGGCGACGGCATCGCCGCGCGCGACCAGCGCCAGGTGGCGGCGCACGGCGTGCTTGACGTGAGCGGGTCGATGCTGGTCGAGGTGCAGGTGCGCCCGGGCCAGGCGCCTTCGCTGCTGGTCGAAGCCGATGGCAACCTGCTGCCCTATATCCGCACCGAAGCGCAGGGTAATACCCTGAAGATCTCGAACGAGCGCCAGCTGCGCAGCAAGACGCCGGTGCGCATCGTCTACACCACGCCACGACTGACCGAGGTGCGTGCCGGCGGTTCCGGCCAGGTCGTCGTGCGTGACCTGAACGGCGCGCCGCTGGAGGTGCGCAAGAGCGGTTCCGGGACGGTAGCCCTGTCCGGCAAGGTCGACAGCCTGCACGCGCGCGTGAGCGGCTCGGGCGTCCTCGATGCCGGCCAACTGCGCAGCGCCAGCGCCGACCTGAGCCTGGCGGGTTCGGGCCGCATGAACGTCGGCGAGATCCGCGGCGACTACGTGCGCGCCAGCGTGGCCGGTTCGGGCGTGCTGCAGGCCGGCGGCGCGGTGCGTTCGCTGAACGCCCGTGTCGCAGGCTCGGGCAGCGTGGACCTGGCCGCGCTGTCGACGCAGGACGCCGACCTGGCGGCCGATGGTTCGGGCGGGATTCGCGCCACCGTCAAGCAGTCGCTGGTGGCGCATGGCGGCGGCTCGGGCGGGATCCGGGTGTATGGGCATCCGGCACAGCGCAGCGTTACCGGCCGTAACGTGCATCTGCTGGATTGATGTTGTAGCGTGGGCGGCTTTGCCGCCCACGCGGTGATAGATGGATGATGAACCGTCGCGGTAGCGCTGGCGAACGTTGACCGCGTGGGCGGGAGACCCGCCCACCCTACGTATCACAGCAAATTATCGAGCAGGTCCGGCCCGAACACCTCGCGGTGCAGGCGGCTCGCCGGCGCGCCTGCCGCCAGCAGCGCATTCCACTGCGCCTGCATGAAGGGCAGCGGGCCGCACATGTAGACATCGGTCTCGCCGCGCGGCCACGAGGGCAGGCGCGTCAGCTCCATCTTGCCCTTCAGGGCGGCGCTTGCCTCTTCCTCTTCGTAGAACGTCACCACGTGCAGGTGCGGCATGCGCGCCTTGGCGCTGGCGATGTCCGCCTGGTGCGGGTGATGCGCCGCGTTGCGTGCGGCGTGGGCGAAGATCACGCGGCGCTCCGGGTTCACGGTCGCGATGCGGTTCAGCGCCGCGATCATCGGCGTGATGCCGACGCCGGCCGAGAGCAGCACCACGGGCTCGTTCGATTCGGTATCCGGCAGGAAGTCGCCGAAGGGGTGGATCACGTGCAACACGTCGCCCACGTTCACGTTGTCGTGCAGCCAGGTCGACACTTCACCGGCCGGATGGGCGCCGCCGTCCTCGCGCTTGACCGAGATGCGCAGGCTGTCCTTGCCGGGGGCATCCGACAGGCTGTACTGGCGCAGCTGGCGGCGGCCATCGCTGAACTCGACCGCCACGCTCAGGTACTGGCCGGCCTTGAAGGGCGGCAGGGCGCCGCCGTCCGCCGGGACGAAGCGGATGGAGACCACGTTGTCGCTCTCGCGCACCACTTCCGTCACGCGCATCGCGCGCGTCTCCCCCGGCTGCACGCCGGCTTCCTCGTACATCTTCGCTTCCGCGTCGATCAACAGGCGCGCCAGCGAGGTGTAGGCCTCTTCCCAGGCCTTGAGCAGCGGCTCGGTGGCGGCATCGCCCAGCACGGTCTTGATGGCGCCGAGCAGGTGATGGCCGACGATCGGGTAATGGTCGGCACGGATGCCCACCGCGGCGTGCTTGTGCACGATGCGGCTCACCACCGGACCGAGCGCCGCGGCGTTGCCGATGTTGGCGGCGTACGCGAACACCGCCGAGGCCAGGGATTGCTGCTGCACGCCGCTGGCCTGGTTGCCCATGTTGAACAGGTTCTTCAGTTCCGGATGCGCCTCGAACATGCTGCGATAGAAGGTGGTGGTGATGGCCAGGCCGTGTTCGCGCAGGACGGGGACGGAAGCGTCGATGTACGGACGAGAAGCGCTCGAGATCATGATGTGTTCCTTGATAGATGTATTGATTATGAATCTTTAAGGCCAAAAAATTGGCCCGGACGCGATGGGCAATCGGTGCGGACGGGAGCATTCTATCAAAAGATGCTGAGTAAATGCATCTTTGCGCAAACAATTTTATTGCGAGAACACAAAACCCATATAATCGCTGCTTTTAGATGAGCGCTTGACCGGAGCGCTGCCGAAGCTTCTTCACAAAGGACATGCCGTGAATCTGACCCTTGGCCAAAAGCTGATCCGCACCAAAACAGCCGAACGTCAGCATGACGAGGAAAGCAGCGGCGGCGGCCTCCAGCGATCGCTCGGCCTGTTCCCGCTGACCATGATCGGCGTCGGCGCCACGGTCGGCACCGGCATCTTCTTCACGATGGTCGAGGCGGTGCCGAAGGCCGGTCCGGCCGTGATCCTGTCCTTTCTGCTGGCCGCCGTCACCGCCGGCCTGACCGCCCTGTGCTACGCCGAACTGGCCGGCCGCGTGCCCGCCGCCGGTTCCTCGTATTCCTTCGCCTATGCGACCGTGGGCGAGTTCGCCGCCTTCATCGTGGCGGCCTGCCTGCTGCTCGAATACGGCCTGGCGGGAAGCGCGGTGGCGATCGGCTGGTCGGACTACCTGAACAACTTCCTGTCGAATGCCTTCGGATGGGAGATCCCGGCCCACCTGCGCTCGCCGATGTTCGTGTCGGACCACCATAACGTTCACTTCAGCCCAGGCAACTTCAACCTGCCGCCAGTGATCCTGGTGGCGATGTGCTGCATGTTGCTGATCCGCGGCACCAAGGAATCGGCGACCACCAACTCCATCATGGTGCTGATCAAGCTGGCCATCCTGATCTTCTTCGTCGTGATCGCCTTCACCGGCTTCGATTCCGCCAACTTCACGCCCTTCTTCAGCCCCGACCCCGACAGCGGCTTCGTGGGCATGGCCGGCGTGACCGCCGCCGCCGGCACCGTGTTCTTCTCTTTCATCGGCCTGGACACCATCGCCACCGCCGGCGAGGAAGTGAACAACCCGCGCCGCAACGTGCCGATCGGGATCCTGTCGGCGCTCCTGATCGTGACCGTGTTCTACCTGCTGGTGGCGGTGGCCGCGATGGGCGCCCAGCCCGCCCGCATGTTCGCAGGCCAGGAAGCCGGCCTGTCGGTGATCCTGCAGAACGTCACCGGCCAGGCCTGGCCGGCCCTGGTGCTGTCGGCCGGCGCGGTGGTGTCGGTGTTCTCGGTGACCCTGGTGACGATCTACGGCCAGACCCGCATCCTGTACGCGATCAGCCGCGACGGCCTGATCCCGAAGACCTTCCAGAAGGTGAACAAGCGCACCCTGGCCCCGACCGCCAACACCATCATCGTCTGCCTGGTGGTGGGCGCGGTGGCCGGCCTGGTCGATGCCACCTTCCTGTGGGACATGGTGAGCATGGGCACGCTGACCGCCTTCATCGTGGTGTCGATCGCCGTGCCGGTGATCCGCGCGAAGCAGGGCCCCGGCGAGCCGGGCCACTTTCGGGTGCCTTTCGGTCCCTACGCGATCCCGGGCCTGTCGGTATGCGCCTGCCTGTACATCATGAAGGACCTGTCGCCGGCCACCTTCCGCGTGTTCTTCATCTGGATGGGCGTGGCGGTGGCCACCTACTTCCTGTACAGCGTGCGCCACAGCCGCCTGAACAAGGCGCAGTAAATGGAAGTGTTCGAACGGCGGCGCGACCGCTTCGCGCTGTTCGATGCGATGGACAGCGCCGCGGTCAACATCTGCTTCCCGCTCGAGCTGCCGGATTTCCGGCCCTGGTGCCGGGAAGCGGGCCTGGCCCCTTTCCACGTGCTGCTGTGCGCGGTGCTGCGCGCAGTGCTCAAGGTGGAGAACTTCCGCTACCGCCTGCTGGACGGCGAGGTATTCCGGATCGAGCGCCTGCGGCCATCCTTCACCGTGATCAACCAGCACCAGGACCTGAATTTCGCCCTGTTCGACTGGAGCGACGACCTGCGCGAATTCGTGGCGCGCGGCATCGCGGCGCGCGAACAAGCCTCGGCGATGACGGAGCTGAACGGCGCCTACCGCAGCCTCGGCCCGCGCGAAGCAAAGGAGCAGGTCTTCATCACCTGCATTCCCTGGCTGGCCTTCACCTCCATCCAGCACCCCAGCGCCTCGCTGGCGCATCCGGACATTCCCTCGCTGGCCTGGGGCAGGTTCCGCGACGCGCCGGGCGGCCGCCTGGAGCTGCCGTTCTCGGTGCAGGCGCACCATGGTTTTGTCGACGGCTTCCACATCCACCAGCTCGCGCAGCAGATTGCCGGCGAGCTGGAGGCGATCATTTCGCCAGCGGCTTGACTACCTCGAGCAGGCTGACGAGAAGCTTGCCCGGCTCTTCCCATGGCACCATATGGGCCGAACGCTCGAACCAGACGATGCGCTTGTAGGGCGCGTCCACCGCGTCCATCCAGGCGACGGTCGGCGCGGCCGGTGTGGTGTAGTCGTGGCGGCCCAGGAACATCACGACCGGGATCGGGAAGCGCTTCAGGTTCGAGAAATCTACCTCGAGGAATTCGGGCAGCACGCGGCCCAGGGTCAGCAGGCTGCCCTTGTCGATGTCCTTCACCTGGCTCGGGGTGTATTCGGGCGAGAGCAGGGGGCCGCGGAAGAAGTAACCGGATTCGCTGCGGAAGGCGGACAGGCCGCCGTAGTGCTGCGGCCACTTGCGCGCGATGACGATGCGTTCGCGCGTGATCGGCCGGTCGCCGGGGTAGGGCGCGATCGATGACATTTCCTTGACCGCTTCGGCATTGTTCTCGCGCCTGGCGCGCTCCCAGGCGTAGTCGAAGCTGATGCGCTCGTTCTCGCGCACGTTCAGCACCTGGCCGATGCCGACATAGGCGTGAAACAGGTCGGGGCGCTTGAGGGCCGCACGCATGCCGACGATGGTGCCCCAGCTGTGCCCCATCAGGATGAGCTTGCGCTTGCCGTATTTCGCCTTCAGGTGCGCGGCCACTTCGATGGCGTCGTCGACGTAGCGCTCGATGCGGATCGTTGCGCCGACCTTGTCCGGATCGGCCTCGCCATAGCTTTTTCCCGCGCCGCGCTGGTCCCAGTTCACCACCGTGAAGTATTCCTCGACCGGGCGCTGGAACTGCCACATGGTCGGCGTGATGGGGGAGGCGGGGCCGCCGTGCACGAACAGGATCATCGGGTTGGCGCGGTCCTGGCCGCGCACGCTGAGCCATTGGTCGACGCCGCCGATGCGGACCTTGTACGATTCCTGCACGCCGGACGGGGCGCTGATGCGGTTCAGGTCCTCGATGATGGTGCGCGCTTTCGCGTAGGTGTCAGGGGTTTCCTGCGCCATCGCGCCGGAGCAAATCAGCGCAAGCAGCGCGCCGCAGAGTAGCCAGGTCTTGTTCATGCCAGTCCTTTCACTATCGATGAAAGGAGTATGCCGACGCGTCTGCATGCCTGCATCCGTTGCGCGATGAACTGCACGAGCGGTGGCATGAAACGAAAAGGCGCTGTCATCATTAACTATGGATGAGCGCGGAACTGCTGAGCTGCTCGATGGTCGAACGCCTGTCACCGCAGAAGGGAACGACCATGCGCGCACTGTATTTCAAGAAGTGGTTTGCCAAGCTCCCCGCACTGAACCTGCCCCAGCGCCTGCAAACGCTGACCGCCCTGCATCCCGCTGCCGGGCTGGACCAGGTGATCGCCCTCATCGGCCAGATCGGCGGCACGCAGCGCCGCTGCCCCGACTGCGCCTGCGAACGTTACTACCGGCATGGGCAAGCGAACGGCTTGCAGCGCTACCGCTGCCGCGCCTGCAGCCGCACCTATAACGACCTGAGCGGTACGCCGCTGGCGCGGCTGCGGCTGCGTGAAAAATGGCTCGATTACCTGGGCTCCGTGCTCGACTCGACATCGGTGCGCGCCGCCGCCAGAGACGTCGGCGTGCATCGCAACACCGCCTTCCGCTGGCGCCACCGCTTCCTGGAGCGTCCCAGGCATGCCCAGCCGACGCGCCTGTCCGGCATTGCCGAGGCTGACGAAATGTTCATGTTGGAATCGCAGAAAGGCGCACGCACGCTGGACCGACCAGCACGCCGGCGTGGCGGCCGGGCCAGCAAGCGCGGCATCTCGCGCGAGCTCGACTGCATTCTGGTAGCGCGCGACCGCAGTGGCCAGACTGTCGATGCCGTGGTCGGCCGAGGCGCCTTGACGGCGGCGCAGCTGGAGCGCCTCCTGCTGCCCCGGCTCGACCGGCAGGTGCTCTTGGTCAGCGACGCCCATGCGGCGTATCGCAGTTTCGCCCGCAAGCATGGCATCGCGCACGAAGCGGTAAACCTGCGTGCGGGCGTACGGGTACGCCGCGGCCTCACCGGTGTCATTCATGTGCAAAATGTGAACGCCTATCACCAGCGCTTCCGGCAATGGTTGAGCCGCTTCCGCGGAGTCGCTTCGCGCTACCTGCCGAACTACCTCGGCTGGCGTCGGGCGCTCGATGGCGGACGGATAACGACGGTAGAGCAATTACTACGAATCGCGATCGGGGTCATCCATATCTAACGGTGACAGCGCCTATTTTTTTTGCCTGGTGGGGCTTGCAATACTCCCGTTATACTCCATGTGGAGTGCAAGGAGAAGATAATGCACCCAACCGTACGTGTTCCAGACAGCGAAAAAGTCACCGTCAACGTCGGCCTGGTCGACCTGGCCCAGGTCGACCTCCTGGTCAACGAAGGTTTTTATTCGAACCGGACCGACTTCGTCCGTACCGCCCTGCGCAACCAGTTGCTGGCCCATGCCGACGCGCTGCGCCAGATCGTGGTGCGCAAGCGCTACGTGCTCGGGCAGCACCGCTATAGCAGCAAGGAGCTGGAGGAGGTGGTCGCCGGCGGCCAGCGCCTCGAGGTCCATGTGCTGGGACTGGCCGTGATCGAAGACGAGGTGACGCCGGAACTGGCCAGCGCCGCCATCGCCTCGGTCCAGGTCCTGGGCGCCTTCATCGCGTCGCCCGCCGTCAGGCAGGCGCTCGCCGACCGTATTCACACATAGAACAGGATTCCCATGAAACCCATCGACGAATTCGTGCGCCAGATGATGGCCTCGGCCGAGCGCGTCCGCGCCGGCGACCCCGGCGCCGCCACCGACGTGATCCAGCGCGCACTGCAGCAGGCGGGGCTGATGAGCCCCGCGCCAGGCGCCGCGCCGCCAGATGCGCCCACCGTCATCGACATCAATCCAGCGCCCGGCGCGGCGCGGGCGCGGCCCATGCCGAAGGCGCGCAGCAGCTGGAAGCGCCAGCCGCATGCCCCCGCCGACCTCGGTCCGGGCCGCTTTATCGACGGCAGCTTCGCCTGCCCGGAAGGCCGGCGCCGCTACAAGCTGTACGTGCCGGCCGGCGCCGCCGAGAGCCCGCGCCCGCTGGTGGTGATGCTGCACGGCTGTACCCAGAATGCCGGCGATTTCGCCGCGGGCACGGCAATGAACACGCTGGCCGAGGAACACGGCTGCCTGGTGCTGTATCCGGAACAGGACCGCTCCGCCAACCATAACAGCTGCTGGAACTGGTTCGAGCCGGGCCAGCAGCGGCGCGGCCGCGGCGAGCCGGCGATCCTGGCGGCCATGGCGCGCGAGATCGTCGCCGAGCATGGCGCCGATCCGCGCCGCGTGTATGCGGCGGGCCTGTCGGCCGGCGGGGCGATGGCGGCCATCCTCGGCGCCGAGTATCCGGAGCTGTTCGCGGCGATCGGCATCCATTCCGGCCTGGCTGCCGGCACCGGCAAGGACATGATCTCGGGCCTGCATGCGATGAAGCATCCGAAGGCCGCAGCGGCAGCGGGGCAAGGTGTGCCGGTCATCGTGTTCCATGGCGATGCGGACCACGTGGTCCATCCCGGGAACGGGGACGCGGTGCTGCAACAGTTCAGCGGTGCGCAGGCGGGCAGCCTGCAGCGCGAGCGCCAGGAGGGCAATGCCGGCGGGCGCCGCTTCACCCGCAGCTGCTGGCGCGATGCGCAGGGCCGGCGCCTGGCCGAGCACTGGCTGGTGCATGGGGTGGGCCACGCCTGGGTCGGCGGCAAGTCGGCCGGCTCGCACACCGACGCCAGCGGGCCGAACGCGTCAAGGGAGATGCTGGCTTTCTTCCTCGAGCACGGCCGCTAGGGCCGTTCGGCGTCAGCGCCGGATCGCGTGCAGCCACACCGCCGCGATCCGCTCCGTCTCCTCGTAGCCGGGTTCCCCCAGCTGGCCGCCGAAAATGTCCGGATCCAGCTCCTCATAGCTCCAGTGGTCGCACCGGGCTTCCAGCTCGGGCCGGATCGCTTCCAGGAATTCGTCCTGCGCGCCGGTGATCGCCACGCCCGTGTACAGCATCAGGTTACCGCCCCGGCGCAGCCGTCCCAGGCTTTCCTTGACGATGCGCACCGACAGCTCGGCGCCGCGCATGCCGCCGCCGTGGCGGTAGGGCAGTTCGCTCGGGTCGAGCACGTAAGGCGGGTTCGACACGATCAGGTCGAAGTCGCCTTCCAGGCTGTCGAACAGATTGCTGTGGCAGGCGTGCAGGTTCGGCAGTTCCGCCAGCTGCGCATTCACCACCGTCAGCGCCAGCGCGCGGGTGTTGATGTCGGCGCCGATCACCTCGGCGTGCGGGAAGTGGCGCGCGATCGCCAGCGCCCCGGCCCCACCGCCGCAGCCGATGTCGAGCGCCCGCACCGGTCCGGAACCAAGCCAGGGAAAGGCGCGTCCCATGGTGCCGACGAAGCGGTAGGTATCGGGACCGAAGAAGACGGCGTCGTCGTCGTCCGTGGGATAGGCCGAGTGGAAGACCAGCAGCTCACCGAGGCTCGAGGCGCGCAGCGTCGAGCGCAGCAGGGCGCCATCGGGCTCGACGATACCGGCCTCGCGCATCAAGTCCAGCAGTTCCGGCGCCACGTCCTCGGGGGCGAAGGGCCGGCTCCAGCCGAAGATGCCACGCAGATCCAGCGCCCGTTCGTTGCCCGGGCGGCGGTTGATGCGGCGGTGCGTGGACGGAGTCACCGTGATGAAACGGTAGTCGTGCTCGCGCAGGTAGCGGCCGAGGGCGACGAGGGCATTGGCGTGTGGACTTGTCATGCCTGCCAGCGTCGCATACCGTAGGCGGTGCTGCTGTGCGCCAGCTAACGCTGTTGGTGAGCTTGGTGAGGGGAAATTGCCGCTCATATGTGAACATGCGAACAGTCCGATACGGCAGGGGTGTCCATACTCGATCACACGGTCGACAACAGGGAGGGGAACATGGCGAACAGGGACGAGATCGAAGGGCCGCTCGGCCGCGTGGAACGTGAAGTCGCCCGCGAACGTCACGAGCGCGCCTTGCACGACGAGGCGCGCAGCGGGCTGGCGCCGCTGGAAGAGGAATTCCGCCTGAAGGATGCGCGCGAACGCGCCGACAGCAGCAACTTGAAACGGCATCCGGGGCGCTGATGGCGCCGCAATCGGCCATGAGGAGGACAGGTGATGAAATGGGAAGGTGATCGACAGAGCGACAACGTGGAGGACCGCCGCGGCGGCGGTGGCGGCGGTGGTTTCGGTTTCGGCGGCAAGACCGTCGGCATCGGCACCCTGGTCATCGCGCTGATCGGCAGCGTATTTTTCGGCATCGATCCGAGCGTGATCCTCGGCGGCGGAGGCGGTCCCGTGCAGGTGCAGCAGGCGCCCCAGGGACCCCGGGGCGCCCCGGCGAACGACCGGGAGACCCAGTTCGTCAAGACCACGCTGGCCTACACCGAAGATGCCTGGGCCCAGATCTTTGCGGAGCAGGGCGCGCAATACCGCCCGGCAAGGCTGGTGTTGTTCGAAGGCGCGACCCCGACCGCCTGCGGCACCGGGCGCAGCGCCACCGGCCCCTTTTACTGCCCGGCCGACGGCCAGGTATATATCGACCTGAGCTTCTTCCGCCTGATGCAGCAGCGCTTCAACGTGGCCGGCGAGTTCGCCCAGGCCTACGTCATCGCGCACGAAGTCGGCCACCATGTGCAGAACCTGCTGGGCCTGTCCGACAAGGTGCATAACGCCCAGCAGCGCGTTTCGGAGCGGGAAGGCAATGCCCTGTCGGTGCGCCTCGAACTGCAGGCCGACTGCTTCGCCGGTGTCTGGGCCAACCGCACCAACAAGCGCGAGCAGATCCTCGAGGCGGGCGACGTCGAGACCGCCCTGGCCGCGGCCACCGCCATCGGCGACGACGCCCTGCAGCGCCAGTCGCAGGGCACGGTGGTGCCGGATTCGTTTACCCACGGCAGCTCGGCCCAGCGGGTGCGCTGGTTCACGCGCGGCCTGGAGACCGGCAGCGTCGAGCAGTGCAATACCTTCGAGGCGCGCCAGTTGTAGGTCGATCCTGTAGGACTAGCGCCCGTCGAGCTGCGTGCAGGCTCCAAAGCCCCTCAAAACGCCCCGTTCGTTTCCGTGCGCGTATCGCAATCCTTGGTGTTTTGACATAACGTATTTGCACAAGCCCGCCGAGCCGGCGGGCGTTTTGTATCCCGTTGCGAACAACCATCGAGGAGGAGTTATGCTGGCAATGAACTACCGCGGGCCCTACCGCGTCCGCGCCGATCACAAGCCCGACCCCGTCATCGAGCACCCGGGCGACGCCATCGTGCGCGTCACCCGGTCCTGCATCTGCGGCTCGGACCTGCACCTGTACCATGGCCTGGTGCCCGATACCCGCATCGGACACACCTTCGGCCACGAGTTCATCGGCGTGGTGGAAGAGGTCGGCTCCGGTGTGCAGCACCTGAAAGTCGGCGACAAGGTGCTGGTGCCCTTCAACGTGTTCTGCGGTTCCTGCTTCTTCTGCGACCGCGAACTGTACGGCAATTGCCACAACATGAATGCGGAATCCACCGCGGTCGGTTCCATCTACGGCTACTCGCACACGGCCGGCGGCTACGACGGCGGCCAGGCCGAGCTGGTGCGCGTGCCGATGGCCGACGTCGGCCCCATGGTCATCCCGGACGACATCCATGACGACGACGCCGTGCTGCTCACCGACGCGGTGCCGACCGGCTACCAGGCGGCCGAGATGGGCGACATCCAGGAAGGCGACACGGTGGTCGTGTTCGGCGCCGGCCCGGTCGGCATCTTCGCCGCCAAGTCGGCCTGGCTGATGGGCGCCGGCCGCGTGATCGTGGTCGACCACGTCGAGTACCGGCTCGAATTCGTCAAGCGCTATGCCCAGTGCGAGGTGGTCAACTTCAAGGACGTGCGCGACATGGCCGAGCACATCAAGAAGATGACCGACTGGATGGGCGCCGACGTCTGCATCGACGCGGTCGGCTGCGAAGCCTCGGGCAATGCGATGCAGTCGCTCACCGGGCGCTACACGATGATGCAGGCCGGCTCGGCCACCGCGCTGCACTGGTGCATCAATTCGGTGCGCAAGGGCGGCAATGTGTCGATCGTCGGCGTGTATGGGCCGACCTTCAACTTCGTTCCGATCGGCAATGCTCTGAACAAGGGCCTGACCCTGCGCATGAACCAGGCCAGCGTCAAGCGCCACCTGCCGCGCCTGATCGAGCACATCCGCGCGGGGCGCCTGAATCCGAAGGAAATCATCACCCACCGCGTGCCGCTGGAAGAGGTGTCGGATGCCTATCACATCTTCTCGGGCAAGCTCGACAACTGCATCAAGACCATCCTGATCCCGCCGAACGCCAACCAGGTCAAGGCGGTCACGGCCAGCGCAATGCATTGAGGAGCGACCATGGAACCACGTAGCGATATGAAAGAACACGAGCACCACGGCCACGCACACGGCCACGACCATGAACATGGCCACTTGCAGCAGCACCCGGGCCAGGGCCACATCGCCCCGCGCCGTCCCTCGCGCCAGGAACTGCAGCACATCCAGGGCTGGGGCGCCGACCTCGACCGCAAGAACCGGCCCGGCGTGCCGATGGAACGCACCCCGCCGCGCTTCATCAACCAGCCGGAAGGCGATCCGCCGCAGCAGCAGGAGAAGGTGGAAATTCTCGTATCGAGCGAGCGTCCGGGCATCACCCAGGTGTTCGGCACGGTGCAGCCGCCCTCGGGCCTGTCGGGCATGATCCGGCGCCTGGCCTTCAAGGCCAGCGAGAACGACATTCGCCACTGGCTGCTGTTGCTGCTGGCCGACCGCGTCAACATGGTCGAAGGCATTGCCGACGACCTGGCGCACGGGAAGGTCCCGAACGTGCTGGGCGAGATGGGCATCAAGGCTGAGATGAAGCACAACCCGGCCGGGCTGGCCAAGAAGGTGGCGATCACCGCCGCCGTGGTGGGCACGGCGGTCTACCTGATGAAGCGGCGCGACCGCGACGACGATCGCCACGAGCGCAGCCGCTACGAGGGCGACCGTTACGGCGAGCGTTATTACCGCTGAGTCTTACGCGCTGCGATGAGCAGGGGCAGCAGGGCCGGGTGGGCCTGCTGCTTGCGCTCAACCGTAGCGTGGATCGTTCAGTACGGGCGACGCCTCGGTCTGCACCATCACCGGTGCGGGGCGGGGCGCTGTCACGTTGGCGGGCGCCTTGCGCTTGGCCGGCTTGCGGCGGAACTTGATCCAGACCACCAGACCGGTAATAAAGAACAGCAGGGGCGTGAGGCCCACCACGGTGATCAGGATGCGCCCGGCCAGGCCAAACGCTTCGCCTGTGTGCAGCGGGAACAGGGTGCTGACGAACCAGTCGCCGCCGCGCGCGGTGAGCGGGTCGATGGCGCGGACTACCTCGCCGCTGCCGGCATCCACGCTCACGCGGGTGGCCCCTGCACCGTGGCGCAGTTCGCCCGGCTGGCGCACCCGCACTTCATAGGGCTGCTCCGGCTTGGCCGGGATGCCGATGCGCGATACCCGGCCTTCAGGGTAGCGCGCCTGCGCCGCCGCCATCGCCGCGCCGGCGTCGATGCGCGGAACGTCCGTCAAGCTGGTATTCAGCGCCTTCTCGTTCTTGGTCAGCGGCGCGACCGCGCGGATGGCCGGCGTCACCCAGTCCGGCGCGTTGAAATACACGCCCGAGAAGGCCAGCACCAGCAGCACCGGCGCCACGTAGAAGCCGGCGGCCCGGTGCAGCTGGAAGTTGAACTTGGGCCAGTTGCTGCCGCGCCGTACCGAGATCGCATGCCAGAAGGCGGATAGCGTCATCTTCGGCCACCACACCACGATACCCGTCAGGGTCAGGAGCATCAGGGCCAGGCCCTGCACGGCAATGACGATCTTGCCCGCTTCGCCCGCCATCAGGTAGCGGTGCAGGTGGAACAGGGTCGGCATCAGGAGCGGCCGCGACAGGCCGGCTTCGCCCCAGTTGCGCTCGCCCAGGATCGCCAGGTTGCTTGGGTCGACCATGACCTGGCGCGTCACGCCCTGCGTCCAGCTGGAATCCGGCTTCTGCGGCCGGTACCAGGCGACGTACACGTCCCCATGCACTCCCGGCAGGAACAGGGTATCGGGCCGTCCATAGCCCGGCTCATCCTGCAAGCGCGCCATCACCGCCGCCACCTGGGCCGGGGCAGGGCGGGCTTCAAGGCCGGCGGTGGCGCCTGCGGGTGGGGCCACCCGCAGCAAACCGGGGTTGAGCCAGGCATCGAGTTCATGGCGCCAGCCGATGACGGTGCCGGTAAGCCCTTGCAGGACCAGGATGGTGCCGAAAATCAGGCCGGCCCAGAGGTGAACGGTGCGGATGAGCGGTTTCATGTCGCGAATGATAACCTAAATGAGAATGATTCTCGATCTTGCGTCAATACATGATAACGATTATCATTTAGGAATTCCTGCTGAGCAAGCGTATTTCGTATCCATGAACAAGAACAACTCACTTAAAACGATCCCCGCCGCCGTTGCCACCGCATGCATGTTGATGGCCCTACCCGACGCCATCGCACAAGAACAGAAGCCGCAGGAGAACAACGAGGAAAACCTCGCCTCGGTCGTGGTCACCGCCACCCGTACCGCCAAGGCCGTCGACAAGATCCCCGGCGCGGTCTCGGTGATCACCCAGCAGGAGCTGGCAACCCAGTACCTGATCGCCGACGATCCGTCGCAGGCGCTCGCGACCTATGTGCCGGGCTATGCCCCGAGCCGCCAGAAGATGACCTCCACCGGCGAATCGCTGCGCGGCCGCCAGCCCTTGATCCTGTTCGACGGCATCCCGCAATCGAACCCGCTGCGCGCCGGCATGCGCGAAGGCTATTTTGCCGACAGCGCCATCATCGAACGCATCGAAGTCATCAACGGCGCCTCGGCCATGCAGGGCATGGGCGCGACCGGCGGCATCATCAACTACATCACCAAGACCCCGCGGGTCGAGGGCACCACCTATACGGTGAACGCCCGCCTGGCCAGCCAGTTCGAATCCGACAACCTGGACTGGAAGACCGGCCTGACCGTCAGCCACAAGTCGGGCGACTTCGACATGCTGGCCTACGCCAGCGTGCAGCGCCGCGGCATGGGCTATGACGGCAGCGGCCGCCGCCTGGGCATCGACGCGGTCCAGGGCGACACCATGGATTCGCACGGCAACGACCTGTTCGTCAAAATGGGCAGGAACTTCGGCGACCAGCGCCTGCAATTGACCCTGAACCGCTTCGACCTGGCCGGCGACGGCGACTATCGCAGCGTGCCGGGCAACCTGGCGCAAGGCCTGCCGACCAGCTCGGCGCCCGGCACGCCGATCGGCATGCCGCCGCGTAACAAGGTGCGCAGCGCCAGCCTCGACTATCGCCACAACGACCTGGCCGGCGGCACCCTCAGTGTGCAGCTGTTCGGCCACGAGTTCTCGGCACTGTACGGCGCCACCAATACCTCCACCTTCCAGGACCGCGCCATCGCCCCGGTCGGCAGCCTGTGGGACCAGTCGCAGGTGGTGACCGACAAGCGCGGTTCGCGCATCACCTGGGCGCGCCCGGACCTGCTGGTTGAAGGCCTGGAACTGACGGCCGGTGTCGACTGGCTGCAGGACAATCCCCAGCAGCGCCTGGCCGGCACCGGCCGCACTTGGGTGCCTGAGCTGAAATTCCGCTCGCTGGCGCCCTTTACCCAGCTTGAATACGAGTTCGGCCCGGTGACCGTGCGCGGCGGCGTGCGCTTCGAGGACGCCAAGCTCGACGTCGACACCTACACCACGCTGGCCGCCTACGGCAGCCGCCGGGTGGAGGGCGGTTCGGCCGAGTTCTCGAAAGCGGTCAAGAACATCGGCACCGTGTGGCGCTTCGCCCCGGGCTGGTCGGCCTTCGTCGGCAGCTCGGAAGGCTTCGGCCTGCCGGACGCCGGCCTGGTGCTGCGCGGCGTGGCCGTGCCGAACCAGTCGGTCTCGAGCCTGATCAGCCTGCAGCCCATCGTCACCCGCAACAACGAGGTCGGCATCAACTGGCGCGGACCCAGGGGCCAGTTCGGCCTGTCGCGCTACGATTCGCGCTCCAAACTCGGCAGCGTGATCCGCATTACCTCGGCCGGCATCGGCCTGGTCGAGCGCGTGCCGACCACGGTCAAGGGCTGGGAAGCGAACGCCGAATGGCGCCCGAGCAAGGAGTGGAGCGTGTTCGGCACCTGGGCCACCCTTGACGGCAAGACCGCCGCCGCCCAAGGCGCGCCGATGGACCTCGACCTGGGCGCCCGTTCGCAGGGTCCGGACAAGTCGGTCCTGGGCGCCAACTGGACATTCCGCCCGCAAGCCCAGCTGCGCCTGCAGGCCACCCACCTGCGCGACCGCGACATCAACATCGGCCGCCGCGTCGGCACCAGCAACCTGGAAGAGCACTTCAAGGGCTACACCCTGGTCGATGCCGCCCTGACCTGGGACAGCGCCTACGGCCGCTTCGGCCTGAGCCTCGAGAACATGTTTGACAAGTACTACGTCGGCTACTACTCGCAGTCGGCGTCGAGCGTGGACGTGAACGCCACCTATGCCGGCCGTGGCCGCACCCTGGCCCTGAGCTGGAACCGCAGCTTCTAAGCACGCCAGGCCGCGGGCAGGCCGGCCTGCCGCCAGCCTGCCTGCATGAGCGTTGCGCTCAAGCAAATACTTTCTGCTGAGCTCGTCCAAACTGTCCGGTGGGCGGTCCATCCCAGGACCGCGTTTCCACGATGGGGACGAAATGAGAACGCACACCACCTTCCCGGCAGCGCTGCTCGGCGCCGCCCTGCTGTTCCTGGCGCCGGCGCAGTCCCTCCATGCGGCTCCGATGATGAGCCCGCCCACGACGCTGAGCGCATCCGTCAAATCCGCGCTGCTGGCCCAGCTGGCGGCGCAGCGCCAGGCCAAGGGCCTGGACGCCGACCACCATTACCGCATCACGGCCCAGCATCCGGGCGCGGGCGGCACCCAGATCGTGCGCGCGACCCACACCTGGAAGGGCCTGCGCGTGTTCGGTTCGGAATCCGTGGTGGTGCTCGACAAGTCCCTGAAGATCCTGTCCGAGTCAAGCTCCGAGCGCCGCCAGCACCTCGGCACCGGCAGCGCCAACCGGCTCGGCGCGCTCACCGCGAGCTTCAGCGTCCAGCCGCAGATCAACAGCCGTGCGGCGATCGCGGCGGCGCTGGCCTCGCTGGCGCCCGCCTTCGGCCAGAATCCGGTGACCGTGGCCAAGCCGACCGCCGAACTGCTGATCTACCCGGTAATGCGGATGCAGCGTGTGGTCGGCGCCGGCGCCAAGGAAGAAGCGGAGCTGAACGCCCTCGACGTGCAGGACGTGGTCGAGCGCTACGAGCTGGCCTACCTGGTGCGCACCCGCCTGCGCGTGGGCGACCAGCCGGTCTACCACGACAGCATCGTCAGCGCCAGGGACGGCGCCATCCTCGACCAGTGGAGCATGGTGCAGACCGTGGTCGGCGTGGGGAAGAGCCAGTACAACGGCGAGGTCCCGATCAGCACCACGCTGGCGAACGGCGTCTGCCAGATGCTCGACCCCGAGCGCGGCAAGGGCGGCACCTTCGGCGCGATGGCGATCACCAATGCCAACAACGGCAGCAGCGCCGGCAAGGTGTATACTAATGCCACCAACGTCTGGGGCGACGGCAAGCAGTTCGAGGGCGGCAGCACCACCGGGGCGAACGGCCAGACCGCGGCCGTGAACGCGCTGTGGGGCCTGATGAACACCTACGACGCCCACAAGAACGTGCTGGGCTGGCTCTCGCTCGACGGCAAGAACACCGCGACCTACATCGCCGCCCACGTCAACCGCGGCTACGACAACGCCTACTACAGCGACACCTGCAAGTGCATGTTCATCGGCGACGGCACCTACTTCACCAGCCTGGGGGCGATCGACGTGGTCGGCCACGAGATGGGACACGGCATCACCGCCTCGACCTCGGACCTGATCTACAGCGGCGAATCGGGCGGCCTGAACGAATCGAGCTCGGACATCTCGGGCGAGGTGGTGGAAGCCTATGCGCGCGCCGGCGGCAAGGGAGACAAATTCCCGGAAGAGGGCAATGACTGGCAGCTGGGCACAGAGATCAGCCGCAACGCCACGCCGCTGCGCTGGATGTACCGCCCGAGCAAGGACGGTAGCAGCCCGGACGCCTGGAGCACCTCGCTGCGCCGCCTCGACGTGCACTACAGCAGCGGGCCGAACAACCGCATGTTCTACTTCCTGTCACGCGGCTCGAAGGCCGACACTGCCGGCGACTACTACAGCAAGTACCTGGTGAAGCAGCCGAGCGCGATGACCGGCATCGGCATGGACAAGGCCTTCCGCATCTGGTTCCATGCGAATACCACCAAGTTCACGTCCTCGACCAACTACGCCGATGCGCGCGCGAAGATGATCGAGGCGGCCGAGGAGCTGTACGGCAAGGCCAGCGTCGAATCGGTAGCGGTGCAGCGCGCCTACGCCGCCATCAACGTCGGCGCGGACGTCGACGAGCCGGGCGCCGTGGCCACGCCTTACTGAGCGGCGACGGTCTGCCCGTCCGTCATCAGGGGAAAGGGATTCAGTGGCGTCCCTGTCCACCACTGCTTTTCCGGCGTCAGCTCGAACACGGCGAAGTGCAGGTGCGGCGCGTTTGGATCGGAATTGCCGGTCACGCCGACATAGCCGATCACGTCGCCGCGCTTGACGTCCATGCCTTCCTTGATGCCGTCGGCGTAGCGCTCCAGGTGCGCGTAGTAATAGGCGTACTTTTCGCTCGGGTCGAACTGGTACAGCGTGGTGCCGCCCGGCTTACTCGTGAACAGCTTGGCCACCTTGCCGTCGGCGGCGGCCAGCACCGGCGTGCCTTTCGGCGCCATGATGTCGAGCGCCTCATGGTGACGCTGGGTGCCGCGCGGCTGGTCGTAGGTGTCGCTGAGGTTGGCGAGCTTGATGCCCTGCACCGGCACCAGCAGCTTGCCATGGACGGCGGCGGCTACCGCATCGGCCGGCGACTGCGGGCCGGACGCGCCCACTGCAGGGGAGGGAGGACGCAGCGGCAGGTCGAATTCGCTCAGGTCGGCCTGGATGCTCGGCGGACCCGGCAGCTGTGGATCGATCTGTGCCGCCGGCACGCCGGCAGCCGGCGGCGCGGTGGCCACACTTGGCGCCGGCTCGTCGGGCACGGCACGCAACATCACGAACAGGCCGCCGGCGCCGACCAGCACGCCGAGCAGGAAGGTCATTAACCATCTCATGTCATCCTCCGTTGGGGGTTAATCCAATCAGCTCTCCAGCACCACCTCCAGGCCCGCGCTGACCGCGCCCGCCACTTCGGCGGCGCTCCAGTTGGTCAGGCGGATGCAGCCGTGCGACTCGGTCTTGCCGACGTGGCCGGGCACCGGCGTGCCATGGATGCCGTAGTGCTCCTTCGACAGGTCGATCCAGACCACGCCGACCGGGTTGTTCGGTCCCGGCGGCACCTTGGCCTTCTTGTCGCCCGGCTCGGCGTCCCAGAACAGCTTCGGGTTGTAATGGTAGGTCGGGTTGGCGTGCACGCCATTGATCTTCCAGGTGCCGATCGGCAGCGGATCGTTGGAACTGCCGGTCGAGACCGGGTACTGCGCAATCAGGCCACCGGCCGCGTCGAACAACTGCAGCACCTTCGGTCCTTCCTTGACCACCACTTTCGCGGCCTTCGGCAGCGGCTGCTTGCCGTGGACGTTGGGGACGACGATCTGCTCGCCGGCGCGGCCGAAGTCCTTGCCGGGGTTCAGGCGTTCCAGCATGGCCGGCTTGGCGTGGAATTTCTCGCCCAGGCCTTCGAGCACGTTGGCATAGCCCAGTTCGGGCATCTTGGCCTTTTCCATCATGTCGTTCGGCACGGGGCGGAACGGACCGGCCACGTCGGCGTCGACCAGGGTATAGGTGACCAGGTGCGGGCTGTTGTCGGCATTCAGCGCCTCCCAGGTGGCGGCATCGAGCTTGCCGGTGACCGGCAGCTTGCGCATCGCCTGGAAGGTGTTCAGGGCCTGGCGCATGTTGGAACCGTAGGCGCCGTCGATCTCGCCGGGCGACAGGTTGGCGCGGTCCAGCAGAACCTGGGCGCGCAGGTTGCGTTCGAATTCGGCCTTTTTTGCGGCGGCCGGATCCACCGGTGCGCCGGCCTGGACAGGCGCCTGTCCCTGCGGCGCCGGCGCTTGCTGCTGCTGTGCAGGCGCGGGAGCGGCGGGCGTCAGTGACGCTTGCTGTGCGTGGGCCAGGGAAAGGGTGCCCAGCAGGGCAGCCACGAGGAGGGGGAGGGCGTGCGATTTACTCATTTTGGTTTCCTGCAATGCTTGCTTTTGGAAACCTCAGGGTAGGCCTGCGGCCGTACCGGGTCTGTGCGAGAACGAACTCAAGCGGCCGGGGTCGGTTACCACCGGGCCGCGCTACAATCCCTGCATGCCAACTCACACCATCGTGCTCGAGCCCAGCGGTTTTACCTGCGAGGCGGACGAGGACACCAGCATCCTCCACGCTTTCGAAGCGGCCGGCATCGAGCTGCCCAATTCCTGCCGCAACGGCACCTGCCGCACCTGCATTTGCCGGGTGCGCAGCGGCGAGGCCGCGCATCGGATCGAGTGGCCGGGGCTTTCCTTTGACGAGAAACGCGAGGGCTACATCCTGGCCTGCGTAGCGGTGGCGCGCAGCGACCTGGTGATCGAGGCGCCGGTGGCGCGCCGCATCGTCTGGGGCGATTGAGAGCGAAAGCCTGTCAATCCGCATCACGGCTGCGGCCGGCCCAACGCCCGTTCGATCACGCCCAGCACCTGCGGCCAGGCAGGCGAATTCGCCGCCACTTCGTCGTAGTGGCTGGCGCCCGGCAGGATCACCACCTCGGCCGCATCACCCGCCTTGCGCGCCCGCGCCGCATAGTCGTGCGCCACCCGCGGCGGCGAGATCGTATCCAGTTCCCCCGTGACCAGCCAGGTACGACTGCCGTTCGGCATGAGGTCCGCCGCATTGGTATCCACGAAGACGTCCGGCCGCCCCGGACCAGGCACACCGGCCAACTCCGCGGTATCGCGCCCGCAGCTGGACTTGATCAGGGCAGCCTCACTCCGCAGGTCGGCCAGGCCGCCCAGGCTGACGACCGCCGGCACCTTCAAGGTCTGCGCACGGTGCAGCGGGCTGCCGGCCGGGATGCGTCCGCGCCCGGCCATCCACTGCACCAGCTGGCCGCCGGCCGAATGGCCGACCGCGACCAGGCGCTGCAGGTCGAGCGGATAGCGTCCCGCCTGCTTTTCCAGGGTCTCGAGGGCCGCATGCATATCCTGGTAGGTGCCGGGATAGCCGCCGCCCGCTTCGTCGCTGCGCCGGTATTCGACGTTCCAGACCGCGATCCCGCGCGCCGCCAGCGCCCCGGCCATGTTGCGCAGCTGCGTGATGCCGCCGAACTTGCTGGTCCAGCAGCCGCCGTGCACCAGGACCGCGACCGGGAAGGGGCCGCTGCCCGGCGGCAGGAACAGTTCCGCGTACTGCGAGGGCGCCTCGCCGTAGGGAATGCGGGCGCTAGGCGCGGGGCCGTCCAGGGCCAGGTAATCGGCCAGCTTCATCGGGGTGGCGGCGGATGCGCCATGGATGCCGGCTGCAAACAGGGCTGCGAACAGGACGGGGCGAAGTTTCATGGTCGGCAAGGAAATAGTCGAGTAAGCACTATAGCCGAGGAAGCCAGGCCGCGGCATTGCCTTCGGCGCCGCACGATTGAAAAACCCGGCTTCGGCATCCATGCTAGGCTGCATCCAAAGCCAACCACGTCAACAGGAGGAGTGCGATGAGCCAATCGAAATCCGGCGGAAGCCAGACCAACAAGCAGTCGGACAACATGTCCGAGGAAGACATGGCCAAGCAGCGCGCGGGCCAGAACACGCAGAAGAGCAGCCACGACCACATGTCGGACGTCAAGGCCGGCAAGGGCGAGGGTGCCGGCGGCGGAGCCAAGCAGAAGCATCAACGCTGATTGTCACCGGTGCCCGCCGCATGGCGCAGACAGCATGCGCCGTGCGGTGGCTTCATCCGCGGGCGCGCCCGCATCATCCGAGAGGCTGACCATGACCATGCTTGCTCAAGAAAACAAGCTGCACGGATCAACCCCCGTGTACGCCCACAGTACCCCGGAACCGGACGTTCCGGATCCGACGCCGGCGCCCGACCCGCGGCCACCGGTGCCGGACGATGTCCCCGACCCGGTCAATGCCCCGGTCGAGGAGCCGCGCTTCCCCGAGCCGCCGATCCGGGCCGCCTGACCCCGGCGCTCAGGCTGGCCTGGGCGTGCAGCCCTGGTCGGCCGGCTGGGCCCTTGCCGCCAGCCGGATATCGGGTCGACACCGTATTCCAGAAGATTACGCGATGAACCGTGATTGCCATCCTGGCCGTCCGTGGACCTGCCACGTCGGGACAGACGGCGCCGGACTCCCGCAAGCGGGGCTGGCGTTCGCGGGATGGTCGGGCGGGGAGGGGACGCCGGCCGCGAAGGCCGGCAGGGAACTTCAGTTGCGGGGCTTGTCCTGGCTTCCGGACGAGCCCTGTCCGGCCTGGCTGCCCGATGGCGGCAGCGGCGGAATCTGGCGGATCATTTCTTCGGTTTCCAGTTCTCCAGGGGATTTCTCACCGCTGCCGATATCGGATTCGTGCAGCACGTTGGGGCCTTTTGCCGCGGGATCGACTTGGCGGGTTGCGTTGCTCATGGTGCGCTCCAGGTGGTTGTTCGACAGGATGATCCTAACAGGGCCGAACGGTCATCGGCGCGCGGGACGCCGCACTGCAGCATTCGGTCCGGCCGCAGCGGCGTGCCGATCCATGTCATATAGCCGACATCTAGGCCTGCCTATAATGGATCCCACAACAAGCACTGCCGGATGCCGGAGGAGACCATGGGCCGTACCCTGCACAACACCATCTACCTGGGCCGCGGCCCGCTCTACTACTCGCGCCGGGCCCAGCTGGCGCTGGCGCTCGGCGTCGCGGCCAGTGCCGGCCTGGGCTGGCTGGCCTTCCGGGCGTTGCGTTGATGCTTGCCCTCGGCCGGCGCGCCGGTTACCATGGCGCGCCCTGGCCGAATAGAAAACAGCATGAAGAACGAACAACTGACGACGGACGAATACGACGCCCTGGAACTGGTACGCCGCGGCGTGAAGCGCGACACGGCGGGTGCCTGCGTGGGGCGCAATGCCAAGCGCCTGTCGGGATTGAAGATGCTCGAGTACACCCGCGACGGGCGTATCGTGCTCACGGAAAAGGGGCAGCAGGTGCTGTTCCTGCGCCGCTGCATCAAATCGCTGACTGCCCTGGCGGATGACCCGCAGGCCCCGCTCGACGGCGACGTGGTCCGCTTCCTGAGCATCAAGTCGCACATCGCCCCGCTCGAAGACGGGGGCTACGCCCTGACCGACAAGGGCCGCGAGACGCTGGACGACATCGTGCGCCAGCAACAGCAGCAGCGCCGCTAGGTTCTTAGTTAATCCGGCGGCGGTTCGGGTAGACCAGCACCCGCACGGCCACCTCGGCCGGCACGTTCATGGTCGCCAGGAACTCGGCGGCGCGCTGCAGTCCGAGCGTGGGGATCGATGCCACGGCCTGGTTGATCAGGTCGCGGGTGCGGATGTCGGTGCGCTGGCGGCGTACGCCACTGGCAGTGCCCGCTGCGGCGGCGACCGGAGTCAGCTCGCCGGTGTCATTCATCATGATGGATATCCGTTATGTCTGAGGTTGCTAAAGAGACACGGCTATTCTAAGGCTAACAATGTTGTTTAGGCTACAAATAAATAGCCTATAAGCAGCTTAGCGGATAAATGACGATGGGAAACTTGAGCCGGATCAAGCCTCGGCGATTTCCGGCGCGGTTTCAGGCGCCGGTTCGGGCTCGGTTTGGCGCGGCGGCGGCAGCGCCTTGCGCTGGACCAGCAGCTGTTCGAACTCCTCGGCCGCCAGCGGCTTGCTGAAGAAATAGCCCTGCATTTCGTCGCAGCCATGGCTGCGCAGGTAGTCGAGCTGCTCGAGCGTCTCGACGCCCTCGGCGATCACGGCCAGTTTCAGGTTATGCGCCAGCGCGATGATCGAGGTGACGATCGCGGCGTCGTTGGCGTCAACGGTGATGTCGGCAACAAAGGAACGGTCGATCTTCAGCACGTCGATCGGGAAGCGCGACAGGTAGGACAGGCTCGAATAGCCGGTGCCGAAGTCGTCGATCGACAGGTTCACGCCCAGCGACTTCATGCGGTGCAGCAGGTCCACCGCCGGCGTCACGTCGCTCATGAACAGGCTTTCGGTCAGCTCGATCTCGAGGCAGTCCGGGTCCAGCATGGTGTCCGCCAGCACCGACTCCAGGCTGGCGACCAGGTCGGCGGCGCCGAACTGGCGCGCCGACAGGTTGACCGCCACGCGCAGGCGTCCCAGTCCCGCATCCTGCCAGGCCTTGTTCTGGGCGCAGGCGGTGCGCATCACCCAGGCGCCGATCTGGACGATCAGCCCGGTCTCCTCGGCGATGCCGATGAAGCGGCCGGGCGGCACCATGCCCAGCTCCGGATGCTTCCAGCGGAGCAAGGCTTCCATGCCGACGATCTGGCCGGTCTTGAGGTCGACCTGCGGCTGGTAGTGCAGCACGAATTCGTTACGCTCGAGGGCGTTGCGCAGCGCGCTTTCGATGCGCACCCGCTCCAGCGACTCCTCGTTCATGGCCGGCGTATAGAACTGGAAGTTGTTGCGCCCCATCTTCTTGGCGCTGTACATCGCGATGTCGGCGTGTTCGATCAGGCTGTCGGCCGGCGTGCCCTCGCTCGGGTAGACCGCCACCCCGATCGAGCAGGTGACGAAGAATTCCTTGGTGCCCAGCATGACCGGCTGGGCCACCGAGTCCATCACGCGCTGCACGATCTCGGGCGAGAGCGGCTCGTCGTGGTGCTCGGACAGGATCACCACGAATTCGTCGCCCGACAGGCGCGCCACGGTGTCGGTGTCGCGCAGCGAGGCGGTCAGGCGCGCCGCCACCGTCATCAGGAGCACGTCGCCGGCCTTGTGGCCCATCGAGTCGTTGACGAACTTGAAGCGGTCGAGGTCGATCAGCATCACCCACATCGGGCGGCCGCTGCGGTTGGCATAGGCGATCGCCTGGCCGAGGCGGTCCTGCAGCAGCGAGCGGTTGGGCAGGCCGGTCAGCACGTCGTGCTGGGCCACGTGGTGCACGCGCTGTTCGGTGAGCTTGCGTTCGGTGATGTCGCTGCCGGTGCCGCGATAGCCCAGCAGCTCGCCGTGTTCGTCGAACACCGGCTGGCCGTTGACGCAGAACCAGCGGGTGTCGCCCTGCGCGTCGACCACCTTGTATTCGAGGTTGGCGAAGGGTTCGTGCGCCTTGACCTGGGCGATGTGGGCGCGCCCGGCCTCGGTCTCGAGCAGGGCGGGGGCGTGTTCCCAGCGCGTCTTGCCGAGCACCGCCTCGACGGCGACGCCGGCCTTTTCGGTGAAGCCGCCGGTGACCATGGTGAAGCGCAGGTCGCGGTCCTGTTCCCAGTACCAGTCCGAGGACATCGACACCAGCTGGCGGAAGCGCTGTTCGCTCTGCTGCAGGGCGCGCTCGGCGCGCTCGCGCGCGGCCATGTCCTCGACCAGGCGGCGGTTGGTGCGGCGCAGGTCGGCGGTGCGCTGGCGCACCAGCTGCTGGACCTTGCGCGCGCGCTGGCCCGAGGCCTGCACGAAGGCAGTGCCGAGCAGGGTCATCAGGATGCCGCCCACCAGCAGGGCGGTCGAGGCCATGTGGTCGTGGAGGAAGGGGCGCGGCGCGCTGGCCACTTCGATGCGCCAGGGCTTGCCGGCGATGCGCAGCAGCTTGCTGGCATGGCCGGGCTGGCCCGGTGCGAGGAAGCCGGCCAGCCAGCCCTGTTCGGGCTTGCTGGTGTCGCCGGTGGAAAACAGCAGGTTCGCCGGGCTGGCCCCGTCGCCGGCATAGACCGACACGAAGATCTCGCTGGAACCCTCGCGCGGGTCGAGCAGTCCGGTGGCGGCCAGCGAGGCGCGCACCAGTTCCGGGCCGCGGATGACGATCGCAGTGTCGCCGGCCAGCATGCCGTCGCGGTCGAGCACCGGCATGACCAGGCTGAAGGCCGGCTGCTTGCGCTCGTCCTGGGCCAGCTGGAACAGGTCGGTGGCGGCGGCGCGGCCCTCGCCGCGCGCGATCGCCAGCGCGCTCATCACCTGCACGTTCTCGGTGATGTTCAGGCCGAAGGCACGTTCGTTGCCGGCAATCGGTTCGATGAAATCGACGATGTGGTAACGCGCACGCGGCGGCGCCGCCACCAGGCCCTGGGCCTGCAGCTCGGTGAACACGGTGCCCGGACGGATCCTCTGCAGCTCGCGCTCCACGGCCGCGCGCTGGTCGCCCGGCACGGTACGGTGGACATTGAAGGCCTGGATGTAGCGGTGGCGCTGCAGCAGGGCAGCGGTGAAGTCGCGGAAATGCTCGCGGCTGACCGGCTCGCCGCGCGCGAACAGCTGGTTGGTCACGGTCAGCACTTCGACCGCCTGGTCGATGCCCTGGCGCACCGCGGCCACGCGCTCGTCGGCGCGCTGGGCGAAGGCGAGCGCCATGTTGTCGTACTCGAGGTGGCTCACTCCCAGGAACAGGGCGCCGGATGCGGCCAGGCCGCCCCCGAGCGTGAGGGCTGCCGCGAGCGTCAGCGACAGGGGCAGGCGAGGCGCCATGGATGTGTCCAGAAGGTCCGTGATAACGACGTGCACAAGATGCCTAAAGGCTTGCCAGTAGGCATCAATACGTGGAGTGTGTCACATCCGGGCAGTTTTCGGCAAACGAAATGTCGCAAGCGCGTGCCAGGCTATTGACCCGCGCGCTTCAACCCCGGTGCGGCCGCCATGCCAGCCAGGCAAGGACCAGGCGCGCCAGCAGGCGGTTGGCCAGTGCACTTCCAAGTCCACGATTACCCAGTGTGTCTCGCAGGAAGCGCAGGGAGCGCCCTGGCGCGGCACCGGGGAGGGAGGCGCGCTGGGCAAGCAGGATCTGGTTGTTGCCGGCGATGCCGGACAGCCAGCAGACCTGGCCATCGAAGGCCGCCTGCAGACGTTGCACTGCGGTCACATAACCGGGATCGTAGGTGAAGATATTTGCCACCAGCACGCCGCCGCGACGCAGGGCGCGCCGGCAATGCGCATAGAAACTGGCGCTGCTGAGTGCCGGCGGCAATCCGGCGGCGTCGAAGCCGTCCACCAGCAGCACGTCGACGTCGCCAGGCGCGTCGGGCTTGCCGGCGCCGGCCCGGGCCAGCCAGTCGGCCGCGTCGCAATGCAGCACGCGCAGCCGCGCATCGTCGGGCGGGACCTGGAACTGCGCGCGCAGCGCGATCACGTCTGCACGCACTTCGAGCACCGTGATGCGGGACTGGGGAAACTGGCGGCGACAGAACTTGACCAGCGAGCCGCCTCCCAGCCCCACCATGAGGATATGGCGCGGGCGCGGCGCCAGCAGGGCAAAGCACATCATCGCGCGCGCATACGGCAGCACCAGGGCGTCCGGACGAGACAGCCGCATTTCGCTCTGGATGTCGCCCGGGGTGAATTCCAGCGTGCGGCGGTCGCCCCGGGTGGTGACGATCGGCGGGGGGAGGGAGGGCGGCTGGTCGGGTGATCCGGTCATGGCGCCAGTATAGCGAGCGCTACCCCCCAAGGGACTAGCTTGTTCTGCGGCATCGCTTTCTGATAAGCTGACCACCCGAACAAAGACCGACTCCCATGTTCCTGGACCATCCCTCCATCACCGCCACCAACGCCCAGACCGAGCCCGACCGTCTCGAGCGCCTGCAGCGCGTGTACGGCTATGCGATGGCCCTGGCCGACAGCGCCGGCAACACCGGTTTCGTCGACAAGCTGACCCAGTTGCACGACCACAAGGGTACCCTGATCGTGTTCTGGCACGCGCCCCCGAACCTCGAGGAGCAGGATTATTTCAGCCGCGCCTGGGTCAGCAAGGTGGGCGACGGCACCACCCTGGTCGAACACGAGTACTGACGCTAGAACCGACACATGACGAACCTGGACGCGACCACGATGGTGTTGGTGCTGGCCCTGGGCAACCTGGCCCTGTGCGCGCTGCTGACCTTCTTTGACCACGGCCCCGTGCGCCCTGCGGCCTTGAGCGCCTGGCCCCTGTCCAAGCAGGTGCAGGCGGGCGCCTGGACCCTGCTGGCGCTGGGCGGGGCCGGCGTGGTGCCCGAAGCGCTGGCGCTGCCGGGCGGCTATGCGCTGCTGTTCGCCGGCGTCGCCATCGAGGGCGGCGCGTCCTGGCAGGCGGCCGGCCGCGACGGCTGGCGCCGTCCGATCCTGCTGGCGGGCGCTCTGGCGATCCTGGTCTTCCTGCTCTGCTACCTGGTCGACGAGCAGGGGCTGCGCAGTCTGGCCGCTTCGCTGCTGCTCGGCGCCCTCTACCTGAACTGCGCAGCGGCGCTGGCCGCCGGCTGGCGCCAGGCCAGCCTGCTGCAGCGCTTCCTGGCCCTGGTGACCGCCGTGCTGGCGCTGCTGGTGGCGGCGCGCGGCCTGTCTGTGCTGCTGCTGCCGGGCGGTTGGCGCTGGCTGTCGAGCGAACTGCTGCGCCAGTTCTCCAGCGCCGCGCTGTATCTCCTGATGCTGGCCAACGCCTTCGGCGTGCTGCTGCTGGGACGCGAACGCCTGGGGCGCGAACTGGCGCGCCTCGAGGTGGTGGACCCGCTCACCGACGTGCCGAACCGGCGCGGTTTCTTCAACGCCCTGGCGCCCTGGATGGCGCTGGCGCGCCGCCCCGGCCTGCCGACCGCGCTGGTGGTGCTCGATCTGGACGGGTTCAAGCGCGTCAACGACGGCTACGGCCACCCGGCCGGCGACGCCGTGCTGCGCCACGTGGTGGACCTGTGCAAGCGCCAGCTGCGCGATTCCGACCTGGTGGGGCGCCTGGTGGGTGTGGAGTTCGCGATCCTGCTGCCGCGCACCAACCTGGACGAGGCCCTGCTGGTGGCCGAGCGCATCCGCGCCGCGATCGCCAGTTCGCCGGTCAAGAGCGAGCGCGCGATGATCGCCATGACGGCCAGCTTCGGCGTGACCGTGATCCGCCCGGAAGACAGTACCGTGACCCTGTTCCAGCGCGCCGACGATGCTCTGCGCGCGGCCAAGGAGGCCGGGCGCAACCGGGTCAGCCAGGCAACGGCCGCGACTGTCGAGACCTAGAGCGCCGCTGCCCCGGCCGGCTGAATCGGCCGGGAGAGGACGGGCGACAACAGGAGCATGTTTCTTCTGGACATCTTTGTCGGAGCCTGACAAGATATTGAAAGTTTCAATTCCGCAAATAATGTTGACCTCGTGACCACCAACCAGCCAATGGGTGAATCCGACCTGGCGCTCGCGCGTGCGACAGGTTTTTCGGAATGTGCGATTGCGCTTCGTCGCGCACTGACCACCACACCGGTCGGCTGGCTGCTTGCCGTGTGGTTTTGCCGGGACCACGTGCCGGTGCAGTCGATCGCATCGTGGCTGGGCAGCGCCGCCGCGATATGGGCCGGCAGCCTGTGGGTCCTGCAGCGGATGATCGGCGCCGGCTCGACGCTGGCCATGCATGGCGTCCGGCTGCGCTGGATTGCCGCACTGGACGGCTTCGCATGGGGGCTGCTGACCTGGTTCCTGATCGGCTACGACCCGGCGCTCGACGCCATCCTGATGGCGCTGCTGTGCGGCGTCACCTCGATCAACGCCCAGGTGTACGGCACCTACGTGGTGGCCTATTACGGGCAAATCGGCATGCAGTGGGTGGTATCTGTGTCGGGATTGCTGTTGGCGGCCGGTACCCCGGGCGCGCTCGACTACGCTGCCGGCCTGAGCGTATTCATTGCCCTGACTGCCTACTATACGCGGGCGATCTCGCAGCGTTTGCTCGAAGGGATACGCCTGCAGCATGCCAATGCTTCGCTGGCGGCGCAATTGCGCGCGGCGCTGCAGAAAGTCGAGCTCGATGCGGCGACCGATGCGCTGACCGGGCACTGGAACCGCCGCGCGCTCGATGATGTCCTCAAGCAGCAGGTGGCGCAGTTTGCTTCCTCGGGCCGGCCCTTCTCGATCCTGATGCTCGACATCGACTTCTTCAAGAACATCAACGACGAATTCGGCCACATGGTAGGCGACGACGTCCTGCGTGCCTTCGCCCAGGCGCTGCGCGGCTTCCTGCGTTCCGCCGATTTCTGTGCCCGTTTCGGCGGCGAGGAGTTCGTCGTCGTGCTGCCGGAAACCTCGCTGGCGACCGCGATGGAGGTGGGAGAACGTATCCGTACCGGCATCGCCCAAACGCCCCTGTTGAACAAGCCGAGCGTGCAGGCCACGGTCTCCATCGGCGTGGCGACCATGACGGAAGGCCAGGGCATCAAGGATCTGTTTGCCGCGGCCGATGCGGCGGTCTACCTTGCCAAGAACGAAGGACGCAACCAGGTGCGTTCGCAGATCCTCCTGGCTGCCTGATAACCAGGGCGACGCGTGACCGGCGCTGTCGTTTTCCATGCTGACTAGTTGTTTTTACTGTTGTTTGGAAACTTCTGGTGGCATACTTCTGTTGTTCGTTCAACCATGCCTCTTGCCAGCTTTCCATGCGCCGCTACCTGCTTCCCGCCCTGGCCGTCTGTTGCCTGCTTGCGCATGCCCGGGTGCAGGCCGCGCCGGGTGAACACCTCACCCTGTGTTTCGAGCGCCAGGAAGTGCGGCCCTGGCGCACCCTCGATGGCGGCGGGCTGAACTTCGAACTGCTGGCCGAGGTCGCGAGACGTACCGGCGTCACCTTCGATTACCAGAGCATGCCCTGGAAGCGCTGCCTCGAGCAGCTCAAGGCGAACCAGGTCGGCGGCGCCTTCGCGGTCAGCTTCAACCGCGAGCGCATGGCGCTCGGCGCCTACCCGGGCGTGGCCCCCGGCGCGCCCGATCCGCGCGTCGACGCCTCCAAGCGCATGCACCTCGATACCTACATGCTGGTGCGTCCGCGCGGCAGCCGCCTCGACTGGGACGGCAAGGCCATCCGCAACCTGGACGGCCGCATCGGCTTCCAGCTCGGCTATTCGGTGGGGGACTTCCTGCGCGCCCAGGGCGTGGCGACCGACGACGGCAGCCAGCGCTCGGACGAACTGATGCAGAAACTGGTCGCCGGACGCCTGGCGGGCGCCGCGATGGGCGGCGGCGATGCCGCGCGCCTGATGCGCGGCCCGCATGGCAAGCGGCTCGAAATGCTGCCGCTGCCGCTGATGGAAAAACCTTATTTCCTGGTGCTGTCGAACGCCCTGGTCACCAGCCAGCCGCAGCTGGCCGCGCGCCTGTGGAATGCGATCGAAGAAGTGCGCAACAGTCCCGCCTACCGCAAGCGCGAACAGCAGGAGCTCGGCGGCCGCCAGCTCGGCAGCCGCGGGGGAGATCATTAACGGCCGCCGCAGCCGGGTGCGCGTGGTGCCGCGCCGCCTGGTCGAGAACTGGCGCCAGAATATCGTGTTCCGGCTCGGCGCCGGCATCGTGCTCGCGGTCGCGCTGTCGACCGGCGTGTACACCACCTATACGCTGCATACCTTGCGTCTGGATGCCGACGCGCGCCTGCAGGAACGCATGGAGCGCCAGGCGCGCGTGCTGTCGCAGGCGCTGGCGCGTCCGTTGTTCGACATCAACAGCGCCGCGGTGTCCTCGGTGGTCGACGCGCTCGGCGCGACGCCGGAAGTGCAGACCCTGCGCGTGCTGGCCCCGGACGGCAGCCTGATCGCGGCGCTCGGCAGCCACGACGACACCAGGGCCGAACTGTGGGTACGCCAGCGCATCCACTACAACGACGGCACCCGCCAGTACCCGGTGGGAGCGATCGAGCTGGCCTTCTCGCGCGAACAGATCGACGAGGACCTGCGCAAGCAGATCGTGCATACCGCCGCCGCCAATATCCTGCTCACGCTGGCCATCGTGGCCTGCGTGTTCGTGGTCGGGCGGCGCATGTCGCAGCCCTTCGCCGACATCCAGGACGCGCTCGAGAAGCTGGCGCGCGGCGAGACCGACATCCGGCTGTCCGGCATCGGCCGGCGCGACCAGGTCGGGCGCCTGTCGTCCGCGGTGCGCAGTTTCCGCGACACCCTGAACCGGCTGCGCCAGGCCGAGCAGGTCACCAACGGCCTGCTGCGCGAGAAGAGCCGCATCGAGCAGCAGCTGCGCGAACTGAACGAGGACCTGGAGCAGAAGATCGCCGCCCGCACCGAGGAACTGACCCAGTCGAACCTGCGCGCGGAAGCGGCGAACGTGGCCAAGTCCGAGTTCCTGGCCAACATGAGCCACGAGATCCGCACCCCGATGAGCGCGATCATCGGCATGGCCTACCTGGCGCTGCGCACCGACCTCAATCCCAAGCAGCAGGACTACGTCGGCAAGATCCACCGCGCTGCGCTGTCGCTGCTCGGGATCATCAACGACATCCTCGACTTTTCCAAGATCGAGGCCGGCAAGCTCGACGTCGAGCAGGTGCCGTTCTGCCTGGACGAGGTGCTCGGCAACGTGGCCAGCGTCACCAGCCAGCGCGCCGCCGACAAGCGCCTCGAATACCTGTTCCACGTGCCGCACGCGGTGCCGCGCAAGCTCGTGGGCGACCCGCTGCGCCTGGGCCAGGTCCTGATCAACCTGGTCAACAACGCGGCCAAGTTCACGCCGGCGGGAGAGATCCAGCTCTCGTGCATTCCCCTCAAGGGAGGCGAGCCGGGCAGGGTGAAGCTGCGCTTCGCCGTGCGCGACACCGGCATCGGCATCGGCGAGGAGCAGCAGGCCAAGCTGTTCCGCGCCTTCAGCCAGGCCAACGGCTCGACCACGCGCGAGTACGGCGGCACCGGCCTGGGACTGTCGATCTCGCAGCAGCTGGTGGGCCTGATGGGCGGGCGCATCGCGGTCGACAGCGCCCCTGGTGCCGGCTCGACCTTCCACTTCGACCTCGATTTCGCCCTGTCGGGCGAACCCGAGTCGACCCTGGTGGCGCCGCCGGAACTGACCGGCGCGCGCGTGCTGGTGGTCGACGACAGCGCGCTGGCGCGCGCCATCCTGCGCGAGGCCCTGGCGGCGCTGCCGCTGCGGGTCGAGTGCGCGTCGGATGCGCGCCACGCCGAAGGCGCCATCATCGCGGCCGATGCCGCCGGCATGCCTTACCGCCTGGTGCTGACCGACTGCACCATGCCGCGCATGGACGGCATCGAACTGGTGCGCCGCATCACCGCGAACAAGGACCTGCGCGCGCCCCCGCTTACCGTGCTGGTGACGGCCTTCGGACGCGAGGACGTGCAGGCCAGCGCCGAAGAGGCGGGCGTCAACGGCTTCCTGTTCAAACCCTTCGTGCAGTCGGCGCTGTCCGGCACCCTGGCCGGCCTGTTCACGGCCGCCCAGACGGGCGGAGGCGGCGCCTTCGTTGCGCGCGCCCAGGCGCATGGCGCGCGCGTGCTGGTGGTCGAGGACAACCTGGTCAACCAGCAGATCGCGCGCGAGCTGCTCGAAGCCCAGGGTGTCGACGTGGACGTGGCCTCGACCGGCCACCAGGCGCTGGAAAAGCTGTTCGACGCCGGTCCGGGCGCCTACCGCCTGGTGCTGATGGACCTCGAGATGCCGCAGCTGGACGGCCACGCCGCCACGGTCGAGCTGCGCAAGGACCCGCGCTTCGACGAGCTGCCGGTGATCGCGATGACGGCGCATGCGCTGGCCGAGATCCGCGAGCGCTGCCTGAGCGAGGGCATGCAGGATTACATCACCAAGCCGGTCGATCCGGAAAAGCTGTACGCTACCCTGGCGCGCTGGATGGGCAAGGCGCTGCCGGCGCGGTTTTCGGCTCCCGCGCTGTCGGCCCAGGACCAGGCCGCCGAGCTGGCGCCGCTCCCGGGCCTGGCCGGCATCGATGCGGGCTTCGGCCTGCGCAACGTCGGCGGCAACAGCGCCCTCTACGTCGAGCTGCTGGACCGCTTCCGCACGTCCCAGCGCGACGCCGGCTGCAGCATTCGCAGCGACTTCGACGGCGGCCGCCTGCGCGAAGTGGCCAGCCGTGCGCATTCGCTGCGCGGGGTAGCCGGCAACATCGGCGCACGCGAGCTGATGTCGCTGGCGCGCGAGATCGAAGAGCAGGCCGCCAGGCCTGCGCTGCGCGAGCCTGAGCTTGCCGCGCTCGAACGCAGCGTGACGGCGCTCGAGCGCGCCGTGGCCGACCTGATGGATTCGCTCGACTGCTACTTCGCCAACGCCCCTGAAGTGCCGGCCGCGGCGCCGCTCGGGAACGGCGAGCCGGACAGCAGCGATGCCGAGCGCGCCCGCGCGGCCGCGGCCCAGCTGGAACGCCTGCTGGCCGAGTTCTCGGGCGAAGCCACCGATTATTTCGACACCGTGCGCGCTTCCTTGGGCCGCCTGCTCGGCCCGGGCGCGCTGGCGCGCCTCGAGGCGCACCTGTCGCGTTACGAATTCGAAGAGGCGCGCCTGGTGCTGACCCAGGCCAGCGGCACTTCTTCCTCCATTGCGGAACAACTATGAATTCACTGAAGGACCGGGTGCCGCAGGACGCGCAGCATGACCGACCATACCGGCCGACGATCCTGATCGTCGACGATACGCCGGACAACATCATGCTGCTGTCGCGCCTGCTGAAGGACAAGTACCACACCAAGGTGGCCACCAACGGCAGCACCGCGCTGCAGGTCGCTTGCTCGACCCCGGACCTGGACCTGATCCTGCTCGACGTGATGATGCCGGGGATGGACGGCTACGAGACCTGCCGCCAGCTCAAGGCCAACCCGGCGACCAGCGACATCCCGGTGATCTTCCTGACCGCGAAGAACCAGATCGAGGATGAGGCGATGGGCCTGTCGGTGGGCGCGGTCGACTACCTCGGCAAGCCGATCAGTCCGCCGATCCTGTTCGCGCGCGTCTCGACCCACCTGACCCTGCGCGCGGCGCGCAAGCTGTTGCAGGAGCATAACGAGAACCTCGAACGCATGGTCCAGCAGCGCACCGCGCAACTGCTCCTGATGCAGGAAGCCCTGATCCTGGCGATGGGGGCGATGGCCGAGACCCGCGACGGCAAGCTCGATGGCCTGAGCGGCAACCACATCCGCCGCACCCAGCGCTACATGCGCGCGCTGGCGATGAAGCTGCGCAGCCACCCGCGCTTCGCCGCCAGCCTGACCGACGAGAACATCGAGCTGATGACCAAGTCGGCGCCCTTGCACGACATCGGCAAGGTCGCGATTCCCGACCGCATCCTGCAAAAGCAGGGCAAGCTCGACCCGGAGGAGTTCGAGGTGATGAAGCTGCATGCGGCCTACGGGCGAGACACCATCATGCTGGCCGAGAAGCACCTGGGCGGCAGCAACAGCTTCCTGATGTTCGCGCGCGAGATCGCCCATTCGCACCAGGAGAAATGGGACGGCAGCGGTTACCCGGAACGCCTGAGCGGCGATGCGATACCGGTCTCGGCGCGCCTGATGGCGGTGGCCGACGTCTACGATGCGCTGATCTCGCGCCGCGTGTACAAGCCGCCGTTCTCCCACGCGCAGTCGCTCGAGATCATGCGGCAGGGCCGCGGCACGCATTTCGACCCGGACGTGCTGGATGCCTTCTTTGCGCTGGAGGCGGAGTTCGCCGGCATCGCGCAGGAGTTTGCCGATGAGGATGATCGGATTTTGTAGGGTGGACGGCTTCGCCGTCCGCGCGTTCAAATCACCTTCGAGTTGATGCTCACGTTGGCACTCTAGTGGCAAATCGACTATATTGTTTAGCTTGTTGAACGATGGAGTCAGTAATGCCCAGGAAGTCCGCTGCCGTCACGGCGGCAGCCAAGGGAGCTGCGCGCGCGAAAGCCGCGCTCGCCAAAGCAGTGAAACCTGCCGCAAAGCCCGCCGCCAAGGCGCCAGCCGTGAAGGCGGCGCCGGCGAAAGCCACCAAACCCACCGTCAAGGCAGCCGCAAAGGCGGCCGCGAAGTCGCTGGCCGCCCCGGTGGCGAAACGCGCGCCGCGCAAGGCGGCGGCTCCGGCCGCGGTACGCGAGGCCGACACGGCGCGCCCGGTGCTGGTGCGCGACAGCTTCACCATGCCCGAGCAGGAATACGCCGTGCTTGCCGAGGTCAAGCAAGCCTGCCTGCGCGCCGGCATCGACGTCAAGAAGAGCGAGCTGCTGCGCATCGGTGTGGCCCTGCTGGGCCAGGTCGACATCGCGACCCTCAAGGCGGTGCTGGCGGCGCTCCCCCAGCTCAAGACGGGACGCCCGCCGGCCAGCCAGGACTGAGCGTTCTAGTGTACCGAGGCGCTGGTGAGCTCCTTGAGTTCGCGGATCGGGATGTTCGATTTCTCGTGCATGCGCAGCAGGATCGTGGCGCCGACGTTGAGCTTGCGGTGGCGGATCTTGCTGATGATCGGCGGCTGCACCTCGAGTACACGGCACAGCTCGGCATCATTCTTCAGCTGCATGCGCTCGATCAGGGTGTCGAGCAGTTTGTTGGGCACGAAGCTCGACGGCTCCAGGGCCCGGGCCCGGTGCATCGCGGCGAGCATTTCCTGTTTTTTCTGTCGTACGCTCATGGTGCTTCTCCGAATATAAAAACGATAATTCGGGACAGATCGACTTGTTCTGGAAATAGCCCCCTGTGTTTTGTCACGACTTATGTGGTGGGGTCGTTGTGATATTACTACGATTGCGCTGCACGCGATTTACGAATTGAACGTAACGGACCGCAACATCGGTCTTTCTTCGCGGAATTTACGCTAATTTCAATCCGGAACGTGTCAGGAGCAGCACCTGGTCGGCCATGGCGGCCGCGGCGTGGGAGTGGGTGACCATGATGGCGCCGGCGCCACTTAGACGGGTTTCGCGGCGCAGCAGCTCGAGGATGCCCCCGGCGGTCTCGGGGTCGAGGTTGCCGGTCGGTTCATCCGCCAGCAGCAGGGCGGGGCGGTGCACCAGCGCGCGGGCGATCGCCACGCGCTGCAGTTCGCCGCCGGACAGCTGGCGCGGGAAGTCGTTGCCGCGCCCGGCCAGGCCGACCGCGGCCAGCATCTCGTCGGCGCGCCCGTCGGGTGTGCGGTTCAGCAGCAGCGGCAGCGCCACGTTCTGGCGCAGCGTCAGGTGCGGCAGCACGTGGAAGGCCTGGAAGATGAAACCCATGCGGGTGCGGCGCAGGCGGGTCGCCGCGGCGTCGTCGAGCGCCGACATCGGCGTGCCGTCCACGATCACCTGGCCCGCGTCGGGCGCGTCCAGGCCCGCGATGATGTTCAGCAGGGTCGACTTGCCGACCCCCGATTCGCCCATGATGGCCACGAACTCGCCGGCGCGGAAGGCATGCGACAGCTGCGACAGCACCGTGCGGCCGCCATAGGACTTGTTCAGGTTGTCGAGGACGAGCATGATATTCCTGACTGTAGGTTCAGCGGGTCAGCGTACGGCGCAGCGCGAAGCTGAGGGCATCCACGCTGGCCACCAGCAGCAGCATCGCGATCACGACGGTGGCGGCGCTCTGCATCTGGAACAGCGACAGGTGGTACTTCAGCATCTGGCCCAGCCCGCCGGCGCCGACCACGCCCAGCACGGCGGCCGCGCGGATGTTGTTCTCCCAGCGGTACAGGGTATAGGACAGCATCTGCGGCAGGGCCTGCGGCAGGGTAGCGTACAGGAAGGCGCTCAGGGGCGCGGCGCCGTTGGTGCGCAGGCTCGCTTCCGGCAGCGGCTCGACGTTCTCGAGGGCGTCGGCGAACAGGCGCCCCAGCACGCCGCTGGTGTGCGCCGCCAGCGCCAGGGTGCCGGCGAAGGGGCCGAGGCCGGCCGCGACCAGCAGCAGCGCGGCCCACACCAGTTCCGGGATCGAGCGCAGGATGTTCAGCAGCGCCCGGGTCAGGCCGCGCAGCACCCGGCCGAGGCGGCCGGCCGCGGGCAGGGCCAGCAGCATGCCGCCGATCACCGCCAGCAAGGTGCCGACCAGGGACATCGCCAGGGTCTCCCACAGGGCGCCGGCGGTCTTGGCGAGGAAGGCGCGGCCGGTCTCGGGCGGCGTGAAGCCGGCCAGGAATTCCGCGCCGGACGCCAGCGCCTCGGGCGTGAAGAAGGCCGACCATTGCAGCGGCAGCGAGGCAAAGCTCGCCGCCACCAGGGCGGCCAGCGCCAGCAGCAGCACCGGGGTGCCCCAGCTGCGCGGCGGCGGTGGCGGCAGCTGCGGCGTCATCCCAGCCTCCGGCGCAGCAGCTTGGAGACCAGGTCGGCCAGCGCCACCAGCAGCACGAACATGATCAGCATGGTGGACACTTCGCCGCCCGCCATCATCTTGGTCGACTCTTCCATGCGCTGGCCCAGGCCGCCGGCGCCGACGAAGCCCATCACCGCCGAGCCGCGAATCGCGCATTCCCAGCGGTAGACGGTATAAGACACCAGTTCGGCGCTCGATTCCGGCAGGGCGCCGTACAGCAGGGCCGGGAGGCGTCCGCTGCCGTTGGCCAGCAGGATGTCGGTCGCATGGGCACTGGATGATTCCAGGATCTCGGCATAGACTTTGGCCAGCATGCCCGAATAGGTCAGGGCGATGGCCAGCACCCCGGCGGTCGGCCCGAGGCCGACGATGCGCACGAACAGCAGCGCCCACACCAGTTCGGGAACGCTGCGCAGCAGCACCAGCACCCAGCGCAGCAGCTGGCGCACCAGCGAAGCCAGCGGGTGCATGCGTCCGGTGCCGAGGCGCGAAATCGACAGGCGCTCGCTGATGAGCATGGTGGCCGGAATCGCGCCCAGCAGGGCCAGCGAGAGGCCGGCGGTGGCGATCGCCACGGTCTGCCAGGTCTCGCGCAGCACCATGGCCAGGAACTCGCCCTCGAGCGAGGGACGCAGGAAGTCGGACAGGAAGTGCCAGGCCGCCGCCAGGCTTTGCGGGTCGAACAGCAGCCAGGGCTTGAACTCGCTCGCCGCCAGCATCGGCCACAGGAGCAGCAGGCAGACGAGCGTGGCGGTGACGCGGCCGCGCCAGGCCGGGTCCGGATGGGCGGCCTTCATCAGAAGCAGGCGCCGACGGCGATCCGCTCGGGTGACTCGTGCGGAGGCTGCGGGTGCGCCTCGACCGCCTCGTTCTCGTACAGGGCGGCGATCATGGCGTCGCTCACCGTGCTGGTGGCGGCGTCGAACACGATGCGCCCGGCGCGCAGGCCGACCAGGCGCGGGAAGTGGGCGCGCGCCATCTCGACCTGGTGCAGGCTGCACACCAGGCTAGCCTTGCGCGCCGAGGCTTCCTGCTGCAGCGTGGCCAGGGTATGGCGGGCCAGGGCCGGGTCGAGCGCGGAGATCGGCTCGTCGACCAGGAAGGCTTCGGCGCTGGAGAGCAGCAGGCGCGCCAGGCCGCAGCGCTGGCGCTCGCCGCCCGACAGGCGGTCGACGCGCGCATACAGCTTGTCGCCCAGGCCGAAGCGCGCCAGGGCCGCGTGGGCGGCGTCCGGATCGCTCGGGCGCACCAGCGAGGCGAAGGCCTGCCACAGGCTCATGTGGGGCAGGCGCGCGGCCAGCACCGCGGTGACCACGCGCTGGCGCGGCGGCAGCGGCGGGGTCTGCGGCGCCAGGAACAGGCGCGCGCGCAGGCGGTGGCGTGCCGATTGCGGCAAGGCCCACGGGTCTTGTCCGAAGACGGAGAAGCCGCCCACGTCCGAGGACTGCGGGCGGTGGGCGCAGGCGAGGGTGGCGAGCAGGGTGGTCTTGCCGGCGCCGGAAGGGCCGATCAGGGCCAGCTGCTCGCCGGGCGCGACGTCCAGGTCGAGTTCATGGAGGGCGGCCGGCGCCTGCGCCGTTGCCGCCAGGTGGCGTACCGTGAGTTTCTCGAGCCGGAAAGTCATCGCGCAGCAGCCAGCTCCGGATTACTTCAGCAGGCCGGCGTTGCGCGCCGCGGCCTCGATCGCGCCGTAGTTCGCGGTCCTGGTCGGGACGAACTTGGTGGCGCGCTGCAGGTCCAGGATCTGCTTGCCTTCCGGGGTCGAGGCATCCAGCGCCAGGAAGGCGTCGGTGATCTTCTTCTGCAGGGCCGGGCTCATGTCGCTGCGCACGGTCCAGTTGTAGTCGTAGTAGCCCGGGGTGGTGTAGAACACGCGCACCACTTTGGGGTCGACCTTCCTGGTTTCCACCAGCTTGTCCCACACCGAGATGTTCAGGGCGCCGGCGTCGACCTTGCCGCCCGCGACAGCGGCCACGGTGGCGTCATGCGCGCCCGAGAAGGCGACGCGCTTGAGGTCGGTGTCCGGGTTGATCTTCGCGCCCAGCAGGAAGGAACGCGGCATCAGGTGGCCCGAGGTCGACGACTCCGAACCGAAGGACAGGGTCTTGCCTTTCAGGTCTTCCAGCTTGTTGATGTCCGGCTTGGTGGTGATGAAGACCGAGCGGAACTTCTCGTCCTCGGCGCGCTGCACCAGCGGCACGACCTGGCCCTTGCTGCGCACGTTCGCCTGCACGAAGGTGAAGCCGCCGAACCAGACCATGTCGATCTTGCGGTTGATCAGGCCTTCGACCGAGGCCGCGTAGTCGGTCACCGGAGTGAACTCGACCTTCAGGCCGGTTGCCTTGGACAGGTACTTGCCCAGCGGCTCGAACTTGCGCTGCAGCTCGGTCGGCGCTTCGTCGGGGATGGCCGAGACGCGCAGCACACCCGGCGTGTTCTGGGCATAGGCGCCGCCGGCGGCGGCAAAGCTCAAGCTCACCGTAGCGGCGGCGAACATGGTTTTCAGGACACGCGAAGACGAGAACGAAGTCATGGTTGGCATTCTTATTAAGTAATGGAAAGTGGTGAACCGGGGACGTCACGGCAGCACGGCTGCGGGAAGCGGCAAAAATCCGGAATCCGCTATTATGGCAAAAACAGCAACTGAACCCTATGCCATGGCGCATCCGGCGGTATGGCGGCACGAATGATAACGCTTATGCACATCTCCTGCACGCAAGACCGCCCGCGCGCCGCCAATGCCCATGTGGCGGACGAGCTGCACGCCGGCCTCCAGGCCCCTGGCGCCTGGATCTCGCCCAAGTTCCTGTACGACGCGCTCGGCTCGAAGCTGTTCGAGGCCATCTGCGAACTGCCCGAGTATTACCCGACCCGCACCGAGGCCGCCATTTTCGCCCGCCACGGGGCCGAGATCGCGCGCGTGGCCGGCCCTGGGGCGACGCTGGTCGACCTGGGCGCCGGCAACTGCGCCAAGGCGGCGGCGCTGTTCCCGCTCTTGAACCCCGCCCAGTACGTGGCGGTCGACATCTCGACCGGCTTCCTGTGCGAGGCCCTCGAGCGCCTGCGCCAGCGCTTCCCGCACATCGACATGGAAGCGCTGGGCATGGACTTTTCCAGCCGCTTCGAGCTGCCCGCGCAGGTACGCGCCGCGCGCCGCCTGTTCTTCTACCCCGGCTCCTCGATCGGCAACTTCACCCCGGACGAGGCCCTGGGTTTCCTGCGCCGCCTGCGCGCCCAGTGCGGCGACGATGGCGGCGTGCTGATCGGCATCGACCTGGCCAAGGACAAGGCCACCCTCGACGCCGCCTATGACGACGCCCTCGGGGTCACCGCGGCCTTCAACCTGAACGTGCTGCGCCACGTGAACCACCTGGTCGGGGCCGACTTCGACATCCGCGCCTGGCGCCACCACGGCTTCTACCAGGCCGAGCGCGGCCGCGTCGAGATGCACCTGGAGGCGGTGCGCCGCCAAGAGGTGCACTGGAACTGCGGCGGCAAGGCCTGCTCGCGCGTGTTCGAGCCGGGCGAGCGCATCCACACCGAGAACAGCTACAAGTACCAGCAGGCCGATGCGATCGCCTTGCTGGAGCGTTCCGGGTTCGAGGCCACCCGCGTGTGGACCGATCCGCAGCGCTGGTTCGCGGTGATCCACGCACAGGCGATTCACTGATGGGCATCGGGCAGCGCGAAGACCTCCTGCACGCCTTCGACCGGGTGCGCCGCCGCTCGCTCGAGATCGCCGCGCCCTTATCTAGCGAGGACTGCTGCGCACAGTCGATGCCGGACGCCAGCCCCGTCAAGTGGCACCTGGCGCATACCACCTGGTTCTTCGAGACCTTCATCCTCGAAGCGTACGAGCCCGGCTTTGCGCCTTTCCACCCGGCCTTCCGGGTGCTGTTCAACTCCTATTACAACGGCATCGGCGCCAAGCATCCGCGCCCCTGGCGCGGCCTGCTCACCCGGCCCGCGCTGGACGAGGTGCGCGCCTACCGCCAGGACGTCGACGGCCGCATCGCCAGGCTGCTGGCGGCAGGCACCGGGCCTGAGGTCGCCAGGCTGCTCGAACTCGGGCTGCAGCACGAGCAGCAGCACCAGGAACTGATGCTTACCGATCTCAAGCACCTGCTGGCCCAGAACCCGCTGTACCCGGCCTATTCGCCGCAGGAGATGGAGGCCGGCATGGCGCCGGAACCGACTGCCTGGATCGAGTACGACGGCGGCCTGGCCGAAATCGGCTACGGCGGCAGCGGCTTCTGCTTCGACAACGAGCTGCCGCGTCACCGCACCTACGTCGCACCCTTCGAGCTGGCTTCGCGCCTGGTCACCAATGGCGAGTACCTGGAGTTCATCCGGGCCGGCGGCTACCGCGATCCCTCCCTGTGGCTGGCCGAAGGCTGGGACCGGGTATGCAGCGGCGAAATCCTGCACCCTCTCTACTGGCTAGCATCCGACGACGGCGCCTGGAGCGAGTTCACCCTGCACGGGGTGCAGGCGCTCGACCCGGCGCGCCCGGTCACCCATATCTCGCTGTACGAGGCCGACGCCTATGCGCGCTGGCGCGGCGCGCGCCTGCCGACCGAGGCCGAGTGGGAATTCGCCGCGCGCCAGGCCTCGCTCGCCGGCGGCGCCCTGCATCCGGAAGCGGCGGAAGGCGACGGCCTGCTGCAGATGTTCGGGGCCTGCTGGCAGTGGACCAGCAGCAGCTACGCGCCTTACCCCGGCTATGCGCCGGCCGCCGGCGCCATCGGCGAATACAACGGCAAGTTCATGGTCAACCAGTACGTACTGCGCGGTTCCTCCTGCGCCACGCCCGGTGGCCATGCGCGCGCCAGCTACCGCAACTTCTTCCCGGCCGGGGCGCGCTGGCAGTTCACCGGGATCAGGCTGGCCCGATGACGCGGCGCAGGAGCTGGCGCGAGCGCCTGCTGGACCAGCGCGCCAATGCCTGGATCCTGGCGCACCCGCTCAACTTCAGCCTGCAGGTGATCCGGGGCTTTCGCGCCAACCAGGGCCTGCTGCTGGCCGGCGCTGTCGCCTATTATGCGCTGCTGTCGATCGTGCCCTTCCTGATGCTGGCGGTGGTGGCGCTGTCGCACTTCATCGAGCAGGCCGAGCTGCTCGAGACCCTGCAGCGCTACCTGGGCATGCTGGTGCCGGGACAGTCGCAGCCGATCGTGGACGAGGTGGCGCACTTCCTCGAAAACCGCGAGCTGATCACCTGGGTGCTGGGCGGCACCATGCTGTTCTTCAGTTCGCTCGCCTTCACGGTGCTGGAGAACGCGATGAGCGTGATCTTCATCCACCGGGTATCGGTCCGGCGCCGCCACTTCCTGGTCTCAGCCGTGCTCCCGTACTGCTACATCCTGGCACTGGGAGTCGGCGTCATGATCGTGACCCTGGTGGCCGGCGCGCTCGAAGTGCTGGGCAAGGAGAGCATCTGGCTGTTCGGCGTCCAGTGGTCGCTGGGCGGCGTCTCGGGCGCCTTGCTCTACCTGCTCGGGCTGTTCGGCGAAATCCTGGTACTGACCTCGATCTACCTGGTGATGCCGGTAGGCCGCCTGTCGCTGTGGCATGCGCTGATCGGCGGCGTCAGCGCGGCGCTGCTGTGGGAGCTCGCACGGCGTGTGCTGGTCTGGTATTTCTCGACCCTGTCGCAGGTGAACCTGGTGTACGGCTCGATGACGACGGCGATCGTGGTCATGTTCAGCCTCGAGATCGCGGCCACGCTGCTGCTGCTCGGCGCCCAGGTGATCGCTGAATACGAACGCGTCGGGCACGGACTGGTCGACCGGCCGCCGGAGCCGATGCATACCGAGCCGCCTGCCTGAGGCGCCTACGCTGCGCGGGTTGCTCTTGCGCCCGGTCAATTTCTTTATTGAAGGCAATGGCACAGTATGGGCTTGCGCGATCCGCTTGGCTTGGCTCAAGCGCGCGCAAGTTCCATTGAATCGGGAGATGCCATGAGCCAAACAGTCGCAATCGTCCTTCCGCTACCGGTCCTGCTTGCGCTGGTGGTGCTGCTGTTCGTGTTGCTGGTGCTGAGCGCAGTCGTGCTGTCGCTGAATGCTTCGGCGCCGCTCCAGTTCCCGTCGCCGCCAGGCGAGAAGAGCGGCCTCCCTGGCGTCGATGATGCCGACGGGCTCCCGGCCGCGCAGTCCTGACCCCATCCCGCGGCTGTCGGCCGCAGCCAGGCTTCGGCTACACTGCCGGGCATGGCTCACTTCTACCTTTGCTGGGAACTCGGCGGCGGCCTCGGCCACGCCGGCCGCCTCAAGTCGATCGCGCTGCCGCTGCGCGCGCGCGGCCACCGGGTCAGCTTCGTGCTGCGCGACCTGGTGCTCACGCGGCGCCTGCTGCTCGACCCCCGGCTCGACGGCATTGCGCGCCTGCAGGCGCCGGTCTGGCTGCACCGCACCGCCGGCCTGCCGCCGGAGGAAGCCAGCCTGGCCGAGATCCTGCTCGCCTGCGGCTACCTCGATGCGGACGCGCTGGCCGGCCTGTGCGAGGGCTGGCGCGGACTGTTCCGGCAAGGCAGCCCCGACCTGGTGATCGCGGATTACGCGCCCACCGCCATCCTGGCGGCGCGCAGCCTGGGCTTGCCCAGCGCGGCGCTCGGGCCGGGCTTCACGATGCCGCCCGCCGGCCAGCCCCTGCCGCCGCTGCGCAGCTGGGAACCGCCGCAGCCGGCGCGGCTGCGCGCTGGCGAGGCGCGCCTGCTGGACAGCGCCAACCGGGTGCTGGCCGCGCTCGGCGCCGCGCCGCTGGCGCGCGGCGCCGAACTGCTGCTGGGGGACCATCCGCTGCTGTGCACCTGGCCCGAACTCGACCACTTCGCGCGCGGCGGTAGCGGCCCCTGGCTGGGCCCGAACCTGCCGCAGCCGGCCGGATGCGCACCCGCATGGCCGGCCGGCGAGGGCAGGCGGGTGTTCGCCTACCTGCGCCGCGGGGTGCCAGAAACTGCCGAGGTGCTGGGGGCGTTGCTGCGGCAGGGCTGCCGGGTGCTGTGCTACATGCCCGAGCTGGCTGGCGGCGCGCCGGCGCCGCTCGCGCATCCGCATCTGGCCTGGGCGCCGGGACCGGTCTCCTTGCCGGAGGCGCTGGCCGGCTGCGAGCTGGTGGTCAGTCACGCGGGCGAAGCCTTGAGCGCGCAGGCCCTGCTGGCCGGGCGGCCGCTCCTGATGCTGCCGCATACGACGGAAGGCTTCCTGATGGCGCGCCGCGTCGCGCAGCTGGGGGCGGGGATCAATGCGATGGAGCAGGCGCGTGCGCGCGACTGGGAGGCATTGGTGGAAAGCCTCCTGGGGCGGCCGGGCTACCGCGACGCCGCCGCGGCCTTTGCGCGGCGCTACGCGGGCTTCGATCCGCAGCGCCAGGCCGAGGCGCTGGCGGACCGGTTCGAGGCGCTGGCGGCCGCCAGGGGGAGAGTTTAAGCGACGCTGACGCGTGCAGCGCCTTCGCCCATGCGGCCGATCACGGCCGCATGCTCGAAACCTTCGCGGGCGAACAGCGCCAGTACCTCGTCCACGCTGGCCGGGTCGCAGGATACCAGGAGGCCGCCCGAGGTCTGCGGGTCGGTCAGCAGCGCGCGCTGGGCCGGCGTGACGGCGGCGCCGAGGTCGACGTCCTTGCCGTAGGCATCCCAGTTGCGGCCTGAAGCGCCGGTGAAGAAACCGTCCTGGGCCAGCTGCAGCACGCCGGGCAGCAGCGGCACCTTGTCCATCTCGAGCGTGGCGGACAGCCTGGCGCCGCGCGCCAGTTCCAGCAGGTGGCCCAGCAGGCCGAAGCCGGTGACGTCGGTCAGGGCATGCACGCCCGGCATCTCGGCCAGCAGGCGGCCGGGCTTGTTCAGCTTGGTGGTATTGGCGATCATGGCTGCGTAGCCTTCTTCGCCCAGCGCATCCTTCTTCAGCGCGGCCGACAGCACGCCCACGCCGAGCGGCTTGCCGAGAACGAGCACGTCGCCGGCCCTGGCGTCGGCATTGCGCTTGATTTTGGACGGATGCACCAGGCCCATCACCACCAGGCCGTAGATCGGCTCGACCGAGTCGATGGTATGGCCGCCGGCGATCGGGATGCCCGCGTCGGCGCAGGCCGACTCTCCGCCGCGGATGATCTGGCCGATGGTCTCGAGCGGCAGCTTGTTGACCGGCATGCCGACCAGGGCCAGGGCCATGATCGGGGTGCCGCCCATCGCGTACACGTCCGAGATCGCATTGGTCGCGGCGATGCGGCCGAAGTCGAAGGGATCGTCGACGATCGGCATGAAGAAGTCGGTGGTGGCGATCAGGGCCTGCTCGTCGTTGAGCTTGTAGACGGCGGCATCGTCGGCCGTCTCGATGCCGACCATCAGCTCCTTCGGCACCGGGAAACCGGCGGATTTGCTCAGGATTTCAGACAGCACGCCGGGAGCGATCTTGCAGCCGCAGCCGCCGCCGTGCGAGAACGAAGTCAGTTTGATTGGTTGGTCAGTCGTCGTGCTCATCCTAGTCTTTCGTGTTGGTGGTCGCGCCGGGCGCGTGAAGGAGCAGATTATCCACCAAGTCGCGCACCGCCGCTTGCTCGGCGCCAGGCAGGAACAGGGCGGCGCGGGCCGCGCACTGGCGCCGCAACAGGGCGTCGAATCCGCTGTCGCCGATGATCCGGTCGACCAGCCGGGCCAGCGCGGCCGCATCGCCCGGCGCGAAATAGCCGGCATAGTCCTCGCCCAGCATGCCGCGGTTGCCGTTGATGTCGGACGCCAGCACCGGCACGCCGCTGGTCACGGCTTCGATGATCACGTTGGCGCCGCCTTCCATGCGCGAGGTAATGGCCATCGCGTGGCAGCGTTTCAGGCGCTGGCGCGCGCTCCCGTGGGGCAGGGCGCCGAGCCAGCGGTAGCGCGGGTTGGCTGCCTGCGCCTCGAGGGCGGCCTGGCCCAGCTCGGGATCGAGCGCGCCACCGATGTGCAGCAGGCGCGCGGCGGGGTGGGTCACCATGCCGGCGGCGCGGATGAAGGTCAATGGATCCTTTTCCTCGCGCAGGTGGCCGACCATGCAGATGTCGGCGAAGCGCGCCTGCCCGCGGCGCGGGTACGGGCGCAGGCTCGGCGCCGACTGGTAGATGACGCGCGCCCTGGCGCGCAGCGCCTCCGGCAGCAGGGCCAGGCCGGCCGGCTGCAGCAGGACCAGGGCGTGGGCGCGCTCGAGCGAGGCGCGGGCCGCGGCGTCCAGGGCGATGTCGCGGTACAGGTCGGTCCCTGTCAGCACCAGGATCGCCGGACGGCCGGGGTAGGAGTCGGCAAACGCGGCCAGGGAGGCGGCGGAACGGCGCGCATGCAGGGCGATCATCAGGTCGGGCGCCGGGTCGGACCCCGGCCAGGCGCCGGCGATGTCGACGCGGTGGACGGCGCGCAGGAAGCGCGCCCAACGGCTGGCGGTTTGCCAGTTGCCATTGTTCTCGCGCGCACTGGCGGGACTGACGATGAGGATGTGCTTGCGCACGGCCACTTCCTGGAGTTGGGGAGGCCGATTATACGATGCCGCCGGGACAGGCATCCGGCCGCGCGTCCGGATCTTGAACACCGAAAAAGCTGTCGTATTTGCGCATCGACAAGCCCGGCCGCGGGCCGCCTGTGGCATGATCGCCCGCTCATCGGTTTCAGTGCTACTTCATCATGCTATTTCGCCAACTCCTGCTTGCCTTCGCCGCAGCCATCGCCCTCGTTGCCTGCGGCGGCAGCGCCGAAGATCCCGTACAGTCCGCCGGCATGGCGTCCACGCGCGCCAGCCTCGTCTCGGGGCAGCATGCGTTCCCTGGCATGCGCTGGGAGTACACGGTCGTGCGCACCGCCACGGGCTGGAACGTGGTCGACCTGGTCCGCGGTGGGGCGGTCACCGCGGTTCCCGCCAATGCGCGCCTGCGCTTCGCCGACAGTTCGCTGGCGCTCGACGTAGAAGGCATCGCCGGCCAGGTCTACCGCCTCTACCAGGCAGCGTTCGCGCGCATCCCGGACCAGGCCGGTGTGGGTTTCTGGATCGACGCCCTCGAGCGCGGTAGCTCGCTCGACGCGATCGCCGAGGGCTTCGTGGCCTCCGCCGAGTACCGCGGCATCTATGGCAGCAATCCGTCCAACGCCCAGATCGTCGAGCGCTATTACCAGAACGTGCTCGGCCGTCCTGGCGAAGTGGCCGGCATCGCCTTTTGGCGCGGTGTGCTCGACCGTGGTGCGGCCACGCCGGCCTCGGTGCTGAAAGGCTTCAGCGAAAGCGCCGAGAACCAGGCGATGGTGCTGGTGGCGATCCAGAACGGCATCGCCTACCAGGAGCCAGGCATGGCCTATGTGCCGGTGGCGCGGCCCGGCGTCGACCGCAACGTCCCCCCCGGCAAGGTCGTGACCCTGGACGGCGGCGCGAGCAGCGTGGCGCCCGGTCGCAGCATCGCCTATGCATGGACCCTGCTGTCGAAGCCGGCCGGCAGCGCCGCCGTGCTGGCCATGTCCACCACCGCCACCCCGGCCTTCCTGGCCGACGTCGAGGGCAGCTATGAACTCGGCCTGACAGTCAGCGACGGCAGTGCAGCCAGTGCAATGGCGCGGGTGACCGTAAATGCCGCCTTGTGGCGCCCGGCCGAGGGACGGATGCCGGCCGGCGGCAATGCCGTGTACCTGGAAAGCGAGGCGGGCGACTACATCGGCGCCGGCAAGGCCTACCTGTACACCGGCGCCGACACGCTGTTCTCGGTCACCCCGATCGGCGCCGGCCTGCGCATCAACCTTACCGGCGACGAGAACTGGTCCGGCGAATTCGTGCCGCCCAACAGCCTGACCCGGCTCCAGCCGGGCTACCACGGCAACCTGACCCGCTACCCCTTCCACAATCCGGTCCATGGCGGCCTGGCGTGGACCGGCGAAGGGCGCGGCTGCAATACCCTGGCCGGCTGGTTCATCGTCGACAGCGTCACCTATGAAGGCAGCGTACTGAGCGCGATCGACCTGCGCTTCGAGCAGCGCTGCGAGGGCGGACAGACCGCCCTGCATGGCCGCGTTCGCTGGAGCGCGAACGGCAGCACGGCCGCTCCCAAGCCGGCGCCCGTGCCGGCCGGCCTGTGGACCCCGAGCGCATCGGCGCTGCCGGCCAGCGGCAACTACGTCTACCTGCAGAGCACCCAGGGCGACTACATCGGCGGCGGACGCACCTACACCTACACCGGCAGCAATGCCATGCTGAACATCGGCAGCAACAGTGCCCATCTGAAGGTAGGGGTGACCGGTGACGAGCAATGGAGCGGCGACTTCGCCGGCATGACCGGCATGACCCAGCTAGAGCCGGGCTACTACGGCGACCTGCAGCGCTACCCCTTCCACAACCCGGTGCGCGGCGGCCTGTCCTGGAGCGGCGAGGGCCGCGGCTGCAACCGGCTGCTGGGCTGGTTCGTGGTCGACAGCGTGAGCTACGTCGGCGGCAGCATGACGGCGCTGGAGATGCGCTTCGAGCAGCGCTGCGAGGGCGGCAGCAGCGCCTTGCGCGGCAAGATCAAGTGGCGCGCGGACGACAACACGGCGCCGCCGGGCCCGCTCAATCCGCCGCCGACCGGGCTGTGGACGCCCGCGGCGGGCGCGACGCCGGCGAGCGGCAACTTCGTTTACCTGAGCAGCATGCCGGGCGACTACATCGGCGGCGGCCTGACCCGCAGCTTTACCGATGCGAACGCGGTGCTGAAGGTGACGGCGACCGGCGCGCGCCTGCAGGTCAGCGTGAACGGCGACAGCTGGTGGTCGGGCGACTTCGCGGGCATGAACACCCTGAGCCAGCTGCAGCCTGGCTATTACGGCAACCTGCAGCGCTACCCCTTCCACAACCCGATCCGTGGGGGGCTGTCCTGGAGCGGCGACGGCCGCGGCTGCAATACCCTGAGCGGCTGGTTCGTGGTGGACAAGGTGAGCTACGTGCAGGACCAGCTGTCCGAGATCGACCTGCGCTTCCAGCAGAACTGCGAAGGCGGCAGCGCCGCGCTGCGCGGCAGGATCCGCTGGAGCGCGGCGGCGCGCTGACAAGAGAAGCGGCGCCGGATGGCGCCGGGACGAAAAAAATGGCTGCCCGAGGGCAGCCATTCTTCATGGGGCATTCAGCGATCAGTAGTCGCCGAAAGTGCGGCGGGTGCCGTCAGCCGAACGCGGGTGCGCCGGCTTGTTGTAGCCACCTTCGCGGCGAGCGCCTTCCGGGCGGGTGCCACGGTAGCCGCCTTCGCGCGGTGCGCCGGCTGGCGCGCCTTCGCGCGGGGCCGCGTCACGGCGGTAGCCGCCTTCACGCTGCGGACGGTCGCCGTAGTCGCCGGTGCGCGGTGCGCCGTAGCCTTCACGCGGACCGCGATCGGCAAAACGGCTCTCGGCAGGGCGGCTGTCCGCCGGACGGGCGTAGCCGCCTTCACGCGGGGCACGGTCACCGAAGCCGCCTTCGCGCGGCGCGCCATAGCCCGGCTTGGAGAAGCTGCGCTGGCCCGGCTTGTGGGCATTGCGGCCGTCGCCCGGCTTCCAGCCCGGACGGCTGGCCGAACGGGTCGGCGCCGAACGCTTCGGCTCGAAGCCTTCCACCACGTCGACCGGGATGGTCTGCTTGGTGAAACGCTCGATGCGGCGCACGTTCATGTTCTCGGCGTGGTTCACCAGCGAGATCGCGAGACCATTGCGGCCGGCACGGCCGGTACGGCCGATACGGTGCACGTAGTCCTCAGGGAACTTCGGCAGGTCGTAGTTCACCACGTGGGTGATGGTGGGCACGTCGATGCCGCGGGCGGCAACGTCGGTCGCCACCAGCACGCGCACCTGGCCGCGGCGCATGCTGTCCAGGGTGCGGTTGCGCGCGCCCTGGTGCATGTCGCCGTGCAGGGCGGCGGCTGCGAAGCCGGCGATGTTCAGGCGGTCGGCGATCATGTCGGCGTCGCGCTTGGTCGCGGTGAACACCACGGCCTGGTCCATCGACTCGTCACGCAGCAGGTGGTCGAGCAGGCGGTTCTTGTGCGACAGGTCGTCGACAAAGTGCACCTTCTGCACGATGTTCTCGTGGCGGTTGGCCGCGCTCATGATCTGGATCGTCTGCGGATCCTTGGTGATGCGGCGCGCCATATTGCCCACTACGCCGTCCAGCGTAGCCGAGAACAGCATGGTCTGGCGGGTAGCCGGGGTCGCAGCGACGATCTTCTCGATGTCCTCGATGAAGCCCATGTCGAGCATGCGGTCGGCTTCGTCCAGCACCAGGATCTCGAGCTGGGAGAAGTCGATCTTGCCCGATTCCATGTGGTCGATCAGGCGGCCCGGGGTTGCCACCAGGATTTCCGGATTCTTCGACAGCAGTTGCATCTGCTTCGGATACGGCATGCCGCCCAGGATCGACACGGCGCGGATGCGGCGCATGTCGCTAGTATATTGTTCGGTCGCGGTGGTCACCTGCAGTGCCAGTTCGCGGGTCGGGGTCAGGACCAGCATCTTCGGTTGGGCCGGAGTAAAGCGGACGCGTTCGCCACGGGCGCGCGCCGACTGCGCGCTCTGCGCCGGGGTGCGGACCGGAGCCGACGGCTCCATGTTGGCCAGCTTGTGCAGGGCCGGCAGCATGAATGCCGCGGTCTTGCCCGAGCCGGTCTGCGAGGAGACCAGCAGGTCGCGGCCGGCGATGCCGGCAGGGATGGCCTGTTCCTGGACCGGGGTCGGCTTGGTGTAGCCGGCGGCAGCAACTGCCTTGACGAGCGACGCGTGTAAACCTAGTGCTTCAAAACTCATGTGTACTTTTACTTTCGGAATTCAATCATGATCGCGCGTGTCGTGTCGAAACGACGAGCGCAGAATAGCAACGCGAACCAACACTACGAAATGACTCAGAAATGAAAGAAATTTCGGCACAAAAGCTTTGCGCCGGGACGGTGTCTGGATGCTGACACGCAGGGCGGGAGGGCTTTTAAGAAGGGCGATCGTTTGTCGCCAAGGCTTGCGATGCTGCTTGTTGTACTGCTGTGGTGAACTGCTGGATCCTGTCTGTTCGGACCTGCTATTGCAGCGCACAAACGACATCATACATCAGATTAAAAAAGTCTGCACGCGGCCGTCCACTTGGACGGCCGTTGCTGGGAGGGGCTTAAGGCCGGTCTAAGCGCCGGCCTTGATGTGGATCAGCGCTGCTTGCGCTTGGACGAGGTGTTGCGTGCGATGCGCTTGCCGGACGAGGCAGTCGCCTTGACTTTGTAACGCGAGGTCTTGGCCTTCACGCGCGGGCTGCGCTCGGCTTCGAAGGCCACCACCGCGTTCTCGATGATGTTCTCGGCGATGTCGCCGGCCTGCGAGGCCGAGGCCTTCGGCACCAGGATGGTCGAGCCGGCCTTGATGGTCGACTTGGCCGGGATGTTGTTGGCTTGGCGGATGACTTCCGGGGTGGTGCCGAACTTCGATGCCAGCGCGCTGATGCTGGTGCGGGCGTTGGTGATCTTGTGGGTGGTCCAGGTCGACAGCTCGCGGCCCCAACCGGCCAGGTTCAGGTGGAACTTCTCGGCGTTTTCTTTCGGTAACAGGATCTTGGTTTTTTCGCCGCCGGTGATGACCGGTTTCTTGAACTGCGGATTCAGCGCGCGGAACTCGTCGAGCGACATCTCGGCCAGCTGGGCCGCGACGGCGACGTCGATGTCGCTGGTCTTGTCGATCGCGGTGAAGTAGGGCTGGTTGTCGATGACCGGCAGCGCCACGTTGTATTGCGACGGGTTGGCGACGATGTTCTTGACCGCCTGCAGCTTGGGCACGTAATTACGGGTTTCCGCCGGCATCAGCTCGGCCAGGCTCTCGAAGTCGGTGCCCTTGCCGAGCGCCTGGTTCTTCTTGATGACGCGCTGGATATTGCCTTCGCCCCAGTTGTAGGCCGCCAGGGCCAGCTGCCAGTCGCCGAACATGGTGTACAGGCGCTGCAGGTAGCTCAGGGCCGCATCGGTCGAGGCCAGCACGCCGCGGCGCTCGTCCTTGAACATGTTCTGCTTCAGGTTGAAGTCCTTGCCGGTACCCGGCACGAACTGCCACAGGCCGGCCGCGTCGGCGGTGGACAGGGCTTGCGGGTTGAAGGCGGATTCGATCACCGGCAGCAGGGCCAGTTCGGTCGGCATGCCGCGCTTTTCCAGTTCCTGGACGATGTGGTAGAGGTAGGGCGAGGCGCGGCCGGAGATGCGCTTGAGGCTGTCGGGACGGGCGCTGTAGGCCTGGGTGTGGCGCGCCACCAGGCTGTTGTCGACGTCGGGGATGGCATAGCCGCTGCGGATGCGGCCCCAGACGTCGGTTTCCTTGTAGTCGTCGACCTTCAGCAGGCCGGGCGCCAGGGGCGCGGCAGGGCGGGCGTTCAGCGCGTTCGCAGCCGAATTCGATACGGCGGCCACGGGGGCGTTGTCCATCGCGTAAGTCAGCGGGGAAGTGGCCAGCAGTGCCAGCGCGGCAGTCGCTACGGTCTTGCGGATCATGTCGTGCATCGCTTTCCAATGTTGCGTCCGAGAACGGACGTACTGGTCAAGGGGGCAGTGTACGTAGTCATGCTCGCGTCAGTCAAGGCATGCGGGCTCATCGTTACAAATTAATTTCCGGAGTTCATTTATGTAAATTGACATCATGAAAACGGAAATTGCAGTGAGATGCACGCCAGATCGCGGCAGGAAGTTGCCGATCCTGGCCGGTCGGAGGGGCCGGGCTTTCCTCATCTGTTCTGCCTCTAGCCTAGCCGCCGGAAGGTGTCAATCTATGAGGGGACGCAAAGAGTGCGTACAATCCGGCTTCTGCTACCGCCTTATAATTTGTCATCCATGCGTACCGCAAACCCGAATGCCGACGACGACGCGATCGTCGCCGCTACCCGCCGCTGGCTGGAACGGGCCGTCATCGGCCTGAATCTCTGCCCATTCGCCAAGTCCGTCTATACGAAGGAGCAGGTGCGCTACGTCGTGTCCAGCGCGACCACGCCGGAAGCCTTGCTCGAGCAGCTCATGGACGAGCTGCAGCACCTGTCCGACACCCCGGCCGAGGAGGTCGACACGACCCTCCTGATCCATCCCTTCGTGCTGACCGACTTCGAAGACTACAACGAATTCCTGGACGTGGCCGATGCCGCGGTCGAGGACATGCAGCTCGACGGTGAATTGCAGGTGGCAAGCTTCCACCCGGACTACCAGTTCGCGGACACCGACCCGAACGACATCGCGAACTACACCAACCGGGCGCCGTACCCGATCCTGCACCTGCTGCGCGAGGACAGCATCGACCGCGCGGTCGAGGCCTTCCCGGAAGCTTCCGAGATCTTCGAGAAGAATATCGATACCATGGAAAAGCTCGGCCACGAAGGCTGGGACAAGCTCGATGTCGGACCAGCACGCTGATCCGACGGGCGCGCCCCAGCGCCCCGACACCCCATGCGTGGCCGTGTGTTCGACCACTTTCGACGAAGTCTGCCGCGGCTGCGGCCGCACCTATGTCGAGGTGGCGCAGTGGGTGGCGATGAGCGCCGAGGAGAAGGAGCGGGTGTGGGTGCGCATCCTGGCGCAGGGCTACCCGCGCCGGAATACCTGAACACCCCTCTCTATATTAGAGACCCAGGAAGTCGCGCTTCCCGATCGGCACCCCGTTGTGGCGCAGGATCGCGTAGGCGGTCGTCACGTGGAAGAAGAAATTCGGCAGCACGAAGCCGGTGAGGTAGTCGTCGCCGCGCTCGAAATGGCGCGCGCGCTCGCCTGCGCCGTGGGTGACGGCGCGTTCGCCGGCCGCGTCAAACGCTGCGCGCGGCAGCGACTCGATGTAGCCCAGGGTCTTGGTGATGCGCTGCTGCAGTTCGGCGAAACTCTGTTCCGTGTCGTCATAGCGCGGCACGTCCACGCCTGCCAGGCGGGCACTCGCGCCCTTGGCGAAATCGGTCGCGATCAGGACCTGGCCCACCAGCGGGAACATGTCCGGGAACAGGCGCGCCTGCAGCAGGGCGGCCGGCTCGATCTTGTGCTGCTGGGCGTGGGCTTCGGCTTTTTCCAGCACGCCGGCCAAGGCGCGCAGCATCTTCTGGAATACGGGGACCGAAGCGGAATACATGGACAGGCTCATAATTTCTCCTCCGAAAGATTCAATCATAACAAGTCTTGTCGCGTCCTGCCGACAGCCGGACACGCGTGCCTATCTGTAAATAAGCAATTTGATGACGCTTCGGCATCCGGCATGCATAATCGAACAATTCCATTGCCTTAAGTAAATTCCTGCCGGATGGCCGGAGCAGGCCGACACCGATGTTCCAGCTACGTTCTTCATTCCGCGACCTGCCCTCCAGGCTCCGCAAGCTGTATGGCCGTTCGATCCACGGCGCGCTGCTGCTGGTGGCCTTCGGCGGCCTTGCCGTGCCCGCCATGGTCGGCGGCTACTTCATGATCGGCGTCAAGGAGCACGAGGCGACCGTCCACGTGCTGAACGATGCACTGCAGCGCAATGCCGACATCCTGGCGCTCGGCGTCCAGGAATCATTATGGGACATGAATACCGAGGCGGCGCGCGCGCTGGTTGATTCCTTCGTACGCGACCCCACCATCGTGCGCGTCGAAGTGCACGACCTGGCACAGGCCAAATTCATCAAGCGCGACAGTCCAGTACCTTCAGGTGCGCACTTGTACCGCACCGAGCGCGAAGTGGTAGTGCGCGGCCAGAAGATCGGTCACGTGGTGATCGAGATGAGCGACCATCATTTTCAGGACGAGCTGCGCGCCAAGCAACGCAACTATGCGCTGGTGCTGGCGATCCAGCTGGGCGTGTCGCTGCTCCTGATCGCGCTCCTGATCCGGCGCCGCCTGCTGTCGCCGCTGCGCACCCTCACCGGTTTCTCCGACCGGCTGGCCCGCGGCGATTTCGATACCCCGCTGGCGCTGCCGGTCGACGACGAGCTGGGGCGCCTGGGCGGCCAGATGGAGCGCATGCGCACGGCGATCGGCCAGCTGTTCGCCGACATCGGCCGGCGCGAGGAGCAGTTCCGGACCATCGTCGCCCAGGTGCCGGGCGCCGTGTTCCGTGCGCGCCCGGGCGGGCACATCGACTTCGTCAGCGAGGCCATCGAGGAGATATCGGGCTACCCGGCCGAGCGCTTCATGCTGGCCACCACCGACGACTGGGCCAACATCATCCATCCCGAGGACCGCCGCATGCAGCGCCATGCGGCGAAGGACGCGCTGGCGGCCGGCAGTGCTTACGAGATCGAATACCGCATCATCGACGCCGGCGGCATCGAGCGCTGGGTGCTCGAGAGCGGCCAGCCGCAGGGCGAGTGGGGCAGCGAGGAATTCCGGGTCGACGGCATCATCTACGACATCAGCGAGCGCAAGCATGACGAAATGCGCATCGAGGCCCTGCTCACCGAGCAGGGTGCGATCCTGGACAACGTCATGTTCGGCGTGCTGTTCGTGCGCGAGCGCCGCATCGTCTCGGCCAACCGGCGCGCCGAGGCGCTGTTCGGCTACGGCGAGGCCGAGCTGGCGGGCCGGTCGACCGAGCTCCTGTTCCCGGGGCGCGCCGAATACGAGCGCCTGTGGCTGGAACAGTATCCGAAGATCGCGGGCGGTCTGGATGCCGGCGAGGAGATCCAGTTCCGGCGCCGCGACGGTAGCAGCTTCTGGCTCCTGGTGAGCGGCTGCGCGCTGGACAGCGCGCGCCCGAACGAGGGCAGCATCTGGGTGTTCGCCGACATCACCGAGCGCAAGCAGGCCGAGGAAAAGCTGCGCCTGTCAGCCACGGTGCTCGAGCACATCGCCGATGCCGTCACGGTGCTCGACGTGCACGGCCGCATCCGCGCCATCAATCCCGCCTTCACCCAGATCACCGGCTACACGGAAATGGAAGCGCTCGGCCAGCAATCGAGCCTGACGCGCCCCGGCGGCGACGACGAGCCGTTCTACCGGCAGATGTGGCAGGACCTGCTGGAGGCCGGCTTCTGGCGCGGCGAGCGCTGGGAGAAGCGCAAGAACGGCGAGGCCTACCTGGAGTGGCTGACGGTATCGAGCGTGCGCGACGACGATGACCAGGTCACGCACTACGTCTGCGTGTTCAGCGACATCACCGAGGTCAAGGAGTCGCAGGACAAGCTCGACCACCTGGCCCACCACGATCCGCTCACCGCGCTGCCGAACCGGCTGCTGTTCCACGACCGCCTGCAGCATGCGATGGTCCGCTGCGCGCGCGCAGGCCAGCAGCTGGCGGTGCTGTTCATCGACCTGGACCGCTTCAAGAACGTCAACGACACCCTCGGCCACCACGTGGGCGACCTGCTCCTCAAGCAGGTCGCCGGGCAGCTGACCGCCTGCCTGCGCGAGGGCGATACGCTGGCGCGCCTGGGCGGCGACGAATTCATCGTGCTGCTGGAAGACGTCGGCGGTCCAGGCGCCGCCCACGTGGCCGAGAAGCTGATGGCCCTGTTCGAGCAGCCGCTCACCGTGTCGGGCTACGAACTGTTCGTCACCGGCAGCGTCGGCATCAGCCTGTTCCCGCAGGATGCGACCGACCTGAACATGTTGATCCGCAACGCCGATGTCGCCATGTACCAGGCCAAGGCGCGCGGCCGCAACGGCTACCAGTTCTACGCGCCCTCGATGAGCGGCGAGGGCGCCATGCGCCTGCGCCTGGAGTCGCTGCTGCGCCGCGCGATCGAGAAGGGCGAGATCTTCCTCGAGTACCAGCCCCAGGTCGAGATCGACACCGGGCGCCTGGTCGGCGTCGAAGCCCTGGTGCGCTGGGACAGCCCGGAACTGGGCAGGGTGGCGCCGGTGCGCTTCATCCCGGTGGCCGAGGACACCGGCTTCATCAGCCAGCTGGGCCAGTGGGTGCTGGCCGAGGCCTGTTCCCAGATGCGGCGCTGGGACCGGGCCGGCCTGTCGGTGCCGAAGATGGCGGTCAACCTGTCGGTGCGCCAGTTCGAGCGCGGCAGCATCGCGCCGGTGGTGGCCGCGGTGCTGCAGGAAACCGGCCTGGCAGCGGCACGGCTGCAGCTGGAGGTGACCGAGTCGGTCATCATGAACACGTCCGACGCGCTGCAGCACATCAACGACCTGCGTGCGGTCGGCGTCGGGCTGGCGATCGACGATTTCGGCACCGGCTATTCCTCGCTGGCCTACCTGAGCCAGCTGCCGGTGCAGACCCTGAAGATCGACCGCAGCTTCATCCAGGACATCCTGGTCGACGCCAACGACGAGGCGATCGCGGTGGCCGTCATCCAGCTCGGCAAGAGCCTGAACCTGTCGGTAGTGGCCGAGGGCGTGGAAAACGAAGAACAGGCCGCCTTCCTGCTGCGGCACGGCTGCCGCCAGGCCCAGGGCTACCTCTACAGCCGGCCGGTCGCGGCTGGCGATATACTGTCGCGCTGGGGGCGGACACAAGCACATGGACACGATCGATCGAACCAAGAAGCCGGCGCAGCCGAAGGAAGCGACGCCTGAGAAAGGCCGCAAGCCCACACGCGGGCGCCGCCGTTTCCTGCTGGGCGGCCTGCTCGCCGGCGGCGCCATGCTGGTCGGCTGGGGCGTGCAGCCGCCGCGCCAGCGCCTGCATGCATCGCGCCCGCTGGCGCTGGGCGGCGACACGGTCGGCCTGAACGGCTGGATCGCCATCGCGCCCGACGGCGCGGTCTCGGTGGTGGTGCCGCGCAGCGAGATGGGGCAGGGCGTGCATACCGCGCTGCCGATGCTGGTGGCCGAGGAGCTCGACCTGCCCTTGTCCAGCGTGCGCATCGCACAGGCCCCGATCGACAAGATCTTCGCCAACCTCACGGTGCTGCGCGAGAACCTGCCTTTCCACCCCGACGACAGCGGCAGCACGCGCCAGGGCGCGCAGTGGCTGATGGCCAAGCTCGGACGCGAGCTGGGCATCATGTTCACCGGCGGCTCGACCAGCGTCAAGGATGCCTGGCTGCCGATGCGCGAGGCCGGCGCGGTGGCGCGCGCCATGCTGCTCAAGGCGGCGGCAGAACAGTGGAAGGCGCCGGTCGCACGCCTGCGTACCGAGGACGGTTTCGTCCTGCATCCCGACGGGCGCCGCGCCGGCTACGGCGCGCTGGCGCCTCATGCGGCGCGGGTCGGCGCCGGCATCGGGGCCGGCGACGTGCGCCTGAAGGAGCCGCGCGACTTCCGCCTGATCGGCCAGCCCGCGGGGCGCCTGGACAGCCGCGCCAAGGCCGACGGCAGCGCGCGCTTCGGCATCGATGCGCGCGTGCCCGGCATGGTGTACGCGGCCGTGAAGATGGCGCCGGTGATCGGCGCCACCCTCACCAAGCACGAAGGCAAGGCGGTGGAGTCCATGCCCGGCGTGCTGCAGGTGGTGCCGATGCCGGGCCTGATGGACGAACGCAGCGGCCTCGGCGTGGGCGTGGCCGTGGTGGCCACCAGCTGGTGGCAGGCGCACCAGGCCGTGCAGGCGCTCCCGGTCACGTGGCAGGTCGGCGACAGCAGCAGGCTCTCCAGCGAATCCGTGTTCGAGGACTTCGAGCGCGCCCTCGAGGACGAAAGCGGCTACGTCTACCATGAGGCGGGCAGCCAGGACGTGGACGGGGTGGCGCTCACGGTGACGGCCGAGTACCGTGCGCCTTATCTCGCGCATGCGGCCATGGAGCCGGTCAACTGCACCGCCCAGGTCGAGTACGTCCAGGGGCGCGCCAGGGTGCGCCTGTGGGCCTCGACCCAGGTGCCGAGCATCGCGGTGGACGTGGCGGCGCGCGTGGCCGGCGTCGAGCGCGAGGACGTGAGCATCGAGGTGCTGCTGCTGGGCGGCGGCTTCGGACGCCGGCTGGAAGCCGACATGGTGGCGCAGGCGGTGACGGTCGCCATCGCCATGCACGGGAAACCGGTCCAGCTCATCTGGAGCCGGGAGGACGACACCACCCACGACGTCTACCGCCCGGCAGCGCTGGCGCGCTTCCGCGCCCACCTCGACGCCAGGGGGGAGATCCTGGCCTGGGACAATAAATCCGCCAGCGGCGCCATCGGCCACCAGTACTTCCCGCGCAACCTCGGGCTGCCGGGCGTGGGGCCGGACAAGACCACGGCCGAAGGCGAATACGACATGCAGTATGCGATCGCCAACCAGCGCATCGCCCACGTGATCGTCGACAGTCCTGTGCCGCTCGGCTACTGGCGCTCGGTCGGGCATTCGCACAATGCCTTCTTCAAGGAGGCTTTTCTGGACGAGGTGGGGCATGCCGCGGGGCGCGACCCGGTCGCATTGCGGCGCGCGCTCCTGCGTGGGCACCCGGGCGCGCTCGCGACCCTGGACGCCGCGGTGGCCAAGGCGGGCCAGCCGGCGGCAGGGCGCGCGCATGGCGTGGCGCTGCACCGGTCCTTCGGCAGCACGGTGGCCCAGGTGGCCGAGGTCTCGGTCGAAGGCAAGCAGATCCGCGTGCATCGCGTGGTGTGCGCGATCGACTGCGGCCTGGCGGTGAACCCGAATATCATCGCCCAGCAGGTGGAGTCCGGCGTGCTGTTCGGGCTGTCGGCCGCGCTGCACGGGGAGATCACGATCAAGGATGGGCGGGTGGAGCAGTCGAATTTCGGCGACTATCCGGTCGTGCGCATGAGCGAGGCGCCGGTGGTGGAAGCCATCGTGATGCCCAGCATGGCGCATCCGGAAGGCGTGGGCGAGCCGGCGGTGCCGCCGGTCGCGCCGGCGGTGGCGGCGGCTGTGTTCAAGCTGACCGGGCAGCGGCTGCGCAGCCTGCCGCTGCGTTTATCTTAATTAAGTACCGAGCAGGACCCGCAGGTTGCAGTCGCGCTGCCAGGTGCGGCGTTCCTCGCTGGACGCGGCCAGGCGCGCCAGTTCTTCCGGCGTGGTCTCGGCCTGGGCCTGCACCAGGCGGTCGGCCACGGCGCCGTCGGGCAGCATGGTGCCGAAGAACGCGACCGTGTCGCCGCGCTGCACCAGCAGGGTCGGGAAGTTTTCCACGTCGAGGTCGCCCACGATGTCGGCCTGGTCCTCGATGTCGATCCAGACGAAGGTCTTGTCGAGGTGGCGCAGGGCCAGTTCCTCGAAGGTGGCGCGGTAGGACGAGCAGGTGCCGCACCAGGCGGCGCACAGGCAGGCGACCGTCAGGGCGTCGCCCGCTATCGCGGCGGCGATGTGCTCGCGGTTGTCGGAATCCAGGGTCAGGCTTTGCATGAGCCGGATTGTACCGTGTGTTCACGGGGGAATGTGCGCTCCAGGCCCCCGGCCGTGGCCAGGCCCCCGGCCGAGCAGGTAAAATACCGGCATGTCCACGATTCTCGCCATTGAAACCTCGTCCGAGCTCGCCTCCTGCGCGCTATTGAACGGGGACCACGTCATCGCCCGTTCCACCGCCGGCGTGCGCACCCATTCGCAATCGGTCCTGCCGATGGTGCAGGAATTGCTGCGCGAAGCCGGCTTGGGCCTGTCCGACTGCGACGCGATCGCCTTCGGCGCCGGCCCCGGCTCCTTCACCGGCGTACGCACCGCCTGCGGCGTGGCCCAGGGCCTGGCCTTCGGCGCGAATCTCCTGGTGTTGCCGCTGGTGACGCTGGAGGCGATGGCCGAAGCCTGCCGCGCCCGTACCGGGGCGAACGAGGTGCTGGCGGTGCTGGACGCGCGCATGGGCGAAGTCTACTGGGCACAGTACCGGCACGATGCCGCGCGCGGCGCCTGGATCGAGGTCGCCGCGCCGGCGCTGTGCGCCCCGCAAGATCTGGCGCCGCTGCCGGCCGCGGGCCTGGCCGCCTGCGGCAACGGGTTCTCGGCTTACCCGGAAGCGTTTGCCGGCAAGGCCTTCGCGGAGGGCGCGCTGGACGACATCCTGCCGCACGCGCGCGAACTGGCGCTGCTGGGCGCACCGGCCCTGGCCGCCGGCCTGGGCGTGCCGCCGGCCCAGGCCCAGCCGCTCTACCTGCGCAACAAGGTGGCCTACACCAGCGCCGAGCGCCAGGCCATCAATGCCGCGAAGGCCGGGGCATGACGGTCGTGCAAGAGCTCTCCAGCTTGACGTTCGCGCCGATGCTGGCTGCCGACGTGGACGAGGTGCATGCGCTCGAATGCAGCGTGTTCCCGCATCCCTGGAGCCGCGCCAACTTCAGCGAGTCGCTCGCCAGCGGCTATGACGCCTGGACCGCGCGCGACGCGCAAGGCCAGCTGGCCGGCTACTACCTGCTCATGTATGCGGTCGACGAGGCCCACCTGCTCGACGTGGCGGTGGCTGCCGGACGCCAGGGCCGGGGGCTGGGGCGCCACCTGCTGGAGCGGATCGGCGCGCGCGCCCGCGAGCAGGGCATGGCGTCCATCTTGCTCGAGGTGCGCCCGTCCAACGAGCGCGCGCTCGCCGTCTACCGCCGCTACGGCTACCGCGAGATCGGCCGCCGCAAGGGCTACTATCCGGCGCACGGCGGGCAGCGCGAGGATGCCATCGTGATGAGGATCGATTTGTGAACCGCGCAGTGAAGCACATCGGTGACCGCGACGCGGCCTTCCTGGCCGAGATGGGCATCGGCCCGCTCTGGAGTTTGCGCGCCGCGCCGGAGGCGCCGGTAGAAGCGGCGCCGCAAGCCGAGCCGGAACCCGCGCCGGCCGTGCTGGCGCAAGCTGCGCCGTCGGCGCCGGCGCCGGCCCAGCCCTTGGCGCCGCCCCCGATGCCGCGCCAGGTCGCCGAACCGGCGGCCCGCCAGGCATGGACGCCGCCGCCGCGTGAGGACAGCGCCTGGGGCGTCGAGCCCGAACCGGAACGCCTTGACGTCTCCAGCATGGACTGGACCGCCCTGCGCCAGGCCGTCGCCAGTTGCCGCCATTGCAGCGCCTGCAGCGAAGGCCGCAAGCCGGTGTTTGGCGCCGGCGCGCGCCAGGCGCGCTGGCTGGTCGCCGCCGGCACCGCCAGCGCGGCGGACGAAAAGGCCGGCCAGCCGCTGACCGGCGAGCCGGGCAAGCTGCTCGACAACATGCTGGCGGCGGTCGGCATGTCGCGCGAGGCCGATGTCTATGTGACTCCGCTGGTGAAATGCCGTCCCGCCAACGCCAAGGGCGGCGACCGCGCCCCGACCCCGGAAGAAGTGGCGGCCTGCCGCCCCTTCCTGGAGCGCGAGCGCGAACTGACGGGGGCCGGCCTGGTGCTGACCCTGGGCCAGGTGGCCATCGACGGCCTGCTCGGCAAGCCGCTTTCCGAACCGCTGGCCGGTTCGCGCGGCAAGGTCCACCGGCTCGGCGAGGTGCCTCTGGTGGCGACCCTGCATCCGGGCGAACTGCTGCGGCGCGGGGCCGACAAGGCGCTGGCCTGGGCGGACCTGTGCCGGGCCAGGGCGGCAGCAGATGGACGCGCCGGCTGACACCTACCAGCAAGGCTTCCACCGCCGCTGGGGCCACCTGCGGCGCGCCCGGGTGCGGGCGCTGGCCTGGCTGCTCGACGCGCCCGACCTGCTCGATGCGAACGATCCGCAGTGGGCCGGCCGCATCGCCACCGTCGGACCGGTAGGGCCGGATGTCGCCGACTGGCTCAAACGCCTCGACTACGATCCCACCTTGCTCGACGAAGCGCTGGGCGCGAAGATGCATACGCGCCTCGGCCTGTATGCCGAAAAGCTGATGGCCTTCTATTTCGAGCAGCATGGACGCCTGGTCGCCCACGGCCTGCAGGTGCGCGCCAGCCGCAACGACACCATCGGCGAATTCGACTTCCTGCTGGAAGACGGGCCGGATGCGGTCGAGCACATCGAGTTCGCGACGAAATTTTATCTATTGGATGGGGAAGGGGGGCAGCAATTCGATGCCCTGGTCGGCCCCAACCTGGCCGACAGCCTGGGCCTCAAGATGCGCAAGGTCTTCGAGCGCCAGCTCAGCCTGGGCGGGCATCCGGCTGCGCAGGCCCTGCTGCCGCGGCCGGTGTCGCGGGCGCGTGCGCTGGTCAAGGGCTGGCTGTTCTATCCGTCCGGTTCCTGGCCCGCGATGCGCGGGATCGCCGCCGGCCACTGCCGCGGCTTCTGGTGCGCGCTGGACGAGATCGAGGGCCTGGCCGGGGAGGAATTCCTGATGCTGCCGCGCCTGCAGTGGCTGGCGCCGTTTCGCGCCGCCTCGGCCACCTGGATGCTGAACCGCGCCCAACTGCATGCCGAGCTGTCGGCCCAGTTCGAGACCTCGTCCACGCCGGTGCTGGTCGCGGCGGTGCGCCATACGCCGGGGCAGATCGAGGAGATCGAGCGCGGCTTCATCGTGCCGAACGACTGGCGCGAACGCGCCGCGGCGCGCAGGATGGTGAAGACGGTTTAGCGGTGATACGTATCACATATGCTTTAGTGCTCTGTGATACGTAGGATGAATCAGTGTTTTTCCTCGCCGATCAGCGCCAGCGAATCGTGCTCGCGCTGGTTGGCCGCATGGCGGCGTCCGATGAAGTACATGATGCCTGCCACCGACAGGCCGAACATGACGATGATGATGTCCAGGTCCAGGTTCAGCGTGATCATGATGGCGTACAGGGCCAGCATGGTCAGGATCGACAGGTTCTCGTTGAAGTTCTGCACCGCGATCGAGTGGCCGGCGCTCATCAATACGTGGCCGCGGTGCTGCAGCAGCGCATTCATCGGCACCACGAAGAAGCCCGACAGGAAGCCGATCAGGGCCAGCAGCGGGTAGGCCAGGTTCACCGTGGTCACGAAGACCATGCTGCACACGACCAGGCCCATGATGATCCCGAGCGGGATCACGGTGAGCGATTTGCGCAGCGGGATCATGCGCGCCGCCATCGCCGCGCCCAGCGCGACGCCGATCGCGACCACGCCGATCAGGTTGGTGGCCTTGTCCAGCGGCATGTGCAGCGAGCGCTCGGCCCATTTCAGCACGATGAACTGCAGGGTCGCGCCGGCGCCCCAGAACAGGGTGGTGACGGCCAGCGAGATCTGGCCCAGCTTGTCGCGCCACAGGGTGGCCGAGCAGTTGGCGAAGTCGGCGATCAGCTTGGCCGGGTTGCGCTCCTGGTGCTCGTAGCGGGCGCCGGTATCGGGAATGCGCAGGTTGAACAGGGCCGCCAGGATGTAGACGCCGACCACCACCGCCATCGCCGCTTCGGCGCCGGTGCTCACGCCCGGCAGGTCCAGGCCAAGGAGGAAGTTGGAGCCGCGCTCGCTCACCAGGGTGCCGCCGGCCACGGTGCCGAGGATGATCGACATGACGGTTAGGCCTTCGATCCAGCCGTTGGCGGGAACGAGCTTCTCGGGCGGCAGCAGTTCGGTCAGGATGCCGTACTTGGCGGGCGAGTAGACCGCCGCGCCGAAGCCGACCACGGCATAGGCGAGCAGGGGGTGCACGCTCAGGAACATCAGCGCGCAGCCGGAAATCTTGATCAGGTTCGCGATGAACATCACGCGCCCCTTGGGCAGCGAATCGGCGAAGGCGCCGACGAAAGCGGCCAGCAGCACGTAGAACAGGACGAATGACAGCTTCAGCAGTGGTGTCAGCGAAGCCGGGGCGTTCATCGACGTCAGCAGACTGATTGCGACAAAGAGGAGCGCATTGTCTGCCAGCGACGAGAAGAACTGCGCCGCCATGATGGTATAAAAGCCACGATTCATTCGAAAAGAGTAAAAACTGGTTCGAGTTGCTTTATACCATGAATGCCCCTTGCGCCAAAAGAAAACCCGGCATGTCAAAAGCGCTGCCGCGCCCGGTCCGGTAAAATAGACCCTTTCCCGCACCGCGGCCAATTCGCCGGTTTTCGCCATGCCACGCCCGCTTTCCGCCACCATCCACCTCGACTCGATGCAGCACAACCTGCAGCGCGCGCGCATGGAAGCGCCGCATGCGAAGATCTGGGCGGTCGTCAAGGCCAACGCCTACGGACACGGGCTGGAGCGCGGCATGCGCGGCTTCGCCCAGGCCGACGGCCTGGCCCTGGTCGAGACCGAAGGCGCCCTGTGGCTGCGGCAGAATGGCTGGACCAAGCCGATCCTGCTGCTCGAGGGGATCTTCGACGCCTCGGATGTGCCGATGCTGGCCGAGCACAACATCAATAGCGCGGTGCATAACATCGAGCAGATCAAGATGCTGGAATACACCCGGCATTTCCGCCCGATCGACGTGCACCTGAAGATGAATACGGGGATGAACCGCCTGGGCTTCACGCCAGGCGAGTACGAGGCGGCCTACCGGCGCCTGCGCGCCATCCCCGACGTGCGCCACATCACCCACATGACCCACTTCGCCAATGCCGACGAGCTGGAACACCCGCACCTGACCATCGCCGAGCAGGTGCGCCGCTTCCAGTATGGCGCGGGCGAGCTGCCGGGCGAGCGCAGCCTGTCGAATTCCGGCGGGGTGCTGCACCAGGGCGAGCTCGGCGAGGCCCTGAAGAACGACTGGGTCCGCCCCGGCATCATGCTGTACGGCGGCACCCCGGGCGGCCGCTCGGCCCTCGATTATGGCCTGCTGCCGACCATGACCCTGCGCTCCGAGGTCATCGGCATCCAGCACATCGAGGCCGGGGACACGGTCGGCTACGGCAGCCGCTTCGAGGCGACCGGCCCGATGACGATCGGCGTGGTGGCCTGCGGCTATGCCGACGGCTACCCGCGCCATGCGCCGCACGGCACGCAGGTCGTCGTGGACGGCGTGCGCACCACGCTGGTGGGCCGGGTCTCGATGGACATGATGACGGTCGATCTGACCCCGGTCGCCAATGCCAGGGTCGGCAGCAAGGTGACGCTCTGGGGCGACGGCCTGCCGATCGACGAGGTGGCTCACGCCGCCGGCACGATCGGCTATGAACTGATGTGCGCACTCGCCCCGCGGGTGCGCGTCCTGGAAGGAAGAATGGGAACCGATGGCTAAGACACGCACCTCTTATGTTTGCAGCGAGTGCGGCGCGACCTCCGCCCGCTGGTCCGGTCAGTGTCCGGACTGCAAGGCATGGAACACGATGGTCGAAACCGTCGCCGAGCCGCAGGGCGTGAACCGCATGTCGCAGACCGCGCACAAGGCGCTGGCGCAGACCGCGCCGGTGCTGTCCCTGAAGGACATCGATGCCCTGGACGTGCCGCGCTTCGGCACCGGCATCGAGGAATTCGACCGCGTGCTGGGCGGCGGCCTCGTGGCCGGCGGCGTGGTGCTGATCGGCGGCGACCCCGGCATCGGCAAGTCGACCCTGCTGCTGCAGGCGCTGGCCAACCTGGCGGCGACCCGCAACACTTTATATGTGAGCGGCGAGGAATCGGGCGCCCAGATCGCGCTGCGCGCGCGCCGCCTGTCGGTGGATTCGGCCGAGCTCAAGCTGCAGGCCGAGATCCAGCTGGAAAAGATCCTCGGCACGCTGGCCGACCTGAAACCCGAAGTGGCGGTGATCGACTCGATCCAGACCCTGTATTCGGACGCGCTCACCTCGGCCCCGGGCTCGGTTGCCCAGGTGCGCGAATGCGCGGCCCAGCTCACCCGGGTGGCCAAGCAGACCGGCGTGACCATCATCCTGGTCGGCCACGTGACCAAGGAGGGCGCGCTGGCCGGTCCGCGCGTGCTCGAGCACATCGTCGATACCGTGCTCTATTTTGAAGGCGACACCCAGAGCAGCTTCCGCCTGGTGCGCGCCATCAAGAACCGCTTCGGCGCGGTGAACGAGCTGGGTGTGTTCGCCATGACGGAAAAGGGGTTGAAGGGCGTCTCGAACCCCTCGGCGCTGTTCCTGTCGCAGCACGACAGCCAGGTGCCGGGTTCCTGCGTGATGGTGACCCAGGAGGGCACGCGCCCGCTGCTGGTCGAGATCCAGGCCCTGGTCGACGCCAGCCACTTGCCGAATGCACGTCGACTGTCGGTCGGCCTGGAGCAGAATCGCCTGGCAATGCTGCTCGCGGTGCTGCACCGCCATGCCGGTATCGCGGCTTTCGACCAGGACGTGTTCATCAATGCGGTGGGCGGGGTGAAGATCACCGAGCCGGCGGCCGACCTGGCCGTGCTCCTGGCGATCAATTCGTCGATGCGCAACAAACCGCTGCCGCGCGGGCTGGTGGTGTTCGGCGAAGTCGGCCTGGCCGGCGAAATCCGGCCGGCGCCGCGCGGGCAGGAGCGCCTGCGCGAAGCGGCCAAGCTGGGCTTCTCGATCGCGGTGATCCCGAAAGGGAACGTGCCCAAGCAGAAGATCGAGGGCATGACCATCATCGCTGTCGAGCGCATCGACCAGGCCTTCACCAAGCTGCGGGAGCTCGACTGAGTACTTATAATACTGCCTGGCTCATCCTTAATAGTGTCTAACGTGTTCAACGAACAAAGAAAATCCGAACGCAAGGTGCTGCGCGTGCGTGCGCGCGTGGCCATGGAAGGCACGGCGCCCGTCAGCGGCCGCACCAGCGATCTCGGCGCCAATGGCGTCAGCATCAACCTGCCGGACCCGCTGCTGGTCGGGCAGACCGGCCAGCTCAGCTTCGACCTGCTGGTCGACGGCAACATCGTGCCCATCAGCGCCCGCGCCAAGGCGCTGTATTGCATTTTCAGCAATGGCGAATTCAAGGTCGGCTTCCAGTTCCTGCACCTGGAACTGGCGGCGATGACGGCGGTGGCACGCTTTTTACGCTGATCGGATCAGGCGCCACAATACAAAGCGGCGAGCGCCCATTGGGCCTCGCCGCTTTTTCGCCGTATGACATGACCCGGTGATCCGGGTCGACACTATTCGTGATAGTGATCGTGCAGCTTTTCCGAGCCCCCACGGATCTCTTGCCAGATCTCGAAGGCGACCAGCCCGGCCAGGCCGCTGAGTATGCCAAACACCATAACGCTGAACATAAACACTAACGCTTTTCAGCATCCCCTCCCTGTGAAGAACACACTTCCAGCTTAGCAGAGGGCGGCGTATTTACAAGGGCGCAGGTTGGCCGGGCAGATGAATAATTTCATATCGTCCGGCAGTGTGTGACAGGACTGCCGGACTGCGGCAAGATAGCGCCACCGGCTGGATTATTACATCTGTCATCAACTTGTCATATTCGGCCAGTAGACTTCGCAGCGTCAATGAAACGGGACCCGTCCCGGACCTCTCTAAAGGATCCATCATGCGCATGAAGCATCTGTTCGTCTCCGTCGCCATCGCCGCCTCCAGCATCGCTGCCAGCGCCCAGGCCGCCAATATCACCGGCGCCGGCGCGACCTTCCCCTACCCGGTCTACGCGAAATGGGCCGAGCTGTACCAGAAGGCATCGGGCATCGGCCTGAACTACCAGTCGGTCGGTTCGGGCGCGGGCATCAAGCAGATCAAGGCCAGGACCGTGAACTTCGGCGCCTCCGACATGCCGCTGCCGGCCGCCGAGCTGAACGCCGCCGGCCTGTTCCAGTTCCCGGCCATCATGGGTGGCGTGGTCCCGATCATCAACCTGCCGGGCGTGGCCCCGGGCCAGGTGCGCCTCTCGGGCGCCGTTCTCGCCGACATCTACCTGGGCAAGATCACCAAGTGGAACGCGCCGCAGATCGCCGCGCTGAACCCGGGCGTCAAGCTCCCTGGCGACGACATCACCGTGGTGCGCCGCGCCGACAGCTCGGGCACCTCGTTCCTGTTCACCGACTACCTGGCGCAGGTCAGCCCGGAATGGAAGTCGAAGATCGGCGCCGGCACCGCGGTGAAGTGGGCGGTGGGCGTGGGCGGCAAGGGCAATGAGGGCGTGGCCGCCAACGTGCAGCGCATCAAGGGCTCGATCGGCTACGTCGAGTGGGCCTACGCCAAGAAAAACCGCATGCAGCACACCCAGCTGCAGAACAAGGACGGCGTCTTCCTGCAACCGAGCGACGACGCCTTCAAGGCTGCCGCCGCCGGCGCCAACTGGGCCGGCACCCCGGGCTTCGCCGTGGTGCTGACCAACCAGGCGGGCAAGGCGAGCTGGCCGATCACCGGCGCCTCCTACATCCTGATGCACAAGACCCAGCCGAACGCCGCGACCGCCAAGGAAGTGCTGAAGTTCTTCGACTGGGCCTACAAGAACGGCGGCGCCGCAGCCAGCGACCTGGACTACGTGCCGATGCCGGACAGCGTGACCAAGCTGGTGCAGGATGCCTGGCGCGCCAACCTGAAGGACGCTGCTGGCAAGGCGGTCTGGTAAATCACCCTCGATAAGAAGCGCCAGGGGAAGGGCCGGCAGATTCCGGCCCTTCCGTTTGCCAGAAAGATTGACAAAAATCTATGAGCGTACAACCATCCGCCACGCTGCAGGACCTGGCCGATCCGGCAGCGGTCGATGCAGCCCACCAGTCCGAGGCACTGCGCAAGACCATGCGCAAGCAGCGCATGCAGGACTTCTTCTTCCACAAGATCACGCTGCTGTTCGCGGCTTCGGTCCTCCTGGTGCTGGTCGGGATCATCGTCTCGCTCGCCATCGGCGCGGCGCCGGCTTTCAAGGAGTTCGGCGCCGGCTTCATTTCACGCGTGGAATGGGATCCGGTGGGCGACCAGTTCGGCGCCATGATCGCGATCTGGGGCACGCTCGCCACCTCGATCATCGCCTTGGCGGTGGCCTTCCCGATCAGCTTCGGCATCGCCCTGTTCCTGACCGAGATCTGCCCGGTGTGGCTGCGCCGCCCGATGGGCACCGCGGTCGAGCTGCTGGCCGGCGTGCCTTCCATCATCTACGGCATGTGGGGCCTGTTCGTGTTCGCGCCGCTGTTCGCCGACCACGTCCAGCCGCTGCTGAAAAATACCATCGGCCAGCTGCCGGTGATCGGCCAGCTGTTCCAGGGCCCGACCATGGGCATCGGCATCCTGACCGCCGGCCTGATCCTGGCAATCATGATCATCCCCTTTATTGCCTCGGTGATGCGCGACGTGTTCGAGATCGTCCCCACCGTCCTCAAGGAATCGGCGTATGGCCTCGGCTGCACCAAGTGGGAAGTCGTGCGCAAGGTGGTGCTGCCCTATACCCGCAACGGCGTGGTGGGCGGCGTCATGCTGGGCCTGGGCCGCGCGCTGGGCGAGACCATGGCCGTCACTTTTGTGATCGGCAATGCCCATGACCTGTCCTGGTCGCTATTCTCGGCCGGTAACTCGATTTCCTCGACCCTCGCCAACGAATTCGCCGAGGCCGCCACGCCGCTGCACTCGTCCTCGCTGTTCGCCCTGGCCCTGATCCTGTTCGCCATCACCTTCATCGTGCTGTCGGCAGCCAAGCTGATGCTGGTCGGGATGAACCGCAAGGAAGGCACCAAATAATGACTACCACTGCAAAGAACCCGGTCTACCGCAGGCGCCTGCTGGCGCACCGCGTCGGCATCGTCCTGTCGATCCTGGCCATGGGCATCGGCCTGGCCTTCCTGGCCTGGATCCTGGCGACCCTCCTGATCAACGGCCTCGGCGCGCTGTCGTGGAACATGTTCACGGCCGATACCCCGGCCCCGGGCAGCGAAGGCGGCGGCCTGCGCAACGCCATCGTCGGCAGCCTGATGATGGTCGGCCTGTCGACCGCGGTCAGCACCCCGATCGGCATCCTGGCCGGCATCTACCTGGCCGAATACGGCGAGAACAACCGCTTCGCCCAGGTGACGCGTTTTGTCACCGACATCATGCTGTCGGCGCCCTCGATCGTGATCGGCCTGTTCGTCTACGCGCTCTACGTCGCCAACGTGCAGCACTTCTCGGGCTATGCCGGCAGTATCGCGCTCTCGCTGATCGCGATTCCGGTGGTGGTGCGCACCACCGACAACATGCTGCGCCTGGTGCCGAACAGCCTGCTCGAGGCGGCCTACGCCCTGGGCGCCCCCCACTGGAAGGTGGCGATGACGGTGCGCCTGCGCGCCGTGAAGGCCGGCGTCGTCACCGGCGTGCTGCTGGCCGTGGCCCGCATTTCGGGCGAAACCGCGCCGCTGCTGTTCACCGCCCTGAACAACCAGTTCTACAGCAACGACATGAACGCGCCGATGGCCAACCTGCCGGTGGTGATCTTCCAGTTCGCGATGAGCCCCTATGACGACTGGCGTTCGCTGGCCTGGGGCGGCGCGCTGCTGGTGACCTTTACCGTGCTGCTGCTGAACATCCTGTCGCGGACCCTGTTCAGCCAGAAGACTCCGCGCTAATCTACCTTTAAAAAGTGATGACCCAAGCTATGCAAAACCAGGTGCCGACCGCTGCCAAAAGCAAAACGATCGAGATCTCCGGCCTGAACTTCTTCTACGGTAAGACGCAGAGCCTGAAAGACGTGTCGCTCGACATCCACGACAAGCAGGTCACGGCCTTCATCGGGCCCTCGGGCTGCGGCAAGTCGACCCTGCTGCGTACCCTGAACCGCATGTACGATCTGTATCCGGGGCAGCGTGCGGAAGGGTCGATTCAATACCGAGGCCGCAATATTCTCGAACCGGGCGTCGACGTGAACATGCTGCGCGCCAAGGTCGGCATGGTGTTCCAGAAGCCGACCCCGTTCCCGATGTCGATCTACGACAACATCGCCTTCGGCGTGCGCCTGTACGAGAACCTCTCGAAAGGCGAAATGGACGAGCGCGTCGAATGGGCGCTCAAGAAAGCGGCCCTGTGGGAGGAAGCCAAGGACAAGCTGAACAAGAGCGGCCTGTCGCTGTCCGGCGGCCAGCAGCAGCGCCTGTGCATCGCCCGCGGCGTTGCGGTGAAGCCGGACGTGCTGCTGCTGGACGAGCCGACCTCGGCGCTGGACCCGATCTCGACCGCCAAGATCGAGGAACTGATCAGCGAACTGAAGCGGGACTACACGATCACCATCGTGACCCACAACATGCAGCAGGCCGCGCGCTGTTCCGACTATACCGCCTACATGTATCTTGGCGAGCTGGTCGAATTCGGCGAAACTGACCAGATCTTCATGAATCCGGGCCGTAAAGAGACGCAGGATTACATCACGGGCCGTTTCGGTTAAGGTTTTTCGGTTATACCTAAAAGATTAACAGGGCCTCGTGCAAGCGTAGCGAGCGGAAGGAGTGGTGTCCGAGAAGCGCAGCCGTACTTACGGTACGGCGAGCATCGCAGGGCGCCAATCCGACGCGCAGTAGCTTGCGCGAGGTCCCACCACAGGAGAGTTTTATGACGGGCGAGCATTCATCCAAGCAGTACGACCAGGAGCTGGAAGCGATTCGTTCCAAGGTCCTGCTGATGGGCGGCATGGTGGAAACCGCGTTCGACGAGGCGATGGAAGCCTTCCGCGCCGGCGATGCGGCGCGCGCCGAGCGCGTGATCGCCGACGACCACGCGGTCAACCAGCTCGAAGTGCAGCTCGACGACGCCTGCAGCCACCTGATCGTGCGCCGCCAGCCGACCGCGAACGACCTGCGCACCGTGATGGCGACCATCAAGGTCATCACCGACCTGGAACGCATCGGCGACGAGGCCACCAAGATCGCGCGCAGCACCAAGAGCCTGCACGAACGCGGCGGCGGCTCCTTCGCCCACTACGACACCGTGCGCACCATCGCGCGCGCCGCCTCGGACATGCTGCACGGCGCGCTGGATGCCTTCGCGCGCCTGGACGGCAAGCAGGCACTGGAACTGATCGCGGCCGACGAAGTAATCAACCACGAGTTCCGCACCATCATGCGCAACGTGATCACCTTCATGATGGAAGACCCGCGCACGATCTCGTCGGCGCTGGACACGCTGTGGGTGGCCAAGGCCATCGAGCGCATCGGCGACCACGCCAAGAACATCGCCGAATACGTCATCTACGTGGTGGAAGGCCGCGACATCCGCCACAGCAAGCCGGCACCGACCGAACAGGCGGGCGTCTAAGCATGGCGGACAACACGAGCGTCCTGGTGGTCGAAGACGAACCCGCGATCGTCGAGCTGGTGAAGTATTCGCTGCGCGAAGCGGGCTGGGACATCCGCAGCGCCGACACCGTGGGCAGCGCCTGGGACAGCATCACGCGCGGCAAGCCCGACCTGGTGCTGCTGGACTGGATGCTGCCCGACCAGAGCGGCCTGCGCCTGCTGTCGCGCCTGCGCGGCGACCGCGATTTCCAGGAAATCCCGGTCATCATGCTGACCGCCAAGAGCATGGAAGAAGACAAGCTGGCCGGCCTGAACACGGGCGCCGACGACTACGTCACCAAGCCGTTCTCGCCGCGCGAACTGCTGGCCCGGAGCCGCGCGCTGCTGCGCCGCAAGAGCCCGCACCTGGCCGAGGCGCCGCTGCGCGCCGGGACCGTGGTGCTGGACCCGAACAGCTGCACCGTGACGGTCGAGAACCAGCAGATCGAGATCGGCAATGCCGAATACAAGCTGCTCAAGTTCCTGCTGGCGCACCGCGAGCGCGTGTTCTCGCGCGCCCAGCTGCTCGACAAGGTATGGGGCGACCATGCCGTGATCGAGGAGCGCACGGTGGACGTGCATGTGCTGCGGCTGCGCAAGGCGCTCAGGAGCGCCGATGGCCTGATCCGCACCGTGCGCAGCGTCGGCTACATGCTGTCCGAGAAGTAAAGGGCTTCGATGCGCTCGATGAATCCGAAGCTGCTGTTCTGGGTGCCGGCGATCCTGCGCCTGGGCCTGCTGTTCGCCGTGGCCGGCATCGTCTGGTGGATGGCGAGCCTGGTCGAGGCCCTGGTCTTCGCCCTGGCGGCGCTGGTGATCGCGCTGTTCGTCCAGTTGCGCTACCTGCACGAGCTGGGCGAATGGCTGGACGACCCGCACTCGAGCCGGCTGCCGGACGGCTGGGGCGCCTGGACCGACGTGTTCGCGCGCCTGTACCGCCTGCGGCGCGAGGACGAGCGCCTCCAGGCCGAGATGGCCGAATGGCTGGCGCGCTTCCGCCAGGCCATGCAGATGCTGCCGGAAGGCGTGGCGATCATGGACGACGTCCTGTTCCTCGAATGGTGCAACGAGGCGGCCGAGCGCCACCTGGGCCTGACCATGGCGCGCGACAAGGGCCTGCGCGTGACCAACCTGGTGCGCCACCCCGAATTCATCGACTACGTGATCCTGGGCCGCTACGAGCAGCCGCTCACCTTGTCCTTCCGCGGCCGCAAGCTCGAGTGCCGCATCATCCCGTTCGAAAACCGGCGCCAGATCCTGGTCACGCACGACGCCACCGATACCGAGCGCATCGAAGCGATGCGCCGCGACTTCATCGCCAACGCCTCGCACGAGCTGCGCACGCCGCTGACGGTGATCGTCGGCTTCCTCGAGATCGCGATGTCCGATCCGGGCCTGGACGTGGCCACGCGCACCGCGCACCTGGAGCTGATGACCGAGCAGGCGCACCGCATGCAGCGCCTGATCGGCGACATGCTGACCCTGTCGCGCCTGGAGTCGGACGAGTTCCCGTTCAAGCGCGAGCGGGTGGACATGCGCGCGCTGGTCGACTCGGTGGCGGCCGAAGCGCGCGCCCTGTCGGGCGGCCGGCACGGGGTCGAGGTCGTGTTCGACGGACCGGACGTGATGGGCAGCCTGGAAGAGCTGCGCAGCGCCTTTGCCAACCTGGCGTCGAATGCGGTGCGCTACTCGCCGAACGGCGGCAGCATCCGGCTGGCCTGGAGCCGTGGACCGGACGATCTGCGCTTCACGGTGACGGACAGCGGCATCGGGATCGAGCCGATCCATATCTCACGGCTGACCGAGCGCTTCTACCGGGTCGACAAGAGCCGTTCGCGCGAGACCCAGGGAACGGGACTGGGGCTGGCGATCGTCAAGCACGTGCTGCTGCGCCACGGCGGGCGACTGCAGATCAGTTCGGTGCCGGGGCAGGGCAGTACCTTCACGGCGGTGTTGCCGAATACCTCGCTGCCGGGTTAAGCCATGGGGGCAGAGTCGCAACTCGACTCTGCCCCGCATTGCTGTGGTCGCGGTACAATCGTGCTTCGTTCCCTCAAGCACCCCATATGTTCTCTCGCCGTAGCTCCCTGATCGCCTGCGCCGCGCTGTTCCTGAGCGCCTGCGGCAGCACCCCGACCCAGCCTCCCGCAACACCCGTTGCCCAGCAGGTGACGCCGCCCCCGCCGCCACGTAAAGTGAAGATCGGCCTGGCCCTCGGCGGCGGCGCCGCCCGCGGCTTCGCCCACATCGGCGTCATCAAGGCGCTCGAAGCCCAGGGCATCGTGCCCGAGATCGTGGTCGGTACCAGTGCCGGCTCGGTGGTCGGCTCCCTGTATGCCTCCGGCCTGAACGGCTTCGCGCTGCAAAAGACCGCGCTGGCCATGGACGAGGCCACGATCTCCGACTGGGCGCTGCCGCTGTTCGGCAAGTCGACCGGTGTGCTCAAGGGCGAGGCGCTGCAGAGCTACATCAACAAGGCGGTCAACAACGTGCCGATGGAGCGCCTGAAGATCCGCTTCGGCGCCGTCGCCACCGACCTCAAGACCGGCCAGCCGATCCTGTTCAACAAGGGCAATACCGGCATGGCCGTGCGCGCCTCCTCGGCGGTGCCGAGCGTGTTCCAGCCGGTGAAGATCGGCGCCAAGACCTATGTCGACGGCGGCCTGGTCGCGCCGGTGCCGGTCAAGTTCGCCAAGGACATGGGCGCCGAGTTCATCATCGCGGTGAACATCTCCAGCGCCACCGAAGGTGCCGCCACCGCCAGCTCGCTTGACGTCCTGATGCAGACCTTCAGCATCATGGGTCAGCGCCTGAATCACTTCGAGCTGAAGGAAGCCGACATCGTCATCACGCCGAACCTCGGCAACATGGGCAGCGCCGACTTCAGCAACCGCAACCTGGCGATCCTCGCCGGCGAGCAGGCGGCGGCAGCCGTCATGCCGCAGATCAAGGCCAAGCTCAAGGCCAAGCAGCAAGGACAATAAAGGAACCAAGATGAACACCAAGCCTTATCTTACCCTCGAAGACGTCAAGAAGATCGCCCTAGGGGCCGAAGCCGAAGCGCTGCGCAACAACTGGGCGGTGGCGTTTGCCATCGTCGACGATGGCGGACACCTGCTGTGGTTCCAGCGCCTCGACGGCGTGCCGCCGATCTCCTCGCACCTTGCTCCCGCCAAGGCCCGCACCGCAGCGCTGGGACGCCGCGAGTCGCGCATCTACGAAGAGATCATCAACAACGGCCGCGTGTCCTTCCTGTCGGCGCCGGAACTGGAAGGCATGCTGGAAGGTGGCGTGCCGGTGGTGGTCGACGGCCACGTGATCGGTGCGGTGGGCGTGTCGGGCGTGAAGTCGACCGAGGACGCGCAGATCGCCAAAGCCGGCATCGCAGCCCTGACCGGCGAATAAGCGCCGAACTTGTCACTTTGCTGCGAGGAGAGGGCACCTGCGGGTGCCCTTTCTTTTTATTTCGCAAAAGCAGCAAAACATGGTTTGCGCGCCGCTTTCGCTCACGTTTCGGCAAAATCGGCGCCACTTTTGTAGAATTGCTGCATTGCCGAATAGGTCGATTCCGCGCTATAATTCGGAAGTTTAACCATTCACACATTTGCCGTAGCGCCTACCCACCATCCCTCATTCAACTAGATGTCCAGCTACCGGCAGGCAGTCTCCGCCCGGGTTTGTTGGATGCCGGTCTGACGTGGCGAAGCTACGGTAACTTTATTGGGAGTTACCCTTGCCGCCATTTTTTTCTGGCCCAGCCGTCCCGGCCATCCTGGCCCTCGCTGACGGAACGATTTTCAAAGGAGTTTCCATTGGAGCCACCGGTCACACGACCGGCGAAGTGGTGTTCAACACCGCGATTACCGGCTACCAGGAAATCCTCACCGACCCCAGCTATTCGCGTCAGATCGTTACCCTGACGTACCCGCACATCGGCAACTACGGCGTCAACCCGGCCGACGTCGAGGCCTCCAAGGTCCACGCCGCCGGCCTGATCATCCGTGACCTGCCGCTGCTGGCATCGAATTTCCGTTCCACCCAGTCGCTGTCGGACTACCTGAAGCAAGAAAACGTGGTCGCCATCGCCGGCATCGACACCCGCAAGCTGACCCGCATCCTGCGCGAGAAGGGCGCGCAAGCCGGCGCCATCCTCACCGGCATCCAGGGCAAGGAGCCGCTGGAAACCCAGGCGCTGGAACTGGCGCGTTCCTTCCCGGGCCTGGCGGGCATGGACCTGGCCAAGGTCGTGTCCGTGAAAGAACCCTATGTGTTCACCGAGACCGAGTGGAAGCTCGGCGAAGGCTTCGGCAAGCAGGACAATCCCCAATACCACGTGGTCGCCTTTGACTACGGCGTCAAGCGCAACATCCTGCGCATGCTGGCCGAGCGCGGCTGCAAGGTGACCGTGCTGCCGGCCCAGGCGACCGCCGCCGACGCGCTGGCGCTCAATCCTGACGGCATCTTCCTGGCCAACGGTCCGGGCGACCCCGAGCCTTGCGACTATGCGATCAAGGCAAGCGCGGAGCTGATCGAGAAGGGCATCCCGACTTTCGGCATCTGCCTCGGCCACCAGATCATGGCGCTGGCCTCCGGCGCCAAGACCATGAAGATGAAGTTCGGCCACCATGGCGCCAACCACCCGGTGCAGGATCTGGATTCGAAGAAGGTCCTGATCACCTCGCAGAACCACGGCTTCGCGGTCGACCCGGAGACCCTCCCGGCCAACTGCCGCGTCACCCACGTGTCGCTGTTCGACGGTTCGTTGCAGGGCTTCGAGCGTACCGACAAGCCAGCCTTCTGCTTCCAGGGCCACCCGGAAGCCTCGCCCGGCCCGACCGACGTCGCCTACCTGTTTGACCGCTTCATCGGCCTGATGCAAGCAGCGGAGAAAAAGTAAATGCCAAAACGTAGTGATATCAAAAGCATCCTGATCATCGGCGCGGGGCCGATCGTCATCGGCCAGGCGGTCGAATTCGACTACTCGGGCGCCCAGGCCTGCAAGGCCTTGCGCGAGGAAGGCTACAAGGTCATCCTGGTCAACTCGAACCCGGCGACCATCATGACCGACCCGGAAACGGCGGACGTCACCTACATCGAGCCGATCACCTGGAAGGTCGTCGAGCGCATCATCGCCAAGGAGCGTCCGGACGCGATCCTGCCGACCATGGGCGGCCAGACCGCGCTGAACTGCGCGCTCGACCTGCACCACAACGGCGTGCTGGAAAAATACAAGGTCGAGCTGATCGGCGCGACCCCGGAAGCGATCGACAAGGCCGAGGACCGTTCCAAGTTCAAGGATGCGATGACCAAGATCGGCCTCGGTTCGGCGCGCTCGGGCGTGGCGCACTCGATGGAAGAGTCGTGGGCGGTGCAGCGCGAGCTGGGCTTCCCGACCATCATCCGTCCGTCCTTCACCATGGGCGGCAGTGGCGGCGGCATCGCCTATAACGAAGAAGAATTCGAAGCGATCTGCAAGCGCGGCCTGGAAGCCTCGCCGACCAACGAACTGCTGATCGAAGAGTCCCTGCTCGGCTGGAAAGAGTACGAGATGGAAGTCGTCCGCGACAAGAAGGACAACTGCATCATCATCTGCTCGATCGAAAACCTGGATCCGATGGGCGTCCACACCGGCGACTCGATCACCGTCGCGCCGGCGCAGACGCTGACCGACAAGGAATACCAGATCATGCGCAACGCGTCGATCAACGTGCTGCGCGAGATCGGCGTCGACACCGGCGGCTCGAACGTGCAGTTCGCGATCAACCCGAAGGACGGCCGCATGATCGTCATCGAGATGAACCCGCGCGTGTCGCGTTCCTCGGCGCTGGCCTCGAAAGCCACCGGCTTCCCGATCGCCAAGGTGGCGGCCAAGCTGGCAGTGGGCTTCACGCTGGACGAGCTGCGCAACGAGATCACCGGCGGCGCGACCCCGGCCAGTTTTGAACCGTCGATCGATTACGTCGTCACCAAGATCCCGCGCTTCACGTTTGAAAAATTCCCGACCGCGGACAAGCACCTGACGACCCAGATGAAATCGGTGGGCGAGGTGATGGCCATGGGCCGCACCTTCCAGGAATCCTTCCAGAAGGCCCTGCGCGGCCTGGAAGTGGGCGTGGACGGCCTGAACGAGAAGACCCGCGACCGCGAGAAGATCGAAGAGGAACTCGGCGAGCCGGGCCCGGAGCGCATCTGGTACGTGGGTGACGCATTCGCCCAGGGCTTCACCCTGGAAGAGGTGCACAACCTGACCAAGATCGATCCGTGGTTCCTGGTGCAGATCAAGGAGATCGTCGACATCGAGCTGTGGCTGGATCACCAGAAGCTCGAGAGCCTGGACAAGCCGCTGCTGTACAAGCTGAAGCAGAAGGGCTTCTCGGACCGCCGCCTGGCCTTCCTGATGCAGACCACGCCGCAAGCCGTGCGCGCGCGCCGCCATGAGCTGGGCATTCGTCCGGTGTACAAGCGCGTCGACACCTGCGCCGCCGAGTTCGCGACCAACACGGCCTACATGTACTCGACCTACGACGAGGAGTGCGAGTCCAACCCGACCGACAAGAAGAAGATCATGGTGCTGGGCGGTGGCCCGAACCGTATCGGCCAGGGCATCGAATTCGACTACTGCTGCGTGCACGCGGCCCTCGCGATGCGCGAGGACGGCTACGAGACCATCATGGTCAACTGCAACCCGGAGACCGTGTCGACCGACTACGACACCTCGGACCGCCTGTACTTCGAATCGCTGACCCTGGAAGACGTGCTGGAAATCGTCGACCTGGAAAAGCCGGAAGGCGTGATCGTCCAGTACGGCGGCCAGACCCCGCTGAAGCTGGCGCTCGACCTCGAAGCCAACGGCGTGCCGATCATCGGCACCTCGCCGGACATGATCGACGCGGCCGAAGACCGCGAGCGCTTCCAGCAGCTGCTGCAAAAGCTCGGCCTGCGCCAGCCGCCGAACCGCACCGCGCGCACCGAAGCCGACGCCCTGGCGCTGGCCGACGAGATCGGCTACCCGCTGGTGGTGCGTCCGTCCTACGTGCTGGGCGGCCGCGCCATGGAGATCGTCCACGAGCAGCGCGACCTCGAGCGCTACATGCGCGAAGCGGTCAAGGTCTCGCACGATTCCCCGGTGCTGCTGGACCGCTTCCTGAACGACGCCATCGAAGTCGACGTCGACTGCATCTCGGACGGCGAAGCCACCTTCATCGGCGGCGTGATGGAGCACATCGAACAGGCCGGCGTGCACTCGGGCGACTCGGCCTGCTCGCTGCCGCCGTACTCGCTGTCGCCGGAAACCATCGCCGAGCTGAAGCACCAGACCTCGCTGATGGCCAAGGCCCTGAACGTGGTCGGCCTGATGAACGTGCAGTTCGCGATCCAGCAGTCGGAAGAGGGCGGCAAGACCGTGGATACCGTCTTTGTTCTGGAAGTGAACCCGCGCGCATCGCGCACCGTGCCTTTCGTGTCGAAGGCGACCGGCCTGCAGCTGGCCAAGATCGCAGCGCGCTGCATGGTGGGCCAGACCCTGGCCCAGCAGGGCATCACCAAGGAGGTGACCCCGCCGTTCTACAGCGTCAAGGAAGTCGTGTTCCCGTTCGTGAAGTTCCCGGGCGTCGATACCATCCTCGGCCCGGAAATGAAGTCGACCGGCGAAGTGATGGGCGTGGGCGAGACCTTCGGCGAAGCTTTCGTGAAGTCGCAGCTGGCGGCCGGCATCAACCTGCCGACCAAGGGCACGGTTTTCCTGTCGGTGAAGGGTGCGGACAAGCCGCGCGCCGTCTCCGTGGCGCGCGAACTGGTGGCGCTGGGCTTCTCGCTGGTGGCCACCAAGGGCACCGCGGCCGTCATCGAAGCGGCCGGCATCCCGGTGCGCCAGGTGAACAAGGTGCTGGAAGGCCGTCCGCACGTGGTCGACATGATCAAGAACCGCGAAATCGTCATGGTGGTGAACACCGTGGAAGAGAAGCGTTCGGCGATCACCGACTCGCGCACCATCCGTACCTCGGCCCTGCAGTCGCGCGTGGTCACCTATACGACCATCGCCGGCGCGGAAGCCGCGATCGAGGGCATGCGTCACCTGGACGAGCTGCGCGTCTACGATTTACAAGGTCTCCATAAAACCTTAAACTAAGCAGCACGTAGTACCAACGCAACCACAGAGCTCGCGCGGCAAGCGTCGCGCGCCTCTGTGGTTTTGGTTTGGTACGTCCAATCACGAAACAACGTAGAGCGACATGAACACTACCGTACCACTGACCAAATACGGCGCCGAACTCCTGAAGGAAGAGCTGCACCAGCTCAAGACCAAGGAGCGCCGTAACGTGATCGATGCGATCGCCGAAGCGCGCTCGCACGGCGACCTGTCGGAAAATGCCGAATACGATGCAGCGAAAGAGCGCCAGGCCTTCGTCGAAGGCCGCATCGCGGAACTCGAGGGCAAGCTGAGCGCCGCCCAGATCATCGATCCGGCCACGCTGGATGCGGAAGGCCGCGTCGTGTTCGCCTCGACCGTGGACCTGGAAGACCTGGAAAACGGCCAGAAGGTGAGCTACCAGATCGTCGGCCTCGACGAAGCCGACATCAAGCTGAACAAGGTGTCGGTGACCTCGCCGATCGCCCGCGCCCTGATCGGCAAGTATGCCGGCGACGTGGTGGAAGTGCAGGCCCCGTCGGGCCCGCGCGAATACGAAATCCTCGAAGTCCGCTACGTCTGATGCCGGACAGCCGTCCCGCAGCGCCGTCCCGATCCGCTTCCCGCGTTTCCCGTATCGCAGCCGCCCGGCTGCTGGTGGCGGTGCTGTGGGCGGGGACGCTGTGGGCGCTCGGTTATATCGCGGCGCCGGCGGTGTTCGCGGCGGTGCCTGGTGCGGTGGCTGGCGATGTCGTCGCCGTTCTGTTGCACCGCCTGGGCTGGGTCTCGCTCGGCTGTGCGGCCGCGATGCTGGTGCTGGTGCGACTGTCCGGCGATCTCGATGCCGGACGGCGGCGCTTATTGAACCTGCTGGTGCTGGCGATGCTGGCCTGCGCGCTGGTGATGTGGATTGGACTGCAGCCGGGCATGGCGCAGATGCGCGAACTGGCGGGCCCGGGCGGGGTGAGGGCGTCGCCGCACTGGACGCAGTTCGCCGTAATGCATGGGGTGTCGCAGCTGTTCCACGTCATTGAAAGCGTACTTGCTGCGGTGCTGGTGCTCAAGAGCCGCGGACCGTCAGCTTAGAAGGCTGAGGTCAGATCCGATCCGGCACGCGTAAAAAAACCGGGTCGCCCCGGTTTCCGCTCGGCGCGTGCCATCACTTGTTCAGTGAATTCTTCTTGGTGGAAGTCTGACGCGGTTTGGCGCGCTTGATGTTGCCGCCCGCCGTTACGCGCTCGTTTCCTTTCAGCATGACCTTGGTGACGCTCGGCTTCTTGGTGCCGCTGGCGCTGGCCTTGACGATGGTGACTTCACGCATGCCCTTGCCGGCCTTGCTGCTGCGTTCCTTGACGGCTTCCTTCTTCGGACGGTAGAGCACCAGCAGCTTGCCGATGTGCTGGACAGGCGCCGCGTCGAGTTCCGCGCAAATCTGTTCATACATGGCGATGCGGGCTTCGCGGTCGTCGCCGAACACGCGCACCTTGATCAGGCCGTGCGCGTCGAGGCTGGAAGCGATTTCCTTCATGACCGATTCGGTCAGGCCGGATTCGCCGATCATGACGACTGGGTTGAGTCCGTGTGCTTCGGCGCGCAGTGCGCTGCGCTCGGCCGGAGTGAGTTTAAGCATAATAATTTTTTGGATTACCTTTAAAAGCAGTATTCTACGCGAATGGCCAAGAACAAATTAAACAAAAACTGGTTGCATGACCATATTAATGACCCGTACGTCAAATTGGCCCAGAAAGAGGGCTACCGCGCCCGCGCCGCCTACAAGCTCAAGGAAATCGACGAAAGCGAAAAACTGATCAAGCCGGGCCAGGTCATTGTCGACCTCGGCTGCACCCCGGGCAGCTGGGCCCAGTACACCCGGCGCAAGCTGGCCGGCGCAGATGGCGGCGGTATCCGCGGCACCATCATCGGGCTGGACATGCTGCCGATGGAACCCATCGCTGATGTTCAGTATATCCAGGGGGATTTCCGCGAAGAGGAAGTGCTGGCCCAGCTCGACGAGCTGCTGGAGGGGCGCAAGGCCGACCTGGTGCTGTCCGACATGGCCCCGAACCTGTCCGGGATTCCGACCGCCGATGCGGCGCGGATGGAACACTTAATCGACTTGGCAATTGAGTTTTCGCAAATGCACATGAAACCAGGGGGCGCATTGCTGGTGAAGTGCTTTAAAGATATGGGATTTACCCAGATACTGGAAAAGTTTCGTACCGAATTCAAGACCGTCAAGCAGGTCAAACCCAAAGCCAGCCGGGACAAATCCTCGGAAATTTTCCTGCTTGGACGCGGTCTGAAGAATCCAGCAGACTAAAAAGCGAGTCGGATGAGCGTTTTGCTCTTGATATTCGGCGCGGCAACCGCACATCAGCCGCGTGAGGCTGGCTGCGCGACGCTCTGCGTGGCCAGTCTGGCATGAAAAAATGGCATTTCAGCACTATTCCCGTACGTCGCGTGGCGGCGTCGGCTTATTGCGGTTAAAATCGTCATACTGAAATCGGTAGAGATGCAATCCGCATCGGAGGAGTTTTCGTGAATAATATGTTTTCCAAATCCGCCATCTGGGTGGTCGTTGCGCTGCTGTTGTTCATGCTGTTCAAGCAGTTCGACAACCACAGCGTCGCCGGCGGCAGCAAGACCATCGCTTATTCCGAGCTTCTCGATGAGGTGAAGGCGCGTCGCATCAAGGACGTCGTGATCGAGGGCTCCAACATCACCGCGACCCGGAGCGACGACACCAAGGTGCGCGCCACCGCGACCATCCTCGACCGCGGCCTGATCGGCGACCTGCGCGAAAACGGCGTGCGCTTCGACGTGAAGCCGCCGGAGGAGCCTTCGTTCCTGCAGCAGGTGTTCATCTCCTGGTTCCCGATGCTGCTCCTGATCGGCGTGTGGGTCTTCTTCATGCGACAGATGCAGGGCGGCGGCAAGGGCGGCGCGTTCTCCTTCGGCAAGTCGAAGGCGCGCATGCTCGATGAAACCAACAACACCGTCACCTTCGCCGACGTCGCCGGTTGCGACGAAGCGAAAGAAGAAGTGTCGGAAATCGTCGACTTCCTGAAAGACCCGACCAAGTTCCAGAAGCTGGGCGGCCGTATCCCGCGCGGCGTGCTGATGGTCGGTCCGCCGGGTACCGGTAAAACCCTGCTGGCCCGCGCCATCGCCGGCGAAGCCAAGGTGCCGTTCTTCTCGATCTCCGGTTCCGACTTCGTCGAGATGTTCGTCGGCGTCGGTGCGTCGCGCGTTCGCGACATGTTCGAGAACGCCAAGAAGCATTCGCCCTGCATCATCTTCATCGACGAGATCGACGCCGTCGGCCGCCATCGTGGCGCCGGCATGGGCGGCGGCAACGACGAACGTGAACAGACCCTGAACCAGCTGCTGGTCGAGATGGACGGCTTCGAAGCCTCCTCGGGCGTCATCGTGATCGCCGCGACCAACCGCGCCGACGTGCTCGACAAGGCACTGCTGCGTCCGGGCCGTTTCGACCGCCAGGTGATGGTGGGCCTGCCGGACATCCGCGGCCGCGAGCAGATCCTGAACGTGCACATGCGCAAGGTGCCGATTGGTACCGACGTCAAGGCCGACATCCTGGCGCGCGGCACCCCGGGCTTCTCGGGCGCCGACCTGGCCAACCTGGTCAACGAGGCAGCGCTGTTCGCGGCACGCCGCAGCAAGCGCCTGGTCGAGATGATCGACTTCGAAGACGCCAAGGACAAGATCTACATGGGGCCGGAGCGCAAGTCGATGGTCATGCGCGAGGAAGAACGCCGCAACACGGCCTACCACGAGTCGGGCCACGCGGTGATCGCCAAGCTGCTGCCGAAGGCCGACCCGGTGCACAAGGTCACGATCATGCCGCGCGGTTACGCCCTCGGCCTGACCTGGCAGCTGCCTGAACATGACGCCTTGTCCGGTTACAAGGACAAGATGCTGGAAGAAATCTCGATCCTGTTCGGCGGCCGTATCGCCGAAGAGATCTTCGTCGGCCAGATGTCCACCGGCGCGTCGAACGACTTCGCCCGCGCCACCAAGCTGGCCCGTTCGATGGTGACCCGCTTCGGCATGTCCGAGAGCATGGGCGTGATGGTCTACGAAGACAGCGAGAACGAAGGCTTCTTCGGCGGCGCCACCAAGACCATCTCGGAAGCGACGCAGCAGAAGGTCGATGCCGAGATCCGTAACATCCTCGACACGCAGTACGCCCTGGCGCGCCGCCTGTTGGAGGAGAACCGCGACAAGGTCGAGATGATGACCAAGGCGCTGCTCGACTGGGAAACCATCGACGCCGAGCAGATCAACGACATCATGGCCGGCCGCGAGCCGCGCCAGCCGAAAGCCGGCCTGTTGACCAAGCGTAACCCGCCGGGCGACAGCGGTGGTGGCGTGGCGCCGAACGCCACCGCACCGGCCTGATGTGATCGCCTAGTTTTCCCCAAGCAAAAGGCATCCGCTGGATGCCTTTTGTACGTTAACGCCTTCCCAATTCTCACCATGTCCAAGAATTTGCAATGCGGCCAGTACAGCTTCGCGCTGGAAGGCCGGGATGCCGTCCGTCCGGTTGTGATGGGCATCCTCAACGTCACCCCCGATTCCTTCTCCGACGGCGGCCGTTACCAGGGGCTCGAGTTTGCGCTGTCGCATGCCGAGGAAATGATCCGCGACGGCGCCACCATGATCGATATCGGCGGCGAATCGACCCGTCCGGGCTCGCCCAGCGTGCCGGTGGCCGAAGAGCTCGCGCGTGTGCTGCCGACCCTGTATGCGCTGCGCAGCCTCGATTGCGCACTGTCGGTCGATACCTGCAAGCCGGAAGTCATGCGTGAGGCGATCATCGCCGGCGCCGACATGATCAACGACATCAACGGCTTCCGTGCGCCGGGCGCCATCGAGGCGGTGCGCGACAGCGATTGCGGGCTGTGCGTGATGCACATGCAGGCCACGCCGCAGACCATGCAGCAGGCCCCGGCATACCATGACGTCGTGCGCGAGGTGATCGATTTCCTCAGGGAGCGCGTGGATACCCTGGAGCGCGCCGGCATCGCCCGGGACCGCATCTGCATCGATCCGGGCTTCGGCTTCGGCAAGACCGTCGAGCACAACTATGCGTTGCTGCGCCAGTTGGGCCGTATCCGCGACGAGCTCGGCCTGCCGGTGCTGGCCGGGCTGTCGCGCAAGTCCATGGTGGGCGCCGTCACGGGTCGGCCGGTGGAAGAGCGCATGGCGGGCAGCGTCGGCGGGGCATTGGCTGCGGTAGCGCATGGCGCTAAAATTGTGCGTGTGCATGATGTAGCAGAGACGGTTGATGCCTTAAAGGTATGGCTCGCTGGAACTCAAGATTAAAACGCTAAGGTTAAAACCTGGAAAGAGTAAAAGAATGGCACGGAAATATTTCGGTACGGATGGTGTTCGCGGCCTCGTGGGGGTCGCGCCGATTACCCCCGAATTCGTCATGCGCCTCGGCTATGCTGCCGGCACGGTGCTGGCCAAGGGCGGGAAGTCGACCAGCGGCCGTCCGGTCGTCCTGATCGGCAAGGACACCCGTATTTCCGGCTATATGCTGGAAGCTGCGCTGGAAGCGGGCTTCTCGGCGGCGGGCGTGGACGTGATGCTGGCCGGCCCGATGCCGACCCCGGCCATCGCCTACCTGACCCGTGCGCTGCGCCTGCAGGCCGGCGTCGTGATCTCGGCGTCGCACAATCCTTTCCAGGACAACGGTATCAAGTTCTTCTCGCAGCACGGTACCAAGCTGCCGGACGCGGTGGAACTGGAAATCGAAGACGCGATCGACCAGCCGATGGGCTGCGTGCCTTCGGACAAGCTGGGCCGCGCCACCCGCCTGCGCGATGCCCAGGGCCGCTACATCGAGTTCTGCAAGAGCACCTTCCCGAACGAGCTGGACCTGCGCGGCCTCAAGATCGTGGTCGACAGCGCCAACGGCGCGGCCTACAACATCGCCCCGCACGTGTTCCACGAACTGGGCGCCGAAGTCGTGTCGATCGGTGCGACGCCTGACGGCTTCAACATCAACGCCGGGGTCGGCGCCACCGCGCCGAAAGCGCTGTCGGAAGCGGTGGTGGCCAACAAGGCCGACCTCGGTATCGCGCTGGACGGCGACGCCGACCGCCTGATCATGGTCGACGCCACCGGCCGCGTCTACAACGGCGACGAGCTGCTCTACCTGATGGTGCGCGACCGCATGTCGACCGGTCCGGTGGCGGGCGCCGTCGGCACCCTGATGACCAATATGGCGCTGGAAGTGGCGTTCAAGCAGATGGGCGTCGGCTTCGCGCGCGCCAAGGTCGGCGACCGCTACGTGCTGGAAGTGATGCAGGAGCGCGGCTGGCTGTTCGGCGGCGAAAGCTCGGGCCACCTGCTGGCGCTGGACAAGCACACCACCGGCGACGGCATCGTGTCGGCGCTGCAGGTGCTGTCGGCGCTCAAGCGCAGCGGCAAGTCGCTGGCCGACTGCTGCAGCGAACTGACGCTCTACCCCCAGACCCTGATCAACAAGAAGGTCGCGCCGGGCTTCGACTGGACCACGAACCAAGCCGTGGTGGCCGAAAAGGAAGCGGTCGAGCGCGAGCTGGGCGAAACCGGCCGCGTGCTGATCCGCGCCTCGGGCACCGAACCCCTGATCCGTGTCATGGTCGAGGCCAAGGAAGCCGATCTGGCCGAAAACATGGCGCGCCGTATCGCCGACAAGCTGGCCGCCTGAGTTCGTGCGCCCGCAGGGGGCAGCGCAATTTGACGCGCCCTCGTTGCGGGAGTATCATCAGTACCACATCGGAGTGTAGCGCAGCCCGGTAGCGCACCTGGTTTGGGACCAGGGGGTCCAAGGTTCGAATCCTTGTACTCCGACCAAAGCTTCCTCCACGGGCTGTCGTTCGACAGCCCGTTTCATTTCCGGCCGCTTGCGCGTGCCGTCTGAACTGCCCATAGCTCAGTTGGATAGAGCATCAGCCTTCTAAGCTGAGGGTCGCTGGTTCGAACCCAGCTGGGCAGGCCATCCGTCGCGTGACTACTTTTTTTTCGGATCGCATGCTTTTCCTGACTGTTCCCTATGCCGAGAAGGATGAAGCGAAGGCGCTCGGCGCCCGCTGGAATCCCACCAAACGCCGCTGGTATGTCCCCGACGGTGTCGCCGCCGCCCCCTTCGCCAAATGGGCCGGGCAGGGCGCCGACAGCCCACTTGGCGGCGCCGCCGCACCCACGGGCCGCGTCGACAGCTACCAGGGCAAGACCGTGACCGGCACCAACTACGTCGCGCTCGCGCACGACTGCAATCCCTTCGAGGCCTGCCCGCAGTGCACGGCGGCCTTGCTCGGCACCGAGTGGCAGAAGGCGCGCCAGCACCTGGCCGGCCTGGTCGCCAAGCTGTAGTCTCCGCAGGCGGATACAGGCAAGCGAACGCCGTTCGCAGCGCTGCCGTGTTAACGTTCCGGCAGCAGCGCATGCCGTCCCGGGGTGCGCGCTTCCGGAGACCGACCATGCCGTTCGCTCGACTGTTCCAGTACCCACTTTTTTGCGCCCGTCTGTCGATCCTGCTGGCCGCGCTGTGCGTCACGGTCCCGGCCCACGCCGATGCGACCGCCACGCCGGCCCCGGGCGAGTCCTTCCGGCTGCAGCTGGCGGCGGACGGCGCACCGGCGCCGGAAGCGGCGGATGCAAATACGGGCACCGTGCAGTTCATCGGCACGGCCACGGTCATCATCCGCTTCCAGGGCTTCACGATCCTTACCGATCCCAACTTCCTGCACAAGGGCGACCACGTCCATCTCGGCTATGGGCTGACCTCGGAACGCAAGACCAACCCGGCCATCCGCTTCGAAGAACTGCCGCCGATCGACCTGGTCGTGCTGTCGCATTTCCATGGCGACCATTTTGACCAGCTGGTGCAGGAAAAGCTCAACCGCGCCACGCCCATCGTCACCACCAAGGAGGGCGGCGAGCGGCTCAAGCGCCTGGGATTCACGCGCATCTTCGGCCTGAGCAGCTGGGACCGGCTCGAGGTCGGCAAGGGCGCCTCGCGCCTGCGCGTGACGGCCACGCCCGGACGCCACGGCCCGGCGGGCGTCGCGGTGCTGCTGCCCAAGGTGATGGGTTCGGTGCTCGATTTCGGCGCCAATCCAGATGTGCCGGACTACCGCATGTACATCAGCGGCGACACCCTGGTCTACGACGACATCCGCGCCATCCCGCAGCGCTTCCCGAACATCGACCTGGCCTTGCTGCACCTGGGCGGCACCCGCATCCTCGGCGTCGTGAAAGTCACGATGGACGGCAAGGACGGCGTGCGCATGATGCAGGTCGTGCGTCCGAAGAAGACCGTGCCGATCCACTACAACGACTACGACGTGTTCAAGTCGCCGCTCGAGGACTTCGCGCGCGAAGTCAAGGCAGCCGGCCTGGAGAAGGACGTCATCTACCTCGCCCACGGCGAAACCTACACCTTCAGCCGGGTACAGCGCTAGCAGGGCGGGCCGCGCGGGCCCGACCTGCTTCAATCGTGCGCGCTCGCCTTGCTGCTGAGTAAACGCTATGATGCCAGCCTGACAATAATCGCTTTCCGGCCACGGCATGCATCGAGCGCAAGACTCCAGTCCGAACGACCCCCTTGCGCTGCGCGACCGGCGGCTGGTCGCCGGCATTGCGGTCTCGGCGTTGCTGCATGGCCTGCTGTTGTCGCTGCAGTTCGGCGTCCCTGGCTTCGATGCCGGTCCGGGCGGGCCGATCCAGGTCACGCTGGCGCCTCCGCCGCCCCCGCCCGCAGGTCTACCGGAAACGCCCCCTGCGCCGCTGCCGGACTCCGGCGCGGCGCCGCCGCTGCCGCCGCCTGCGGCTCCCGCTGTCGTCGCGCCGCCTGCCAGCGGACTGCGGCTGGTCGACCCGCGTCCCCGGCCGGCCCCGCCCGTGCAGCCGGCACAGGCGGCCAAGCCGAAGCCCAGGCCGAAACCGGCGCGCCGGCCGGCCAGGCTGCGCACGCCGCCGGCACCGCCCCTGATTGCCTCGACGCAGGATGACGCCAGTTTCGCGGTGGCGCCGCCGCCACTGCTGGACATCGAACCGGACCTGCAAGCGGGTGTGCCCGATGGCGAGCCGGAGGCAAAGCCGGAGCCGGACGAGACGGCGATCGCGGCGCGTGTGGAGCAGGACGCCAGGCAGGAAGCCGAGCGCCGGCGCGAAGCAGCAGAGGCCGACGCGGCCCGTATCGCCGCCGCCGAGGAGCAGCGGCGCCTCGATGCCGAAGCCGAACGCTCCCTGCGCGAAGAGCAGGAACGGCTTGCGGCACAGGCGGCGGAACAGGAGCGGCTCGCCGCCCAGCGTGAACGCGCGCTGCTGGCCGAGCGCGAGGCCGCGCAGGTGCAGGAACAACGCCGGGCCGAGCAGCAACAGGCAGACCAGCAGCTGGCCGAGCGCCGCCAGGCCGAGCAGCGCGCCCTCGAACAGCGGCAAGCCGAGCAACTGGCAGCCGAGCAGCGGCAAGCCGAGCAGCTCGCGGCCGAGCGGGCGCGGATCGCCCGCCAGCAAGTGGAGGAGCGCGAGCGTGCTGAAGCCGAACAGCAGCGCCAGGCACAGCTGCGCGAGCGCGACGAGGCATTGGCCCGGCAGGCCGAGCAGCAGCGCGCGGCCGAGCGGCTTGCCGCCGAGCGCCTCGCGGCGGAACAGCTGGCGCGCCGCCAGGCCGAGGCAGCCGAGCGCCAGCGCGCCGAGGAACTGGCGCAGCGCCAGGCCGCCGAAGATGCAGCGCGGCGGCTCGCCGAGGAGGCGGGACGCCGGATCGCGGCCGAGCGCCAGCAGGGATTGCCGGGGCAGGGCAGCGGCAGCCCCGGCCCGGGCGGCCCGGGAAGCGGGCGAAGGGATGGGGCTATGCCGGCGGGCAGCGTGCCCGGCAGCGCCATGGCCAGCCGCGCGCGCGAACTGCTGCGCGGCCTGAACATCCCGAACGTGGCGCCGCCGCCGGCACGGCCGGAGGACGCGCCCGGCGCGCGCCGGGTGCTGGCCGACGGCGCCGAACGCGACGTGCCGCTGCGCCTGTATGTCGACAGCGTACGCCAGAAGCTGGAACGTACCGCGGTCCTCGGCGGCGCCCGGTTCTCGCAGCGCGAGGTCCGGATCGACCCCCTGGTCAGCCTGACGCTGCGCAGCGACGGCAGCGTCGACGACGTGACCATCGTGCGCTCGAGCGGCCGCGCCGACATGGACGATGCGGTACGCCGCTTCGTCCAGCTCAATGCGCGTTACGCCGCCTTCCCGCCGAACGTCGCGGCGCGCTTCGATATCATCGAAATCCGCCGTGTGTGGCGCTTTGCCGACGGTCTGAAGTTACTGGAGGAAATTCGCTGAGCCTTTGCGCAGCCGCTGTTTGATCAGCTACAAAGCCAAGCCTGATGGACACCGTACGCTGGACTGGACCGTTCAAGTATGACGTCTATTTTTGATAGGCAACAATCATGGCTGCGATTTGTTCAGTTGCAATATCGGGTTACCGGCGACTTGTGCTGGTACTGAGCTTTTTCATTCTGCTGCCGGGTTGCACCACCGGCATCCAGTTCGCCGGTAGCGGCCAGGACGGCAGCAGCGATGCGCCGCCCACCGAGATCATCACCGAGCAGCTCATCGAGAGCGAGCGGCGCGCGCTGGCCGAGCTGTCCCGGCAAGACCTCTCGCCGCTCATCGTGGCCAACCCTGCGCCGTACACCATCGGCCAGGGCGACGTGCTGTCGATCGTCGTGTGGGACCACCCGGAGCTCGCCGGCAGCGGCATGACCGCTGCCACCGCCGCCCTCGACAGCGGCACGGCGTCGCCCAGCGCGGTCCAGCCCGGGTTTGCGGTCGATCACATGGGACGCATCCAGTTTCCGCTGATCGGCCTGCTGCACGTCGAGGGCCAGACCGAGGAGCAGGCCAGGGCGCTGCTGACCAAGAAGCTGGCGCGCTACATCGCCCAGCCCAGCCTCACCCTGCGTGTGCAGTCCTACCGCAGCAAGCGGGTCTACATCGACGGCGAAGTCAAGGCCCCCGGCCTGCAGGCCATCAACGACATTCCCATGACCCTGGTCGAGGCGCTGAACCGCGCCGGCGGCATGCTCCCAAGCGCCGACCAGAGCCGCATCATGATCGAACGCGGGCCCAGCCGCTACATGGTCAACCTGCGCGACCTGGTGCAGAAGGGCGTCAACCCCGGCACCGTGCTGCTCCGGCATGGCGACGTGGTGCGTGTCCATTCGCGCGACGAAAGCAAGGTCTTCGTCTCCGGCGAGGTCGTCCAGCCGCGCGCGCTCACCATGCACAACGGCCGCCTGACCCTGAACGAGGCGCTCGGCGAGAGCGGCGGCGTCAGTCCCCTGAGCGGCGATGCGCGCCAGATCTACGTGGTGCGCAAGACGCCCGAGCGAACCCGCGTGTTCCAGCTCGATGCGCGCGTGAGCGGCGCGCTGGCGATGGCCGAATCCTTCGAGCTGCGGCCGAAGGACGTCGTCTACGTCGCCGCATCGCCGCTGGCGAACTGGAACCGTCACCTGAGCCTGTTGTTCCCGGGCGCACTGACCAACGCGGTCGGCGTGACGACCCGTCCCTGAACATCCGATCCCGAGCAAGGCCGCTACCATGAGCAATCCAGCCGACGCCCACCCGCTGACCCACATCTCGCACAGCCCGCCCGTGCTGTCGGTGCCCTTCGACCCGCGGCCGCCCGAGCCCCTGCCGGAAGAGTCTACCGTCGACCTGAAGGGCTATTTCAACACGCTGTACGACAGCCGCTGGCTGATCGGCAGCATCACCGCCTTCATCACCGTGGTGGCGGTCCTGTACGCGCTCGTCGCCAAGCCGGTGTTCGAGGCCAACCTCATGATCCACGTCGAAGAGGAAAGCCCGAACGCGTCCAAGAACATCCTGAGCGAGGCCTCGTCCCTGTTCGAGACCAAGAAGGCGGCCATCGCCGAGATGGAGCTGCTGCGTTCGCGCATGGTGGTGTCGCGGGCGGTCGACAACCTCCAGCTCTACATCGAAGTCCAGCCGAAATACTTCCCGGTGGCCGGCTTCTGGTTCGCCAACCAGAACGCCGGCAACCTGTCCACCCCCGGCCTGTTCGGCTACGGGGGCTACGTCTGGGGCGGCGAGAAGGCGGACGTCTCGGTGTTCGAGGTGCCCGATTCCTGGCTCAACCGCGAATTCGTGCTGACGGCGCGCGCCGGCAACCGCTACCGCTTTTCCGGCGGCGGGCAGCGGCTGGCCTTCGACGGGACGGTGGGACAGCGCTACCGGGTGCCGCTGCCGGACGGCATGCTCGAGATCAAGGTGGACAGCCTGTACGCGAACCCGGGTGCGCGCTTCCGCATCAAGCGCAAGTCGCGCCTGAGTACGATCCAGGCCATCCAGCGTTCGATGGTGATCACCGAGCAGGGCAAGCAGTCGGGCGTGATCGAAGTCAAGCTGCAGGGCGAGAACTCGGCAAGCATCAACAACCTGCTGAGCGAGATCGGGCGCGAGTACATGCGCCAGAACCTGGCGCGCAAGACCGAGGAAGCCGAGAAGTCGCTGGCCTTCCTCAACCAGCAGCTGCCCATCCTGAAGCGCCAGCTGGAACAGTCCGAAGACCGCTACAACCAGTTCCGCAATGCGCACGGCACCGTCGACCTGCGCGAGGAAGCCCGCATGAGTCTGGCGCAAGCGGCGGCGGCGCGCACCCGGCGCATGGAACTCAATCACAAGAAAACCGAGCTGCTGGCGCGCTTCACCGAAGACCATCCGGTGGTGATGGCGATCAACCGCCAGCGCAAGGAAGTCGACGCGGAGATCGATGCCATCGCCAGCCGCATCCGGACGCTGCCGGTGATGGAACAGGACGAAGCGCGCCTGACGCGCGACATCAAGGTCAACACCGACCTGTACACGGCGCTGTCGAACACGGCGCAGCAGCTGCGCCTGATTTCCGTCGGCCGGGTCAGCAACGTGCGCCTGGTCGATGCGCCGATCGCACCGGAAAAACCGATCAAGCCGAACCGCCCCCTGATCGTCGCGATGGCGGTCGTGACCGGGCTGTTCCTCGGCACCCTGATCGCCTTCACCCGCAAGGCCATGCGCGGCGGGATCGACGATCCGCAGAAGATCGAACGGATGCTGCGCGCACGGGTCGTGTACGCCTCGATCCCGCACAGCGTCAACCAGGAAAAGCTGATGCGCAAATCCAAGCCGGACGGCGTGCTGCCGCTACTGGCCCAGATCCTGCCGGAAGACCCGGCGGTCGAGAGCCTGCGCAGCTTCCGCGCGGCGCTGCAGTTCTCGATGCCGCACTTCAAGAACAACGTGGTCATGATGGCGGGCCCGACGCGCGACCTCGGCAAGTCCTTCATTGCCGCGAACTTCGCGGCGGTGATGGCGGCCAGCGGCAAGCGCGTGCTGCTGGTCGATGCCGACATGCGTAACGGGCACCTGCACCGCTACTTCGGCATCGACCGCCGCAAGGGGCTGTCGCGGGCCATCGCCGGCGGCGCTACCGTGGACGAGGTCATCCACCACAACGTGCTGGAGCGGCTCGATTTCATCCCGACCGGCGAATTGCCGACCAACCGGGCCGAATTCCTCCTGCACCTGAACTTCGGCACCCTGCTCGAGACGGTCAGCCCGCAATACGACCTGGTGCTGATCGACGCGCCGCCCTTGCTGGCGGTGGCCGACGCCCTGATCATCGGCGCGCACGCGGGAGCCGTGTTCCTAGTGACCCGCTCCGCCGTGACCACCGAAGGCCAGATCAACGAGTCGATCAAGCGCCTGAACCACGCGGGGATCTCGCCGCGGGGCGTGCTGTTCAACGACATGGCGCTGCGGCTGGGCGACTACAGCTCCCAGTACGGCAACGGACCGCAGCTCGCCTACGTCGCCTGAGCGGCGGCAGCTGCCTGGCAATCAGGATCGATGGGCGCAAGGCGCCCATCGTCATGCTCTCTTCGTCAAGTCGGCGCCTGCGTGCCTTCACGGCCGCCGTTTCCGGCATGCTGCCCGCGCCATCTGATGTCTGAGACCTGACGCGCCCAAGCAAGCGCGCATCATCAGCATGCACCCGCCCGGCATGCCGTCCTGAACACCCCAGGTACGTCAAGACGAAACAGGCTGCAGGCTAGCGTCTGGCGCGCCCAATCGCCTTGAAGCAGCGTCCACCAGGCGCGCAAGCGCGATACGACAGCGGCTAGCTGCGTGCTGCGCGGCTGGCAAGCCAGCTCGGCCACTTGGCCTGTTATCGGGAATATTATTGGGAATACTACCGGCAGAGGGGCCGCGTGGAAAAGGACGGCTGGGATCGCTTGTCCCGGCGTATCACCGGCCTTGCGGCGCGCTGCCGCGCGAAGATCTGCCGCTGGGCTGGCGAGCCAGCCGGGGTATCGACTCGCCTGCATTCCAAGCAGGGCAGGCCACGCGTGTGGTCTTGATGACGGGAGCTTGCTGAGGTGACCTGCAGCGTTCAGGCGAACTTGGCGAGCTTGCGGCGGCCAGAGCTGCGCATGTCGTGGTACGCCGCCGCACTGCAGGCCGCAGGCGGCGCCGTACCCTTTACTCCGAGCCGGTCAGTCCGGCGACAAGGCGACCCGCACCGGTTTCGCGCGCGGGCTCAAGAGCAGGTTCTTCAGGGCATTCCGGATGCGGATGGTATGCCGCTCGAACAGCAGGTAGAACATGTACGCGGCCAGCACCAGGGCGCAGAGGAGGACGACATACCACAGGAAGTCGGTGGCGGCGTTCGGGTCGAGTTGGCCACGGCCGAAGAACTGTTGTCCGAGGTGGCGCATCAGGTAGATGACCGGAACGTGGACGACGTAGAGCGAGAACGAAAACTCCGAGAAGAAAACGGCAACCCGGTTGGTCCGAACATAGGCGGGCGCTGTCGTGTCGACCGCTTGCTGGAACGAGGCCAGCAGGAGCAGGAAGGGAATGCTGCAGATGATGTCCTGCACAAAGGAGGCCGGCACCAGATCGTCGTTGCTGCCCCGCAGCCGGTAATAGACGAACAGCGCCACCGTCACCACCAGCAGCAGCGCCTGGAAGGCCTTGCCGCAGTCGATACGGATGCGCGAGAAGGCGGCGCCGAGGAGCCAGACCGTGAAGTACAGCGAGATCATGTCGCGCAGCGTCGCCAGCAGCAGGATCAGGGCGGCGGCGGCGGCGGCGCGGCGCAGTACGCCGCCGCCGGCGATCACGAGCAGCAGCAGGGGAAACTGGATGTAGTACCAGGTCTCGTGCGCAAGGCTCCACAGCGGATAATTGCCGCCGAACTCAGGCACCGTCACGGTCTGTAGGCCCAACAGGTTGCCGGCGAGCGCGGCCGCCGAGAATTCGTTGCCCGGGTTGAAGTCGATCGGGCCGGGCGCGGCAGCACCGATGACCAGGCCGACGCCCAGGCTCAGCAGCAGGGTCGGCAGCAGGACGGTCCAGAGCCGGGTGAAACGGTCGATCGCATAATGGGCGAGCGCCTGCGGTTTGCCCAAGCGGTTCATCAGGCTGCCGCCCACCAGCCAGCCGCTGATGAGGAAGAACACGACCACGGCCTGGTGGGCGAGACCGGTGATGAAGGCCAGGCCCATGTAGGCAAGCGACGGGTCTTCGAGCGTGCGCAAGCCGGGATAGAGTTCGGCGCGCAGGTGCGCTGCCGCGACCTGCAGGGCGGCCAGGCCGCGCAGGGCGGAAATGAGCAGCGACTGCATCGCGTTCTCGCCGAGGGGTGCCCGTGCTTGCCAATGCATCGAGGGGAAGGAAACCATGTGTCTCTCCATTGGTAGAAAATTGCTAGCCGCATGTGTCCCAGGAATAAGGATGCGCCTTGCCGGACAGCGCCAGCGCGACCTTGATCATCCAGTAACCGACATGCGCTGATTGCATCAGCGAGGCCGACGCGAAGAACAGCAGCACCGCGCACCAGGCTGCGACCGGGCCCGGTACGACGCCGTGCGGTTCGGCCTGGTACACGGTGCCGAGGCTGGCGCAGGCCCCGAGCAGCCAGCCGGCGGCCGCCTCCGCGACCGCATGCTCGTCGTGCCGGACCAGCGCGACGGCCATCACGAGCCCCAGCGCCAGCCCGGCGCCGGCGGCCGCCAGGCCGGCGCGGCGTCCGGCCGGACGGCACAGCAGGTAGCCGAGCACCGGGTACACCGCGGTCACGCCCGCCGCATGGCCGCTGAACGCCTTGAAATCGAGCACCGCAATGTCGATGCCCCAGCCCATGTAGGCGATCTTGCTGCCGCCGACGAGCGCGATGGTCCCCCCGTACAGGAGCGTCCAGGCGGCCGCGGCGCGCCAGGCGCGGGCGGCCAGCAGCCAGGCGCCGGCCGCCACGGCCAGCGGCAGCGTCAGTTCGATGTCGCCGAGGTGCAGCAGCTGCATCGCAAGCCCACCGCTTCAGCGCACGATGGCGGCCAGCGTGTGCGCCAGGATGCGCACATCGCCCCAGAACGTGCGTTCCCGTACGTAGCGCACGTAATAGTCGAGCTTGACCGGCAGCACGGCTTCGACGTAGGCACGTTCAGGATCGGCTGAGCGCGCCAGGATCGCGTTCTCGTCCTTGTAGCGGATGGCGGCCCAGTCGGTAATGCCGGGTGCGACCGACAGCACCAGGCGCCGCTGCTCGGGCGGATAGCAGTCGACGTAGCGCGGCACTTCCGGACGCGGCCCTACCAGGCTCATGCTGCCTTGGACGACGTTCCACAGCTGGGGCAGTTCATCGAGCTTGTAGTGGCGCAGGAAGCGGCCGGCGCGGGTCACGCGCGGATCCGCGCCGACGGTCAGCTGGGGGCCGTCCACGGGACGCTGGCGCATGGTGCGGAACTTGTAGATCGTGAATAGCCGGCCGCCGCGGCCGACACGCTGCTGGCGGTACAGCACCGGCCCCGGCGAATCGAGCCAGATCCAGAGTGCGATCAGGAGCAGCATGGGGGCCAGCAGGAGCAGGCCCGCGCTCGCGCCCAGCAGGTCGAAGGCCCGCTTGCTCATGACAGCAGCTCGTGCAGCGCCGCGACCACCCGGTCCTGGTCGGCGTCCAGCATGCGGGTGTACAGCGGCAGCGAGATCATGGTTTCGTAGCTGGCCTCGGCGACCGGGAAGGCTTCGGGATTCAGGCCGCAGCTGTCGCGCCAGTAGGGCTGGCGGTGGAGGGGAATAAAGTGCACGCTGGTGCCGATGCCGCGTTCCGCCAGTTCGTTGATGAGCGCGTCGCGGTCGATGGGGGCGCCGTCCTGCAGCCGGACCACGTACAGGTGCCAGGCATGGGTGCTGCCGAATGCAGGATGCGCCGGCAACTGCAGCGGCAGCCCGGCCAGGGCTTCGTCGTAGCGGTGCGCCAGCCAGCTGCGGCGCTGCTGGAAGCGGTCGATCTTGCGCAGCTGCTCGATGCCGATCGCCGAGGCGATGTCGGTCAGGTTGTACTTGAAGCCGGCCGCGACCACCTCGTAGAACCAGGCCGGCACCCGCGAGGTGTAGCGGTCGAAGGCGTCGCGGTTGATGCCATGCAGGCGCATGGTGCGCATGCGTGCGGCCAGCTCGGCATCGCGGGTGACCACCATGCCGCCTTCGCCGGTGGTCATGGTCTTGTTGGCATAGAAGCTGAAGACGGTGATGTCGCTGTCGAGGGTGCCTACCAGCCTGCCGTCGAGCCGGGTGGGGAAGGCGTGCGCGGCGTCTTCGATGACGCGCAGGCCATGGCGCGCGGCCAGCGCCAGGATGGCGTCCATGTCGCAGGCCAGGCCGGCATAGTGCACCGGCATCACGGCGCGGGTGCGCGGGGTGATCGCCGCGGCGACGGCGGACGGCGAGATGTTCAGGGTGACGGGATCGACGTCCACCAGCACCGGACGGGCGCCGAGGTAGCGCACGACTTCGGCGGTGGCGGTGAAGGTCATGGTGGGGACGATGACCTCGTCGCCCGGACCGATGCCCACGCTCTCGAGCGCCAGGTGCAGGCCGGCGGTGGCGGAATTGACCGAGATCGCCTGCACGTCGCCGCCCAGGTAGGACTGGAATTCCTGTTCGAAGCGGCGCGTGGTCGGCCCCGTCGTCACCCAGCCGGAACGCAGGCAGGTTTCGACGGCACGGATTTCTTCGTCGCCGATGTCGGGTAGCGCAAAGGGGAGGAAGGTCCGCGGAATGTTGTCGAGCGGATCAGGGTTCGATTGCGCGACAGCCTGTGCCTGTTCAGCCATGGGAAACCTCGTGTGCGAAAGTGGTCAGGAAGCGTTGTCCGAGGACGGGATAAGTCAGGTTGGCCAGGGCGTGGGCGCGGCCGCGCTCGCCCAGCGCGCGCCGTTCGCTTCTGGACAGGGCCAGCAGGGACGCCAGGCCGTCGGCGACAGCGCGCGGATTCTCCGGCGCCACGGTCAGGCCGCAACCCGCCTCCAGCACCGGGTCGTTGCCGGCTTCCACCGCGTGCAGCACCGGGCAGCCGCCCATCATGTAGTCGATCAGTTTGTTCGGCGCGATGCCGAAGCGGTACAGGGGCTGGCGTTGCCAGCCGAGGTAGGCGATGTCGATCAGCGCCATCAGGGCCGGGATCTGGGCCTTCGGGATGGGCGGCGCGAAATACAGGTCCGCAAGGCCGAGCTCGCGTGCGCGCCGCTCGAGCCGGGCCTTCTCGGGCCCATCGCCCACCAGCACGAAGGCCAGCGGCTTGTCCTTGAGGAGGGCGGCGGCATCGAGCAGGGTGTCGAGCGCATTCGCCAGCCCGTGGCTGCCGGCGTAGCCGACCACCGTGCGGCCCTGGGCGCGCAGGCCGGCGAGCAGGGCGTCGAGTTCCTCGGGCAGGGCCGGCGGCGCGACCAGCCATTCGCTTGGGTCGGTGCCGTTCGGGATCACGTGCAGCTTGTGCGGCGCCATGCCGCGCGCCTCGAGATGCTCTCGCACCTTGGGCAGGATCGATACGACCGTATCGGCGTGGCGGCAGGCGTAGTCCTCGGCCGCCTGCAGCAGCCGGATGAAGGGATGGTGGCGCGAGAAGCCGCCCAGTTCCATCGGCGACAGCGGCCACAGGTCATGCACCTCGTGCAGCAGGCGCGCCCGGGCGAGGCGTGCGATCCGGTGCGCCGGCCAGATGTCGAGCGGATAGGTGCTGGAGGCGATCACGACCTGCGGCGCCACTTCGCGCACCAGCGCGGGCGCTTCACGCCACAGGCGCGCCACGAAAGCGGCCATGTTGCGCACCCGCGCCAGGCCGTTGCCGTGGTAGGGCGGCGTGGCGAACCAGGTGTAGTCGATGCCGTCGATGGTTTCGTCGCGCCGGCTGCGTCCCGCCATGCCTGGGGCGCGGGCGCGCACGTGGGCGTGGCTGGCCGCCACGATCCGTACCCGGTGCCCGAGCCGCACCCACTCGCGTGCGAGGTAGTAGGGCCGGTATTCCATGCCGTGGTGGACCGAGCCGGCGTAGTGGTTGATCAGGAGGATGTTCATGGTGGTGTCGGGAAATGCGTCTCAGGCGCGCCAGGCCATTTCTTCGACCAGCCGGCGCACGTTGCAGCGCGTGCTTTCGACCCAGTTGGTTTCCCACTGCACCGGGTGGGTGAGCAGGCAGATGTGCTGGTACTTCCCGAGCGCGTCGAACGGCGACAGCGGGTAGTAGTAGACCGGGTGCTTGCGGTCGCTGATGTAGAGGTCGAAGCAGCGCAGCAGCTCGGCATCGTAGGATTCGCATTCGATGCCGCAGCGGCGGCGCAATGCGTCGTCGCGCAGGAGCTCGTGGTTGATGACCTTCAGGCGGCGGTTGGCGAAATCGCCGTGGCTCGCCACCGTCGTGAGGGGCAAACCTAGGCGCTCGACGATCCGGCTGACGTTGCGGGCGAACAGTTCGCGGATTTCGGGAAAGCGCTGGCGCACCGCCTCGGCACTGCGCAGGCGGTGGCGCTTGGCGAAATCTGCCACTTCTTCGTAGTGGTAGCTGGCCTCGCTGCCGGCGGCCTCGATCTCGCGCATGAAACCGTAGTCCAGTGTGCAGAGCCGGAAGTAATAGCTCGCACGGACGCCATGGCGCGATTCGATGGCGAACATCTTCTTGGCGGTACGCAGGTCGCTGTCGATGTCGTGCCGGTGCACGAAGCTGCGCGGCATGGGATGGCCCTGGGCGCGGTCCTTGTCATGCGACTGGCGGAAGAATTCGCGCACCGACAGCTGGGCATAGCCGGCGCTGGAGACCTCGCGCACGAGGGTGTCGTATTCGCCGAGCCGGCTCGGCATCAGGTAGTCCGCGTAGACGCGGTTGAGCATGGCGTTCATTGCGGGCTCATTGCAAGTGATAGCTGGCGCGGTAAGGGCGGAAGCCCAGGATGGTCTTGAAGTTGCGGAGCCCGGGCTGGGCGCCGAAGAACGTGTCGTACATGACGTAGCGGACCTTGCCGGCGTCGATCAGCCGGCAGATCGCTTCGCTTAGAAGCAGGTGCATGATGCCGTCGTTATTGCGGATTCCCATCATTTGGGAAAACGAGGCGAAATTCCCGTAAACGCCCAGGGTGGCATAGGCGACGAGTTTTCCTTGCGGGCTCAACACGCCCCAATAATGGAAATGTTGTCGACGATCGAAACGCTCCTGCTTTTCCAGGTAGTGCCCGTCCATTTTCCGGCCTTGCCGGACATCGAGGCTGGTATTGATCTCGTGGATATCGTCGACATAATCGTTACGATCGATTTCGCGCACCACATACCCACGGCTGCGGGCCCGCTTGGCGTGATAGCCGCCCTGGTTCTTGCCCTTGATGTGGTCCAGGTAGGCGTCGCGGTTCGGAAAAGGCGCCAGGTCGACCAGGGCGGCGCCAATGGTTTTATGGCGGATGATCTTGAAACGCGGATGTGGTTTCGTGTAATTGCGATACGTCGCCTTGATATCGACCGGATCGATCTGCTGCGAGAAATAGAGCCGCGCACGCGGCAGTTTCATTACCTCGAGAAACGTATTGTAGTGTTGCAAGAACATAGACGCTCTCATATTTCTTTGATAACTAGACAATACGGCCGATGCTGCCGGTCCTTTTTAACCTACGATAAAACCCTGGCTTTGGAATCAATCGATTCAGCGAATTGGATGGGCGGATAGATTGCTTTTTTTAAACAGTTTTTTTCGATGCGGACGGGGAGACTGCAAATCGGCATAAAACGCGATTAATTTGGCTTCTTCGTTTTCCCAGTTGTAGTGGGCGAGGACGGCGTGGCGGCCGTTGGCGCCCATGGCGCGCGCCTGGCGCGGATGGCTGGCAAGGTGGTCGATCGCGGCTGCGATCGCCGCCGGGTCGCGCGGATCGACGCACAGGCCGCAGCGGCTGCCCTCGACGATGTCGCGCCAGAGCGGGAAGTCGGAAGCGATCACCGGGATGCCCGCAGCCATGTATTCGAACATCTTGACCGGCAGGGCGTCACGGTAGCTGGCGGTCGGCAGCAGGGTGACCAGGCCGGCGAAGGCGCGCCCCATGACGCCGGCGATCCCGACCCGGTCGAGGTGGCCGAGCGCATCGACACGGCGCCAGCCGGGGTGGCGCCTGACCTCGGCCTCCAGCTCGGCCTCGGCAAAGCTGCCGGCCAATGCCAGCCGCGCCGGCGAGCGCAGCAGGGCGCATGCCTGGACCAGCTCGCGAACGCCGCGGATCGCGGAGATGCTGCCGACGTAGCAGAAACTGTCACGCACCGGGGCGTCCGATGCCGGCCCCATGAACTCCTCGGCGCGCGGATAGTTGTTGACGTCCACCACCAGGGCATTGTGCGCGGCCAGGCGATCGCGGATGGTCGGGGTCGCCGCCAGCACCCCGTCGAAGCGGCGCAGCGCGCCGGCTTCGAGCATGCCGTAGGCGCGCGACAGCAGGCGTGCGCTGCGCGGCGACAGGTAGGGCTTGTCGAGCAGCTGGTTGGGCACGTCCTCGTGGGCGTCGAACACCACTTTGCGGCCGCCGAGGACGAGGCGCAGGCCGACCGGAATCAGCTCGGGATCGTGCAGCTGGTAGACCTCGGCATCGAGCGCCAGCGCCGCCCGGCCGACCCGGCGGGTGGCGAGCAGCATGCGTTCGCGCCGGCCGGAAGGGCGTCCGACATCGACGATCCGGATGCCGTCGCGGCAGGCGTCGCCGAGGCCGTCGGCCACGACCAGGGAAACCTCATGCCCGTGGCTGGCGAGGCTGCGGCACTGCTTCACGAAGATCCGCGTATCGAAACGCGGATGTGCCGAGCTCAGGTGCACGATGCGTGCCATGTTTCCTCACATACGAAAAAGGCGCGCAGGCGCTTGCGCCAGGACGGCGGCACGGGCAGGGGGCGCGGCGTCGCGAGGATCGGCCTGCCGCACCCCGGCCTCATGCGCCCGACTTTCATGCCGCCTTGTCGCCGGCCTGCTCGGCAACGCGTTCGTCCCGCAGCTGCGCCATTCCGTCGGCCAGCGCCTGCACCACGCGGTGCGCGCTCGGGCGGTCGAGGTAGGGCCCCATCGGCAGGCTCAGCACTTCGTGCGCCAGGCTGGCCGCCACCGGGCAGCCGCCCGGGCTGGCCCACTGTGCATAGGCCGGCTGGCGGTCGATCGGCACCGGGTAGTGCACCGCGGTCGGGATGCCGGCCGCGTGCAGGACTTCCTGCAGCCGTACGCGCCGGGGCACCAGGACCGTGTACTGTGCATACACGCTGGTCCGGTCTGGCCGGCAGCCGACCGGCTCGAGCATATTATCGGGCTCACCCGCGAGCGTGCTCGCGAGCATGTCGTCGTAGCAGGCGGCGGCGCGCTGGCGTTGCTCGATTTCCCATTCGAAACGCTCGAGCTTGGCCAGCACGATGGCGCACTGCAGGGTGTCCATGCGGCCGCCCACGCCGATGCGGGTATGCACGTAGCGGCGCGACTGCCCGTGCACGCGGATTTCGCGCATGGCGGCGGCCAGGGCGTCGTCGCTGGTGAAGATGGCGCCGCCGTCGCCATAGCAGCCGAGCGGCTTGCTGGGGAAGAAGCTGGTGCAGCCGATGGTCGACAGGTTGCAGCTCCTGCGGCCGCGGTAGGTGGCGCCGAAACTCTGGGCCGCATCTTCGATCACGGCCAGGCCGTGGCGCTCGGCGATGGCGTTGATCTCGCCCATGTCGGCCGGCTGGCCGTACAGCGATACCGGAATGATGGCGCGGGTGCGCGGCGTGATGCGCGCCTCGAGCAGGCGGTGGTCGAGGTTGCAAGTGCCGGCCTCGACGTCCACGAACACCGGGGTCGCGCCCAGCAGCACGATCGCTTCGGCGGTGGCGATGAAGGAAAACGGCGTGGTGATGACTTCGTCGCCGGGCTTGATGCCGAGCGCCATCAGCGAGATCACCAGGGCCTCGGTGCCGGAAGACACGGTGATGCAGTGGCGTGCGCCAGTAAAGCCGGCGAGGCGGCCTTCCAGTTCGGCCACTTCCGGCCCCATGATGTACTGGCCGTGCTCGAGGACCGCCCCGATGCGTGCGTTGATCAGCTCGCGGGAAGCGAGGTATTGCGACTTGAGGTCGATGAAATCCATGGGGTCCTCGTCAGGGTTGGAGGGCGGCGCGTTCGAGGTGGCAGGCCCCGTCGTGCAGCACGTACAGGTCGCCGGTGTGGGGGCAGCGGGCTTCGGCTTCGACCTTGCCCCCGGCGGCGGGCAGGGGAAGGTCGAGGCGTTCGCCGAACCGGCTGATCCAGCCGATCTGGCGCGCCGGCACCCCGGCCACCAGGGCAAACGCGGGCACGTCGCGGTTGACGACGGCCCCGGCCGCAACGAAGGCGTATTCGCCGACCGTGACGCCGCACACGATGGTGGCATTGGCGCCGATGGTGGCGCCGCGCCGCACCAGGGTGCGCCGGTATTCGTGCTTGCGGGGCACCGCCGCGCGCGGGTTGTAGACGTTGGTGAACACCATGCTCGGGCCACAGAACACTTCGTCTTCGAGCGTGACGGCGTCATAGATCGAGACATTGTTCTGGACCTTGACCTGGTTGCCGAGCACGACGTCGTTGCCGACATACACGTTCTGGCCCAGCGAGCAGTCTTCGCCGACACGGGCGCCGGCGCAGACGTGGGCGAAGTGCCAGACCCGGGTGCCGTCGCCGAGGGCGGCGCCGTGGTCGACGATGGCGCTGGAATGAATAACGATGGCCATGATCAATACTCCAGCGGCAGGGCGATGCGTTTGCCGTCGCGCGCCGAACGGTAGGCCGCCACCAGCACCTCGAGCGACTTCAGGCCTTCGCGCCCGTCGGTTTCCGGCTCGGCCTCGCCGCGCAGCACCTTGATCACGTTGTCGTAGTAGAGCGGGTGGCCGAAGCCGTAGACCGAGGTGGTCTGGTAGCTGGCTTCCTTGACGCGTTCATCGTCCGGATCGGGCGTGGCGAATTCCCACTGCTGCACCTCGTTGACGGCGACGCCGCCGATGCGTGCGGTGCCGTGCTCGCCGAGGATGGTGATCGAGCCTTCCATGTTGTGCGGGTAGGTCAGCATGGTGACGTTCATCGAACCGAGCGCGCCGTTGCGCCAGCGCACACTGATGACGCCGGTATCCTCGACCTCGATGTCGCGCGCCAGGGTGGCGGTATAGGCCTGCAGGCTCTCCACCGGGCCGACGATCCAGTCGATCAGGTCGACGTAGTGGCTGGCCTGGTTCATGAAGGCGCCGCCGTCGAATTCCCAGGTGCCGCGCCATTTGGCGCTGTTGTAATACTCGTCCGGGCGGGTCCAGAACACGTTCAGGTTGACCATGTAGATGCGCCCGAAGCGTTTCTTTTCCACTGCGCTCTTGAGCAGCTGCAGGGTGGCGTTGCGGCGGTTCTGCTTGACGACGAACAGGCGCACCCCCGCGGCGTCGGCCGCCGCGACCATGGCCTTGCCGTCTTCCCAGCGCGTGGCCATCGGCTTTTCGGTGATGACGTGGCGGCCGGCGCGCGCCACCTGGATCGCCTGCTGGGGGTGCAGCCCGGACGGGGTGCAGAGCACGAAGGCGTCCGCTTCGCACTCGGCCAGCATGCGGTCCAGGCTGCGCCAGGCGCGGGCGCCGGTGGCGCCTGCCGCGCTGTCGAGGGCGCGCGGGTCGACGTCGCACACCCCGACCAGTTCGGCACGGTCATGGTGTTCGCGGATGGCATTCATGTGGTTCTTCGCTATGCGGCCGCAGCCGACCAGGGCGAAGCGGATCTTGCGGTCGAGGATGGCAGGGGGGTAGGAACGCATCGTGTTCTCCGGCTTGTTCGGTGTGTGGTTGCCTTGATTCCGTGACGTGGGGCTGTTGCTGGCCTGGTGCTGCGGGCGAGCCTCAGGCCTTGACGACGTTCGGCAAGCGTTCGATGTAGACGCCGCGGGTGTCGACGATCAGGTTGGCGTACTGGCGCACCAGCTCGTAGTCGAAGGCGCTGTGGGCGGTGGCCACCAGCACCACGTCGTAGGAGGCGATCGCGTTCGGGCTCAGGGGAACGCTGGAGAGCTCGAAGCGGTGCTCGCGCATGCGCGGGAAGACCGGCACGTGCGGGTCGGAGTAGTCGACGGTGGCGCCCTTGCGTCGCAGGATCTCCATCAGGGCCACCGAGGGCGACTCGCGCATGTCCTCGACGTCTTTCTTGTAGGCGATGCCGAGCACCAGCACGCGGCTGCCCATGATCGAACGCCCGCGCTCGTTCAGGGCGTCGGCCACCTTGCTGATCACCCAGTGCGGCATGTCGCTGTTGATCTCGCCGGCCAGTTCGATGAAGCGGGTGTGGACGCCGTATTCGCGCGCCTTCCAGGTAAGGTAGAAAGGGTCGATCGGGATGCAGTGTCCGCCCAGGCCGGGGCCCGGATAGTAGGGCGTGAAGCCGAAGGGCTTGGTGGCGGCGGCGCGGATCACCTCGTGGATGTCGATGCCCATGCGGTCGGCGATGATCTTCATCTCGTTGACCAGGCCGATGTTGACGGCGCGGTGGATGTTCTCGAGCAGCTTGGTCAGTTCGGCCGCGCGGGTCGAGCTGACCGGGACCACGCGGTCCACCGCGGCCCGGTACAGGGCCAGGCCGGCTTCCAGGCATTCCGGGGTGGAGCCGCCGCACACCTTCGGAATGGTGCGGGTCTGGAAATGCGGGTTGCCCGGGTCTTCGCGCTCGGGCGAGAACACCAGGAACAGGTCGCGCCCGACGGTGAAGCCGCGCGACTCCAGGCGCGGGCGCAGTTCTTCCTCGGTGGTGCCGGGATAGGTGGTGCTCTCCAACGACACCACCTGGCCTTCGCGCACATAGGGCAGCAGGGCGCCGACGGTACCGAGCACATAGGACAGGTCGGGCTCGCGGAAGGCGTTCAGCGGGGTCGGTACGCAGATGATCAGGGCGTCGGCCTCGCCGGCGCGGGTGAAGTCGGCGGTGGCTTCGAAGCCGAGCTCGCGCGCCGAGCCGATCGCCCTGGCGTCGATGTGCTTGATGTAGCTCTCCCCGCGGTTCAGGCGTTCGACCTTTTCGGTATCGATGTCGATGCCCAGCACCTTGAAGCCTTGCGCCGCATAGCAGAGGGTCAAGGGCAGGCCGACGTAGCCGAGGCCGACAATGCCGATGACGGCGGTACGGTCCTGCAGCTTGGCCAGCAGCTGCTCCAGGTGAGGGGAGGTGTTCTCGTCGCGCATGTGTTTCCTCGTCGGTGACAGTGGGGGGTACGGGTTCAGATCCGGAACGGCACGAACTTCTTGATCAGGCTCGGCGCTTGGGTATCCGCCACCAGGGGCGGCGCCGTCACCGGCGAGGTGGGCACGTATTCGGCGACGATGGCCTTGACCATCGATTCGATCGTGCCGCGCTCGTGGGTTTCGCAGGCCATCATCAGGCAGGTGATGCAGGTTTCCAGCACACTGGGGCGCAGCGCGCTTTCCTTCATGCGCATGATGCGTGGGTGCTCGCTCGGGAAGACGGTGCCCTCGGTGAGCAGTTCCTCGTGCAGCTTTTCGCCGGGGAACAGGCCAACGAACTGGACCTCGATGTCGCCGCGCGGGTTCTGCGGCGACCGTTCGGTGAGCCCGGACATGGCGATCATGGTGCGGGCCAGGTCGACGATCTTGACCGGCTCGCCCATGTCGAGCACGAACACGTCGCCGCCCTTGGCCATGGCGCCGGCCTGGATCACCAGCTGGGCCGCCTCGGCGATCAGCATGAAATAGCGCGACACCTCGGGGTGGGTGATGGTCAGCGGGCCGCCGCGGGCGATCTGGCGCTGGAACAGGGGGATGACAGAGCCGGACGAACCGAGCACGTTGCCGAAGCGGACCATGCAGAAGGTCGTGTGGGCGCCGTGGCGTACGGCCGCCGCCTGGAAGATCAGCTCGGCGATGCGCTTGCTGGCGCCCATGATGTTCGTCGGGCGTACCGCCTTGTCGCTCGAGATCAGCACGCAGGTTTCGACCTTGTGCTGGGCCGCGGCGCTGGCCACGACCTGGGCGCCGATCACGTTGTTGCGCAGCCCTTCGACGATATTGGCCTCGACCAGGGGCACGTGCTTGTAGGCGGCGGCGTGGTAGATGGTGTTGACCTTGCCGTCGCGCAGGACGCGCTCGACCAGTTCGCTGTTGCAGACCGAACCCAGGTGGGCGTGGATGGCCAGCCCCGGGAAGCGCGCGGCCAGCTCCTGGCGGATGGTGTAGAGCGCGTACTCGGAGTGGTCGAGCAGGTGCAGCTCTAGCGGGGTCAGCGTGACGATCTGGCGGCACAGCTCGCTGCCGATCGACCCGCCGGCGCCGGTGACGAGCACGCTCTTGCCGCGGACGCAGCGGGCGAACAGGTCGAGCCGCGGCGGCACCGGGGCTCGCCCGAGCAGGTCCTCGAACTTGAGTTCGCGGATCGTGCCTTGCGCCGGCGGCCGGTCGTCGGCCAGGTCGACCAGGCGGCTCAGGATCTTGACCGGTACCCCGGCCTGGCCGAGGCGCTGCATGATGTCGCGCAGGCGCTCCGGCGACACCGAGGGCAGGGCGATCACGATCGTGCGGATGCCCTGCGAAGCCACCAGCTCGGCCAGGCGAGCGGTATTGAACACGCGCAGGCCGGCGATGGTGCGTTCGTTCAGGGCGCGCTTGTCGTCGAAGAAGCAGACCGGACGGTATTCGTCGCTGTGGCGCATCGCCTGCACCAGGCGCGCACCGGCATCGCCGGCGCCGTAGACGGCCACCGCATCGGATGCGCCGGCGCGCCGCCCGCCGTGGGCGCGCAGCAGGTTTCGCAGGCCGATACGGGAAATGACGACATACGAGAAAACCACGAACCAGTAAATGGCCAGCGCGCTGCGCGGAAAGCGCGGCTCGTTCATGATGATTAATACGACATACACGCACAAAATGGCGAATGCGAGTGCGGCGCCGGTAAAACTCAATAAACGCTGGTCGATGAAACGAATAACCGCCCGGTATAAATCAGATACCGAAAATGCGGCAATGGTGACCACGGCCACCAGCGCATACGACGCGGGACCAAAATTCTGTGCAAGCTGTAAATCGCCACCCCGTAATATCATCGCGATCAGAAAACAGACCGGCAATGCCAGGAGGTCGCAGCCCACCATCAGGGCGATTTTACTGGTGCGGCTCATCGACACCATCCGTACGCAAAGCTGGCTGAAAAGATCGGATCTGAAATTGGACATGGCAATCCGCTGCGGTTAGGAATTAATGAAAGCCTAGAGAAACTCGGGCGCGGCAATGCATAAAACGAGATAATCCGGTCATTATCCAGAAAGGAAACAAGTAAATAAAAAGAAGTTTTGTAAATTTATTATCAGGCGGCTACTACTAATGGAGTTTGACCTGACTCAACGGCGGCAAGTGAATTAATTCGAAAAGACTTGAAAATGAAAATAGGAAATGAAAATAGGAAATAAATCACCTATTTCATTTCCATTGATTATTTAATTGATGAGCGGAACTGCTGAGCAGACAGGGGCGTGCGCAGGCCACGCGGACGGTCGCCGGCGCGGCAGAAAGAGGAGGGGAAGGGACGACGCGCCGGCAAGGCGGCGCGTCGGAAAGGGCGGAAGCGCCGCCGGCCGGGCCGGCAGCGGGTTCAGGCGCCCGGGCGGCCCGGGCGCGGTTGCGGTGCCATAAGCGGCACCGTGATCTGCTCGTTCAGGCGCAGGAACTTGAAGCCGGCCAGCACCTGGCCAGGCTTGCCCTCGCGCGCATTTCGGGCCTCGCGCTCGGCGGCGCGGGCAATGAAGGAGTCGAACGTCTCTTCGCGCACCTGCGGCGCCTGCGAGTGCAGGAAGCGCCGCTCGCCGTCCGGGCCCAGCACCACCAGGCCGACGTGCGAGGCCCAGTATTCGCCGTTGCGGGTCGAGATCACGTTCACGAAGTCGCCTTCCTGCAGCTGGGCGGCGATCGCCGCCACGCCTTCCTTGGGCACGTAGGCCTGGCGGCTGCTCTCGACCGGGATGTCGCGCACTGTGTTGTGGCGGGTCCGCAGGAAGCGTGCGCGGTCCACCGTCATCGCATACGAGGGGCCGCCTGGTCCGGCCAGCTCGGCGCTGACGTCGGTCACCAGCCAGCGGTTGGCCACGTTCCAGTCCATCTCGGTGTAGTGGTTGCGGGTGGCCACGCCGATCACGCCGTCGCGGTAGCGGATCCGCTGCAGCATCCAGAAGAATTCTTCCCAGGACTGCGACAGGGCCATCGCGTAGGTGTGTTCGGCGAAGACCACGCAGTCGCTTTCCTTCAGGCTGAACAGCGGCAGGTCGTCGTGTACCTCATACGGAAACTCGCCCAGCAGGTGCAGCGAATACGGCTGCCCGAGGTTCTTGCGGCCGATCGCGGCGATCCGCTTGCGCAAGTCGGGTTCGGCCGTGTGGATGTGGGCGATATAGCGGCCCGCTTCCTGCGGCGTCATCTGGTAGATCTGCTTCTGCAGCACGGCGGCCAGCGGCAGCTCGGCTGCCGGCGTGCCCGGCTTGGCGGAAGACTGCGGAGTCGGAGGAGCGCTGGCGCAGCCGGCGAGGGCGGCGCCGGCAAGCAGCAGGCTGCTGAGGCGGATGGCAATAGGCATTTGCAAAAAAGAGACACTTAAGACGATGAAGGTGCAGCCACGCTACTCCTGCGCCCGCGTAAAAGGGAATGAAATTTTGTTCATTCACTATAACTTCATCGACGTTCGAATATGTACATTCCTGGAAGTTATATAAAGGCGAACACAAGTGATTATTCATCAAGCTTGACATCATCAATACTCCCGACCATGGCAGAAAGTTGCCTACCAGTTGCATACCAATAGCTATAATCTCAGGAGAGACGTCATGTTCAAGCAGAAGCCGCTCGCAGCGGCCGTTTCGTTGGCCGTTTGGAGTCTGGCCGCCGCGTCCGCCGTCGCGCAGGACGCACCGTCGGGACAAATCCAGACCGTCGAGGTCACCGGTATTCGCGCCTCGATGGCCAAGTCGCTGGCCGTCAAGCGCGATTCTTCCGCCAACGTCGAGGTGATCACCGCCGAAGACGTGGGCAAGATGCCGGACAAGAACCTGGCAGACTCGCTGCAGCGTCTCGCCGGCGTGGCCGTGCGCACCGACTACGACGAGGCCGAAAAAGTCGCGATGCGCGGCTCCAACCCGGACCATACCCTGATCCTGTTCAACGGTCACACCGTCTCGGGCGGCGACTGGTACTTCGCCGACCAGCTCTCGAGCAGCCGTTCGACCAGCCTGTCGCTGATGCCTTCGACGGTCCTGAACCAGGCTGTCGTCTACAAGACCTCGCAGGCCAACATCGTCGACGGCGGCATGGCCGGCACCATCAACGTGTCCACCCGCAAGCCGCTGGCGCAGAAGGAGCGCCTGACCGGCGTCGTCAACCTCGGCGCCGTGTACTCGCAGCTGCCGAGCAAGGCCGCGCACGACACCAACGCCTCGATCAACTGGAAGAACGAGTCGAACACCTTCGGCTTCATCCTGCAGGGCTTCGCCGAGAAGCGCCACTCGCGCCGCGATTCGGCTTCGCGCTTCGCCTACTCGGGCGGCAGCGGCTGGGATGTGATCAACACCAGCACCATGAAGGGCATCACCGACGAATCCCTGGCCGGCACCGGCTACAAGGCCTCGGACCTGGAAGGCGTGCGCATCCCGGGTTCGATGAGCATGGAATACGTGGAAGGCGTGCGTGACCGCAAGGGCGGCATGTTCTCGGCGCAGTTCAAGCCGAACAACGACCTCGACATGACCATGACCGGCTTCCATTCGGAGATGAAGGCGAATAACTTCGGCCGCCTGAATGCCGGCGCCATGTTCAGCATGCTGCGCGGCCTGGGCGGGGCGCAGGGCGTCGCCACGCCGACCGACTCGAACGGCCAGCGCGTCTACGCGCAGATCAAGAACCCGGTGATCGTCACCGAGCGCACCATGTACGGCCACGAGCTGAAGGTGCTGAAGGCGGCCGACATCGTCTACCCGGCCGGCACCACCCCGCAGTACATCGGCGAGACCGAAGGCGCCTACCGCGACGGCGCCAAGGCCAGCAGCGCCTTCCTCGACCTCGACGTGAAATACCGCGTCAGCCCGGACCTGACGGTCAAGGCGCTGCTGTCGGCCACCAAGGGCGTCGGCGAGACCGCGCTCGACCAGGGCCTGACCTATACCCGCTACGGCACCGGCGTGTCCTATGCGCTGGGCAGCCTGTACGACGCCCCGTTCGTCAAGTGGTATGGTACCGGCCCGAACGTCCCGGGCCGCAACGCCGACGGCAGCGGCTACGTGCTGACCGGCCGCGCCGCCTCGGGCGTGACCACCAACGACCGCGAGAAGAGCATCAACCTTGATGCCGAGTACAAGCTCGACACGACCTACGTCAAGTCGCTCGAGTTCGGCGTGCGCCACGCCGACCACCGCCGCGACAGCGCCCGCCGCTTCCCGCAGCTGCGCAGTGGCGACCTGAACGCCAACGCACCAACCGGCGCCTTCAACTTCCAGCCGATCCCGGCGGACTTCGGCGCCGACCTGGACGGCCCGGCAGGCTGGGACAACACCAGCTGGACCCTGACTCCGGACGCGCTGAAGGCCTATTTCGCGGCCAACTACAAGCCGACCAACTCGGAATGGGAGCGCCGCGTCTCGACCGAACTCGACATGCGCGAGCGCCAGAGCTCCGGCTACCTGATGGCCAACCTGGAAGGCGAACGCTGGTCGGGTAACGTGGGCCTGCGCTACGTGCGCACCCAGGTCAACGCCAACGTGCCGTCGCCGCTCCCGGCAGGCACCTGCCCGCGCACCGAACCGGGCAAGCCGGCGACCACCTGCGCCGCCGTCCCAGGCGCGATCACCACCGCCAGCGACGGCGTGCAGTACTACGACGGCGTGCCGTTCAATCCGCTCGCCGGCGTGATGTACTTCAAGCAGGCCAAGGAAAGCAAGTTCAACAACCTGCTGCCGAGCCTGAACCTGCGCTACGAGCTGACCAAGGACCAGATCCTGCGCTTCGGCGCCAGCAAGACCATCTCGCGCCAGAACTACAACATCCTGGGCGCCGGCTACGGTTCGCCGGCCTGCACCGACGGCTTCTGCCAAGTCACCGGCCCGAACCCGAACCTGGAGCCGCTGTTCGCGAAGAACCTGGACCTTTCGTACGCCTGGTACTTCGCGCGTCGTTCGATGGTGGGCGTGAACCTGTTCGCCTCGAACATCACCGGCTATCCGAAGACCGGCGTGGCCGGCCAGGACACCGTGCAGCTGCTCGACCCGCGTGACAACGTCATCAAGAACTTCGCGGTGAACTCGGCCTCGCAGCAGGGTGCGCGCATCCGCGGCATCGAGCTGATGTACGAGCAGCCGTTCGGCAGTACGCCGTTCGGCTTCACCTCGAACGTCAGCCGTGCCAAGACCGAAGTGGATGACGGCCGTCCGATGGTGGGCGCCTCCGAGTATGCGGCCAACCTGGGCGTGTACTTCGAGAACGACACCGTGTCGGCGCGACTGGTCGCCAACTACCGCAGCGAGTACGTCAACACCTCGACCGCGCCGGCGCCGAACGCCAACAGCCAGGGCCTGTCGACCATCAACGGCATCCTGATGCCGGTGGCGCCGACCATGGCCGCGCCGGTGACCACGCTGGCCTTCAACGCGAGCTACAACCTGCGTCCGGACCTGGTGCTCTCGTTCGATGCGACCAACCTGACCAACGTGAAGCGCGCCTACTACCGCTACAGCGAAGCGGAGCAGCAGAAGCTGGACGTCTCTGGCCGCATCTTCTACCTGAATCTGAAGTACCGCTTCTGATTCCGGCCTAGTCTGATCAAAGGGGAGCTTCGGCTCCCCTTTTTTTATCCGCGGCGCCGCGGGCTTCCACTGGGGCCCGCCGCCCTGTAGGAGACGGCCTATCGAACAATGTGCGGCACCTAACGGTGGGTCCGGCAGCCCATCGTTATCATGGGAACCGTCTGAGTGAGGCACCTGTGCGACAAGCGCACGGTACCGACAGCTCAACAGGTTAGCCGGTCGCCTCGAGGACCGGCACCAATTTCGGGCCACGCCCCAGGCGTCGGCCCCCAACGGAAGTGGAGGTCGCCATGTCCGAGATCAAGCAGCCACCCAAGCACCTGGTTCGTGAATACCTCGAGCGCCGTGCGCGGGACAGCGCACCACCGCCGACGCCGGAGGAAATCCGCCGCCAGCTCGGCTGGGGAATGCTGATGCCCTCCGATCTCAAGATGGGGACCAACCGCTCCTGATCCCGCGCCGCGCCGCGGCTCACCACCGTCCACCAGGAGACACTCATGACCAGAAAGATCGGCAGCAAACACGAGGCACAACACCGCGGCAAGAAGGAGCGCCAGGAGATCCGCCGTACCAACATCGCGCGCGAAGCCGTCAAGATGGCCGAAGCCCGCGCCAAGTACCGCAACCAGGTCAAGGGCCGCCCGCAGATGGACCTGTCGGCATCGGCCTGAGTTTTACCGAAGCAGTTTGCCCAACTGGCCCGCCTCCTCACAGGCGGGCTTTTTTTCGCCTCGCCATTCGCCCGCCGCGCCGCCGTCCGCCGAATACTTCGCCATTCACCGCCGCCATACCGCCATTCACCGAAAGGCGCTTCCACTGCATGTTGCTGTTCCGGTATCGTGTGTCCATACAGTCCACACACGAGGAGTCACGCATCATGCATACCGAAGAAGCGTACCGCTGGCGCAAGCAGGCCGTCCTGGGCCTGGTCCTGATCGCCGTCGGCACCATCATCCTGCTAGACCGCATGTACTACATCGACGCCGGCGCCTACTGGCGCTACTGGCCAATGCTGCTGGTCGTGGTCGGCATCACCCAGACCATCGGCTATCCGAGCCCGCGCGAATTCGGCAGCGGCCTGTGGATGGTCTTCATCGGCCTGTGGCTGTTCGCCTGCTTCAACCATGTATTCGGCCTGACTTTCGGTAACAGCTGGCCACTGTTCATCCTGGCCTGGGGCGTGGAACTGGTGTTCCAGCCACTGGTCGCCCGCCGTTTCGCCCAGCAGCAGTCGGCCCTCAAGGGAATGGAGCATCAACATGAAGGATAATTTCCAGTCGAAGGGCGTCACCAGCCAGGTCGTGCTCGGCCTGCTCGTGATCCTGATGGGCCTGTTGTTTCTGCTCGATAACCTCGACCTCATCGAGATCCGTCGCGTCCTGACGTTCTGGCCGATGGTGTTCATCATCGCCGGCACCGTGAAGCTGTGCGACACCCAGAGCCGCAACGGCCAGCTGCTGGGCGGCGGCCTGATCGGGCTCGGCGTCCTGATGATCCTGGACCGGATGGACATCATCGACTTCAACATCCGTACCCTGTGGCCGCTGTTCCTGATCGGCGCCGGCGCCTTTGTGCTGTACAAGGCCCTGGATGCGCGCCGTTCCGGATCGACGGCGTCGCTGAAGGACGGGGCCGGTCCGGGAAGCGACGTGGTCGACGTGGCCGCCATCCTGGGCGGATTCGAACGCCGCGTCACGACGCAGAACTTCCGCGGCGGCGAGATCACGGCGGTGATGGGCGGCTGCTCGCTCGACATGCGCACCGCCTCGATCCAGGACGAAGCCGTGATCAACGTGTTCGCGTTCTGGGGCGGCGTCACGCTCAAGTGCCCGCCCGACTGGACCGTCGTGCTGCAGGGCACCCCGATCATGGGCGGTTTCGAGGAAAAGACCGCGACCCCGCCGCACAGCCAGAAGCGCCTGATCATCCGCGGCTACGCGATCATGGGCGGCGTCGAGGTACGCAACTGATGGTGCTGGCGCGGCGCGGCAGCGCGCTCTACCTGCTGGCCTGGCTGATGCTGGGCCTGTTGCTGGCAGGGCTGATCAATGCCGCCACCGGCGCGGGGGCCGGCGCCAGCCTGCTGTTCGCGCTGCCGCTCACGCTGTTCTACGCGGTCGCCTGCGGTTTCTCCAGCTACTACCTGTGCCGCGCCTTTCCGCTGGCGCAGCGTCCACTCGGGGCGGTGCTCTCGGTATTCTTTTTCAGCGGCCTGAGCGCGGCGCTGCTGTGGTGCGCGGCGGGCAGTGCCTGGGCTGCCGTGTGCCGGCTGCTGCTGGACGAAGGCGAAGCGGTCGGGTTCACCCGGCCGTTCGCGGCCTTGATGCTGGGGATCGGGATGCTGCTGTACTGGATGACGGCGGTGGCGCAGCTGCTGGCGCTGGAATTCGAGCGCGCGCGCCGCGCCGAGACGCGCGAGCTGGAATCGCGCCTGCTGGCGCAGGACGCGGAGCTGCGCATGCTGCGCACCCAGATCGATCCGCACTTCCTGTTCAACAGCCTGAACTCGATCAGCGCGCTGACGGCGATCGACCCGGGCCGGGCGCGCGACATGACCCTGCAACTGGCGGGCTTCTTCCGCCAGACGCTCGGACTGGAAGCGCACCGCAAGGTGCGCCTGCGTGAGGAGCTGGTGCTGGTCGAGCGCTTCCTGGCGATCGAAGGGGTACGCTTCGGCCCGCGCCTGCGCTTCGAGCACAGTGTGGGCGAGGGTGCGCAGGAATGCCTGCTGCCGCCGATGATCCTGCAGCCGCTGGTGGAGAACGCGGTCAAGCACGGGATCGGCGGACTGCTTGAAGGAGGTAGCATACGCCTGCTTGCCGAGCGCTCCGGTTCGCTGTTGCGGATCCGGGTTGAAAACGATGCGGACCCGGATGAAACGGGAACGAAGGAAGGCAAGGGCATCGGCCTGGTGAACGTGCGCCAGCGCCTGGCGGCGGCCTATGGCAGGGACGGCAGCGTGCACTGGGCACGCGAGGACAATCTATTCCGGGTGGAGTTGGTGCTGCCCGCGGAGACGGAGGAGAAGTAAGCGATGCGAGTACTGATCGTCGACGACGAACACCTGGCGCGCGCGCTGCTGCGCGAATACCTGGCCGGCCATCCGGACATCGAGGTCGTGGGCGAATGCGCGAACGGCTTCGAGGCCGTCAAGGCCATCGGCGAGCTCGATCCGGAGCTGGTCTTCCTCGACATCCAGATGCCCAAGCTGGACGGCTTCGAGGTGGTGGAACTGGCCGGCAGCAAGCCAACCTATATTTTCGCCACCGCCTACGACCAGTACGCGCTGAAGGCCTTCGAGGTGCACGCGATCGACTACCTGCTCAAGCCCTTCAGCCGCGAGCGGCTGGGGCAGGCGCTGGACCATGCGCGCAGCCGCCGGCCGCAGCCGCAGCAGCTGGAGGCGGTGGTGCAGGATGCCGCCCAGCGGCGCGGCTACCTGGAGCGGGTCCTGATCAAGGACGGGGCGCGGGTGCACGTGGTGCCAAGCAGCAGCATCGACTACATCGAGGCGCAGGACGACTACGTGCAGGTGACGGCGGGAGGCAAGGCCTGGCTGAAGAACCAGCGCCTGTCCGAACTCGAGGCCCAGCTCGACCCGCAGGTATTCATCCGCATCCACCGCTCCTACATCGCCAACCTCGGATCGATTGCGCGTATCGAACCGGCCAGCAAGGACAACCATTGCGCCGTGCTGAAGGATGGGACGAAACTGCCGATCAGCCGCAGCGGATACCAGAAGCTGCGCGAGATGATGCGCTAGGGCGCGGCAGCGTCCACTTCCCACCAGGCCGGCAGCAGGGCGCGCACCTCCGGACGACCAAAGCGGTCGTCGATCAGCCAGACCACGCCACGGTCCGTCTCGGTGCGAATCACGCGCCCGGCGGCCTGGACCACCTTCTGCATGCCGGGATAGAGATAGGTGTAGTCGTAGCCGGCCCCGAACATCGCCTGCATCCGCTCGCGCAGCTGCTCGTTCACCGGGTTCACCTGGGGCAGGCCGAGCGTGGCGACGAAAGCCCCGATCAGGCGCTCGCCCGGCAGGTCGATGCCTTCGCCGAAGGAGCCGCCCAATACCGCGAAGCCGACGCCGCGTCCGCCAGGGGTAAAGCGTTCGAGGAAGGCGGCGCGTTCCGGCTCGCTCATGCGCCGCTCCTGGCGCCAGCTGGGGACCTCCGGATGGCGTGCCTGGAGTTCCTCCAGCACCTGCTCCAGGTAATCGAAGCTGCTGAAGAAGGCCAGGTAGTTGCCGGGACGTTCGACATACTGGCGCGCGATCAGGTCCGCGATCGGCCGCAGCGAGGCAGCGCGACGCTGGTAGCGGGTCGAGATGCCGCCCGCGACGTGGACCTCGAGCTGGCTGGCGGAAAACGGCGAGGCGACGTCGGCCCAGGCGGTGTCAAGCGGCATGCCGAGCAGGTCGCAGAAGTAGTGCCAGGGACTGAGGGTGGCCGAGAACAGCGTCACCGAGCGGGCCAGCGCGAAGCGCGGCGCCAGGAAGGGCGCCGGCACCACGTTGCGGATGCTGATGGTCGAATCCTTGATGCCGGCACGCGCCAGGTCGCACAGCGAATGCTCGCCGAAGGATTCGGCCAGGCGCAGGAAGGCCAGGGCGTCGAAATGGAAGCGCTGCAGTTCCGGGTCGAGCGGACCGGGGACCTCCACCAGGAAGTCGTTCACGGTGCTGGTGGCGTTCTGCAGCGCGTCCAGCAGCCTGGCCGGCACCTCGGGCAGGACCTGGTAGGGCGCGGAGGGTAGCGGCGCCTCCTTGTCGACGCCGCTCCAGGCGCGGCCCACCCGCTCCAGGGCCTTCTTGACCACCCCAGGGGCGTTGGCGCGCGCGGCGCGCAGCTGGCCGCGCTCCAGTTCCACGCTGTACATCGCGCGGGCACGCGACACCATGTTGTGGGCTTCGTCGACCAGCACGCTGGTCTTCCAGCCACGTTCCAGCGCCAGCGCGTAGAGCATGGCGCTGCCGTCGAAGTAATAGTTGTAGTCGCCAACCACCATGTCGGCCCAGCGCGCCATTTCGCTGCCGAGGTAGTAGGGGCAGACGGCATGGGCAAGGCCCACTTCGCGCAGGGCGTCGCGGTCCAGCAGGGCCACCCGGGCGGCGGCTGCACGCGCGGCCGGGAGGCGGTCGTAGAAACCCTTCGCCAGCGGGCAGGCGTCGCCCTGGCAGGCCTTGTCCGGATGCTCGCAGGCCTTGTCGCGCGCCGTCAGTTCGAGCACGCGCAGCGGCACTGTGGCGCCGGCGCCGAGGCTGGCGGCGGCATCGAGCGCAAGGCGCCGGCCCGGGGTCTTGGCCGCCAAGAAGAAGACCTTGTCGATGCCCTCTTGCGGCATCGCCCTCAGCACGGGGAACAGGCTGCCGACGGTCTTGCCGATGCCGGTCGGCGCTTGCGCCAGCAGGCAGCGCCCGCTGATGTTGGCGCGGTAGACGTCTTCCGCCAGCTGGCGCTGGCCGGGGCGGAAATCCGTATGCGGAAAGCGCAGTGCGCCCAGTGCCGCATCGCGCGCCGTGCGGTGCGCCGCTTCGCTGGCCGCCCAGTTCGAGAAGCGTTCGCAGAGTTCGGTGAACAGGGCAGCAAGCTCTTGCGCGCTCCGGGTTTCGCGCAGCACGGTTTCCTGGCCGCTGCCGATGTCGTAGTAGACCAGGGCAAGGTTGACGCTGTCCATCCCGAGCTGGCGGCACAGCAGGTGGCCGTAGACCCGCACTTGCGCCCAGTGCAGGTAGCGGTGGTTGTCGGGAATGGCGTCGAACTTGCCGCGGTGGGTCTTGATCTCTTCGATCAGGTTCTGGTCCGGGTCATAGCCGTCGGCGCGCCCGCGCACCTGCAGGTCGCCCCAGCTTCCTTCGAGCGATACCTCGGTGCGGTAGTTTTCGCCGCGCCGGCTTGTTACGACCGCATGGCCATTGATGCCTTCCTGGGCGGTGGGCGAGGGCGTGAAGCGCATGTCGAGGTCGCCCTGCTTGGCGGTGAACTCGCACAGGGCGCGTACCGCGACAGCGTAGCTCAAGCGGCCTGCTCCCACTGGAGGTAGCACACCGACACCGGCATTCCGTGCGTCGAACAGTAGTCGATCCAGCGCAGCTGGTTGTCCTGCAGGCGGTCGCCCGGCCCCTTCACCTCGATCATGGTGTAGCGGCCCTCAAGGGGCCAGAACTGGATCAGGTCGGGAAAGCCCGTGTGGTTGGCCCGGACGTCCGCCAGGATCCGTTCGCACCATTTGCGCAGGTGGTGCGGCGGGATGCAGGCCAGCGCCAGCTCCAGCAGTTCCTCGCTGAGTGTGCCCCAGTAGACGAAAGGCGAGGAGAAGCCCGCTTTCTCGCGGTAGTGGGCGCGGATGGTGTCGCGGTAGCTGCCGTCGTCCAGCCTGGCCAGGCAGGCATCGAACTCGGCCTTGCGGCGCAGGTGGAAGTCCGGGCTGTGCAGGTCGGCCGGGCCGCGGTGGAAGGGGTGGAAGAAGGCGCCGGGAATGGCGGCGAAGACCGCCGGCCAGCACAGCAGGCCGAACAGGGAGTTGGCCAGCGCGTTCTCGACGTAGAACACCGGCGCGTCTTCGCTGGCCAGGTGGTCGCGCACCACGCCCTCGACCCAGCGGTCCTCCACCGGCATGGGCAGGGACAGGTCGAGGCGCTCGACGAGCGGCTTGCGGGCCGGCAGCCTGGCATGCCCGAGGCGGCGCGCCAGGCGCGGCCCGATGCGCATCAATTGCTGGCGCTCGGCCTCGCTCTCCGGCGCGGCCTGGGCCACCTGGAGCAGCGCATAGGCTTCATCGAAGCGCTCGTGCTTTTCGAGCACGCGGATGGCGCGTCCGCGCGCGCCGAGGAAGCGGCAGCGCGCATAGACGGCGTAGGCATTGTCCCAATCCTTGAGCTTTTCAAAACCCTGGCCGATCTGGAACAGCAGCTTCTCGCGCCGGCTCACCAGCCAGTCGTTGTCGAACACATGGGCGGGCAGGTCGCGCAGCACTTCGTCGAGCGGCTCGCCGGCGTAGAAGCGCTCCTTGCAGGCGTGCAGGAGGATGTAATGCTCGACATCGGCGCGCGAGCGGAAACCGCGTGAGGCTTGCGAAATCTCAACCTGCTCGAAGCGGAACATGCCGAGGTCGGACAGCACGAATTCGGTCCAGTCCTGGGCCAGGTTACCGAAGAAAATCAGGCGCAGCCGGTCGCACAGCGGCTTGACCCCGATGCGCAAGGCGAGATCGGCACAGTCGCGGTACCACGCGGAGAACGCCCGGCTGTCGGGGAATTGCTCGCGCAGCGCTTCCAGCTGCTCGCCCTTGCGTGCGTTCCTGTGCGGCAGTTGCGGACCGAAGGCACCGGCGATCTCGGGCTTGGACAGCAGGTCGAACAGCTCGTCGAGCGAGATGACCGGGTCGGCCTCGACCCAGCCGGTGGCAAGCAGGTCGCGCGCGGCCTCGACCGGACAGCCGATCTCGGCATACACCAGCTTGCTGGCGCGGAACAGATTCCCCTTGCGCATGACCATGCGCACGAACAGGGCGCGCGCAGGCTGCGGCAGCGTGGGAAAGGCGGCAAGGAAGGCGAGCTCGTCGTCGACCAGCAGGTCGCGATAGCGCTCGCCGATCCAGTCGAGGACGCGCTGGAAATTATCCAGATAATAAAACTCGTTTTCCAGAACCCTGATCATGTCATGACGCCATACTGTGCTTTCGTACAGTATAGCGCCACGTGAGGGCAATAACCCAGCAGTAAGCCGCTTTTCGGCGGACTTTCAGCCCGGTTGCGGACTTTTCGCCACGCTACTGGCTGGGCGGGCGCGACTGGCAGGCATTGTTCGGGCACAGCAGCTCGGTCATTTGCGAGCCTTCGGGCGCGTGACCGTTGGCGTGCACGATGACGGCCGAGATCAGCGCGACGTCGGCATCGACCGGGGCTTCCGGACTCCTGGCCGGGTTCACGCCACGCGGGGCCTTCGCTGGGGCCGGCTTGACGGCGCTTTTCGCTACCACGACCTGCCTGGACTTCGCCGGTGCGGCCGCCGGGCGGGGAACCGGCCTGGTCTCGGCGGCCGCCGGCGCCGCTGGACGGGCAGGGGCACTCGCCTTCGCCACCGGTCGTGGGGGCACGGCCGCGGGAACGGGGGAGACCGGGGTGGCGCGTGGCGGCGCCATGGATTTTTCCGCGGCGGGCTTTTCCGGCGCCGATTTGAGCAGGCGCAGCGGCGGGACCGCCTCGGCCGGGGGCGCCTGGTCCACGATCAGCGCCGCGCCGGCCGGCTGCGTGTCGGGCGCGGCCGCCGCCGGGGCCATCGCGACCTGCAGGATCGTCGCCGCTCCCGCGGGACTGTCGCCCGGCACCGGGGCACTGCGCCGTGGTGCCTGCTCCGCTTCGGCCAGCACCGATTCCTGCACTTCGGGCCGCAGGCCGTCATTGTTGGCCGCCATCCAGATCAGTGTCCCGGTCAAGGCCAGCGCCAGCATCGCGCTGGCGCCGTACCACGCCAGCCGTATGCCCGAGGTGCCGGCCTTGCGCTTGCGCGCCGGCTCGCGTTCGAGCATCGCCAGGATGCTGTCCTCGCCGGAGGTCGCGGTGCGGCGAGGCGACATCAGGTTCGGACGCATGGACGGGGATTGATTTTCGTCTGTAGGCCGCACGGCATTACTCCTAAGATTGGTTCTCCCAGTTCTGATTAGAAACAATCTTGGAGGAAGCGATGCTGATTTTTCTCGCCCTTCTGTACTTTTGTCTGGCGACCGCTGCAATCTGGCTGGTTCTGTTTCCGAGCGGAAGGGCCCTTCTGGCGCGTGGGCTGTTCATGCTGCGCCAGCGCTGGTCCCGGCGCGCCCTCGGCTGGCAGATCGCCGGCAGCCGCTATGCGGGCACGGTGCGCGGCGAGCTTCCCCGGGATATCCGCGGCAGCATCCTGCGCTTCATCCGGCGCCACCGCATCGCCTGCGCGATCGGGATGCCGGCCATCCTGATTCCCTCGCTGCTGGCGCTGGCCCTGAGCAGCCCCGCCATGCTGCCGGTCTACGAAGGCGAGACGGCCGCGCCCGACGTCCAGGTGGCGGCCCTGCTGCAGGGCGAGCGCCTGGTGCCACCGGTGGCCCTGCCGCCGATGGCCTTTACCACCGCGGAAGTCGAGCTGGTGCGGCCGATGCTGGTGAACGCCAGCCGCAACTGGGGGCTGCTGCATCCGGATTTCAGCCACCGCCTGCTGCTGGCCTTCAAGATCATGAAGGAAAAGCACGGTTACGAAATGGCGCTGCTGGAAGGCTACCGCAGCCCGGCGCGCCAGGACGAGCTGGCAAGGGCCGGCAGCCACGTCACCAACGCGCGCGCTTTCCAGAGCTGGCACCAGTACGGCCTGGCCGCCGATTGCGCCTTCTGGCGCGACGGCAAGCTGGTGATCTCCGAAAAAGACCCCTGGGCCATGCGCGGCTACCAGTTGTACGGCCAGGTAGCCGAGCAGCTCGGCCTGACCTGGGGCGGACGCTGGAAGATGATGGATTTCGGCCACACCGAATTACGCATGCGCGGCGTCATGCAGCGCTAGAGCGTCTAACAATTCCCCCCATGGCCGCGTTGCATCGTCTCGTCGTACTGGCGTACTGCCTTCGTGGTCCGCCACTGCGGCGATGCGCCTTGCCCTGGTGGTTTTGTTAGACGCTCTTGGTGCACGGCCGGGCAACCCTTGCGCCGTCGCAAGTATTGGCCAGCAGTGCCGTGCGAGCATTTCCTTTCGAACACTCCTACAACCCACCATCCTCCCGCCATGGCACGAATCTGGCAGTTACTGACCGACAGCCGAGTGCTGGTCGCGATCGGCGTCGCCGCGCTAGCGGCTTGCCTCTTCATCGGCGCCGACCTGATCGGCATCGACCTCATCTGGGCCCTGATCGTCGGGCTGCTACTGCTTGCCTGTTGGGGCATCTGGTGGGCGATCCGGCGCCACATCCGCACCCGCGCGGCCAGGCAGCTGGGCGAGGCCATCATCCCGGGCGACGACAACGGCGCCGGCGCGACCGGCGAGATGGCGGTGCTGCGCAAGAACATGCTGGAAGCGATCGCCACCATCAAGACCTCCAAGCTTGGCCTGACGCGCGGCGCCGCGGCGCTCTACGAACTGCCCTGGTACATGATCATCGGGAACCCGGCGGCGGGAAAAAGCAGCGCCATCGCGCGCTCGGGCCTGAGCTTCCCGATCCCCGGCAAGGCGCTGCAGGGCGTGGGCGGTACCCGCAACTGCGACTGGTTTTTCACCACCGACGGCATCCTGCTCGACACCGCGGGCCGCTATTCGGTCCAGGACAAGGTTCAGGAAACTGACCGCGCCGAGTGGTTCAGCTTCCTCGACCTGCTGAAAAAACACCGCAGCAAGGCCCCGATCAACGGCATCCTGATCGCCGTCAGCGTGGCCGAGCTGGTGGCCGGACCCACCAGCGCCTCGCACGAACTGGCCAAGAGCCTGCGCACCCGCGTGCAGGAACTCACCGAGCGCCTGGGCGTGCACGCGCCGGTCTACGTGGTCTTCACCAAGGCCGACCTGGTGGCCGGCTTCACCGACTTCTTCGCCGAGACCGAACGGACCGAACGCGAGCGCATCTGGGGCGCCACGCTGCGCTACAACCGGCGCAGCGCCCCCCAGGACGTGCTGGGCTTCTTCGACGAGCATTTCGACGAACTGTACGACGGACTCAAGGAGATGAGCCTGGCGAACATGGGCGCCAACCGCAGCACCCAGATGCGCCCGGGGGTGTTCACCTTCCCGCTCGAATTCGCGGCCATCAAGACGCCGCTGCGCGCCTTTCTCTCCACCCTGTTCGAAGAGAACACCTACCAGTTCAAGCCGGTGTTCCGCGGCTTCTACTTCACCAGCGCCCTGCAGGAAGGCAGCGTGCAGGACCTGTCGAGCAAGCGCGTGGCCAGCCGCTTCGACCTGGCGCTGCGCGAACAGAAGGGCGGGGAGGTCGCCGAGCAGTCCGGCTACTTCCTGCTCGACCTGTTCCGCAAGGTGATCTTTGCCGACAAGGACCTGGTCAAGCGCTATACCAATCCGAGCGCGGCGCGCTGGAAGGTGGCCGCCTTCTTCGGCGCCACCATCCTGCTGGGCGCCGTGCTGGGCGGTTGGAGCTGGTCCTACATGGGCAACCGCCAGCTGGTGGCCAACGTCCAGTCGGACCTCGACAAGGTCGCCAAGCTGCAGGCGGGACGCACCGACCTGCAGTCGCGCCTGGAGGCGCTCGACATCCTGCAGGACCGCATCGAGCAGCTCGACAAGTATCACCAGGAGACGCCGTGGGCGCTGGGCTTCGGCCTGTACCAGGGCGAGGCTTTGGCGCGCAAGCTGCGCGACGAATACTTCGCCGGGGTGCGCGCGGTGATGGTGGAGCCCGTGACCGCGTCGCTGGAATCGATGCTGGCCGAGGTCAACGCGAATGCGGCCCAACTGACGCCTTCGGCCACCCCCGATGCCGCCAGCGCCCACCTCGTGTCCGCACAGGCCTCGCCGCCGGCGGCCGGCGGCCAGTACCAGAGCGTGTCCGCCACCAGCGTGGCCGACGCCTACAACGCCCTCAAGACCTACCTCATGTTGGGCGACAAGCGCCACGCCGAGCCGGGTCACCTGAACGACCAGCTGACCCGCTACTGGCGCACCTGGCTCGAGGCCAACCGCGGCAACATGCCGCGCGAGCAGATGATCCGCAGCGCCGAGCGCCTGTTGACCTTCCACCTGTCGCAGGTGAACGACCCGGCCTGGCCGCAGATGACCCTGAAACTGAGCCTGCTCGACAGCACCCGCGAGCACTTGCGCCGCGTCGTGCGCGGCACCCCGGCGCGCGAACGCGTCTACAACGACATCAAGACCCGCGCCGCGACCCGCTTCCCGGCGGTGACGGTGGCGCGCATCGTCGGCGAACAGGACCAGGGCCTGGTGGCGGGCAGCCACGCGGTGTCGGGCGCGTTCACCCGCCAGGCCTGGAAGGACTATGTGCTGGGCGCGATCCGCGACGCCTCCAGCAGCGAGGCGCAGAGCGCCGACTGGGTACTCAAGACCGTGTCGAAGGACGACCTGACCCTGGAAGGCAGCCCGGAACAGATCCAGAAGGCCCTGATCGAGATGTACAAGGCCGAGTATGCGCGCGAATGGCTGAAGTTCGTGCAGGGCGTGGCGATCGCCGACCTGAAGGGCTTCGAGGGCAGCGTGCAGGCCATGAACCGCCTGGGCGACCCGCAGGCTTCCCCGATCGCCAAGCTGCTGCGCACGATCTACGACGAGACCGTGTGGGACAACCCCGGCGCCGCCGGCGCGGGCCTGTCCAGGACCGAGCGCACGTTTGCGGAGTGGTTCAAGGAAGTCATCCTGCGCCGCGCGCCCTCGGATGCGCGCACGCTGGCCAATGCGGTCGACCCGGGCGCGCTGCTGGGCGGGCCAGCCAATGCGGGCGCGGGACCGATCGGCCGCGAGTTCGCCGGGGTGGCGCGCCTGGTCGGGGTGAAGGAGAAAGATGCGTCGCTCATGACCGGCTACCTCGACGCACTGTCGAAGCTGCGCACCCGCCTGAACGCCCTGAAGAACCAGGGCGACCCGGGCCCCGGCGCCAAGCAGTTCATGCAGCAGACCCTGGAGGGCAACGGTTCCGAGCTGGCCGATGCGCTGCGCTACGTGGACGAGCAGATGCTGACCGGGATGAGCGACGCCCAGAAGGCCGCGCTGCGTCCGCTGCTGGTGCGTCCGCTGACCCAGACCTTCGCCATGATCGTGCTGCCTTCCGAGGCCGAGATCAACAAGACCTGGCAGCTGCAGGTGGTCGAACCCTTCCAGCGCACGCTCGCCACCAAGTATCCCTTCGCCGCCGGCTCCAACGTGCAGGCCACGCCGGGCGAGATCGGCCAGATCTTCGGGCCGGAAGGGCAGGTCGCCAAGTTCGTGAATACCTCCATGGGTCCGCTGGTGGTGAACCGCGGCGGGGTGCTGGCGGCGCGCACCTGGGCCGATATCGGCATCTCGCTGGCGCCGCAGGTGATCTCCAGCTTCCCCGGGTGGATCGCGCCGCTGTCGGCGAATGGCGTGGCCGAGGGAGGCGGGCCGCAGACCGTGTTCCAGATCCTGCCGCAGGCGGCGCCGGGCACGCTCGAGTACACGCTCGACATCGACGGCCAGCAGCTGCGCTACAAGAACACGGCGCCGGCCTGGACCAATATGGTGCACCCCGGACCGCAGGGCGTGGCAGGCGTGCGCATCTCGGCCGTCACCTTTGACGGCCGCAGCGTCGAACTGTTCAACGAGCCGGGCCAGGCCGGCCTGAAACGCATGATCGACGCCGCCCAGAAGAAGAGAAAGGACGGCGGCGTGTTCGAGCTGCGCTGGAGCGCCGCGAACGTCGCGGTGACGGTGGACCTGAAGATCGTCTCGAGCGCGGCGGCCAACGGCAGCGGCGAGCAGGGCCAGGGTTTCCGCGGCCTGCGCCTGCCGACCGCCATCGTCGGACGCGTGCCCGACACGCCGGCGCCGGCGCTGGCCAGCGCGGGCGGGGGCCAGTGATGCGCGGCCCGGCTTCGGAACGGATCGGCTATTTCGGCAAGGTCCCGGCGCGCGCCGATTTCGTCAAGCTGGCCGACGACCCGGCCGCGATCGCCATGCTGGACCGCTGGCTGGCCCAGGTCATGACGCAGCTGGCCCAGGACGCGCGCTGGCGCATCAACTACGACGCCATGCCCGCCGTCAGCTTTGCCCTGGTGGGGCCGGCGCGCCGCCATGCGATCGCCGGCCACCTGCTGGCCAGCCACGACCAGTCGGGACGCCGTTTTCCCTTCCTGGCGGCGCGCACCCATGCGGTACAGGACCCGGCCGCTTTTGTTACGCGCTGCCCGCTGGCCTTCGCGCCGCTGTGGACCTTCCTCGAGACGCGCTGCCCGCGGGTGCTGTGCGAAGCCGATCCCGGCCCGCACCTGCAGGCGATCGCCGACGCTACCGTCGCCCTGGGCGACGCCGAGCCGACGCTGTCGCACCTGCTGGCCAACGGCACCGTCGGTTCGCTCGGCGCGCTGCTGGAGGAACGCCAGTTCGCGCGCATGGTGCTGGCGCTCGGACTGCTGCTGCAGCCGGTGATGCACAGCCAGCCGGCCGAGCTGCACAAGAGCCTGGTGCTGCCGCTGCCGAACGACGCCGGGCAGCGCTACCCGGTGGCCGCGTTCTGGCTGCAGCTGGTGGCGCCATTCCTGCGCCGCTCCAACTTCGACCTGGCGATCTTCATCACGCGCCAGGAGGGGCGGCCGGTGCTGGTGGTCGGCTTCTGCGCCGCCCTGGCCGAGACCCTGCGTGCGCTGGTCGACCCGCTGGTCGGCGCCGAGCAGCAGGTGCGCCTGTCCGACACCGGCTGGATCGACGAGCAGCTCTACATCGACCTCGACGTGCGCTCGCTGGCGAGCTACCTGGCGCAGGCCGACCTGCCGCTCGGGCTGGCGCGCGACATGTTCATGAAGACCTTCATTGGAGCTGGAACGTGAAACCTTTCGCCTTGATCCTTGCCGGCTTGCTTGCCGGCGCCGTCCATGCCCAGCAGGAGGCCCCGGTCGTCGTCAGCGGCACCGTTGCCGACGAAGCGACCAGGGCGGCGCTGCTCGACCGCCTGCGCATCGTCTATGGGGCCTCGCGCGTGGTCGACCAGCTGACGGTCGGCACGGTGGCGGCGCCCGCCAACTGGAACGATTACGTTTCGCGCCTGATCAACCCCAACCTGAAGCTGGTGAGCCGTGGCCAGCTCAAGGTCGAGGGCAGCAATGTCAGCCTGCGCGGCGACGTCGCCAACGAAGAGCAGCGCCAAAGGATCGCCGGCGACATCGCGGCCAGCCTGAACGGAACCTACACGGTCAACAACGGCCTGCGCGTGGCGGTCTCGGAACAGGGCGTGCTGGACGCCGCGCTGGCGAACCGCATCATCGAGTTCGAGTCCGGCAAGGCGACCCTGACCGAATCGGGGATGGCGGTGCTGGACCAGATGAGCGCGGCGATGCAGAAGCTCAGGGGCGTCAAGGTGGAGGTGATCGGGCACACCGACAACGCGGGCTCGCGCGCCGGTAACCTGTCGCTGAGCCAGGCGCGGGCGGAGGCGATCAAGACCTACATCGTCGGGAAAGGTATTGCGGCGGACACGATCGCGGTGTCGGGCGAGGGGCCGGACCGGCCGGTGGCGGACAATCGGACGCCGGAGGGGAAGGCGCGGAATCGGCGGATCGAGTTCAAGGTGATTCAGTAGGTTCTCAAACGAACTTGGGTTCCGGCCTTCGCCGGAACGACGGTCTTGAGGCCAACGGTGTAAGCACGTCGTCCCGGCGCAGGCCGGGACCCAAGTTTACTTGCATACTACGGCAAGGTAATCGTCACATGCGCCGCCTTCGGCGGCAGCTTCACCAGGTCGTTATAGGCCGCCATCTGCGCCCCCGTCTCGTTCGACAGCGCCGTCCGGAAGCCCAGGTAGGCACCCAGTCCCGCCACCATGAACACCGCCCCCAGCACCCACAGCGACAAATCGCTCTGCAGCCGGTTGACCACCTGGTCCGGCCGCTCGGCATGCGGGGCGAAGCCGCGGGTGCGGCCGCGCATGCGGGCGATCTCGTCGCCCAGGCGCGCCACCAGGTAGTCCAGCTTGTCGCGGCCGTCGAGCGCGTAGCGGCCCTGGAAGCCGAGCAGCAGGCACATGTGGAAGACTTCGAGTGCCTCCACGTGCACCTGCCCCTTGGCGCGCAGGTCCTCGAGGCGGTGGAAGAAGTGCTCGCCAGCCAGCTGGTCGCCGAACACGCGCAGCTGCAGGGGGCGGGTTTCCCAGGCTTCGCGCACCTCGTAGGTCGAGCGCAGGATGATCTCGTCCACCGCCGAGCAGAAGGCGTACTTGGCCGCCGTCACGTCCTCGGCCGAGATGCCGAGTCCTTTGGCGTTGCGGTCGACGTCGGCCAGGAAGCCGGTCATGTTGTCGGCAAACGCCACCTTGTCCTGCGGGCCGCAGCCGTTCTTCAGCAGGAACAGGGCGTAGAAGCCCTCGTACATGATGTCCACCAGGCGCTGGGGCGGACGCTCGGTCGCCAACCCGGGTTGCGGCGCCACGCGCCGTTCGACGAAGGCGCTCATGCCGCCACCGCGATCAGTTCCAGGCGCAGGTCGCGGATCCCGTTCGGGACATAGATCGAGATCGCCTGCGATTTCAGCATCGTTTCATACAGCATGCCACGGTTCTCCAGGATGAAATAATAGGTATCGGGCCGCACCGGCACCGCCGCCGGCACTTGGGGCGCGTGCACTAGCTTCACGCCGGGCAGGGCCGACAGCACGAACTTGTCGACGTCTTCCGGCGCGCCCACCTTGAACTGCAGCGGCACCACGTCCACCAGCTGCAGCGCCGGCATGTCGGCCGACACCGCCAGGTAGAGGGTAGTCTGCAGGTTGATGCGTCCCGAATCGAGCGCCCCCAGGTAGTAGGACGGGCGTTCGCGGTTCAGGGCGATCGTGAAATAGCGCGACGAGATCACGGTGTCCAGCAGGTCGCGGATGATGCCGTCCAGGCGCGCGAACTGCGGGCCCGGATCGGCATGCACGTAGGAAGGAAGGTCTTCCAGCCGGTAGCTGCGCGAGTAGGTCATCAGGCCGCCCGCCAGTCCCAGGAGCTCGCCGAACAGGCGTTCCGGATGCAGGTCGCGGTGGCCGAGGTAGTGCGACAGCGCTGCGTAGCCGGTGCTGGCCGTGTGCAACAGCCAGAAGGCCGAGACGTCGCCGCCGCGGATCTCGATCACGTTCTTGCTCGGCTCGCGCATGTGCCCGTACAGGGCGTTGACCTTGGCCAGCAGCTTTTCCATCAGGCGCGCGAGGTTCAGGTGCAGGCCGGGCGCGGCGTCGATCGACAGGCTGGGCGGCACGAAGGACGGGTCGGCCTCGAAGCCGCCGGTGGGTACGCGCCGCAGCCGCAGCAGGGGGAAGCTGTCGTAGGCTTCCAGCGGCTCGGTATCGGCCACCAGCCGCAGCGCCTTGCGCAGGTAGGTGATCGGGGCCTCGGCGGCGCGCGTGTACAGGTCCTGGGTCTCGCGGTCAATGCTGCAGAAGCGCGCGTCGGCCTGGGTGTCACCCTCCGAGGCCGCATTGTCGCCCCAGGCTTTCAGCGCCGGCAGGGCGGCGTGGAAGGTCACCGCTTGCTGCCCGGCCGGCAGCTCGCCCAGGCGCACCTGCAGCGGCAGCGGGTCGCCGTCGGGCGCGCGGTAGACCTCGCCGTCCGGGAACAGCACCGACAGTTCCTCGATCCGCAGCACGTCGTGGCGCAGGGCGTCGTAGTCGACCACCAGCTTGCGCACGCCCCAGGCATAGGGGTGGAGGGCGCAGGCGGTCTGGTTCAGGCGCGCCTCGTGGTAGCGGTCCTGCTGCTGGAAATGCTGGGGCCGCAGGAAAAGTCCCTCGCCCCACAGTAGCTTCGCTGGCATGCTCATCGACATCATCTCCGGCTCAGAAATTCCTAGCTTGGCGGAAACAACGTAGGCTTCATTGACAGCGCACAGAAGATAGCGTCGCCGCCTCGCCGCTGCCGCCGACCGTCATGGCGCAGGCGTGCAGGCCGAGGGTCAGGCCGCTACGCTCGGCGTCGGCCGCCGGCACCGCAGTGCGCCAGCGCCCCTCGGCGGGACGCTGGAACAGCGCGACCACGGCCAGGTAGCCCGCTTCGCGGCCGAGTTTTTCCATGACCTCGTAGCGCTGGCCGGGCACCAGCATGATCTCGCGCACCTCGAGCAGGTCCGGGCCCAGGCTTTCGCGCTCCACCTGCGGGTTGAGGAAGGCGGAATAAGGCGCCTGCTCGAATGCGTCCTTCTGGCGCAGCTTGTACAGGCGCACGGCAAGGGCGATCGGCTGGCCGCGCTTGTCGACGTTCAGCTTCGGCGCGGCGTGCAGGTGCAGCGCCACGCTGCGCGGCGGCTTTTGCGCATCCGGCAGTTCCGGCGGCTTGCGCAGCCCGGTGGCCTCCATGGCCTTGGCCGCGAGTCCGTTGCTGCCGCAGCCGGCCAGGGCGCAGGCCGCCGCCAGGATCGCGAGGGATGAAATTGTTCTCATCGCCATTTCCTTTACTCATCGTTTGCGGGTTCAAGCACGGATTGAAACCCAGTGGCGTGCGAGTGCCGTGATCGCGCGCAAGCGCAAGCCCTGAACGTGTGAAAGAAGGGGAACTCTGCTTTGGTTGACAGTGCGCAACTTCATTGAAACCCGCTTGCGAATAATGGTGGCTGGCTTAACTGTCGTGGAGAAACCAGCATGATGTACAAACGCTTGATGCCCTTGATCCTGGGAGTCGTCGCCCTTGCCGGGTGCGAAACCATCCCGAAAAAAGACACCACCAAATCGACCGCCGCCCTGAGCGAACAGGTCTTTACCGAGGCCGATGCCGCGATCGCGGCGAAACAGGACGAGAAGGCCTACGGCATGATGAAGGCCGCCAGCCGGTCGCACCCGGTCGACAAGCGGCCCTGGGTCAAGATGGCGCAGATCCGCTTCAATGCCGGCGTTTACGGCGACGCGATCACCAATGCGCAGGAGGCGCTGGAGCGCGATCCGGACGATACGGTGGCGCACAGCATCATTGCCGTTAGTGGGCTGCGCGTGGCCAGCAAATCCCTGTCCGACCTCACCCGCAGGAACAACCTGGCCGGCGACGTGAAGAGCGAGGCGCAGGACCTGGCCAAGCTGCTGCGTCAGAGCCTGGGTGAACCTGTGTTGGTCCCCGCGAAAGGCGACACGAGCAAGTCTTCGGCGCCGGCAAGATCGCGGACGTCCACCGCATCGGCCCAACCGGCAGCTCAGACCAAGGCAGCCAGCAACGACAAGGACCCGTTCGCCGGCCTCAAGTAACCCGCGCGGCCGGCCCCGCCGGCCCTTCCATCCCCCCGCAACCTGGAGTCGACATGGCCAAGAGTGAAAGCGTGCAGAAACGCTTGCAGAAGGTGCGCGCGCCGCGCGTGCAGATGACGTATGACGTCGAGATCGGCGACGCCATCGAGAACAAGGAACTGCCCTTCGTCGTCGGCGTGGTGGGCGACTTCGGCAACGACCCCTCGCAGGAGAAAAAGCGCCTGAAGGACAAGAAGTTCGTCAACGTCGACGCCGGCAATTTCGACGAGGTGCTGGGGGCGGTGGCCCCGGTGGCCACCTTCAGGGTGGACAACCACCTGTCGCCCGAGAGCGGCCAGTTCGCGGTGCAGCTGCAGTTCAAGGAGATGGACGACTTCCGGCCGGAGTCGGTGGTGCGCCAGGTGGCGCCGCTCAATGGCTTGCTGGAGGCGCGCACCAAGCTGGCCGACCTGCGCAACAAGCTGGCCGGCAACGACAAGCTCGAAGACATCCTCAGCGAAGTGCTGGGCAATACCGAAAAACTGCAAAGCCTGAAGAAGCAGGGCAAACCTGAAGGGGAGGCATGATGGCGGCAGTCCTCGATACCGCGAAGGCCAACGCAACAGCGGTGGAGCTCGACGCCTCGCTGCTCGACCAGATCGTCGAGCAGAGCCGCGTCGCGAAATCCAGCAGCGAACACGAACGTGCCCGCGACATCATCTCGGAGCTCGTGACCCAGGTGATGCAGGGCACGATGGTCATGTCGAACAACCTGTCGGCCATGATCGACGCCCGCCTGGCCGAGCTGGACCGCATGATCTCGGACCAGTTGTCGGCCGTGATGCACGCGCCCGAGTTCCAGAAGCTGGAACGGAGCTGGACCGGCCTGAACTACCTGGTCAGGAACAGCGCCACCAGCGCCAACCTGCAGATCCGCATGCTCAACGCCAGCAAGCGCGAGCTGGTGAAGGATTTCCAGTCGGCGCTGGAATTCGACCAGAGCAGCATGTTCAAGAAGGTCTACGAAGAGGAATTCGGCAGCTTCGGCGGCGCGCCCTACGGCACCCTGATCGGCGACTTCGAGATCTCGCGCCAGCCCGAGGACGTCTACTTCCTCGAGCAGATGTCGCACGTGGCGGCCGCCAGCCACGCCCCTTTCATCACCTCGGCCTCGCCCGAGCTGTTCGGCATCGACAGCTTCGGCGACCTGGGCAAGCCGCGCGACCTGGCCAAGGTCTTCGACACCGTCGAATACGCCAAGTGGAAGGCGTTCCGGGAGTCGGAAGACGCGCGCTACGTCGGCCTGACCCTGCCGCGCTTCCTGGGGCGCCTGCCTTACCACCCGGCCGACGGCATGACCACCGAAGGCTTCAACTACGTCGAGGACGTGGACGGCAGCGACCACCAGAAGTACTTGTGGTGCAATGCGGCCTACGCGTTTGCCTCCAAGCTGACCAAGGCCTTCGAGGACTACGGCTGGTGCGCGGCGATCCGCGGCGTCGAGGGCGGCGGCCTGGTGGAGAACCTGCCGGCCCACACCTTCAAGACCGACGAGGGCGAGGTGGCGCTCAAGTGCCCGACCGAACTGGCGATCACCGACCGCCGCGAGAAGGAACTGTCGGACCTCGGCTTCATCTCCCTGGTCCACTGCAAGAACACCTCGTACGCGGCCTTCTTCGGCGCCCAGTCGGCGCAGAAGGCGAAGAAGTACAACAACGAGGCGGCCAATGCCAACGCGGTGCTGTCCTCGCAGCTGCAGTACATCTTCGCGGTCTCGCGCATCGCCCATTACATGAAGGCCATGATGCGCGACAAGATCGGCAGCTTCGCCGCCGCCTCGAATGTCGAGGATTACCTCAATCGCTGGTTAACCCAATATGTGCTCCTCGACGACAACGCGAGCCAGGACCAGAAGGCCCAGTTCCCGCTGCGCGAAGCCAGCGTGCAGGTGTCCGAGGTGCCGGGCCGTCCGGGTGTGTACCGCGCGGTGTCCTTCCTGCGTCCCCACTTCCAGCTCGACGAGCTGTCCGTTTCGCTCCGACTGGTCGCGGAGTTGCCCCAATCGACCAATGGCTAAGCAGTCCTTCTTAAACTTGAATGGAGTAGAACATGGCAATTGACGTGTACCTGCAGATCGACGGGATCAAGGGCGAATCGATGGACGACAAGCACAAGGACTGGATCGAGTGCCTGGCCGTGGACTGGGGCGTGAAGCAACCGCGTTCGGCCACCGCATCGACCGGAGGCGGCCACACCGCCGAGCGTTGCGAACACGAGGAGATCACGCTGAAGAAACTGGCCGACCTGTCCTCGCCGATCCTGCTGCAGACCTGCTCGGCCGGCAAGACCATCCCGAAGGCCAAGCTGGAGTTCATGCGCGCCGACGGCCAGGGCGAGCGCATCAAATACTTCGAGATCGAACTGGAGAACGTCCTGATCGGCGCGGTCGAGCCGAGCGTGAAAGAGGGCAGCATCATCCAGGAGCAGGTCGGCCTGAAGTTCTCGAAGATCAAGTGGAAGTACACCCAGCAGAAGATCGGCGGCGGCTCGGGCGGCAACACCTCGGGCGGCTGGGACCTGGCGGCCAACAAGGTCGCCTGACCCCGTCCACGGCCGTCCGGGGGGGCAGACCCGGGCGGCCGGTGCGTGCGCGGCGTACGCGGCCGATGCCGCTGCGCCGCGCGTTTTTTGAACGATCGGAGGAAGCATGAAGGGCTTCAAGCCCGGCCTGCTGGACCGTCTCATGGACGAGCGCCCGGACGCCGCCCGGGGCGCCCCGTTCACGGTCGAGCAGCTCAAGGACAGCGTGGCGCGCGACCTGGAAGCGCTGCTCAATACGCGCCTGCCGTTCGACCCGGCCATCCTCAACGCCTATCCGGAGGCGCGCGGGTCCTTCCTGCATTATGGCTTGCAGGACTTTGCCGGCTACTGCCTCACCAGCAGCCTTGATCGCGCCGCCGTCTGCGCCAGCATCCAGGACGCCATCGAAGCCCACGAGCCGCGCCTGCGCGAAGTCAGCGCCACGCTCGACCTGGTGGCGGGCAGCGTCAACCGCCTCAGCTTCATCATCCATGCCCGCCTCAGCCTGCTGGAGAGCAGCGAGCCGGTGAACTTCAATGCGGTGCTGCAGCCCTCGTCGCTGCACTACGCCGTCAAGCGCAACGGCCGGCCACGCGGCTGAGGCTGCGGCCGGCCCTCTTTACTACAAGGACGCGACACGATGGACATCAATCTCAAGACCCTGATCGGCAAGCTGAACGACACCACCCGCGCCGCCGCCACGCGCGCCGCCTCGATCTGCGTCGGCATGGGGCAGTACGAGGTCGAGATCGAGCACCTGTTCCTGGGCCTGATCGAGCAGCGGGGGTGCGATTTGTGCGTGATCGCGCAGGCTTGCGACATCAGCCTGACGGGCCTGGAGACCGACCTGCGCAACGAGGTCAACCGCTTCGTCACCGGCAGCGCACGCACGCCGGTGTTCTCGCGCCACCTGCCGGTGCTGTTCGAGCATGCGTGGCTGATCGCCTCCCTGGGGACGCCAACTGCGGGCCAGCCGAACCAGATCCGCAGCAGCCACCTGCTGCTGGCGCTGCTCACCGAAGCTTCGCTGTCGCAGCTGGCAATGCGCGCGTCGCCGCTGTTCCGCAAGTTCCCGGTCGACCGCCTGAAGCACGACCTTCAAAAGCTCACGCGCGGCTCAAGCGAGGCGCAGCCGGCGGCGGCGGAGCACGAGGACGCGCCCGGGGACGCGGCTGGGGACATCGCCGGCGGCCCGGCGCGCGCCACCCCGGCGCTCGACCAGTACACCACCTGCCTGACCCAGCGCGCGCGCGACGGCCGGGTCGATCCGGTGATCGGGCGCGATCCCGAGATCCGCCAGGCGATCGACATCCTGATGCGGCGGCGCCAGAACAACCCGATCCTGACCGGCGAGGCAGGCGTCGGCAAGACCGCCGTGGTCGAAGGACTGGCGCTGCGCATCGCCGGGGGCGACGTGCCGGACGTGCTCAAAGGTGTCGAGGTCCACACCCTCGACATGGGCCTGCTGCAGGCCGGGGCGTCCGTGAAAGGCGAGTTCGAGAACCGCCTGAAGAACGTGATCGACGAAGTCAAGAGGAGCCCGCACGCCATCATCCTGTTCATCGACGAGGCCCACACCATGATCGGCGCCGGCGGCACCGCCGGCCAGAACGACGCCGCCAACCTGCTCAAGCCCGCGCTGGCGCGCGGCGAGCTGCGCACCATCGCGGCCACCACCTGGGGCGAATACAAGAAGTATTTCGAGAAGGACGCGGCGCTGGCGCGGCGCTTCCAGGTGATCAAGGTCGAGGAGCCGGACGAACCGACCGCCTGCGCCATGCTGCGCGCCATGGCCCCGCTGATGGAAAGCCACTTCAAGGTGCGCATCTTTGATGACGCCATTACCGAGGCGGTGCGCCTGTCGCACCGCTACATCAGCGGCCGCCAGCTGCCGGACAAGGCGATCAGCGTGCTCGACACCGCCTGCGCCAAGGTGGCGCTGGGTCAGAGCGCGACGCCGGCGGCCCTGGAAGACTGCAGCCGCAGCATCGAGCGCATCGACGCCCAGGTATCAAGCCTGCAGCGCGAAGCGAGCAGCGGCGCCAGCCACGAGGAGAAGCTGGCGCAGCTGCGCCAGCAGCGCGGCGCCCTCGACGACGAACGCATCGGCCTGCAGCAGCGCTGGGACGAGGAGCAAAGAATCGCCCTTGAAATCGGCGAGATGCGTAGCGCGCTCGAAGAAGGCAGGACCCAGGATGCGAGCGAGCTGCGGGCCCGGGTCGAGCGCCTGCGCAGCCTGCAGGGCGAATCGCCGCTGGTGCCGGTGCAGGTGGACGGCCACACGGTGGCGGAGATCGTCGCCAACTGGACCGGCATCCCGCTGGGCCGCATGGTCAAGGACGAGCTGAACACCGTGATGCGGCTGCAGGCCATGCTCGACGAGCGCATCCTGGGCCAGTCGCACGCCAGCCACGCCGTGGCCCAGCGGGTGCGCACGGCGCGCGCCAACCTGGACGATCCGAACAAGCCCAAGGGGGTGTTCCTGTTCGTCGGCACCTCGGGCGTGGGCAAGACCGAGACGGCGCTGGCGCTGGCCGACATCCTGTACGGCGGCGAGCGCAAGCTGGTCACCATCAACATGAGCGAATACCAGGAGGCGCACAGCGTCTCCGGCCTGAAGGGCTCGCCGCCGGGCTATGTCGGCTATGGCGAGGGCGGCGTGCTGACCGAGGCGGTGCGCCGCAATCCCTACAGCGTGGTGCTGCTCGACGAAGTGGAAAAGGCGCACCCGGACGTGATGGAGCTGTTCTTCCAGGTCTTCGACAAGGGCGTGATGGACGACGCCGAAGGGCGCCAGATCGACTTTCGCAACACCATCATCATCCTGACCTCGAACGTGGGCTCGAGCCAGATGATGGCGGCCTGCCTGAACAAGCCACTGAACGAAGTGCCGACGCCGGAGCAGCTGGCCGAGCTGATCCGCCCGCAGCTGATGAAGCACTTCAAGCCGGCTTTCCTGGGACGCCTGGCCGTGGTGCTTTTCTATCCGATCCGCGACGAGGTGCTCACCAACATCATTCGCCTGAAGCTGGACCGCATCAAGGCGCGCGTGATGGACAACCACCGCGCCCGTTTCGAGTACGACGAGGCGCTGGTGTCGGCGGTCCTGAACCGCTGCACCGAGGTCGATTCCGGCGCGCGCAACGTCGACAACATCCTGAACGGCACACTGCTGCCCGAGATCGCGGACAGCGTGCTGGCGCGGATGGCCGAGGGCGGAGCGATCACCCGGGTCAAGGTGGGCGCGACCAAGGCCGGCAAGTTCAAGTACGCGATCGAGTAAGGAGGGCTCATGCTGAACCTTGAAAAACTGCTGATCCCGCTCGGTGCGGACCAGCCCTGCGGCGAGGACCTCGCGTTCTCGCCCGAGTTCGACGCCATCAACCGTGCGCGCCAGGCCGACGACCCCTCGATCGAGCAGGGGGCCTGGGTGACGACGCTGAAGGAAGCCGACTGGAAGTTCGTGTCCAAACGCTGCGCGGAGCTGATCGAAACCCGCAGCAAGGACCTGCAGCTGGCGGTCTGGCTGGCGGAAGCGGGTACCAAAACGAGTGGCTTGCCCAGCCTGGCGGACAGCCTGCGCCTCCTGGGCGCGCTGTGCGAGCGCTACTGGGACAGCGTGCATCCCTTGCCCGACGAGGACGGCCATGAACGCCGCATCGGCAACCTGGCCTGGATCGCGGCGCGCATCGCGCCCCTGGTCAAGGAGGTGCCGCTGGCCGATGGCGTCACCATGATCGCCTGGGAAGCGGCGCGCGGGCGTGGACCGGACAGCGTCGCCGAGCTGGAAGCGGCGCGCATCAGGGCGACGCCGGCGGCGCGCCAAGCGCTGGCGGAGGCGGCCCACGATTGCCTGGCCGCGCTGACGGAACTGGAGCGCGTGGTCGACGAGCGGCTGGGCGCGGATGGTCCCAGCTTCGGCGCCGCGCGTGCGGCGCTGCGCGACTTCGAGGACCTGGCGGCGCCGCCGATCGCGCACCCGGCGCCGACGGCGCAGGCCATGCCGGTGGTGGTGGCCACAGGCAGTCCGCTGCGCGTGCAGGGCGTGGCGGGCGAGGGACCGCTGCAAAGCCGCGAACAGGCGCTGGCCCAGCTGCGCGGCGTGGCCGAGTTCTTCCGCCGCACCGAGCCGCACAGCCCGGTCGCCTACCTGGCCGAGAAGGCGGCGCGCTGGGGCGAGCAGCCACTGCACGCCTGGCTGCGTTCGGTCATCAAGGACGATGCTTCGCTGGCGCGGCTGGAGGAATTGCTGGGAATCGAGACGGAACACTGAGTGGAAGAGGGTTGAAAGAAAATTTCATTCCATGCGTGTAGATGAAATTTTCTTTCGGGAGGGGCCGGCATTGCCGGCCTTCTTGCTTTATTCGGCCTGCTTCTGCGTACCCGGCTGCACCATCGACGTGGCCTTCGCGATCTGCGCTTCCACGGTCTGCACCGCCTGGCGGGTGGCCTGGGTCACCTGTTCGTAACCTTTGAACGCGTTGTCGATGGCGGTCTTGATGATCTCCACGGCGTTCTCCGAGCCCGGCTTGACGTTCTGCGTCACGTCGTAGATGAGCGCCGACAGGGTGCTCTTGGCTTCGGCCACGTGGGTATCGGCGGCCTGGCGGAATTCCTGGTGCATCTCGTCGATGATGGCCTTCAGTTGCTCGCGATATTCCGCAGCGCCGGCTGCGCCCGGCTGCATGCGCGCATGCAGCGCCGCGATGGCGGCCTTCGGGTCGCCGGTACCGGCCAGACCCGCCATCTCCTGGCCCGCCGCGATCGAGCCGGCCATCGAGCTCCTCGCTGCATTCATGTTCAGCGCCACCACCTGCTCCACACCCTTGACCGTCTTGTCGGCCAGGGTATTGAAAGTCTGCATCTGCAGGTCGAACAGGGTCTTGGTGGCGTTGGCGAACTGCTCCGGACTCGTAAACATCGGTGTCTCCTCAGTATTTGAATAATCGGATGAGCTGCGACTTGCACCCCATTATTTAGCAACAATGGGTTTTTCGCAACGCGCGTCCCGATAGGGACCGCCAGATTTTTCCCAGCCCGGACCCAGGGGCGTTTGCGAGCATGCAAGCGTGCCGTTCAATTTGCTGCGCCATTGATAATAGGGCGCCGGACCGGCCAGTGCCGCATGTGCAGCCAGGCCGAGTGCAAGGAGGAGGGTAGCGTGTTTCATGTGCTGTCGAGCTTACCTTGATGGTGGCGCAAGTCAAGCATCGCGTCGATTTTCCTCCTCGCCCCGTCTACGAGCCCTGCCTATGCCACCCGGTTGTAGCGAAACACGATTTCGTAGCGGCTGTCCTCGTCGTCGCTGATGTATTCGCGCCGTTCGCGGTACTGGCCGGGGATCTTGTCGAGCGGCGTCACCCGGACCCTGATCCCTTGCGGCGTCGTATGTTCGCTTGCCGCCGGCAGCGCGACATCCACATTGGTCAGCTCGACCAGGTCCTGGACGCCGGGGCCGATCATGTCCTCGATGATCGGATCGGCCGGCGCCCACAGCGCCACGAAGACGTCGATCGCCACTACCACCGCGGCCGCGATGGCGGCGGCGATCAGGCCCTTGAGGCCGTAGCTGTCCAGCTTCGAGGCAATGCTGCCGGCTTCCTTGAGATGGTCCATCACAAAGGCCAGCTGGTCTTTCAGGATGTCGATGAAGGCGTCGAGCGTGTCCTCGATCTGGCGCTCGAACGCCTCTTCGCCATCGATCTCGAAGCCCCGGATCGACAGCGCGGCGCCCAGGATCGGCGCCTGGTGCGAGAACAGCAGGTGGTCCATGGCGCGCGTCTCGCCGCTGTCGACGTCGCCGAAGCGGATCGGTTCGCCGCCATTGGGCAACTGCGCTTCCCCGGAGCTCAGGTCGGGAAACAGCGGCAGCGCCAGGATCCGGATGCCGACTTCGTCCGAGCCGAACGAGGCGGGCGAAGTCTCGGCCCGTGCGTACAGGCTTTCGCTCCTGATCTCGAAGCGCGCGCTCGAGGGCGTGGCGACGCCGATATATTCGACGTTCGACAGCAGCACGGGGCCGTGGCCGGGGTGGGTGCTGAGGTTGGGCACCGCGACCTGGAAACCGTACACGCCGGGAGCCAGGTCGGCGGGCAGCTGGAAGCTGAGGCGGTCGTGCACGCGGCAATCGAGGATGGGGCGGTCCTGGCCGCCGATGCGCTCGGTGAGCGGTGTCTCGTCGTCGCCGCACACCTGGGCGGGAACTTCGCGCAGCACCGTGCCCGGCGCGTCCTTGGCAAAAAGCCGCACCGTCGCATCGACGCTGGAAAAGTTGACGCCTTCCAGCAGCACGCCCTGGCCCGCCTCGATCTCCAGCATGCGCTGGCAGGCGCCGGCCGCGGTGTTGCCGGGACAGTCGCCCGTCTGCACCTCGCACACCTGCCGCGCTTCGTTGCCTTCCATGATCACGCGGCAACGCTGCTGCAGTTCGGACGGCAGGTACTCGCCCGGGGACAGCGGCGGCGTGTAGCTGCCGGTGCGCAGGCCGTTGACCCGGCAGATCCGCACCAGGGGATCGAAGTTTTCCTCGCCGGGGATGTAGGGCCGCACGCGCACCCGGCCCGGATGCTCCTGCGTCGCACAGGCGGCGTCGTCGAAGGCCTGCACGCCGACGCGGTCCGCGATCTCCTGGGCAAAGCCCAGCGACAGCTGCGCCAGGTCGATCGGCTGGTCGATGGAGGGCAGCAAGCCAGTGGCGAACAGGCGGCTGCGCTCGCCGCCGCTCAGGCTATCGAGCGAATCGCCCGCGCAGGCCAGCACGCGTTTCAATTCCGGCGGCAGGCGGCGCAAGGTGGCGAAGCCGCTCTCCTCGAGCGCATTGGCCGGCGCCTTGCCCGCAAGGTAGCGCCGCGCCAGGTGGAAGAAGGAGGCGCCGAGCGTGCTCGGGACGCGGTTGTTGGCGAGCAGCCGGTCGAGCTTGTTGCGCCGGCTCTGCTTGGGCTTTGCGCCGAGCGACACCGGCACGCAGGCGCCGGGCACGCCGGGCGGACAGGGGTGCTCGCCACCCGGCGGCGCGCATGGCGCCTCGGGCGGCGTGGACGCCGAACAGTTGTAGATGTTGATGGTGCCGCTGCTCTTGATGCGGATGTTGATGGTGCATCCGCCTTCATGCCCGGGCTTGCCGGTATCCGGGGCATTGTTCTTTCTCGATTTCATGATGTAATCTCCGTAAGAGGCGACAAGGGCAGGGGATGGGCCATCAGGCAGGCTCGACACTAGTGACCGTAGCGCGGGATCCGCGCTCGCCCTTGGATTGCGCTCAATGGAGAAGGCATGGGAGGCTACAATCCCATGATTGGATAGGCAACAGGAGATGACAATGCTGCAAGGCGCTACGCTGCTCAATATCGGCGACGCCGCCAGGGCGTCCGGGGTGTCGGCCAAGATGATCCGCCACTACGAAGCGATCGGCCTGCTCAAGGAAGCGAAACGCACCGACGCCGGCTACCGCGTGTATGGCGAAGACGAGGTGCGCGTGCTGCAGTTCATCCATCGCGCCCGTGCGCTCGGTTTTTCGCTGGAGCAGATCGGCAAGCTGCTGAGCCTGTGGCAGGACCGGGGGCGCGCCAGCGCCGACGTGCGCGCCCTGGCGCGCGCCCACATCGATGAGCTCAACCGCAAGATCGCCGAGATGGAAGCCATGCGCCGCACGCTCGAAGCGCTGGCCGCGTCCTGCCATGGCGATGCACGCTCGAGCTGCCCGATCCTCGACGACCTGGCGGCGCACTAGGCCTTCCGTGCCGGCGCCAGGTCGGGAAAGCCGCTGACGCGGTAGCGCGCCGGCCAGGCGCCGGGCACGGGTTCCATCAGGTGGCCGGATGTCGCATGCAGTGCATCCCACGGCAGCATGGGCAGGTCCTGCCCGTGGCTGGACAGGACCACCCTGTCGGTCTTCGGCAGCAGGGCATCGACTCCCCTGGGCCAGACGCAGACGCTGTATTCGCCGCCACCGGCCGCGTCGCGCATCACCTTGTAGCCGGCGACGACGATGTCGATACCCTTCCTTTCATGCAGCGCATCGAGCAGTTCCTTCTGCGCCGCGTAGTCGCCATACAGGTATTGCCGCCCCAGGTGCGCCAGTCCAGCGCGCACGGCGTCATCGTCCGGCACATGCTCGACCGGGCGCCGGTGCTCGTAGCGATACATCAGCGCCGACACCGGGTGTGCCTCGACATCGGCGACCCGCTGCGCCAGCGCGACCATCGCGCGCACGCTTTCCATGTCATTGCCGGACGCCAGCAGCAGCGTCTGGGGCGCCGGAATCATTGCCAGGGGATTGGCGCCGGCAATGCGGTGCGCCAGGTCGGGCAGCAGCAGGCGCGAGGAAGCGTAGACATCGCGCCAGTCGCCCGCGAACACGCGGCGCTCCACCTGGACCACACGGCCGGCCGTGGCGTCGCGCAGATTGTCCATGGCGGCGCCCAGGGCTTCGTCCACACTCACGCCCCATTGCGCCAGTTCTGCCTGACCGATGGGCTGCATCACGTCCGCGTCGTCATGCACCAGCATCAGCACGGTGTCGCTGCTGAACGGCAGGAAGAGGCTGCCCGGTGGGGTGTCGGCGCCAATGAGACGCAGGCATTCGCGCTTCCAGCGTCCGCGCAGCACAGGCATCAGGCGCGTGCGCGCTTCGGCGAAACTGGCGGGAAGGCTCGGCGGTGAAGGCCGCCGGAAGAGATCGAGGAGAGACATGGTAAACGCAAAACGCCGTAAGCCTTTTACAAAGCTTACGGCGTTTTGCGGGACATGCGCGTCTGCGACTTGTCGTCCAAGGTAGAGTTTGGTGCCCACGGAGGGACTCGAACCCCCACACCTCGCGGCACATGGACCTGAACCATGCGCGTCTACCAATTCCGCCACGTGGGCACTGATACTGCTACGACTTCAAAACTTCTTGCGGATTTACATCCGGTAGATGGTGCCCACGGAGGGACTCGAACCCCCACACCTCGCGGCACATGGACCTGAACCATGCGCGTCTACCAATTCCGCCACGTGGGCATTGATACTACGAACTGCTACAACAACATGACAACTTGCGGAAAACTGCTCCGTTAGAGTGGTGCCCACGGAGGGACTCGAACCCCCACACCTCGCGGCACATGGACCTGAACCATGCGCGTCTACCAATTCCGCCACGTGGGCACTGATACTACGAACTGCTACAACAACGATACAACTTACGGAAAACTGCTCCGGTAGAGTGGTGCCCACGGAGGGACTCGAACCCCCACACCTCGCGGCACATGGACCTGAACCATGCGCGTCTACCAATTCCGCCACGTGGGCACTGAACCAACTCTGCTACAATAGCAGGCTTTGTCATTTTTCGCCAGATCAACTTTCGTTGACCGCAGTGCGAAATGCCTCTGCCGCTACTGTTTTTCTCCTGCTGCAGCGAGCTGCGTTGCTGAAGAGACCGAGATTATAGCGGAAGGATTTCAAAAGTCAAAAGCCCAAAGCAAGGTTTTCCTCGGGACGACTTCGAGCACGCTTGGCCGCATATGTTAGGCGAATCGCTCGGCAATCCCTTACACTATGCCTGTCAAGGTGTTAATCAATCCCGGGCACTGCACCGGCAGCGCCGCTACCAAGAGAAACAAGAAAACGATTTGAAGCAACCTACTCATACCATTCCTAGCCGCGAGGAAATCCTCGCCGTCTTTCGCAATGCCAAAGGCCCGCTCGCAGCGAGCGACCTGGTGCGCGCCCTGAAGGTCAAGCCCGCCGCTCAGGAAGTGCTCGGCCGCCGGCTCAACGCCATGGAGCGCGACGGCCAGATCCGCGCCGATGTCGGTGGCAGCTATGTGTTGGCCGACCAGACCGGTTTCATTACCGGCCGCGTCAGCGCGCACCGCGACGGCTACGGCTTCGTCATTCCGGACGAGGGCGGCGGCGACCTGTTCCTGAACGACAAGGAAATGAACAAGGTGCTCAACGGCGACCGCGTGCGCGCACGCGTCACCGGCACCGACCGCCGCGGCCGCCTGGAAGGAACCATCGTCGAAGTGGTCCAGCGCGCCAACACCCACCTGATCGGCCGCCTGCTGAACGAAGGCGGGGTCTGGATCGTCTCGCCGGAAGACGTGCGCATCAGCCAGGACGTGCTGGTGGCGGGCGGCCCGGGCAAGGCCAAGGCAGGGCAGGTGGTCAGCGTCGAACTGATCGAACAGCCCTCGCGCTTCCAGCAGCCCACCGGCCGGATCGTCGAGGTGCTCGGCGAGCTGGACGACCCGGGCATGGAAATCGAAATCGCGGTGCGCAAGTTCGGCGTGCCGCACGTGTTCTCGCCCGCCGCGCTGAAGCAGGCCAACCGCCTGCCGAACGAAGTCGTGGATGCCGACCTGGCCAATCGCGTCGACCTGCGCGACGTGCCCCTGGTGACCATCGACGGCGAAGACGCGCGCGACTTCGACGATGCGGTCTACTGCGAGCCGGTCAAGATCGGCCCTACCAAGGGCTACCGCCTCCTGGTGGCGATCGCCGACGTCAGCCACTACGTCAAACCGAACGACGCGCTCGATACCGATGCGATCGAGCGTAGCACCTCGGTCTATTTCCCGCGCCGCGTGATCCCGATGCTGCCCGAGAAGCTGTCCAACGGCCTGTGTTCGCTGAATCCGGCGGTGGACCGCTGCACCCTGGTGTGCGACATGGTCGTCACCGAGGACGGCGAAGTCACGGCTTACCAGTTCTACCCGGCCGTGATGCACTCGGCCGCGCGCCTGACCTACAACGAAGTCGCCGAGATCCTCGGCAACACGGGCGGCCCCGAAGCACAGCGCAGGCCAGGCATCGTGCCGCACCTGCTGCACCTGAACGAGGTGTTCCGCGCGCTGCTCAAGGCGCGCCAGGAGCGCGGCGCGATCGACTTCGAGACCACCGAGACCTACATCGTCTGCAATGCGGTCGGCAAGATCGAAAAGATCATCCCGCGCACCCGCAACGATGCGCACCGCCTCATCGAGGAATGCATGCTGGCCGCCAACGTGTGCGCGGCCGACCTCCTGATCCGCCACAAGCACCCCGGCACCTTCCGCATCCACGGTACCCCGACCGAAGAAAAGCTGCTGCAGCTGCGCACCTTCCTGAAGCTGGTCGGCCTGAACCTTGGCGGCGGCACCAAGCCGACCGCACGCGACTACGCCGAGGTCATGCAAAAGATCAAGGAGCGCCCGGACGCGGCCCTGCTGCAGACCATGCTGCTGCGCTCGATGCAGCAGGCCGTCTACAGCCCGGACAACGTCGGCCACTTCGGCCTGGCCTACGAGGCCTATGCCCACTTCACCAGCCCGATCCGCCGCTATCCCGACCTGCTGACCCACCGTGCGATCAAGGCCATCCTGCAAGGGAAGAAGTACGAGCCGAAGGGCATCGACCTGGCAGGCCTGAATACGACGCTGTCGAATTCGGCGCGCAAGCAGGCCGCCAAGGACAAGGCGGAAGGCCGCGGCAAGAAGGAGCAGGACCTGACGATCTGGGACGCGCTGGGCGTGCATTGCTCGGCCAACGAGCGCCGCGCCGACGAAGCCTCGCGCGACGTCGAGAACTGGCTGAAGTGCTACTTCATGCAGGACAAGCTGGGCGAGGACTTCACCGGCACCGTGTCCGGCGTGACCCCGTTCGGCATCTTCGTCACGCTCGACCAGCTGTACGTCGAGGGCCTGGTGCACATCAGCGGCCTGGGCACCGACTACTTCCAGTACGACGAGGCGCGCCACGAGCTGCGCGGCGAGCGCAGCGGCCAGGTCTACAAGCTGACCAGCAAGGTCAACGTCAAGGTGGCGAAGGTCGACCTCGAGGCAAGGAAGATCGACCTGGTGCTGGCGGAAAGCACGGAAGGCATTCCGGCCCCGCTCGAGCGGGCCCGCCAGGCCGCGGTCGAGGCGCTCGAGCCGAAGCCGCCGAAGAAGCGCAAGGCCAAGGGCGCGGCGGAGCCGGCGCCGGTGGAAGCGTCGCGCACCACCAGCACGGAGGACGAGGAAGCCGAAGACGAGGACGTCGTCTTCGTGCCGCCGCCACGCGTGCCGCGCAGCGCCCGCACTCCCGCTGCCAAGGGCGCCGCCAAGACCGCAAGCAAAACCGCGTCCAAGACGCCTACCAAGCGCGCCGCCAAGACCAGCGCGCCAAAAACCAAAGCGGTGGCCAAGACCCCCGCCGCCAAAACTAGCAGGAAGAAACAGTAATACATGAAAAATAAAATGTTATTCGGGTTCCACGCGGTGACCTCGCGGCTGCGCCACGAGGCCCAGTCGGTGGAAGAGATCTTCGTCGATGCCGAGCGCAATGACGCCCGCATGAAGGCCTTGATCGCCAGCGCGAAAGAGGCCGGCGTGCGCGTGATGCCGGTCGATGCCGCGCGCCTCGACAAGATCACCGGCACCCGCCGCCACCAGGGCGTGATCGCCTTCGCCAGCCAGCTGGCGCTGGCGCGCAACCTGGACGAGCTGCTGGACGCGATCGAAGGTCCGCCGCTGCTCCTGATCCTGGACGGCATCACCGATCCGCACAACCTGGGCGCCTGCCTGCGCGTGGCCGACGGCGTCGGCGCCCACGCCGTGATCGTCCCGAAGGACCGTGCGGTCGGCCTGAACGCCACCGCCGCCAAGGTGGCGAGCGGCGCGGCCGAGACCGTGCCCTACATCACGGTCACGAACCTGGCGCGCACCATGCGCGAGCTGAAGGACCGCGGCATCTGGCTGATCGGCACCTCGGACGACGCCGACAAGGGTCTGTACGAAGCCGACTTCACCGGCCCGACGGCGCTGGTGATGGGTTCGGAAGGCGAGGGCATGCGCCGCCTGACGCGCGAGACCTGCGATTTGCTGGTCAACATCCCGATGTTCGGCTCGGTCGAGAGCCTGAACGTGTCGGTCGCCTCGGGCGTCTGCCTGTACGAGGCACGCCGCCAGCGCATCGCGCGCGAAGGCTAACTCTGTTCAAGCAAAATTGGGTACCGGCCTTCGCCGGTACGACGGTTTTTAGGGCATTGGTGCACGGACACTCTGCAGTCCGTTATCGTTCGTCATAAAGCCACACTAAGCACGTCATCCCGGCGAAGGCCGGGATCCAATTCCGTAGCTCAGCAATTAGCGCATCGTTCCCCCGCATCACCCCAAGCAAACCCCCGCAACATACGCTACCATCCTCCCCTGGTTTGCGAATTTCCTTATTATGTTTTCCAACTTACGCGACGATATCCAGAGCATCATCCAGCGCGACCCCGCCGCCCGCAACGGCTGGGAAGTCCTGACCTGCTATCCCGGCCTGCACGCCGTGATCATGCACAGCTGGGCGCATGCCTGCTGGAAGCTCGGGCTGAAGTGGATCGGCCGCTTCATTTCCTATGTCGCCCGCATCATCACGGGCATCGAGATCCACCCGGGCGCCACCATCGGGCGCAGGGTCTTCATCGACCACGGCTTCGGCGTGGTCATCGGTGAAACCGCCGTGGTGGGCGACGACTGCACCATCTACCAGGGCGTCACCCTGGGCGGCACCACCCTGGTAGCCGGCACCAAGCGCCACCCGACGCTCGAACGCGGCGTGATCGTCGGCGCCGGCGCCCAGGTGCTGGGCGCCTTCACGGTCGGCGAATACGCCAAGATCGGCTCGAACGCCGTGGTCATCAAGCCGGTCCCGAGCGGCGCCACCGCGGTCGGCAACCCGGCCCACATCATCCGCAAGGAAGACCAGTCCCGCAGCGCCCACCTGTTCGCGGCCTACGGCGTCACGCCCAACGGCGACGACCCGCTGTCGAAAGCCTTGCGCGGCCTGATCGATCACGTGGCGCGCCAGGACGAGCAGATCGAACGCCTCACCAACACCATGCGCGAGGCCGGCCTGTGCTGTCCGAAGGTGGCCGAGGGTGATAAACTCGATTCGGAACAACTGAACCGACTGGTCGACTGAGGAAACGCATGACGAATGAAACGACGGGCACGCCCGACGGCGCTGTATTGGACCCGATGGAAATCCGCGTGCTCGCGGTACTGGCCGAAAAAGAGGCGCTCACGCCGGATAACTACCCGATGTCGGTGAACGCCATCGTCAACGGCTGCAACCAGCTGTCGAGCCGCGATCCGATCATGCAGATGACCGACGAGCTAGTGCAGGACACCCTGCAGCGCCTGATCGAGAAAAAGCTCGTCAGCGCGATCTCACAGGCCGGCGCGCGCGTGGTGAAGTACGAACACCGCATGCGCATCAAGTGGACCCTGGAACAGGACAAGGTGGCGGTGCTGAGCATCCTGATGCTGCGCGGCCTGCAGACCGCCGGCGAGATCCGCACCCGCACCGGCCGCCTGTTCGAGTTCAAGAGCGTGCAGGACGTCGAGGCCGTGCTGCAGTTCCTGATCGACAAATACCCGCCGCTGGTCGCGAAGCTGGACCGCGCGCCGGGTACCAAGGAAGCGCGCTACGGCCACCTGCTGGGCGGCGAGCTGGCCGCCTACGAGCCGCCCGCCGCCGGCGCCGGCCTCGGCGGAGGCGGCGCCAGCCGCGTCGGCCAGCTGGAACAGGAAGTCGCCGCATTGCGCGGCGAGCTCGAGGAACTCAAGGCGCAGTTCGAGGCGTTTCGCCAGCAGTTCCAGTAGCCGGCGCCGCTTCGGCCGGCTCTGCAAACGTCAGTTCGACCAGCGCGTCGTCGCTCCAGCTGGCGTTCCCGATCGGTACCTGGAAGGTATGACCCTTGGCTTCCAGTTTCGCCGAGCGGTTGCCGTCCACCAGCACCGCCCCCAGCAGTGGCTGGTCGCTGCGGAAGGGGAAATGCGCCTTCCTGCTCACGTTCTCCCAGCGGAAGTCCTCGGGGTCGCCGAAGAAGTTGCACCAGTCGGTGCGCAGCAGGATCGTGTTGATGGTCATCACCCAGAAGGCCGGGATCTCCGCCTTGGCCATCGCCACGGTCACCTTGCACTCCAGCCGGAGGTCGCCCAGGCGCCGCTGGTGGGCGGCCAGGCCCGGCGTGCGGATGTCGGGGTCGGTGCGGTAGGCGCGGCGCTTGCGGTTCAGTTCCAGCTCGCTCTCGGCGTCCTCGGCAGCATCAACGCGCGGCACCACGAAGCGCCGGTCGGCGTCGATCGTGATCGGCAGTTGGTAGCCGCCGTCGCCCACCAGGCGGACCGCCAGCGGCTGCGCCGACTCGTCCTTCCCTTGTGGGCGCAGCCGGAAATGCAGCCGTTCGGCCGCCGGCGCCAGCTGCCGGTGCCTGTCGAAAGCATCCAGGCCGGCCAGGATCACCTTGTACTTGCGCACTTCCGGATTGCGCATGGCGTTCACATGCACGGGTTCCAGTTGGCGGACCGGTTTGTCCTCCGCGGCAGCGCTGCCGCAGAGGAGCAGGGCCCCGAGTGCTATCGCTGACAGGGCGCGCACGGAATCAGCCCTCGTCGCGCCAGCGGCGCAGGCGCATGGCGGCGTAGATCATCGCGGCGCCCGCCACGGCGGCGACCCAGGTGCTCGGGTGGCTCAGCGTGGAGTAGGACAGGCCCAGCAGGGTGGTCGGGTCCAGACCGTATTGCTGGTTGATGGTCTCGATGTCGCCGTAGGACAGCCAGATGCCCGGCACCAGCCCGGCCAGGCCGCGCAACACCACTTCCTGGACGAACCAGTCGACGTCGATGACCGAGTTGGACACGTGACCGACGATGATGTTGAACCACTTCAGCAGCAGGGCCACCACCAGCGGCGTGCCGACCGCCCACAGGAAGACCTTGGAGCGCGCCCAGCTCGACACCATCAGCAGCCAGCCCACGGTCGGCAGCGCCCAGATGACGTACAGCGGCAGGAAGGCCAGCAGGTACAAGGGGCCGAGGTACAGGTTCGGCTCCATCAGCACCGGTGCGAACAGGTTGACGCCCTTGCCGGCGGCGCTGATCATGCCCAGCACCAGGAGGGCTATTCCGGTCACCACGCCGATGGCGATCGTGATCAGGGGCGCCACGACCAGCGCGGTGGCGGCTTTCGACAGCACGGTGTCGCGGTCCGACAGCGGCAGCGACTTCCAGAACAGGATGCTGCGGTCGCGGCGGTCGTCGTGCAGGGCGGCCAGGCAGTAGAAGAACACCACCACGGCCAGCACGATGAACAGCGGCGCCGCCAGGCCGAGGTAGCCGGAGGCCGCGACATGCGCGATCTTGTAGCGCAGCGCCGGCGGGATACCCTGGATCGAGACGACGTTGTGGCCATTGATCTGGATGGCTTCGCTGCCGCCGAAAGCCATGGCGTACATGAAGCCGCCGCCCACCAGCAGCAGCATCGCCGCGGCGACCGCGACCGGGGTCCAGAAGAAGGCGCCCTTGTGCTCCCAGAATTCGCGCCGGAGCAGCCATTTCATCGTTTTCATGCGTAGGTTCCTTTCATGGTTGCCACGAACAGGTCGGCAACGCTGGGATTGCGGGTCTCGCCGAGCTGGGCGAGCTGGGCGCGCGACACGCCGCCCGGTGCGCCCGAATCGAACAGCATCACCGACTTGCCGAACACGGTGCGCTTGTCGAGCGGGGCCAGGGCATTGGCGGCATTGAGCTTGTCGGCCGGGACCATCACTTCGGTATAGCGCTCGCCGATCTCTTCCATCGAGGCGGACAGCACGATCTTGCCTTCGCGGATGAACATCAGGTCGGTGAGGATGTGCTCGACTTCCTCCACCTGGTGGGTAGTGATGACGATGGTCTTCTGCTCGTCGAAGTAGTCTTCCAGCAGGTTCTGGTAGAACTGCTTGCGGTACATGATGTCCAGGCCCAGCGTCGGTTCGTCGAGCACAAGCAGCTTGGCGTCGATGGCCATCACCAGCGCCAGGTGCAGCTGGACGATCATGCCCTTCGACATTTCCTTGACCTTCATGGTCGGCCTGAGCTTGGTGTGCGCGATGTAGCGTTCGGCCTTCTCGCGGTTGAAGCGCGGATGCACGCCGGCCACGAAGTCGATCGCGTCCTTCACGCGCAGCCAGCGCGGCAGGATGGCGACGTCGGCGATGAAGCAGACTTCCCTCATCAGGTCGTCGCGCTGGGTGCGCGGGTCGAAGCCCAGCACCGTCAGCTGGCCGTCGAAGGGAATCAGGCCGAGGGCGGCTTTCAGCGTGGTGGTCTTGCCCGAGCCGTTGGGGCCGATCAGGCCGACGATGCGGCCGGCGGGGATGTCGAAATCGATGCCGTCGACGGCGGTACGCTTGCCGTAACGCTTGGTCAGGCCGCGCGCGGAGAGCACGGCGCTCATGCCGAACCTCCCGGGGCCAGTCCTGGGCCGCCCGGGCTGGTGGCGCGCAGCAGCTGCTCCACGTTCAGGCCGAGGCGGCGGATGCGTTCGACCATGGCGGGCCATTCCTCGCGGATGAAGCGCTCGCGTTCGGTGGCCAGCAGTTTCTCGCTTGCTCCTTCGGTGACGTACATGCCAATTCCCCTTCGTTTTTCTACCAGGTTCTCGTCGACCAGCTCCTGGTAAGCCTTGGAGACGGTGATCGGATTCAGTTGATATTCGGCCGCGATCTGGCGGACCGAGGGCAGGGCGTCGCCGGCTTTCAAAATGCCGTCGAGCATCATGCCCACCACCCGCTCCTTGAGCTGGCGGTAAATGGGTGTGTTGTCATTCCAGCCGACTGTCATGTCCAGTCCTCCTCGGTCGTAGTGCTGCATGGTTCATCTGTCTCTCCCTCGTTTATGCTGATTGGGTGATGTGTTGAAGTGGTGTTGTAGTGAAGTATAACAGCGACTCGATAAATGTAAACATGCATATCGAACAAAAACGCGGGCGCGGCTTTTTAGTCCACTTTGGTAGGATGGGGGATGGATGAAGGAAGGAGGAAAGAATGCTGACGTGCCCGAACTGTGGCGTCTCGCCGCTGACGCATGCGATCAGGGAAATGCACTACACCTACAAGGGGCAGAGCACGAGGATTCCGGACGTCGTCGTCGAGCATTGCGCCGGCTGCAAGGAAGTGATGTTCGCGCAGGGCGAGCACGACCATTATGGAGAACTGGTCGCGGCCTTCCGCAAGGGGGTGGATGCGCAGGAGCTCAAGACGATCCGGGCGATGCGCAAGGGGCTGGGACTGACCCTGCAGAAGGCGGACGAATTGTTCGGCGACGAGGCGGGGGATTTTGCACGTTTCGAGTCGGGCGAGGCGCATGCGCCGGTGGCGCTGGTAAAGCTATTGCGGCTGCTGGGCAAGCACCCTGAGCTGTTAGATGAAGTTCGTTAAATCGTGGCGCGTCAGCGTGCCGTCCTGTGCCAGCTCGATCCAGCCGCCACGCTTTGGCTCGGCATCCAGCTCCCAGTCCGGCAGCACGTAGCGCAGCCTGCCGCCGGTCTCATGCACGGCCGGCCGGTGCGTGTGGCCATGGATGATGACCGGGGCCTCGGCTGCATCGAACAGCGCCTCCACGCTCGAGGACGCCACATCCATGATCTCGTAGGATTTGCCGGCCTGCGCCTCGCGGCTGCCTTCGCGCAGCCCGGCGATGATCGCCTTGCGCTGGGCCAGGGGCATGCCGAGGAACTGCTGCTGCCATTCGCGGTCGCGGACCTGGGCGCGGAAGGCCATGTACTTGAGGTCGGCGGTGCACTGCGCGTCGCCATGTACCAGTGCGATACGTTTTCCGAAGGCAGCGATCACGTGCGGCTCTTCCAGCAGGCTGAGCCCGGCCGCTTCGGCAAAGCCCGGCCCGACGAGGAAATCGCGGTTGCCGGCAAGCCAGTACACGGCGGTGCCGCCATCGCTCACGGCGCGGATGGCCTGGACGACGTGCTGGTGGAAAGGCTCGGCAAGATCGTCGTCGCCGGCCCAGTATTCGAAGATATCGCCGAGCAGGTAGAGCCGCTCGGCGTGGGTCGCACGCTCGGCCAGGAAGCGGAAGAAGGCGTCGGCCGTGCGTGGATGCGAGGCCTGCAGGTGCAGGTCCGAGATAAACAGCGCGAACGTGCGCGCAAGGGTGGTCATTGGATCGTTGGGACTTGCCGCCCTGCGCGCACTGCGTTCATCAGATGACTTCGACCTTCTCGATGACGACCGGGTCGACCGGCACGTCCGAGTGCATGCCGCTGCGGGTGGTCTTCACGCCGTTGATCTGGTCGACGATGTCCTGGCCTTCGGTGACCTTGCCGAACACGGCGTAGCCCCAGCCGTCCTGGCCCGGATAGTTCAGGAAGGCATTGTCCTTGGTGTTGATGAAGAACTGGGCCGATGCCGAGTGCGGCGCCGAGGTGCGGGCCATGGCGATGGTGTACTTGTCGTTCTTCAGGCCGTTCTTGGCTTCGTTCTCGACGGTCGCATCGGTGGCTTTCTGCTTCATGCCCGGTTCGAAGCCGCCGCCCTGGATCATGAAGTCCTTGATCACGCGGTGGAAGATGGTGTTGCTGAAATGACCCTTGTTGACGTAGTCGATAAAGTTGGCAACGGTCTTCGGGGCCTTGTCGGCGTCCAGTTCGACGGTGATGTTGCCCATATTGGTGGTCATGCGAACGCTGGTCATGTGCTGTCCTGTTGAGTTGGTTATTGTTAATGCGGCAAACGCATCCGCTATTTTACAAGCTTGTCGCCCTTGAGCACGCTTACCGACTTAATGAAGATCGGCGTCACCGGCACATTCTGCATGCCGCGCACGTCGTCCACCATCACGCCCTTGATCTTGTCCACGACTTCCTGCCCCTTCACGACCTTGCCGAAGACGGTATAGCCCGAGCCTTTGTAGAACGGATGGTCGATGCCCGAATTGTCGGCAACGTTGATGAAGAACTGCGAGGTGGCCGAATCCGGATGGTCTTCGCGCGCCATCGAAATGGTGTACGGCTGGTTCGACAGGCCGTTGTTCGATTCGTTCTTGACCGGCTTGTTGGTCTTGCGGCCCTCGAACTTCTCGTTCATGCCGCCGGCCTGGATCATGAAGCCGTCGATCACCCGGTGGAAGATGGTGCCCTTGTAGAATCCCTGCTTCACGTACTGCATGAAGTTGGCCACTGTCTTCGGCGCCCGTTCCTCGTCGAGCTGGACCACGATGTCGCCCATCGTGGTCTTGATCGACACCTGCGGACCCTTGACGACCGGCGCCGCGGGCGCGGCATCCTGGGGAGCGTCGGTGGTGGTTTCCTGTGGCGCGCCCAGGGCGGCGCCGGAAAGGAGCAGGGCGCCGGCGCCCAGGGCGATGCCCTTGAGCAGCGAACGGCGGAAGGCGGTGGTCATTGTCTGGGCTCTCCTCTGATGGATACCGCGCAATGCGGTGTCAAGTGTTTTCCCGAAAAATAAAGCTGAACCATATGCGGCCAGCCGGGATTTTAACAATGCTATACTTTGCGCAGAACGTCCCATTCTATCAAAGAAGAACAACACCCGAGGGTACAGACGATCTCGCCGCAATTCCCGCCGTGCCGGCACAGCTGGTTTTGCCCCGATCCTCTCCCTCACCAGAATACACCCATGAGCCAACTCAAGATTTACAACACGCTCGCGCGTGACAAGCAGGTATTTGTTCCGATGGAAGCCGGCAAGGTCGGCATGTATGTGTGCGGCATGACCGTGTACGACTACTGCCATATCGGTCACGCGCGGATGATGATGGCTTTCGACGTGATCTATCGCTGGCTGATGGCCTCGGGCTACGAGGTCAAGTACGTCCGCAACATCACCGACATCGACGACAAGATCATCAAGCGCGCCGTCGAGAACGGCGAGACCATCGGCCAGCTGGTCGAGCGCAACGTGAAGTACATGGACGAGGACATCGGCGCCCTGGGCATGCTGCCGCCGACCGTGGTGCCGCGCGCCACCGAGTACGTGCCGCAGATGCTGTCGATCATCGAGCAGCTCGAATCGAAAGGCCTGGCCTACAGGAGCGAGGACGGCGACGTGAACTACGCCGTGCGCGGCTTCGAAGGCTACGGCAAGCTGTCCGGCAAGTCGCTCGACGACCTGCGCGCCGGCGAGCGCGTCGACGTCAACAGCGGCAAGCGCGACCCGCTCGACTTCGTGCTGTGGAAGGCCGCCAAGGAAACCGAACCGGCCGAAGCCAAGTGGGATTCCAAGTGGGGCAAGGGCCGTCCGGGCTGGCACATCGAATGCTCGGCCATGTCCTGCGCCACCCTGGGCCAGCATTTCGACATCCATGGCGGCGGCGCCGACCTGCAGTTCCCGCACCACGAGAACGAGATCGCCCAGTCCGAAGGCGCGTTCGGCGGCAACATGGTCAACTACTGGATCCACAACGGCTTCGTGCGCGTGGACAACGAGAAGATGTCCAAGTCGCTGGGCAATTTCTTCACCATTCGCGACGTGCTCAAGAAGTACGACGCCGAAGTCGTTCGCTTCTTCATCCTGCGTGCTCACTACCGCAGCCCGCTGAACTATTCGGATGCCCACATCGACGACGCCAAGGGCGCGCTGACCCGCCTGTACACGGCGCTGTCGACCGTCGACATCGGGCTTGATACCCCGGCCGTGGACTGGGATGAAGCCCATGCCGTGCGCTTCCGCGAAGCGATGGACGACGACTTCAACACCCCGCTGGCCGTGGCCGAGCTGTTCGACCTGGCGAGCGAAGTCAACCGCAGCAAGTCGCTGGACGCCGCGCGCCAGCTCAAGGCACTGGCCGGCGTGCTGGGCATCCTCGAACGCGCGCCGCAAGCCTTCCTGCAAGGCGGCAGCGAAAGCGGGGACGCGAGCATCGATGACGCGATCGCGCGCCGCGCGGCCGCCAAGAAAGCCCGCAACTTTGCCGAAGCGGACGCCATCCGCGCCGAACTGACTGCCGCCGGGATCATCCTGGAAGACAAGCCGGACGGAACGACGACCTGGCGCCGCGCATAATGGCCGCCGACAAGGACACATCCGCGGCCATGGAGCCGCAGGGAGAGCTCGCCGTCCCGATCTACTGGGCGGAAGCGAAGGCCGCGCTGATCGCGCGCGACCGCATCATGGCCAAGCTGATCCCCCAGATCGGCGACCTGCACCTGCGTGGCCAGCCCGACCCCTTCACCACCCTGGCACGTTCGATCGTGGGCCAGCAGGTGACCCCGAAAGCGGCCGACGCGGCCTGGGCCAAGCTGCTGGCGATCTGCCCGAAGCTCTCGCCGGCCCAGGTGCTCAAGGCCGGCGCCGTCGAGCTGGCCGGCTGCGGACTGTCCAAGCGCAAGACCGAATACATCCTCGACCTGGCCGACAGTTTCAAGGCCAAGCGTGTCCATGCCGACCTGTGGTCGCAGATGGACGACGAGGCCGTCATCGCCGAACTGGTCCAGATCCGCGGCATCAGCCGCTGGACAGCGGAGATGTTTTTGATATTTAATCTGCTCCGTCCAAACGTGCTGCCGCTCGACGATCCCGGCCTGATCCAGGGAATCAGCCAGAATTATTTCTCTGGCGAACCTGTTTCTCGCAGCGATGCGCGCGAAGTGGCGGCGAACTGGGAGCCCTGGCGTACGGTGGCAACCTGGTATTTATGGCGTAGTCTCGATCCGGTATCCGGTTCGGGTACGGTAGAATAACGCCCACAACAGGGGCCCACGAGGCCCGGTGCATGCTGCGCGAACGGAAACGCTGCGGCCACGAAATAATCCGGAGGTACAATGACTAAAACAACTTTCCTCAATTTTGAGCAGCCGATCGCCGAGCTGGATTCCAAGATTGAAGAGCTGCGTTTCGTGCAAGACGATTCCGCCGTCGACATCTCCGAGGAGATCGACCGCCTGGCCAAGAAGAGCCAGCAGCTCACCAAGGACATCTACGCCAAGCTGACCCCGTGGCAGGTGTCGCAGATCGCCCGCCACCCGCAACGTCCATACACGATGGACTACGTGAACGCGATCTTCACCGACTTCCACGAACTGCACGGCGATCGTACGTTTGCCGACGACCAGTCGATCATGGGCGGCCTGGCCCGCTTCAATGGCCAGGCCTGCATGGTCATCGGCCACCAGAAGGGCCGCGACACCAAGGAACGCGCGATGCGCAACTTCGGCATGCCGCGTCCCGAAGGCTATCGCAAGGCCATGCGCCTGATGAAGCTGGCGGAAAAGTTCGGCCTGCCGATCTTCACGTTTGTTGATACCCCAGGAGCGTTCCCGGGCATCGACGCCGAAGAGCGCGGCCAGTCGGAAGCGATCGGCCACAACCTGTACGTCATGGCCGAGCTGAAAGTGCCACTGATCGCCACTATCATCGGCGAGGGCGGTTCGGGCGGCGCGCTGGCGATCGCCGTCGGCGACGCGGTGCTGATGCTGCAATACTCGACCTATTCGGTGATCTCGCCGGAAGGCTGCGCCTCGATCCTGTGGAAGACCTCGGAGCGCGCCAGCGACGCCGCCGACGCCCTGGGCCTGACCGCGCACCGCCTGAAGGCCATCGGCCTGATCGACAAGATCGTCAACGAGCCGCTCGGCGGCGCGCACCGCGATCCGAAGCAGATGGCCCAGCTGCTCAAGCGCGCACTGGCCGATACCCTGCGCCAGTTCCAGGGCATGAAGACCAAGGACCTGCTCGACGCCCGTCACGCAAAGCTGATGGCTTACGGCAAGTTCAAGGAAACACTGCCGCGCGAAGAGTGAGTTCCACCCGTGCCGGGCAAGTCCCGGTGATCTTCGCGCAGGCCGCAAGCAGCCTGCGCGAAACGTATTCTCCCACCTCCATTGCGCTTGCCTGCAGCGGCGGCCTCGATTCGATGGCCCTGCTGCGGCTTGCCCACGCCTGGGCTGCCGAGCAGGGCATCGTCCTGCATGCCTTCCACGTCCATCACGGGCTGAGCCCGAATGCCGATGCCTGGCTGGCGCATTGCCGCGAGGCCTGCGCGGCGCTCGGCATCGCCTTCGACCACCGCCATGTCGAGGTCGTCAAGGGCAAGGACGGCATCGAGTCGGCCGCACGCAAGCTGCGCTACCGCGCGCTGGGCGAGATGTGCCTCGCCCACGGCGTGCCGCTCCTGCTCACCGCCCACCACCTCGACGACCAGGCCGAAACGGTCCTGCTCCAGCTGCTGCGCGGCTCCGGCCCGGCCGGGCTGTCGGGCATGGACGCGGCCAATCGCGCGCCCAACCTGCTGGGCGACCCGGAACTGGTCATGGCGCGTCCGCTGCTGCCGCTGTCGCGCGCCCAGCTCGAAGACTACGTGCGTGCCGAAGGCCTGAGCTGGGTCGAGGATGAATCGAACAGCGATCCGCGCTATGCCCGCAACGCCTTGCGCCACGCGGTGATGCCGGCGCTGGCAGCCAGCTTCCCGGGTTACCAGGCGCGGCTGGCGCGCGGGGCGGCGCACGTGCAGTCGGCCCAGCGCATCCTGGATGAAGTCGCCGGGCAGGACCTGGCCGCCTGCCTCGACGGCGAGGCGGTTGACTTGTCGTGCGTGCAGAAACTCAGCCGCGATCGAGCCGACAACATGCTGCGCCACCTGTTCCATGCGCGCGGCCTGGCGATGCCCTCGACCGCCTGGCTGGCCGAGATGGTGTCCCAGCTGTTCTCGGCGCGCGAGGATGCGCAATTGAAAGTGACGCACCCGGGCTGCGATATCCGCCGCCACCGCGGCAAGCTCTACCTCACGCCAAAGCTGCCGGAGCTTGCCGGCATGCGCGACCCCGACGATATCGGCGTCCTGGTCAAGGAGGGCCAGCGCTTCCGCTGGAACGGGGAGCCCTCGCTGGACTTTCCTGCCTATGGCGGCGCGCTCCATTTCGACCGGGTCGCGCTCGACCTGGTCGCGCAAGACGCCGCGCCGGAGGGTTTCGATCCGGCCTGGCTGCGCAGCCAGCTTCTCACCATCGACTTCCGCCAGGGCGGGGAACGCCTCAAGCCCGCCGCCAACCGTCCGACCCGCGGACTGAAGGCGCATTACCAGGCCCTTGGCGTGCCGGCCTGGGAGCGCGAGCGTGCGCCGCTGGTGTGGGCGGACCGCGAGCTGCTGTTTGCCGCCGGCATCGGCATGGATTGCCACCACCTGAGCGCAGGGGAGGGCGAGCGCATCGCACTGCGCTGGGTGCCCCAAGCTGTCTAGACTTTTTTTTCTATACGAAAACGGTATTACTTTATTTTGTTTTCGTATAGCTTTTTCTCCCGACCGTCTTGTGATACTGCGCTGCAGCATGCTAGAGTAAAGGTCCCCTTTTGATCTTTCAACAAGCTGGAACCCTCCCTGATATGGCTTTAATTGTCCACAAGTATGGCGGGACGTCGATGGGCTCGACGGACCGTATCAAGAATGTCGCGGCCCGCGTGGCGAAGTGGCATGATGCCGGCCACCAGATCGTCGTGGTGCCTTCCGCGATGTCCGGTGAAACCAACCGCCTGATTGCGCTGGCCAAGGAAATCATGCCGCAACCGGACCCGCGCGAACTGGACATGATTGCCTCGACCGGCGAGCAGGTCTCGGTCGGCCTGCTGGCGATGGCGCTGCTGGCCATCGGCAAGGACGCGGTCTCGTACACCGGCTGGCAGGCGGGTATCCGCACCGATTCCTCGTTCACCAAGGCGCGCATCCAGTCGATCGACGACACCCGCGTGCGCGGTGATCTCGAAGCCGGCAAGATCGTCATCATCACGGGTTTCCAGGGCATGGACGAAGATGGCAACATCTCGACGCTGGGCCGTGGCGGTTCGGACACCTCGGCCGTGGCGATCGCCGCCGCGCTGAAGGCCGACGAGTGCCTGATCTACACCGACGTGGACGGCGTCTACACGACCGATCCGCGCGTGGTGCACGAGGCGCGCCGCCTGAACAAGATCACCTTCGAGGAAATGCTCGAACTGGCCTCGCTGGGCTCGAAAGTGCTGCAGACGCGTTCGGTCGAATTCGCAGGTAACTACCAGGTCCCGACGCGCGTGCTGTCGTCGCTGACCGATCCCCTGATGCCGCTGGACGAAGAAGCGAAGTCCGGCACCCTGATTTCGTTTGAGGAAGAAAGCAATATGGAACAAGCCGTCATCTCCGGTATCGCCTTCAATCGCGATGAAGCCAAGATCACCGTCCTGGGCGTGCCGGACAAGCCGGGCGTGGCCTTCCACATCCTCGGTCCGATCGCCGAAGCGAACGTCGAAGTCGACATGATCATCCAGAACCAGTCGGTGGACGGCAAGACCGACTTCACCTTCACCGTCTCGCGCGGCGACTACGCGAGGGCGATGGGCGTGCTGGAAGAGCAGCGCGAACAGCTCGGCGCGGCCAAGATCCTGGGCGATGCGAAAGTGTCGAAGGTGTCGGCCGTGGGCGTCGGCATGCGCAGCCACGTCGGCGTGGCCTCGCAGATGTTCCGCACGCTGTCGGAAGAGGGCATCAACATCATGATGATCTCGACCTCGGAGATCAAGATCTCGGTGCTGATCGACGAGAAATACATGGAACTGGCCGTGCGCGCCCTGCACAAGGCTTTTAACCTCGAGCAAGCTTAACAATTTTCAAAATTTTTGGGCGTGCGTCCTTGACGCAACGTGCACCAGCCCTTAAGATGCGTGCACTCAGCGCTGACTGACACACAAGTCGGAACTGATTGGAGGCGTGGCCGAGTGGCCGAAGGCACTTCCCTGCTAAGGAAGCATATGGGCTTAAACCTGTATCGTGGGTTCGAATCCCACCGCCTCCGCCAAGTTATAAATAAGAAAGCCACCGCAAGGTGGCTTTTTTATTTGTAACGTCGGCGGAGGCGAGGAAAGCGCCTGCGCGCTTTCCGCGTGGGATTCGAAGCGCGTCCGCCTGCAGGCGGCGCGGCGGCCTGCGGAACGCAGGCGAATCGCCACTTTGCGCCCGCAAGGCGGGCGCCCCGCGAGCGCAGCTCGCGTCCTGTTCCCACTTTAAAAAGGCTTGCGTACACGCGGACACCCTAACAATCGCACGGCACCCCCACCGGCATCCCCAAGGTCTCCACCGTCGCAATCGTCGTCGAAAACGGCAGCGCAAACGAAAACGGAATCAGCGAGAACAAGGGCACGTAAGGCACGGGGTCGCACTCATCCGCCCCCCCACCCGGCATGCAGATGCGAACCCGTACCAGCCGAATGCAGCGCGCGCCCTCCATGTCCTGCGCGCAGTTGACGCGGTTCTCCAGCGGACTGGCGGGCAGAGCTGCCCCGAGCGATACGGGAATGTTGGAGTTCGCGGGAAGCCGCAGGTAGTCGATCCTGACGTGGCGATCCGAGATCGGATCGCCCATCAGCAGAACGCCCGGTGTGGTCCGGAAAATCGCCAGCTCACGGACATCCTGCATGGCGCCCTCGTTGCTGAAGTCCGTATTCACCGCCAGCGCCGCGGCCCGGCGCGTTACTTCCTGCAGGGTATTGCAGAGGTACATTGCACGTGCAAGCTCAACGATGCCGAAAAACAGGATGAAGAAGATCAGCGCCACCACGGCGAATTCAACCGCGGCCCCGCCGAGTTGCCTCACTGGTAACCGGTAACACATGCGGGTTCTGTTAGTTGTTGTCATGATATAGCTCAACCTGCGTTCCTAACGTCTGCTCGGGAACCAGCCCGGCGAACTCTCCGTAGAGGGAGGTGGCGGTCGCCGTCCTGGTCATGAAGAACTTGCCTATGCCGAGTACGCTTGCTTTGTTGTCGGTGACGGGGCAAGCCAACAGGGGCAGGTTCAGGACGCGCCGGCCCCGAGTACTCTTGTTGCTTGTCGCCGGCGCCCTGTAGAACGTCGACCCGCTCTTGTATGAATACGGCGTGGGCGTGGCCGCATCGGACGGATAGGGCGTGGCCGTGGAGGGTTTCGGCTTACCGGCATACAGGGTCTCCCACGCCTTGGTGTCGAAGGTCGCATAGCCCCCCGCCGGTTCCGGATCGCCCAGGTCCTCATACGATTCATACTTCACCGCCTTGGCATACGACCACAGCGGCCCCCAGTGGGCGGCCGTGGTGCCAGTGGGTGCGCTGTCCGGTCCCGCGATCGTCCAGCGTCTTTCCGTGGTCTCCAGGCGTTTTGCCGCTTGTCCCTCCGGTTGTACGCTCATCCATGGCGAGCCGCCGTCGTAGGTGTATTCCTTGATGTTCGCATCGGCCGGCGCCGTACGGGCGTCACACGGGACCCGCGGCGTGGTGCTGTAGGAACCGAAGCGGGAATTCAGATGGTAGTAAAGGCTGGACATCGGAAAGGAAGACGACACGACCACTTTCCCGCCAGTCAGCCTGGTCATCGCCATCGTCCCTGTGCAAACGAAGGGGGCAAGGGTATCGACATTGGTGATGGGCGCAGTGCCTGGCAGAGGATTGACCGTAAAGGTCTGTCCAGCGGTCGACCCGGGCCGGTTGAGGTCCAGCAAGTTGTAACTGATGCCGCGCCGAAAACCAAGTTCCTCGAGTTCGCCGTTGTGATCGCGGCGAGCCTCATCGCGCATGGCGCAGATGCCCAGCGGTGTCACGCTGATCGCCGCGCGTCCCGCGATTGCGCGGGCGCTGGACGCAGCGATCTCGGAGTCTGCAAACAAATGCAGGAAAGATGCTTTCACCTCGCCGTAGTCGGTGTCGAGGTCGCGCGTGTCCACTTTCACGAACAGCAGTGTCCCGGCGTCCGCCTTCGCCTCCGCCGCGCCTCGCCAGGGTCCACCTGGGCCGCTCCCGAACGCGATCGCACGGTCCAGCGGGCCCACTGTCTTCATGCCGTACTGGAAGCTGGCCTTCCAGTTCGTGAACGACATGACGGTCGTTATCGCATCCAGGGCACGCTGGACCCCCTGTTCGGTGCCGTCGAGCTGATTCGCGGCCGCCAACGCGGCCGCATCTGCCAGGTTCTGCAGCTCCATCTTGCGGTTGTGGACTCGGGAAATGTCGAGTGCCAGCGCGAAGAAGGCGATAATAATGACGAGCGCTCCCGCGAACATGATCGCAATTGCTCCGGACTCGCGCACGGTAAGCCGTGGAGTGCGATGCCGCCTCCACACTCCGCGTGCTGTGCTGTCATCCACCTCCATGCGTCTCTCCTGGCCTGACGCGATTGCCTGAATATCTAGGCTTGCGACATTTGTGAAAAGTTGATGCGGGTCAATCGCTCCTGGCGCTAGCGCCCTGCGTAAGGGAGCACGACTTTGCTTTTCAAAACGAAGTTGGAATTACCAAGATACAGCGCAATTAATTCTGGAAAGACATCGTTGCGAAGGCTTACCTCCACGCTGACCCGGACGGTTTCCGGACGAGTGACGTTGCACAGGGCGTCGTCGCAAAACAGCAGAATGGTGATCCCTTCCGCCCACGGGGCGATGTCCATCAGCTCCTGCTGCGCTATCCATCGGGCGACCGCTGGATAGCGTGGCTCGTTGAATGCTCCGCCACCCGTTCGTATCTCGGCTTGCGTGGCAGTCGAGAGAAATCGCGCGGCATCGTGCGCAGCCTTCTGCGTTGCGCTGTAAGCCCAGAACAGGCGCGCGAAGAACAGCATCAAGGTGAGAAGCATGACGAGAACAGGCAGAATGAATGCCATTTCGACGGCAACACTTCCCGTTTCCGTTTTGCGGAACAGCCGCGGCCACGTTTTCATCGCTTCCCTTTCCAGAGCCCTTCGCCTGTTTCGATTCTAGACACCGAATTTTTGAGGCAATTGACATAGGACATTGCGCCAACACATCATGACTCCGCTGCAGCAGGCTGGGTCGCAACATCGTCACGTCCGGCTTTCGCCCGGCGCTCGGCACGGCGCCGCTTGTCGGTCCTGACCAGCAAGGCGCAGCAGGCACATAACCAGAATACCCAGCAGCCCAGCGGAAGCAACATGGTGTTGAGGTCCTGGTAAGCCAGCGCGATCGGGAGAAACAAACCGCTCAATGTAAGGGCGCTGCACAGGAGAACGTGGTCGCGGGCGAACGCCAAGCGTGACCACGGCGCAAGGCACAGGCATGCGGCTAGCAGTCCGAACAGGAGCAGGGCGCCGCTCAGGAACAGCATGCCGAGGAACGCGCCGAGGACAAACAGGAACAGGGCGGGCAGCAGCGCCCGTGCAAATCCCCTGGACGCAGGGTTTGCTCCACCCGCCTTGCCCGGCGCGCCGGCCGAGGCGCGCGGCAGCGCAAGGACGGTCAGGATCGATCCGGGCAGCGCATTGAGGGCATGGGCGTACCAGCTTGCTCCCACGATAATGGCCCATGCTTCGAGAAGCGCCCATCCTGCTAGGGAGAAGACCAGGATGATGAAACAATAGTCGGCTTGTTGCGTTGGCTGCGCGTCGTTCGACACCATGCATGTCCTCTCGCGGTCGATCCGGGAACAGGCCAGGCTGCGTCGACCCGGCCGCTGAAGGGTGATTCCTCAAGTCTGGCCCCCGGGAATTCTTTCCGCAAATAAAGCATTCGGAGAGTTGAGGTGCATCAGCAGGGCACGGGGCCCGCTCAGGCGTGGCCGATCCCGGCGCTGCTGTAGGTGCGTTCGAACTCCCAGATCGGTACGGGCCGGCCCAGCAGGTAGCCCTGCAGCGTTCCACAGCCCCCGCCGACCAGGAAGCTGCGCTGCGCCTCATGCTCGACCCCCTCGGCCACGATGTCGAGCTTGAGCTTGCGCGCCAGGGCGATGATGGCTTCGACGATCGGTGCGGCATCCGGATCGAGATGCACGTCGTGCACGAAGGAGCGGTCGATCTTCAGGGCGCTCAAGGGGAAGCGCTTGAGGTAGGCGAGCGAGGAGTAACCGGTGCCGAAATCGTCCAGCGAAAAATGCACGCCCTGCTTGCACAGCGCGCGCATCCGCTCGATGACATCGGCAACGTTGCGGGCCAGCACGCTTTCGGTCAGTTCCAGGCACAGCTTGTCGGGTGGTGCGCCGGTTTCGAGCAGGGCGCCGGCCACGCGCCCGGTGAAATCGGCACTGTGCAGCTGGTGCGCGCTGATGTTGACCGCAAGCTCGAGTTTGCCGAGCGTGCGGTCCGCACGCCAGCGTGCCAGGGCGCGGCAGCTTTCATCGAGCACGTACTGGCCCAGCGGCACGATCAGGCCGGAGGATTCCGCCACGCCGATGAAGTCGTCGGGGACGAGCAGCGCGCCGTCGGCGCGGCGCCAGCGCACCAGCACCTCGGCGCCGACCAGGCGGCCAGCGCTGGAGAACTGCGGCTGGCAGTACAGCACGAACTCGCGCGCCGACAAGCCTTCGCGCAGGGCGTGCTCGAGCGCCGCCTGGTGCTCGGCCGAGGCCTGCATGCCGGGGTCAAAAAAGCGCGCCGTATTGCGTCCTTCCGACTTGGCGCGGTACATGGCCAGGTCGGCCTGCTTGAGGATGGTGTCGAGATCGGTTGCGCCGCCGTCGAACAGCGCGACGCCCATGCTCGGCGTGCTCAGGAACAGCCTGCCGTCCAGGTAATAGGGCTGGACCAGAGAGCTTTGCAGTTTTTCCACGACATGCTGGGCCTCCGAGACCGCCTCCCGGGATTCCTCCGCCAGGTCTTCCAGCACCAGCACGAATTCGTCCCCGCCCAGGCGCGCCAGTTGGTCGCAGTGGCGCACCGTGTGGCGCAGGCGTTCCGCCACCTGGCGCAGCAGCATGTCGCCGAAGTCATGGCCCATGGTGTCGTTGAGCAGCTTGAAGTTGTCCAGGTCGAGGAAGATCACGGCCCCGAAACAGCCCGAGCGCTGGCTGCGCGCCAGCGCCTTGTCCAGCTCCTCGACCAGCAGGCGCCGGTTCGGCAGGCCGGTGAGGTGGTCGAAATTAGCGAGCTCGTAGATGCGCTGCTCGGCCTGTTTGCGCTCGGTGAGGTCGGTATTGGTGCCGGAGACGCGCAGGGCCTGCCCCCTGGCGTCGCGCGTGACGAAACCGCGCGACAGCACCGGCACGTAATGCCCGTCACGATGGCGCAGGCGCCACTCGACGCTATAGGTTTCGCGGTCCCCCTCCAACAGGTCCTTCCAGAAGCGAAGCAGCTCGGGCCGGTCCTCAGGGTGCATCAGCTCCAGCCACAGGTCCGTATGGCAGCCGAGTTCGTCGGGCTGGTAGCCGAGCATGGTCCACCAGCGCTGGGAATAATGGATCTCGTCCTCGACGAGATCGTAATCCCAGTACGCATCGGTCGAGCCCAGCAGGACAAGGCGCAGCCGCTCCTCGGATTTCTGCAGGCTTTGCTCGGCCTCCTTCAGCGCGGTGCAGTCGGTGAAGCACACGACCACCCGGCGCAATACGCCCTGCTCGTCGCGTTCCGGATAGGCGTTACAGATCAGCCAGCGTACCGGGTCTGCTTCGGTGTCGCGGATACCGAGCACTTGCTGGGACAGCTGGCGGCCGGTGCGCAGCACTATGTTGACGGGAAACTGCTTCGCTTGCATGGGGCTGCCGTCGGCACAAAACATTTGCCAGGATTTGCCGTCCGAGCCCGTGCCGCGCAACTGCGCCAGGCTGCGCCCGATGAGCTCGCAGGCAAGACGGTTGGCGTGCAGGATGCGGCCGTCGACGTCATGCACGACGACGCCCGCCGGCAGATGTTCGAGCAGGTCGTCGAGCCGGCGCTGAAGATCCGCGGCAGTACTGGAAGTCATGATGACAGCTGAACTGGAGTGGTCGTGTTTACGCGCGATGGTAGCACGACGCTCCATAACAGGGCAGCACGGACATCCGTGTCCCAGGCCACTATCCGGCCAGTATCCCCTCGATGGCTGCGATGTCCGCCTCCGCCAGTTCCGGCATCGAGGCCGCGCGCACCGCCTCGACGACCTGCGAGGGCCTGCTCGCGCCGATCAGCGCCGACGTGACCGCCGGCTGGCGCAGCACCCAGCGCAGCGCCAGTTGCGCCAGCGACTGTTCGCGCTGCTGCGCGAAGGCATTCAAGGCCCGCGAGATGTTCAGGCGCTCGTCCGTGAGGTGTTCCTTGCGCAGGAAGCCCGCGCTGCCCGCGGCGCGCGAGTCGCCGGGCAGCCCATCGCCCAGGTAGCGGTCGGTGAGCAGGCCCTGCGCCAGCGGAGAAAAGGCGACCGCGCCGATGCCTTCCTGCGCCAGCACCGGCAGCAGGTCGGTCTCCACCTGGCGTACGAACATGCTGTAGCGCGACTGGTTGACGATGCAGGCCGTGCCCAGCCGGCGCAGCTCGGCGGCTGCCAGGCGCGTCTGTTCGCCCGGGTAGTTCGAGATGCCGGCGTAGAGGGCGCGTCCGCTGCGCACGATGTAGTCGAGCGCCGCCATGGTCTCTTCGATCGGCGTGCTTGGGTCGGGCCGGTGGTGGTAGAAGATGTCGACGTAGTCGAGCCCCATCCGCTTCAAGCTCTGGTCCAGGCTGGCGACCAGGTACTTGCGGCTGCCCCAGTCGCCATAGGGTCCGGGCCACATGGTGTAGCCGGCCTTGGTGCTGACCACGATCTCGTCGCGGTAGGGCCGCAGGTCCAGGTCGAGGATGCGCCCGAAGTTGCTCTCCGCCGAGCCCGGCGGCGGGCCATAGTTGTTGGCCAGGTCGAAGTGGGTGATGCCGAGGTCGAAGGCGCTGCGGACGATCTCGCGCTGGCGCGCCAGGTCGTCGCCGCCGCCGAAGTTGTGCCACAGGCCGAGCGAGATGGCTGGCAGGCGCAGGCCGCTGCGGCCGCAGCGGCGATAGGGGAGCGAGCCGTAGCGCCCGGGAGCGGCTTCCCAGCTCATGCCGCGATCGCGCCGGCGCCGGCGGCGGCGCGGCAGACGTAGATCGTCGCGCTGCCGCCGTTCGGCGCGGTGTAGGCGCATTGCACGGCCTCGCGGGCGGCGTCGACCAGCTCGTGCGGCACCAGCGCCACCACGCAGCCGCCGAAGCCGCCACCGGTCATGCGCACACCGCCGGCCGTTCCAATCGCCGACTTGACGATGCCGACCAACTGGTCGATTGCCGGCACGGTGATCTCGAAATCGTCGCGCATCGAGGCGTGCGAGGCTTCCATCAGTTCGCCCATGCGTACCAGGTCGCCCGTGGCCAGGGCCTGTGCGGCGGCGGCCACACGCGCGTTCTCGGTTACGACGTGGCGCGCACGGCGCAGCACGATGGGGTCGAGCTCGGCGGCGCGTGCTTCCAGGGTGGCCAGGTCGAGGTCGCGCAGGGCGGGCAGGCCGAAGTGGCGCGCCGCCTGTTCGCACTGCTCGCGCCGCGTGTTGTAGGCGCTGTCCACCAGGCCGCGCGCGACATGCGAATTGAAAATCATGATGGCGGCGTTCGCCGGGATCGGCACCGGACGTACTTCGAGCGAACGGCAGTCGATCATCAGGGCATGGTCCTGCACGCCGCAGGCCGAACTGATCTGGTCCATGTTGCCGCACTTGGTGCCGACGAAATCGTTCTCGGCGCGCTGGGCGACCAGGGCCATGTCGACCGGGCTCAAGCCCTCGAAGCCGGGCAGGGTGGCGAACAGCCGGCAAACCGCCACCGACAGCGAGGCCGACGAGGACAGGCCGGCGCCCTGCGGCACGTCGCCGGCGATGGCCAGGTCCATGCCCTGCATGGGCAGGCCGCGCTCCACCAGATCGCGCACCACGCCGCGCACGTAGTTGGCCCACATCGGGGCGTCCAGGCGTTCGATCGGGGCGTCGAGCGAGTAGGCGTCGAGCGCGCCGTCGTAGTCGGCCGCGGCGACGCGAATCTGGCGGTCGCCGCGGGGGCGCGCCACGATGACCGTGCGGTAGTCGATGGCGCAGGGCAGCACCAGGCCGTCGTTGTAGTCGGTGTGTTCGCCGATCAGGTTGACGCGGCCGGGGGCCTGGACCTGGATCGAGGGGGCCTGGCCGAAGGAGGCCTGGAATACGGTGGCCGCGCGGGCCAGCGGGGTAGCGTTCATCGTGCTTTCAAGTGGACGGGTTGTGGAGGTAATGCACTTCGGACTGGGCGCGCAGCTGGGCGGCCGCCTGTTCCGGCGTGAGGTCGCGCTGGGTCTCGGCCAGCATCTCGAAGCCGACCATGAACTTGCGCACCGAGGCCGAGCGCAGCAGGGGCGGGTAGAAGTGCGCGTGCAGCTGCCATGGGGTGGCGTCGTCCTCTGAATACGGCGCGCCGTGCCAGCCCATCGAGTAGGGGAAGGAGGTCTGGAACAGGTTGTCGTAGCGGGTCGTCAGGCGCTTCAGGGCCAGCGCCAGGTCGGCGCGCTGCTCCCGGGTCAGGTCTTCCAGGCGCTTGACCGGGAAGCGCGGCAGCAGCAGGGTCTCGAAGGGCCAGCTGGCCCAGTACGGCACCACCGCCAGCCAGTGGGAGGTAGCGACGACCACGCGTTCGCCATCGGCCGCCTCGCGCTCGACGTAGTCGAGCAGCAGCGGCTTGCCCTGTTCGGCGAAATACGCGCGCTGCTGGCGGTCTTCCGTAGCCGGCAGGTCGGGCAGGAAGCTGGTGGCCCAGATCTGGCCGTGCGGGTGCGGGTTCGAGCAGCCCATCACGGCGCCCTTGTTCTCGAAGACCTGCACCCAGCGGTGCTGCCGGCCGAGTTCCGCGGACTGCTCGCACCAGGTGTCGACCACGCCTTCGATCGCCGCCAGCTCGAGCAGGGGCAGCGACTTGCTGTGGTCCGGGGAAAAGCAGATGACGCGGCTGGTGCCGCGCGCGCTCATCGACTGGAACAGAGGATCGTCGCCGGGGGTGGCCTCGGGCGTATCGGCCATCAGGGCGGCGAAGTCGTTGGTGAACACATAGGTGCCCGTATAGTCGGGATTCTTCTCGCCGTTGACGCGGGTATTGCCGGCGCACAGGTAGCAGCTGGGGTCGTGCGCGGGCCTGGCTTCGCGGTCGACCGCTTCCTGCTGGCCCTGCCACGGGCGCTTGGCGCGGTGCGGCGAGACCAGCACCCAGTCGCCCATGAGCGGGTTGTAGCGGCGGTGAGGATGATCGGTGGGATTGAACATCGAGGACCTCGTTCGATTCGGGTAATAGAGGAATGCTTGTGCGGCGCGTTGCCGACAGGATGGCGAAGTGTAATGCGTTTCCCTTTTCAAGAACGCATGCTTGTCAAATTGCTCATGTTCATGAGTGCTTGATGGAAAAACTCAAGGGCGTGAGTGTTTCGGGCGGCGGGCCGATAGCGCTTGCGGTGCGCGCTCCGGCATGCCTAGACTGGCAGCCCGTTCTTGTTGCTCATCGTACATCGCCATGATTGCTTTCGATTTCGCCGCCGCCGGGCTGCTGCGCAAGGCCGCGGCCGCTGCACTGACCACGTGCTTCGCACTGCTCGGGGCCGCCCACGCCGCGCCGGTCGACTTGAACCAGGGCTGGCTGTTCCACCGCGACGACAGCCGCCAGGCCGCCGGCATCGAACAGGTCCCCGCCCATGGCTGGACCCGGGTCGACCTGCCGCACGCGGCGCGCATCGAAGCGCGGGTGCCGACGGCGCCCTGGCAGGGGACGGTCTTCTACAAGAAGCGGCTCCAGAGCGCGCTGCGTCCAGGGGAGCGCGCCATCCTGCGTTTCGAGGGCGTGATGAACGTGGCGGACGTCTGGCTGAACGGGAAGCACTTGGGCCAGCACCTGGGCGGCTACCTGCCGTTCGCCTTCGACATCACCGACGTCCTGCAGGCGGGAGGCGACAACGAACTGGTGGTGCGCGCCAACAACGAAGACAACCCGATCACCGGACCCAAGCCGCTCAAGGACCTGGACTACATCCAGCACGGCGGCATCTACCGGGGCGTGTCGCTCGCGATCAAGCCGCCGGTGCACGTCACCGACGAGATGCTCTCGGCGTCGCCGGGCGGCGGCGGCATCTTCGTCACCACGACCCAGGCAGACAAGAAGGCGGCCGTGGTCCAGGTCAAGACCGAAGTCAGCAACACATCGAACAGCGCGCAGGCGGTGACCGTGCGCCATACCCTGGCGTGGAAAGGCCGCGAGGTGGCCCGGGTGGAACAGCAGCTGCAACTGGCGGCGGGCGAACGCCGCCACGTGAGCATCCCGCTGAAACTCGCGCAGCCGAAGCTGTGGTCGCCGAAAGCACCGAACCTGTACCAGCTCGAAACGCGGGTAGCGGCCGCCGGCCGCGAAGACGTGGTAAACACCCGCATCGGCGTGCGCCGCCTGGCCTTCGAGGATGGCAAGCTGCTGCTCAATGGCGAGCCTGTCCAGCTGCGCGGCGTGAACCGGCACCAGGAATATCCCTACGTCGGCTACGCGCTGTCGCAAGGCGCGGACCTGCGCGACGCGCTCCTGATCAAGAAGTACGGCTTCGACTACGTGCGCCTGTCGCATTATCCGCAGTCGCCCGCCTTCATGGCCGCGGCCGACGAGCTGGGGCTGATGGTGCTGCCGGCGATCCCGGGCTGGCAGTTCCACAACCCCGACCCCGCCTTTGCGCGCCAGGTGATCCGCACCTGCGCCGACATGATCCGGCGCGACCGCAACCACCCGAGCGTGCTGGCCTGGGAGTGCTCGCTGAACGAGAGCCGTATGCCGGACGCGCTGGTGCAGGCCCTGCACGACACGGTGCATGCCGAATATCCGGGCGACCAGGCCTTCTCGGCCGGCTGGGTGCCGCAGACCTATGACATCTACCTGCAGGCGCGCCAGCACAGGATAGGGAGCAAGCATGCGCTGCCGAACAAGCCGCTGATCGTGTCCGAATACGGCGACTGGGAATACTACGCCATGAACGCGGGCTTCAACCAGGGCGCCTGGTCCGACCTGAAACCGGCCGACCGTTCCAGCCGCCAGGCGCTGGGGAGCGGCGAAACGCGACTGCTGCAGCAGGCCAGGAACGTGGCCGAGGCCCACGACGACAACTATGCAACCCCGGCCTTCGCGGACGGCTACTGGGTGATGTTCGACTACGCGCGCGGCTACGCGCCGGACCTCGAAGAGTCGGGCGCGATGAGCATCGAGCGCCTGCCCAAGTTCTCGGCCGAGTTCTTCCGCTCGCAGCGCGATGCGGCGGAAGTGTCGCCGCGCTGGGGCGGCGGCCCGATGGTGTTCATCGCCAGCTACTGGCAGCCCGACTCGTCGCCGCGGGTGCGCGTGTTCAGCAATGCCGAGGAAGTCGAGCTGCGCCTGAACGGCAAGCCGGTCGGGCGCAAGAAGAGCCTGCCGTCGGCGACGCATCCGCGCCTGCGGCATCCGCCGCTGGAATTCGATACCGGCGGTTTCGCGCCCGGCGAACTGGTGGCGCGCGCGTATTCGGGCGGGCGCATGGTGGCCGAGCACCGCGTCCGCACCCCCGGCGCGCCGGTCAGGCTGGCGCTGGCGCTGGACGACATGGGCGTGCCCGCAACAAGCGGCGACCTGGTATTCGTGCGCGCCCGCCTGCTCGACGCCAACGGCACCACGGTGCCGCTGAGCGGCCGGGAAGTGGCCTTCACCGCCGGTCCGGGCGCCGAGATCGTCGGCAGCGCCACGGTCTCCACCGAGGCCGGCATCGCCAGCGTGCTGGTGCGCGTCCAGGGACCGCGCGCCAATCTGAGCGCCCAGGCCGACAACTTGACAGGAGGGCTCGCACCATGAAGACCGGCACGCTCCTCAAGCATGCGGCCCGCAGCTCGCTGGCCGTCCTCCTGTGGGGCGCCTGCGCGATCGGCCAGGCCGCCGAGGTGCTCGACCTGTCCGGCGCCTGGCAGTTCGCGCTGGATCGCGAGGACCAGGGGGTGGCGCAGGGCTGGCAAGGCCGCAGCCTGCCGGACAGCATCGAGCTGCCCGGCATCCTGAACGCGCAAGGCTACGGCGACGAGATCAGCGCCCAAACCCCGTGGGTATTGTCCCTGTACGACAAGCACTGGCACCAGCGCGCGCAGTACCTGCCGTATGCCCAGCCGGGCAAGGTGAAGGTGCCCTTCCTGGCGCAGCCGCAACGCCACTACCTGGGCGCCGCCTGGTACGGGCGCGAGGTCGAGGTGCCGGCTACATGGAAGGGCAAGCGCGTGGTCCTGTTCCTGGAGCGGCCGCGCTGGGGATCGACGCTGTGGGTCGACGGGCGCGAGGTGGGCGCCAATCGCAGCCTGGTGGCCGAACACGCCTACGATCTCGGCCTCCTGGGGCCGGGCCGGCACCGCATCAGCGTCCGGGTCGACAACCGCATGCTGATGGACTACCGACCCGATTCGCACAGCGTCTCCGATTCGCAGGGCATGAGCTGGAACGGCATCGTCGGCAAGGTCGAACTGCGCGCCACCACGCCGGTGTACATCGACGACGCCCAGGTATTCCCGCGCGTGAGCGACCGCAGCGCCCTGGTGCGGGTGCGGATCGGCAATGCCGGCGGCAAGGCGGGCAGCGGTACGCTCACGGCCAATGGCCGGCGCATTCCGGTGCGCTGGCTTGCATCCGGCGGCGAGGCGGAGTTCCGGGTGCAGTACCCGAAAAACGCGCAGACCTGGGACGAATGGAACCCGGCCCTGCACAAGCTCGCGCTGCGCCTGCAGGGCGAGGGCGCGGACGACCGGCAGCAACTGCGCTTCGGTTTCGTCGAGATCCGGGCCGAGGGCAAGGACATCCTGGTCAACGGCCGGCCCACCTTCTTCCGCGGCACCCATGACGGCGGCGGTTTTCCGCTCACCGGCCATCCGCCCACCGATGTCGAATCCTGGAAGCGGATCTTCAGGATCAACAAGGCCTGGGGCATCAACCACGTGCGCTTCCATTCCTACAACCCGCCGCAGGCGGCCTTCGCCGCCGCCGACGAGGTCGGGATCTACCTGCAGGCCGAGCCGGGCATGTGGAATGCCGTCTCGCCCGGCACGCCGATGGAAGCCATGCTCTACGAGGAAAGCGAGCGCATGCTGCGCTCCTTCGGCAACCATCCTTCCTTCCTGCTGTTCAGCCCCAGCAACGAGCCGAAGGGCAACTGGAAAGCCGCCTTCGACAAGTGGATCGCCCATTACCGCGCGAAGGATCCGCGGCGCCTGTACACCAACGGCACCGGCCATACCGAACCCTCGGTGCCGGGACTGGACCAGGGCACCGACTTCCTGGCCGTCCAGCGCATTGGCCCCAAGCCCCTGCGCAACAAGACCGGCTGGTTCGGCCGCGACTATGCCGTCTCGCTCGAGGACGTCAAGGTGCCGGTGATCACCCACGAGATCGGCCAGTGGATCGCCTATCCCGACTTCAAGGTGATCGACAAGTTCACCGGCTACCTGCGCCCCGGGAACTACGAGATCTTCCGCGATTCCGCGCGCGACCAGGGCGTGCTGGAGAAGAACGAGGAATTCGCGCTGGCCTCGGGCGCCTTCCAGCTGGCCTGCTACAAGGAAGAGATCGAAGCGGCGCTGCGCACGCGCGGCATCTCGGGCTATCAGATGCTCGACCTGCACGACTACCTGGGCCAGGGCACGGCCCTGGTCGGGCTTCTGGACGCCTTCTGGGAGCCGAAGGGCTACGCCACGCCGGAGGGCTTCCGCCGCTTCAACGGCGAAACCGTGCCGCTGGCGCGCCTCGAGCGCCGCGTCTACACCACCGCGCAGCAGCTGGAGGTGCCGGTGGAGATCGCCCACTACGGCCGCGCCGACCTGCGCGCGGCCCGGCCCTGGTGGAAGCTGGTCGATAGCGCGGGCAAGACCGTGAACGAGGGTCGCTTGCCGGCGCGGGACATCGCCACCGGAACCAACGCCGCACTGGGACGGATCGGCCTCGACCTGTCGCAGCTGGCGGCGCCGCGGGAGTACCGGCTGGTGGTGGGCCTGGACGGCACCCAAATTGCCAACGACTGGAACCTGTGGGTCTACCCCGAACGGGTGGATGCCGCGGCGGCGCCGGGCGTGTTCGTCACCCATGCCTGGGTTGACGCGGAGCGCCTGCTGGCCGAGGGCGCGAAGGTGCTGTACATGCCGCCCAAGGCGGACCTGGACTGGACCTCGCCGCCGCTGGCGGACGTCCCGGTGTTCTGGAACCGCTTGATGAGCCCGGGCTGGAGCCGCATGCTCGGCACCTGGGTCGATACGGCGCATCCGGCGTTGGCGGGTTTTCCCACGGCCGCCCACCACGACTGGCAATGGACGGAACTGGTGGCGGGCGCACGCGCCATGAACCTCGGCCGCCTGCCACGCGCGCTGCAGCCGATCGTGCAGCCGATCGACGACTGGAACCGCAACTACAAGCTGGGCCTGCTGTTCGAAGCCCGGGTAGGGAAGGGCCGGCTGCTGGTGTCGACCGCCGACCTGGCCAACCGCCTGGACGAGCGCGTGGTGGCGCGCCAGCTGCGCCGCTCAGTGCTGGACTACATGGCCAGCGATGCCTTCGTGCCGAAGATGGAGGTCACGCCCGCCGCGTTCAGGTCGGCCCTGTTCGATACCCGCGTGATGAAAAAGCTCGGCGCCACGGCCAGCGGCTGGCCGAACGCCGGCAATGCGGTCGATGGCGACCCGAATACCTTCGCCCTGCTGAATGCCCCCGCCGGCGCGCCCCGGCCGCAGACGGCGCTGACCATCGCCTTCCCCCAGGCGGTGCCCTTCGACGGCCTGGTCCTGATGCCGCGCCAGAACCACCGCGACCATGAGGGCGACGTGCGCGAGCTGTCGGTGCAGGTCAGCGACGATGGCCAGAGCTGGCGCGAAGTGCTGCGCACCGAGCTGGCGTCCAGCTTCGACCCGCAGGCGCTGCGCTTTGGCCAGGCCGTGAGCGCCCGCCAACTGCGGCTGGTGCCGCTGTCCGGCTTCGGCGCGGACCGCGCCAGCGCCTTTGCCGACGTCGCCGTCTCGTACACGGGGCCGGCCTTGCCGGCCCTGCCGGGTGACGTGGAATACAGCCGCTCGCGTTCGGCGAGCGCCGACGTCGACGAGGCCGGCATGGACGACCGGCGGCCGAGGGGCGGCAGCAGACCGTAAAAAAATCGGCGCTGTCACCACTACGTGTTGGAGATCTTGAACTGTTGAGCTGGGCCGATGTCAAACCACTGTCCGATCGACAGTGGAGGTGGCAATGCAGGCGGCAAGCTTCAAACCGTGGCTGGCACGTGTCGCGCAGCTGACCAGGCGCCAGCGCGAACAATTGCTCGCGCTTTTGCGCCCGGCAGTTGGACTGGACCGTGTCTGTGCGACGATCGAGGAGGCCAGGAGCCCGTCTTCATGTCCGGCCTGTCAGGGTCGGCGGCTGCATCGCCACGGGCTCGTCCGCGGGGTACAGCGCTATCGCTGCTGCGCCTGCGGCAAGACTTTCAGCGCCTTGACGGGTACGCCGCTGGCCCGGCTGCGCCACCGCGCCAAATGGCTGGATTACCTGGACGGCATGCTCGAGGGCCAGTCGGTGCGCAAGACGGCAGACCGGCTCGGCGTGCACCG
>NZ_ATYR01000053.1 GCF_000427785.1 Massilia alkalitolerans DSM 17462
GAGAAACTTGGTGGTATTGCAGAAAGTTACAGTCTGATACGCTTGGCAAGCAGTCGCGCAATGCGCTTGCCAGAGCGGTCTTGATTCATCGCTTAGAGACGGTTTGAAAACTCGGAAGCAACTATGATGTCCAAATGGTCCTCTTCGATAGGAGTACGCCATGTGGACAGCAGAGCAACGAACACGGCATAAGGTCCGGGTTCCCAAGGAGCGCAAGGGTTATCCTACTGATGTGAGTGATCAGGAATGGAAACTCATCGAGCCATTACTGCCGGGCGCTGCTCGTACTGGTCGCCCCCGCAGGACGGAACTTCGCCAGGTGATCAATGCACTTCGTTATCTGGTCCGTTCGGGCTGCGAATGGCGCATGTTGCCAAACGATTTTCCTCCCTATCAAACGGTGTATTACTGGTTCCGTCGGCTAGTGCGACGCTTCCTCTTCCGAACGATCCACGATCTGGCATTGATGCTGGACCGAATGTGCGAACAGCGCGAAGTCGTCCCCTCGGCCGGCATCGTCGACAGCCAGTCCGTCAAGGCACCAGGCGCACGTGAGCGCGGCTACGACGCACACAAGAAGATCAGCGGCCGCAAACGACATATCGCGGTCGATACCGACGGGCGACTGCTGGCAGTGAATCTGACGCCTGCCGACATCGCCGATTCAACAGGTGCGCAATCGGTCCTCGATGCTTTAGTCAAGCGTTGGCCATGGGTCAAGCATCTGTTCGGCGATGCGGCTTACGACCGACGCACCTTGCTCGACAAGGCAGCCTATCTCGACTTTACCGTCGAAGTCGTACGTGGCTTACAGGGCCAGGACGGCTTTCAGGTACAACCGCGACGCTGGGTCGTCGAGCGCACGTTTGCATGGCTGATGCGCTATCGCCGTCTTGTCCGGGACTACGAGCAGCGCCTTGATGTGTCGGAAGCGATGATTTTCATCGCGCTCGGCTCTTCATTACTGCACCGGATGCGTTTCCGGTGAGTTATTAAACCGTCTCTTAGGTGATATGTGCGACCGCGGCTTAAACCTGGTGACGGGCGCCATCGTTCTTTGGCATGCGGTGTTTCTGGAGCGGGCGACACAGGTTGCGCGCGGTCCTGGCAGCTCCCCGACGCCAGTATGCTGCAGTTTCGTGTCCTCGTTGGCCTGGGAGCACATCTACGGGACCGGATATTACATTTGAAGGAAGAGCAAGAAGGTTGATGAGAAAAATATCGGNCGCTGCGGACTTCAAGAATCGGTAACAGGGCTTAGCGCCCGATTTTTTCCGTTTTCCCTATTCTCCCCTCGTTCATCTGATGGCAGTAATGGTGCGCCTCCATCTGCATTTCCGGCTTGTCCTTCATCGGATGGAATCCGTCCATATACACATCGAATCCTTTAAGAGGCGCATTGCTCTGCAGGATCTTCGCACCAGCTTCGAGCATTTTGGTATCGCCATATTTTGCCTCGCCTTCTGGCGTGGTCTTGGGCGGCGATCCTGACTGCGCAGTCGCGCATCCGCTCCCGAGTGCGACGAAAAAAACTACTGCTGCGGTAGGTACATTCAACTTCATTGCGAACTCCTCATTTGTAGATAATCACGTCAATGATTTCCAGTAAATTGCAGTGCGGCGGCCAGCCACACTGACGCCAGGATCTCGATGAAATACGCCAGATACGGAGCGCACTGCCAGCCTGCGCCCGGTCAAGGAATGAAGATTACGTTAACACGGTTGAGGTTAGACTGGCGCGCTCATTCAACTGCAAGCCGATCGTGTCGGGCCAGCACAGTCGCTTGCGCACGTATATACAGCGCACCCGTACTTGGGACTCAATAAAGGTAGGGCACCAGTTTTCTGACCCTTGCCTGATATGCGGGGTAACCGGGATAACGCTCCAGCAACCACTTTTCTTCGCGCGTTGCCTTGCAGTCGAAAAACACGCCCAGTAGCAACGTCAATAAAAGGCGTAAGGGACTCAAGGTAAATAAGGAAATCCCGAGCGCAGCCAGCAGCAGGCCGAAATAGATAGGATGCCGCACGAGACGGTAGGCGCCATTCGTGACGAGTTCTGCCGTAGGTAAGGGCCGCGGGAAGGGGGTGAGCGATTTCCCGAGCGAGACGGCACTACTGCCAAGAACGGCGATTCCGATCAGTACAGCGGCCGCTCCGAAGAAGCGGAATACCGTCGGCGCAGGCCAGGCCGGCCCGATTTGGGGCGTCAGCAGGAACAGGGCAAATAGCAGGACCTGGATCAGTACCCAGGCTTCGCCTCGGCTGCCGAAATGGTTTCGATTCGCCATCTCCAGTTTCCCCTGAGAAGCGAGCGCGTCCCTCAAGCCGAAGCGCTTGCTATGTCAGCTTCACGCTTGCGTTGTCTGGGGCCGCGCCATCCATTCGCGTCCCTTGAGCATGCCATCCCAGTACAGTGCTGGAAGGATGTCTTTTTTCAAGTGCCAGGCCAGGCGCGACGGCCTGGTGCCGTCGATCAGCCAGGGCGGGAAGCTCGGTGCGAGCTTTCCGCCATAGGTAAATTCGGCAAGAACGATCTTGCCCCGTTCCACGGTTAGCGGGCAGGAACCGTAACCGTCGTAGCTCGCCGTCCCCTGGGCCTTGCCCAGCTGGGCGAGGAGGTTGTGCGCCACTACCGGAGCCTGCTTGCGCGCAGCCGCAGCGGTTTTGGCATTACTGGTATTGCATGCATCCCCAAGCGCAAATATGTTGTCATAGCGCCGGTGCCGCAAACTGGCAGGGTCGACGTCTGCCCATCCGGCAGCGTCGGCCAACGGGCTGCTGCGGAGGAAATCTGGAGCGACCTGGGGCGGCACCACATGGATCAGGTCGAAGTCCCTGACGACCGTCTGCTTGACGCCGTCGGCCCCTGTCCGGGTGAAAGTAGCCCGCTTGCTTTCGCCGTCGATCGCGGTCAGGTTCTCGCCGAAGTTGAGCCCGATTCCGTAGGCCTGCACGTATTCCATGAGTGCCGGCACATAGTCCGCGACACCGAACAGCACTGCGCCGGCGGAGCAGAAGTCGATATCGATTTCGTCAAGCACACCTGTACGTTTCCAGTGGTCCGCCGACAGATACATCGCTTTCTGGGGCGCTCCTGCGCACTTGATTGGCATGGCGGGTTGGGTGAACAGGAAGCGGCCGCGCCGCAACTGCTGGACCAGTTCCCAGGTATAGGGCGCCAGGTCGAAGCGGTAGTTCGACGTGACGCCATTGCGGCCAAGCGCATCGGCCAGGCCCTCGATGCCTTGCCAGTCGAGCTTCAAGCCCGGGCAGACCACGAGGCTGCGGTAAGCCACCTCGCTGCCGTCGGCAAGTACCACTGCGTTGCGTTCCGGTGCGAACTCGGCAGCCGCGGCCTTGATCCAGCGAACTCCGCGCGGCATGACCGAAGCCATGTCGTGCGCGGTATCGCCGGCCTTGAAAATCCCAGCCCCGACCATGGTCCAGCCAGGCTGGTAAAAGTGGGTGGTGGCAGGTTCGATGATGGCGATGTCGATGCCGGGCAGCCGCGCTTGCAGACTGGCCCCCACTGCGATACCGGCCGCGCCGCCGCCGACGATGAGCACCTCATGTGATGCGGACATGTCTACCTCCGGGTTATTTTTTTTCAAGGCGTGGCGCGAGTGCGCCGAGATCGTAGCCGGCCTGCGAGGCCGCCTCCAGCAACTTGGCGGGTGATTCCTCCCCTGCACGGGAAAGCGCCCACATCGACGTCGAGCGCCGCCCGGTGCGGCAATAGCCGAGTACCGGCTTTGGCAATTCGGCCATCAGTAGCTTGAACGCGGCCGCATGGGTGTCGGTGACATTGTCAGGTGCCGCAGGAAGATACCTTGCTTCTATGCCGAACCGTGCAGCCTCCTGCTCGATCTGGCTGAACGCAGGCTGGTCTGGTCCTTCGCCATCCGGCCGGTTGCAGATAATTGAACGAAAACCGTCTTGTGCCAAGGCGGGGATGTCCTCAAGTTGAACCTGTTGCGAGACCGCGAGGTCCGGGCTGAGCTGCTTGAATTTCATGGGATCTCCTGGATGGTTGATTTTTCCGTCTGACCAACTGTGCTTACGAGCTGACAGCCGCCAGAAGGAGCGCCGCTGCCCGGCCATGCGGATCAAGGAAGGTCAAAAATTGTCGTGTTATCAATTCCTCGCCTGCAGCAATTCAGGTGACATTTCTAAGCATACGCCTGACTCCCGATCCGGCACGCACACACAATGTCGCCGATCGCCGACACAAGTGACAATATACTTGAAAATAGTTCGATACACGATATACTATGAAAATGTATTTTGAATGGTGAGTAGGATGCTGACAACGGATGAAGAAAAAGGGCTGTGTCCTGCCGACGGCATCGATATCGAATCGATGCGCCGCGCCGCGGAGCAGGCTTGCGGCCTGTTGAAGGCGCTGGGCAATCCCGACCGCCTGCTGCTGCTTTGCCAGATGACCCAAGGGGAGTTCTGTGTCAGCGAGCTCGAAGCCTTGACCGGCATTCGCCAACCGACGCTCTCGCAACAGCTTGGCGTGCTGCGTGATGAGCAGCTGGTCAATACACGCCGGGAGGGCAAGCAGATCTATTACACCATCGCGAGCAAGGACGCGATGGCAGTGATGGAAGTTCTATACGAGCTGTACTGTAAAACGCTTAAGGAGAGTAAATCATGACCATCAACTGGAGCGAGTTCACGCCGTGGGCGTCGCTGTTCGGCGGCTTGCTGATCGGTCTATCGGCCGCACTGTTTGTACTGTTCAACGGGCGGATTGCTGGCATCAGCGGCGTGCTCGGCGGCTTGCTGCGACCACTTCGGGGCGACATCGCCTGGCGTGTCGCGTTTCTTGGGGGACTGCTCGGTGCACCTTTGGTGTACGGGATGTTTGCCACCCTGCCGGAGGCCCGCATCGAGGCCGGCACCGGAACGCTGGTCGTCGCCGGATTGCTGGTCGGCCTAGGCACGCGCTATGGGGCAGGGTGCACAAGCGGCCACGGCGTATGTGGCCTGTCGCGGCGTTCGCCGCGTTCCCTGGTCGCCACGGCGAGCTTCATGCTGGCCGGATTCGTCACCGTGTATGTCGTGCGTCACCTAATGGTTTAAGGAGAATTTTTCATGCAAATCGTAATGGCATTGATCGTCGGGCTTGTCTTCGGTATCGGTCTGCTTGTGTCGGGCATGGCCGACCCGGCGAAAGTCCTGAACTTCCTCGACCTGGCCGGCAATTGGGATCCTTCGCTGGCATTCGTCATGGGCGGAGCGATTGCAGTCGGCCTGATCGCCTTCCATTTTGCCGCCGGACGCCAAAAGTCGCTGCTCGGCGATGCCATGCGCTTGCCAACCGCCACGCAGATCGACCGGCGCCTGGTCTTCGGCGGCCTGACCTTTGGGGTGGGCTGGGGCCTGGCGGGCTATTGCCCGGGGCCGGCGCTGGTGTCGCTGGTCGGCGGTGGTGAGAAGCCGCTCATCTTTACCGGCGCACTGCTGGCCGGGATGGCGATCTTCGAGCTGCTGGAGCGCCTGCCAGCTGCCCCAAGCAAGCAGCGTGCGTAACCGCAACGCCACGGTGAGGGCAACGTCATGCTGATCAGTCTGGGGCTTGGTCTAGTGGTTGGCGTGGTGCTTGCGCTCACTGGTGCCGGCGGCGGCATTCTCGCGGTGCCGCTGCTCGTCTTTGGCATGCAGATGGGGGTTGCCCAGGCCGGTCCGATTGGCCTGCTGGCGGTCGGCATGGCTGCGGCCCTCGGCGCCATCCTGGGTTTAAAAGCCGGGATCGTACGCTACCGGGCCGCCGTCCTGATCTCGGCGACAGGGATGCTATTGTCGCCAGTCGGCTTGTGGCTTGCGCACCGTATCGACAATCGCTGGCTCAGCGTACTGTTCGCACTGGTCCTGTTGTTTGTGGCGTTTAAGACATTCCGGCGTGCCACCAGTAAGCAGGCCGTCCGCCAGGACAGTGCCGACGACCTCGAGCAGCCATGTATGCGTGACAGCGGCACAGGCCGCTTTGTCTGGACTGCGCGTTGCGCGCGTTCGCTCGCCCTGTCCGGCACGGTCGCGGGCTTGCTGTCCGGCCTGCTCGGTGTTGGCGGCGGCTTCGTGATGGTGCCTGCGCTGCAGCGGTATACCAATCTGGATATGCAATCGACCGTGGCGACTTCGCTGGCGGTGATCGCCCTGGTGTCGGTGACTGGCGTAGCATCAAGTGCGTTTGCCGGCTCGATGACTTGGGCGGTGGCCCTGCCGTTTGCCGCAGGGGCGCTGGCCGGCATGCTGGGCGGCCGCATTGTATCGGACCGGCTCGCCGGTCCGCAGTTGCAGATCGGTTTTGCCGCTGTGTCGGCACTCGTCGCGGTGGGCATGATCGCCAAGGTGCTGTACCGATAATTCTAGCCGCCCATGCGGCGCTCATCCTATTCAAGGAGAACTGCCATGAATCTCAGACCAATTCAGCTGTTTGACCCCGAGTCTTCGACCTTTACCTATATTCTCGCGACCCAGGCTGGTGCCGAGGCTGTGTTGATCGACCCTGTCGACGAGCACTGGGAGCGCGACCTGGCGCACCTGCGGCGCCTCGACCTGAAGTTGGCCTACGTCCTCGAGACACACGCGCATGCGGATCACGTCACGTCGGCCGGCAAACTGCGCGAGCTGACCGGCGCAAAGGCGGCGGTCCCGAGCGGCTGCGGTATCCCGCCTGCCGACATCCAGTTGAAGGACGGCGATGTGCTTCGCTTCGGCAGCGAAGAAATCCTGGTCTTGCATACACCCGGCCATACCGGAGGAAGCATGAGCTATGTGTGGCGCAACAACGTGTTCACCGGCGACACCCTTTTGATCAACGGGTGCGGCCGTACCGATTTCCAGAGCGGCAGCGCCGACGCCTTGTTCGACAGCGTGACGAAAAAGCTGTTTTCGCTTCCAGACGACATGTTGATGTGGCCGGGGCACGACTACAAGGGGCAGGTGGTATCGACGATCGGTTGGGAGAAGCAGCACAACGCGCGGCTGTCCAACCGCAGCCGCGACGAGTTCGTCCAGTTGATGGGCGAGTTGAACCTGCCAAAACCGAAACGGATCGACGTCGCCGTGCCGGCGAACCAGAACCTGGGTTTGCCGCATAGCGTCTGACGCATGCAGCGTTCGCCCCTCACGGCCGGGTGAGCGCTGCACATCCCGGATGATGAACAGTACATGACAGGTCAGACTGCGGCGAGCCTGCTGAACGACAAGGAATGCGATGACGGACGATACAGCGGCAACGGCGGCAAGCCTGTGGGACCAGCGCTACGGCACACCTGAATTCCTTTTTGGGACGGCGCCCAACGACTACCTGGCCAGCCAGCGGCACATGCTCCGGCCGGGGATGCGGGTGCTGGCGGTCGCAGACGGGGAGGGGCGTAACAGCGTCTGGCTCGCCCGCCAGGGCCTGAGCGTGGACGCCTTCGATGTCTCGTCAGTGGCCGTCGGCAAGGCAAGGCTGCTTGCCAGCGATGCGCAGGTGGCGGTGGACTTCCACATTGCCGATTGCGATGCCTGGAGCTGGAAGCCGGCATATTACGACATGGTCGCTGCGATCTTCGTTCAGTTTGCCGACCCGGCACTGCGGGCTCGCTTGTTCGAAAACATCATCGCCACGCTGAAGCCGGGCGGCATCCTGATTTTGCAGGGATATACGCCCAAGCAGCTCGAATACAAGACAGGCGGTCCTGGGGTGTTGGAGAATCTTTATACCGAGGAAATGCTGGGCACGGAACTCGGTGCTCTGGACATTGTCGAGTTGCGGGAATACGAGGCAAATCTTGACGAAGGAACGCAACACGCAGGGCGTTCGGCACTCGTCGGCCTGGTCGCGAGAAAAGCCGTGTAATCGCCAGGCGGTGGTCTTGCCGGCGGCGGAGTCTGTGCTGAGCCGCGTGAATTGTCGCGCTTTCGGTGGCGGCGAAGTCCCTGCTTAGGAAGGCCGACATCGAGAAGCACTCGCTAGTGTGCGCCAACAAGGCGCAATTATAACAATGATTGATGGAGACAAGCATGGAAGCATCCCAACCGAATCCGGGCGCCGCCTACAAGGTGGCACCCGGCTATTTTCGTCGTCTGACGGGCTTTGACTGGATGTTTGGCGCCGGCCTGCTGGCCGCTGCGCTGTTCACGCTGAACCGTTATGCCGCTTTCATGGATGGCTACGAGCGCGCGATCCTGTTGCTGACCGCGCCGACGCTGGCCGCGCTCGGCTGGCACTGGAAGCCGGTACGCTGGCTGTTCCCGCTGTCTGCGCTCTTGTCCTTGTGGGCCGTGTCGCTCTACGACGGTTCACTGGCAGCGGCAGAACAAAATTTCTTCCTGAAATACATGCTGTCGAGCCAGTCGGCGATCCTCTGGATGAGCGTGCTGTTCGTGTTCTCGACCGTGTTCTACTGGATCGGCATGCTGGCACGCTCGCACGCAAGCAGTGCGCTCGGCTCCCGCCTGTGCTGGGCCGCCGTGGTCCTGGGTTTCACCGGCATGGCGGTGCGCTGGTTCGAGTCCTACCTGATGGGTGCGGACGTCGGCCACATTCCGGTGTCGAACCTGTACGAAGTGTTCATCCTATTCGCGCTGATCACCGCGCTGTTCCACCTGTATTACGAGGAGCGCTACGCCACGCTCCAGTTGGGCGCCTTCGTCCTATTGATCATCGCGGCAGCGGTCGTCTTTCTACTCTGGTACACGGTGTCGCGCGATGCCGCCCAAATCCAGCCCCTGGTGCCGGCGCTGCAGAGCTGGTGGATGAAGATCCACGTGCCGGCCAACTTCATCGGCTACGGCACCTTCGCTCTGGCCGCGATGGTCGGCTGTGCCTACCTGCTGAAATCCCACGGCATCCTGGCCGACCGCCTCCCCAGCCTGGAAGTGCTGGACGACGTGATGTACAAGTCGATCTCGGTCGGCTTCGCTTTCTTCACCGTCGCCACTATCCTGGGCGCGCTGTGGGCGGCGGAGGCCTGGGGCGGCTACTGGTCCTGGGACCCGAAGGAAACCTGGGCCCTGATCGTCTGGCTCAACTACGCGGCCTGGCTGCACCTGCGCCTGATGAACGGGCTGCGCGGCCGCGTCGCCGCCTGGTGGTCGGTGGTGGGCCTGCTGGTGACGACCTTTGCCTTCATCGGCGTGAATATGTTCCTGTCGGGCCTGCACTCGTATGGAGAACTGTGACGAACGGTAGCGGTTTTCGCATGGGGTAGGCATGTCCCCGGGGGCAGGAACAAGCTGGCGCAAGCTCAGGCGCGACAGCCACGATCACAGTAAATGGTGATGAGGGGCCATGCTTGGGTATGCCTGTGTCGATGTCCAGCAAGGTCGCGTTCGCGGATGGAGCCATGCAAATTACTTGCGCAGGAATTGCCTGAAGAATATGCTGCTGGCACGATTCCCGGCTGAAACAACCTCATGCATCCTTCCATTCGCCATATCACTCTCGTCATTTCGTTTGCAGCTACGATTTCGGGCTGCAATACCCTGGGCGTCCTTGCGCGCACCGAGCCGGGCGCCGGACACGAAGCTGCCACGGTGTTTGGCAAGTGGGTACACGCCGGCGGCGATGCCGCTGTGGCAGCCACCTGGTCGCGCAAGGTCGCTCCTGGCGTGTCGATCCAGGAGATCGAAGAAGCGTTCACCAGTGTCGCAGCAGAAGACAACCTCCGACCAGTCGGCGAATTGTTTCTTTCAAACGAACTGGCGCTGCGCTCCGGGCGGGCGCAGAGGTTCCTGAAAGTCTACTCGTACTGCGATCCTGATACTGCACGTGCGATTGTCGACTTCAGTCCGGCGATGGCCGCGTTCCTTCCCTGCCGGATTTCCGTTGTAGAGCAGCACGACGGCCTCTGGATCTACGCGATGAACATGGACATCCTGATCAAACTGGGGAGGCCTATGCCACCCGATCTCCGTACGAGAGTCACGCAGGTGCGTGCAACTATGCTGAAGATGCTTGATCGCGCTGCGAACGGAGAATTCTAAGCCTCTTGTGTTAGCGATAGTGGTATGGACCACGACAAGCCACTGCATGCCGCTTTGCAGCATCGAAATATCTTGCTGTACATCGATCTTAATGGTTATATGCTTATAAACACATAAGCTTATAACTTCACAGCGCACTGAATCGATGGATGTGGATCTCGACAAGGAGGAGATGGCAGAAGTATTCGAACAAGTCTCGAACTACTTTAGCCTGCTCTCGGAACCAACACGCTTGAAGATCCTCCACGCCCTGTGTAATGGCGAGCGTTCGGTTGGGGCAATCGTGACGCAACTTGGGGCAACCCAGGCAAACGTCTCGCGCCAGCTGAACATGCTATACCGTGCCCGCATCCTGGGGCGCCGCAAGGACGGCGCGCAGGTGTACTACCGAATCGAAGACCAGAACACCATCGCCTTGTGCCGCACCGTGTGCAATCACATGGCAGAAAAGGTGAAGAAAAGCCGCCAGATAGACCAGGCAGCGCTCGAAAATTTCATGACAGGAAGCTAATAAGTTGTCGGGTAAGACGAAGTAGAAGGCGCTCAGCTTCTATATGATCATATGATCATATGCTCATATAGGCATATGATCATGCGGTAATTTTATTGTTCATCGTAAGGATGGAGTAGATGGGTAACCCGATTCGCAAGTTCGGCCGTGTAGTGAAGGCGCCAGAAAATTTTGTCGAGCACTCTCTAATCAATGACATCAGCGCGCACGGCCTAAACGAGGAGCGACGTGGATTTCTGCGCCGCAGCTTTCTCGCAGCCAGTGCGGCAATGGCAAGTGGTGGAGTCCTGGCCCAGGCAGGCGAGGGCGACCTGAATATCCTGACGCTGCCCGAACATGCGCGCACGCTGGGCAAGCCGGTGGCCTCGGCGCCTTACGGGATGCCGTCCCAGTTCGAGGTCAACCTGCAGCGCCGGGAATCCCCGGGGCTGACCCGCGTGTCGGCGGCTTCCGTGGCCTTTACTCCCTTGCAGGGCCTGTTCGGGATCATCACGCCCTCCGGTCTGCACTTCGAACGCCACCACCAGGGATGGCACGACATCGATCCGAGCAAGCATCGCTTCATGATCAATGGACTGGTCAGGCAGGCGAAGGTCTATACGATGGATGACCTGATGCGCATGCCCTCGGTGTCGCGCATGCATTTCATCGAATGCGGGGCGAATACCGCCATGGAGTGGGGCAACGTGGCCGTCCCGTCGGTGCAGTATTCGCACGGCATGCTCAGTTGCAGCGAGTTCACCGGCGTGCCGCTGTCGGTGCTGCTGGAAGACTGCGGCTACGACAAGCGCAAGGCCAAGGTCGTGCTGGCCGAAGGCGCGGACGGTTCGTCGATGACGCGCACAATCCCCATCGACAGGGCGCTCGACGACGTCATCGTCGCCTGGGCCATGAACGGCGAAATGCTGCGTCCGGAGAACGGCTACCCGCTGCGCTTGGTCGTGCCCGGCATCCAGGGCGTTTCCTGGGTCAAGTGGCTGCGCCGGATCGAGGTTGGCGACCAGCCCTACGCGACGAAGGACGAGGCGATCCATTACATGGACGCCATGCCCGACGGCAGTTACCGCCAGTACACCTCGATCCAGGAGTGCAAATCGGTGATCACCACGCCGTCGGCCGGCCAGCGCCTGCTGGACACCGGCTTCTACAACATTACGGGTCTGGCCTGGTCCGGACGGGGCAAGGTCAAGCGGGTCGACGTCTCGGTCGACGGCGGACGCAACTGGCGCACGGCACGGCTGGAAACACCGGTGCTGGACAAATGCCTGACCCGCTTCAACATCGACTGGGAATGGAACGGCGCGCCGACCATCCTGCAATCGCGGGCAATCGACGATACCGGCTACGTCCAGCCAAAGATCAACGAGCTGCGCGCGGTGCGCGGCACGCGCTCGATCTATCACAACAATGCGATCCAGTCCTGGCAAGTGGCGCAATCGGGGGAGGTGTCGAATGTCCAGGTCTATTGAGCTCGCGGCGGGTGCGCTGCTGGCGGTCGCGACAGCGGCCGTGTTCGCCGGCCCCCAGGCCTTGCCTGGGCGCCCAGCGACGCCCAGTGAAGTCGCGGCATGGGATATCGACGTGCGGCCCGACTTCAAGGGTTTGCCGAAAGGTTCCGGCACCGTGGCGGCCGGCCAGGTCGTGTGGGAAGGCAAATGCGCGTCCTGCCACGGCACTTTCGGCGAATCGAATGAGGTATTCACGCCGCTGGTCGGCGGTACGACGGCCGAAGACGTCAAGACCGGCCGGGTGGCCGCGCTCGCCAACGGCCGCCAGCCGCAGAAAACCACCCTGATGAAAGTCGCCACCGTCTCGACGCTCTGGGACTACATCAACCGCGCAATGCCCTGGACCGCTCCGAAGTCGCTCACCACCGACGAAGTCTACGCGGTGACCGCCTACATGCTGAACATGGGCGAGATCATTCCCGAGGACTTCGTGCTGTCCGATAAAACGATGGCGCAGGCCCAGGCGCGCATACCTAACCGCAATGGCATGGTGACGAAGCACGGGATGTGGGATGTCAAGGGCAAGCCCGACGTGCGCAGCGTGGCCTGCATGAAGAACTGCCCGGTCGATCCGGCGCCCCGGTCGGCCCTGCCCGAAGCGGCGCGCAATGCCCACGGCAACCTGGCCTTGCAGACCCGCGGCTTCGGCGCCACCCGCGGCGTCGATACCACCCGTCCCGCGCCAGCCACCCGCGCTGCCGCCAGTGCAGCTGCGTTGCCGGCAGCAGTGACAGCGCCGGCGGCACCGGCCAAGGCCGCGGCCGGCTCCGTGCCGACCGCCCTGCTGCAGGGGAACGCCTGCCTGGCTTGCCACGGTATCGACAACAAGGTCATGGGCCCGAGCTTCGCCGCGGTGCGCGCCAAATACAAGGACGATGCCGCTGCGCCCGCGCGGCTCGCCGAAAGGATCAGGCAAGGCAGCAGCGGCGCTTGGGGGCCGGTCCCGATGCCTCCCCAGGCCCACGTGAAGGAAGAAGACCTGAAGGTGCTGGTGGGCTGGATCCTGGCCCCGCAATAAACCGGTACGGCCGCAAGCCGTACCGTTAACAATACTTAACGGAGATGTAGCAATATGAAACATGTCGTAACCGGACTCATCCTATCGCTCGCCTGCGCAGGCGCGATGGCCGCCGACCACCAGGTCAAGATGCTCAATACCGGCAAGGACGGCACCATGGTCTTCGAGCCGGGTTTCCTGAAGGTCGCCAAGGGCGACACCGTCAAGTTCATCAAGGTCGATGCGTCGCACAACAGCGCCTCGGTCGTCACGCCGCCCGGCGCCGCCGCGTGGAAAGGCAAGCCGGACGAGGAAATCTCGGTCAAGCTCGACCAGGAAGGTGTCTACGTCTACGTGTGCGAGCCGCACAAGATGATGGCCATGGCCGGGGTGATCCAGGTCGGCAAGCCGGTCAATCTGGCGGAGGCGAAGAAGGGGGCGGATGCTTTGTCGAAGTCCTTCGTCATGAGCAAGGATCGCCTCGACAAGTACATGGCGCAGGTGAAGTGAGCATGCATGCCGCTCCGGCAGCATAGCGTTTTCAACAATTGGAGGATGGTATGAATCAACAGCGACGCAATGTCATGCGCATCAGCGCGATCCTGGGGGCCGCGTTCGCCGCGGGGGTGCTGAAACCGGCCGACGTGTTCGCGGCCGAATGGAGCCAGAAGGTCTTCGACGCCAAGAGCCTCGAGGCGGCGGTTAAGGAACTGGGCGGCGACAAGTTCACGGTCAGCACCGACGTGTCGATTACCGGACCGGACATCGCCGAAAACGGCGCCGTGGTGCCGGTATCGATCGCCAGCAAGGCACCGAATACCGACTTTATGGCGGTCCTGGTGGAAAAGAATCCGAGCACCATGTCGGCCAGCTTCAATATCCCGGCGGGCACCGAAGCGGCCGTGACCACCCGGGTCAAGATGGGAGCAACCTCGAACGTGCACGCGCTGGTGCGCGCCGACGGAAAATGGCTGGTCGCCAGCAAGGAAATCAAGGTCACGCTCGGCGGCTGCGGCGGCTGATCAATCAAGCTCATTGAAAGGAAAGAACATGGCAGACCCAATGCGTATTCGCGCCAGCCTTGCTGGCGACACGGTCGAGGTGAAGGTCTTGATGCGGCATGACATGGAGACCGGACAACGCAAGGACGCGTCCGGCAAAGTGATTCCGGCCCACTACATCAAGACGCTTGTGGCGAAAGTCAAGGACAAGGTCGTGCTGGATGCGAACTTCGGTCCCTCTGTGTCGAAGGACCCGTTCCTGGCATTCAAGTTCAAGGGCGCCGCCAAGGGCGACAAGGTCAGCGTGACCTGGACCGACAGCGCCGGCGACACCCGGACCGACGAAGGCACCATCAGCTGAAGCACGAGCCGCCCCGGACTGGGGCGCAGGCATGCGCGGCGCCAGACCGCACAGACATATTCAAAGGAGACAGCCATGACCAGGATGCGTTCCGGTTTCGTCGCAGTGCCGCTGCTGGCCATATGCGCCGCGGCGTTGGCGCAATCGTCGGCAACCGACGAGATCGCCAAATACCGCCAGATGCTAGCCGACGGCAACCCCGCCGAGCTGTGGGAAATGAGCGGTGAGGAATTGTGGAAGAAGAAAGCAGGTCCGAAGAATGCTTCGCTCGAGCGATGTGACTTCGGCAAAGGGCCGGGCGTGCTCAAGGGCGCGTATGCCGAACTGCCGCGCTACTTCCAGGACGTCGACAAGGTCATGGATCTCGAACAACGCTTGCTGCATTGCCGCATGACCCTGCAGGGACTCAGTAAAGCCGAGGCCACCAAGCAGCATTTCGGCGCGTCCGGCAAGAAGTCGGATATCGAAGCGCTCGTCGCCTACATCACGGCCGAGTCGCGCGGCGCCACGATGGCGGTGTCGACCAGGCATCCGAAGGAAAAGCAGGCATACGAGACGGGCAAGCAGCTGTTCTTCTATCGTGGGGGCGCACACGACTTCGCTTGCGCCACCTGCCATTCGGCCTCGGGCCAGCGCATCCGGCTCCAGGAACTGCCGAACATCCTAGAGAAGGCGAATGCTCAGGCGGCTTACACCACCTGGCCTGCCTATCGCGTTTCCCAAGGCGAGGTACGCACCATGCAGCACCGCCTGAACGACTGCTTCCGGCAGCAGCGTTTTCCGGAGCCGATGTACGCATCCGAGGCGATCACCGCGATCACGATGTTCCTTGCGAAAAACGCAGACGGCGGCGTGTACGCCGGTCCGGCACTGAAACGATAGGAGGCCAGCATGACACCACTGAAAACCACGCTGAT
>NZ_ATYR01000054.1 GCF_000427785.1 Massilia alkalitolerans DSM 17462
CGGCATCATCAAGGTCGGCGAAGAGATCGAAATCGTCGGTATCATCGACACCGTGAAGACCACCTGCACCGGCGTGGAAATGTTCCGCAAGCTGCTGGACCAGGGTCAAGCTGGCGACAACGTCGGCCTGCTGCTGCGCGGCACCAAGCGTGAAGACGTCCAGCGTGGCCAGGTCCTGGCCAAGCCGGGCTCGATCAAGCCGCACAACCACTTCACCGGTGAGATCTACGTCCTGTCGAAAGACGAAGGCGGCCGTCACACCCCGTTCTTCAACAACTACCGTCCGCAGTTCTACTTCCGTACGACTGACGTGACCGGTTCGATCGAGCTGCCGGCCGACAAAGAAATGGTCATGCCAGGCGACAACGTGTCGATCACCGTCAAGCTGATCGCTCCGATCGCGATGGAAGAAGGTCTGCGCTTCGCAATCCGCGAAGGCGGCCGTACCGTCGGCGCCGGCGTGGTTGCCAAGATCATCGCCTAATAAGCGATGGTAGGGGGAGGCAGAACAACGCTTCCCTCGACCAGCATTGCCTGGTACGCGCGTACCATGTATAATGCTGGATTCAGCGAGAAGTTTTCGTAGGGGTGTAGCTCAATTGGCAGAGCGTCGGTCTCCAAAACCGAAGGTCGCGGGTTCGATTCCCTCCGCCCCTGCCACCGAATTCTGGTGCGTAGGCACCGAAAGTAAAGAAGAATGTCCAATCAATCCGTGCAAACTGTCAGCACCTCGAATGACAAGTTCAAGGTCGCACTGGCGGTAGTTGCCACGATTGCAGGCGTTGTCGGGTTCTTTTACCTGAAAGGCCAGAACAAACCAGCCTTGGTCGCCGCCGGCGCCCTCGTGGCTGGTTTAGTTTTTGCTGTCCTGCTTTTGTGGACCTCCACCACCGGCCGTGAATTCCTGAGCTTCGCCAAGGAGTCGGTGCGCGAGACCAAGAAAGTTGTTTGGCCGACCCGTCGGGAAGCTACCCAGATCACCGGCATCGTGTTCGCCTTCGTGGTCGTCACTGCGATCTTCCTGTGGGGCACGGATAAGGTTCTGGAATTCCTGTTATACGACCTGGTCCTGGGATGGAAAAACTGATGAGCGATAACGTGCAAGACAACGCGCCGGGCCAAGACCCGGCGCAAGACGCTGGTGCGGCTCCCGTGAGTGTCCCGGTAAGCAACAAGCGCTGGTACGTCGTACACGTCTACTCCGGCATGGAAAAGAGCGTCATGCGCGCTCTCACCGAGCGCATCGAACGCGCCGGCATGCAAGAGCAGTTCGGCCGCATCCTGGTTCCGACTGAAGAAGTCGTCGAGATGCGCAACGGCACCAAGGCCGTCTCCGAGCGTCGTTTCTTCCCGGGCTATGTCCTGGTTGAGATGGAAATGACGGACGAGACCTGGCACCTGGTCAAGAACACCAGCAAGGTCACCGGCTTCATCGGTGGCAAGTCGAACAAGCCGACGCCGATCCCGGCGCGCGAGATCGACAAGATCATGCAGCAGGTCCAGGAAGGCGTCGAAAAGCCGCGTCCGAAAGTCCTGTACGAAGTGGGCGAGCAGGTCCGGATCAAGGAAGGCCCGTTCACCGACTTCAACGGCAACGTCGAAGAAGTCAACTACGAAAAATCGAAGGTGCGTGTCTCTGTCACCATCTTCGGCCGCGCAACTCCGGTGGAACTGGAGTTCGGGCAGGTAGAAAAGGTTTAAAGCGCTTACATCGGAGCGTCGCAGCAGCAAGGCGGAATCCGGTAAGAGGAGCCCCGCCAGAGTAGTAGTGGTGGGGCGCTACTACTCAAACCAAATCAAGGAGCCATCATGGCCAAGAAGATTATTGGTTTTATCAAGCTGCAAGTCGCAGCTGGTAAAGCAAACCCGTCCCCACCGATCGGCCCAGCACTGGGTCAGCGCGGCCTGAACATCATGGAATTCTGCAAGGCGTTCAACGCCCAGACCCAGGGTTTCGAGCCGGGCATGCCGATTCCTGTCGTGATCACCGCGTTCGCCGACAAGTCCTTCACCTTCGTGATGAAGACCCCGCCGGCAACCTACCTGATCAAGAAAGCCGCTGGCATCACCAAGGGTTCGCCGAAGCCACATACCGACAAGGTCGGTACGCTGAGCCGTGCCCAGGCTGAAGAAATCGCAAAAACCAAGCAGCCGGACCTGACCGCCGCCGACATGGACGCCGCAGTGCGTATCATCGCTGGCTCGGCACGTTCGATGGGCATCACGGTGGAGGGTGTGTAATGGCTAAGCTGTCCAAGCGCGTCAAAGAAATGAAAGCAAAAGTGGACCGTAACAAGGTCTACGCGTTCGACAACGCTGTGTCGATCGTCAAGGAATTCGCCACCGCCAAGTTCAACGAGTCGATCGACGTCGCGATCCAGCTCGGCGTGGACCCGAAGAAGTCGGACCAAGTGGTCCGCGGTTCGGTCGTCCTGCCAGCAGGCACCGGCAAGACCGTGCGCGTCGCTGTCTTCGCTTCGGGCGACAAGGCTGAAGCTGCCAAGGCAGCCGGCGCCGACATCGTCGGTATGGAAGACCTGGCCGAAATGGTCAAGGCCGGCAACATGCCGTTCGACATCGTGATCGCTTCGCCGGACACCATGCGTATCGTCGGTACCCTGGGTCAGATCCTGGGCCCGCGCGGCCTGATGCCGAACCCGAAGGTCGGTACCGTGACCCCGGACGTGGCTGGCGCCGTCAAGAACGCCAAGGCCGGTCAGGTTCAGTACCGTACCGACAAGGCTGGTATCGTGCACGCCACCATCGGCCGCAAGTCCTTCTCGGACGAGCAGCTGAAGACCAACCTGTCGGCGCTGCTGGAAGCCCTGAACAAGGCCAAGCCGGCAAGCTCGAAGGGCGTTTACCTGCGCAAGGTCGCGATCTCGTCGACCATGGGCGCCGGCGTCCGCGTCGACCACGCTTCGATCGCCGCTCAGTAATCGATGAGGGCGCTCAGCGCCCTCGTCGCCCCGGCGCAGGCCGGGGACCAAGTTTGACAAGTTTTAGTCCTCGTGGAACATCGCGGGGCGCATCTTTGGGCTGTCGGAGCAAATCACCGCTCCGGCAGGCAGTCAAAGACCGTTGGGCCGAAGGCAGAGGTTGAGCCAGAGGTTAATAGACCACCCAACGCAGATGGTGTACCCGAACAAGTTTTGTAGTCCACGCTGCGTGAGTTCATCCGCGTTAGATTGACTTCTTAACTTCGGACGCCGTGTTCGAACCGATGTGAACATGTTGTTCGCATCATTTAAGGAGATTGACCGTGGGTCTTAATCTGAATGACAAAAAGGCCGTCGTCGAAGAGGTAAGCGCTAAAGTTGCAACCGCGCAAACCATCGTCGTGGCTGAGTACCGTGGCATCCAGGTTGCTCACTTGACCAAACTCCGTGCAGCCGCACGTGCCCAGGGCGTCTACCTGCGTGTTCTGAAGAACACGCTGGCTCGTCGCTCGGTTGAGGGCACGCAGTTTGCCTCGCTGGCAGATTCCATGACCGGCCCGCTGATCTACTCGATCTCGGACGACGCCGTTGCAGCAGCTAAAGTCATCAATGACTTCGCTAAAACCAACGACAAGCTGGTTGTGAAAGCTGGTAACTACGCTGGTAAGGCACTGGATGTCGCCGGCGTGACCGCGCTGGCAAGCATCCCGAGCCGTGAAGTCCTCATCGCCCAGCTGCTGGGCGTCATGCAGGCACCGGTGTCGGGCTTCGCACGAGTTCTGGCTGCAGTCGCAGCACAAAAAGGCGAAGGCGCCGCTGCTCCGGCAGCGGAAGCCGCCGAAGCGTAATCGCTTCGCGTCTTTCTGTTCAAGTAGAACCAAACCTGTACTACACACACACAATATTTGGAGTTTCAAATGGCAATTAGCAAAGAAGAGTTCCTGGACGCAGTTGGCGCAATGTCGGTCATGGAACTGAACGACCTGGTCAAGGCTTTCGAAGAGAAGTTCGGCGTGTCGGCAGCTGCAATGGCAGCACCGGCAGCTGGCGGTGCCGCTGGCGGCGCAGCTGCTGCTGAAGAGCAGACCGAGTTCAACGTTGTCCTGACCGAAGTCGGCGCGAACAAAGTCGGCGTCATCAAGGCAGTCCGCGAAATCACCGGCCTGGGCCTGAAGGAAGCCAAAGACGTCGTCGACGGCGCACCGAAGACCGTGAAAGAAGCCCTGCCGAAAGCTGACGCTGAAGCCGCCAAGAAGAAGCTGGAAGAAGCTGGCGCCAAGGCCGAGCTGAAGTAATACATATGCATTGGGCACTCATCAAGGGTGCCCAGCGCGGGAGTCAAAGCTTGCGGAACCTGCCGAAAGGGAGGGGATGCGGCTTTGGCTCTTTTGTCGTCCCTGCGTCAAACGTTTGTATCCGGGGCCGGCAGGAAACAAAGCATCACTGCATCACCGTTTCAGAAATATCGTAACACAGCAGTACGGCTGTCTTAATCACCTGGCGGGAAAGCAGAGGCTTCAGGCCTTGCGTGTGGTGCGACCACCACTGGCAATTCCTGAATTCTCATCCTTTCTGTCACTCACGGAGTGTCCATGCACTACTCATTTACTGAGAAGAAGCGCATTCGCAAGTCGTTCGCGAAGCGCGCCAACGTTCACAACGTTCCTTATCTTCTGGCTACCCAGCTCGAATCCTACGAGAATTTCCTGCAAGCGGACGCCGTTCCCTCCGTGCGCAAGAACGAAGGCCTGCAGTCGGCCTTCAGCTCCATCTTCCCGATCGTGTCGCACAACGGTTTTGCGCGCCTCGAGTTCCTGTCCTATGTGCTGGGCGACCCTGCGTTTGACGTGAAAGAGTGCCAGCAGCGTGGCCTGACCTTCGCGTCGCCGCTGCGCGCCAAGGTGCGTCTGGTGATCCTGGACAAGGAATCGCCGACCAAGCCGGTCGTGAAGGAAATGAAAGAGCAGGAAGTGTACATGGGCGAACTGCCGCTGATGACCACGAACGGTTCGTTCGTCATCAACGGTACCGAGCGCGTCATCGTCTCGCAGCTGCACCGCTCGCCGGGCGTGTTCTTCGAACACGACCGCGGCAAGACCCACTCGTCGGGCAAGCTGCTGTTCTCGGCTCGTATCATCCCTTACCGCGGCTCCTGGCTGGACTTCGAGTTCGACCCGAAGGACATCCTGTTCTTCCGCGTCGACCGTCGCCGCAAGATGCCGGTCACGATCCTGCTGAAGGCCATCGGCATGACGCCGGAGCAGATCCTGGCGAATTTCTTCGTCTTCGACAATTTCACCCTCCGCAATGAAGGCGGTGAGCTGGAGTTCGTGTCCGAACGCCTGCGTGGCGAAGTCGCGCGCTTCGACATCGTCGATCCGAAGTCGGGCAAGACCATCGTCACCAAGGACAAGCGTATCAACGCCAAGCACGTCCGTGACATCGAAGCTGCCGGCATCAAGTCGATCTCGGTTCCGGAAGACTACCTGCTGGGCCGCGTGCTGGCCAAGAACATCGTCGACCAGGACACCGGCGAAGTCATCGCCGTCGCCAACGACGAGCTGACCGAAGAACTGCTGGGCAAGCTGCGCGACGCCAGCGTGACCGACATCCAGACGCTGTACACCAACGACCTGGACCAGGGCGGCTACATCTCGCAGACCCTGCGCACCGACGACACCGCCGACCAGACCGCCGCGCGCGTGGCGATCTACCGCATGATGCGTCCTGGCGAACCGCCGACCGAAGAATCGGTGGAAGCCCTGTTCAACGGCCTGTTCTACATGCCGGAACGCTACGACCTGTCGGCTGTCGGCCGCATGAAGTTCAACCGCCGTATCGGCCGTGACGAACTCGTGGGCGACATGACCCTGTCGAACGAAGACATCCTGGCCGTGATCAAGATCCTGGTCGAGCTGCGCAATGGCCGCGGCGAAGTCGACGACATCGATCACCTGGGTAACCGCCGCGTGCGTTGCGTCGGCGAACTGGCTGAGAACCAGTTCCGTGCCGGCCTGGTGCGCGTGGAACGCGCCGTCAAGGAACGCCTCGGCCAGGCCGAAGCAGACAACCTGATGCCGCACGACCTGATCAACAGCAAGCCGATCTCGGCCGCGATCCGTGAATTCTTCGGTTCGTCGCAGCTGTCGCAGTTCATGGACCAGACCAACCCGCTGTCGGAAGTCACCCACAAGCGCCGCGTCTCGGCCCTTGGCCCGGGCGGCCTGACCCGCGAACGCGCAGGCTTCGAGGTGCGCGACGTGCACCCGACCCACTACGGCCGCGTGTGCCCGATCGAAACGCCTGAAGGCCCGAACATCGGCCTGATCAACTCGCTGGCACTGTACGCCCGCCTGAACGAATACGGCTTCCTGGAAACCCCGTACCGCAAGGTCGAAGGTTCGAAGGTCACCGACCAGATCCACTACCTGTCGGCGATCGAAGAAGGCCGCTACATCATTGCGCAGGCAAACGCCGCGATCAATGAAGAAGGCCAACTGGTCGACGAACTGGTGTCGGCACGTGAAGCCGGCGAAACCATCCTGGTCTCGCCAGAGCGCATCCAGTACATGGACGTCGCTCCAGGCCAGATCGTGTCGGTTGCAGCCTCGCTGATTCCGTTCCTCGAGCACGATGACGCGAACCGTGCACTGATGGGCGCCAACATGCAGCGCCAGGCCGTGCCTTGCCTGCGTCCGGAGAAAGCCTTTGTCGGTACCGGCATCGAGCGCACCGTGGCAGTCGACTCGGGCACCACCGTGCAGGCCCTGCGCGGCGGCGTGGTGGACTACATCGATGCAGGCCGTGTGGTGATTCGCGTCAATGACGACGAAGCAACCGCGGGCGAAGTCGGTGTGGACATCTACAACCTGATCAAGTACACCCGTTCGAACCAGAACACCAACATCAACCAGCGTCCGATCGTGCAAGTGGGCGATCGCGTGGCACGCGGCGACGTCATCGCCGACGGCGCTTCGACCGACCTGGGCGAACTGGCCCTGGGCCAGAACATGCTGGTGGCGTTCATGCCGTGGAACGGCCTGAACTTCGAAGATTCGATCCTGATCTCGGAAAACGTGGTCAAGGACGACCGCTACACCTCGATCCACATCGAAGAGCTGAGCGTTGTCGCACGTGACACCAAGCTGGGCGCGGAAGAAATCACCCGCGACATCTCGAACCTGGCCGAGAACCAGCTGGCACGCCTCGACGAATCGGGCATCGTGTACATCGGCGCCGAAGTGCAGGCCGGCGACGTGCTGGTCGGTAAGGTCACCCCGAAGGGCGAGACCCAGCTGACTCCTGAAGAGAAGCTGCTGCGCGCAATTTTCGGTGAAAAGGCGTCGGATGTTAAAGATACCTCGCTGCGCGTGCCTTCGGGCATGGTCGGCACCGTCATCGACGTGCAGGTGTTCACCCGCGAAGGCATCCAGCGCGACAAGCGCGCCCAGCAGATCATCGACGATGAACTCAAGCGCTACCGCCTGGACCTGAACGACCAGATGCGTATCGTGGAAGGCGATGCCTTCCAGCGTCTGGAGCGCATGCTGATCGGTAAAGTGGTCAACGGCGGTCCGAAAAAGCTGGCCAAGGGCGCGGCGATCACCCAGGAATACCTGGCTGACCTCGACCGCTTCCACTGGTTCGACATCCGCCCGGCCGACGACGACACCGCGAACGCACTCGAAGCGATCAAGGAATCGATCAACGAGAAGCGCCACCAGTTCGACCTGGCCTTCGAAGAGAAGCGCAAGAAGCTGACCCAGGGCGACGAGCTGCAGCCTGGCGTGCAGAAGATGGTCAAGGTCTACCTGGCCGTCAAACGCCGCCTGCAGTCGGGCGACAAGATGGCAGGCCGCCACGGTAACAAGGGTGTGGTCTCGCGTATCGTGCCGGTGGAAGACATGCCGTTCATGGCGGATGGTACGCCTGCAGACGTCGTGCTGAACCCGCTGGGCGTTCCGTCGCGTATGAACGTCGGTCAGATCCTCGAAACCCACCTCGGTTGGGCGGCGAAGGGCCTGGGCCTGCGTATCGGCGACATGCTGCGCGCTCAAGCCAAGGCCGAAGAAGTCCGCGGCTTCCTGGGCAAGATCTACAACGAGACCGGCCGCAAGGAAGACCTCGACAGCTTCAGCGATGAAGAGATCCTGACCCTGGCGAACAACCTCAAGAACGGCGTGCCGTTCGCGACCCCGGTGTTCGACGGTGCACACGAAACCGAAATCCGCCGCATGCTCGACCTGGCCTTCCCGGACGACATCGCTGCCAACCTCGGCATGACCCCGTCGAAGAACCAGGTCACGATGTTCGACGGCCGTACCGGCGAAGCATTCGAGCGCAAGGTCACCGTCGGCTTCATGCACATGCTGAAGCTGCACCACCTGGTCGACGACAAGATGCACGCCCGTTCGACCGGTCCGTACTCGCTGGTGACGCAGCAGCCGCTGGGCGGTAAAGCCCAGTTCGGTGGCCAGCGCTTCGGTGAGATGGAGGTGTGGGCACTGGAAGCCTACGGCGCGTCGTACGTGCTGCAGGAAATGCTGACTGTGAAGTCGGACGACGTGAACGGCCGTACCAAGGTTTACGAGAACCTGGTCAAGGGCGATCACGTGATCGATGCCGGCATGCCGGAATCGTTCAACGTGCTGGTGAAGGAAATCCGTTCGCTGGGTATCGACATCGATCTCGAGCGCAACTAAGCAGGCCGGCATGGCCGCTGCCTTCGGGCATGGCCTGCTGCCCTGGAACGTCGCCCCGGCGCAGGCCGGGGCCCAATTTCGGTGGATTAGCCGAAAAACTTGGATCCCGGCCTGCGCCGGGATGACGCTTTCAAGGGTTGGCGGTTCACGCAAGCACTGGCGAAAATCAGTGAGAAGCAGCGGAAGTAGTACCAAGTAAAGAATTCAATCACCTGGAGTGATACATGAAAGCACTGCTCGATCTATTCAAGCAAGTTCAGCAAAACGAGAGCTTCGACGCCATCAAGATCGGCCTCGCCTCGCCTGAAAAAATCCGTTCCTGGTCGTTCGGCGAAGTCAAGAAGCCGGAAACCATCAACTACCGCACCTTCAAGCCTGAGCGCGACGGCCTGTTCTGCGCCAAGATCTTTGGCCCGATCAAGGACTACGAATGCCTGTGCGGCAAGTACAAGCGCCTGAAGCACCGCGGCGTCATCTGCGAGAAGTGCGGCGTCGAAGTCACGCTGGCCAAGGTGCGCCGTGAGCGCATGGGCCACATCGAGCTGGCCTCGCCGACCGCCCACATCTGGTTCCTGAAGTCGCTGCCGTCGCGTCTGGGCATGGTCCTGGACATGACCCTGCGCGATATCGAACGCGTGCTGTACTTCGAAGCATACGTCGTGACCGATCCTGGCATGACCCCGCTGAAGAAGTGCCAGATCATGTCGGAAGACGACTACGCCGCCAAGTACGAAGAGTACGGCGACGACTTCACCGCATTCATGGGCGCCGAAGGCATCCGTGAACTGCTGCGCTCGATCGACATCCACCGCGATGCCGAAGCCCTGCGCGTCGAGCTGAAGGAATCGAAATCCGAAGCCAAGATCAAGAAATACGCCAAGCGCCTGAAAGTGCTCGAGGCGTTCCAGCGCTCGGGCATCAAGCCTGAGTGGATGATCATGGAAGTGCTCCCGGTCCTGCCGCCGGAGCTGCGTCCGCTCGTCCCGCTGGATGGTGGTCGTTTCGCTACTTCGGATCTGAACGATTTGTACCGCCGCGTCATCAACCGTAATAATCGCCTGAAGCGCCTGATGGAACTGCGCGCTCCGGAAATCATTACGCGTAACGAAAAGCGCATGCTGCAGGAAGCAGTGGACTCGCTGCTGGACAACGGCCGTCGCGGCAAGGCGATGACCGGCGCCAACAAGCGTCCGCTGAAGTCGCTGGCTGAAATGATCAAGGGTAAAGGCGGCCGTTTCCGTCAGAACCTGCTGGGCAAGCGCGTCGACTACTCGGGCCGTTCGGTCATCGTGGTGGGTCCGCAGCTGAAACTGCACCAGTGCGGCCTGCCGAAGCTGATGGCCCTGGAACTGTTCAAGCCCTTCATCTTCAACAAGCTGGAACTGATGGGTCTCGCGACCACCATCAAGGCTGCCAAGAAGCTGGTCGAAATCCAGGAACCGGTGGTCTGGGACATCCTGGAAGAGGTCATCAAAGAACACCCGGTCATGCTGAACCGTGCACCAACCCTGCACCGTCTCGGTATCCAGGCGTTCGAGCCGGTCCTGATCGAAGGTAAAGCAATCCAGCTGCACCCGCTGGTCTGCGCGGCGTTCAACGCCGACTTCGACGGTGACCAGATGGCAGTCCACGTGCCGCTGTCGATCGAAGCGCAGATGGAAGCCCGCACCCTGATGCTGGCTTCGAACAACATCCTGTTCCCGTCGAACGGCGAACCGTCGATCGTCCCGTCGCAGGATATCGTGCTGGGTCTGTACTACGCGACCCGCGAGGCGATCAACGCCAAGGGCGAAGGCATGCTGTTCCCGGACGTGTCGGAAGTCATCCGTGCGTACGACAACAAGGAAGTCGAACTGGCGACCCGCATCACCGTGCGTATCGTCGAGTTCCCGAAGAACGCCGAAGGCGAATTCGACCGCACCGTGACCCGCTACGAGACCACCGTCGGCCGCGCCATCCTGTCCGAGATCCTGCCGAAAGGCCTGCCGTTCTCGGTGCTGAACCGCGCGCTGAAGAAGAAGGAAATCTCGAAGCTGATCAACACGTCGTTCCGCAAGTGCGGCCTGCGTGCGACCGTCGTCTTCGCGGACAAGCTGATGCAGTCGGGCTTCCGCCTGGCGACCCGCGCCGGCATCTCGATCGCCGTCGACGACATGCTGATCCCGGACGTCAAGAAGGGCATGATCGCGACCGCCGAAGCGGAAGTGAAGCAGATCGAGCAGCAGTACGCTTCGGGTCTGGTCACCGCCGGCGAGCGTTACAACAAGGTCGTCGACATCTGGGGCAAGACCTCGGACGAAGTCGGCAAGGCGATGATGGACCAGCTGAAAGTGGAACCGGTCACCAAGCGTGACGGCACCGAAGGCACCCAGGAATCGTTCAACGCGATTTACATGATGGCCGACTCGGGCGCCCGTGGTTCGGCAGCCCAGATCCGCCAGCTGGCAGGTATGCGAGGCCTGATGGCCAAGCCGGACGGTTCGATTATCGAAACGCCGATTACCGCGAACTTCCGCGAAGGCCTGAACGTTCTGCAGTACTTCATCTCGACCCACGGCGCTCGTAAAGGTCTGGCGGATACGGCACTGAAGACCGCGAACTCGGGTTACCTGACCCGCCGCCTGGTCGACGTGACCCAGGATCTGGTGGTGATCGAGGACGATTGCGGCACCACCAACGGCACGCACATGAAGGCGATGGTCGAAGGCGGTGAAGTCATCGAGCCGCTGCGCGACCGTATCCTCGGCCGCGTGACCGGTACCGACGTCGTCAATCCGGAAACCCAGGAAACCCTGTTCGAAGCCGGCACGCTGCTGGACGAAGACATGGTGGAAGAGATCGAACGCGTCGGCATCGACGAAGTGAAGGTCCGCACCCCGCTGAACTGCGACACGCGCTACGGCCTGTGCGCCAAGTGCTACGGCCGTGACCTCGGCCGCGGCATGCTGGTGAACAGCGGCGAAGCAGTCGGCGTCGTGGCGGCACAGTCGATCGGTGAGCCGGGTACCCAGCTGACCATGCGTACCTTCCACATCGGTGGTGCGGCATCGCGTGCGGCAGTGGCATCGTCGGTCGAAGCCAAGTCGAACGGCACCGTGCGCTTCACCGCCACGATGCGTTACGTGACCAACGGCAAGGGCGCGCAGATCGTCATCTCGCGTTCGGGCGAAGTCCTGATCACCGACGACCACGGCCGTGAGCGCGAGCGCCACAAGGTGCCGTACGGCGCGACCCTGATCGTCAAGGACGGCCAGGTCGTCAAGGCCGGCACCGCGCTGTCGACCTGGGATCCGCTGACCCGTCCGATCATTACCGAGTACGCAGGTACGATCCGCTTCGAAAACGTGGAAGAGGGCGTCACCGTCGCTCGCCAGGTCGACGAAGTGACCGGCCTGTCGACCCTGGTCGCGATCGATCCGAAGCGCCGCGGTTCGGGCAAGGTCCTGCGTCCGCAGGTCAAGCTGCTGAACGAAGAAGGCCAGGAAGTGAAGATCGCCGGCACCGAACACGCTGTGACGATCGGCTTCCAGGTCGGCGCGCTGATCATGGTCAAGGACGGTCAGCAAGTCTCGGTGGGTGAAGTGCTGGCACGTATCCCGACCGAATCGCAGAAGACCCGTGACATTACCGGTGGTCTGCCGCGCGTTGCCGAACTGTTCGAAGCACGTTCGCCGAAAGACGCGGGCATGCTGGCGGAAGTCACCGGTACCGTCGCGTTCGGTAAAGAGACCAAGGGCAAGCAGCGCCTGGAAATCACCGACATGGACGGCAACAAGCACGAGTTCCTGATCACCAAGGACAAGCAAGTGCTGGTGCACGACGGCCAGGTGGTGAACAAGGGCGAAATGATCGTCGACGGTCCGGCCGATCCGCAGGACATCCTGCGCCTGCTGGGTATCGAAGCGCTGGCCCGCTACATCGTGGACGAAGTGCAGGACGTGTACCGTCTGCAGGGCGTGAAGATCAACGACAAGCACATCGAGGTGATCGTTCGCCAGATGCTGCGTCGCGTCGTGATCGTCGAAGCCGGCGACACCGACTACATCGTCGGCGAGCAGGTGGAGCGTTCGGAGCTGCTGGAAGAGAACGATCGCATGGAAGCCGCAGGCAAACTGCCGGCAACCTACGAAAACGTGCTGCTGGGTATTACCAAGGCATCGCTGTCGACCGACTCGTTCATCTCGGCCGCATCGTTCCAGGAAACCACCCGCGTCCTCACCGAAGCGGCGATCATGGGCAAGCGCGACGGTCTGCGCGGCCTGAAGGAAAACGTCATCGTCGGCCGCCTGATCCCTGGCGGTACCGGCCTGGCATTCCACCGCGCCCGCAAGGAGAAGGAAGTGTGGGAGGCGGAAGAGCGCCAGGCACTGCTGCAGCAGGAGAAGGCCAACATGGCCGCCGAGCTGCAGGCGATGGAAGACCAGCAGAATGCTGCGGCTTCGGTCGAGCAGCATCAGGGCGATGGCGAGTGATCGCTGTAGCTAGCTGAAATGAAGACGGCACCCTGAGGGGTGCCGTTTTTTTGTGCCGATGTTTAACGGCGGGCCGTGCCGTTACACGTCTTTTTAAGAGCAAACCCGGCTCGACCGATCGGCCAGCTTACCCACATATTTCAGTTCACTGTTTCGGCACGGCCTTGGTGGCAATGGACGAGGTGGTCGGAGCACACGCACGAGTGCATCTCAGATAGCTCGCATCGCAGGCATCGAGCCTTTCCCGTTTGCGCTTGTGGAAATCGGACTGCTCCGCCGCACGCTCAGGCATCGATTGCACCTGACCATGGTTTGCAGTACGCGCAAACTGGTTCTTTTCCTCGACCGGAGGCAGCTTGTCGAATCCAGTAAGGCGGCCCGCACGGGTCGTGCATTGCTGCTTCTCCGATGCGCATACCGACGTGCACACGGAAGGCTCGTCGGCATGCGCCAGCGGCGCCGCCATCAGGCCAAGCAGAGCGACGAGCAGGAGAGAACGATTCATATGGATTGGCGGTCTCAAGAACCAACTGCAACACCGGATTAATGAATCGAATCGGCCTGCAATTGTAGCCGAACCATATGCTCGGTATAAACGGCGAGTGGAGTCTTCCATCCGAGCGTTTCTCGAGGGCGCGTGTTGAGCGATAGCGCGATGGCATCGAGCTCGTCTTGGGAGTAGATCGACAGGTCCGAGCCCTTGGGCATATATTGGCGCAGCAGACCATTGGTGTTCTCGTTTGACCCTCGCTGCCAAGGGCTGTGCGGGTCGGCGAAGTAGATCTGCACACCCGTACGTTC
>NZ_ATYR01000055.1 GCF_000427785.1 Massilia alkalitolerans DSM 17462
CTGCCCCGGCTGGACCGGCAGGTACTGCTGGTCAGCGACGGCCATGGGGCGTACCGCAGTTTCGCCCGCAAGCATGGTATTGCGCACCAGGCGGTGAACCTGCGTGCCGGCGTGCGGGTACGCAGCGGCGTTGCCGGCGCCATCCATGTGCAGAATGTGAACGCCTATCACCAGCGCTTCCGGCAATGGTTGAGCCGCTTCCGCGGCGTCGCTTCGCGCTACCTGCCGAACTACCTGGGCTGGCGCCGGGCGCTCGACGCTGGACGGATCACGACGGTGGAGCAATTGCTGCGTCTCGCGTTCGGAGTCATCCATAGCTAACGCTGACAGCGCCAAAAATAACACCGGGGGTCATGCCGGCTCCGCGTGCTCCACCAGCAACTGCACCTTGGTCACGCCGTTGTACTCGTTCGCATCCAGCCTGAACGCCACCCGCGCCCGCTCCGGCAGGCTGTCGGCATGTCCGAACCAGATAGCGTCATAGCGCCGGCCGTTCTTCTCGAGCAGCAGCTTGAGGTGGCGCTCCTTCAGGATGCGCTGGCTCACCACGCGGAACTCGTCGCAGAACACCGGCGGGGCGAAGCCCTGGCCCCAGACCTGGCCGTCCATCTCCTCGATGAACTGGGTGCAGTAGAACTCGTCCTCGAGCGGGCCGTCGGTCTCGATGATGCGTTCCAGCTGGGCCTCGGTCAGCCAGGCCTTGCCGACCGCCTCGAAGGCCTGCTGGAAGCTGTCGAAGTGCTCGCCGCGGATGGACAGGCCGGCCGCCATCGCGTGGCCGCCGAACTTGTCGATGAGCCCCGGCACCCGCTTGGACACCAGATCGAGCGCGTCGCGCAGGTGGAAGCCCGGGATCGAACGGCCCGATCCCTTGATCCAGCCGTCGCCCGCCGGGGCGAAGGTGATCGTCGGCCGGTAGAACTTTTCCTTCAGGCGCGAGGCGACGATGCCGATCACGCCCTGGTGCCAGCCTTCGTCGAACACGCTGATCGTGCTTGAGCCCGATGGCTCGAAGCTGTCCAGGTGGAGCAGGGCGGTGTCCTGCATCTCGGCCTCGATCTCGCGGCGCTTGAGGTTGATCTCGTTGAGCTGCTGGGCGATGGCCCAGGCGCGGCCGACGTCGTCCGTCACCAGGCATTCGATTCCGAGCGACATGTCTTCCAGGCGGCCGGCGGCATTCAGGCGCGGACCCAGCGCGAAGCCGAGGTCGAACGGCGAGGCGCAGCGTGCTTCGCGGCCCGCCACCCGGAACAGGGCGGCCACGCCGGCATGCATGCGGCCCGCGCGCATGCGCTTGATGCCCTGCGCCACCAGGATGCGATTGTTGGCGTCCAGCCTGACCACGTCGGCCACCGTGCCCAGCGCCACCAGGTCGAGCAGGCTGTCGAGCTTGGGCTGGGTCTGGGCGTCGAACACACCGCGCCGCCGCAATTCGGCGCGCAGCGCCAGCAGCACATAGAACACCACGCCGACGCCGGCCAGGTGCTTGCTGGGGAAGCCGCACTCGGGCTGGTTCGGGTTGACGATCACGCGGGCCGGCGGCAGTGCGTCGCCCGGCAGGTGGTGGTCGGTGACCACGACTTCGATGCCGCGCCGGTTCGCTTCCAACACCCCATCGATGCTGGCGATGCCGTTGTCGACCGTGATGATGATGTCGGGGGACTTTTCGCGTGCGGTGAGTTCGACGATCTCGGGCGTCAGGCCGTAGCCGTACTCGAAGCGGTTCGGGACGATGTAGTCGACCGTGGCGCCCATCATGCGCAGGCCGCGCAGGGCGACCGCGCAGGCGGTGGCGCCGTCGCAGTCGTAGTCGGCGACGATGGTCATGCGCTTGGCCGCAGCAATCGAGTCGGCCAGGAACACGGCGGCGGCGTCGATGTGACGCAAGGCCCCGGGCGGCACCAGGGCCGCCAGCTCGCTGGACAGCTCGCGCGCGTCGAGCAGGCCACGCGCCGCATAGATGCGCGCGAGGACCGGGTGCACCCCGCCCTGGCGCAGCATTTCGGACGTACGGAAGGGGCAGGGACGGGTGGTGATGCGTGTCGTGATGCTCAAAGTATGCTCAACTAAGTCGTTCCAAGGTCGGCCGGCGCCAGAATTTGCGCTGGGCCATGGCGGTCGTGGTGAATTCGGCAAGGGTCTCGCGGTTGCTCAGGACAAGCTTGAGCTGTTTCACGCGGCCCTGCACCAGCGCCGCATGCAGCGGCGCGAACAGTTTTTGTTCAAGGTGCTGTACCTGCTGCACCCAGGTGCCCCAGTCGGAGGCGATGGCGGCGTCCGCGAGAATGCCGACGACCAGCAGGCCGTCCTGCGCCAGTGCCCCGTCCAGGCTGTCCAGCGATGCGAGGGCTTCGCTGGACAGGCCGCGCACCCATCCGGGCACGCCGATGCTGGCCAACCGACCCGCGGCGCGCGGCGCATCGCTGGCGGCGCCCCACAGCCAGAAGGAATTCACGCCAGGCAGCCGGCGCGCCTCGCGCGCGGCGTTTACAGGATGGGTATGCCACAGCATCTGCACTTCGTTCTGCAGCCGGCGCAGGGGCAGGGCCTGCTTCCCGCGCGGGACGAAGTCGCTCAGGTCCATGCCCACGACCGTGTCCGGGGTGGCGGCCTCGATGCCGGTCCAGTCATCGGCGCGCAGGAACCAGGTCTGGGCATCGCCGTACAGCAGCGGATGGCCGATCTCCTCGCACAGCGGACGGGCCGCTTCATACAGGGCGCGGCTGTCAATCTCGCTTAAGCCTAGATGGCGCAGGTCGGCCATCATCGAATGGCTGCGCGCGATCTGGATATGCGCCGGGTTGACGATATACCAGGTGCCATCCGCCGGATCGAGGCCGAAGCCACGCATGGCGGCGGCGGCGAACGCCGGCAGGCCATCCTTCGACAGGCCGAGCGTCCGCGCCAGCCACTGCTCGTGCGGCAGGGCGCGTGCGGTATCGGGGGCAGCCTTGCGTTCATGGCCGCTGGTACGGGACAGCAGGGCGGCCAGCGCCGGGGTCTGCAGGGCACGGACCAGGTCGGGCGCGAATTCGGGGAGCGGCAGCAGGTGGGGCAGGACAAGCGTAATGTGCGACATACCGCTATTTTAGGGCAAATACGCTTCCAGCGAACGGTCGTGCAGCGGCCACGTCCCGCCCTCGCCACACGTGCAATGCTTTCTTTTGCGCCATAAAAGTCCGATGTCTGGCAAACTCTCGGGTTGGCAAACCAATAACGCACATTAAGCGATTTCATGAGCATCACCCACAAGCTGCCCTACGAATGGCAGGTCGGCCTGCGCTACACCCGCGCCGGCAAGCGCAGCGGGCGCAACAGCTTCATTTCCTTCATCTCGATGGCCTCGGTGGCCGGCATCGCGCTCGGCGTGGCCGCGCTGATCGTCGTGCTGTCGGTGATGAACGGCTTCCAGAAGGAGGTGACCGCGCGCATGCTGTCGGTGCTGGCCCACGTCGAGGTGTTCGACGCGCGCGGCGAGATGCCGGGCTGGCGCACCTCGATCCAGGAAGCGCTGCGCAACCCGGAAGTGCGCGCGGCCGCGCCCTTCGCCGAAACCCAGGCCATGCTGCTGAGCGACGGCGTGATGAAACCGGTGCTGCTGCGCGGGATCGACCCGGCGCAGGAAGTGAAGGTGTCGGACGTGTCGAAACACATGCGCGAAGGGCGCTTCGACAGCTTGCAGCCGGGCTCGTACAACGTGATCATCGGCCGGGCACTGGCCAAGTCGCTCGACGTCGGCGTGGGCGACCGGGTGACGCTGCTGATGGCCTCCACCCCGGCACAGGCGCAAGGGGCGGCCCAGGGCGCTCAGGGTGGATCTTTGCCGCGCACCCGGCCGCTGACCGTGAGCGGCATTTTTGAAGCCGGCCACTTCGAATTCGATTCCTCGCTGGCCTTTGCCCACATCGAGGACGCCGAGGCGCTGGCGGGCGTCTCCGCACCCGCGGGCATCCGCCTGCGCCTGGCCGACATGCAGCGGGCGCCGCGCGTGGCGAGCGAACTGCATGGCAGCATGTCGGGCGACCTGTTCATCCGCGACTGGTCCAAGGTCAACGCGATCTGGTTCGCCGCCGTGGAATCGCAGAAGCGCATGATGTTCATCATCTTGACCATGATCGTGGCGGTGGCGGCCTTCAACCTGGTGTCGACCCTGGTGATGACGGTGCGCGACAAGCAGTCCGACATCGCCATCCTGCGCACGCTGGGCGCATCGCCGCGCTCGGTCATGACCATCTTCATGGTGCAGGGCACCCTGGTCGGCGTGCTCGGCGCCGTGCTGGGCGTGAGCCTGGGCGTGGCGGTGGCGCTCAACATCGACGTCATCGTGCCTTTCATCGAGCGGCTGTTCAAGGTGCAGTTCCTGTCGCAGGAGGTCTACCTGATCAGCGAGATCCCCTCGCAGCTGCGCTGGGGCGACGTCGGCTGGATCGGCGGCGTGGCCGTGCTGCTGGCCTTCCTCGCGACCCTGTACCCGAGCTGGTCGGCGGCGCGCGTGAAGCCGGCCGAGGCGCTCCGCTACGAATGAGGATGCTCCATTTGACGATGACAATCTGGCCACGCCTGTGCCTCCTGTGGCACACTGCGGCCTCGCAACAACGACCCAGACCATGAGACTCACCCAGAACCTGCCGTATGAATGGCTGGTCGGCCTGCGCTACACGCGCGCCGGCAAGCGCAGCGGCCGCAACAGCTTCATTTCCTTCATCTCCCTGATCTCCGTGTCCGGCATCGCGCTGGGCGTGGCCGCCCTGATCATCGTCCTGTCGGTGATGAACGGCTTCCAGAAGGAAGTCACCGACCGCATGCTGTCGGTGCTGGCCCATATCGAGGTGTTCGACCGGAGCGGCAGCATGCCGGACTGGCGCGCGGCCGGGCAGGAAGCGCTGAAGAACCCGGCGGTGCGCGGGGTCGCGCCTTTCGTCGAGACCCAGGGCCTGCTGGAAGGCCAGGGCGTGATGCGCCCCTCGATCATCCGCGGCGTGCTGCCGGCGGAAGAACCCAAGGTGTCCGACGTGGCCAAACAGGTCAACCAGGGCAGCCTGGATTCGCTCAAGCCAGGCGCCTATAACATCGTGCTGGGCTACGCGCTGGCACGCGCGCTGAACGTCGGCATCGGCGACAAGGTCACCATGCTGCTGGCGCAGGGCCAGATCACCCCGGCCGGCCTGCTGCCGCGCAGCCGCAGCTTCACCGTCTCCGGCATTTTCGAGGCCGGCCACATGGACTTCGACGCGGCGCTCTCCTTCATCCACGTCGAGGATGCACAGCGCATGGAGCGCCTGCCGGCCCCGATGGGCCTGCGCCTGCGCATCGCCGACATGCACCAGGCACCTGGCGTGGCCGAGGAACTCAAGAAATCCATGCCGGGCGACCTGGAAATGCGCGACTGGTCCAAGCTCAACGCCAACTGGTTCGCCGCCGTACAGACCGAGAAGAAGATGATGTTCATCATCCTCACCCTGATCATCGCGGTGGCCGCCTTCAACCTGGTGTCCACGCTGGTGATGACGGTGACCGACAAGCAGGCCGACATCGCGATCCTGCGTACCCTGGGCGCCTCGCCGCGCTCGATCATGAAGATTTTCATGGTGCAGGGCGCGCTGGTCGGCATCATCGGCACCGTCCTGGGTGTCGGCGGCGGCGTGCTGGTGGCCCTGAACATCGACGTCATCGTCCCGTTTATCGAAGGTTTGCTGGGAGTGCAGTTCTTGTCGAAAGATATTTACCTGATCAGCGCGGTGCCCTCCGACCTGCGCTGGCCGGACGTTTTCAAGATCGGCGGCGTATCCGTGCTGCTGGCGTTTGCTGCGACCCTGTACCCGAGCTGGTCGGCGTCGCGCGTAAAACCTGCGGAGGCGCTGCGTTATGAATGATTACCCAAATACGTCAACTACCCCTGTCCTGTCCTGCGGTGGCCTGGGCAAGACCTTCAAGCAGGGCGACTACACCGTCAAGGTCCTGGACGGGATCGATTTCGCCATCTACCGCGGCGAGCGCGTGGCCATCGTCGGCGCTTCCGGCTCCGGCAAGTCGACGCTGCTGCACCTGCTGGGCGGCCTCGATACCCCGTCGACGGGCTCCGTCACCCTGCTGGGCGAGGATTTCGCGACCCTGTCCGAGACCCGCCGCGGCGAGCTGCGCAATTCCTCGCTCGGTTTTGTCTACCAGTTCCACCACCTGCTGCCGGAATTCTCGGCCCTCGACAACGTCCTGATGCCCCTGATGATCCGGCGCGAGGCGCGTGAGCCGGCATTGCGGAAGGCCGAGGCGATCCTCGGGCGCGTGGGCCTGGGCAAGCGCGTGGTGCACCGCCCCGGCGAGCTGTCCGGCGGCGAGCGCCAGCGCGTGGCCCTGGCGCGTGCGCTGGTGACCGAACCGGCCTGCGTGCTGGCGGACGAACCGACCGGTAACCTCGACCACAGCACCGCCCAGTCGATCTTCGATTTGATGCTGGAACTCTCGCGCACCCTCGGCACCGCCTTTGTCATCGTCACCCACGACATGGAGCTGGCGCGCCGCTGCGATCGCGTGTTCCGGCTGACCGAGCACGGGCTGCAGGCGGTGGAAAGCTGAACATGTGGATCGACACCCACTGCCACCTCGACGCGCATGAATTCGGCCGGCAGTCGCTGGATGTCGCGGCGCAGGCGGCTCAGGCGGGCGTGTCGATGATCGTCGCGATGGCGATCGAGCGCGGCAACTTCGGCGCCGTGGCCGAGTTGGCCGCGCAGGCGCCGAACGTCACCTATGCGCTGGGCATCCACCCGATCTATGTGCCCCAGGCCCAGGATGAAGACCTGCTGGTGCTGCGCAGCGCGGTGGAAGCGGCGATGACGGATCCGAACTTCGTCGGCGTCGGCGAGATCGGGCTGGATTTCTTCATCCCGATGCTGTGCGAACCCGCCATGCGCGAGAAGCAGGAGCGTTTCCTGCGCGAGCAGCTGCGCATCGCACGCGATTTCGGCCTGCCCGTGATGCTGCACGTGCGCCGCTCGCAGGACCAGGTATTGAAACACCTGCGGAGAATCCGTCCTCCGGCCGGGATCGCCCACGCCTTCAACGGCAGCTTCCAGCAGGCGCAGAACTTCATCGACCTGGGCTTTCACCTCGGCTTCGGCGGTGCCATGACCTTCACCCGGGCGCTGCAGATCCGGCGCCTGGCGGCCGAGCTGCCCCTCGCGGCTATCGTGCTGGAGACCGATTCTCCGGACATCGCGCCGTCCTGGGTCCACCCGGGACGCAACACGCCCGACCAGCTGCCCGGCATCGGCGCCTGCCTGGCCGAACTGCGCGGGCTCGGCGTGGACGAGGTACGCGAAGCAGTCCACCGGAACACGCTGGCGGCGATTCCGCGGCTGGCCGACTACCCGCTCGCGCTTGGTGACGGAGCAGGCTAGCCAATCCGACACTGGAAAAATAGCTAATTAGCGAAGTAGCAGTACTTGCGCCGGTGGGTAGCACCGGATGCTTGGCGGCGTCCCGCGACAGTGGCTATAAGGTTTAGTTCGTTTGCAGCGTTGAAGCACGACAAGGCTGCGCATGTTCCGTTCTGCCAAGATGCACTCTTCGCTGCCACTGCAGCACAGCCACGATGGAGAGTGATTTGGACAGCGCGAGCGAATTCCTGCGGATGCTACGGCACGAGAAGTCGCTGACCACCGCCCACCGGCCGATCCGGCTGCGCCTGGGCCATGCCGACCACCTGGCCGACGAACTGCTGCTGCCGCAGCGGGTGCAGGGCCAGGAATCGGTGTGCGGCGGTTTCGAATACGTCGTCACCTGCGTCGCCGACACGCCGCGCCTGCCGCTCAAGGAACTCATCGCGCTTCCCGCCGAACTGCAGATGGTCACCGACCGCGGCCAGCTGCGCAGCATCTGCGGCATCGTCGCCGAGGCGCGCGCCGGCGACCACGACGGCGGCCTGGCGGTCTACCAGCTGGTACTGCGCGACGCCCTGGCCGTCATGGAAAAGCGGGTCAACAGCCGCGTCTTCCGTTACCAGAACGAGCTCGAGATCGTGCAGGTCCTGTTCGACGAATGGCGCCAGTCCAACAGCGTCATGGCCAGCGCCTTCGACTACGAACTCGACCCGCTGTTCGACATGCGTCTGTACCCGCCGCGCGAACAGACCATGCAGTACAACGAATCCGACGCCGCCTTCGTGCGCCGCCTGCTCAAGCGACGCGGCATCGCCTGGACCTTCCGCCCGGGCCGCGCCCGTGCCGGCAGCACCGACCAGGACGCGGACGACAAGCCCGTCCACACGCTGGTGCTGTTTTCCGATCCCGCCTCGCTGCCGCGCAGCGCCGCCGGCAGCGTGCGCTACCACCGCATCGATGCCACCGAGGAGCGCGACACCGTCGTCTCCTGGTGCGCCGCGCGGCGCCTGCAGTCCGGCAGCCTCACGCGCCACAGCTGGGACTACCGCAACCCCACCGGTACCCAGTTCATGAGCACCACGGCGCGCAGCATGGCCGACCAGGGCCGCAGCGGCAATGCGCTGGCGGCAAGCCTGGACGACTACCTGGTCGAGATCCCGCATGCCGGCAACGACGTCGAGGACCACTGGCGGCTCGGCCAGGTGCGCATGAACCGGCACGAGTTCGACACCAAGTGCTTCCATGGCGAAGGCAGCGTGCGCGACCTGTGCGCGGGTGAATACTTCACCCTGGCCGGGCACCCGGAGATCGACACCCATCCAGAAGGCGAGCGCGATTTCGTCGTGACCGCCGTCTGGATGGAAGCCGAGAACAACCTGCCGGCCGACCTGTCGGCGCGCGTGCGCCGCCTGATGGGACCGTACACCCCGATCGATGCGATGCTGGCGCCGAACGAGCATCCGGTGGCCGGCGACGGCGTGCGGGTGCGGATGCGCTTCGATTGCGTGCGGCGCGGGATCGCGCTGGTGCCAGCCTTCGATCCGCGCATCGACCTGCCGCATCCGCAGCTGCAAAGCGCCATCGTCACCGGGCCGCCGGGCGAGGAAGTGCATTGCGACGCGCTGGGGCGGGTGAAGATCCGCTTCCCGGGCATGCGCACCACGGACCACAAGCATGCGCACGGCGCCGGCGCCTCGGATACGCCGGCCGACTCGGCCTGGGTGCGGGTGGCGTCGAACTGGGCCGGCAACGGCCCCGGCGCCAACCAGCAATGCGGCACGCTGTCGCTGCCGCGCGTCGGCAGCGAAGTCCTGGTGGCCTTCCTCGGCGGCGACCCGGACCGGCCGGTGGTCCTGTCGCAGGTCTTCAACCAGCGCGGCGAGCCGCCGGCGTTCAGCAAGGCCGGCGGCTTGCCCGGAAACCGCTACCTGTCGGGCACCCGGACCCGCGAGATCGGCGGCGCGCGCGGCAACCAGCTGCGCTTCGACGACACCCGCGGCGAGATCAGCGCCCAGTTGACCAGCGACCATGGCGCCTCTGAACTGAACCTCGGCTGGCTGACCCAGCCCAAGGCCAACGGCACGGCCGCGCCGCGCGGCGAAGGCGCCGAGCTGCGCAGCGACCATAGCGTGGCGATCCGCGGCAAGGAAGGCGTGCTCTTGAGCGCAGAGTCGGCCCCTGCCGCCGAGGGCGCGCAGCTGGCGCGCGCCGGCCTGCTCGGCCTGGCCGAGTTAATGCAAAGCATCGCCGACGAGGTGGCCAAGCTGGCGGAACAGCACACCGAGGACGAGCCGAGCGCGCAGCGCCTGGCCGACCTGTCCGACAAGCTGCGGCGCTGGGACCAGGGCTCCAACGTCGCACCGGGCGACAAGGGCGCCGAGCCGATCGTGGCCGTAACTGCCCCGGGGGGCATCATGCTGGCCAGCCAGGACAATGTCGCGCTCGGGTCCGAAACCCAGCTCGACATGGTGAGTGGCGGGGACGCGCGCACGTCCGCAGGAAAAAACATCTTCCTGCGCGCCGCGCGCGGCATCAGCGCCTTTGCCCAGGCACTGGGCGTCAAGCTGGTGGCGGGGCAGGGGAATATCCTGCTGGAGGCCCACCAGGGCAAGGTCGAGGTCAAGTCCTCGGGCAAGATCAGCCTGATCTCGGCGGAAGCGATTCATATCGAGGCACCGGTGGTCCGGATCATCTCGCAGGGCGCGCAGACGCAATGGACGGAGGGTGCGATCACGCAAGAGAGTGCCGGCGAGCACACCATCAAGGCGACCAGCCTGACCCGCGGCGGACCGGGTGGCGGCGACCCCAGCAAACCTGAGTTTGCCAAGTCAACGTTGAAGACAAACGAAAGACTTGTCCTGCGCCATCTCCAAACGCGGGAACCGATTCCATATCAAAATTACATTGCCTACCTCAGCGATGGCAGAACCATCCAGGGCACCAGCGACGAGGAAGGACGCACGGCGCTGGTGCAGAGCGATACGCTGGGGCCGGTGCGATTCGAGCTTCTTCCGTCGACTATTTAAGCTGTCGGGAACCGTCATGCGTGAACCGACCAGGCCCTTGCCTTCGCTCGTCCCTTTGCCGCACGGCGGCTGGGGAGTCGATTCGTATATGTCCTCTGCGGATTATACGATCCGTGGGCTTGGGCTCATGCCGCCGAATTCCGTTATTCCAGTCATCGTTGTTCCCGGCATCATGGGGACTAATCTGCGGGCTAAACGGAAGCCTCGCCTGGGCAGACTGCCTGATGAGCGGAACAGGAAGGTGGGGCCTGGTGAGCCGGTTTGGCGTCCACCAAACGGAACGCGTGACGGGGTGCTTGCCGCAGCCGATTGGGACAGCTTTTCTCCACAAGCCCGCCAACTGCTACTCGACCCCGCCACCTTGGAGGTGGACGATACAGGGCCCGTCATCGTACCCGACACGGATGATGGATATCGACTGAGCGAGCGTGAGGTGCGCGAACGTGGCTGGGGTGAAGTGCATGCAGATTCGTACGGAAACCTTCTCCTGGCCCTGCAGATGCGTTTGAATCAGACGTTTGAGTTCGATGACCGAAATAAAAAGCGCTTGATCAGGAAGCACTGGAAAGATGTGATGGCCTGTGATCCGCACAAATGGGGGCTGCGGGAATTTGAAGCGCTGACCGAGGCACATCTCGAAAAGCACGCCAAACACTATTTCCCGGTCTACTGCGTCGGATACTGCTGGCTAGATGATTGTGACATCTCGGCGCGAAGGTTAGAGCAACGCATCGTTTCCATTATGGATTCATGGAAGAAAGCAAAGCGCCGCTGTGACAAGGTAATTCTCGTCACGCACTCGATGGGAGGATTGGTAGCACGTGCGTGTGCAAAACGTATACCCGACCGAATTGCTGGAGTGATCCATGGAGTAATGCCTGTTTTCGGAGCTCCTGCCGCGTACCGGCGGATCGCGTATGGCACGGAAAGCACGAGTCCAAGTAATAATGCGTTTGAAAATCTGGTGGCACATGGGCTAGCTAAAGTGTTGGGGAGAACAACACAGAAGACCACGCCCGTTCTAGCAACTTCACCTGGCGCCCTGGAGCTGCTTCCAAACAGGAATTACCCGCAACCTTGGTTACACGTGCGTGTACTCAAATCCATCAGGCCAGCTGGAGCTCCAAGCTATGGAGTCAAGGACGACGCGCTTCGTTACAAGACAGTAGCGCACGAACTATTGCACTTACCCAATGGAAAAGTTGCAAATCCCTATGATTTATATCGTGACACGATTTCGTGGTATCGCCTATTTGATCCTGCGTTAGCTGATCCGGCAGGCAAATATCGCAACGTGAAGGGGGGCGTAATTGAGGCAATTGAGTCGGCCATCAATACTGCCGAGAAGTTTCATGATGCTTTGGATGGTTTTTATCACCCGAACACCTATGCATTTTATGGCGACGACCGAGATAAACTGTCCTTCGGGCAAATCGGGCTAGTTGCCCATCAACAGGGAGCATCGGCAACCCCGCTCACTGCCGCAAATATCGCGGCAGCGCGACTGGTTGGTCGTACAGCAAGCGGCCAACGCCGGATTCTCGTCGAGGGGAAAACGCAACTACAGTTTGAACCTGAAGCCCAAGAGTCCAGAGGCGATGGAACTGTTCCTCATCAATCTGGCGAGGCGGACCTTGCGAAGAAGGTAAAGCAGGTTTTTGCAACGCAAGGATTTGATCATCAAGGCTCGTACAACAACAACGAGATGGTGATGCTTACCTTGCGGCTGATCGTAAAAATCGCGCAGGAGACGCCGTGAAAAAGTGGATCCAGGATAGGCTGGCAAAAGTGCTGGCCGGGATCACTTGCGCGGGATTGATGATGACTTGGGCCGTGGGCAATGTGATGGATAGCGACGTAGCAGGTCGGCATCAGGACGAGGTAGCGCGAATGACCAAAAAAATGAAAACTGTTTGCGTAGGGCGATTCTTGATCGATCTACCCGAAGAAGCACAAATCGAGCTCGTCCGGCCTAACATCGAAGGCTTCGATATGGCGGTATTTGACGAGTCCAGCGAAGATTTCCAAAAGCGGCTTGCCGATCGCGAAACTCAGGTGAAGGCAATGCCTGACTACGCTGGAGGCAAGAGAAATCTGGAGTTCGTGCGGGAGGTCAAAACCGATCGGGGCGTTACCGGGAAGGTTTTCGCGCATAGTCGCAAAGTGACCGAAGGCACTCGCGCGCGCGGGCTCGAACTGGAACGATATCGGAACGAGGGAATTGCTGTCGAAGCGCTGCTTCACGCCGATGGTATCAGTTTTGATCTTGCCTCGGAATACTATGACCCTGACCAGATAGAAAAGCTGCCCAAGCTGGTCGCTCAACTGGCGCCGAACCCTCTGGGACAAGTGCCTCCTGAGCCGGGATTCTGTATCGAACGAGCGTACTTCCGCGACCCACTTACGGCAGCTCAGGGGGAGCAAATAATGATGTTCGCTCGTTTGCCCGATCACCCTGACGTCGAGCTTATGTTGATCTTATATAGTGGACCCCGAATTTGAGACGGTGGTTTAAGCTGTCGTCCGCGAAAGGATTACAGCGAATGAGTGAAGGTAAAAAGCGCAGGGTGCACAGCGCCGAGTTCAAGGCCAAGGTGGGGTTGGAAGCGGTGCGCGGGGTGAAGACGGTGACGGAGATCGCGCAGGAATACGGTGTGCATCCGGTGCTGGTGGGCCAGTGGAAGAAGGAGATTCTGGAGAACGCCGGCGCCCTGTTCGACGTCAAGCGTGGGCCGAAGCCGGTGG
>NZ_ATYR01000056.1 GCF_000427785.1 Massilia alkalitolerans DSM 17462
TGCCAAAGCGCGCAATGCCATCCTGGCGGCCACCCGCCGGCTTGGCCGGAAGATCTGGAAAAAGTGGAGCGGGTATCACCGGCGCAGCCTTGTCGAGACCAAAATGCGTTGCTTCAAGCTGCTTGGTGAACGCGTCATGGCGCGCGACTTCGACCGTCAGGTCGCCGAGTTGCAGGTCCGTGCCGCCATCCTCAATCGCTTCACGCGCTTGGGCACGCCCACGACCGTAGCGGTGACCATGCCGTAAATCCGTCTGGGGTTTGGGGTACTACGCGCTCAATTGATTTATGCAACAAAGCCTCACGAACTTGTGAGCGATAGTAAAGGCGCATTGCTACGGAGACTAGAATGCATTTACGACGAAATACTGATTGATGAGGTGCAGGACCTTAGCTCATATGACTGGGATATTTTTGAAGTTTTACTACGATCATGCATTGATATACGCTTAGTCGGAGACATTCGACAGTCTGTTTTAGCGACAAATCCAAGGAGTAAAAAGAACGCGCGATATTCCTACGCCAACTCTATTACATGGTTTCGCGAGCGAGAAAAGGAAGGTCTATTAAGTATTAAAGAGAGCCGCATTACGTGGCGATGTCATCCGAAAATTGCTTCCTTTTCCGACACTATATTCAACCCTTCTTGGGATTTCCCGGCTACGGAATCGAAGAATGAAATTGAGACCGAGCACGACGGCGTTCATCTTGTAGCGACTGAGCACGTTGAAGACTACGTCAACCGGTATCAACCGCAATGTCTTAGGCACAGCGTTACCTCGGCTAGGAACTGGAATTATCATTTTTTAAATTTCAAAGTCGCGAAGGGTATGACCTTTGAACGCGTCTTGATTTTTCCCACTGCCACAATTGCTGAATTTATCGCGGAGGGCACTTACTTGGAAGCGACTCCGGCATGCAGTTTTTATGTGGCAGTCACACGGGCGAAGCAAAGCGTCGCCATCGTTTTGGACGACGCAGGAAAGTCAACGTTGACTTTCTGGCGCCCAGATGTCCCTGTCGGGGCTAGAGTATCCCAATAGGAAAAGGTCGGGCGACGGCCTCGACTCTACGATGGCTTATCGGGGCGCTGCTCGCGCTGAGCCCCAATACCCGAGCGCCGCCGATGCTGGGCGATACTCTAACGCCCGAATCGATATTAATCCTCAAACGAGCGGTTTTTGAACTTCAGTTGGTCGCAGTTTTCGCGCACGGAACGCTGCACAGCCTCGTCGAACCCGGTTTGGGACTCGGCCTCAATCTCGACGGCGATGCGGAGCTTGACTCCGGGCTTGTTCAATAGCATCAGGATCTCCTCGGCCACATCGGAGAACTGCAATTTAGCCTGATTCGGGTTCAGCTCGACGGCGCCAAAGAACATACGTTTTTTGGCAGGCGCGCTATTGCCGCTAGGCCCCGACTCTGAGGTGGATGCGGTTGAACTGGATCCTGAAGAGCCGTCACTCTTAGAAGCGGAGCCTGTCGACGCTCCTGCACCGCTCGCACTCGTTTGCCCAGCACCGTCAACCGCCCCCGCGCCCACGCCTTTGGCTTTCGCTTCCCGCTCGGCCGCTTCCTCGGCAAGGAGCGTGGCAAAGGTCGACGCCGCCTTTGGATCAATTAGCAGAAGCGATTCGTCGAAAATCGGGGTCGTGTTTTCAGCGAAGTGGAATCCCTGATAGCGCCCTTCCTCGATTCCATATGCGATGCCGAAGAAATCGCGGGATGAGAGGCCGGCGGCGATTGTCGAGCGGATCGTGTCGGAGTCACGCAGCCGCGGCAGATACAGATAGCAGCACGTCTTCTGCCACACATCCAGCGCACCGGCGGTCGGCGTGTCGTCTTTCCAGAACCAGGTCTGAAGCATTTTAGCCAAGTGAATCGGCGCCCATTCGTTAATGAGCAGCTCGTTCTCCTTGAGCACACGCTCAATCTCTTCCACGCGATTGATGACCGCCGGATTGATTTGGAAATGATCCCACTGAAGTTCGCCAATTCCTTTGCCCGGCTTCGCCTCTTGCAGCGGAGTCAGAAGCCACTTGTACGTTTCGCGGATCATGCGGCCCAGCGCGTCGTTGGCCAGGTCGAGGCTGTTTGAGGCTTGTTTGGTCTGGTGGCCGTCAAGATTCAGTCGGCCTTCGCGCACATCGTCAACGATGGACCTCCAGGCCAGAGACGAGGTGACCTGGTCTTTCAGGCGCGCCAGGCTGTCGGTGTCCGGTGCCAGGAAGACCAATCGATTTTGCTTCTGTCGAGGCTGGTCGCCCCGGTTTTTCAGAATAGCGGTGGCCGCGTCGATCGCCGCGGATTGAGCGCCCTTGCTAAACGTCGCCTCGGGCGGGAGCACGACCAAACGCAGCTGCCAATCGTCCGGCACATCGGCCGAGGACGTGAACACATGGACGCCGCCAAAAACACCGTTGGAGAACCGAAGCTTGTCCTTGATGAACGGGTAGACGTCCTCTCGCAGATTGAAACGGCGCTTGCGCTCCTCCATCTCGCGACGCAAGTTCGGGCGCGTGTCGAACCAAAAGCGGTTGTTCGCGCTGTTGAGGTATTGCAAGCGGTCGACCAAGGCGCGTGCGCCGTCCTTGTAATGCCCCAACACTTGACCCGGCTGAGCGCAGCCCAGCAGCACCCGCTCGAGCTCGATGCCGCGATGATGCTTGGCTCCGCCCACCGCGCCGGCGTCTGGGGCCGAGCCCAGAAACACCGTGCGCGCGATTCGGCGACAGGCGTGAATCGCCCCAAACAAGGGCCGAGCGTTGTCGAGCTCCGTGGTCGCCGCGCGCTCGCCGTCGATGTCGCGCTCCAGAACAGGATCCCAGCCTTGCGGAAGGTAGTAGATCGCCTCGTTGCGCGTGGCGGAGTCAAAGAGCGGCAGGCTTCCAGGCTGGATCAGCAGGTCGTTGTTCCCTGTGGTCCAGAGCCGGTGGATGACCGTCGCCATCATTTTCAGCACGCCGCGAGTGCGCTGGAAATTGTCAAGCGACGACCAGTCCTCGTAAAGTCGATCGAACACCTCCGGATGGATGGGGTAGGCGTGCTTTAACCGCTCGAGGTAGCCGCTGCCTTGGACGTCCTGAGGAAGATCCCCGGCGTTGGCCGTGTAATAGTCTGCATACGCTCTGCACACCTCCTCGGCCGCGAGCTCGTCGGTGACCTTGGCGAAAAGGCGCCGGCGGACAATCTCGAAAGCCTCTTCGGTGGCTACGGGCTTCCATAAGGCTTGCACGCGTCCAAAGTAATGCTCCAGCGCCCGCAGCGCTTTGACGCCCTGCTGGCTCCCCGCCTCGCGATCGGAGAACGGGAGCGACGCGAGAAGGATCGCGTTTGGCACCGCTTTTAAGGCCTCGGTCAGCGCCTGAACAAAGGAGAGCTGGGTGTCGTAGGTGCCGCCCGACAGCGTCTTCCCCTCCTCGAACTGGGACACATAGCGCACCAGCTCGTCCATCAGGATGATGCAAGGCGCGCTACCTCCGATGATCTCAGCAAGGACCGTTTTGCCCGGGGCGGTTCCGTCGCGGTCGGACTCCATGATCTTGGCGTAGGCCGCCTCGCCGCCCAGCTGCCAAGCGAGTTCGCCCCAAATGGTTTTGACCGTCACGCTCCCATGCGCGCGCGGCTTGCTTGCCAGGTCGAGCAGATCCACGCCATCCAAAACAGCAACCCGAGCTTTCGGAAGCTCAGTGATATCGGCCGCGTCGAGAATCGGCGAAATGCCCAGCATCTTGCTCGCGGGGGTCGCTCCCGTCGCCAGGTGATAGACCGCCAGCAGCGTGTGGGTTTTGCCGCCGCCAAACGCCGTCTGCAGCTGGACGACTGGATCGCCGCCCTTCCCGGCCAGGCGCTTTACGACCGAGTCCAGCAACAGGCGCATCCCCTCCGTGATGAAGGTCCGTTGGAAGAACAGCGAGGCGTCCTGATACTCTTCGGGCGCGATGCCCTGATGGACCTTCGAGATGTCGGCGGCGAACTCAGCTTGCTGGAACGTGCCCTTCAGGACATCTTCATGCGGAACGGCGATTTCTCGCCAAGGTTTCAAAGTCATGGTGTTCTTCCTTAGATGTCCATGGCGACTTGCGATCCCAAGTGCCCTTTAACATGCGACGCCTCTTCAATGCCAACCCACGAGGTGATCAGCTCGTTGTATGCCCGCGCGTCCTCGGCCCATCCCTTGCGCTCGCAGAGGGTGTAGAGCCGATAGGCCAGGCTTCGGATGGGCTCGGCCCGCTGCGGCATCCCCGCTAACAGCGCTCCCGCCACCCCTTCGCCACTGGCGCGAAGGGCGCGGATGAGCTGATGCAGCGCCTCCCATACCGGCGTGTTGTTGTCCTTCGATGGCGACCACTCGTCGGCGTATTCGACAGGCTTGAACAGCCTGACGCGGCCCGACAAGGCCTCCACCACCCCAGCGTCTCGGACATGGTCCACGCTGGTTCCCTTGGCCCTGGCCAGCACCGTGGCTTTGCCGAACTCGCCGGCGGCCCAGCCATGCTCGTCAAACCATCCCAAGCAGAACTGGGTGTCCGAGTCGAAATCGTCGATCCCCTCGGTCAGCATTCGGTTGATGAGGGTAAGGGCGGTGTGGACCGTCATGGGGCTTCCGTCGGCTTCCAGCACGGACGTATATTTCGAGAAGATGGCCATCCCCGGACCAATCACGGCTTGCGCGAGGTCGACCGGGGCAACAGGCGAAATGCCTTCGGCGCCGCCAATCATCACGTCCACCGCCTCTTTCAACTCATCCTTCAACTCGCGCAGGAAGTCCCGGCGCGAAATCGAGGAAGCGGACTCGGCTCGCTGGCGACACACGAGCACGATGCTCGAGGCCAGGGCGTTGGTCCCTTGGCTCACCATTCGACTGTCGTTTTCGGTGCGAAGCGGCCAGGTTCCCGTGATGGCGAAGCCGGCCGCCAGAACCGCCTCCAAGAAGGTCTCCCAGCCCGTGCTGCTCGTCCCTGCGTCCGTTGTCTCAGCCTGCTTGAACGCGTAATAGATCGTGGTTGGGAAAGCGGGGTGAGCCTGGTCGGCCAAGCGATGCATGGCCTCCGTCATCCCGTCAAGGAAGAACTTCTCCGCCGCCGGCTTGCTGCCATGCCTGTAAACCGTCGCCACCAGCTCCTCCGCCTTGGGTACGAGCATGGTCGAAAACAGCTGAGGGAAGACCGGACGCAAAGCGCGGCGCAGCCAGACATAGAAGAAGTCGGACAGGTCTGCGTAGCCAATGTTGTCGTAGTAAGGCGGATCCGTGGAGACCACTTTGCGAAGCGAGACGCTTTGAGTCTGCGCGTCTTGCTGAGCGGCATGACCGCGGAACCATTCCGGGGTGATCGCAAACACTTTGTCCATTGCCTTGGCCACGCCATCGATAAAGACCTCCCAGGAGCCCGAGCTGTCGCAGAAGGGATTGGCCTCGGCAAAGTCCCACAGCATGGGGAAGCCCTGCCGGCCAAACAGCTGGCGCGGACATTGAGCGGTGGGCTCCCAGCGAACCAGGCTGTTGCCCAGATCCGCCATCTTGTCCAGACAAAACGCCATGAAGATCGAGATGGCATCCGCGTAAGCTGCTGGCCCCAGGCCGCCATCGTCGAGAGAGCGATGATCGTCCTGCCAGCCGCTGGCGATCGCGTCGGCCTTGATCCGCTCCCGGAGCTCCGAAACGAGATCGGAAAACGTGGTCAGGCAGACGATTTGCCTCGGCGTGAACATGTGGCCCCATGTAGTCAAGCCATACGCCGAGCACACGCCCCCGGTGATCATCGCGCGCGTCGGCGTCGAGCCGGACAGGAACGACCGACGCGCCTCGTCGACAATGGACTCGTTCGCCGCGCGATGAGCGGTCTCCTCCATCGCCTCGGTGGGCGACAGGTAAATGCGGCCTTTCACGCCTTCAGCAACGATGGCCATGAGCTTGACGCCGATGCGCCCCGCCTTCCCTTCGGCGCGAATATAGTCGCGCGCGATGGGCGAGCCGCTCAGCAGACAGAAAAAGTCCTTGGCCTTTCCTGCCTTGGTTCCGCTTTTCGCGCTCTCCGGCGGCTTTCCGGAGCGCACTTCGAAGCGATAGGTGTCGCCATTGACCACGGGCTCGACATAAGACTCTTTGCCGGCGCGATTAGCGAGGATGAAGCTGGACACCAGGGGGACGTCGACATGCGAGAACGCCGGGTTGGGGCTCTTGACGGTGCGTGCCCACAGCCAGGCGAGCACGGTCGCCTGGCCGCCGCCCTGCTCTTTGCCCAGATCGACCTCGGGATAGTGATGGCCAATGCGCTTGAACGCTTCGTCGCGCATCCATCGCCCATAGCGGCGCACATCCTCCGCCAAGCCTTGCGCTCCGTTCCAATCGGTCGGCAGGCGCGCCTGCTTGATCGACTCGTGAATGGGGCCGACAGGCGCTCTGGACGAGAACCTCGGCGGGATCTCGATCATCGCTTTATTGATCAGGACCGCGACAGGGTTCAAGTCGGTGGCGAAGCTCTCCAACCCCAATCGCTGGGCTTCAAGCGGCAGCGCACCGCCTCCGGCGAAGGGATCGTGAAATGCTGGGAGCCTTTCCGGGTTGAACAGCTCTTTGGCGTCCGGATGGCCGCGGTTGAGCTCGCAGGTTTCGCGCCAGCTTTTGGCGATCTCCGCGCGCGCCTCTTCGAGGAGCTTGGCGTCATTGGTGTTTTCCCACGACGCGAGACGCCGAATCAGCCCGAAAAGATGATCGCGCTCGAGCTTGGCCTTCTCTTTGTTGACCCCTCGCCCCAGGTTGCGCTCGTAGCCCGGGTCGTTCACCATCTGCGCGAAGATCACCGCGCGCGCCGCCGATAGCGGACGCCGCGCCCACCACAGATGCAGGCTGGACGGGTGGCCTTGACGGATGGATTTCTCCTTGCCGGCCGCGTCATTGATATCGTCCAGAGGCAGGGCGACCTCGATGAGCTTTTTGGGGGTTTTGATTGTCGTCATTTGATGCTTTATGTTGTCACAGCGCTTCGCGCTGGCTTTGCAGCTGATGGGCCGCGTGGATAATGGCTGCCCTCATCTCAGGCTCCGTTTGGCGTTGCTCGTTTGAGCAAGGACGCGAGATCCAGATTGACGCTGGTCACTGCCCAGTCGGGCTCCTGCGTGAACGGATCGCGAATATAGAAAGGGCCCTCGTGACTCTCCTCGTCGACGAGCACAATCGCGAGAATGAATTTCTCAGCCTGGTTCAGCCCGTAAAGGATCTCGTTGCGCGTGACGGTGATAGTCGAATGCCCTTTCGACCGCCCCTTGACCTCAATGTGGCGCGCCTGCGGCAGCTTGCCGTCGACGGCCGGCACCACAGCGGTCAAATCCCAGCCGCACTTCTCCGCCGAGACATCGATCACCTCGTGCCCGAACGCCTCCTCAGCTTTGCGGACCGCATCCATTGCAACTTTCTCAACCCGCGCGCGAGCTTTGGCGTCAGCCGACCAGGTTGGCCCCTCGGCCTCTCCGCTGCGCATGGCAATCAGGCCGGCGGGAATGATCAGCGCGCCGCCCACGATTACCGGGACGCTCGACACCACATCGCGCATCGCTTGAAGCTCCTTCGTGCGCGACTCCAGCCGGACGGTTAGCTCGTCGATCGTCCGGCGCACATTCTCCAAGGTCAGCCGGACGTCTTTTCCCGCGGAGAGATCGGTTTTGAGCTTCTCGTGGCGATCCGACCAGTAGTCGATTTCCTTGACGAGGCGCTCATGGATCGCGGCCAAGTTCTTGTCGACCTGGCGCTCCCGCCGGTCGCGGATCTCGTCGAAATGCTCAGGCACCAGCCGATCGGAGGCGTGGCCCAGCGCGGCCACCTCCAGATCTTTCTTGATCCAGTCCGCTTCGATCTCAGGGCCCACCAGCTGGCGCTGCCACGGCTCGATTGGGTTAAGGTCCAAGTGCGGCGCCCAGCCCGCGTTCGCGATCGCGCCATGGCGATCAATGGTCACAAATTGAAGCCTGCGTGAGACGACCACGCCAGACTCCCCGCCCTCTTTGACGGAATGGTCGATCAGGAACATCAGCTTCGGATCGATCCCCTCGTCGTTGGGGTCCACCAGAACCGCGCCTTGCTTTAACTTGCCCCGGTGCTGCTCGATCATGAGATCTACGACCGACTGCATTAGCGGGTGGGCCGGGTGCAGAAGGCTGGCCACCGCCTCATTGGGCTTGTCCTCGACCGTCACTTTGCCCTTCTCGAAGCAGACGCGCTCGTACTTGGTCACCACGGGATTCAAGCTGCGCCGGTCGCGCCCGGAGATCTGACGATCGCGCTCCCGAATGGAAGCGGGCACAAAGGTGATCTCGTATCGGCCGGAGCCGCGAGGCCGCAAATCGCCGCCGAGCCGTTCGAACGCCTGGGCGAAAAACGAGCGGATGAAGTAGGGCTGCAGCTTGCGCGCCTCCGCCTTCTCCATCTCCTCTTTCAGCTCAAACAGCCGCCGCTCGTCCATGACCTCCTCGGCCAGGGCGTTGCGGCGGATGATTTCCCGCAGCTTCTCTGTCTCGAGCGCGTCGGCGACGACCTCGCGCAGGTGGAGCTTCCGAGCCGGATCCTCACCATAGCGAATCGCCTCGATCAACAGGTTTCGCAGGCTCACTCCGTCAAATACCTCGCCCAGGATGTCAAACACGCGGCCGCCAAGCGCCTTGCGCTCGATCTCGATCTTGTCGAACAGCTTTTGGAACACATCCCCCTCGCGCGTCTCCGCGGCGACCATGTTCCAGAGGTGGCAAACCTGGGTCTGGCCGATTCGGTGAATGCGGCCGAAGCGCTGCTCCAAGCGGTTGGGGTTCCAAGGCAGGTCGTAGTTGACCATCAGATGGGCGTTTTGCAAGTTCACGCCCTCGCCCGCCGCATCGGTCGCCAGCAGAACCCTTGTATCCTTGTCGTTTCGGAACAGCTCCTGGACCTTGCGCCGATCCTCGCGATGGACGCCGCCGTGGATCATCACTACGGCCTCGTGCTTGCCCAGCAGGCCTCGGATCCGGTCCGCGAGGTAGTTGAGGGTGTCGCGGTGTTCCGTGAAGATGATGAGCTTGCGCTGCAAGCCGTCGGCGCCGCGCATCTCGGGCGTGTTTTGCAGCAGCTCGCGCAGCTCCTCCCATTTCCGGTCCTGTCCGGAGTGAACGAGCGACTTGGCTTGCTCTTCGAGATGGCCCAGCGTGAACACCTCCGCCTCGAGCTCCGCGATGGTTTGGGCGGCGCTAGCCTGATCGACGAGCTCCTCCTCAAAATTCTCGTAGTCCTCCGGCGCCATGTCCTCGGCCGACTCCCAAATGTCCTCGGAGCCCTTGTCGATATAAGTCTCGGCCATCGGCTTCGCCCCGCCGTTTTGCTTGATCTTCTCCTCGCTGATGCGGCGCTTTAACTTCTCCCGCCGGCGTTTCAACGACTGGTAGATCGCCTCGGGGCTCGAGGCCAGCCGACGCTGCAACGCGGTCAAGGCGAAGCCGACCGTGCCCTTGCGCTTTCCATCTAGCTTGTCCGCGCGGTTCATCTCCTCTTTGACGTAAGTGGTCACGTCGATGTAGAGTTGGCGCTCGGCGTCGGAGAGGCTGTAATTGGCGGTGTAGGCCACGCGCTCAGGAAACAGGCGCGTGCCGTCGAATTTCAAGAGGTCTTCCTTGACCATCCTGCGCATCAGGTCGGTTACATCCACCTTGTGCGCACCATCGCGGAACTTGCCGTAGAAGCGATCGGAGTCCAGCAGCGACATGAACAGCTGGAAGTCCTCTTCCTTGCCATTGTGCGGCGTCGCGGTCATCAACAAGAAGTGACGCGTGACCGAGCCCAGCAGCTGCCCAAGCTTGAAGCGCTTGGTCTCGTTGACCTTCGTGCCATACCAGGTCGCCGACAGCTTATGAGCCTCGTCGACAACGATCAGGTCCCAGCGGGAATTGCAGATTTTCTCTTGGAGCTCCTCGCTTCGAGACAGCTGATCCAGACGCGCCACCAGCAAGTCGTGGTCATCGAAAGGATTCCCCGCCCGGCTCTGATCCACCAGTTCGCGGGTGAACAACGAAAACGAGAGGCCAAACTTTTCAAACAGCTCGTCTTGCCATTGCTCGACCAGGCTGCCGGGGGACACGATGAGGATGCGCGCGGCGTCGGCCCGCATCAAAAGCTCGCGAATCAAAAGACCCGCCATGATCGTCTTGCCGGCGCCGGGATCGTCAGCCAGGACATAGCGCAGCGGCTGCCTTGGCAACATCGACTCGTAGACTGCTGTGATCTGGTGAGGGAGCGGCTGAACATTCGAGGTGTGGACCGCCATCATGGGGTCGAACAGATGCGCCAAATGGATCCTGTATGCCTCCGCCGCTAGCTTGAAGTCCGCACCGTCCGCGTCAAAGCTCCACGGCCTTCCCGCAGAGGCGATCAACAGCTTGGTCTCGTCGCTCCTGAACACGACGCGCTCGCCCAGCCTTCCGTCGTCGCTCTTGTAGACCACGGTCATCGCGTTGTCGCCGAGCGGATCCGCGCTCACAACGCGAACGACTCGCCCCTCTTCAATCCCAGAGATGAGAGCGCCCTTGGAAATTGATTCCAGCTTCATAGTGAACAGTCTTTCATTGAGTTCAGCGCGCCTTCACGGCGAGCTCAAGAGCTTTGTAGCCCGGAGCCAAGGCGGCGCTTTCTACGCCGTAGAGAGTCTGTGGATTCGCTAGCCAGAGGTGGTGCGACGCTGGGTCCAGCGAATGGTCTTCGGAGCAGTCCACGCCCCACCGCTTCAGGGCGTAGCCGACCATTGGAGCCCGCAGCTGAAGCATCAAAGAACCATCGGTCATGCCGTAGTCGGCTTCCACGGCTTTCGGGTGTTTTACGCCAGGGTGAGGAACCAGATCGAGCGCGACGATGCGCGTCCACTGAACGTCATGCTCGAGACGCTCTTCCTCCGGAATTGATCGGTTCAGTGGAGTCGCCTTGATAATCCGAGTCAGCACGAAATCCGCGAAGCACTTCTTCTCCTGATCGAACGCTCTCAAATGCCAACGAAGGCCCGTATCCGCGAGAGCCAGCGGTGCAAGCGTTTTTGCCGAGGGTCCCGACGACATGGAGAGATAGCTCACCTCGACTAGTTCGCCAGCCGTGATTGCGCGCGTGAGCACGCCTAAGGTCCGCACATCAGGAGAGACAAGCTCACCAGCGCTCTCGCACGGGATAACACGGCGGCCGCTGACGCTTAGACCATCGCCAATTCCGGATCGGAACCACATTAGAGCACGCTCGGCCGATTGTTCGAAAATCGGTGAGAACTCGGGCGTAGGTAAGTATTTGCGCAGAGATGCGTCGTAGACCAGGTTGCTCGGCGCCAAGCGTCGGTAGGCGGCCAGATCCCGCGCTGACGCCGCCGGCTTTACCCCGAAGCGCCGTTCGATATCATAGCGAGTCAGGTCGCCGCAGAAAAACGCCTTGACCTCAATATAGGCCAGACGCTCGCGTTGTGTTTTTGGCAGCTCTTCCAGGTGGTCTAAGAAAGGCATAGCCTGATCACTCTTCTAATAATTTCCCGGTAGCACAATACCATATTCAAGCTCTTTGGTTAATCATTTTGATAAAGTTATCCTGGTGATTGTGCTCGCCCTAAAGAGTCAAAATGAATCGCCACGACGACGGAGAGATCCAGGCTCACCTCGTAGACAACGAGCTGCTCGAGTTGGAGCAACAGGCTGCACGCTCAGCCGTGAGGTCTATTTATCCCGACAGTCCGCTAGCGCCTCTACTGTTGGGGTTCACGCTAACGAGCCGCGTGTCAAAGTTGGAGCTGGTCCCTACAGCGACGCCAACCTGGTTGAGCTGGGCAGGGCTACGATCACACCGGCGCCTTCGTGTTGGTAGTTGATGAGCGACGGGCTGCGATGCGCAGCTGCATCGGACCATGCTGAGACACGCCATGACCAGTCGCCCGTCATGCCGGCATTGACCAAGCGGCGGCCGGGGCTGCACAGCACATATAGCCAGAACAGGGGAACTCTGACGGGCGCATATACGTAGCAGCTCGCCTTAGCCGATGCCACTTCAGCAGTGCCGAGAATATGCATCAGCCATGACTGGCATTCCGGTTAGGAAGTTCGTAGCGTCGTGGACAGGGGACACGAATTCCGGCTCGTCGGCGAACAGCCGCTAGCTCCCCATGTTACGCTTAATAACGTTCATAAACTGCGAAACGACCGCAGCGTTCTGGTTGTGGCGGCTGGCCTTCATCTCCTGCGTTTCGTTGATATGAAGCTTGCTAAATGGTGAATCGCCACGACTATCGTAGACACTCCTCAGCCATAATGTCGGGCACAAGGAGAAGATATGAGTGGGAAGCGGTACACAGAGGAATTCAAGATCGCAGCGGTCAAGCAGGTGGCGCAGGGCGGTCACCCGGCGAGCGAAGTTGCGGCTCGGCTCGGGGTAAGCATCCATAGCCTGTACGCCTGGAGGAAGCGCTATGGCGTGCCCGAGGCCGAGCGCAAGGCCGTCGATGCCCAGTCCGACGAGATGCGGCGCCTGAAGGCCGAACTCAAGCG
>NZ_ATYR01000057.1 GCF_000427785.1 Massilia alkalitolerans DSM 17462
TGGGTTTGGCGCAGTACTTTGCGTTCTACAACGCCGAGCGTCCGCATCAGGCGCTGGGCTATGAGACGCCGGACCATGTCTACATTGCTGGTGTTGGGGGAGGCGCGCTGATCGTCGACAAGTTTAGCAACGCGGACCAGGCGCCGGAGAAAAACGGCGAAACGGGGCAGCGCCGGACAGCTGCGAAAGTGGAAATGGACACAGCTTAAACTAGCCGGCTCAGTGTCTTGACTGATGGGTCCACTTTAATCTACATCTTTGTGCTAGCTATGTGCGTACTGGTCGCACTTGGCCATGCCGGCAGAATGGCGTGGTTGCTGCTGGCAAGCACTCCACCAAGTTCGCTACTACAGCCGAGCGTCTGGAGCGTCTCCTTCCTTACTGCCGTTTCGGTGGCCTTGCCTGCACTTGCGATTGGCGCCTTGCTGATCACACATCGGCAGATCGTTGTCCGGGCTGAACACGCGGCCAATCATGACCACTTAACAGGCGCAGCATCGCGCCGCGCATTCTTTGAGATCGCCGCACGTGAGATGGCGCGTGCAGAACGGAACGGACGACCATTAGCCTTGTTGCTGGTCGATCTTGATAACTTTAAAACTATCAACGACAGCTGGGGGCACGAAGCAGGAGACACAGCACTGCTGCGCGTAGCCCATGCGGCGCATAACATGTTGCGTGTCGTGGATTGTGTAGCTCGGCTCGGCGGTGACGAGTTTGTTCTTCTGCTGCCTGACACAGGTCTCCACGGCGCGGCTGCTGTCGGCGCCAAACTGCAGCATGCTGTGCGTCACGCGGATCAAGCTCGAGCTTCATCGCCTGTACTCACGTTATCTATTGGAGTTACGTTGTTCTCGCCGGGAGAGGACATCAAATTCGCCATGGCCCGCGCTGACGAAGCGCTATACGCTGCTAAAGCGGCAGGGCGCGACCGCGTGGAAGTAAAATGCCATGAGCCTCCGTTGTCACTCGTGCCACGCCGCGCCTAAACAAGACTGCTCCGCTATCAATGATAGACGCTTGTCATCGTATGGTCTGAGCTAACTGACGTGGAGCTGGCCGCAGTGCTGGGCTTTGCAGCAACGTTAGGCTGGACTGTAAAGTCCGCCTCTAGCCGATCTCAGCCGTTCATTCCGCAACAACGGCCGACCCGCTCGAGCATTGCAGAGAACCGTATGCCCAGCGCAGCCGGTCTCATCCTTGACTCCGCAACCAATTTCTTCACTTCTAGAATGACTCGTACTGTCGTGCTCGACACTAGAGCGATTCGTTTCTATCGCCAGAACCATACGTAGTATCCACAACTACAACTGTTTCAACGTTGCCATAGCACAACAAGAAGGTTAATTCTTGTTGTTAGTAAGTTAAACATTTGTAGGATTCATCTTACGGTGCAGTACTATAACTAAACTGCAAACTCTAGACCGTTGGTAGCAATACCAGCCGATCTATCTAACATGAATACGAATACCGAAGGCCCCAGCAAGGATGTTCTGGCCTTCAAACTAGGTCAGGAAGAATACGGCATAGATATCCTTACAGTTCAGGAAATCCGTGGATACGAGCCGGTCACGCGCATAGCAAATGCGCCTGACTTCATCAAAGGGGTCGTTAATTTGCGCGGCGTGATCGTACCGGTCGTGGACATGAGGATCAAGTTCAACTTGTCGGATCCCACCTATGACAGCACGACAGTCGTGATCGTTCTGGACCTCGGGAAAAAGATCGTCGGTATGGTCGTCGATAGTGTTTCCGATGTCACAAACCTGACGGCCGAGCAAATCCTGCCAGCGCCCGACATGGGCAGCGCACTAAGCGCAGATTACCTGACCGGCCTTGGCACGCTTGATGAGCGCATGCTTATCCTCGTCGACATCGTCGGACTGATGTCATCCAGCGAGCTGCTCGGGTTTGAAGAACGTCTTGCTGCGTAACACTTCATCCATATTTCTCTCCCATTAGGCACACATGTTCGCGAACACAAAAGTTGGAACTAAACTAATTGCCGGTTTCCTTTCCCTTGCACTTCTTGGCGCGATCGTAGCCATGATCGGCATCTTCAATATGGGCCGCGTCAATGACTTAGCCGATCATATGTATGAGCGGGAGCTGGTCGGCCTCTCCCACATCAAGCAAGCCAACATCAATTTGATCTATGTTGGGCGGGCCCGTGGCAACTATCTTCTGGCGACAACTCAGCAGGAGCGGGATACCAATCTCGCAAACGTACGTAAGTACACCGCAGCGGTGAAGGAACATCTGGAAGCTGCAAAGCCGCTTTTCGTCACTGAGGAAGCGAAGCGTATTTTCGCCGAGGTAGCGACAGTGTCGGCTGACTACGAGCGTGACATGGAGCGCGTATTCACCTTGGGCGCAGCTGAGGCGTTTCCGCAGCGTGGCGAAGCCTTGAGTGCTGCACTGGTGGACACGCGTAAGCATGCAAATGCTCTAGACGACATGCTCGCCAAGTTGTCCGAACAGAAGGAAGTCCGCGCCAAGGCCGCAGCAGTGGAAACCACTGATCTGTTCAATTCCAGCCGCACTTTGATGATTGCGCTGACTCTTGGCGGCGCCCTTGTTGGCGCAGCTCTGGGCATGCTCATCACGCGCAACCTCACCCGCCAGCTCGGCGGCGAGCCAAACGAGGCATCAAGCATCGCGGCAAAGATTGCCAGTGGTGACCTGAATGTCACGATCACGACCAAGCCAGAAGACAAATCGAGCATGATGTTCGCCATGAAGCAAATGCGCGATAGCCTGGCAACAATTGTCGGTCAGGTGCGCATGGGTACTGATGCGATCGCGACGGCTTCGGCGCAAGTTGCGGCAGGCAATATGGATCTGTCCTCGCGCACAGAGCAGCAGGCCAGCTCACTCGAGGAAACCGCGTCTTCAATGGAAGAACTGACGTCCACCGTTACGGAGAACGCCGAGAACGCACGTCAAGCCAATACGCTTGCTGCCAAAGCTTCGGAAGTCGCGGTTAAAGGCGGCACTGTGATCCATGAAGTGGTTGGAACCATGGAACAAATCAACGATTCGGCGAAGAAGATTGTGGACATCATCACGGTCATTGACGGCATCGCCTTCCAGACAAATATCCTGGCGTTGAACGCTGCAGTCGAAGCGGCCCGGGCTGGCGAACAGGGCCGTGGATTTGCAGTGGTGGCGTCCGAGGTTCGCACGCTGGCGCAGCGCTCGGCCAGCGCTGCGAAGGAGATCAAACAACTCATCGGCAACTCGGTCGAGAAGGTAGAAATCGGCAGCAAGTTAGTTGCTGATGCCGGCGCTACCATGAGCGAGATCGTTGAAAGCGTCCAGCACGTTACAGACATCATGGCTGAGATTTCTTCGGCCAGCCAGGAGCAGACCATGGGCATCGGCCAGATCAATCAGGCCGTAGCGCAAATGGATCAGGTTACGCAGCAGAACGCTGCCTTGGTGGAAGAAGCTGCCGCGGCTTCTGAAGCAATGCAGGAGCAGGCAGCGAATCTGGCTGAAGTGGTAAGCGTATTCAAGCTTGGCGCCGACACGCCTGCTGCAGTCGCTGTTGGCATCAACCGGACAGTAGCGAAGCCCGCCAGACCGTCCGCCAAGACAACGCGGCCAGTTCTGACGCGGCCGACCGAAACGCCGCGCAAGACAGCAAAGGCAGAGGCAGTGGATTGGGAAGCATTCTGATTCCCGTTGCTTTACTTAATGATGCCCCTTCGGGAGCATTTTTGCGCGCTACACGTGCGCGCCAGCGGAAAAGTGTGAAGTAAGATCGTTGGAAACAACAGGAGAACAGATGGAATTTCGTGGCAACGCCGAGAATGCAGAGAGATTTTTTCGTGCGATGCTACAGCTCAGTAGTTCACCAATAGTGATCACTGACGCCAAAGCTCGCGATAATCCGATTGTTTTCGTGAACCCGGCTTTCGAGCATGTCACCGGCTATCGAGCCGATGAAGTACTTGGCCGCAATTGCCGGCTCCTTCAAGGAGACGACAGGGAGCAGCCTGGTCGTGCGATTGTGTCGAATGCGATCCGCACTGGCACGCCATGCGAAGCACTGTTTCGCAACTACCGCAAAGATGGCCAGTTGCTCTGGACACACCTCTACGTGTTTCCAGTTACCGATGAGGTTGGCGGTATTTCACACTTTCTCGGCATCCAGCATGATGTTACGGCACGCCAGGAAGCCCAGCAGGCGGCGCTCCTCGCCAGCGCCCAAGTAACCTCTGTTCTCAACAGTATTACTGAAGGGTGTTTCTCACTCGACCGCGCGTGGACTTTCACCTATATGAACGCCCAGGCTGGAGTGTGGCTCGAAAGACGGCCTGAAGATCTCATCGGAAAGAACGTGTGGGCGGAATTTCCCGAAGCAGTCGATTCGGTTTTCTATGAGACGTATCACCGTGTGATGCGCACCCAGCAGTATGGCCAGTGCGAAACCTTTTACGCCCCGTTAGGAAAATGGCTGGAAGCCAGAGCGTATCCCGCACCGGATGGGCTGACCGTGTTCTTCATGGACATAACTGGTCGAAAAAAACATGAGCTCGCGCTAGTCTATGCTGCAACGCATGACCCGCTCACAGGACTACCAAACCGCAGCGCCTGTCTCACGACACTTACCCGCCGACTTAGGGTAAGTGCCGAGGCAGGAGAAAATGTCGCGACGATCTTCATTGACCTGGACCACTTCAAAGAAGTCAATGACGCGTTCGGTCACGCGGCGGGCGATGTGGTACTGGAGAAGATTGGCAGCCGCCTGGGAAAATTCGCATCTGATACATGCGTTCCAGCACGAATAAGCGGGGATGAATTCGTTGTCATTATATCGGGTGGCCAAGAGACGCAGATACGCAACCTTGCCGCACAACTGCTTGATGTGATCGCAGCGCCAATATCACTTAATGGCCAAGATATTACCATCGGAGCAAGCATCGGCATTGCCTTGGCCCTCAAAGGAACAGCGGTCACCGCAGACGAACTGCTCAGCTGGGCCGACACCGCCATGTATCGAGCCAAAGCAAACGGACGTCATTCACTAAGCGTCTACGACAGCGGTGTGAGCGACTGGAGTCGCATGCGCCATCGACTGAGACAGGAGATGCTGCACGCGCTTGAAGCTGGTCAGTTCCTGCTGCACTATCAGCCGCAAGTTAGTTTGCGAGACAACAGTGTAATCGGTGCCGAAGCACTGGTCAGGTGGCAGCACCCTGAATTTGGATTGCTTAGCCCGGCCGCGTTTCTCGATATTGCCGAGGAATCGCCGCTTATCATCCAGATGGGTAAATGGGTATTTGACGAAGCATGCCGCCAGCTTCGTCAGTGGAATGATAAGGGATTCTCGATCAAGATGTCGGTCAATGTATCAGCACGCCAGCTTTCGAACCGCGACTTGCCTGAGATGATGAACCAAGCCATTAAACGTCACGGCGTGAGTGCAGAAGCCATGAAGCTCGAGGTTACCGAAAGCATGCTCGCGCAGGACTTCGACACAATGTCGCAGATCTTGGCAAGCCTGAAACAGAAGGGCTTCCGTATTGCACTTGACGACTTCGGCACTGGCTATTCAAATCTGTCCTACATCAGTCGGTTGCCAGTTACCGCTATAAAGATCGACCGTTCATTCGTCACTGGTCTATCGATCGATAAGGGGGCACTACCGTTAATCAAAGGGATCGTCGCTCTAGCTAAATCCCTAGACTTGCATGTGATCTGCGAAGGAATCGAAACGAAAGAGCAACGCGAAATTTTAGAAGGCACTGAGTGCGACAGTATCCAAGGTTACGTTATTAGCAGGCCTGTATCGGCCGAGTCCTTCTATACAAGATGTTTACTCGAGCGCAAGGAAAAGGTGTGAACGCAGCTCACTCTGCCTTACGCTGCCCTCTTCGGGGCATCAGGTTTCTAAACTTTCGAAGATAGCGAATTGAGGTTGGCTCACTCAGCAGCGATGGTCCATCTCGATATTGTCGCCCCGTCCGTATGGGCGAGATTTCCTACGCTCGTTTTTGCTAGAATAAGCCGTTGGATATTTCGGGAACTTTACGCACGCTATTTGTCATTTTGACTACGCAAACGGATAATTAAAATCAATAATGCAAAGCAAGGTCACCAATGAGGACCCGGTCCTTACTACCAGCGCCGCAGCCCGCATGTTGGGCGTTGCCACCAGCACAGTACAGTTATGGATGGAGAGCGGTGCGATTCCGTCGTGGAAAACCCCCGGCGGACACCGCCGCACCTACATGAGCACGATCCAAACAATGCTGGACCATGCCGCCCCCTTGTCGGGTTCACTCTCCAGCGAGACGCCGATGCGGGGATTGACTGATCCTGAATTCGTTCTGCAGGATGACGAACGCTACCCAATTCACGTTGACGAATCCCGCCGGCTAGCAGCGCTTGCTGCATCGGCCCTGGTAGACAGCTCGCAGGAAGAGCGCTTTGACCGCATTGTCCGGCTGGCAACGACAGTCACTAAATCCCCGATCGCCCTGATCACGCTATTAACCGCGCGCCGCCAATGGTTTAAGGCGCGGGTCGGTATGCACCTGCATGAAACCCCGCGGGAATGGGCCTTCTGTTCGTATGCCATCCTGGAGGATGCGCCCTTCACGGTCGAAGACGCCGCGACCGACGAGCGCTTCTGTAAGAACCCGCTTGTGCTAGCCGAGCCGCGTATCCGCTTCTACGCAGGGGTGCCGCTACGCGACCATTCCGGCCTTCCGATGGGGACGTTGTGCGTGATCGACCGCGAGCCGCGTCGGCTACGAACGGCCGAATTCCAGTCTCTATGCGATCTGGCAAATATTGCGACGTCTGAGTTTCAGGCTCGGATGCCCTAATATGCACGGCTCACCGCTGACCGCGCGTAAGCATCGAAAGTTGGCCAAACAAGCGCCGATAGAGCAGCTGGCTGGCGAAGGCGGAATCCTGGATGCGCAAGGTAGTCACAAAAACCATGTGGTTTCTAGATGAAGGTGTCGAATCAGTTGCAGACGCATAGACCGAATCTTAGGAGATTCCCCGACTTTCTAGGATGCTTTAAGAATCTGACACACAACTGCTTTTGCAGAGCGTACTTTTCAACTAGCGTTAATCGCGTGTTTTCGATTGTTGCGGTCACTTATGAGCTATTACAAGCATCCGCATATTCGGAAGAAGTGCTCGGCAATAGTTTTGGGCTTTACGAAAACACTCCGCTACTTGATGTTCAGACTGCACGTTTACGTCTGCCTTGACCGATGGGGCAGACGCCACGATCTTTAATGATGCCTATCGCTTACCATGGCAAAGAACTCCCTTGTGGTACTGATCTTGCCCCGCTTTTCCCGGACACAGCCTGATGCTTAGTTAGCGTCAGTTTCCAGAGCCTGACGGCGTCGCTCTTTCCTAAACATCCGCGGCGATTTGTAGCCGAGCGCTGAATGCGGATGCACCTCGTTGAAATGCTTGAATGCGTCGGGCAACTGAGTCAGCACGACAGCGCCGCTGCTGCGGTCCATGCCGCCGACGTAATCTCGTTTAAACGTGTTCACGAAGCTCTCTGCCATGCCGTTCGACTGCGGGCTGTTCACTGGCGTATGCACCGGCCTGATGCCCAGTTGATGGGCCAAAGCGTGCGTTTCGATAGCCCGGAAAGCGCCGCCATTGTCGCTCAAGAATTCCACTGTGATCGCCCGCTCGTCGGTGCTGCCGAAACGTGCTTCCACGGCCTCAATCATCATGTCGCGCACCGGCTCACCGGGCAGGCCACGTCCGATCCAGGCACGCCAGGCGATAATCTCGCGGTCGCAGCAGTCCTTCATGAACACGCCAGTCACCACCTCGCCGTTGTCGCAGGCGATCTCGAAGCCATCCGAGCACCAGCGCTGGTTCGACTCTTCGACCATCACTTTGCCGTCGTGAGGGCGGCCGCTGTCACTACGCCTAGGCGATTTCGGCAGCAGCAAACCCTGCTCCTTCATCACGCGGTACATGCGCTTGTGGTTCACTGGACGCAGGCCCATCAGGCTTCGCGTACGGTTCACCAGGGCGCCAGCACGACGGTAACCATAGGTCGGCAGCGCCGTGATCTCGGCGCGTACCGCGTCGGCAATCATCGCGTCGGCGACCGGGTCGAGCCTGGCCACGGTGCGCTTGTCGACCCAGTCCGCGGGTCGGGCAAGAAGGTCAATCACGTGCGAGCGCGCTACACCAAGGACAACGCAGACAGGCTTTACTGCCCGTCCTTGTCCAATAAGGGTGAGCGCGCAATCCACTTTTTTTCGCGAGCCAGCTCGACCGCTTCGCGCAGGATCTCCGCCTCCATCGTCTTCTTGCCCAGCATGCGCTGCAGTTGCGCGATCTGGGCGCGCGCCGCCGCCAACTCACTCGCTGGCACGACCGATTCACCTGATTGCACCGCCACCAGGGCGCCTTCCCGCTCGAGCTTGCGCCAGTTGAACAGCTGGCTGGCACTGATGCCGTGCTTGCGGGCCACCAGCGACACGCTCATGCCCGGCTCGTACGTTTCCTTAACCAGCGCAGCCTTTTCCTGCACTGACCAACGGCGGCGTCGCTCTTCGGACACCGTCACGACTTCGATGGTTTGGTTGTTTCTAGTCATACTCACAGTCTTATTCCTATCCGTAAGGATACAGCATTGACTGTGTCTGGTACTTCAAGGGGCTATCTCA
>NZ_ATYR01000058.1 GCF_000427785.1 Massilia alkalitolerans DSM 17462
AGCTTGTCCTCGGGGCTGCTCTCGTCCACCGGCTTCGGCCCACGCTTGACGTCGAACAGGGCGCCGGCGTTCTCCAGAATCTCCTTCTTCCACTGGCCCACCAGCACCGGATGCACACCGTATTCCTGCGCGATCTCCGTCACCGTCTTCACCCCGCGCACCGCTTCCAACCCCACCTTGGCCTTGAACTCGGCGCTGTGCACCCTGCGCTTTTTACCTTCACTCATTCGCTGTAATCCTTTCGCGGACGACAGCTTAAACCACCGTCTCAAATTCGGGGTCCACTATAAAACTCCTTCCACTCCGTCGCGATGGCGAGCACATCGGCGCCTTCCACTGCGGCTACTGCGGAATCAACGATGTTGAGCAGCTCATGGCAACGTGCTTCGCCATGCTCGCTGATCAGCACGTTTTTTGCCTCTTCGCTGGCGGCCGGGTCGTATGCCTGGACCCGGCAATTCGCAGCAAAAAGCGCCCTGATCAGTGCAAGACTCGGCGCCTCGCGCACATCATCCGTGTTGGGCTTGAAAGACAAGCCCCAAAGTGCGACGGTTTTTCCTGCCAGCCTGTCGGTCCCATTGAAGTACTGCGCAATTTTTTTGAACAGAATATTTTTTTGCGTCGCATTCACCGCTTCAATGGCAGCCAGGATGCGCAGTTTCTGCCCATGGTCGGCCGACGTTTTTAAGAGCGCCCGGACATCCTTGGGGAAGCAGGAGCCGCCATAGCCTATTCCCGGATACAAAAAATCCGGGCCAATGCGCGGGTCCGAGCCTATGCCGCGCCGCACCAGCTCGATGTCGGCGCCCAGCGTCTCCGCCAGGTTCGCTAGTTCGTTCATGAAGCTGATGCGCGTTGCCAGCATGGCATTGGCGCCGTATTTCGTCAGCTCGGCGCTGCGCGCATCCATCTCCAGCAGCTTTTCATGATTACGGCTGAACGGTGCATAAAGGTTCCGCATGATTTTCGTCGCCTGCGGATTGTCGCTGCCCACGATGATCCGGGCGGGGCGCATGAAATCCTCGATTGCCGCCCCCTCCTTGAGAAACTCGGGATTGCTGACGACAGAAAAGTCGATACAGACACCGCGGGCCCGGAGTTGTTCGGCAATCACGCTTCTTACCCGGTCGGCAGTGCCCACCGGGACGGTAGATTTGTTGACCAGGGTAATCGGCCGTTGCATGAGCTGGCCGATGCTGTGCGCCGCCGAAAGAACGTGCGTCAGGTCGGCACTGCCATCTTCATCCGGCGGCGTACCCACGGCCAGGAAAATGATGTCTGCATCCGCGACCGCTTCGTCATAATTCGTGGTGAAAAGCAATCTGCGGGCCGCCGTGTTATGGGCGATCAGGGCATCAAGGCCTGGCTCGAAGATAGGGCTCCGGCCAGCGTTGAGCATCGCGATTTTGTGTTGGTCCAGGTCCATACACAGGACGGTATTGCCGACATCGGCAAAGCACGCGCCTGAAACTAGTCCGACGTAACCGGTGCCAATAACTGATATTTTCATGTGCAGTAAAATGTATAAAAAAGAACCAAATCGGGACAATATAAAGTGACCCGTCGGTGAGACAATTCTTCGGGGTTAAGGCTGCGGTGTTTTCTGTCACTGCAGTTGGCCGGCGTTGGCCCAGCACTTGCGTACTGTCTATTTGCCGACCATCAGCGCGCCACTGCCACTGCCACTGCCACTGCCACTGCCACTACGCTTGCCGCTCGCTGGCTCATTGTAATTGAGCGCCTGTTACGTGTTGGCGAAAGCGGCCAGATATACGTCCTCCTGTTTGACATTGCGCCACTGGCGTTCGGCCAAGATATTGCCTTGAGCCCGATCGCTCCTATCCATGAATGCTTGGCAAACCGGGGGGGAATCCATAGACGCCAGAAAAAACCGTCCTTGTGCTGATAGCAACAAGACCGTACACTTGTCGGTCCCGACCTCTGCCATCGGATCAGAGGGCACAGTCAAGTATCGGTGGCCTCGGGTGATTGTAGCCAACATATAGGTTTCAAACTATTTTAACTGTATAAGATGCCGAATACTCAACTGTGGATCGAACCTCTCGGCCATGTCATAGTGGCGCGATTGAGAGGTGAATTAAGCGAAAGCATGCTTGAGGAAACCCATAAGCGGGTCGTCCAGCTGCTACAGGATACCGGACACACGCGCGTTCTCTACGACGGCTTGGAAATCGAGTCGCCCAATGTCGAGCATGCACTGTTGCAGGAAAAACTCGAAAAAGAAGCCAGTCAACTGTTCCACGACCGGCCCCTGCGTAAAGCCATTTTGGTGGCGAATACTCGGTTGGCCTACTTTGCACGGATCGCATTCGGACAATTTGGTGAAGGCGAATACCGTGTTTTCTATAACGACCTTAGCCAGGCCTTGCACTGGCTTGAAGAGTAAAAGCAACGTCCGCTTTTCGTGTCAGCGGCCCTGCATGACCGCAGTCCGGACGCTAAAGTTGTCTGGCAGAGCGCCCGTGACGGAGTCCCGCAGCGGCGCATCGAATACGACTGCGCGCGCCAGCAGAAAACCGGTGGCGGCGCTGCACGTACGCATAGGCAGGTGCCTTTACCAAGGCACCGACGGCGAGGCATGTCGTTCGAAGCTCATGCGGCAGGGAAGGCCAGGTGTGCGGCCAGCCCGCCTCCCGCGCGGCGTTCGAGCTTCCAGCTGCCGTCGTAGCGCGCGACGATCGCCATGACGATCGAGAGGCCGAGGCCGCTGCCCTGGCCGCCGCCCTTGCGCCAGAAGCGCTGCCCGGCCTTGCCGATGTCCGCATCGCTCATGCCGCTGCCCTGGTCTTCCACCGTAAAGCCCGCCGTCCCGCCATGCTGCACGATCCGCAGCACGACAGTGGCCTCGGCATCGCTGTAGCGCAGCGCATTGTCGAGGATATTGCGCAGCGCCGTCACGGCGAGGGATGCGGGTATGCGGAGAACGCGTGCTGCGCCGCCTTCGTCGTGAACGCACACCCTGGCGGCCTGCTGCGCCGGAAGGTGCATGAGGACCTGCTCCGCGATTGCGGCTGCGTGCAGGCGCTCGTCATCCTCGAATGCCATCGAACCCTCGACGCGCGCCAGCATCAGGAGCTGGTTGATGATGCCCTGCAGGCGTCCTACCCCGCGTTCGGCCTGCTGGAGAGCTACCGCCGTGTCCGGCCCATCGCCACTCATGCGGGCGACCTGGAGATGGGTCTTGACGGCGGTGAGTGGTGTGCGCAATTCGTGCGCGGCGTCGCCGGTGAAGCGCCGTTCACGCTCGATGGTGCGTTCGATCCTGGCCAGCAGGCCGTTGACGGTCGTGACCAGCGGGGCGATCTCGCGCGGCAGGTCCTCCTCGGGCAGCGGGTGGAGCGCACCGGGTTCGCGGGCTTCGAGGGCAACGCGGATCCGTTCCAGTGGCCGCAGGCCATGGCGTACGGCGAACCATAGCGCGATCAGGGTCGCCGCCATGGCGACAAGGAAGGGCACGAAGGTGGCGAAGGCGATATTGCGGAACAGCTGCTGGCGGCGCTCGGTCTTGTCGGCGGTGGTGATGCGCATACCGTTGTGCTCGATGGTGTAGCTGCGCCAGGTAACGCCGTCGATGACGCGGGTGCGGTAGCCGGGTGACACCAGGCCGAGGCGTTCCGGGCTGTTCTCGGTGCGGCCCACGATGCCGCCCCGCACCAGCCGGATCTCGCAGGCCACGTTGTCGGTGCGTACCAGGTAGGGGATCGGGCTGGCCCCGCGCGAACCCGGCTGCACCGAAAGATGGGGCGAGTCGGCAATCAGCGCGGCGACCATGCGCGCCGATGCCGCCAGCCGTTCGTCGAGTGCGTCGCGGAACTCGTCGCGCAGGTCGACCAGCGTCCACAGCGACGACAGGGTCCAGAACAGTGCGAACGAGGCGGCGATGGTGACCAACAGGCGCAGGCGCAGCGTCTTCATGCCCCCGCCTTGCCAAGCCGGTACCCGAGGCCACGCACGGTTTCGACGATATTCGGCCCGAGCTTGCGACGCAGGTGGTGGATGTGGACGTTCAGGGCATTGCTTTCGACGCCGTCGCCCAGCCCATACAGGCTATCCTTGACCTGGTCGGTGCTGAGGATGCGCTGGCCGCTGTTGAGCAATGCCTGGAGCAGGGCCAGTTCGCGCCGCGACAGCTCGACCGGGTTCCCATCCAGCGTCACCACCTGGGTGGCGGGATCGAAGGCGAGCGGACCATGCTCGATGCGGTCGACGCTGCGGCCGGCACTACGCCGTTGCAAGGCATGCAGCCGTGCTACCAGTTCGTCGAGTTCGAAGGGTTTCACCAGATAATCGTCGGCGCCGCTGCGCAGGCCAGCCACCTTGTCCTGCACGTCGTCGCGCGCTGTCAGGACCAGTACCGGCCAGTCCTTGCCGGCGCCGCGCCAGCGCCTGAGAAGCGTGAGCCCGTCGGTGTCCGGCAGGCCGAGATCGAGGAGGAGGACGTCGAAGCGGCCGGTCTGCACGGCCATTTCCGCTTGCGAGGCATTGGCGACATGGTCGGCCCCGATTCCGGACAGGCGCAGGCCGGCAAGAATGCCGCTGGCGACCAGTTCGTCGTCTTCGATGACGAGTACACGCATGGCTAACCCGAGTAGTAGATGCAGGAAGCGCGATCTTACCGCTTTACGGTTATCCCGTGATTAACGGCGGCGGCGAAACCGGTGCCTCCCGGTAATTCGACAGAATTCTTAATGTGGTGCTAATCGTCAGGCAATAGGATGGCTGTATTCGCCAGGCGTCGAACCGGCCCGTCGGGCCGGCGCCATGCGCAGGAAAGCACACCACCATGATTGTCACACTCGGCCCGCTTGCCTTGCCCGCGCAACTGCTGGTCGCATTCGCAACGATCATCCTCGGTTCCGCCATCGGCAATAGGGTGGCGGCCAGGCGCGGCGTGAAGGCCGAGGGCTCGCTCTGGCTGATCATCGCCGGGGCGATCCTGGTGGCGCGCATCGTCTTTGTCGCCCGTTACTGGCCGCTGTACGCGGAAGAACCCTGGCGGCTGCCGGACCTGCGCGACGGCGGGCTGGCGCCGGTCGCGGGCTTCACGGCCGCTGTCATCATCGGCGCCATCCTGGCATGGCGCAGGGCCGAGCAGCGCGCCGCGATCGTCATTGCCTTATGGGCCGGCATCTTCATCTGGATCGCCGGGAACGGGCTGATCCGCATGGCCACCGAGCGCCAGGCCCTGCCCGAGGTGATGCTGACGGATCTTGACGGACGCGCCGTTCCATTGTCCGCATTTGCCGGCAAGCCCATGGTGGTCAACCTGTGGGCCAGTTGGTGCCCGCCTTGCAGGAGAGAAATGCCCGCCCTTGGCAAGGCGCAGCGCGAAGCGAACGACCTGAACTTCGTATTCGTCAACCAGGGCGAGGACAGCGCCACGGTACGTGCCTACCTGAAGGCCGAGGGCCTGCCGCTGCGGAACGTGGTGCTCGACCCCGGCGGAGCATTGGCCAAGGCAGCCGGCGCCCCGGGCCTGCCGACCACGCTGTTTGTCGACGCGAACGGAATACTCGTCGACAAGCGGATGGGCGAGGTATCGAGCGCCACGCTGGCCGAACACCTGGCGGTCCTGCGCAGCAAGCGCTGAACCGGAAACGCGAGAGAGCGACATTAATGAAAGACAGGAGAGAGCGTATGGTCTTCTTATCACGAACGCTACCCGGAATGGGCCGGTGGCTGCTTGCGCTGCTGCTGGTTCCGCTTGCCGCGGTGCTGCTTGCAGCATCCGGCAACGCGGCGGCCGCTGAAGACGATTTCCTGCCGCCCGAGCAGGCGTTCCGCTTCGCCGCCTACATGGTCGACGGACAGACCGCTGAAGTGCGCTTTGACATTGCGCCCGGCTATTACATGTACCGCGAGCGCTTCGCATTCGAAGCCGGGGAGACCCGGCTCGGACAGCCTGTGTTCCCGGCTGGCGAGAAGCATTTCGACGAGACCTTCCAGAAGGAAATGGAAACCTATCGCGGCGTGGTCAGGGTGCGCATTCCCGTGGACGGGACGGGAAGCTTCACATTGAAGACCACCTCGCAGGGCTGCTCCGACAAGGGCTTGTGCTATCCGCCGATGGCATCGAGCGCGGTCCTGGAGGCCGCCGGGCCATCGGGGCTGCGCCCGGCCGCTGCTGCGCAACCGGCAGCAGCCGCCCTCGAAGGTACGCTGACCGACGACAACGATAGTGGACGCATCGAACGGGCCTTGAGCAGCCGCGAGCTGGCGGTCATCGTCCCGATGTTCCTGCTGCTGGGTCTGGGCCTCTCGTTCACGCCCTGCGTGCTGCCGATGCTGCCGATCCTCTCCTCGATCATCGTCGGCGACAAGGGTTCCGCGTCGCGCTTGCGGGGCCTTGCCCTGTCGGTGTCGTATTCGCTCGGCATGGCGATCGTGTATACCGCGATGGGCGTGGCGGCCGGCCTGGCGGGCGAAGGACTGGCAGCGGCGCTGCAGAACGCCTGGGTGCTGGGCGCGTTCGCCCTCTTGATGGTCGTGCTGGCGCTACCGATGTTCGGCGTGTTCGAGCTGCAGGTGCCGGCGGCGATCCAGTCGCGCCTGGCGGGAGCCTCCAACCGGCAGGGGACAGGCACGCACGCGGGGGTGTTTGCAATGGGAGCCATCTCGGCACTGATCGTCGGTCCCTGCGTCGCCGCACCGCTCGCGGGCGCGCTCGTGTACATCAGCCAGACCAAGGATGCCTTCATCGGCGGCAGCGCATTGTTCGCGATGGCCGCCGGAATGAGCGTGCCGCTGCTGCTGGTCGGCGCCTCGGCGGGCACCCTGCTGCCGCGCGCGGGCGCCTGGATGACGGGTGTCAAGCGCTTCTTCGGCGTGCTGATGCTGGGCACCGCATTGTGGATCGCGGCGCCGGTCCTGCCGCCCCAGGCGCTGATGCTGGGCTGGGGCTTGCTGGGAACGGGCTATGCCGCGTCGCTACTGCTGCCGCGTCCACGCCGGCCGCTTGGTGTGGCCGCCGGCCTCGTCGTCGGGGTGCTGGGCGCGGCGCAGCTGGCCGGCCTGGCCGCTGGCGGGACCGATCCGCTGGCGCCTTTCGCCACGGCGGAGGCGCACCAGGAGACCCGGTTCCAGAGAATCCGCTCGATCGAGGAGCTCGATGCCGTCCTGGCCCGGAGCCCGGGCAAGACCGTCATGCTCGACTTCTACGCGGACTGGTGCGTGTCATGCAAGGAAATGGAGCGTTTCACGTTCTCCGATCCGCGCGTACAGTCACGCTTCGACCAGATGCTGCTGCTCCAGGCCGACGTCACTGCCAACAACGCGGCCGACCAGGCCTTGCTCAAGCGCTTTGGCCTGTTCGGCCCACCCGGGATCATCTTTTTCGGCGCCGACGGCCGTGAACTCGGCGGCACACGAGTCATCGGCTACGAGGATGCCGATTCCTTCCTCGCTTCGCTTCGCAAGGCGGAAGCCGCGCAACCCCCCCCCCAATCTTAATCAACGCCTTCACTATCGGAGTCGACATGCAGGCTTTCAAATACGCGGTGCCAACCGCACTCGCAGCAGCACTCATCAATACGGCCGCCTTCGCCACCGAGCAGACCCCACCGGTCCTGGAGCGCGCCGTAAGCGCCGGCGTCAAGGTGGTCAGGCAGTTCCCGGCCGGCTCGGGGCTCACCGGCTGGGTGCTTTCCCAGGGGGGGCGCCATTCGCTCGTATACACAACGGCGGACGGAAAGACGCTGGTGGCGGGAGCGCTGATCGATGAACGTGGCCAGAACCTCTCGGCCCAGCACGAAGACATGTACATCCCCAAGCCGGATTTCGCAGCCGCATTCGCNCANCTNGAGAAATCGGCATTCATCGCCGAGGGNAGCACCAAGAATCCGAAAAGCATCATCTACGCCTTCGTCGATCCGAACTGCCCTTATTGCCACTTCATGTGGCGTGCAGTCCAGCCGTACGAGGCGGCTGGACTGCAGGTGCGCTGGATCCCCGTCGCAACGCT
>NZ_ATYR01000059.1 GCF_000427785.1 Massilia alkalitolerans DSM 17462
GATTGGTGAAGTTTGACCATGTGGTCAAATCTCACGACAAGTCAAAGCCTGATGACCATAGCAAGTCGGTCCCACCCCTTCCCATCCCGAACAGGACCGTGAAACGACTTTGCGCCGATGATAGTGCTGCAACCAGTGTGAAAGTAGGTTATCGTCAGGCTAGTTATAAGAAAAACCCCACCGGTGATCCGGTGGGGTTTTTTGCGTTTATATTCGCGATGCGAATCTTCACGATCGTTCTATTGGCTCGACAGCTCAACCATATATGCCGCCGCCAGGCGCGCGAATTTCAGTGCATGCGCAGTCTGGTTGCCCGAGTTGGCCAGTGTGTCCTTCGACGTATGGATATGCGGGTTGTCGCGTGCCATCGATGACTCGAACGGCATCGACGCCGGATAGCCCTGCGCATCCCAGCTCGCGTGGTCCGAACAGCCGTAACCGCACCTGTCGTAGCCGACCGTGAGTCCGGGCAGGTAGGTGCCGATCAGCTGCGCGAGAAAGGCGTTCTGATGGCTGTTGGTGTAATCGGTGATCAGGTAGATGTCGTTTGCCGCACCCTTGTAGTTCGTCATGTCGAGCTGCAGCACGCCGGCGACCTTCCTGCCCGCCTGCCTGAACTGGCGTGCAATCTCCTGCGAGCCGCGCAATCCCGCTTCCTCGGCCGCATAGGCGAGGACCTGGATCGTGCGGCGCGGACGGTAGCCGCTTGCAATCAGCGCGCGCAGGGCCTCGGTCATGCTCGCCACGCCGGACGCGTCGTCGTCGGCGCCCGGCGCGCGCGCCGTCTCGCTCATCCCGATACCGATGATCGAATCCAGGTGCGCTCCGACCACGACGGTTTCTTCCGCAAGGTCCGAGCCCGCGATGGTCAGGCTGACGGACGGCTGGGGGTAGCCCTGGTGATGGACCTGCATCACCGAGATGTCCGCGCGGCCGGCAGCGAGTTCGCGCCAGGTCGCCAGCAGCCAGTTCGATGCGTCGACCCCCGACTGGCTCCGGAAATAGCGGTTGGTAAAACCGCTCAGGCTCAGGATGGTCGCCTCGATCTGCTTCTCCTGCATACCCGCCAGCATGGGCTCGACCAGTTCGCGTTGACCGATCCCATATGCGCGCGCCGGCGCCAGCACGCGGCGCCGGTCGAGCGCCGCACGGGCCTCGGCTTCGCTACCGTGATACATGTAGCCGCCGCACTGTCCAAGGCGCTGGTGGATCACGCCGGCAATCTTCGCGAGCCTGCCTTCATCGACAACGATGGCGTGTACCTTTTCCGCAGGCAGTTGGCGGCTGTCTACCGACACCGCATCGGGAGCGATCGTCTTGACCTGCCGGTAGGCCGCATCGCCGATGGTGATCCAGGCCCTGCGTTTCGTCGACGGGCCGGCGCTTGCGGCAAGGCTGAGGCAAAGGGCGAACAACAGGCAGAGTTTGGGCAGGCCGGACTTCATCGCATTTCCCCTTGGCATAGCAAGCAAAAATGCTAGCAGTCTGTTCTAGCAAGCATTTGCCACATCTCAAGGTATTCAGAATAGTCGTGCCCCGTCCACCTTCCGCTAGCTGAACGGTAATCGTGCGGCGATTCCTACAGTGGCTCGGAGTCTTCTCCTATACAGCCCCACTGTTTCGGCGCGCATGATCGGTCCATCGGTTCAGCGAAGCGAAGGAGGAATCATGAAATCGAAGGAAAAAAGCTTGGGTGGCGACAACCGTTCACGCGGTATCCACAAGCCGAAAGGCGTGACGGTTGCGGAAGGGAGCATGCAGACGCGCGCACCCGGCGCCGTGATGCGCGGCGGACCCGAATCGCCTTTCCCGATGGCCAACACCGGTTCGCAGCAGTCGGACACGAACGGCCGCGGCCAGCGCGGCGGCGCCGGTTCCGTCCACCAGGGCTGGAGCGCACGCCAGCGTGGCCAGCGCATGCAGGCACAGGCCGAGCAGGATCGTCTGGGTGAAGCCCAGCAATCCGGCGCAGGGGGCATCGAGCAATACCAGCATGCCGGTTCCCAGCAATCGGATTCCGGCGTGGGTGGAGCGAAAGGCCTGCAGGGCCGGCCCGACCAGCCGGCGTCGGACTTCGGCAGCAAGCCGAACAAGAAGAATCCCGGCAGCTGAACGCCGGCGCAAACACAATGCGAGCCCGGGTTTCCCGGGTTTTTTTACGCCTTGACGCCGACCGCAAGCAGCGCGGGAACGATGTTCGGTCCCAAACTGCGGCACAATGCACCTGTAGCCTTGCCATTTCAACCATGACAGGAGAAGCATGAACGAACAGGTCGCACGCAATGTCGTACTGGTACGCGCCATCGAGTCCGCCGACGTCGATCACACGGTGCTGAGCGACGATGACCGCAAGTACGCAAGCCGCAGCGCGAAGGAACTCGCCGCCTGGCAGGCGGCCGACAACAAGAGCGCGGTCACCCAGCAGCATTTCCTGCAGCAGCGCTCCGAGCAGATCCTGAAACGCCTGGGCGAACGCTCGCCTGTCTTCGGCGCATTCGCCAGGCGCCGCCTGGGCCTGGGCGGCGTCTGGCTGGCCCTGCCTTTCCTGGCCTTCGTCTCGGGCGCGGCCATCGACCGCATCGCGGACCCGCACCGCGTCGACCTGCTTTCCGCACCTTTCCTCCTGATCATCGGCTGGAACCTGCTGGTGTATCTCTTCATGCTGGTGTCAGCGCTCATTCCGGGCAAACGGCATGGCTGGGCGAGCCCGAATCTGCTGCGCCGCCTGAGCGTCGGCAAGGCCGCCGTGCCGCGCAAGCTGCCGGCGCCGCTGGCCGAGGGCATCGCCGTCTTCATGGGGGAGTGGGCCGCCCTGAGCGAGCCGCTGACCCGTGCGCGCCTGAGCCGCAGCATCCATCTTGCCGCGGCCTTCTTCGCGCTCGGCGCCATCGCTTCGCTGTATGCGCGCGGCCTGCTGACCCAATACGTGGTCGGCTGGGAAAGCACTTTCCTCGACGGGCGCCAGGTCCACACCCTGCTGTCCTGGCTGTTCATGCCGGCGATGAGCGTGTTCCACTTCCTGCAGGGTTTCTCGCTCACCGAGATCGAACTGCTGCGCTTCGGCCGGATGGTGAATGCCGCGAGCGGCGAGCGCTGGGTGCACCTGTATGGCGCGACCCTGCTGCTGCTGGTCGTGCTGCCCCGCCTGCTGCTGGCCGGCTTCGCCGCCTGGCGCGCACGGCAGCTGGCGCGCCGCTTCCCGCTCGACCTCGACCAGCCCTATTACCGCAAGCTGGCGGACAGCATCGGCGCCGGCGCGCCGGCACTGCTGCGCGTGCTCCCCTACAGCTACACCCTCGACGAAGCGCGCGACCGCGGCCTGTGGGCGATCGCGGCCAGCGCGCTCGGTGCGCAGGCGCGCGTCCAGCTGCGTCCTACTGCCGCCTATGGCATCGATCCGAAGGAAGCCCTGCGCGACACCGCCCTCGACGAAGCGGGCGTCACCGTCACCGCTGTCCTGTTCAGCCTGGCCGCCACGCCCGAGAAGGAAAACCATGGCGCCTTCCTCGACTACCTGAGCAAGCGCGTAAAGCGCGGCGTCGCGGTCCTGGTGGACGAATCGCCGCTGGTGGAGCGCATCGGCGAGCAGCAGGGCAATGCCGCGCGCGTGGCCGAGCGCACCGCGCTGTGGCGCCAGTTCTGCAGCTTCCACGGCACCTCGGCCACCTTCGTGAACCTGCTCCAGCCCGAGAAGCATCCGCTCGAGCTGGGCGCCGGCCTCTCACTGCCGGAGCTGCGATGAACGCGATGAATCCGGAACCGGTCAAGATCCAGTTCGCGCTGGTCTCGCACACCAACAACGGCAAGACGACGCTGGCGCGCACGCTGGTCGGCATGGACGTGGGCGAGGTGCGCGACGCCGCCCACGTGACCCAGTTCGCCGAGGCGCACCCACTGCAGCGCAGCGAAGCCGGCGACACCCTCGTGCTGTGGGACACGCCGGGCTTCGGCGATTCGGTACGCCTCTTGAAGCGCCTGTCGATGGCGGGCAACCCGATCGGCTGGTTCCTGCGCGAGGTGTTCGACCGCTACCGCGACCGTCCGTTCTGGCTCAGCCAGCAGGCACTGCGCGCGGCCAAGGAAGAAGCCGATGTCATCCTCTACCTGGTCAACTCGTCCGAATCTCCTCAGGACGCCGGCTACCTGCCGTCCGAGATGAAGATCCTCGAGTGGCTCGGCAAGCCGGTCGCCGTGCTGCTCAACCAGATGGGACCGCCGCGCCCCGGCGCCGAGGAATCCGGCGAGCAGGGGCGCTGGCGCCAGCACCTGGCCCAGTTCCCGGTGGTGAAGGAAGTGCTGCCGCTCGACGCGTTCGCGCGCTGCTGGGTGCACGAACACGTGTTCTACGAAGCGATCGGGCGCCTGGTCATCGATGAGAAGCGGCCCGGCTATGCGCGCCTGCTCGAGGCCTGGTCTGCCGCCAACCGGCAACGCTACCTGGGTGCGCTGCGCGTCTCGGCGGAACAGCTGGCGGCGGCCGCGCGCGATGCCGAACCGATCGCGCAAGAGGGGCGCGGCATGCTGCACAGCGCGCTCAAGGCGGTCGGTATCGGCAAGGACGAACAGCGGCGGCAGGAGCTGGCGATGGCGGCGCTGGTCGAACGCCTGAACGCCCGCATCAACGGCGCGACGGCGCGCCTGCTGGCCCTGCACCGGATCGATCCGGGCCAGGCGCTGACCATCAATGCGCGCGTGCGCGACAACTTCGCGGTGCACGCGCCGGTGGACAAGGCCCAGGCCGGCCTGCTCGGCGCGGTCGTGTCGGGCGCGGCGACGGGGCTGTCGGCCGACATGATGGCGGGCGGCCTGACCATGGGGGCGGGGGCGCTGCTGGGCGCGATCGTCGGCGGCCTGACGATGGCCGGCGCGGCCTGGGGCTTCAACCAGCGGACCGACCGCGACAAGCCGGGGGTGCAGTTCGCCGATCCCTTCCTGCAGTCGCTCCTGGTAAGCGCCGTGCTGCGCTACCTGGCGGTGGCCCACTTCGGCCGCGGGCGCGGCAACTGGGTCGAAGGCGAAGCGCCGGCCTTCTGGCAGGAGGAAGTCGAGCGGGCCCTGGGCGAGCACGCGGCCGCGCATCCGGACTTGTGGAAGTCGGTGCGCGCCGCGCCGGACGAGGCCGCGGCAGTCAAGCTGGTGGAAGCCGTGCTTCGATCCGCCACCGACGCGACGCTGGCCAAGCTGTATCCCGGCGTCGCGCTGCCTGCGCCAACCGAGATCGCAAAAACCTAGAACTGGTACTGGGCGCTGACGCCCAGGATCCAGTTGCGTCCAGGCGCGGCTTCGTAATAGCGGCGGTTGGCGTCGCCCACGATGACCGAGCCGACGTAGTCGCGGTCGAACAGGTTGTTCAGTCGCGCAAACTCCTTGAACCGCCATCCTTTCACTTGCTGGCTGGCCTGCACGCGCGCATTGACGATCGCATAGCCCGGCGCCGGCGTGGCGGTGTTCGTGTCCTCCGCATAGACGCGGCTGTTGGCGATCGTCTCCAGCGCGGCGCCGAAGCGACCGGACTGCTCCTTCCAGCCGAACTCCCCGTACAGGCTGGTCTTCGGGATGCCCGGCAGCCGGCTGCCCTCAGGCACGGCGCCGAAGCCTTCCTCGTAGGTGGCGCGCAGCGCCGTGAGCGCAAGGCGCGCGTTCCAGCCCCCGCCGAGTTCCGCATCCAGCGACAGTTCGCCGCCCTGGCGCAAGGTGGCGCTGGCATTGCGGTAGCTGGTGCGCCCGCCCGAGGAGCTGTCGACCACCAGCTCACCCTCGGTACGCACCTGGAACACGGCGGCATTCACGCGCACACCGGGCATGAGCATGGCCTTGACGCCGGCCTCCAGGTGCTTGCCGATGGCGGGGCCGAGGCGGAAGTTGAAGCCGGCGCCGGTCCCCGAGTAGAACAATTCGTTCAGGGTCGGGGTTTCGAAGCCGCGCGCGGCGCTGGCATACACGTTCAGCGAGGGCGAGACCTTGTACAGCACGCCCGCCAGTGGCGAGGTGTGGCGATAGTCGACGCTGCCGCTGTCGTTGCCGTTGGCGAGGAAGCGGTCGGTGACGTCGAAGCTGATGCGGCTGCGCCGCACGCCGCCTGTCAGTACCCAGGGTCCGCGTTCCCATTCGAGCTGGGCGTAAGGGTCGACACTCCTGACTTCATTCTGTTCGTCGCGCCGCAAGTTGCCCTTCACGCCGAAGGTATTGCCGACAAAGTTCTCGAAGCCCTGGCGATCGTCGCGCGAGCGCGCCACCTCCAGGCCGACGGTGGCGCGCAGCGTGCCTCCGGCCAGCTCGCGCACCGCGCGCCAGTTGGCGTCGACGCCGTGGAAGTCGCGGTCGAAATCGACCACCCCGCCCGAATGCGTGGGCGGCGCCTGGAAGCCGCGCGAGAACGACTGGTACTGGATCACGCGGCGGTTGCCGGCATAGGCGGTCAGCAGCAGGCGGTCGGGGCCGAAGCGCTGTTCCCAGGTCAGGCCGAACTGCTGGTGGTCGATGCTCTTGCGGGTGTCGTAGCGCTCGGCCAGGGTGCGCTGTGGCGACTGGGTGTCGGTCGTATCGGTCTCGCCGGCGCGCGGGTCGCGCTGCCAGGTAGCCCAGGTGACGCCCAGCGGATCCTGGGTATCGTCCTGGCGCAGTCCGCTCGCGGTGAGCACCAGGCGACTGTCCTTGTTTGGCTCGACCACCAGCTTGGCATAGGCCTGGTCGCGGGTGGCGGCGCTATGGGCGCGGTAGCCGTCGGTCTCGAAGCGCGAGGCGTCCAGCAGGTAGCCGAGCTTGCCGCTGCTGCCTTGTGCGTTCACGTCGAGCTTGCGCAGGCCGTCGCTGCCGCTTGAGAAGCTGCTTTCGATGGAAGGCGCTCCCTTGGGATCGCGCGTGAAAAGCTGGACCACGCCGCCGGAGTGGTTGCCGTACAGGGCGGAGAAGGGACCGCGCAGCACTTCGATGCGCTCGGCGATGTCGAGGTTGAAGGTCGCGGCCTGGCCCTGGCCGTCGGGCATGGTGGCCGGGATGCCGTCCGCCACCAGGCGCACGCCGCGCACGCCGAAGGCCGAGCGGGCGCCGAAGCCGCGCGAGGAGATCTGCAGGTCCTGCGCATAGTTCTGGCGGTCGCGCGCGACCAGGCCCGGCACCGCGGCCAGCGCTTCGGAAGCGTTGACGCGCGGCTGGGTGTCGCGCAGCTGGGATGCGTCGACGATGTCGATCGCGGCGGGCAGGTCGAAACTCGTGTGTGCGGAGCGGGTGGCGCTGACCACCACGACATTGATGGGCGCGCGCGCCTCCTGGGCGACCGCGCACAGTGGCGCCGACATGCATGCCGCGGCGATGGCGGTGCGGTGAAATAAAGGGTGCTTCATCTGCTCTCCAATAGCTCATAGCACCCGTGCGACCGGCATGCTGGTTTGGCACGCAATATACCCGGCATTGCCAGAACAGACACGCACCGCACCCGCCGGCATATCCAGGCAGGGGCTTGCGGACTCCGTCAGCGTTTGCTATAGTGCGCGTCCGCTTCGGGAGCGCTGCAAGGCACGATCGAAAAAGGTTAACGGAATCAAGTGGTTGCGTTAGCAAGGTCGGCAGAGAAATCTGCAACGAAGCGAACGAGGGGTTGACGAGTTAAGCGAAACACTGCATAATCTCACTTCTCTGCTGCTGACGAACACAACGCTTCGCACGGTGCAGCAAGGTAGTACAGAACAACAGTTCTTTAACAATCAACAGTCGATAAGTGTGGGCGTTTGATGAAGGTGCC
>NZ_ATYR01000060.1 GCF_000427785.1 Massilia alkalitolerans DSM 17462
CCATAATGTCGGGCACAAGGAGAAGATATGAGTGGGAAGCGGTACACAGAGGAATTCAAGATCGCAGCGGTCAAGCAGGTGGCGCAGGGCGGTCACCCGGCGAGCGAAGTTGCGGCTCGGCTCGGGGTAAGCATCCATAGCCTGTACGCCTGGAGGAAGCGCTATGGCGTGCCCGAGGCCGAGCGCAAGGCCGTCGATGCCCAGTCCGACGAGATGCGGCGCCTGAAGGCCGAACTCAAGCGCGTCACGGAGGAGCGTGACATATTGAAAAAGGCCGCGGTGTACTTTGCCAAGACGTCCGGGTAAGGTACACCTTAATTGCTCAGTTACAGGACCAATTCCCGGTGCGCCGGCTGTGCAAAGTGCTCGAGGTGCATCCAAGTGGCTTTTATGCCTGGCGTCTGAACCCTGAAAGTCGCCGCGCCAAAGAAGACAAGCGTCTGCTCGTGCCGATCAAGGAATCATGGCTCGAAAGCGGCAGCGTGTATGGCTATCGCAAAGTCAGTGACGACCTGCGCGAGCTCGGTGAACAATGCGGTATCAACCGCGTCCACCGTCTGATGAGGTCGGCCGGGATTCGTTCGCAGACCGGCTACGCCAAGAGGAAATATAAACGCGGCGGCGCCCCTTCGGTAAGCGTCGGCTCACCGCCGTCTTGAGCAGTGTGCCGATTTGATTGATGATGGCATCACATCGCTGGGAAGCGACGTGTTGTTCAAGCAGGCTTGACCTGCTGGGGGCAATTCCAAGGCAGTAGCTCGTCAACGCGGTTGACGGGATGGTCGGCAATCTGCGTCAGCACATGACGCAACCAGGCTTCGGGGTCGATACCGTTCAGCTTGGCCGTGCCGATCAAAGAGTAGATAGCAGCCGCACGTTCGCCGCCGCTGTCGGCGCCAGCGAACAGGTAGTTGCGTCGGCCGATGGCGATGCCACGCAGAGCGCGCTCGGCGGCCGAGTTATCGATCTCGATGACGCCGTCATCGCAGTAGCGCAGCAGTGCCGGCCACAGGTTCAGGGCATACAGGATGGCGGCCGACGTGTCGGATTTGCGCGAGAGTTTTTCAAGCGAAGCGCACAGCCATTGCTCCAGGTCGTCAAGCAACGGACGGGCGCGCGCCTGTCGCACCGTCCGGCGCTCGTCGGGTGGTTTGCCACGGATCTCGGCCTCGATCAGATAAAGTTCTGCGATGCGGCGCAGCGCCTCTGTCGTCAGCGGCGACGGGCGCGCCACGTGCAGGTCGTGGAACTTGCGGCGCGCGTGCGCCCAGCATGCGGCCTCGTCGATTCCGCCGCTTTCGTACAGGGCGTTGAAACCGGCATAAGCATCGGCCTGCAGTACGCCTTCGAAGTTGGCCAGGTGTGTTTGAGGATGGATGCCCTTGCGGTCTGGCGAGTAGGCGAACCACACTGCCGGTGGCGTCAAGTTACCGGATGGCCGATCATCCCGCACATACGTCCATAGCCGTCCGGTCTTGGTTTTTCCATTGCCCGGCGCGAGCACCGGCACTGGCGTATCGTCAGCATGCAGTTTCTGCGCCGCCATCACGTGCTTGCGGATTGCGTCGACCAGTGGCCGCAACAGCGCACTGGCGGCGCCGACCCAGCTGGCCAGCAGTGCGCGGTCCAGGTCGACGCTTTCGCGTGCATAGATCACGGACTGGCGATACAGCGGCAAATGGTCGGCGAACTTGGCGACCAGCACATGTGCCAGCAGACCAGGCCCCGCGATGCCGCGTTCGATCGGACGGCTCGGCGCTGGCGCCTGCACGATGGCGTCGCAGCAGCTGCAGGCCAGTTTCGGGCGTACATGGCGGATCACGCGGAAGCTGGCAGGCACGAACTCGAGCTGCTCGGCCACATCCTCCCCAAGCTGGCTCAGGTTGCCGCCACATGCAGGACAATCTGTCGTCGCTGGCAGATACACTTTTTCGTCGCGTGGAAGATGTTCGGGCAGCGGCTTGCGTGGTGCACGCTGACGCGGCGCACGATCGGCTGGCGGCATTTCCCGTTCAGCCTCTGCATCGTCTGCCTGCAAGTCTTCAAGCTGCAACTCGAGTTGTTCGATCTGATGATCAAGCTTTTCGGACTTACGGCCGAACTGCATGCGCCGCAGCTTGGCGATCCACAATTTCAGATGCTCGATCTCAGCGGCGCGCGTGTTCAGTTGTGCTTGCAGGCCCACGATTTGTTCGTCGCGCGCCAGTAGCAACGCCTTCAGGGCATCGATGTCGTTGGGGAGCTCGGCGGCGGTCAGCATGGGCTGAGTTTACGCGAGGGCGAGCACGTTTACAAGGCTGACGTCGGTCGCCAGGTTCGTTCTGGCCGGCGCCAGTCGATCCCCTCGAGTAGCATCGACAACTGGGCCTGGCTCAGGCAGACACTGCCGCTGTTCGCCTGCGGCCAGACGAAGCGGCCTCGCTCGAGTCGCTTCGCCAGCAAACACAGGCCATCGCCGGACCACCACAACACCTTGAGCATGTCGCCACGTCGACCGCGGAATACGAACACATGGCCGCAGTACGGATCTTCAGCCAATGCAGTCTCAACTTTGGCTGCCAACCCGTTCATCCCGGCACGCATGTCGGTGATGCCGGCGGCAAGCCAGATTTTGGTACCGGCAGGCAGGCCGATCATGTACGTAGACTCTGGAGAACCAGCCGCAGCAGCGCAGCATCGGTACCGGCGCTAACGCGGACAACTGCGTCAGCGATGACGATCTCGATAGGGTGTGCCGGCACCGTGGCACTCGGAATCACAGGAAGTAGCGGTGTGCGTTGCACCACGACTGGCACCAGGTGCGTCGACTGGGAGCCTGTTTCGGCCAACAGGCCAGCGCGCAGGTCGCGGCGCCACTTGAACAACATGTTCACGTTGAGCTCATGTTGCTGCGCCAGTTTCGATACCGATACACCGGGCTCGCACGCCGCCGTCGCCAGCCGGCGCTTGAAGTCAACAGGATAATTCGGGCGTCTTTTACAGTTGTCTGACTCGCCAACAGTGTCCATAGTAGTTCCCGTTAAAAAATAGCGGGAACTACTTTCGCAGAGTCGATCAGCTACGTATAGACGGTACTGGCGAGACGCTTACCCCCTTCGCTGGTAGCGCCTAATCATCTGCAGCGACAGTTCGACGTGCAGGAACCGAATCGAGTCTGGGTGACGGACATCACGTACATTCGCACTTATGAGGGCTGGCTTTATCTGGCCGTCGTACTGGACCTGTTTTCGCGCCAGGTGGTCGGCTGGTCAATGAGTTCATGCATCGATCGCGAGCTGGCGATGAATGCGCTCTTGATGGCCGTCTGGCGTCGGCAACCCAAGAATACGGTGATGGTGCATTCCGATCAGGGCAGCCAGTTCAGCAGCTACGACTGGCGCGACTTTCTGGACGCGCATAACCTGCAGCAGAGCATGAGCCGGCGTGGGAATTGCCACGATAACGCCGTCGCTGAGAGCTTCTTCCAGCTCTTGAAACGGGAACGAATCCGACGCAAGACATACGGCACCCGAGACGAAGCAAAGCAGGATGTCTTCGATTACATCGAGATGTTCTACAATCCGAAGCGCCGGCACAGCTTCAGCAATGACTTGTCGCCGGTCGAGTATGAAAAGCAGTATTTCAAGCGGCTCGCGAGTGTCTAGAAAACTCGTGGCGATTCAATGTTTCGTGCAACCAAAAACAGCGGCGTACAGCATACTGGCGCACTGTAGAGTGGTCTGGTGGTGACTTTCTCACTGAGATCAAGATGCTATTAAACATCGCTAGGCTAGAACTTAACAATGAAATGCCATCGACGCAAGCTATACACGCTACGAAGGATGCGTGAGACTATCGAGCGCGCTTTCAGCGCACCATCAGCGGAGAAAAAGGAGCGAGCGACTAACTGGGCTGCCGAATGGAGAGCAGGTGCAGCCATAGAAAGCCCTGTCCGTCGTAAATTGCCAACAGAAAAAAAGGGCCCCGTAGGGCCGAAATGGCGAACTTAGCCATGCAAAAGAACATCTTTAGAGTAACTCGTCATTGTGATTAGCACAATATGAATTTGAATTGTGTGCCCGTTTATTGATACGCTACCATTATTTGTTGCGAATGTCTGCTTTTGGCCGAACGCCATTTTCCAGCTTAAGATATGAGGTCGCCAAGGCAGCAATCGCAGACTTTCACAAATGACACGACTGATCTGATGGGTATTGAAATGACAATGTCGCTTTCTAAGCAGTACAATTATTGAGCATATTCCGGTGCAGTAAGGCGCCGTTGCTGATGACCTTGTGCGGACACCATGCGTCCACTTCCAGTTGGCTCTAGCCGGAATACTGCCAATGCTTGTGCCACGCTCTCGGTCTGTTGAGCGAGCGAACCTGCAGCAGCTGCTGCCTCCTCAACCAAGGCGGCATTCTGTTGGGTGATCGCATCGAGCTGACCGACGGCTTGGTTGACCTGGCCAATACCGCTTTTTTGCTCACGAGCGGCAGCGGCGATCTCTTCCATGACGCGCTTGACGTTATCAACGGCGCCAATGATCTCGCCCATTGTCTGACCTGCGGCGCTGGTCAAGCGGTTGCCATCCTGCACAGTGGCAAGCGATACGTCGATCAATTGCTTAACTTCCCTCGCAGCGGCGGCAGTACGTTGTGATAGGTTGCGTACTTCGCTGGCGACGACTGCAAAACCGCGTCCCTGTTCACCGGCGCGCGCAGCTTCCACTGCTGCATTCAACGCTAGGATGTTGGTCTGAAACGCAATCCCGTCAATCAGGCCAATGATGTCGAGCACTTTGCTCGATGAGGTACTTATTGCCTCCATGGTGCTGACCACTTCATTGACAGTGGCGCCGCCGCAGGTCGCCATCTCGGCCGCACGCATGGCCATATCGTTTGCAGTCTTCACGTTGTCGCTGCTTTGCGCCACATTCTGGGTTAACTGCTCCATGCTAGCAGCAGTCTCTTCAAGACTTGATGCCTGTGATTCGGTGCGGCTGGAAAGGTCCATGTTCCCATTGGCTATCTCGCCGGTGGCTTGACGGATCTCGTTGAAATTGGCGCGCACGTCGCCAATGACGCTGAACAGGTTAACCGAGGTTTGGCGCAATGCTGCGATTAGCTGCCCCATTTCGTTATCGGACGCATTGTCAATGCGGCTAGTCAGGTCGCCTCCTGCAAGACGCTTCACGAATGAGGTGGCTTGGTCGAGCGGTGCGAGCACGTTGCGTTGCAAGCTCAGCCAAAGGGCAAAGGCGGCGCTGAGCGAGATCATCATCGCGCCAATTCCCCAAGACGAAATGCCGAGCTGCCAGCCTTGCACCAAGTTGGCTAGAAGTACCAGCGAAACCATACCCATGCCAACATTGACCTGGGTGCGTAGTGGCAGATGGCGCAAGCTGGCAAAGCGTTCCGAAAAGCCAGTCCTGCACACACGGCCCCGCCGTAGGACTACCTTACGTGGGTTGCCAGCCTTGAGTTCGGCATACAATGCCGTCGCCCCGGCCACTTGTTCGCGCGTGGGTTTGGTACGCACTGACATATAGCCCACCGCTTCGCCGTTTTCTATTACTGGGGTGACATTTGCGTGCACCCAATAATAGTCTCCATTCTTGCACCGATTCTTGACCATACCGCTCCATGGCATACCGCTACGGATCGTCTGCCACAGGTCAGCGAAAGCCTCTGCCGGCATGTCGGGATGTCGGACCAAGTTTTGGGGCGCACCGATCAGCTCATCTTCGGTAAAGCCGCTCACCTCAATGAAATAGCCGTTGGCATACTGTATGTTTCCTTGCAAGTCAGTCGTCGAAACAATCGTCTTGCCTTCAATGAGCATGTATTCTTTGTTGGTAACTGGGGTATTGACACGCATGCCACGCTCCTCCGTAATATGTGCTACCGATATTACGTCAAATAAGGAATAATCCTACGACAAATTCGCAAGCGATATAAATCCTATGTCTGCCGTTGCGCTCCTGCAACGGAATGTTGTTGGTTAGTACAGAGACGATGATGGTGCATTTGAATGCATGGCCGGAGAAGGAAGCACGATCGGTAAGACTTGTTAGCTATCGATTCATGCGAATGAGGAAAACTCTCAATGAACGACTGGTCGTGTGACCTGGGCCAACCTGTATGCTCGGTTGTGGCCGAACCCGGCCGTTGAGCTGAGCATGGCAGGGCGCTAAGGCCAAAAATCGCAGAGTGTTACGAAGAACCGGATCTGAGCAGAGCGGACATCGCATCAAAGCGTGCAGTCGAGCCGCGTTCGATAGAACTATCCCATGTTCAGTCATGGGCTGTTCTACAACATAAACGTCAATTTACTCAATTTATCTGCTGCAAAATGTAGGATTAGTCTTACTTTAGGGTAACATTGTAAGTCAACCACCGCCTTCCTGTCCCGTTTCCGTCAGTTGCGCTAGACGCTCGACTGAGTAACCAATGCTTGCTACTCAACAGATTTTTTTCATTGCAGCACTGCTGTGTTCTTTGACTTTTCTCGCACTAGGATCAGTAGCCTCAGAAGGAGTGCCCGGTACGCGTCCACTGCTCGCGTCAACATTGCTCGGCGTTGCCGGCAACGTCCTCTATGCATTCGGGCGTGAATTGCCACCACTGCTGGCCTATGAAGCCGCGAATGTTGTCTACGCTGCTTCCGGCGCTGCGCTACTTGCTGGGTATCGGATCTTGTGGGGCAATCCCCCTCGATCGTCACAACTGTGCTGGATAGTTGTAATGCTGGGATTGCTCATCGCGTTCTTCCACTATCTGGTCGACTCGTTCGTCGGGCGTAGTTCCGTGGTATCCACGTTCCAAATAATGATATGCGGAGAGATAGCGCGCACTTCTTGGACGTCACGCCACAAGTGGCAACCTCCCTTCTATATCTATAGTGGACCCCGAATTTGAGACGGTGGTTTAAGCTGTCGTCCGCGAAAGGATTACAGCGAATGAGTGAAGGTAAAAAGCGCAGGGTGCACAGCGCCGAGTTCAAGGCCAAGGTGGGGTTGGAAGCGGTGCGCGGGGTGAAGACGGTGACGGAGATCGCGCAGGAATACGGTGTGCATCCGGTGCTGGTGGGCCAGTGGAAGAAGGAGATTCTGGAGAACGCCGGCGCCCTGTTCGACGTCAAGCGTGGGCCGAAGCCGGTGGACGAGAGCAGCCCCGAGGACAAGCTGT
>NZ_ATYR01000061.1 GCF_000427785.1 Massilia alkalitolerans DSM 17462
TTGATCCACCGCCGTGCTCCTTGGAGAACACGTGAAGCCGTTGAACTGGCCACGCTGGAATGGGTTTCCTGGTTCAACCACCACCGCTTGCTGGAGCCGCTCGGTTATATACCGCCAGCGGAAGCTGAGGCAAACTATTACAAGCAGTTGAGCAGTCAGGCTGTTCCGGCCTGACTCACACTAACCGGCCTCCACGAAAGCCGGGGCGATTCACTCGCTCTCAACTGTGAACATGTACATCTCGCCCAGTGGCGTCGTGATAGGCGCCATGCCGCCGCTGATACCTGCGGGTAGACTTTCCGAAATGCCCGCAAGGCGCTCGCTTACCTGCTGCCGTGCCCAGTAGCGGTCGGTCCCATCCTGGAAATCGATAGTCACATCGGCCAAACCGTACTTGGTCACCGAGCGCAAAATCTTGGTGTTTGGTATGCCGAGCATTTCTACTTCAATAGGCACGGCAATGCGATTTTCGACCTCCTCCGGTGTCATACCGGGTGCCTTCATGATGACCTTGACCTGTGTGCTCGAAACGTCCGGGAACGCGTCGATAGGCAGCTGCGTGAAGGCATACCAGCCGGCACCGGCGACCATCAAAGTGGCCAGAAGCACGAACAGGCGCTGCGAGAGGCAGACCTGAATCAGACGGGATAGCATCAATCGCCTCCCTTTTCGCCAAGCCAGGAGCCTTTGAGCGCGATGACTCCGGACACTGCAATTTTTTCGCCCGCGCGAAGGCTCCCGCTAACGCGCACCCGCTGTCCGGCGCTGCTGAGTACTTTTACCGGACGGGCCTCGAAAGCTGCTCCATTGCGAACAAACACATAGGCATCTTGGTTGTCATGGGCTACAGCCGAGAGAGGGATATCCCAAGAGCCACTTGTTGCTGGCAAAGGAAATTGGACGGTAACCAGCTCACCTGGACGAAGACCGCTCGTACCCGCGTCGATAGAAGCCCGGATAACGACCGTCTGGCTGCTCGTCGCTACGATTGGGCTGATGCTTGTTACGGTAGCAGTGCCCGGGCGGCCTTGGAGTGTCAATTTGCTGCCGGTTCGCCATGCGGCGGCTTGGACTGTCGGCGCCTGGATTTCCAACGCCAAGCGGTCTACTTGGGCTACGTGGATTAGGGCGACAGACGGTTCAACGCGCTGGCCTGGCTTGACATCAACGCTCAACACGGTACCTGCACTCTGAGCCGACAGCGTGATGGCATCTTCCAGTTTGCCGGTAGCAATGACGCGCTCAATTTGTGGGCCTGCCATACCGCTAAAGCGAAGCGCCGCTTTGGCCTGGCGCAGCGCCGCTTCATTTTCTAACAGGCTCGCTTGTGCTTCTTCGAGACGCCGGCGCGCAATAATGCCTTCGTCGGACAAAGCTTTTTCGCGCTGGGAAGCCTTGCGAGCGAGATTCGTGCGGCTTGCCGCTTGGAGCAGTTGCAACTGAAGAGGCCCAAGTTCTGGACTGCTAATGCGAACCAAAGCGGTTCCTTGGCGGACCGTCTGGTTCGGCTGGACGAGTACTTGAGTCGCCAGTCCCGATAGTGGGGTGCTGACTATCTGCTCTCGGTTGGGAGGTACGCTTACTTGCGCAGGAAGCGACAACATGACCGGCTGGGCCCCAGATTGAAGAGGAGCAGTTTGGATACTCAATGCCTTCATCTGCTGGTCAGTAACCGTAAATTTGGCCTGGCGCTCTGCCGCGTAAGAGCTGGAGTGGAACGCCAATGCAACCGGCAGCAACCGCAATAGGAGCGTGACTTTTGTTCTCATAAATTTCTCGATATGACGAATTGGACATGCGGACGCAATGCGGCGTCAGCAGTCAAGGTAGATGCTAGAAAAGGGAAGGGCGCAACCAAGCGATGGGACAACGTAGTCGTCCACGAACGCCTTAATAAGTCTGTTTTGCAGAGAGAGCTACTTGGGCACTCTCAGAAAAACGGACGGATTTAGGCTGCAAATACGGTACGGCGAGGTGGTTTGAACGGCTGGTCTAACGCTGGACGCGGAAGCGCCTGCGGAGGGAAGTGCAGGGAGATAGAGCTAACTTCAATTTCAACGCGAAGCGCGTTGCCTGGAATGCCGGAAATGAATTGAATGTGTTCCGCGGCGTGAAGTGCGTTGTGTTGAACCGACGTCAGAGTGTCATCGTCGGTGGTGTCACTAGACATCAGTTCATGATGGTCGTGGTCCGCAGCTAACTGGACAACATCGTCATGCATCAAGCCATGAGTCACTGACTTGTTAGTGAGGCTCCATAGGCCCATGTTCGCCAGAAATATGACGAGCAAGATGAGCGCGAGCGGATTGCGGAACTTCAACATGGTGCGACTCTACCACGAAGGTTCGCGTTCGGGAAGATGATGCAAAGTGCTCTTGTGGTTTCGGTGTATAGGCACATCGCCCACGTCCTAGACCCCAAGGTGCGTGACGATTTCAGCCCACCTGCAGCTAAGCGTGTGGAGTCTCGTGCCATCCTGCCGCCCGTATGCGCGAAGCTACTTGCTCTTTGGCTGGGTCGCATGGTCGTGCCGATGATGGATGTCCGGATAGTGCTCGTGAGAGTGCGTAAGGGGCTCGTGAACATGGTGATGCGAGTGCGGCGCACTTGTGTCGACGCCTGCATCGTGTTCGTGCTCATGATGGGTGTCGTGGTCATGAACGTGCTCGTGTTCGAACATCGTATGTTCATGTGCATGTCCATGCGACTCTGTCAGATGCAGCCAGAGGCCAATACCCATGAGCACAGCTGCAGTCCAAAAAGCGATGCCTGGACGTTCCCCAAACATGACCAAGGCAATTAGGGCCCCAGCAAAAGGTGCTGCCGAAAAATATGCGCCGGCTCGCGCGGTGCCAAGATGGCGAAGGGCCAAGACGAAGAGCACTAGGCTAATTCCATAGCCACATAATCCGACCGTTGCGGCGGTCAAAACGGTTGTCGCCTCAGGCAGTTGCTGCCCAAGCGAGAACGCAATGACCAGGTTGACGGTACCCGCAGTTAGACCTTTAAGGCATGCAATTTGGACGGGGTCGCTAGCGGAAACTTTACGAGTCAAGTTGTTATCAATCGCCCAGCACAGGCAGGCCGCTACGATAGCTAGTGGCCCCCATGGAATACCGAATTCTGGTCGCTCGCTCCAAGAGAGCAGTGCCCCGGCCGCGACTATGAACACCATGCCGAGGAAAATTCGCCGGTCAAAATTTTCTTTGAATACGAACCACGCTAGCATCGCTGTCAACACGCCTTCAAGGTTGAGGAGCAGTGACGCTGACGATGCTGGTGTATTGACCAGCCCGACCATTAGGAGGACCGGTCCAGCTATGCCGCCGGACAAGATTGCGCCTGCGAGCCAGGGAAGGTCACCTTTTGGGACAAGGGCCGGGCCACTGTCGGGCGCCAACGCACGTCTAAGCGCGAACCAGGTCGCCAATCCTAGACCGCTACCCAAGTAAAGCAATCCTGCGAGCATGACCGGGTCGACGCTCCCAGTTAGCTGCTTGGAAAACGGGGTGCTTGCACCAAAAAGCGCTGCAGCGAGCAGGGCGTAAAGCACTCCTGTGTGCATAGTTCCTCTAGCAAAGTAGACATCAGTGTGAGGGGCTCTCATCTCGACACCGTTCGTCTCAACTGGTGCCTGATACCCTACCCCCCTATACTATATCGAATCTGAAGAAATAGCTCGCACTCTCCAAAATGTGAGAGGGGTACGTCTACGCACTCACCGCAATCCGCGTCAAGTGAGCTGTTAACAAAGTCTTGACACTGAACATGGTGTAATGAAATTGCGCTCCACGTGCTTGCTACTAATAGCGTTGTCCACGTTGCTATGTCGGAGGGCACTTATGCCTTTAATCAAGAGGTTGACCTTGATGAAATACGGCGTTTGATGAGCACCAACGGGTGCAGTCGAGGTCCGGTACGGGGCTTACGGACTCTGTGTGTAGGAATCGCCACGTTTAAAGTCATTGGCGTGTTAGCAGCAAAGCGCAGCAACTCAGAAAGGTATTTATGACGTCTCAAGAAGCAACTAGCGGGAATTCAGATAGGTACAGTAGTCCAGCCATCTTTTTTCACTGGACACTTGCAGTTTTAATTACCGGACTTGTCGGTTTAGGCTGGTATATGATGTCGGTCGAAGAAGAGCCAGGTAGTGAATGGCTTTTCAGCCTTCACATATCCCTCGGTCTTACAGCGGCAGCGCTCATCGTAATGCGGCTCTTCTGGCGCCTAAGACATGTACCTGCTGCTTTACCGTCATCGCTGCCCGTCTGGCAAGTCAAAGCGTCACGTTACACTCATAAACTGCTGTATCTTTTATTAATTTTGATGCCAACCACCGGTTATCTTGGTGCTTCGTTCAGCGGGGATGGCATAGCGTATTTCGGCTTCGCAACACTAGATTGGGCGTCCAAGAACGACATGCTGAAAGAGCAGTTTTTCACTATTCATTCTTGGATTGCTTGGATTCTAGTGGCAGCTATTGCGCTACATGTGCTGGCAGCACTGAAGCATTTGTTTCTTGACCGAGATGGAGTTTTCGAGCGGATGTGGCCACGCACATAGAGCCAAACATTTCTTCAGCCACTGTACCAGGCCTCAAAGCGAAAGCAACTTGCAAGATAAGAATTTTCACATTTTATAAATCTATGGACCAGCCACCAATAAGTCATTTTAAAAGTAAGGCCGGCTATCGCCGCATTTTTGCCGCCTTCGTCAACTCGATGGATGGTTTCCGAGATGCTTGGCGATACGAGCACGCTTTCAGACAAGAACTCATGGGTGCTTTAGTTGCTACCGTTGTCGCCATGATGCTTCCGGTCCCATTGTTTCAGAAAGCATTTCTTGTTGCTGTTTTGCTGCTGGTTCTGCTGGTGGAAATCATCAATTCTGCAATCGAAGCCGTAGTAGACCGCATTGGACTTGAACGCCATCCATTGTCTAAGCGGGCTAAGGATTTGGGCAGCGCCGCTGTAACCCTGTCCCTAGCTATTGCTGCCTTGGCATGGATTTCGGTGTTATCAAACCATTACCTATAACCGTTTCAGCTGACAGGTGCTTGATATTGATGTGCTCATTCATTACGGCACTTGGCATTGCTGCGCCAACTTTTGGAACGAGATAAATGAGAATACGCCATACCGAAGGGCATCGAATTGAAGCAATCGGATGGCTACGCGCCGCGGTGCTTGGAGCCAATGATGGAATTGTGTCTACTGCAAGTCTCATCCTAGGTGTCGCTTCAGCAAGCGCGGCGCACGAAAACATCTTGACCGCCGGTATCGCAGGTCTCGTTGCTGGCGCAATGTCTATGGCCACAGGTGAATATGTATCGGTGTCGTCCCAAGCCGATACCGAGAGGGCTGCCATTGCAGAAGAAAGAACAGAACTTCACGAGAACTACTCTGACGAACACGCGGAGCTGACGGCAATATACGTACGACGAGGGCTCGACCACCCCCTTGCAACACAGGTGGCCAAGAAGTTGATGGACCATGATGCAATCGGTGCCCATGCCAGGGATGAGCTAGGCATTTCTGAAACAACCACGGCGCGGCCTTTGCAGGCTGCTGTCTACTCAGCTGCAAGTTTCGCCGTCGGTGCCGCGTTACCTCTTGGGGTTGCTGTGGTCACACCCACAGCGATTTTGATTCCATCCGTAGCGGTAGCTGCGCTTGTATCGCTGGCAATCCTTGGCGGGCTCGCGTCCAAGACAGGAGGCGCACGTATCTTGCCCGGCGTCGTGCGGGTTACATTCTGGAGCGCCCTTGCCATGGGTGTGACCGCAGGCATTGGTGCGCTCTTCGGCGCCGTCGGTTAATACGCGCGCTGCGAATGCGGCAGACTGTCACAACTGTCACTCCCTTGCGGCGAGGGCGTAACTAGGTTGTAGGCAAGGCAGCGCCCGGTCTCGTGCGGGGGCGCCTAAGCAAAGAACAGCGCGCCGCTTCCTAGGAGGAGCGGACCATTTCTAAAGGAAAAATGGTGTGAACATTGGACAAGCTGCTGACGCCTCAGGCGTGACCGCAAAAATGGTCCGGTACTATGAAAGCATAGGCTTGATTACTGCTGCAAATCGCACTGATTCAGGCTATCGTCAATACAACGAGGGTGATGTCCAAACGTTGCGCTTCATTAAACGCTCTCGTGACCTGGGCTTCTCGCTCGAGCGCATTAAGACCTTACTGAGCCTATGGCAGGACCGTAGCCGACAAAGTGCCGACGTGAAGGAACTAGCTCAGCGATATATCGCCGAGCTCGATGATGACATCGCGAAGCTGCAGTCAATTCGTGACCAGCTGCAGCACGTGGCTAAGAACTGCCATGGCGATGCCCACCCTGACTGTCCGATTCTTGATGAGCTGGCACAACCGCGTGTGCGAGCTGAGCCCAGGGCCTAGATAGAGCGCATCTGTCAGGTGTTTTACCTTGGGAAGACAGTTGCGATGCATGTTCTTCCCAAAAAGGTAGCAAGCGGATGAACAGAAAAGAATAAAACCATTGCGTATACCACTTCGTCGGAGGAGAGGGCTCGAAACCCCGCGGTCGACGAGGAACAAGAGCGTCAAGCGGGATACCATGGGCGCACACTGGGCAGCAGCTAGAGGTGAGGTAGGAGCGAGCAAATTCGCTTGAAGTCTGGCTGGAGTACCGGCGCATTTGCGCGAACCGGTATGCCCGGGCGATTCACGCACCGCCGGGCAGAGATGCGAGCTTGCTGTCGTTAGCAAGCAGGGGGCATCTTTGCCCGGGATGTAACTTCTATAAGAAGTAAACAGGCAGTATGAATCGCCCCGGGTTTTGTAGAGGCTCCAATGTTTGAGAAAATGGAGCTATGAAGAAGCAACCCAAGTATTCCCCCGAAGTCATCGAGCGCGCTGTGCGCATGGTCAGCGAGGCTGCCAGCGAGTACGAATCGCAGTGGGCCGCCATCACGTCGATCGCGGCCAAGATTGGCTGCACGCCTGAGACGCTGCGCCGCTGGGTACGCCAGCAGGAGCGCGATACCGGGCAGCGTCCAGGCCCGACCACAGCTGAAGAAGAGCGCATCAAGGCGCTGGAGCGAGAAGTGCGCGA
>NZ_ATYR01000062.1 GCF_000427785.1 Massilia alkalitolerans DSM 17462
CAGGGGCATTCCTCATGCTTGTCCTGTTCTTCAACGCGTGCCTGACCATGGCGAGCTTCCGCTATGTCGCGAAACCGGTATTGATCGCATTGATACTGACGGCATCGGCTGCCAGCTATTTCATGGCGNCCTATGGGATCGTCATCGATAAGGCCATGGTCCAGAATGTCTTCGAGACGGATGCGCGCGAAGCGATGGAGCTGATCAGCTGGCATTTGGCGGCGACGGTCTGCCTGCTCGGCGTGCTGCCGTCGCTGCTGATTGCGCGTGCCAGGATCCATTTCCCGCAAGGACCAAAGGGACTCATGCAGCGCTTCGGCATTGCGGCGGGATCGCTGGCGCTGGCGGCCTTGCTGCTCATCCTGTGTTTCAAGAGCCTGGCGCCAGTACTGCGCGAGCATCGGGAGCTGCGTTTTCTCGTGACTCCCACCAATTTTATCCAGGCGACGCATGGCTATCTGCGCAAGCGATTGGCTGCCAGCCTCGTCGTGGCTCCCCTTGGCCGCGACGCGGTCAAGGGCGCGACCTGGACCGGCCAGGAGCGCAGAACGCTCACCGTCATCGTGGTCGGCGAAACGGCACGTGCCGCGAACTTTTCGCTCAACGGATATGCTCGCGAGACAAATCCCTTGTTGGCGCGGCAAGCGGGGCTGATCAATTTTTCGAACGTGCGTTCTTGCGGTACAGCGACCGCGGTGTCAGTACCGTGCGTGTTTTCGGCACTCGGCCGGGATGGGTACAGCCAGTCGAAGGCCACCAGCCAGGAAGGATTGCTCGACGTACTCACGCACGCCGGCTTCGACGTCATCTGGCGCGATAACAACTCCGGATGCAAGGGTGTGTGCGCCCGTGTGAAGTACGAAGATCTGTCGAAGCCGGCGGGGCCTGACAGCCATTGTGGCGCTAAGGAGTGCTACGACGAGCGTTTGCTCGAAGGTTTGCCTGAGCTGATCCGCAACAGCACCAGGGATCTCGTCATTGTGCTGCACCAGAAGGGGAGCCACGGCCCTGCTTATGCGAACCGTTACCCACGCGAGTTCTCAAGGTTCGGGCCGGTGTGCACGTCCAACCGGTTCGAAGAGTGTTCGCGTGAATCCATCCAGGCCGCGTATGACAACACGATCGTCTACACCGATTACTTTCTGAGCAAGACCATCGATATGTTGCGCGGCATCGCGGGACGCGGGGGCATCGATACGGCCATGCTGTATTTTTCCGACCATGGAGAGTCTCTTGGAGAAAACAACATGTACCTCCATGGCGCCCCGTATTTCCTGGCGCCGCGCGAGCAGACCGAAGTGCCCATGATGCTGTGGATGTCGCCGGGCTTCAGCGAGCGCTTTCGTGTCGATCGACGCTGCCTGAACGAACGGCGCCAGCAACCGCTCTCGCATGACAATGTGTTTCATTCCGTCCTCGGGATGCTCGATGTGAATACCGCAGTACTCAATCCACGGCTCGACATGTTCCATTCCTGTGTCAGGGGAGGCTGATGCGTCGGCCTGGTCACCTTGCTTGCCCGACACTGTTGGGCTATCGCGCGGCGCGAAGGATCGCTGTCGCACTCATCGCCGGAGCCGTGTCCACGCTGTGGATCGGACGTTACTCCGATATTGATCTGCTGCTCGCCGATGCGGTATTCGACGCCGCCAGCAATACTTTTCCCTGGCGCGATGCATGGCTCACCGAGACTTTCGGACACGTCATCTTGAAGCGGGTGCTGACGCTCGCGGCGCTGGCCTTTATCGGGTGTGCGGCGGTCGATGCGTTCCGGCCCTTGCCACGACTGTGTGTCCTGGGCCGGCTACGCCTGCGTATCGTCGCATCGTCCGCGATATTGGTCCCGGCCGTGATCAGCTTGCTGAAGCAGCTCAGTTCATCGCACTGCCCATGGGACCTTTCTCGTTACGGAGGGGAGCAGCCTTATGTCCGGATCTTCGACATACTGCCGGACGGCGCGATTCCTGGCCAATGCCTTCCTGCTGGCCACGCCTCGAGCGCACTGTGGCTGTTGTCGCTGGCGGTCTACTGGCTACCTGCTCAGGCTCGCGCAGCCCGGATAGCGGCCTTTTCGGGTATCGCTGCCGGCAGCTTTCTCGGGCTTTTGCAGCAACTGCGCGGTGCCCATTTCCTCACCCACAGCCTTTGGTCGATCTGGATCGCAAGCGCGACCGTGGTCCTCGTCATCCTTGTTCTTCAGGGGAGGCAAGCCGGCGCTGCCGTGATTTCCCCGTCGGCTTCCGCCGCAACGCAGAAGCGGCACAGGCTCGACCCTGAAACGGACATTTCCGAATCCAACTGATTAACCCGGCTCGCTTACAAATCGCGAAGCCGACTATTCCAAAAGGTCTACAACCATGCTTCAGGACAAGCAAGAGGTCAGTGAATTCAAGAGCACCAGCGGTCTGGCTCGCATCGTGACCGCGTCAGCTTATTCCGCCCGGGGTCTCAGAATCGCGTGGAAGTACGAACACGCGTTCAGGCAGGAATTGCTCGTCTCGGTTCCGGCGCTGTTCGTCGCATTGCTCCTTCCCGTGTCGGTCTTGGAAAAGCTGGCCCTGGTACTGGTGCTGGCGCTGGTATTGATTGTCGAGCTGCTCAACTCCGCGATCGAAGCCGTCGTCGACCGCATTTCTCTGGAACGGCACCCTCTATCCAGGAACGCGAAGGATCTGGGCAGCGCGGCGGTATTCCTGTCGGTGGCCGTTGCGGCAGTCACCTGGACCGTGATCGTGGCGCCGGTTTTGCTGAAGTAAGCACAATGGTCCTCCGATGGAGGACCATTGCCATCGAGCGAGCGCTATTCAAGGCCCTCGTTCGGGCAAGGTGTACTTGCGCTCGCGGTAGAGTAGCGAGGGCAGAACAACGTGAGCCATTGCCTTGCTCACTTGCAGTTTGTCGGGCGCACCCGCCTGAAGATCCAGTTTTCCGCTCTGGGCATCATAGTTTCCAAGCAGTGGATGCTGGCGCGGACGCAGGATCGTCGCCGACCCGTCTTCGAGCCAGGCGAAATAATTATCGAACTGGAGCATGGCGCGGCCAGGGGTGCTGCTGTCTCTTGCAAAGTCCCGGCCGATCATCGGATGCATGCTCGAAACGCCCATCAATGACAGCAGGGTCGGTCCAAGATCGATCTGGCTGGCGATCGTTCCAATCCGTTTCGGTGCAATGTCCGCCCCCAGGATGAGTCCCGGGATATGGAACTTCTTGACGGGCACCAGACTATTGCCGTAGACGCGGTTGTCATGATCGGCAACGACGAGAAACAGGGTGTCTTTCCAGTACGCCTGCTTCTTCGCTTCGGCGATAAATTTCCCGAGCGAGTAGTCCGCATATTTGACGGCGTTGTTCACCGTTTGCTTGACCGGATCGTGAAGCGTAATTTTTCCGTCCGGAAATTCAAACGGTTCGTGATTCGATGAGGTGAAAATCAGGCTGAAGAACGGTTTCTCCTGGGCATGAAGTTCCTTCAGGCGTTCCAGCGACTTGTTGAACAAGTCCTCGTCGGACGCTCCCCAGCTTCCCGTGAAGGCCGGACGCATTTCCCGTATGTCGACCACGCGCTGGAATCCGTTCCCGGTGAAGAAGCTGCGCATATTGTCGAAATGCGCTTCGCCGCCATACACGAATTCAGTATGATAGCCCTGCTGTTTCAGTCCTGCCGCAATCGTGTAAAAGCCTTGCTGCGCGAGCGAGAGTTTGACCACGCTGCGGGCGGGCGTCGGTGCGTAGCCGGCCACGACCGCTTCGATGCCTCGCACCGAACGGGTGCCGGTCGCATAGAGCTGCTCGAACCACCAGCCTTCGCTCTTGAGCTTTTCCAGCTCCGGCGTCACTGGCAGTCCGCCCAGCGACTCGACGAAGGTCGCGCCCAGACTTTCTTGCAGGACGATTACCAGGTTAAGCGGCCGGTTTCGCGCGATGGCGGCTTGCTGGAAATGTAGAGTCGGAGTGTCGGTATTGCTGAACGTATAGCCGTGCAGCCAGGGCGCTGATTTAACTTCTCGAAAAACTTGTTCCCGCGGGAATGCCCCATAGATGTCGGAGGAGACTGCTTCTTTCTTCAGGGAGTTGAGCGCGTCCAGCACCGACCATGCCGAGTTGATGATGAGCGAATTGACCATCGCGTCACCGGTCAGCGCAAAGAAGGCCGGGTTGGCTGGGCGGTGCCCCGTGGTCGACCGGATCTGCATCAGTACGATCAGGCACAGAACCGGCCATANGAGCAGCAGTTTCCTTGCGGGCCACATGCTTATGCCGGGCGAAGCACGCCTGAGCAGATNGAAAATCAACAGGCCGAGGCCGATCGTCAATCCGACGCCGGTCACCACCGCGATGCGAAAACCATTCCACAGCGTCGCGAACACTTCCTTCGGGTAGGCAAGGTACTCGATGAACAGGCGGTTCGGCCTGACGTCGTATTGCATCAGGAATTGAGGCGAGGACAANTCCATAAACAAGATGAAAATAAGAGCAACAGTGCCCCAGGCAATGCTCACAGTCCTCCACACGCGTGCGAACGAGCGGTAGGCGAGCAAGGGGGCCAGCAACAGGGGAAGCACCTCGAAGTACCCCAGCAGGATCAGGTCCGCGCGCAGGCCCTGGACGAACAGCGAAGCCGGGATCGCGGCCGCTTCGACGCGGTCCCACTGCCATGCGACCAGCGCGAACCTGGATAGCGACAGGATGACCAGGCCGATGAGCAGCATCTGGAGCGTGCCGGCAAAGGGGCCTGCCCAGCTGCTTGACCGTGCAAGACGGTGCGCACAGTGATGAAAGATCGAGGTTTTACCAGGCAATGCATTGCTCATAGATATTTGCGGATGGGGTTGTCAGTCGCTCAAAAATACTGCCGCACTCCAGGCAGGCGCGGTTGACGTGGACCGCCGCTNNNACAGGAAGTCTCCCATCGCAGGGGAAGCGAATAGTGCATANGGGAAAGTGGNGGGCGATCTTAGGNCAAGCGCCGTTAGGNCGGCGTTAAGGCGCCGTTANGATCNCGTTAAACCAAATCGAATGCAAGCGGCCGATAGCGTCTAATTATCCCAGCAGCCGATGAAGCCTGGCGGCGCCGTCGACCAGCACCCGGCNCCCGTCGTTCCGCCCTGATTCACTGAAGGATATCCTTCTTCACCGGTACGTAGCGGTAGGGGGCGTGATCGGCAGCCGCATCGCAGCTTTCACGTGCGGACGAGGCATCGAGCAGAACCCAGTTGCGGCGATGGGCTTCGCCAAGAACGCGTTTCTTCGCCAGGTCGAAGCAGCGCAAGGCCAGGCCATCGGGGAGGAGGAGCACGCGCGNCGGGTCTGCGCGCATCCAGCNCCAGGCATTCCATTCCTGCCGCGGCAGCGGCGCCAGATAGCTGAAGTGGACCANNGGCCGGTCTGCGAACAACAGGAACTGTTCCTTGAACTCGAGCATGCCNACTTCCGCTTCNGGGGCAAGGCGTCGTTCGAGTTCCTGCATGATGGCGCGCGGCGTCCGANGTGGGTTGAGGATGGGCCATANCCANANAGAGACGAACAGCCAGGTCAGCACGCTGGCCAGGGCGAGCTGTTCGAACAATGCGCGTTTGCGCAACAGCCAGACAATGCCCGACAGCGCCAGTCCGAGNACNAGCAAGCCCGGAGCNAGCGCCGCGACGGCGTCGGCNTAGNCGTCCGCCCGGGACGGNAGGTGCNCNGGNGNAAACAGCGCGACCGCCGCAAGCAGGATCAGCAGCAGCCCCATGATCGCGAGCGCCGCNCGCAACACGACAGCCGTGCCGCGGCGCCCTTCTGCCGGCGCCTGTTCCCAGACGTAGGCGAGCGCCAGGGCGAACATCGGCAGCGCGGGCAGGATGTAGACCTCGCGCTTGCCGGGGCTGATGGAAAAGAAGANCAACACCAGTGCAACCCAGCTCAGCAGTACGCGCAGCGCGGCGCTGGAGGGCCACAGCTTCCTGATGCTGCGCAGCCGCAGCAGGAACAGCACGGCCAGCGGAAACCACATGCTCGGCAGCGCAATCGTCAGGTAGTAGTGCCAGGGCTTGATGTGATGCCAGGCATTGGCATAGCGTTCAGCGGTT
>NZ_ATYR01000007.1 GCF_000427785.1 Massilia alkalitolerans DSM 17462
TGAGATAGCCCCTTGAAGTACCAGACACAGTCAATGCTGTATCCTTACGGATAGGAATAAGACTGTGAGTATGACTAGAAACAACCAAACCATCGAAGTCGTGACGGTGTCCGAAGAGCGACGCCGCCGTTGGTCAGTGCAGGAAAAGGCTGCGCTGGTTAAGGAAACGTACGAGCCGGGCATGAGCGTGTCGCTGGTGGCCCGCAAGCACGGCATCAGTGCCAGCCAGCTGTTCAACTGGCGCAAGCTCGAGCGGGAAGGCGCCCTGGTGGCGGTGCAATCAGGTGAATCGGTCGTGCCAGCGAGTGAGTTGGCGGCGGCGCGCGCCCAGATCGCGCAACTGCAGCGCATGCTGGGCAAGAAGACGATGGAGGCGGAGATCCTGCGCGAAGCGGTCGAGCTGGCTCGCGAAAAAAAGTGGATTGCGCGCTCACCCTTATTGGACAAGGACGGGCAGTAAAGCCTGTCTGCGTTGTCCTTGGTGTAGCGCGCTCGCACGTGATTGACCTTCTTGCCCGACCCGCGGACTGGGTCGACAAGCGCACCGTGGCCAGGCTCGACCCGGTCGCCGACGCGATGATTGCCGACGCGGTACGCGCCGAGATCACGGCGCTGCCGACCTATGGTTACCGTCGTGCTGGCGCCCTGGTGAACCGTACGCGAAGCCTGATGGGCCTGCGTCCAGTGAACCACAAGCGCATGTACCGCGTGATGAAGGAGCAGGGTTTGCTGCTGCCGAAATCGCCTAGGCGTAGTGACAGCGGCCGCCCTCACGACGGCAAAGTGATGGTCGAAGAGTCGAACCAGCGCTGGTGCTCGGATGGCTTCGAGATCGCCTGCGACAACGGCGAGGTGGTGACTGGCGTGTTCATGAAGGACTGCTGCGACCGCGAGATTATCGCCTGGCGTGCCTGGATCGGACGTGGCCTGCCCGGTGAGCCGGTGCGCGACATGATGATTGAGGCCGTGGAAGCACGTTTCGGCAGCACCGACGAGCGGGCGATCACAGTGGAATTCTTGAGCGACAATGGCGGCGCTTTCCGGGCTATCGAAACGCACGCTTTGGCCCATCAACTGGGCATCAGGCCGGTGCATACGCCAGTGAACAGCCCGCAGTCGAACGGCATGGCAGAGAGCTTCGTGAACACGTTTAAACGAGATTACGTCGGCGGCATGGACCGCAGCAGCGGCGCTGTCGTGCTGACTCAGTTGCCCGACGCATTCAAGCATTTCAACGAGGTGCATCCGCATTCAGCGCTCGGCTACAAATCGCCGCGGATGTTTAGGAAAGAGCGACGCCGTCAGGCTCTGGAAACTGACGCTAACTAAGCATCAGGCTGTGTCCGGGAAAAGCGGGGCAAGATCAGGTCGCATGGGCTTGATCGATATGGTAGTTGCTGTCGTAATCCAGTATGTCATCGATATAAAGCTCCGACTGGCCATTGCGGTGCAACGGCAGGTTGGGATCGCTTTGCACATTGCTAAATGCCTTCCTCGGCAGGAAGTACTGGTGCAAGGCAGCTTCAACGTCGTATCCATCCTTGAGGTACACGAACAACAGCACCTTGTCGACCAGATCTTCGTCACCGGTTCCCTGAAACGCCAGTCGCTCTTCGACGGAACCGAGCGAGGTAAAGCCAAGTTTATAAAAGAGGCCGAGGGGAGTTTTCAGGCGCACATAATAGACATGGCCGTCAGTCCTAGAAGGCCTCATGGCTGCTTTTGTCGAACGTTGGAAGCGTGCGTTTCTCACATTAAACCTCTATGTCATTTTTTGGGCGTTATACGTCTGGACTCCATCGGATGATTAATCAGGCTGCTACTTTGACGCGCTGAAGACCACAGAAGGGTTGATAGCACTTGCGGCATGAGTGAATGTCTTTGACAACAATTCTTAGCGTCGACGCGCGCGCGGCGTTAGATCTGTTTGCACGAATGTCTACTTAGCCCAACTGCTGCCGTTTATAAGCGGCCGCTAGCGGACGCCTTTCGGTTCGAACCGCTTCGGTCTCGATAAGCTGTTCGGTTGGGCACCTAGGTAGCCGCCGCCTTGGAACTCAAAGTGGCCGCTAGCACCATGGGGACCATCCCAGCCTTGTTGCAGCAGCAGCATGAGCGCCTTTCCGTAAGCGCGCATCAGACCTAAATATCCCGTCCATAAGGCGGGAGACAAATTCTGCTCGGCATTGGTTTCATTGGCGTTGAGCGCGCAAGGATATCGCGCCCAAGATTCCAGACCGTGCTGAAAACGGCAGAGGATTCTCGGCCCGCGGCGCTGCCATGGGATGATCGTGGACTTCTTGGACAATGTAACAAGATCATGAGACCGAAGTGAGCGCGCCAGCACGCCATTCGAAACCCATTGAGGATGCTCGTACACCAAAAACGCTTTTATTGCGTTTTCCAGCGCGAAGCCCGCAAGCAGGAACGTTGAACGGCTACTACTTGGCCACTCCCCTAAGACAGTTCCACTGGCATCTCGATATGTAATTCTTCCAGAAGGAAATCGATGATGAAGCGCTATCGACTGCTCGTAGAGATTGTCAGCCACTAACAGCCAACTATGCGGGTGTGCCGCTTGGGCAAACTCATAATTAGTCAACGATTTCTCCTCGCAACATCCAATGCTAGCTCAACCCGGTAATCGAACAGCATAGCATGTCGCCATCTCCCGAAATTCACAAACTATCACGAGCAACTGGAACCGACCCGTAGCAGACACTGGTGACGCGACCAGGCCGCGGTAGGGCGAGACGAGCATGCTAAACTGTCGGGGCGCAACTCGGCCGTAGCCCATGGCAGCGTTAGGAACAATCGTTGGCTCGCTGGCGTCCCCCATCTGAGAGCGCCAACATTTCTCGGGAATTTTAGGGTAGTCGATTAGACCTGAGGCTCGGCTAGTGGTGAGCACGTTTGTTTAGTTTGGTCGACTACCTTGCGCACGACTCGCGGTAGGCAAACCCGACCGCAGCGGATTTGCTTCCCCCGTCGATCTGTGCGCGCCTCGTCGCTGCATGTACGAAAAACTGCGTGTATCCGGTATAAGCGCCGTACACGTTTTTAGAATTCAGTTCGCCGCACACGTTCCCCGATTTACTCACGAATAGGTCGCGAAAGCGAGTTGCTTCCGGGTCGAGAAGGTTGCGGGCCGCGATTTGCTTTGCTTCGGCGATCGAGAGAACTTTCGCGGGTCTTGCCTTCTCCGAAGGCGCATAACCAGGCAGGTCGAGTGCCTTGCAGGGCATCGACTTGTATTTGATATCGCTGAACACGATGGTTCCATCTGCATCGCAGCGGTACACCGTACCGAAGGTCTCGCCCGTTCCGCGCTTGCTTGTTGCGTCGCTACTGTCGGCTCTCTTCATGCTCGACAACTCGTCGGCCATTGCGCAGACAGCTTTTGGCGGCTTTAATGGGTAGCGAGCCTCGGCTTGACCCATGCCCTTTCGAATCTGCTCACGTACGATAATGTCATCGAGCTGCTGCAATCCACTCGGGTTCGCCTCACGCCAGCTGCTATGTAATCGATCTTCGCTAACGGAAGCCGCTGGGCTCTTACATTTATCTTTCAAGGCCAACCATTTGGCGTCAAACGCGACACTTGCCTCCAGCCGGACTCGGGCCATGGGGTCGTCAACGGCATCCGCGTGCGCTTGGGTGATCCCGCAAATAAATATAACTGAAGCGAATAGCGACCGTAATTTGTATGTCATTGAAAACCAGTAAGTTTGTATGATATGACCGCGAAAGGGTAGGTGCAGGAAGTCGATGAGTCGCTGCTGGTTGATCTATCATTGGGCAGTATAGATGACCAAGGTCCGATGCCGGTTTTCGCAATTTGCGGGCAGATGGAATAGCTCCAAGCAGTCTATGCCACCAAAGCAAACAAGAGGTTCGTGCGCACTTTCCACTGCTCCAATCAAAGCAGGCCCTTGAGCTCGCCCCGCCGCTTGGCTTCTTCCAGTGACTTGCGCTGATCACGCTGGACCAGCTGCTTGCGTTCCTCATAGGACTTTGAGGCGAGACGATCGAGCGCACTGCCAAAAGCAGGCCTTAGGTTGATGCGCACCGTGTAGCCACCAGGCCTGTCAAAATCCTTCTTCATATCGTAGAAGGTCATGGTCAGCATCCAATCTGCCGACGTCAAGCGAAGTGGCGTTTGGGGATCCGCGTCGTACGTTGCCGTGAAATTAGACAGCATTTGCGGAAACAGCGTCACATATTTTTTGATGAAGGCCTGCGCCTGCTGACGGGTGCGAAACTCGGTGGCGCCGTCCACGCCGGTCACCACCCTCGTGATCGGGGTCGCGAACACTTGGAGGAATTGCACATCGGCCGGCTTCTCTGCCTTGTGGCGAACAAAAGTTCCAAGATAGTCGCGGTCGGCCATCTTCTGCTCTGCCGGGGTCAGCTCGATCGTGTGGCCGATCTGAATCCCGAATATTTTGCCTGCCGCGATGCCTTTTTCCGCACTAGCCGCACTGCCGATGAAGCTCACCACGAGCGTTATGCCGATCGCGGCACGCGCGAGTTCCCGAGTCATTGCCCGCATTGTCTTTCCCTCCTTGGAATGTGCGACCGGATTGAGGTTCTTGTCGCATTGTAACTTTCGGTGGGATCTAGGCGCAATGTGCGCGTAAGAACGCCTAACAGAACCGCTCGACATATTGTCAACAGATGAGTGAGCAGGCGAGCGAAAGAAACGTTGGGTGTATGTCTGCTTGTCGTGCCTTGGACTACCTCCGGGGTGGTAGGCAACTTCCGACCTCACATTGAGGCGCATTCAAGGCCATCAGGTACATGGCACAAATGGCTGCAGGATTTTGCCCAGTCTGACCAGCCAATCTTTCCGCTTCGAGTGATGGGTTAGTGCAGGAGGTTCGCCAGGCGCCGTTGAGGAAGCGAAAAGAGCATCTCAGGTTTGGTGTGGCCCTGTGGTCTAGATCAGGTCGGGACCACCTAAGCAAAGAGCGCGTGAAAGTCTTGTATTTTTGATATTTCTGCTATTATGCCTAAGAGTATTTGCAGCAATTGTCACCGCTCTCAGTCATTCGAATTATTACAAGTTATGCATTAACTGCGAAAAATTTTTGAGGGTTGACCTATACGCGAATACGGAAGGGGAGGGCGGCTTTGGCTCCCCCCCCCCGCACAATCGACAGGAAGCAACGGAAATAAATGAAGTCGAATTATTTTTGACAGACAAATAATGGGTTTCCGTAAACGAAACCTGGATCTGAACCAATGTCTGCAAATACTCAAGCTACGCCTTTCTACCCGGAGCTCCTCAAAGAAACCCGTACCCATGTCCCCACGGCCTGCGCAGCGTTCTGGCTGAATCGGGCCCCGCAAACGCTCCGCTCGTGGGCATGCTTCGAGAATGGCCCGATCCGCCCGATCCGTGTCCAAGGGCGCCTGGCCTGGCCGGTGGAAGGCATCGTGCGCCTGCTCAAGATGGAGTGCGCATAATGAGCGGCTTGACCACGTCCAACCCACTGGCGGATTTGAACGAGCACGAGTTGGTGCAAGACCGTGCGATGACCTGCAGCGGCACGACGATCGGCGAGGCGGTGCCTCGCCCTGCTACCACGGCAGCGTCCAAAATTGCACGCATCGCGGCGGAGGTAACGGCGCGGATGCAACGCACTCGCCAGTTTGCAAAGCAGTACATTGAGGAGTGCGGTTTCCAGCTCTGCGCAATCGCCAAGGGCAGCAAAGGCCCGAAGTCGGAAGAATGGCAGAACAAACCCCTGACCCTCAACGTGATCGGTGACCACGGACTCGGGCTGATCCACGCGCGCTCGGGGACCTGCGCGATCGACATTGACGACCTCCAGGCCGCCGAGGCATGGCTCGGCGTGCGTGGTATCGAGCTGCGTAACTTGCTCGGGGACGACGACGCCGTGCAAATTGTCTCGGGCCGCTCGAATCGCGCGAAGTTGATTTATCGCCTGCCGGAAGGGCTCCAGCCGCTCATCACCAAGCAAATCAAGCATAACGGTGCAATGATCCTGGAGTTTCGCTGTGCGAGCAGCAACGGCGCGGGCTGCCAGGATGTGCTGCCGCCCACTATCCACCCGGAGACGGGCGCTGAATACAAGTGGGCCGGTGCAGGTGACTTCACCAAGCTGCCGGTCCTGCCGGAGGCGCTGCTGAAGGTGTGGGGCAGTACCACCGCATCCTGCGCTAACGTGAAGTCGGAAATGCCAAAAACCACCGAGATGGTTGTCGAAGGCGAGCGCAACCTGACCTTGTTCAAGCTCGCTGGCGATCTGGTCGCTGCCGGGATGGCAGAGCAAAGCATCCTTGCTGCTCTGCTCAAGGAAAATGAGATCAAATGTGCCGAGCCGTTGCAGTTGGCTGAAGTGCAAATGATCGTGCGTAGCGCGCAAAAGTCCAGCCAGGGCGCGGTGCGCCTGGCTCAGCAGGAAGCGCTCGACCAAGCCCGTCGCGCAGCAGTGGATGCAACCCTGTTGGTGAAAGCCAAAAAGTCTCCCTTGGTGAATTTCATCCAGCAACTCCCGCCTGTAATGCAGGCGGTTGCTGCGTGGTATCAGAAGCGCGCGTTCATGTACCAAGAGACCTTCGTGCTGCCGATCGCCCTGGCTTCCTGCGGTGCTGTCCTGGCACGTGACTTCGTGAGCGATAACGATACCTCTACGAACATGTACTGGGTGCTGATCGCCCCAACCGCGACCGGCAAGGAGGTTGCATTGGGATGCGTCAACGACGCGGTTGCTGCCTATGGCGATTCCCGACGCGCTGGCGCGCCAAGCAGTGAAGGTGGCGTACTGGCCGCGCTGGATCGCAACCCGGCGAGCTGCTATGTCATCGACGAGCTGGGTGAATTCCTCAAAGGGGTTTTCGATCCCAAGGCTGCGGGCTACAAAGCAGCAACTGGCACGGTTCTCATGGACCTGTACACCAAAGGCGGCAGTGACTACTTGGGCCGCGAGTACGCAAAGCAAACCGGCCGCGATGCCCGCAAGCGCGCCGACATCGACAGCCCATGCCCGTCGATTTTTGGTGCGACCACTCCGTCCACCTTCTACGCTGCAATGAGCGCCGCCGTGATCAACAATGGCTTCTTACCGCGTATGCTGCCGTTTCGCGCTCCTGACGTGGTGCCCGAACCCAACTGGGAGCAGAAAAAGGAGCCGGTGCCGGCAGCAGTCTGCGAATGGCAGGAGGTGGTGAAATCGCGGATCGTGGCGCATCAGAAAGAACTGGATGCCGTCGGCAACCTGCTCCGCGCTAAGTCACATCGCCCGGTCCTGGTGCCGTTCTCGATCGAAGCACAAGAGCTGCGCAGGACCTACATGTCGGCGATCTGCAACCGCAGGAATTCCGGCGTAGACGAATTGGCGAACAATATGCTGTCGCGTATCGTCGAGAATGCCGCCCGGGTTGCGCTGATCCTAGCGCTCGCGGCTGACCCGTATGCGGTCGAGATCAGCGTCGAGCACACCCAGCTCGCCCTCGATATCGTGAACTATGCCACTGACGTGTTCGCAACCGACCTCCGCAAGAACCTGTTCGACAGCAAGTTCGCGGAGCTGGAGACGAAGGTGCTGGACTACATCAAGAAATACTTCATCGAGGAAAACTGTGGCGTTACTGAGGGAGTTCTGGTGGACCGCTGCCGTCCATACAAGAATGCTACTCTGAGCCAACGTAGGGATGTCATGCAGGCGTTGGTAGGACAGGGCAACGTGACGCGCACTCAGGCGCAAAAGGATTCCTGGCGCTACACCCCCACCCCCGAAGCCTTCCAGTAAAAGAAGAAGCACCGTCGGGGCCGGCGGGTCTTCTTTTAATCACGCACTCAGTCGAGCATCAGCGGCCTGCACCTCAATGCCGGCCTGACCCAACATCCACACCTCAATTTTCGTGTGCCACATCCGCAGCAGATCGATCGGGCGGCGGATGTAATGCTTCTCCGCGATGGCGCTAGGCTTGTGTCCCATGATCTGCGCCACGACACCGGCCGGGCACTCCACCCACTCACTCAACGTGCCAAACGAGCGGCGCAGGCCGTGAATTGACACATGCGGCAGCTCGGCCGCTTCCAGTGCATTGTTATGGGCCTTGCGCGGCTCCTGGATGCGTCCGCTGGCAGCGGTGCGGCTGCTGAATACCCACTCATTGGTGCGCGGCAGGGCATCCAGCAGCGCGGACACGTAGGGAGTCAACGGAATCGTCCGGTTTGCCTCCACCTTGTCCTGCAAGACCATCGTGCCCCACTTGAAGTCCACATCTGTCCAGCGCAGCCCAGCCATTTCCTCACGGCGCGCGCCCGTCAGCAAGAGGGCTTGCAGGTAGGCGCTGGCGACAGGGTTCTGGATTTCCCGGACTTGTTTAAACCACGGGGCCAATTGTTCGCGCTGGAGGCAATCCGACTTCGCCGCAGGCTTGGGAAGTTCATCCTTGGCCACGCTTGAAGCGCATGCGTGGGGGCTGACTTCGGTCTTGTACTCGGCTCGCATGGCGCACCAGTTCAGGAACCCGCGCAAGCGCACGAAAGCGTTCATCGCCACGGTAGACCTGTGCGTCTCACCATTCAGCCATTTCCGCACATATTCGGCATCGATGTCACGCAGAGGGCGGGCGAGCACGGAGACCAGCACGCCGGGCAAGGTGGTTTCTCCTTCCCCCTTTTTGCGCCCACGGGTCTTTTGACGGCCACCCGGATCGACCAGTCTCTGGTGGTCTAGCAGGGTACGGGCGCTCCACCGGGTCTTCCGGGCCGTCATGTAGGCGTCCCACGCTTCGCGCGCGGGCGTCTCGGCGCGGCGGCTAGCGTCGCGCTTCGCTGCCTGCTCAGCAACAAGCTCGGCTTTCTGCACCCTCGGGTCGTGCCCGCTGTCGATGAGCACCTTGAGACGGCGCGCCTCCGCTTGGGCACTGGCGATATCCCATGTCGACGGTGAGCCAATCGTCATGCGGATGGTTTGATTGTTGAGCTTCGCCTGGAAGACGTAAGCCTTAGTCCCGCTGGAGACCACGCGGAGGCCAAGGCATGGCGCGGTGGCGTCCCACATGAACGCTTGTTTGCTGTTGGGCGGGCAAGTAAAGCCATCGACGCGCGCGGCAGTAAATTTGATTTTCGGCATATAGCTGAGTGTTGTGTAACCGCTTTGTAACCCAGCCATGAGTATATTTGCCAATCTCCATCAACACAAGGTACCATGAGAAATATTGTAAGGTATTGAAATATATAAATTTTTAAGGAGAGTAGCGATACTGTTGAATACATCGATATACAAGGAACTTCTCATTCGTAATGCGAAGGTCACCAGTTCGATTCCGGTCAGCGGCACCAATCCAAGATAAGGCCACATGCTTCAGCATGTGGCCTTTTTCTTTTTGCGCGCATGAAATATCAACCAAGCATAATCTATACTTCTGTTGAGCTTGACAGGGCGGCAAGACAGGCACGCCCGGAAGCGCGAGCATAGACAGGAAGCGCAGCAATGAACAAGTTTGAACTCTCGAGAAAAGTAGCAGGCAATAATTTACGTTCGATGGAGGGCATGCGCGGCTTCGCCGTATTCCTCGTCTTTCTGGTGCATTACGCGACCCTGGCCGATCCCGCCGGCGAGGTGTGGCTCTCTGGCCTGCTGCACAGCATGGGAAATGCCGGGGTGGACCTGTTCTTCGTCCTGAGCGGTTTCCTCATCTACGGCAGCCTGATGGCGCGCAAGCAGGCGTTCCTCCCTTATATGGGGCGGCGCATCCAGCGCATCTATCCCGCCTTCCTGGCCGTCTTCGCCGCCTACTGCGTGCTGTCCTTCGTGTTCCCCGACCAGAGCAAGATCCCGCAGGAGGGAGCGTTCTGGTACGTGCTCCAGAACCTGCTGCTCCTTCCGGGAATGCTGCCGATCGAACCGATGATCACGGTGGCCTGGTCCCTGAGCTACGAGATGTTCTACTACCTGGTGATGCCGGTGGTGGTCGTGTTCCTGCGTCCGCTGGAGGCGAACCGGCGCGTTGCCGTCATCCTGGCGATGGCGATCCTGACCGTCATCTATTGCGTCGCGTTCGGCGGCCACCTGCGCCTGATCATGTTCATGTCGGGGATGCTGCTGCACGAAGCGGTCAAGCGCGGCAGCGCTCCCGGTGGCGTGGTCGGGGCGCTGGCCCTGGTCCTGGGCCTGGCGGTGACCATGCTGCCGGTCGGGGGCAGTGTCGAAATCCTCGTGCTGTTCGTCGGCTTCTACCTGTTCTGCCTGCACTGTTTCGTGCAGCCGGAGGGCTGGCTGGCCCGGATCTTCACCTGGACGCCGATGCGGCGCCTGGGCAATATGAGCTATTCGTATTACCTGATCCATGGACTGGCGCTCAAGGCGGCGTTCATGGTGCTGCCGTCCGGCCAGATGTTCCTGGTCCTGTTGCCGCTGGCCTTCGCCTTGACGCTCATCCCGTCGATGGCCCTGTTCCTGCTGGTGGAGCGTCCACTGTCGCTGGCGCCGGCAAAGGCCGCGCCCGTGGCGCCGGTCGGCGTCCAGCAAACGCCGTAGTTCCGATCAGAGGGCCGCTTCCTGCAGCCCGCGCACCAGGCTCGACACGCTCGGGTTGTCGACAAAAATGCAGCGCTTGCCGGTGCGCTTGCAATGGTCCTTCACCCGCCAGTAGGCATGGTGGCTGATGCAGCCGGTCTGGCAGATCACCAGGTCGGCCGCCGCCAGGCTGGCATCGAGCTGGCCGGCGCTGTCTTCCAGGCCGCCGTCATGGTGCGCGAACTGGGCGCCGACGCGCTCGATCACGTTGCGGTAGACCGGCACGCTGCCGCTGCGCCCGCCCACGCACAGCACGCTGCGGTTCACCAGCCGCACCGGGACTTCGGTCGGCACGGTCGGCATGTCCGCCGGCGCTTCGCCCGCCGGCGCCGGTGCATCCCGGGGCGCAGTGCGTGCCGCTTTCAATGCGGCCACCTGGGCCCGCAGCGCCGCTTCCCGTTCCTCCATCTGCGCCACGCGATTCGCGAGCCGCTTGCGCGTCTCCAGTTCCGGCACTTCCGCCTGCAGCCGGGCCAGTTCGGAGCGCAACTGGTGGATGTCGGTGTCCTTTGCGATCAGCGCGGCGCGCCCGGCCATCAGCTGCTGCTCGTAGCGTTCGGCCTGCGCGCTCTTTTCCTGCAACAGCGCCTGGCAGCGGCCCTGCGTCCGGGCCAGTTCACGCACCAGGCGGGCATGCTCGGCCGCCAGCGCCTTGACCTTGTCGATGTCGGCACGGGCGCAGGCGCCGGCCTGGTGCTGCACCATGTGGATGTCGCGGCACATCTGCTGTTCCAGTGCGGGCGTGCAGCGCGCATGGCTCAGGGCGGCCCAGAACGCGCCCGGCACCTTGCCGGCGTCGACCGCCTGCGCCCATAGTGCGCCCACTTCCTCCGTGCTCCTGGCCGAGCGGAAGCGGGCAACATCGGCGGCGTAGCGCCGCTCCAGCTCCTTCTGCAGCGCTTCCGACAGCGGATTGCGCAGGGCGCACTCGCTGACGGCGCCGACGTGGATGTCGTAATCGTCGTGCAGCAGCCGGCCGCCGGTCACCCGTTCCACCAGCTTGCGCAGGGCAGGCAGCGGCAGGGCGACGCCGACCAGCGGGCAATGGCTGGCCTGGCTGAGTTCCCAGACGCGCCGGCGGCGCGATCCGCCTTGCGCTGCATCGGCGGCCTGCGGAGCGTGTTTGTCGCACATGCTTTCTCCTGTAAATGAGAATGATTATCATTCATATGATAACGCAGATGAGGCGGAAGGCAAGCGGATTCGCCTCCTCCCCGTGGATGGCACGGCTCTGTTAGGCAGCGCACGGTCCCGGGAGCGCGGCTGTTGTATTTTTTGTATCGCGACGCAGTGTCCGATACTGCGCGCGTTTTCGGACCGCCACAGGCGACCGCTCACGCAGCGACGAGGACGTCTGCGCTAATAGCGGAACTTTTGCGCTGGCTTCGGGTCTCCATTCATGAGAATGGGCCTGGAGCAAGAAACAAAGTTCTGTCTTGAGATAGCGCAGTCAATCGTCGTCCCTCGCGCCGTTTGAGGCGGAATCGAGGAAGAATGTGGTGATAGTCGGGTATCGGTCTAATCGCGTTGGTCTACATTTTTACGAGGGATACATCATGGATAATCAGAAATCTACCGAGGGAAAAGGCAGCGACGCAAGCCGCGAGGGTGCAGGTTCGAGCATTGGTAAAAGCCAGACTTCCGGCCTGAACCAGGGTAGCAACGCTTCGGGCAGCAGCCAGAGCGGTTCGTCGGGCAGCCTCGGCAGCACCAACGCCTCGCCAAGCAGCGCCAAGCCGGCTACCGGCAGCAGCAGCGGCGCCGTCGGCGGCACCAGCAACGCGGGCAGCATGCAGAGCGGCTCGCATAGCTCGGGCAACCTGGGCAGCTCCAGCAGCCAGCAGAGCGGCTCGTCGGGTTCCAGCGCCGCCGGCAGCAGCGGCAGCCTGGGCAGCTCGACCGGCGGCAATAGCGCCCTGGGCTCGAGCGGCAGCACCTCGGGCAGCACCACCGGCAGCAGCGCCGGCACCACCGCCGGCAGCAGCGGCAGCATGGGCGGCGCCAGCGCACAATCGTCGGGTTCGACCTCGGGCGGCGACCAGTCGCAGGGCGGCATCAAGGCTGCCATGTCGAACATCACCCCGGACAAGGCGCACGAGAAAATCGACCAGCTCGCACAAGGCGCGCAACCGCTGGTCGACCGCCTGGTCAGCACCGCACACGCCGGCGTCGATCGCCTGAGCGGCATGCTGAGCGGCGCCTCGGAAAGCCTGGGCCAGCGCAAGGGCCAGCTGGGCGAGACCTACCAGAACTACTCGACCAAGAGCACCGAGTACGTGAAGACCAACCCGGGCACTGCCCTGCTGGTCGCGGCTGGCGTCGGCTTCCTGCTGGCCAAGCTGCTGGGCGGCAGCAACACCACCGAGCGCAAAGAGTACCGCTACTACCGCGACTGATCGGCGCAAGCCATCAAATAAAAACCCCGGCGGGCTTCGGCCCTGCCGGGGTTTTTTCGTTCAAACTGAGCTTGCTTCGTTCGACCGTATTTCTGTTCAGGCACTAGCTGGACGCGCGGTCGGCAGAGCCGACCACCCTACGGCCTTGCCTCACTTCACTGGATCCGACGCCGGCTCCTTCACCGGCGCCGCCACCTGCTTGCGGCGCATCCGTCCCACTTGGCGCTTCATGAAGTGCTCGAAGTCATCCACATAGGTGAACACCGCCGGCACCACCAGCAGGCTCAGCAAGGTCGAGGTGATCAGGCCGCCGATCACGGCGACCGCCATCGGCGAGCGGAAGCTGGGGTCGCCCGACAGGCCCAGCGCCAGCGGCATCATGCCGGCGCCCATGGCGATGGTGGTCATCACGATCGGGCGCGAACGCTTGTGGCAGGCGTCGACCAGGGCGTCGAAGCGGTTCATGCCCGCTTCGCGCGCCAGGATCGCATAATCCACCAGCAGGATCGAGTTCTTGGTCACGATCCCCATCAGCATGATCAGGCCGATCATGGTCGGCATCGACAGCGCGTTCTGCGTGAGGAGCAGGGCCACGAAGGCGCCGCCGATCGACAGCGGCAGCGCGGCCAGGATGGTCACCGGCTGCATGAAGTCGTTAAACAGCAGCACCAGCACGCCGTAGATGCACAGCACGCCGATCAGCATCGCCACGCCGAAACTGGCGAACAGCGCCTGCATTTCCTGGGCGTCGCCCAGTTCCGCGATCTGCACGCCCGGCGGCAGCTTCTGGAACACGGGCAGGGCGCGCGCCTCGGCATTGACCTCGCCCAGCGAGCGGCCCTGCAGCTCGACGTCGAGGGTCACGTTGCGGGTGCGGTTCAGGCGGTTGATCTCGGCCGGGCCGCTTTCCACCGTGATGGTCGCCACGTTGGCCAGCAGCACCGGTCCGCGCGAGCCGGGCACGGTCAGGCGCCCCAGCGCATCGAGGTCGGCGCGCACCGCGTCCGGCAGCTTGACGCGGATCGGCACCTGGCGCTCGTCCAGGTTCATCTTGGACAGCGAGATGTCGTAGTCGCCGGCGGTGGCCACGCGCACCGTCTCGCCGATGGCGGCGGCCGTCACGCCGAGGTCGGCGGCGCGCGCGAAGTCGGGGCGCACGATGATCTCGGGCCGCACCAGCGAGGCGCTGGAACTGACGTTGCCGATGCCTTGCAGGGTGCGCAGTTCACGCTCGGCCTGGCGCGCGGTCGTGGTCAGCAGCTCCGGGTTTTCGCTGCGCAGCACCAGCTGCAGCTTGGTGCCGGTGTCGGGGGCGCCCACGTTGAAGCGCGCGCCCGGGATCTGCGACATCCTGACGCGCAGTGCGCGCTCGATCTCGGACAGTCCCACGTCGCGGTCGCCGCGGTCGACGGTGGTCACGGTCAGCACCGCGCGGCGCGCTTCCGCCGCCGCGCCAGGGGCGAAGGCGTCGCCGCTGGAACCGCCGCCGATCGAGCTGAAGACGCCCTTGACGCCGTCGACCTGCATGGCCGCCAGGCGCGCCTGCTCGGCGACGGCGTGGGTCTCGGCCAGGGTCGAGCCAGGCGGCAGTTCCACCGTCACCATGGTCTGCGAGCGGTCGGCCGGCGGCACGAAGCCGGTCGGCAGCAGCGGCACCAGTGCGATCGAGCCGAAGAAGAATACGGCGGCGCCGATCGCGGTCGCCATGCGGTGGCGCAGGCACCACTGCATGGCCGTCATGTAGCGCCGCATCAGCGGGCCATCCTTCTCTTCGCCATGGTGCTTGGCCGGCTTGAGGATGTAGGCCGCCATCATCGGCGTGAGCAGGCGCGCCACGACCAGCGAGGCCAGGATCGCGATCACCGCGGTCCAGCCGAACTGCTTGAAGAATTTACCGGGAATGCCGCCCATGAAGGCGGTCGGCAGGAACACCGCGACCAGGGCGAAGGTGGTGGCGATCACCGCCATGCCGATCTCGTCGGCCGCTTCCAGCGCCGCCTGCATCGGGGTTTTTCCCATGCGCAGGTGGCGCGAGATGTTCTCGATCTCGACGATCGCATCGTCCACCAGCACGCCGATGACCAGCGCCAGCGACAGCAGGGTCACCATATTGAGCGTGTAGCCGAACAGGTACTGGCCGAGGAAGGCCGGGATGACCGACAGCGGCAGCGCGGCCGCGGCCACCAGGGTGGCGCGCCAGTCGCGCAGGAACCACCACACCACCAGCACCGCCAGCACCGCGCCTTCGTACAGCATCTCCATCGAGGCGTCGAAGTTTTCCTGCACCGGTCCCGAGTTGTCGATCACCTCGCGCAGCACCACGCTCGGGTTTTCCTTCTGCAGCTGGGCCACCGCGGCGCGCGCGCCTTCGGCCACGTCCACCTCGCCTGCGCCGCGGGTGCGGAACACCTCGAAGCCGACCACCTTGCGGCCGTCCTGCTCGGCGATCGAGCGCGGCTCGGCCACGGTATCAAGGACCGTGGCGACCTGCCCGAGCTTCACGTGGCGGCCGTCCGGCAGCGGGATGTCCATCTGCGCCAGTTCCTGCGCCGACTGCACGGTGGCGATGGTGCGCACCGACTGCTCGGCGCCGCTGACGTCGCCGCGTCCGCCCGGCGCTTCACGCTGCACGTTGCGCAGCTGGCGCGAGATGTCCAGCGCCGACACGCGCAGCGCCGCCATGCGCTGGTCGTCGAGTTCGACCCGTACTTCGCGGGTCACGCCGCCGACCCGCTTGACCGCGCCCAGGCCCGGCACGCTCAGCAGGCGCTTGGCCACGTCGTTGTCGACGAACCAGCTCAGTTCCTGGTCGTCCATCGCGCTGCCGGCCGTCTTGCTGCGCTCGACGGTGAAGGTGGCGACCACGCGGCCGGCGGTGGCCGCCTTGGTCACGCTCGGCTCGCGCATCTCGGGCGGCAGGTCGGCGCGCACCCGCGCCACCGCGTCGCGCACGTCGTTGACCGCGTCGGACAGGTCCTTCTCCAGGATGAATTCGATGGTGACGGTGGCCACGCCGTCCAGCACCTTGGTGTAGATGTTCTTGACGCCCTGCAGGGTGGCGACCGAATCCTCGATCTTGCGCGCCACCTCGGTCTCGAGCTGGGCCGGGGCCGCGCCTTCCAGGGTGGCGGCGACGGTCACGATCGGCAGTTCGATGTCCGGGAAGTCCTGGATCTTGCTGGCCTTGAAGGCCAGCAGCCCCGCCACCGTGAGCAGGACGAACAGCATGATCGCCGGGATCGGGTTGCGGATCGATAGAGCGGAAAAATTCATGAGAATGCTCCGCTCAGCGTGCCGCGGTCTGGCGAGCGGTCTTGGCCGGCGCGGCCGGTGGCTGCACATTGCGCACCAGATCCCCGTCATTCAGGAAACCGGCGCCGCTGATGACGATCGGGGTGCCGGCGGCCAGCCCGCCCACGATCTCGACGCGGTCGCCCAGGCGGCGGCCGGTGCTGACCTTCAACTGGCTCACGCGGCTGTCCCCGTTCAGGCGGAACACGTAGCTGAAGCCGTCGCGCACCGCCAGCGCCTGCTGCGGCACGGTGAGGGCGCTGGTGGCGCCCAGTTCGAAGCGGCCGCTGGCGAACATGCCGGCCTTGAGCGGCGCGTTGGCCGAGAGCGAAGGCGGCAGGTCGACGTAGACCAGCGCCAGGCGGGTCTGCGGATCGACGGTCGGGGCCACGGTGCGCACCTTGCCGACGATCTCGCTGCCGCTGGCGGCGCGCACCGCCGCGCGCATGCCCGGCTTGATGCGGCCCAGGTCATTCGAGGTGACTTCGGCGCGCCACTCGAGGCGGCCCTGGCGGATCATGCGGAACAGCTCGGTGCCCGGGCCGGTGACGGCGCCGACGGTGGCGCTGCGGCTCGAGATGATGCCGCTGTCCGGCGCGACCACGGTGGCCTGGCGCAGGCGCAGCTCCTGCTGGGCCAGCGTCGCCCGGCTGGCGCTCACGCGCGCCGCGGCAGTCCGGTCGGCGGTCAGGAGCTGGGTGACCTGCTGTTCGCTCAGCGCGCCGGAGCTGCGCAGGGCGCGCGCCCGGTCGGCATCGAGCTTGGCGGCGCTGGCGTTGGCCTGGGCTTCCTGCAGCGCGGCGCGCGCCTGCTCGACGTCGGCGCGCACGGTCTCGCTGGCGAACACGGCCAGGGTCTCGCCTTTCTTGACCACGTCCCCGACGTTCACCCGCACTTCGCTCAGGCGCAGACCGTTCGATTCGCTGCCGATGAGGGCTTCCTGCCAGGCGGCGACGCTGCCATTGGCGGTGAAGCTCACCGGCAGGGTGGTGGTGGACGGCTGGCCGGTGGTCACGGTGAGCGCGGGCGTCGGTGTGGCCGGCTTCTCGTCCTTCGCGGTGGCGCGCTTCGGCACGGCCAGCGCGAGGGCAAAACAGAGCGTTGCGCCGGCGATGGCCAGCAGCGGAACGGGGATATTCTGGGGCAGACGGCGGAGGGTTGGCATCTTCTTCAATCGGCTTTGGTTCAAGCTGTTAAGTGTAGCAAAAGTGCAATGCGGTGCGGGCCGATTCGTATGCTTTCATCCTTACAAAGATTTACCAAACGGCGCCGCAAGGGAGCCTGTGTGGGTATATAAAGTCGGAATGCACTTCCTCATCCTATTGGTTTGCCTGCTCCTGGGTGGCGTGGCCCATGCGCAGCCTGCCGCTCCGCTCGAAGACGGGCTGGCGCAGCACCTGCTGAACCGCCTGGGCTACGGCCCGGCGCCGGGCGAGGTGGCGCGGGTGCGTGCGCTCGGTGTGCAGGCCTGGGTGGACGGCCAGCTGGCGCCGCCGCCGATGCCGCCGCGCCTGGAGGCGCGCCTGGGCACGCTGCCGGGGCCCGAAGCGGCGCTGCTGCGCGCCATCGCCAGCCCGCGCCAGCTGGAGGCAGTGCTGGTACGCTTCTGGCTCGACTACTTCAAGAAACAAGAGGCCGCAGGCGCGGCACTGCGTCCGCAGGTGCTGGGCCGCTATGCCGACCTGCGCGCGGCGCTCGGAGCGTCTGCGCGCGGGAAGAACAGCGAACGGGCTGCGATGGAAGCGCTGCTGCGGCATATCGTCTCCGCGCCCTCCGCCAGCCTGCAAGGGGCGACATGGCGGGTGTGGGAGGCGACGGGCGGAGAGCAGCGCGCCGTGCTGCGCCAGCTCTTGACCAGTCCGGAATTCCTGGCGCCGTCGCAGTGGAACAGCAAGGAGAAGGATGGGTTCCGCTTCGTGGCCTCGGCAGTCCGGGCCGCCGGCCTGGCGGTGGACAACGCGGCGCCCCTGGTGGCCTTCGTGCGCGCGTCGCTGTCGGATCCGGACCGTGCTGAATTCGTGGAGCGCCTGGCAACCGGGAGGCTGGCGCTGGCGATGGCGCCGGTGCGGCCGCACGAGTACGCATCGTCGGCGCCGCCGCTGCGTGCCGGTGTCGCCGGCGAGACGCCGCTGGGAACGGTAGCCCAGCCAGGACCGGTGCTGATGGCGGCGCCGACCCCCTCCGCCGCCGCGATGGCGGCGGCGCGCACCCAGCCGGCGCAGCCCGAGCGCTTGCGAGCGCTCCTGCTCGACCAGAAATTTCTACGTTATTGATACCAGGAAGCGAGTATTGCGCAGCGCAACAAAATAGAGCAATGCGTCTATTTCTGGAAACGCTTCCCGTCGAATTTTGATTACGTAATACTACGGTATTGCACTGCACAATAAATCGCGTTATATTGGAACCGTCTCCTCCAGTTTTCTCCGAAAATTGGATTATCGCTCGCCAGCCTCACGGTTCGCGGGCGCTTTTTTTGCGCGTTCAGTCGGTCTGCGCCACGTCCGCGCCCTGGAAGGACCCGGCGCGCCAGGTCAGCACCAGCGTATCGCGGTGCCCATGCTCGTCCAGCGGCTGGATCGGCGTCGACTCATGGATGACGGCGGCATCGTCGAGCAGCAGCAGGGTCCACGGCTCCAGCATCGTGAAGCGCTTGCCTGCCGGTCCATCAGCCTCGAAGACCCGGGTTTCCCCGCCCTTGATGCCGGTGCGATTAATCAGAATGACGGCGACGAAATCGACGCCGTCCCGGTGCGCGCCTTCCGGCGTCGGGCGGCCGATGCCGTCGGCGGTATCGATGCGGAACTGGTGCGCTTCCACGTACCAGGTCTGGCGCCCGCGCACGCTGGAGCAGACGTCGCCCAAGGCACGCAGCAGGCGGCCCCAGGCCGGGTTCGCGATGGTCGCCGTCTCGACAGGTTCGAACAGGCGGTGCATGCCGCCGTGCAGGGCGTTGTACTCGACCGGCTGCCAGTGCGGACGGTGCGGCACCTGCACCAGCGCGTGGCCGGCGTCGTCGCTGTCGTCGATGAAGCAGGAATGGCGGCGGCGCCGGTAGCGGCCGCCGTCCTTGAGGTAGTTGTCGAGTTCGAGCCGGTCCCAGCTCGGCACCAGCGACTGCAGCTCGTCGAGCGAGCAGCCGGCCAGGCGCGCGACATCTTGAGGACGCAGGAGGGCATAGCCCTCGCTGCGGATGGCTTCCGTCAGCTGCGGCGGAGCGGTGTAGGGTAGTTCACGTGTCGTCATCCAGTTAGCGTAGCAGGTTTCAATGCGACTAGCATGACCACGAGCAATTACCAGTTCTTCGTGAAGCTGAGTCGGAAGGAGCGCGGCTCGATCGGATGGAAGTGGATGTCGTCGACTGCTTCCGCCTCGTTCGACAGGCGCGAAGCGTAGTAGTAGTCGATCGCCGAATCGCGCCGGTTGGTGAGGTTGAAGCCTTCCAGCTCGATGCGCATGTCCTTGCCGAGACGGTAGCCCACGCGGCCATTGAGCGTCAGGCTGGGGCGCGAGCGCACGCTGTCGTCCTCGATCAGCGGACGCGGACCGAAGTAGCGCAGGCGCAGGGCGCCCGACCACGCACCTAGACGGTCGACGGTTAGGCCGGCCTGGGCCACGCCTTCCACCGCGCCGGGGATCCTGTCGCCGTCCGGATTGCCGCCGCGCGAGCGCGCCCGCGCATAGGCCGCGTCGAAGTTCAGCGTCAGCCACTTGTTGGCGCGCACGCTGTTCGACAGCTCGACGCCGTAGCGGCGGCTCGGATCGCCCGCCTCGGTATTGCCGGCGTCGCCGATGTAGGTCAGCTCGGAATCGAAGTCCAGGCGGTACACCGACACCGTGGTTTCCGTCTTCGGAATCGCCACCGTACGCAGGCCCAGCTCCACGCCGCGCGAGCGCACCAGGCCCGGAGTACGGTCGACCGGATCCAGGGTCTTCGGATCGACGGTCGCCACGGTGCCGCGTGCGTCGTTGCTGTGGAAGCCGTGGCCATAGTTGAAATACAGCTCGGTGTGCGACCACGGCCCGTAGGCCACGCTCAGCGTGGGCGTGACGAGCCTGTCGCGGGCGCGGCCGGCATTTTCAGGGCGATCGCCGTCGACGTTGAAGCGGTAGGCATTGGCACGCACGCCGACCACGGTGCGCAGCGCCTTGCTCCACATCGTGGCGTTTTCCAGGTAGACGGCGGCGCTGCCCTCGACGATGTGGTCTTCGCGCGTGGTCGCGATGCGCCGACGCGCGCGGGTGTCGTACAAGCCGTTGAAGATGTTGTCGTTCTGGAGCTGGAAGCCGGCGGTCATGTCCGAGGCGATGTCCCCCTGCTTGTAGGCGTGCCAGGTGTGGCTGCCGTCCAGGCCCGTGGTCACGCGGCGGTCCGGCTGGGCGAACTGGTCGCCGTTCACCGGGTCGTTCAGGAAATAGGTGAAGTTCGAATACAGCTCGCCCTTGTTGCGGATCGCGTAGGCGCTCAGGCTGCTGGCCGTGTCCTGGGTGGTGCGGCGCCAGCTGCCCGACAGGCTGCTGCGCTCGGCCTCGCCGCCGTCGCTCAGGTCGATGGTGTCGAAACGTCCCAGCTGGCCCTTGGTGACGGCGCGCAGCGGGATCTGGTCGGTGGCGTTCCAGTGGCCGCGATAGTGCATGGCGGTGACGGTCCAGCCGTTGTTGGCATAGCCGCGACTGTAGCGCAGCACCGCATTGATCTTGCGGTAGCCGTCCGGCCGCGTCCATGGGCCGTCGTTCTTCATCAGTTCCAGCGCGTACAGCAGGTTGCCTCCCGCCAGCTCGGGCGAGGCGGCCAGCACCGTGCGTGCGTATGCGTCCTGGCCGACGGTCACGGCGGCCAGCGGCGACACCAGCCGGTTGGCGTAGGCGATCGAGGCCTTGCCGGCCGAGGCGAAGTCGCCATCCGTGGCCGAGTAGGGACCCTTGCGGTAGTCGAGGCGGGTGACGATTTCCGGGATCAGGAAATTCAGGTCGGTCCAGCCCTGGCCGTGCGCGTGGCTGCGCTGGTTGACCGGCATGCCGTCCACCCAGGTGGCGAGGTCGGTGCCATGGTCCAGGTTGAAGCCGCGCAGGTAGAACTGGTTGGCCTTGCCTTCGCCGCTGTGCTGGCTGGCGATCAGGCCGGGCGTCGCTTCCAGCAGCTCGCCGGGGCGGTACACCGTGCGGTTGGCCAGGTCCTTGGCGCCGACGGTGCCGGAGCTGGCCGAATCGGTCATGCCGATCTGGCTGGTGCGCGAGCCTTCGACGAGGACGCGCTGCAGGACGAAGTCGTCGGCCAGTGCCGGGACATGGAGGAACAGTGCGGCGATGGCGCCGGCAAGTGCAGTACGGTTGGAACGAAGCATCAGGGTTGTTTCTCTTGCGCTGGCTGCTCGACGGCGGCCTGGGTGAAAGTCAGCGAGCGGATCGCGCCTGCGTTATTGAGGTTGACGGTATTGACCTGGTCGGGCAGGAAGTCCATCAGCACGCCCTGGTGGATCGCGGCGGTCTTCGACAGCGGCGCGTTCTCCAGTTCCTGGTAGATGACCACGCTCTGCGAATCGGCGGTCATGCCGATCCAGCGCACCGGCAGGCGCACCTTGTCCTCGCCTTTGAGGAAGAAGCGCTCTTCGACATACTTGCGCAGCACCACCTGGTCGTCCGGATCGCCCAGGTCGAACTGGCGGCCGTACAGGTTCATCAGGAGCGCCTCGACATCGTGCGCCATGTAGGTATGGACGATCTCCGTGCTGCCGGTGCGCGGATTGAACGCGACCTCGGTGATCCCCATGTGGAAGCGGTGTGCGCCCGCCGCCGTGCTGAGAAACAGCAGGGCGGCGGCGAACAGCGCCTTGAAGGAGGGCTTCAGGCGAAACATCATGCTTACTCGGCTTTCTTCGCCGCGTCAGGCGTCCTGGCCGGCGCCAGCCTGGTTTTCGCGTCGCGCATCAGGTTGCCCGTTGCCGGATCGCGCTCGGTCTTGAACAGCTCCAGGCGCGACGGCACTGCCTTGGCAGGCCACGCGTTGTTGCTCACGTCGATGTCGGCGGTCTCCCAGTACGGGTCCTGCACCAGGCTCACGATCTCTTCGTCCGTGACGAACAGCTTGGTGACCTTCTTCGGCGAGAGGCGCCACACTTCGGCCGGGATGCGCTCGATGTACTTCTTGCCGCTCTGGGTCGTGATCTCCACGATCAGCGGCATCACCAGGCCACCCTTGTTCGAGAAGTCCACCAGGTACAGGTGCTTGCCTTCCTTGAGCAGGGCTTTTTCCCAGTCATCGAGGCCGGCCATGGTCTCGTTGAACTTGTTGCGGTCCTTGTTGGTGACGGTGAAGTCGTCGTTCTCGTTATAGAAGTCCTTCAGCTCCGGGAAGCGGTCGACGCGGCGTTCCATGCCCTTGTTGCGCTGGTCGGTGATCGAGATCGGCTCGGCCTGCTTGCGCGCACGCGCCCAGGCCTTCTCGATTTCCGGATCCTTGCTGCTGATGGTGTACTCGGTGACGCCGTCGACGCTGATGTCCACCGCGTCGGTGGTGTAGAACCAGCCGCGCCAGAACCAGTCCAGGTCGGTGCCGGAGGCATCTTCCATCGTGCGGAAGAAGTCGGCCGGGGTCGGGCGCTTGAACTTCCAGCGCTCGGAGAACTCCTTGAAGGCGAAGTCGAACAATTCGCGGCCCAGGATGGTCTCGCGCAGGATGTTCAGGGCGGCGGCCGGCTTGGCGTAGGCGTTGTTACCGCGCTGGATGGTCGATTCGGCATTGGTCATGATCGGCACCTGGTTGGTGCTACGCATGTAGTCGACGATGTTGCGCGCTTCGCCGCGGCGCGAGGGGTAGTTGTCTTCCCAGGCTTCCTCGGCCAGGAACTGCAGGAAGCTGTTCATGCCCTCGTCCATCCAGGTCCACTGGCGCTCGTCCGAGTTGACGATCATCGGGAAGTAGTTGTGCCCCACTTCATGGATGATCACGCTGATCAGGCCGTACTTGGTGCTCTTCGCATAGGTGAGTTCGCCGGTCTTCTTGTCCTTCACCGGGCGGCCGGCGTTGAACGAGATCATCGGGTATTCCATGCCGCCGATCGAACCGTTCACCGAGATCGCAGTCGGGTAGGGATAGTCGAAGGAATACTTGTTGTACTGCTCGATGGTGTGGATCACGGCGGCCGTCGAGTAGCGCTCCCACAGCGGGTTGCCTTCCTTCGGGTAGTAGGACATCGCCAGCACGTCCTTGTTGCCGCTCTTGATCGCCTGGGCATCCCAGATGAACTTGCGGCTCGAGGCAAAGGCGAAGTCGCGCACGTCCTTCGCCTTGAAGTGCCAGGTCTTGGTGGCCTTCGAGCGGCCCTTCTCGGCGGCTTCGGCCTCCGCCTGGGTGATGATGATGACCGGTTTCGTGGCGCTGCGGGCCTGTTCCAGGCGCTGGCGCTGGACGGCGCTCAGGACCGCGTTGGCATTCTGCAGCTCGCCGGTGGAGGCGACCACGTGGTCGGCCGGGACGGTCAGCTGCACGTCGTAGTCGCCGAATTCCAGCGTGAATTCGCCGTCGCCCATGTACTGCTTGTTCTGCCAGCCCTTGACGTCGTAATAGGCCGCCATGCGCGGGAACCACTGGGCAGTCAGGTAGATGTCGTTGCCGTCGTCGAACTTCTCGAAGCCGGTGCGGCGGCCGACGACGTTCGCTTCGGGGATGTTGAAGGTCCAGGCCATGTTGAAGGACACGCGTGCGCCCGGCTTGAGCGGCTGCGGCAGGTCGATCCGCATCATGGTCTTGTTGACCGTGTGGCGCAAGGCGCGGCCGTCGCTCCCGGTCAGGCTGGTGACCTGGATGCCGCCCTCGAAGCCTCGCTGTGCGAGGGTGGCCCTCAAGGTATCGAACTTGACGCCGTCGTTGCCGCGCGCCTGCCAGGCTTCGCGCGAGGGCAGGGTCGAGATGCGGCGGTTGTCCGAATCGGCGCGGAACATGTTCTGGTCCAGCTGCACCCACAGGTAGGACAGCGTGTCCGGCGAATTGTTGTAATAGGTGACGGTGCCGGAACCGGTGACGGCGCGCTTGTCCTCGTCGAGGGTGGCGCGCAGGCGGTAGTCGGCGCGCTGCTGCCAGTAGCGGTGGCCCGGGGCGCCCGAGGCGGTGCGGGTGTCGGTGGCGGTCGGCAGCAGCTCGTCGAGCTGGCGGAACTTGTCGTCGAAGGCCGGGGCGGCGTGGGCGGCGCTGGCCAGGAACAGGGTGGCGATCACCGCCTGCAGTTGCTTGATTTTCATGCTATTTGCTTGTTCAATAAAGAAACGGCAGGGCGCGCAGCCCTGCCGGTGATGACGGGTCGAAAGCGTGTTACTCGGCCTTCGGCGCCTCTTGGCCTGCCGCCTTCGGCGGAGCCAGCTTGGTGTTGAAGTCACGCATCAGGTTGTTCGCCGGCTCACGCTCGGACTTGAACAGCTCCAGGCGCGACGGCACTGCCTTGGCGGGCCACGCATTGTTGCTCACGTCGATATCCGCGGTCTCCCAGTACGGGTCCTGCACCAGGCTCACGATCTCTTCGTCCGTGACGAACAGCTTGGTGACCTTCTTCGGCGAGAGGCGCCACACTTCGGCCGGGATGCGCTCGATGTATTTCTTGCCGCTCTTAGTCGTGATCTCCACGATCAGCGGCATCACCAGGCCACCCTTGTTCGAGAAGTCCACCAGGTACAGGCGCTTGCCTTCCTTGAGCAAGGCCTTTTCCCAGTCCTCGAGGCCAGCCATGGTCTCGTTGAACTTGTTGCGGTCCTTGTTGGTGACGGTGAAGTCGTCGTTCTCGTTATAGAAATCCTTCAGCTCCGGGAAGCGGTCGACGCGGCGTTCCATGCCCTTGTTGCGCTGGTCGGTGATCGAGATCGGTTCTTCCTGCTTGCGCGCACGCGCCCAGGCCTTCTCGACTTCCGGATCCTTGCTGCTGACGGTGTACTCGGTGATGCCGTCCACGCTGATGTCCACGGCGTCGGTGGTGTAGAACCAGCCGCGCCAGAACCAGTCGAGGTCCGTACCCGAAGCGTCTTCCATGGTACGGAAGAAGTCGGCCGGGGTCGGGCGCTTGAACTTCCAGCGCTCGGCGTATTCCTTGAAGGCGAAGTCGAACAGCTCGCGGCCGAGGATGGTCTCGCGCAGCACGTTCAGCGCGGCGGCCGGCTTGGCGTAGGCGTTGTTGCCGAACTGGAGGAGCGACTCCGAGTTGGTCATGATCGGCACCTGGTTCTGGGAACGCATGTAGGGAACGATCGTGCGCGGATGGCCGCGCATCTCATCCCATTCTTCTTCCCAGGCTTCCTGGGCCAGCGACTGCACGAAGGAGTTGATGCCCTCGTCCATCCAGGTCCACTGGCGCTCGTCCGAGTTGACGATCATCGGGAAGTAGTTGTGGCCGACTTCGTGGATGATCACGCCGATCAGGCCATACTTGGTGCGCTTCGAGTAGGTCAGCTCGCCGGTCTTCTTGTCCTTGACCGGACGCGGGCCGTTGAAGGTGATCATCGGGTATTCCATGCCGCCCACCGGGCCGTTCACGGAAATCGAGACCGGGTACGGATAGTCGAAGGAATACTTGTTGTACTGCTCGATGGTGTGGATGATCGCGTGGGTCGAGTAGCGCTCCCACAGCGGGTTGCCTTCCTTCGGATAGTAGGACATGGCCATCACGTCGGTGTTGCCCGACTTGATGCCCTGGGCGTCCCAGATGAACTTGCGGCTCGAGGCAAAGGCGAAGTCGCGCACGTTCTTGGCCTTGAAGTGCCAGGTTTTGGTGTTGGTAGCGCGGCCCTTCTCGGCGGCTTCGGCTTCGGCCTGGGTCACGATGATGACCGGCTTCTTGGCGGTCTTGGCCTGCTGCAGGCGCTGGCGCTGGGTGGCGGTCAGGACCTCGTTCGGGTTCTGCAGTTCGCCGGTGGAGGCCACGATGTGGTCGGCCGGGACGGTGATGCGCACGTCGTAGTCGCCGAACTCCAGCGTGAACTCGCCCGAACCCAGGAACTGCTTGTGCTGCCAGCCGTAGACATCGTAGTAGGCCGCCATGCGCGGGAACCAAAGGGCGATCTCGTACAGGTCGTTGCCGTCGTCGAACTTCTCGTAGCCGGAACGGCCGCCGAGCACCTTCTGTTCGTTGATGTTGTAGTTCCAGTCGAGGCTGAACGACACGCGCGAACCCGGCTTGAGCGGCTGCGGCAGGTCGATGCGCATCATGGTGCCGTTGATGGTGTGCTTCAGAGCACGGCCGCCGCTGTCGCGCACGTTGGCGACCTTGAAGCCGCCGTCGAAATCGCGCGCGGTGAACAGGGTGCGCAGGGCGTCGAACTTCACGCCGTCGGTGCCGCGCGCCTGCCAGGCTTCGCGCGAGGGCAGGGTGGCGGTGCTGCGGGCGGCCGAATCCGGCTTGTAGATGTTCTCGTCCAGCTGCAGCCAGAGGTACTTCAGCGTGTCAGGGGAATTGTTGTGATACGTGATGGTGCCCGAACCGGTGAGCGAACGCTTGTTCTCGTCGAGCGTGGCGCGCATCGTGTAGTCGGCACGCTGCTGCCAGTAAGCGTGGCCCGGCGCGCCTGACGCGGTGCGCACGGCGCCCGGCGTCGGCAGCAGTTCGTCGAGCTGGCGGAATTTGTCGTCGAAAGGCGGTGCTGCGAAAACCGTGGCGCTGAGGCACAGCGCGGCTAGTCCGATGGGCAGACGTATCATATTTCCCCTGGAATTTTAATTGGTATAGGAAAAACTATTCTAGCTTTACCAATTATCAATTGCTCAGTGGATTTGTAAAAAAGCTGATACATGATGCATATGCATCCCCACCCAGGCCGAAACTGTGTCTTATTCGTGCGGATCGAAGCCGCGCACGGGGAAATCGTCCCCGCGCTGGATCCAGTTGCGCGGGGAGTAAACAGACCGGGCATCGGTGACATGCAGGGTGAATGCATGGCGCGAGACCGGCGACCGGTTCGGCGCGCTGTAGTGCGGCAGCAGGCCGTGGAAGCAGACCAGGGTGCCGGCCTTGGCTTCCAGCGGGACGGCGGTGCCATCAATCGGCCAGGGCGTGCTGTCCAGCTTTTCCATCGTGATGGTGTCGCCATCGCGCAGGAAACGCTCGCGCAACGGACCGCGGTGGCCGCCCGGCTCGGCCCACAGGCAGCCATTGTCCACGGTCGCGTCTTCCAGCGCGAACCAGAAGGTGGTCACGGTGATCGGGTCGCTGTCGAAAAAGGTGGCATCCTGGTGCCAGCGCACCTCGCCGCCGATGCCGGGCTGCTTGAAGATGTACATCGACTGCCAGACCTGCGCTTGTTCGAGGCCCAGGCCGCGCGCCACGGCGGCCAGCTTGGGGTCGCGCGTGAAGGCGTCGAAGACCGGATCGAGGTCGTGCATGGCGTGGCCGATCTTGTTGATCGACAGCGCCTTGGCCTGGCGCAGCTGGCCGTTGGGGCCGAAGGCTTCTTCTTCGAAGAAGCAGCGCACCGTGTTGTCCGAGCCGAGGAACCAGGCATCGCTGGCGCGGGCCTGGTCTTTCGTCGTGAAGATGGCGCGCGATTCGGCCGGGTCGAAGGCGTCGACGATTTCCTCGGCACGGCGGCGCAGGGCGGCGATCTCATCGAGGCTCTTGAAATCGGGGATGACGAGGAAGCCGTCGCGCTGGTATTGGCTGCGCTGTTCAGTGGTCAGCATGCTTGGGAAGTTCGGGACAAAACGCCATTGTAGCGCTGCCCGTCTTCCTGTCCACGGACCGGCCACCACTGCGCCACACCCCAGGCAAACTCCGGCACCACGAACAGCCACAGCACCGGCGCACCGGTCAGCGCCAGGCACCAGGCCATCCACAGCGAGAACAGGAAACGCGCGACACCGTCGAAGCGCCCCAGACGCTGCGTCGGCTCGAGGATGCGCAGGGTCGACCACACCAGCACCACACTGCCCATCAGGCAGGCGAACAGCAGGTGGAAGGGTGCAAAGGCCGGCAGCGCAGCACCGCCCAGTGTCGCGTTCAGCGACGAGATCTGGCCATGGGCGAGGGCGAAGGTCCACGGCGTGGCAAAGGCGGCGGTGAGAAGCAGGTCGTAGATGGCACTGGCGCGCACGATGCGGCGGTTGGCGGCGAGGGAAAACGGCATGGCAGGGCTCCTTGGATAACGAAGTCCCCATCCTCAAGCCTGGAGTACACTCCAGGGTCAAGCGATTTTTCGGGAACGAGCCATGCAGATTGGAGAACTGGCGGCAGCCACCGGCCTGAGCCGCGACGCGCTGCGCTTCTACGAGCAACGCGGCCTGTTGACGGCGCGCCGACGGGGTAACGGTTACCGCGACTACCCGCCGGAAGCGGTCGAGTGGCTGTGCTACCTGCGCACCGCGCAATCGCTCGGCTTCACGCTGGCCGAGATCGAGGCGGGCATGCCCCTGTTGAGTGATCCGGCCAGCTCCGGCGCAGAACTACGTGCTGCCTTGGCGCGCAAGCTGGCGGACATCGACGCGCGCATCGCTGGCCTGGCGGAACTGCGCGCAGGGCTGGCGCAACGCCTGGCCGAGCCGCTCGATGCCTGCCCGCTGCGCAATCCGGCCGTGGACAAGCTCAGCGAACCCGCTTGAACGCCACGTTGAACGCGCCGCTCACCAGGCGCCCACCCTGGTTTTCCATGTGCAGCTCGAGCTCGCGCGACAGCACGAACAGCTTGCGCGCCGATTCCGCATACAGCGGTTCCCACTGGTTCTCGCGCAGCGCCACCATCAGCTTGCCCTCGCGCTCGGCGATCTCGAAGCCGCCCAGGTCCTTGATCTCGTAGCGCCCGGCGAGCTTGGCGCGGGTGGCCGCCGGCAGCGCGATCGCCTTGCGCATCACGGTTTGGTAGCTCGGCCAGCGGTACTCGGCCGCGATGGCGCGGATGACGGACTGTGCCAGCTGGGCTCCGCCATCGCCATTGGTCATCACCACCGCGCCGTCGCCGCGCGCGACGTAGGCGTACAGCGTGTTCTGGTAGCCCATGTTGCTGCCGCCGTGGGAAAAAGCGTGCTGCGGCGCCTTGCCGTCGATTTGCAGGCCGAGCGCATAGTTGTTCATCACCGGGCGCAGCATCGTGCGCGTCATGGTCGGGGACAGTACGCCGTCGGCGCCGCCCGCGCCGCGCTGCAGCGCAAGCGCGAACTTCGCAAGGTCGGTCGGTGTCGTCCACATGCCGGCGGCCGCCAGCTCGGGATAGGTGTGGGCGCCACCCACGGTGGGCTTGCCGTTCTCGGAGTGGGGCAGGGCGGCGCGGGCCAGCAAGGCGCCGGGCAGCGGCTGGGCGAAGCTGCTGTCGCTCATGCCGAGCGGCTTGAGGACTGTCTCTTCCATCAGCGCGTCGAAGGGCCGGCCGGAACGGTCGATCATGGCCTGCTGGACCACGGTGTAGCCGCCGCCCGAATAATTCCAGGCGTCGCCAGGCATGCCATCGATGCGTACCGGCCCGCTGTTCGCCGGCGCTGCGCCATCCAGTACCTGCTGCAGCGTCGGCACCTGCGCGCCGGCCGCATAGCCGCGGAAGCCCGAGACCGTGGTGCCGGCGGTATGCGACAGCAGCTGGCGCAAGCTAGCCGGGCGCTTGGCCGGTCCCGGCGGCAGCTTCCAGCTGGTGAGTACGGTGTTGATGTCGGCGTCGAGCTCGAGCTGGCCCGCTTCGACCATCTTCAGGGCGCCCATGGCGGCCACTGGTTTACTGATCGAGGCGGCCTGGAACAGGGTCTGCGGGGTAACCGGGGCGCCGTTCGCGTAGGTCACGCCATAGCCCTTGGCCCAGGCGATCTTGCCGCCGCGGATGACGGCGACGCTCACGCCCGGCACGTTCAGGCGCGCCATCTCGGCGGCCAGCGTACGGGTCTCGAGTTTCGCGCCCTGGATCGCCACGGCGGGACGCAGGCCGCGTTCGATGCGCGCGATGGAGTCCGCGTCCTGTGCTTGGGCAGGCAAGCACGCCAGCATGCTCATACCCACTGCCGCGAATCCGCGCACCATCCACCTTGCGTCCATGCCGTCTCCCTTGACTGTTGTCGAGTTACCTCATCAGCAACAGTATCGGTAAATACGGCAGGCGGCGCAAGCGCCTTCTCAAGCCAGGGCTTCCGCCGCCATCGTGAAGGTGAACGAGGTCGATCCGGCGCTCGAGCTGACTTCGATCGCCCCGCCATGGCCGCGCGCGATCTGGTCGACGATATACAGGCCGAGTCCCAGGCCTTCGCTGCCAGCGCGCGAAGCGGCGCGCCAGTAGGGCTTCAGGAGCTGGGCGACGATGACCGGGCTCAGGTCCGGCCCGCCGTTGGTGACGCGCAGCGTGAACCGGCCTTCGCGCACGTGCGCGACCACGAACACGGGATGGTGTTCGCTGCCGTGCACCAGGGCGTTCTTCAAGAGGTTGGACAGCAGCTGCGCCAGCCGCTCCGGGTCGCAATACAGCGACATGCCGGGCTGGATCGCGGTGTCGATGGTGCGCTCCGGGTAGACGCCGGACAGTTCGTCCACCACGTCATACAGGCGCAGGTCGGCGCCCTTCACCATGCGCAGGTCGAGCGCGATGCCGCCGCCCATGCGGCCGCGCGTGAAGTCGACCACGTCCTCGACCAGGGCCGCCATGCGCCGGGTGCTGCGGCGGATGCGTTCGACCACCTGGCGGGTGGAAGGGTCCTGGTGCTTGAGCAGCAGGATCTCACTGGCCGACAACACGGAACCGAGCGGGGTGCGCAGGTCGTGCCCGAGCACGGCGATGAACTGCTCGCGCAGCTCGGCCGTCTCGCGCTCATCGAGCAGGGCGGCGCGCGCTTCGCCCAGCGAGCGCTCACTCTCCAGCTGCTTGGCGATCAGTTCGGTGAACAGCTGCAGGGTCGAGACGGTGACGGCATCGGTGAGCCGGGCGGGCTCCGGGTCGAGTCCGCACAGGGTGCCGAAATACTGGCCGTCGGGCCTGAAGACAGGAATCGAGAAGTAGCTCTGGAAACCGTAGATGCGCGGGGTGTGGTGCTCGCAGTACTGCGCGCTTTCGCGCACGTGGTCGATGATCACGGCGGCGCCGGTATCGCGCACTTCCTCGCACAGGGTGGTGGTGACGTCGAGCGGGTCGCCCGGCTTGAGGCCGAATTCGAGCTTGTCGAGCACCGCGCAGGCGGTCCAGGAGGCCTGGGTGACGTGGGCGATGCACACGAAGCGCAGGCCGGTCATGGCGGCGACGGTTTCCAGGATCTTCGGTACCGCGCCGATTGCCTGGATTTCGTCGACGCAAGAGGGTACGTTTCCTGCCATGGAACGCTCTACGAAATGATTGCAAACGGGCCATGGTAGCACTTGTGAAGCGAAGAAAAACTAGTTGTTACAAATCCAGCCTTCTTTTGCGTAAACACGTTCGTCGCCCAGGTATACCGCATCGGTCACCGCGAACACGTCGATGTGGTAGCGCGCGTCCTTGCGCTTGAAGCCCGGCTTCGGGTAGACGCCGTGCTTGGCGCCGAGCGACAGGTGGATGCCGCACATGCGCTCGTAGGTGCCGATGTCGTCCACGCGGCGCTCGCGCGTAAAGGCCCGGTTCAGGCCGAAACCCAGCTCGCGCACCCAGACCTCGCCTTCGTCGGCGGTGATTTTATCCAGCACTTCCTGGAAGGCCGGGGTCGCGTTCTCGGTGCCGACCACGCGCCCGCGCTCGACGACCAGGGTCACCGGTACGTCCGGACGGTTGGAGCGGTAACTGGTATCGCCGAAGACGTGCACCTGCACCCGGCCGTGCACCGCCTCCAGGTCGAGCGCCTCGGTGAACACTTCGCCGATCGGGAACTGGCCGCCGACGTTGTTCATCTCGCTGTAGTCGCCCACGTTCAGCTTGGCCGGCTCGAAGGCCGAACTGAAATGCAGGGTCTCGCCGCCGCCCTCGACTCGCCCATGCGGCGCCGCGTCGATGCGGCGTTTGAGCGCACGCCCGGTGCCGCGGAAGTAGGCCGGATCGTAGGCCAGCGCTTCGATGTAGTGCTCCGACTGCGGGCCCGGCATGCGCGACAGGTGCACGTGCTCGATCACCTTCAGGCCCAGCTTGAACAGCTCGACCCGGATGCGGAAGCCGTCGAGGCGGAAGTTGGTCGACTGCACCAGCACCACCAGGTCCTTCGGCCCCATCGCGCGGAAGGCCGCCAGCACCGCCTCGGGCGTGGCGCTGTCGAAGTCGAGGAAGCTTGCCTCGCCCAGGTTGCGGCGGTAGCCCTCGGTCAGGGCGCGCGCCAGGGGGGTGCGTTCGTCATAGACGACCAGCGCCCGCTGCCCGGGGCCGTATTCGAGCGCGAGCGCCAGGATGTCGCGCAGGTGCGCGGTGGCGGCGTCGATGGCGTGCGAGGGGAGGTCTGGCAAAACTGGCGTATGCATGTTGGAGGGAAATGAATGCGAAATCGCCGCCATTATACGTACGTTGGCCAAAAGTTCCCTGGTTCAGCCCGTTTTTGTCCCGTCTATTGATCCTTCAGGTGTCAGGGCGTGCTACCCCGTGTACGGCGCGCCGCGCGGCAGTGGCCGGCGCTATGATTTGAGCAACAACAACAGCCTCCATTGGCTAGATGTTGATCAATTATTTGGGCGAAAAGGTGAGAATGACATACCGATGGGAAACGCCTGCCAGTGTCTGGCAGGAGGACGAGCGCGGGCAGTTTGCCTTGCTGGCCAGCGAAGGGCTGGGCCGCATCGACTGGCAGGCCCACACGTCCGGCGGCCTGCCCGCGCGTCTGCCCGATATTGCCCGTCTGCTCGGCGCCTCGCTGCCGACCAGCTGCGGCTGCGCGCCCATCTACCCCGAAGGTTTCGTGTTCTGCCCCAACTGCGGCAAGCCCTTGCAACGCCTCCCCGGCACGCCTTCGCGCCAGCCCGGCTGGTGGGGCCCGGGCGCCGATGCCATGCTGCCGCGCCATGTGCCGCATGGCTTGCCGGTCACGTCGCTGCCGCTCGGCGACAGCCTGGAAGAACGTCCGGCCGCGCCGCACGTCGGCCGCTGCGACCTGAGCATGCCGACGCCGCCCAACGCCTACTGCGTGTTCGCCGCCGCCCATTACGGCTTTCCCGAACAGCGCCTGCTGGCGCTGGCGCACACCCGCGGCGTGCTGCAGTACTGGGACCCGGTGGCCGGCCTGTGGCACGTGATGGCGCCGGACGACGGCGCGGCCAGCCTGGCCTTCACCGCCTCCAGCTATGCATGGCTGCCGGTGCTGGAGCCGCGCCGCGGCGAAGTCGCCATCGTGCCGACCAACGCGGGCCTGCAACGCCTGTGGATCAATCCTGTCAGCGAAACCTACCGCCTCGAGCCCGTGCTGCAGGCGCCCCTGGTCGCGGCGCCCGGCGCCATGCGCCGCCACATCGCCTGCCTGGTGGCGCCGGAAGCGCAGTTCGGTCGCCAGGTGCGCCTGTGGAGCGCGCGCATCGATGCCGACGCGGTCGAGGAATTCGCCTGTCCCGACGTTCCCGCAAGCGGCTGGTCGCGTCCGATCGGCTACGACGGCCGCCTGTTCTGGCTGCACGAGCAGGGGCAACTGGCCTGGCGTCCGGGCGAGCCGCCGCTGTTCACGCCCTGGCCGCCGGGCTGGCAGCCGCGCCTGGCCTTCGGCGGGCCGACCCAGAGCCGCGACGGCCGCCTGTGGCACATCGGCCATGACGGCCAGGGCTACTCCTTCCTCGAACTCGGCAGCGAGCGGCCGGAGACGGCGTCGATCGACGGCGCACGCCTGGGCTTCGCCAACTTCCTGTTCCGGCGCGGGCACCCGGTGCTCGACGAGCCCTGGTCGGGCGAACACGTGGAAGACCTGAACCAGGACGAAACCCTGGTGCTGCCGCTGCTGCGCGCCTTTAACAACAACCGCAGCCAGCCGAGCGGCCTGGTGCTGCGCATGCACAAGGTCACCGGCCGCGCCGAGGATGCGCTGGAAGAGCGCACGATCGCCCGCACCACGGTCGAATGGATCGGCCGCCGCAACGTGATCCTCGACGAAGTGGTGCGCCTGTCGCGTCCACTCGAGTGCGTGCCCCTCGTCTACGACGGCTGCCTGTGGCTGCACCACCCGGACTGGAATGCGATGCGCGGCTGGCGCCTGGAAGAGCCGGCATGAGGACGCGTTTCAAGCACCTGCTTGCCGCGCTGGCGGCGCTGTTCGCCATGGCGGGGGCGTGGGCGACGCCGCATGTCTTCCTGGTGCAGAACTCGGGCTGGATGGAACCCTTCTACAGCGACCCGAAGAGCCAGTTCAAGCCGCTCGTCGGCGCCCTGGCCGGCGCCGTCGTGCAGCCGGGCGACGCGCTGGTGCTGGCCGCCTTCAACCAGTCGCTGCCCGGCGCGCCGTCACCGAAGGCGCTGCTGTCGATCAAAGCGGACGACAAATCGGTGCGCAGCCGCGTGGGCGGCGCGCTGGCGAACCTGGACACCGCGCGCAAGCCGAACAGCAGCGCGCTGGCCGACACCGACCTCGGCGAAGCGGTGCAGGCGGCCATCACGACGGCGCTCGGCGGCAAGCCGGGCATCGTCTGGCTGGTGACCAACAACCGCAACAGCCCGAACAACGACCAGGCGACAGCCGCGCGCAACCGCGAATTCTATGAGCTGATCCACAAGGGTCAGGCCATCGACAAGGTGGTGGCCTTCCCGCTGCGCATGCCGGTCCAGGGCAAGCACTACCAGGCCAACGGGCTGATGGTGTATGCCTTCGCGGTCGGCAAGGAAGGCAGCCGGGCGCTCGATGGCCTGCTGGCTTCTGGCCGCATCGCCCGCGTGATCACCGAGCAGCCGGCGCGCCTGAAACCGCTCGACCGCGACACCGTGAGACTCAGTCCAGCCCAGGTGGAGGATGCGCCGGGCGTGTCCTTCTCGCAGGCGCCCGGAGGCGCGCTACGCGCCGACGTCGACCCGGATGCGCGCACTCCCAGGGCCAGCGTGCGTTGGAACCTGGAGAATGCGATGTACCCGTACACCATCGTCTCGGCCACCCTCGGCGCGCGCTCGATGCTGGCCGGCGAGGACCGTCCGATCAAGCTGGCCAGCAGCCGGGTGGAGAACCTGGCGCCGGGCAAGCCGCTGCCGCTCGGCTCGACGATGCAGCTGCCGGTGGCGCAGCTGCCCGACAAATGGTCGATGGAGGCCCTCAAGTCGGCCGGCTCGGCCTATGTGCTGCCGGGCCGCATCGAGCTGCACCTGGCGAACCAGCGCCTCGCCTTGTCGCAGGACTTCCGCCAGCGCATGGCGGCCCTGTTCCCGGGCGACCCGCTGCCCGACATCTTCACGCCGCCGGCGACCGTGCAGGCCTCGACCGCGGTGCTGCCGCTCGAAGTGCGAGTCCACTACGGCATGGGGCCGCTGGTGGCCCTGGGCGGCCTGGCAGCGGCGCTATTGGCCGCGGCCAGGGCAGCCGCCTGGGCCTACGGCCGGCCGCGCGTGGCCCAGGTCACCGTCGAGGACGAGCTGCGCACCATGCGCGCCCGTCCCGGCACCACGCAACCGATCTACGACAAGGCCGGCGCCCAGGTGGCGATGCTCAAGACCACCCTGTTCGGCCACCAGCTGCTCGACCTGCGTGAGGGAGCGCAGGTCCGGCTCGGCCGCTGAAACCCTCGTTGTTAACAATAAACAAGAAGAAAGGATCCACCATGCAAGGCACCCAAGCACCCAGCGCCCCGTCGCCCGCCGATCCCGGCTTCAAGCTGCCGGAAGAATCGGCTTCGCCCCAGGACTCGCTGCCCCAGACCCAGCCGGACACCGCCGGCCGCCCGGTCGAAGTGGTGCCCGGAGCCACCACGGCGCCGGTGCCGGCCACCGACACCTCGACGCGCGACCTGGCGATCGGCGCGGTGGTATTCGTGATCCTGCTGGTGGTGTACTTCTTCGTGCGCAACGCCTACGTGCACCACCTGGTGGTGCGGCGCGTCGCGCCTTCCTCGGCGGGCAGCGCCGGCTGGCTGCTGTTCGTCGGCCTGGGCTTCCTGTCGGCCGCCGCGGTCCTGGCCATCATCAACGCCAGCAAATTCCTGACCTTCGCCGTCACCGGCCCCCTGGTGGCGGTGGGCCTGGTGGCGCTGGTCGCGGCCCTGTTCATCGGCCGCCGGTAATCCTTTAAAGAGAACGACATGGCAGATTTTCCCAACCCAGCAGCCCTGAACGCCAAGGCAGAGTTAAAGGTCGACCTGCGCCCGACGCTGTTCATCGGCGCCGGCGGCACCGGCATGGAAGTCATGATGCGCATCCGCCGCCGCATCCTGTCGGCGGTCTGGAACCGGCACAACCCCACGCGCGTGGAGTCGATCGCCGACTTCCCGGTGGCGCGCTTCCTGCACTTCGACCTGGACAACAATGCCGTCATCGACGAGGGCAAGTCGCAGCGCACCGATCCCTGGTACGAACTGGTGAAGCTGACCGACGAGGAGCGCCTGGTCGAGCCGCTCGACCTGCCCCAGTACCACGAGTCCGACGACAGCCTGGCGCGCTTCCCGCTGATCGAAAGCTGGATGCCGCTGCGTCCGAAAAAGCTGCGTTCGCTCGGCATCGATCCCTCGAAAGGGGCGGGCCAGATCCGCGCCCTGGCGCGGCTCTATTTGTTCGACAAGTACCCCAAGCTGAGGGGACGCATCAAGGGCGCCCTGAATTCCCTGGGCAGCAATGCCGGCATCGAACGCAAGGAGAACTACCAGCGCCTCGGCCTGCAGGTCGATACCTCGAAGTTCCGCATCGTCGTCATTGCCTCCTGCGCGGGCGGCACCGGCGCCGGCAGCGTGCTGGACCTGGGCTGGCTCTCGAAAGCCATCGCGCGCCAGGAAGTGTCCGACAGCCAGGTCGACCTGGTGCTCCTGATGCCGGGCGGCTTCGCCAAGGCCAACAAGGAACGCACCGAGGCCAATGCCTACGCCACCCTGATGGAGCTGGAGACGGCCATGCGCGACATGAACGCGCAGGTACACTGGATGGACCCGGACAGCATCACCGGGCGCGGCGCGCCCTACGACGACGTGTATTTCGTCGACACCGCCAACCTCGCCAACAAGGCCACCCTGGATGTGAAGGACGTGTACCAGATGGTGGCCGACACCCTGTTCGAAGATTTCGCGTCGGCCGATTTCGCCAACCGCAAGCGTTCGGTGGCGGTCAACCAGCAGCAGCACAAGCTCGGCCCCTACAACCCGCGCGTGCCCGAGCAGCGCTTCGGCGACATGCGCCTGTCGTATTCGAAGGTGTATTCGGCCTTCGGCCAGGCCGTGCTCGACACCCAGCAGAGCCTGCGCGACGACATCCGCGCCTACGAGCTGGCCGGGCTGATGGTGAAGGCCTTCTTCGGCCTGGCCGGCAGCGACGGCAATGCGCGCCGCGCCGGCGACCAGGAACGCGACAGCTTCATGCGCGAGCAGATGGACATGGCCGAGCGGCCCTTCGACATCTTCCCCGATTTCCGCAAGGGCACCGTGGACGTGACGCCCTTCCCGGAATATGCGCTCACCGGCACGCTGCTGCTCGACAAGGACGGGCGCCTGCTGCTCGAACGCGTCGAGAGCAAGGTGCAGCTCGAGGTCGACCGCATCATGGCCTCCTACGACATCCGCCAGTGGCGCGAGAAGGTGGCGGAATTGCTGCCGCAGCTGGAACGCGACGCCATCCGCGAAGCCGGCGCCACCGCCGAGACCAGCGAAGACCGCATCAAGCGCCATACGAGCGAGGTCACGGCGCGCCAGAAGACCCGCGTGCGCGAGCGCCTGTACGCGCTGCTGGACGACCGCAAGCAGGGCGGCCTGGAATTCGTGCTGTCGCTGCTGGAACAGGTCAAGGCGCGCCTGTCGCAGCGCGACATCGCCAATGCCGAGCGCAACGGGCGCCGCTACCGCGACATCCGCGACGCGCTGCGCACGCGCCAGGTGGAGGAATCGCTGAACAACCTGTCGCAGGCCGCCGGCCGCATGTTCGGCAAGGAGCCGCAGGCGCGCGAAGTCATGAACCACCTCAAGCGCGACATCGCCGACTACCTGCGCTTCCACCTGCTGGCGGTCGCCGCCAACCAGTCGATCGAGGTGATGCGCAATATGTCGGCCTGGCTGGGCGAGCCGCAGGCGCCCGACGAACACGGGAATGCCCAGTGGACCGGCGTCGCCGGCGAATTCCAGGAAGGCCGGCGGATGGTGGCGGCCATGCTGGTGGCCGCCGATCAGCGCATCAGCCAGCTTCGCGCCGATGCGCGCCAGGAACACGCCACCTACATCAAGCTGGCCAGCGACACGCTGCCGCCGCCGGTACGCTTGAGCAGCGACGTGAGCAGCTGGAGCGAGGAAGTGCTGCTGGAATTCGGCGGCTCGGCGCGCCTGTTCCCGCAGCTGGGCGACGAGCGCCTGCGCGCCGACCTGCTGCTCAAGCTGTTCCGCCGCGCCCAGCTGCAGCTGTCGACCCAGGAGCTGGAGCAGCCGGAGCCGGTCGACCCGCTGCTGGAGCGCCTGAACAGCATGACGCCCCAGGAACGCCAGCGCGTGTTCGCCGAATGGATCCGCAGCGCCATGCCCTGGGTGAACGCGCGCTTCTCGGCCGAGTTCACGCCGAATGCCGACCAGTTCAAGTGCTTCATCGGCGTCGGCGACGTCAGCGCCTGGCGCAAGATGGAGGGCGAGCTGCGCGCCGCCGTGCCCACCGGCTACTTCCACGGCGACCTGCTGTCGGTCGTCAACACGGGTATTTCCGGCAAGGCGGTGTGCTACATCGAGCTGTCGGGCTACCCGATGACCGTGCTGCGCGGCCTGCCGACCTGGCGCGCCTCGTACCAGATCGAGAACCCGAAGATCCCGACCCACCTGCATTTCGACGCCACGCGCTTCCGCCATCCGCTGTCGCCCTCGATGGATGAACTCAACCGCCTGGCCGACGACTACGAATGGTTCCTGCAGGCGATCGCCCTCGGCGTCATCCGCCGCAAGGCCGACCTGGGCGACCGCGAGGCCAGCTTCCAGCCGCGCGGCCAGTACCTGTTCGAGGTCGAGCCGGGTTCGGGCGAGTGGCTCCAGATCGGCAACGAATTTGCGATCCGCTCCAACGGGCTGCCGCCGTATTACCGCGACGGCGTGATCGGCGCCGTGCGCCACCGCCTGGCCAACGTGGGGCCGCACCAGCTGGTGCTGCTGGCGGCCCTGATGCGCTACTACCAGCTGCGCGTCTACGAGCCGCGCCTGGAGGTGGACGAGACCGGCGCCCAGCTGCCGTCCCCTTCGCTGCCGAACATCACCGCGCGGCGCCTGTACGACGGGTGGATCCGGCGTGCCGCCGCGCTCGACCCGACGCTGTCGCCGAGCCAGATCGAGACCGCGCTCAGCAGCATCCAGGGGTGGACCGAGGCGGTGCCGGATTCCGCCAGCGACGCCTACAGCTGGGAAGTCGAGCGGCCGGTGGACAAACGCGTGATCCTGCCGCAGTACCTGCACAGCGACGCGCATGCGGCGGCGGTGCTGCAGGGACGCGCCGCGGCGGCGGTGGAGCTGGCCAAGCTCCCTCCGGTCGTGAGCGCCGTGGGGCAGGCGGACGGGCCGCGCTACAAGCTGTTCGTGCAGGGCGCGCAGCGCGGCCCCTTCACGATCGACGAGATCGCGCGCCAGGCGGAGCGGGGCGAGATCGACGGCGCGACGCGCGCCTGGAACATGGCCTGGAACCCGAAGCTGGACAAGTGGAGCACGGTCGCTGCGCTGCCTGAACTGGCGGCGGTGCTGGGCGATGCGATCCCCGACCCGGACGACGTCCCGCGCGGCGCCGGTGACGGCATTCCGGATCCCGAATGAAGGACGGCATGGTGCAAGACGACGCGGTCTACCGCTGCATCGGCCCGCATTGCGGGCGCCTGATGCCGAGGCGGGTGAATTTCTGTCCATGGTGCGGCACGGCGCAACAGGCCGTCCAGCCGGTGACGCCGGTGCTGACGAAAGCGCCGGCGGCGGCGCCGACTGCCGCACCGACGCCCGCGCCGACGGTCGCCCCGACGCCGGCGCCGACCACGCCGCCGCCTCCGGTCCCGGCCGCAGGCCCGGCCCTTGGTGCGGCAATGGGAGCAGGGACGCAACAGTCCCAGGCCCAAGGGCCGGCCCGGCCGCTACCGCAGCCGCAGCCCGGACGCGGCATTCCGCCGCCACCCGGCGTCGGCCGTGCGGCAGCGAGCCCGTCGCCGGCCCAGCCACCGCGGCGCGCGCCGATCCGGCTGCGCTGGTGGATCGCCGCGTTGGCGGCGCTGTGGCTGATCTGGGTGATGGTGCGCCCGGAGGGCAGCCGCATCGAGCGGCGCATGGACCGTGCGGTGGCGCTGGCCGTCGAGTGCAAGGCAAGGGACGCGCAGGACGAACTGATCGCCCTGCGCAGCACCCGCGCCACGCCCGAACAGCTGCGCCAGGTGCAGCAGTCGCTCAACAAGGCGGCCGCGGACTGCACGCGCGCCGAGCAGCGCGCCAGGGCCTGGATCGATGCCACCGGCGCGATCAAGAAACTGCGGCGCGCCCGCGCCTACGACAAGGCGCTGGCCAGGCTGGCCGTGTTCACCAAGCGCTGGGGCGAGGACGACCAGACTCGCGCCCTGCGGCTGGAGATCGTCGACGAGCGCGAACACCCGCTGGCCGATCCCTCGCGCAACGAGTGAGCGGCTACCCGAGCCAAGCGTCAGCCACGTTTTTCGGCGCCGGTGTATGCTGGCCGGCAAGCAGACAGCTGGAGTCAACCATGAAGACGAGCATGTTGGGCACGCTGCTGCTGCTTGCCGCGCTGGCAGGCTGCAGCCGTGACGAAGAAGCGATGGGGCCGGCCCAGCGCGCCGGCAAGGCGCTGGACGCGGCCGGTGCGAAGGTGTCGCGCCAGGTGGACCAGGAACTCGCCAAGGTCGACCGCGCGACCGAAGAGGCGCGCGAGAAGGTCGCGGATGCCACCCGCGACGCCAAGGGCGGCCTGAAGCGGGCTACCGAGGAAGTCGGCAAGAAGGTCGAGAACGCGGGCGAGAAAATCCAGGACGTGGTCGATTAGACCGACTCGGTGTCATCTACACCGTAGGGTGGCCGGCTCCGCCGGCCGCGCGTTCAGCTAACGGATGTATTGCGGCAATGCATATCTAGACCTTGCAGCCTTCAAAAGCGTTGCGTCCGTGCATATTTGATTTGATCACGCGCTGGCGCGACAATCCTGCTGGCTCCCCAGCACGGTCGACATCCTGACCTGCCCCTTGCGCCAGGCCTGTTCCAGGTTCTGCTCGACCTCTTCCACGCATACCTGCGACGCATCGCTGAAGCCCTGCAGGCCATAGGCGCGGTTACGTCCGTGCGCCTTGGCCAGGTAGAGCGCCATGTCCACCAGATTGACCGCGCGTTCCCACGGCAGCACCGCCCCGCCGCAGCTCAGCGGGAAGGGCGCGAAGCCGATCGACACGTTCACGCTCAGGGTCTGGCCGCCGTGCGCGATCCTCACCGCCGATATGCCGGCCAGGATGCGCTGCGCCACCTCGTCCAGGCCCGCACGCGGGATCGACGGCAGGAAGGCCAGGAATTCCTCGCCGCCCCAGCGCACGATCATGTCGGTCTCGCGCAGGATTTCGCGCAGGCTGGCGGAAATCGCCGTCAGCACCGCGTCGCCGGCCGCATGGCCCCAGGTGTCGTTGATGTGCTTGAAGTGGTCGGCGTCCAGCAGGAATAATGCACCGCACTGTTCGGGCTCCGCGGCCTTCACCGGCGTCTCCGGCTGCGGCATCGTGCGCATGTAGTCGAGGAAGTGGCGGCGGTTGTACAGCCCGGTCAGCGGGTCGCGCACGCTCTGCTGCTTGAGCTCCTTGTTCTTTTCGTAGAGCTTGGCGTTGGCCTGGCGCACCTTGCGGTACAGCAGGCCGACCACGATCGAGGCCAGGGCGAACACCGCCGCCAGCAGCCACCAGACGCGCTGCTGCAGGTGGCTGACCTCGTTCTCGCTGCGCAGCAGCTCGATCTCGCGCTGCTTCTTCTCGGTCTCGTATTTCTCCTGCAGGTCGAGCACGGCGCGCTGGCGGCGCTTCTCGAACAGCTCGTTCGAAATCCTGCGTTCGCGATGGTAGGCCCGCAGCGCGCCGGCCAGGTCGCCGGCGCGTTCCAGCGCCTGGCCGTATTCCACCAGCACGGCCTGCAGCTGCGGCTGGTCGCCCAGGTTCTCGTAGGCCGTCATGCCGGCTTCGATGTGGCGCTTGCCTTCCTCCAGGCGGCCGGTGGCCAGGTAGGCCTGGCCCAGGTTCAGGCGCGCGGTCGCCTCCAGTCCGGCGTCGTTCAGCGCGCGCGCCGCGCTGACGGTCTGCTCGGCATACAGCGCCGCATTGCGGTAGTCGCGCAGCTTCAGGTAGCAGTCCGACAGGTTCACCAGCGAATAGGCGGCCATCGAATCGGCCCCGATGCTGCGCTCGATGGCCAGGCTCTCCAGCAGCGCCTTCAGGCCGCGCCCGTACTGGCCGGTGGCGGCCGCGAGGAAGTATTCGGCATGCCTCACGGTCGCCATGCGGCCCGGCGACTTCGTCTTCGCCGCCGCGTCGAGGGCTTCGGCCAGCGCTTCGAAGCCCTTGTCGTACGCGCGCATCTGCGTGTACAGGCGGATCAGGGCATTGAGCGACATGACGATCTGGGTCGGATCGCCATGCTTGCGTGCCAGCGCCACCGCTACCTGCAGGCGCTCCAGCGCCTTCGGGAAGTTGCCTTCCTCGGCGAAGGACTCGCCCGAGGAGATGGTCGCCCGCACCTTCAGGTCGATGTCGTCGGTGGCCAGGGCCAGCCGCTCGGCTTCCCAGATGAGGCGGTGCGATTCCGCCAGTTCTGAGCGGCGGTAAGCCATGTAGCCCTTGCGCAGCAGGCCCTTGGCCAGCACCACCTTGTTGCCGTGCTGGCGGCCGAGCGCCACCAGCTCGTCGGCAATGGGGGTGGCTTCGCCGAGCTTGCCGAGGCTGTCGTAGCCATTGGCCAGCTGGTTCAGGAATTCGGCGCGCTCCTCCAGCGGCGCCGCACGGCCTTCCCGCTCGATCGCGATCAGGAGCGGCAGGGCGCGTTCGGGAACGTACTTGTTGAGTTCACGGAGTTCCGCCAGGCGCTGCCCCAGGGGAGCGGAGTTGTCCAGGCCGGTGCCGGCGGCCGCGCCGGACGCAATGCACAGCGCTGCCGCCAGCACGAGGCTGCGCGAATGCGTCAGTGAGCGGGGGAAGAAGGAGAGCATGGGAAGGTTTTGGAACACCGGCAGTACATGCGTTTGTGTTACATCATTATATTCCTGTTGCAAACGGGTAATTCAACTTCTCTTCAATTGTCACCAAAACGACACAATTGTCACCAGCGAGAAGTATGATCATCTGGCATTCACCCTCTGTTTTCGACCGCCTGTCGCAAATGGCTGGAGCCGGCACCGGGCTTTTCCTATAGTCGACCCAACAACAATGCGAAGGGGGAGACATGCTGGAACTGCGCGCGGTAAGCAAACAATTCGGCAAGGACGTGAAAGCGGTGGACGGCGTCTCGCTGTCCCTGGGCCAGGGCGTGGTCGGCCTGATCGGCCATAACGGCGCCGGCAAGTCGACCCTGATGGGGATGATCGCCACATTGACGCGCCCGAGCAGCGGCCAGATCCTGTTCGACGGCAGCGACATCGTGAAAAAGCCGGACGCGATCCGGCGCCGCCTCGGCTACCTGCCGCAGGATTTCGGCGTCTATCCGAACCTGAGCGCGCTCGAGTTCATGCAGTACTTCGCCGCCCTCAAGGGCGTGCGCGACGCTGCGCGCATCCGCCGGCTGCTCGAACTGGTCAACCTGCACGACCAGGCGCACCGGCCCGCGGCCTCGTTCTCCGGCGGCATGAAGCGCCGCCTGGGCATCGCCCAGGCCCTGCTGAACGACCCGGACATCCTGGTGGTCGACGAGCCCACGGCCGGGCTCGACCCCGAGGAGCGGCTACGCTTTCGCAACCTGCTCGCCGAGCTGGGCTTCGGCAAGCTGGTGATCCTGTCGACCCACATCGTGTCGGACGTGGAGAGCATCGCGACCGAACTGGCGATCATGCGCGCGGGGCGGCTGGTGGCGCACGAGACGCCGGATGCGGTCCTGCGGCATGCGCGCGGCCGGATCTGGAGCGCCAGCGTGCCTGACGCCGACTATGCCGCGCTGCGCGAGCGCGTGCACGTGCTGCAGGCCCAGCGCCAGGAAGGGCGCATGCTGCTGCGTATCGCCCACCCCGTGTTGCCCTGCCTGGGAGCGGTCAATGCCGAACCGAGCCTGGAAGAAGCCCTGATGGCGCAGCGCTATGCGCTGCAGGCGGAGGCGGCATGAGCTCGCACCCTTTGTTCCTGCTGGCGGCGAACGAGGTGCGCCTGCGCCTGCGCCGCCTGTCCACCCTGGCGGCGGTGCTGGGGGTGGTGGCGGTCACCTGGGCCATGATCAGCGATGTCCGCACCGGCAGCAGCCTGCTGGTGGTGGACGGTGCGCGCGTGCTGTACACCAGCTCGGCGCTGGCGCTGGGCAGCGCCGTCATGGGCGCCCTGCTGTTCAGCCTTGCCGGCTTCTACCTGGCGCGCGGGCGCACCGGCGAAGACCTGAGGAGCGGCATCGGCGGCGTCATCGGCGCCACCCCGGCCGGCGACGCGCTGCTGGTGGCCAGCCGCTGGCTGGGCGCGGTCGGCTCGCTGGTGCTGCTGCTCGGCGCCTTCATGCTCACCACCCTGGCCTGCCACCTGCTGCGCGGCGAAGGCCCGATACACCTCCTGGTCTACCTGCAGACCTATGGCTTGCTGCTGCTGCCCATGGTCTTCTTCTGCGCCAGCTGCGCCGTCCTGTGCGACAGCTGGAGCCCGCTCATGGGCAAGGCCGGCGACCTGCTGTATTTCGTGGTGTGGATGTCGATGCTGTCGCTCGGCGCCGCGGTGGAAGAGGGCAGCGCGGCGTCCACGCTGGCCTGGCTCGATTTCACCGGCCTGGCGCACGCCATGGCCGGCCTGCGCAGCCAGGTCGACACGCAGTTCCTGGGCATCGGCATGATGAATTTCGATGCGGCGCTGCCGCCGCACACCCTGCCGCAATGGATGTGGACCACGGCCATGGTGCGCGACCGCTTCCTGTCGGCTGCGCTGGCGCTGCTGCCGCTGCTGCCGGCGGTCCTGCTGTTCCACCGCTTCTCGCCGGACCGCGTCAAGGCCGGCAGGGCGCGCCGGCGCCGTTCGCCCCTGGCCCTGCTCGACGGCTGGCTGCGTCCGCTGGCGCGGCTGGTGACGCCCTTGATGCGCCTGGCCGCGCGCACCCCTGGCCCGGGCGGGCAGGTGCTGGCCGATGCCGCCCTGGTGCTGGTGTCGGCGCCCAGCGCGATCCTGGCGCTCGCCGTCTGCTTCATCGGCGGCCTGGTGCTCCCAAGCGTGGTCCTGCCCGGCCTGCTGGCCGGTGCCGTGGTGTTCTGGGGCATCCTGTGCAGCGAGAGCACTACGCGCGACACCAGTGCCGGCTGCGACAGCCTGAGCGCCGCCGTGCCGGGCGGGATCCGCCGCCGCTTCCTGCGCCAGTGGGCCGCCGCGCTGCTGCTCGGCCTCCTGTTCATGGGGCTGATCGCGCTGCGCTGGAGCCCCGTGGAGCCGGTGCGCGCCTTCGCCCTGCTGGGCGGCCTGGTGGCGCTGTCCGGCTGCGCCGCCCTGTTCGGGCAGCTGAGCCGCGCGCCGCGCCTGTTCCTCGGCCTGTTCCTGTTCGGCTTCTACGTGATGATCCAGACCAAGGGCATGGCCATGATGGATGCCGTGGGATTCCATGGCGACGCCAGCCTGCAGTCGGCCGGCGGTTTCCTCGCGGCCGGGCTGGCGGCGGTGGCGGCAGGCGTCGCCTGGAGCCGGCGCGGCTAGACCTCGCGAAGGGTGCAGGCGCCTGAAAACGGACGGGCTATACTTGGCCGTCCCGTTTCGACGCGAGGTGATGCGATGTGGAAAACACCGTGGTTCCGCTGGGGCGCCGTGCTCGGCTTTGCGCTCGGCGGCTTCTTCGACGGCATCCTGCTGCACCAGATCCTGCAGTGGCACCATTTGCTCAGCCTGGTGCCGGGCATCGACGACCTGCGCATGCAGGTGCTGTGGGACGGCTGGTTCCATGCGCTGATGTATGTGATCGCGCTCGTTGGTCTGGCCGGCCTGTGGCGCCTGCACCGCCGCGGCGCGGGGCAGTGGGGCTGGCCGCTGGTGGGAGCGGTGCTGGTCGGCTTCGGCCTCTGGCACGTGGTCGACACCTTGCTGTCCCACTGGCTGCTGCAGATCCACCGCATCCGCGTCGACAGCGACGATCCGCTGTTGTGGGACCTGCTGTGGCTGGCGCTGTTCGGCCTGGCGCCGCTCGCACTCGGCCTGCGCCTGCGGCGTCACGGCGGCCCCGGCCTGCAAGGCACGGCCGCGATGCTGGCGCTGCTGGCCCTGACCTCGGGCGCCGGCGCCTGGGCCCTGGTGCCGCCGGCGCAGACCGGGTTCGCCACCGTGGTGTTCCATCCCGGCGCCGGGCCGCGCGAGGTGTTCGCGGCGCTCGACGCGCTCGATGCGCGCCTGGTGTGGAGCGACCGGGCGATGGGCGTGGTGGTGGTCGCGGTGCCCGAGGAGCGGCGCTGGGGTTTCTACCGGCACGGCGCGCTGCTGGTGAGCGGGGCAGGCGTGCCGGCGGGCTGCTTCAACTGGAGCCGCGTCTAGCCGGCCTCCATGCTGCTACCATGCCGGCAATGAAGAATGCCTTGCCAGCGCTATGCGCATCCGTGAACTAGCCATCGGCGCCGGCCTGGCTGGCCTGCTGGCCGGCGTGGTGATGCTGACCCTTCCTTCGCCGCAACCAGTCAGCGTCGCCGTCCCTCGCCCACACGCCATGCCGGCGCCTGCCGCCAGGCCGGCGCCCCCTGCGGTGACCGCCCCCATGACGCCGGCTGCGCCGGCGCAGCAGCCGCCGGCCTCGTGGCGCGAGCTGCACGCCAGGTTCGTGCAGGCCCCCAACCTGCGCGTGTTCTTCTACGAAGCCATGCGCAAACCCGGCAGCGGCGCCTATTTCTATGCGTCGAACGTGCTGGAAACCTGCCGCCGCGCCCTCGAACAGACCCTGCCGGCGTTGCCGGCGCCGCGCCGCGCCGCCGCCGAGGAACTGCTGCGGCGCTGCGACTTCACCCCGGAGGGCATGGAAGACGCCGAGCGCGAGCTGGGCGCCGCCCGCAACCTCGGGCTGGACACCGATCCGCTCCTGGGCAGCATGTTCGACTACCTGGCCGCGGATGGGCCGGAGGGGCGGGCGCGGATGCTGCTGGCGGCCTTCGAGCAGGGCAACCCGGACGTGATCGCCTCGCTGGTGTCCCCGGTCTTCCATGAGCGGACACCAAGCAGCGACGAACAGGATTCGACCGCGCGCGGCGTCCCCTTCGGGGGCGCGCTGCTCGCCTGCCGCCTGGGCGCCGATTGCGGGCCGGGGGCGCCGCGCACCCTGGAACTGTGCATGATGCTCGGCTGGTGCGCCGACAGCGTCCCCGCGGCCCTGCAGCAGGGACTGGGCGCCCATTTCGCGGCGCTCGACCGGCTGGCGAGCCAGGTGGCGGACGAGATCCGGCGCCGCGACGCCCGGCGCCTGGTGCCGGCGCCGAGGGATTAAATCGCGATCTGTTGCAGCAAATACAGGCGCTGATACAGGCCGCCTTCGATCCGCATCAGGTCCTCGTGCGAGCCGGCTTCGGTGATGCGGCCGTGGTTCAGCACGATGATGCGGTCGGCCGAGCGGATGGTCGACAGCCGGTGCGCGATCGCGATGATGGTCACCTTGCCGCGCAGTTCCTCCAGCGCTTCCTGCACGATCTGCTCGGTGGCGCTGTCGATGCGCGAGGTCGCCTCGTCCAGCAGCAGGATGCGCGGCTCGCCCGCCAGTGCGCGCGCGATCGCCAGCAGCTGCTTCTGCCCCGAGGACAGGCGCGAGCCGCCTTCGCCCAGCTGGGTATCAAAGCCCTGTTCCAGCGCCGCGATGAAGCCGTGCGCGTGGGCGGCGCGCGCCGCTTGCTCGATGCGCGCGAGCGGCAGGCCGCGTCCCATGTCGATGTTCTCGCGCGCGGTGGCGGCCAGGATGAAGGGATCCTGCGGCACCAGGCCCACCTCGTTGCGGAAGCGCTCGTTGCCGATCGAGGCCAGCGGCAGGCCGCCGATCTCGATGCTGCCTTCGTCCGCGGTGTAGTAGCGCAGCAGCAGCGAGAGCAGGGTCGACTTGCCGCTGCCGGTGTGGCCGACGATGCCGAAGAAGGCGCCCTGCGGGATGTCGAGCGAGAGCTCGTGCAGCACGCGCTGGCCTTCCACGTACGCGAAGTTGACGTCGCGCACCCGCACCGCCGGCGCCTTCGCGTCGAACGCCGCCTCGTTGCCGACGCGCCCCTGCGCATGTTCGGCCGCCCCGGCCTCGTCGAGCAGGGTGGAGACGCGCGCGGTGGCGACCACCGCCTGCTGCAGGCCGCTGAATTGCATGGTGATCTGGATCAGCGGCTCGACCACCCGCGCGATGTAGCTGATGAAGGCGTACAGCACGCCCACTTCCACCGCGTTCATCTGGCGCTGGCCGAAGCCGTAGATCACGATGGTCAGCAGCACCACGTTGAGCAGGTCGAGGGCCGGGCGCAGCAGGAAGGCGTTGGCCTTCAGTTCGGCCAGGCGCGCCTTGCGGTGCGAGCGGTTGGTGTGCAGGAAGCGCTCGCCGAAGCGCCCCTGAGCATTGCTGGCCTGCAGGACGCTCATGCCGCCGATCGATTCCGCCATCTGGCCGTTGATGTCGCTGCGCAGGGCGCGGGCGCGCGTGACGGCCGGCGCCGACAGGCGCTGGTAGAGCCAGACGATGCCGACCACCGCCGGCACCAGGGCCAGTACCACCAGCATCAGGCGCCAGTCGAGCCAGGCCATGGCGATCAAGGTGCCGACCAGCACGATGCTCGAATCGAGCATCACGAACAGCACCTGGATGTACAGGGTCTTGACCGCCTCGGTGTCGTTGGTCACGCGGCTCACCAGCTGGCCGGTGATGGCGCGGTCGAAGAAGGCCATCGGCAGGCGCAGCACGTGGCCGTAGACCCATTCGCGCAGGCGCCGCACCGAGCGCATCGCCAGGCCCGACAGGCGGATCAGCTGCAGGTAGCGGATCCAGGACGAGACCCAGCCGGTGACCACCAGGCCGCCGAGCAGCAGCGACATGCGGGTCCAGTCCAGGTTGCGGGTCAGGAGGTGGTCGTCGATCAGCGCCTTGCCGAGCAGGGGGCCGAGCACTTCGAGGGCGGCGGCGATGACCAGCCAGAACGTGGCCCAGTAAAGGTGGCGGCGGTCGGGGTCGGCGGCGCGGCGCAACAGGCTGGCCGCCTGCGCGGTCTGCGCGCGCATCGGGACCTGGTTGGTATCACTCTGCATCGATGCTGGCCTCCAGTTGTTGATAGCGCCACTGGCTGGCATACCAGCCGTCGAGCAGCAGCAGTTCGTCGTGGGTGCCCGATTCCGTGACGCGGCCCTCGCGCAGCACGATGATGTGGTCGGCCCCGGCCACGCTCGACAGGCGGTGGCTGGCGATGATCGCCGCACGTTCCGGGCGGGCCGCGCGCAATTCTTCCAGATGCTCGAGGATGCGGGTCTCGGTGCCGGTGTCCACCGCCGACAGGGCGTCGTCGAGCAGCAGCAGGGCACTGTCGGCCAGCAGGGCGCGCGCAATCGCCACGCGCTGGCGCTGGCCGCCGGACAGGGTGATGCCTTTCTCGCCCACCGGCGTGTCGTAGCCGTACGGGAAGCGCAGGATGTCGTCGTGGATCGAGGCCATCTTGGCCGCTTCCTCGATCTCGGCGCGCGCGGCGCCGGGGCGGGCCAGCGCGATGTTCTCGGCGATGGTGGCCGAGAACAGGAAGGATTCCTGCGGCACCCAGCTCATGGCTGCGCGCAGGGCGTCCAGCCGGTAGTCCTCCAGCGCGTGGCCGGCCCAGGTGACCGTGCCGCGCTGCGGCGTGGCCTGGCGCAGCAGCACCCGCAGCAGGGTCGACTTGCCGGCGCCGGTCGGACCCACCAGGCCCAGGGTCTGGCCCGGCTCCACCCGCACCGATACGTCGTCGAGGGCAGGGCGCCCGGCCTCCCCGTAGGCGAAGCCGACACCCTCGAGTACCAAGGGGCCCCGGCCCACCTGTTCGAAGGTGCCGCTGTCCTGCACCGTGAGCGGCGCGTCCAGCAGCGGCTGCAGGCGCGCCAGGCCGGCGCGCCCGCGCTCGATCAGCGACAGCACCCAGCCGGCCGCGAACATCGGCCAGATCAGCTGGCCCAGGTACATCGAGAAGCTGGTGAGCGCGCCCACGGTGAGCTGGCCGTTCCAGACCAGGTAGCCGCCCAGGCCCAGGGTCAGGCCGGTGGCCGCGGTCAGGGTCAGGCCGACCGCCGGTTCGTAGGCCGCCTCCCAGCGCTGGGCATTCAGGCTGGCGTCGGCAGCCTTGCCCGCCAGGTCGCTGAACTGGTCGGCGCTGCGCGCTTCCAGGCCGAGGGCGCGCAGGGTGCGCACGCCCGACAACGATTCCTGCACGTGGTCGTTGAGCGCCGAGAAGCGCTTGAGCGCATCGGCTTCTGCCGTGTGCACCTGGCGCGAGATGCGCCAGAACGCGAAGGCCATCAGCGGGAAGGGCAGCAGGGCGACGGCGGCCAGGCGCGCATCGACGCCGAGCGTCATGATGCCCAGCACCATGACCAGGGTCAGGGTGCCGTCGAAGCCGGCCAGCATCGCCTCGCCGGCCGCCATCTCGATGGCGTCGATGTCGTTGGTGGCGAGCGCCATCAGGTCGCCGGTGCGCTGGCGCTGGTAGAAGCCGGGGCCCTGCGCAGCCAGGCGCGCGTACAGGCGCGTGCGCAGCTCGACGCCCAGGTTGTAGGCGGCCGAATACAGGCGGATGCGCCAGCCGACCCGCAGCACATAGATGGCCACGCCCAGGCCGAGCAGCTGGGCCAGCCCGAGCAGCAGCGCGTCCTGGTCGAGGCTTTGCGCCGCCAGGCCGTCGACCAGGGCGCCGACCTTGCGCGGAATCAAGACCGTGCAGATGGCGACGCCGGCCAGCATGAAGGCCGACGAGACATAGGCATGCCAATGACGGCGGACGAAACCGCCGATCAGCCTTGCGAGACTCATGTTGTTCCTTGAGATTGGTGCAGCCCGCGCTATCCAGGCGCGTAAAAACGACTAGCGGGCCGAAGCCCGCTAGTGTAGTCGCTTTGCCAATCTGGCGCAGCCGCGTCCGTGCTGCAAGTTTATTTCTTGCGCTTGGACACCGCCGGCGCGGGGACGAGCTTCGGTGCTTCACTGCCCTCGCTGTTGGCGAGCTCGGCCATCGATGCCGCGGCAGGATGGGGAACGGCGACCGCGCGCGCGGCCCCTTTGCCGACCGCCTTGGCGATGGCTTTCGGTTCGGCCGCCGGGACCGGCTCGGCGGCCAGCGCTTCCGTGGCTGCCTCGGGCGCGGCTGCCGGCTCGGCCACCACGACCGGTTCGCTCACGGGAGCGAAGGCCGCCACCGGATGCGCAGCTTCCACGGCAGGGGCAGCTTCTACGGCAGCCTCGACGACGGATTCGACGGCGGCGACCGATGCGGCCTCGGCGTCGGCGACGCCGCGCTCAATCACTTCCACGGTCTCGATGGCCTGTGGCGCCGACAAACCCTGCGGACGCACGGCATACGGGCGTACCCCGGCGGCGATGCCGAGCAGCTCGCGGCCATAGGAGAACAGGCTGCGGAAACCTTCCTCGGCCTGGCCGCCAAGGCTGAGCACGTCGCGCGGATCGCGCGAGGCCAGCAGTGCGAAAGAGGCGCCGAGCGAACGCTGGACGGCGTCACGCGAGACCGCCATATTGAGGGCGGCCACGCGGCTGGCGCTCTCGAGGGTCTGGCTGGCGATGGCATTGAAAAAATCGAACTGCGCGTCGAACTGGGCCTTGCGTACTGCGGAAAACTGGTCGCTGATTGAAGTCATGAGATTTCCTTGTCAGTCATTTTATGGCGCACTGCAATATAACTAGTGTAGCCATGAATGGCCGGTGTTGCAAACCACTTATTTTATTCTTTAGTTATAGAAATCTTGCGCTGCAGCATTATCAGGTCTTGTGGATTTTGCTTGACCGTCCAGTCTTCCAGGAAATCGTTACAATCGGAGGGACAAAAGGAGGAGCGCATGGATCTCGTGATTCGCAACGCCACCCTGCCGGACGGCAGCCGCGGCATCGACATCGGCATCAACGGCGAACGCATCGTGGCAGTGGAAAAGCGCCTGGGAGCGCAGGGCGCGCGCGAGATCGACGCCGGCGGCGACCTGGTCAGCCCGCCCTTCGTGGATGCGCACTTCCACATGGATTCGACCCTCAGTTACGGCATGCCGCGGGTGAACCGCAGCGGCACCCTGCTGGAAGGGATCCGCCTGTGGGGAGAGCTGAAACCCCAGCTGGCGCAGGATGCGATCGTCGAGCGTGCCTTGCGCTACTGCGACTGGGCAGTGGCGCGCGGCCTGCTGGCGATCCGCACCCACGTCGACGTCTGCGACGACCGCCTGCTGGCTGTCGAGGCGCTGTTGGAGGTGAAAAAGCAGGTGGCGCCCTACCTCGACCTGCAACTGGTGGCCTTCCCCCAGGACGGCCTGCTGCGCAGCCCCGGCGCCTTCGACAACCTGAAACGCGCGATCGCGATGGGCGTCGACGTGGTCGGCGGCATCCCGCACTTCGAGCGCACCATGGCCGACGGGGCCGAATCGATCCGCCTGCTGTGCGAGTTCGCGGCGCAGCAGGACCGGCGCGTGGACATGCACTGCGACGAGACCGACGACCCGATGTCGCGTCACATCGAAACCCTGGCGGCCGAGACCCGGCGCCTCGGCATGCAGGGCCTGGTGGCTGGATCGCACCTGACCTCGATGCACTCGATGGACAACTATTACGTGAGCAAGCTGCTGCCCCTGATCGCGGAAAGCGGCGTCGCGGCGATCGCCAACCCGCTCATCAACATCACCCTGCAGGGGCGCCACGACACTTATCCGAAGCGGCGCGGCATGACCCGGGTGCCGGAACTGCTGGCGGCCGGCGTCGACGTCGCCTTCGGCCACGACTGCGTGCTCGACCCCTGGTACGGCATGGGTTCCGGCGACATGCTGGAAGTCGCGCACATGGGACTGCACGTGGCGCAGATGACCGGGGTGGAGGCGATGCACCAGTGCTTCCTGGCGGTGACCGAGACCCCGGCGCGCATCCTCGGCCTGGAGGGCTACGGGCTGGCGCCGGGCTGCTGGGCCGACCTGGTGCTGCTGGACGCCGGCTCCACGATCGAGGCGATCCGCCTGCGCGCCGCGCGCAAGCTGGTGGTGCGGCGCGGCGCCGTGGTCGCGGAGGCGCCGTCCGCCCGGGTGAGCCTGCACTTGCCCGGACGGCCTGCCGCCACGGATTTCAGGATGCCCCAGCAGGCCCCGAAATAAGCCAGAAAAAGCCGCGCACGATTCGTGTAATCCATGACAATTTGCGGCTAGAATAGAACGCTTTCGAGTTCGGTACCCTGTTCCCGACAGCCGTGATAGACATCCAGATCCGCCCCGCCGGCGAGCAAGATTTCGATGCGATGTGGAGCATCTTCTGCGCCCACGTCGCGGCCGGCGAAACCTATCCCTTCACCACCGCCATCTCGCGCGAGGCGGGCCACGCCTACTGGCTCGACCCCGAGGTGACGTCGTTTGTTGCGACCAGCGGCGCGCGCGTGCTCGGCATGTACCGCCTGGTGCCGAACCAGGCCGGGCGCGGCCACCACGTGGCCAATGCGTCCTACATGGTCAGTCCCTCGGCGCAAGGGGCCGGCGTCGGACGCCTGCTCGGCGAGCACAGCCTCGCGGAGGCGCGCCGCATGGGCTACCTCGCCATGCAGTTCAACTACGTCGTGAGCACCAATACCGCCGCCATCCGGCTGTGGAAGAAGCTCGGTTTCTCGATCGTCGGCACCCTGCCCAAGGCCTACCGCCACAAGCGCCTCGGCTACGTGGACGCCTACGTCATGTATCAGCTGCTGCAGGACCCGGACCACTGGCCGACGGTGGACGCGTGACCCGCCATCCTCTGGAGGTCCTGCGCACCGAACGCCTGCGCCTGCGCCTGGTGGCGCCGGGCGATGCCGCCGTGTTCCTGGAACTGTTCAACGACCCCGCCTTCATCGAGCATATCGGCGACCGCGGCGTGCGCACCCTCGAGGCCGCGGTGAAATCGATCGAGGAGGGGCCGGTGGCGATGCAGCGCGCGCGAGGCCATTCCATGTACATGGTCGAAGCGTTCGGGGAGGACGGCGCGGCCGTGCCGGTCGGCCTGTCCGGCCTGATCAAGCGCGACGCGCTGGAAGACGTCGACCTCGGCTACGCCTTCCTGCCGCGCTACCGCGGCCAGGGCTATGCCTTCGAAGCCGCCCGGGCCGTGGTCGCGCACGCGCGCGCGCTCGGCATCCCGCGGCTGGTGGCCATCACCACACCGGGCAATGCGGCCTCGATCGCGCTGCTGCTCAGACTGGGAATGTGCTTCCAGGGAACGCGGGTTGTGGTGGCGGGCGAGCCTGAACTGAACCTGTACGGCATGGACCTCCTGTAGGCGCGCTGGCGCACCTTGTGCGGCAGGGCGGTGGTGGTAGGATTGCGCTGCACATCCGTCCACCAACCGATCAAGCGAAGCACCGATGCCGATCACCGAGCCACGTCCCGATGCGCCGTTTTTCATCGTCCTCAACGCCGGATCCGGCCATTCCGAGACCGAGCTGCGGCGCTCGACCATCGAAAGCGTGCTGGCCTCCGCCGGGCGCAGCTGCACCCTGGAACTGGTCGACGATCCGGCCGAGCTGACCGCGAAGGCGCACAGCATGGCGGCGCGCGCCACGGCCGAAGGCGGCATCCTGGTGGCGGCGGGCGGCGACGGCACCATCAACACGGTGGCGCACGAAGCGGTGCTGGCAGGCTGCCCCTTCGGCGTCTTGCCTCAAGGAACATTCAACTATTTCGGCCGCACCCACGGCATTCCCGAAGACCTGGCCGAAGCCGTGTACGCGCTGCTGCGGGCGAAGCTGCAGCCGGTGCAGGTAGGCCTGCTCAACAACAAGATTTTCCTCGTCAATGCCAGCGTCGGCCTGTACCCGAAACTGCTCGAGGAGCGCGAGCACGACAAGCGCCATTACGGGCGCAGCCGTGTCGTCGCCTTCTTCTCGGCCATCAAGATCGCGCTGCGCCCGCACCGCCACCTGCGCATCACTCTCGAGCTCGACGGCAAGGAACGGCGCCTGCGCACCACGACCTTGTTTGTAGGGAACAATCGCCTGCAGCTGGAGCAGGTCGGGATGCGCGACGGCCTGATCGAGGCGGTGGAAGACGGGCAGCTGGTCGGCATCGCCCCCAGGCCCATGGGCAAGCTGGGCCTGCTGCGCCTGCTGGTCCGCGGCATGCTGGGGCGCCTGGGCGACGACAACGAGGTCGAAGCCTTCGCCTTCAAGCGCCTGCTGGTGCGCACGCCCTCGGTCTACGGCCGCAAGCGCATGAAGGTCGCGGCCGACGGCGAAGTGGAGACAATGGCGATGCCGCTCGAGTTCCGCGTGCTGGAAGGGCGGCTGCTCCTGATGACGCAGGGACCGTCGCGCAAGGAGGCGCGGCCGGTTCCAGGTGAGGCCGAAGCCGCTTGACACGTAGGGTGGTCGGCTTTGCCGACCGCGCGTTCAACCGCCGGAAGCTTCGTCGCAGCGCATAGCGGAGCTGAACGCGCGCACGGCAGAGCCGTGCACCCTACGCTAATTCGTCCGGAGCAGGCGGACCCCATAGATGTCGAAGCGGTTCGACGGTCCCGTGAGGCCACCCGCCGCGCTGAAGCTGCTGTTGCTGTCGAGATAGCTCATATTGTAGAAGTCGCTCATCTCGACGCGGTAGCTGCCGCGTCCCAAGCGCGCAGCCAGCGGCGTCGAATACACCGTCGGCGTATCCGCCTTCGCCAGCGGCGCATGCGGCAGCTGCACCACGCCCTGGGCCACGATCCGGCCGCGTCCGTCCTTCACGGCCAGCCACTTCACGCCGCCGCTGATCCCCAGGTTCACCTGGTTGGCGGCGTTGTGGTAACGCACTTGTACCTGGTAGTTGCCGGCGGCCGGAATGGCGATGCGTTCGACGGCGAAGCGGTCCCCGGGCTGGCCCCAGGCTTCCAGGCGGGAAGCCGGGAAGCGCGTGTTCGGCGCGGCAAGCTTGACGTTGGAGACGGTGCGCGGGTCGGTGACGCCGACCTCGATGCCCGCATCGACGCAGCGCGGGGCGCTGTGGTGGCTGCGGTTGCCGCTGGCGGTGGCGCGTGCCTCCACCGCATAGCAGCCGAAGGCGCCCGCGGATCGATCCAGCCAGCTGCCCGCGGGCAGGCCCTCGGCCACGCGCTTGCCGTCGCGGTACACGCTGTAGCTCACGTCCTGTTCCCCCGGAGCGCCCGCGATCTGCAGCGTCACGCCCTTGGCGTCGCGCTTCAATGCCGTGATCGCCGGCTCGCGCGGGCCGAAGGTGGCGCCGCCGTCCGCATACGGATCGTCCTTCACGCGGCGGATGTCCTGCTGTCCGGGCGCCAGCCGGCCGAGCACGATTTCGACCTGGTTCCGCTCCTGGAGCCGCGCAAGGGGAATGCGGTCGCCGCTTGCCTGGCCATTCAGCAGGACCTGTTCGACCAGGTAGTAGCCGTCTTCCCGGCTCGCCGCCGGCAGCCGCAGGCGTACGTCGACGCGCTTGCCGTGCAGGCGCAGATCGTGCAGGGCGATCTCGTTCGATGCCGCGAACGTCTCGCGGCGCAGCTTGGCGGTGACGAAGGGGCGCAAGGCCAGGGCATCGTCCTGGAGCGATACCCCGAACACTTCGCCCACCACCATGCCCAGATAGGCTCCCACGGACCACAGCTGGCGCCGCGAGTTGATTACCGGCCCGATCAGGTTCGGCTTGCGTTCGTCGAGCAGCAGCGGCTGGCCGGACAGCCATTCGAGGTTCTCCATGTTCGACATGTTGAGCGCCGCGCCGCGCATCAGCGAGTCGTAGGCCGCATCGGCCACGGCCACGTTCTTCGCGTGGCTGGCCGCCCGCAGCCCGTAGCCCGTGACGAAGGGCCACAGCGCGCGGTTGTGGTAGACCGGCATGTCCGGCTGCTGCGGGTAGAGTACCGGCGCGCCCATCGGTCCGTGCGGGTAGCGCGCCAGGATCGAGCGCGCGCGCTCCTCGCTGGCGACGCCGCTGATGATGGCGAGCGACTGGCCGAGCCAGTCGAACTTGTGCAGCGGCGCACCGTCGAGGTGGCCGGCCGTCAGGCTGCTGTACATGCCGGCATCGTCCAGCCAGAGCCGGGTGTTGATGGCGCGGGTCAGCGCGGCGGCCCACTTGGCGTAGCGCTCCGCCCGGGCCTGGTCGCCTTGCTCGCGCGCCAGGGTCGATGCCAGCTTCAGGGCCTGATAATGGCCGACGTTGGTCGACAGCGACTTCGAGGTCGACATGAAGGCCAGCTCGTTCGGGATCCACGCGGCGTAGCTCTGGTCGCGCCAGTCGAGGAAGGACTGTTCGCCCATGTACAGGCCGGTCTTTGCGTCGAAAGCGGCGATGCGGTCGTTCTCGATCGTGTTGGAGAGCGCCTGCAGCGCGCGCCGCGCGAACGGGGCGCGCTCGGCGGCGGGCAGGGCGCGCAGGGTTTCCTCGGCCGCGAAGGCCCAGGTGACGCGGTCGGTGCTGACCGGCCAGCTGCCGCCGCTGCCGGTGTCCTGCACGATCTGCAGACCGTCCTCAGTTGCGTAACCCTTGCCCGCGACCTGGGGCGCGATCGGCAGGCCCTTGCGCCAGCCGGACAACTTGAATTCAAGCGAGTTGCGCACCCGCTGCGGGTCGAGCAGGGCCAGGCCCAGGTCGGCCGCATACGACAGGTCGCGCGTCCACACGTAATGCCACTTCTCGCCGGTCGCGAAACACTCGCAGGCAATGGCGGCGCCGCCGTTGTAGTTGCCGTCGCGGATCTGGCTGACCGCGTCGAGGCGCATCTCGGAACCGGCCAGCGCGAACAGGGCATCGAAGGCCAGGTTGCCGCTGCGGATGCGCGGCAGGCCGGGCTGCTCGGCATACTCGCTGTGCTGCGGTCCCGGGTCGCGCAGGCTGAGGGTGGTGGAGTGGGCATAGCGCCGCAGCTCGGCGCCGGGATCGGGCGAGGAGAAGCGCGCAGTTTCCTGCTTGCCGTCCCAGGTCGGGAAGTCGAGCGTCGCGACGGCCTCGCGACCTGCGTGCGGATCGGGTGCGCTGGCCGCCTGCGGCGTCTCCAGGCGCAGCACGCGCAAGCTCGGCGCGGCCGGGTTGGAGGCGTCGACCGTGAAGCGGTAGGTGCCGGTCTGGCGCACGAACAGATAGTCTTCCGGACCGGCCTGGGTCTCCAGCCGGTAGGGCGTGCCCGGCGCCACCGTCACGCTCTGGTTGGCATCAAGCACCCACTCGTCGCTCCAGTCGCGGCTGCCCACCTTGAAGGCATGGTTGCCGGGACTGACCAGGATGTCGGCTTCGTAGACGCCCTGGCCCTTGTGGGCAAGGGCGTTGTCGGTACCCCAGCCGTTGAAGGCGCCGCGGATATACAGTTCCTTGTCCTGTGCGCTCGCGCCCAGGCAGGCCAGGAAGGCGGCGGTGGCCAGCAGGCTGCGCTTCATCGTGCCGCCTCCAGTTCGATGATCAGGCTTGCCTTCGCCGGCAGGCGCAGCTCCTTGCCCAGTTCGAAACGCTTGCCGCTCAGGACATCGACGCCGCCCGCCACGCCGGCCAGCATCTCGCGGAAGCGGTGGGTGTCGAGCACCATCTCCTTCGGGTTGTTGTTGAAGGCGACCAGCACTTTCTTGTCCCCGTCGTAGCGGAAGTAGACCCAGGTATTGTCGCGCGGGCCGTAGTGCATCAGCTTGCCGTGGTGGATGACGGACTGGCCCTTGCGCCAGTTGGCCAGCTTGCGCACCAGCTCCTGGGCCGCGCGCTGCTGCGCCGTGAGGCCCTTGCCGGTGAAGGCATCGATCCGGTCGCCGGCCCAGCCGCCGGGGAAGTCGCGCCGGTAGCTGGCATCGTCGCGTTCCCTGGTGGCGCTGGTCATCAGGATCTCGTCGCCCGTGTAGAGCTGCGGGATGCGCGGCATCGTCATCAGGAACACCATCATCATCCGGTAGCGGTCGAAGTCTTCGCCCACCACGCTCCAGATACGCGAGACGTCGTGGTTGGCCTCGAACAGCACCAGGTTGCCCGGTTCCGGGTACAGGTAGTCGAGCGAAAGCGTTTCATACACGTCGGTGAAGACGTTGCCGCCCTTGTTGTCGCTGAGTGCCGTGCGCATGGCTTCGGCCAGCGGGAAGTCCATCAGGCTCGGGGTGGAGGCCGAATAGCCGTCGAAGTTGTCCTTGCCGCGCTGCCAGCGCGCCACCACCGGCACCAGCTTGCTCCATTCTTCGCCGACCATGTTCAGCTTCGGGTATTCGGCCATCAGGCGCCGCGTGTATTCGCTCAGGAAGGCGCCGTCCGAATAGCCGAAGGTGTCGATCCGCAGTCCCGCCAGTCCGGCGTACTCGATCCACCAGATGTTGTTCTGGATGAGGTAGTTCGCCACCAGCGGGTTCGACTGGTTCAGGTCCGGCATGCTCTCGACGAACCAGCCGCGCGTGAAGTTGTCGGCGTCTTCCTTCGAGGCATACGGGTCCTGCACGGCGACGCGGTGGTGCTGGGTCGGGACGAACTTGCCGCCGTAGTTGACCCAGTCCGGGGTCGGCAGGTCTTTCATCCACCAGTGCTCTGCTCCGATGTGCGACAGCACCACGTCCTGGATCAGGCCGATGCCGCGCTTCTTCGCCTCGTTCGACAGGCGGCGGAAGTCCTCGTTGCTGCCATAGCGCGGATCGATGCGGTAATGATCGGTGGCGGCGTAGCCATGGTAGGAGTAGGCCGGCATGTTGTTCTCGACCAGCGGCGTCGGCCACAGCTGGGTGAAGCCCATGCCCTGGATATAGTCGAGGCGGTCGATGATGCCCTGGATGTCGCCGCCATGGCGCCCCGAGCCGTTCGCGCGGTTCGCCTTCTCCAGTGTGTCCGGGATGCTGTCGTTGCCAGGGTTGCCATTGGCGAAGCGATCCGGCATCACCTGGTAGATCGTGTCGCGGCTGGTGAAGCCCTGGCGCTGCGCCGAGCCGGGCTCGCGCGCCAGCAGCTGGTAGGCATAGGAGGCCTGGCGGCCCGCGCCCTTGAACACGATGTCGAACTTGCCCGGCCGCGCGTCCTGGCCGATCTCGAGATCGATGAACAGGTAGTTCCTGCTCGGTACCCGGGTCACCGAGGCGATGCGCACGCCCGGATAGGCGAGGGAAGGTTCCAGGTCGGCGATACGCTCGCCATGCACCATCAACTGCAATCCCTTGTGCTGCATGCCGACCCACCAGAACGGCGGCTCCATGTGGGCGATCGCGGGAGACTGGGCCTGGGCGGCGAAGGGGCTCAGGGCGGCGCTGCCGACCAGCAAAGTGGCGAAGAAAAGTTTCATGGGTCTCTTGGGCTTCTCTACGCCACCTGTATGCAGCTTGAATACGCTTGCGTAGTCAGACTACAGTTTTCAGCCGAATCAGGAGGAAAGAGTGTCGCCGCGCTTGGTTGTGTTGCGGCGAGAATACTATGAAGCGACTACATGGTACAAATACATTGCCTGTTCGGAATCTAGTCAAAGTACAGATTCGCTTATCCGAAAACTTTTCCTTGAGGAATTTTCTTAGTCCTCGATCACCCTGTAGCTTTCAGGTGTGCACCGACATGGTGCATCTTTCACGCCGGATGCTGCTTCAAAGTGCATTTGTAGTCCGACTACAGCGGCTTATATGCACTCTTGTAGCCCAAATACAACGGAAAAGACGTGCTGTGCTGCCGATTTTCTGAAAAACATGCCATTATCGTAGTAACAAGCAACTCCCGTTGACAGTGCATCTAGTTTTAATACAGAATCCTCGGCTGAACGTCCAAAAACGTTTGCTTGAGGCTGGCGTGCAGCTGCCTGTCGCGCTGTAGTTTCGGGAAAAAATTATTGTGTCTTTATTGAGGGGACAAATGAATATCTTCGCAACCAAGCGCGCTGGTGAGCCGGCCCGCCTTGCATTCCAGCTGAGCCCGGTTGCCGCCGGCTGCGCAGTCTTCCTGTCCGTCTTCGCGGGCAGCGCCTACGCGCAATCGACCGCGCAGGACAACACCACCACGACCACCAGCGCCACGTCGAGCGTTGCCACCCAGCCGAATTCGGCCGAGCAGGCAGCTACCGCCGCCGAGCCGACCCCTGCGGGCGCCACCGCGAACGTCCAGCCGGGCGTCGCCACCGTGCAGGTGACCGGTATCCGCCGCGGTATCGAAGCGGCGATTTCGATCAAGAAGAATTCCACCTCGATCGTCGAAGCCGTTTCGGCCGAAGACATCGGCAAGCTGCCGGACCAGAGCGTCGCCGAATCGATCTCGCGCCTGCCGGGCGTCTCGGCCCAGCGCGGCCGCAGCTCGGGCAAGGCATCGGACATTTCGGTGCGCGGCCTGTCGCCGAGCTTCAACGGCACCCTGCTGAACGGCCGCGAAATGGCCTCGACCGGCAATGCCCGTTCGCCCGAGTTCGACCTGTTCCCGGCCGAACTGATGGGTTCCATCGTCATCTACAAGACCCCGGACGCCAGCGTCGTCGGCCAGGGCCTGGCCTCGACCATCGACCTGCGCACCGTGCAGCCGCTGGACTTCGGCAAGCGCACCGTTGCCGTCAGCTACAAGAAGAGCCGCCTCGGCGTGAAACAGCGCGACGGCCTGCCGGAAGGCGACGGCAAGCGCGCCACCCTGTCGTACATCGACCAGTTCGCGAACCGCACCATCGGCGTGGCAGTGGGCTTCACCCGCTACGAGGAAATGGGCGGCGGCCAGTCGAAGTTCAATTCCTGGGGTACCGCCGACATGACCTACAACGGCGCCACCGTCAAGGTCCCGAACGGCTTCGGCTACGACACCGAGCAGAACATGCACAACCGCGACGGCGCCTTCGCCTCGCTGCAGTACCGTCCGAACAAGAACTTCAAGTCGACCGTCGACGTGTTCTACTCGGCAGGCGAGACCGGCCTGAAGAAGACCGGTTTCGAAGCCGGCGTGGCCGGCAACGCCGGCGGCGCCTACGAGCTGCCGCACGTGCTGAGCCAGGCTACCGTGGCCAATGGCGTCGCCACCAGCGGCACCATCACCAACTGGAAGGGCGTGGTGCGTAATCACTACGAAGGCGCGGAAGACGACCTGAAGACCATCGGCTGGAACAACGAGCTGAAATTCGGCGAGTGGACCACGATGGCCGACCTGACCTGGTCGAAGGCCACCAAGCTGGGTTCGCGCTACGAGACCACCGCCGGCACCCTGCCGAACCAGCAGGATTCGCTGCGCTACACCGGCTTCAACGGCGCCAACGTCACCGAGGTGAAGTACACCCCGGGCCTGAACTACGCCGACCGTGGCGCGGTCAAGCTGACCGACACCATGGGCTGGTCGGGCGGCGCGGCGTCGCCGCAGGCAGGCTACCTCGGCCAGCCTTACGTCGAGGACGAAGTCAAGGCGCTGCGCCTGTCCGCCAAGAAGGCGGTCGAGTGGGGCCCAGTGGTCGGCACCACCTACGGCTTCAACCTCACCATGCGCGACAAGGAGCGTACCGGCCAGGACGGCCGCCTGATGATCATCGGCGGCAACCCGAACGGCGCCGCGGACGTGCCGGGCAGCGACGTCGCCCAGGCCGGCGCCTCGGGCTTCAACGTGGTGTCGTGGAACCCGGTCGGCTCGCTCGGTACCGTGTATGAACTGGCACCGAAGGTCGACGCCGACATCCTGAACAAGTGGTGGGACGTCAAGGAACGCATCTGGACCGGCTACGCCATGGGCGACCTGGAAGGTGAACTGTTCGGCCTGCCGTACCGCGGTAACGCCGGCATCCAGGCGATCTACTCGGACCAGACCGGTGGCGGCTACCAGGTCGACAGCGGCCGTTGCAAGGGCAATACCCCGACCTCCTGCCCGGGCATGCGCGTTACCGACAGCTCCACCTACTGGGACTTCCTGCCTAGCCTGAACCTGTCCTTCGACCTGAAGAACGAGCAGAAAGTGCGCGTCGGCCTGGCCAAGGTCGTCTCGCGCGCCAACCTGGACGACCTGCGCGCCGGCCAGAACGTCACGCTCAGCAACCAGCAGGGCGTCTCGGTCCTGACCAGCAGCGGCGGTAACCCGCAGCTCAAGCCGTTCCGCGCCAAGGCCTTCGACCTGTCGTACGAAAAGTACTTCGGCAACAAGGGTTATGTCAGCGCTGCCGTCTTCTACAAGAAGCTCGACACCTACATCTTCCGCATGGCGCGCGACTACGACTTCGCGCAGACCATTTCGCCGGAAACCACCCTGCCGCCGGGCGGCGGGACCATCGGCCGCTTCACCCAGCCGATGAACGGCGATGGCGGCAACCTGTACGGTTACGAGCTGGCGATCAACCTGCCGTTCTCGATGGCGAGCCAGTACCTGGACGGCTTCGGCGTGATGCTGAACCACTCGGATACCAAGAGCAGCATCGACCTGCCGCGCGAAGGCTTCGCCAACGTGACGGGCAGCGCGATCAGCATCCCGCTGCCGGGCCTGTCGCGCAAGGTCAGCAACCTGCGCCTGTACTACGAGAAGAACGGCTTCCAGATCGCTGCCGCGGCGCGCAAGCGTTCGAGCTTCCTGGGCCAGGTGTCGGATTACCAGGACAATGCGCAGCTGACCTTCATCAAGGGCGAGACCGTGGTCGACCTGCAGGCGTCGTATGAAATCCAGAGCGGCTGGCTGAAGGGCGTGAGCCTGTTCGCCCAGGCGCAGAACTGGAACAACGCACCGTTCCTGGAGTTCACCGACGACGAGAACAACCCGACCAACCGCGTCGACTACGGCCGTACCTACCACTTCGGCGCCAGCTACAAGTTCTAAGCTGAGCTGAACTGAGGTACAGTATCAACCCCTGCCGGGCTAGCGCTCGCCAGGGGTTGTTTTTCGTAGGGTGGGCGGGTTCTCCGCCCACCCTGCAAAACCCTGGGTATCTCACATGCACACTGAACCAATCAAGGACATCGTCATCGTCGGCGGCGGCACCGCCGGCTGGATGACCGCGGCCGCGCTGTCCACCGTCCTCAACGGCCGCTACAACATCCGCCTCGTCGAATCGGACGAGATCGGCATCGTCGGCGTCGGCGAAGCGACCATTCCGATGATCCAGCGCTTCAACCGCGTGCTCGGCATCGACGAGAACGAATTCATGCGCGAGACCCAGGGCAGCTTCAAGCTGGGGATCGAGTTCGTCAACTGGGGCAAGCTCGGCGACCGCTACATGCACGGCTTCGGGCGCCTCGGCCAGGACCTGGCCACGCTGCCCTTCGACCAGTACTGGAACAAGATGCGCCGCGCGGGCAAGGCCGCGCCGCTCGAGGAATACTCGATCACGCGGATGGCCTCGAAAGCCAGCAAGTTCATGCCGCCGCGCTTCGACGTGCCGAATTCGCCGCTGCGCGACATCGGCTACGCCTACCACTTCGACGCCAGCCTGTACGCGAAATTCCTGCGCAAGCTGTCGGAGTCGCGCGGCGTGGTGCGCATCGAAGGCAAGATCACGCGCGCCACGCTGCGCGAGCCGGACGGCCACGTCGACGCGGTCGAGCTGGAGAACGGCACCCGGGTGGAGGGCGAGCTGTTCATCGACTGCTCGGGCTTCCGCGGCCTGCTGATCGAACAGACCCTGCAGACCGGCTATGAGGACTGGACCCACTGGCTGCCGGCCGACCGCGCGCTGGCCGTGCCCTGCGAATCGGCACCCGTCATCACGCCGTATACCCGTTCGACCGCGCACAAGTCGGGCTGGCAGTGGCGCATCCCGCTGCAGCACCGCACCGGCAACGGTCACGTGTACTGCAGCCGCTTCATCAGCGACGACGAGGCCGCAGCTACCTTGCTGTCCAATCTGGATGGCCGGGCGCTGGCCGAGCCGCGCCTGATCCGCTTCCAGACCGGCATGCGCAAGCTGGCCTGGAACCGCAACGTGGTGGCCCTGGGGCTGTCGAGCGGCTTCCTCGAGCCCCTGGAGTCGACCAGCATCCACCTGATCCAGTCCGGCATCCAGCGCCTGCTCGACTTCTTCCCGGACCGCGGCTGGAGCGCGATCGACCGCGACGAATACAACCGCCAGTCGCGCTTCGACTACGAGCGCATCCGCGACTTCATCATCCTGCACTACCACCTGAACCAGCGCACCGATTCGGAATACTGGAAGGAGTGCGCGAACATGGCGATTCCCGACACGCTGCGCCACAAGATGGCCATGTACCGCTCGCACGGCCGCGTGGTCCGGGTCGACAACGAGCTGTTCTCGGAAGTCGGCTGGATCCAGGTCTTCGAAGGGCAGAACATGCCGATCGACGGCTACCACCCGCTGGCCGACGCACAGTCGGAAGAGGATATTGCCGAGTACCTGGAGAGCGTACGCGACGTGATCGCCAAGTGCGTCGACGTCATGCCGACCCACAACGAGTACATCGCCAGGATGTGCGCAGCCAAGAAAATGTAGCGCTTACCCTGTATCATTCGCGGCCCCATGCGTGAAGGCGCATGGGGCCGCCGTTTTTTTTCCACTTGGTAAAAAAACAGCCCCGTTCCGAATAGTGCCCGCCCTCGCTGCGCGAGAGAGTAAACTGCGGCTTCAGTATCAACTTTGAAAGTTTTGCCATGTCTGACACCCCCCTCCCGACTTTTGCCGATCTCGACCTGTCCGCGCCCGTATTGAAGGCGTTGAAGGACGTCGGCTACGAAACGCCATCGCCGATCCAGGCCGCGACCATTCCGCTGCTGCTGGCCAACCGTGACGTCCTCGGGCAGGCCCAGACCGGCACCGGCAAGACCGCCGCTTTCGCACTGCCGATCCTGTCGCGCATCGACATCAAGCAGGCCGTGCCCCAGGCGCTGGTGCTGGCGCCGACGCGCGAGCTGGCGATCCAGGTGGCCGAAGCCTTCCAGAGCTACGCCGCCCACATCAAGGGCTTCCACGTGTTGCCGATCTACGGCGGCCAGAGCTACGGCCCGCAGTTGTCGGCCCTGCGCCGCGGCGTGCACGTGGTCGTGGCCACCCCGGGCCGCGTGATCGACCACATCGAAAAGGGTTCGCTCGACCTGTCCCAGCTGAAAACGCTGGTGCTGGACGAAGCGGACGAGATGCTGCGCATGGGCTTCATCGACGACGTCGAGCACATCCTGCAGCAGACCCCGCCGGAGCGCCAGACCACGCTGTTCTCGGCCACCATGCCGCCGGCGATCAAGCGCATCGCCAAGACCTACCTGCGCGATCCGCAGGAAATCACGGTCGCCGCCAAGACCGGCACCGCCGCCAACATCACCCAGCGCTACTGGCTGGTGGCGGGCATGCAGAAGCTCGACGCGCTGACCCGCATCCTGGAAGCGGAACCTTTCGACGGCATGATCGTGTTCGCGCGCACCAAGCTCGGCACCGAGGAGCTGGCGACCAGGCTGCAGGCGCGCGGCTTCGCGGCGGTCGCCATCAACGGCGACATGGCCCAGCAGGCGCGCGAACGCACCATCGAGCAGCTCAAGAACGGCAAGATCGACATCCTGGTGGCGACCGACGTCGCCGCGCGCGGCCTCGACGTCGAGCGCATCAGTCACGTGGTCAACTACGACGTGCCCTCGGACCCGGAGAGCTACACCCACCGCATCGGCCGCACCGGCCGCGCCGGCCGCAGCGGCGAGGCGATCCTGTTCATCACGCCGCGCGAGCGCGGCCTGCTGAAGGCGATCGAGCGCGCCACGCGCCAGCCGGTGGCGCCGCTGCAGCTGCCGACCGTGAAGGCGGTCAACGACGTGCGCATCGCGAAATTCAAGGAGCAGATCGCGGCCACCCTGGCCGAGGGCGGGCTGGAGGTGTTCCGCTCGCTGATCGAGGAATACGAGCGCGAACAGAACGTGCCGGCGGTGGACATCGCCGCCGCGCTGGCCAAGCTGGCGCGCGGCGACCAGCCGCTGCTGCTGGAAAAGCCGGACCGCGAGGCGCGTCCGGAGCGCGCCGACTTCGTGCCGCGCGAGCAAGTTGCGTGGGAAGACCGTCCGGCGCGTCCTGTGCGTGAACCGCGCGAACCGGCATTCAAGAAGGAGCGCGTGGTGCGCGAGGCGGAACCGGGCATGGCGACCTTCCGCATCGAAGTCGGCCACCAGCACGGCGTCAAGCCGGGCAACATCGTCGGCGCCATCGCCAACGAGGCCGACATGCCGGCCAAGTACATGGGCCGCATCGAGATCTACGACGACTACAGCACCATCGACCTGCCGGACGACATGACGCAGGAACTGATCGACCACCTCAAGACCGTGTGGGTGGCCGGCCAGCAGCTGAACATGACGCGCGACGGGCTGGAAGCGCCGATCGCCGCGGCGCCGAAGAAGAAGTTCTTCAAGAAGGACGCGGGCAAGAAGCCGCATCGCAAGGGTTAAGATTCACCCGTACCGTGGGCGGCTTGTGATCTGGTCCACTGGACCAGATCACTCCACGGTATGTATTACGTTTTATCCGGCGCGAACATCCACAACAGCGCCTCGCGCAACTCTCCCGCCCAGAACGCCTCGTTGTGCTCCGCCCCCGGCACGATCTTCAAGACCGTGTTGGCCGCCGGATGCCCGGTCTTCTTCACCACCTCCGCCATGCGCTTGACGTCCGCATTCATCTGCGGCCCTTCCTTCTCGCCCATCAGCAGGAACACGCGCGCATCCTTGGGCACCGGCTTGGCGGCCACGAAGTCGAAGGAGGGCTGCGCGGTCCAGTAGGCCGGCGAGAACACGCCCGCCTTGCTGAACACCTGCGGATACTGCACCAGCGCGTAGTGCGACGCCAGGCCGCCCATCGAGCTGCCCATGATCGCGGTATGCTCGCGACCGGGCAGGGTGCGGTACTGCTTGTCGATCATCGGCTTGACGGTCTTGACGATGAAATCGGTATATTCGCGGCCTTCGCCCTTGCCGATCCGCTCGTTGTCCCAGGCGTTCAGCTCCGTCATGCGCTTTTCCTGGCCGTTGTCGATGCCGACCACGATCATTTCCAGCTTGCCTTCCCTGGCCAGCGCGTCGAGGGTCTCGTCCACCTTCCACTCGCCCGCGTAGGCGGTGGCATTGTCGAACAGGTTCTGGCCGTCGTGCATGTACAGCACCGGATAGCGTTTCTTGCTGGTGGCATAGCCCGGCGGCAGGTAGAGGCGCAGCTGGCGCTTGCGCTCCAGTCCCGGCATCGCGAGCGGCTCGCCCAGCAGGCTCACGCCGGGCAGGGCGGTCGACACCTTCTGGGCATCGGCGGGCTTGTCGGCGGCAAGCGCAGGGGCGCCGAGCGCAGCGGCCAGCAGGAGGGGAAGGGTAGTGCGGCGAACAAAGGACATGCGCTAGTCTCCGTGAGGTTTTATTCTGTTGTTTGACTACAGAGCTGCACTCTGCGAGCACCTCTGTTGTGCCGATTCTACTATGACAGCTCTTCGATTGACACTCGGAAATCGCCATGTTATTTTGCTACAGCTACCTGTAGGTCGGCCTGATGTGGGCTGCCTGCATCACACGAGAGCCCGCTCAGGTCCGGGCCGTCATTGGGGACACACATGGATATGCAAACCGCGGCCATCAAGCCGCGCCTGTCGTTCTGGCAGCTCTGGAACATGAGCTTCGGCTTCTTCGGCATCCAGTTCGGCTTCGCACTGCAGAACGCCAACACCAGCCGCATCTTTTCGACGCTGGGCGCCGACCCCGACAACCTGGCCCTGTACTGGCTGGCCGCGCCGGTGACCGGCCTGCTGGTGCAGCCGATCATCGGCTACCTGAGCGACAATACCTGGCACCCGAAATGGGGACGCCGCCGCCCGTTCTTCTTCATCGGCGCCGTGCTGGCCGCCATCGCGCTGTTCCTGATGCCGAATTCCGCCGCGCTGTGGATGGCCGTGGCCGTGCTGTGGATGATGGATGCCGCCATCAACGTCTCGATGGAACCGTTCCGCGCCTTCGTCGGCGACAAGCTGGACGCCTCGCAGCAGACCGCGGGCTATGCGATGCAGACCTTCTTCATCGGCTGCGGCGCGGTGATCGCGTCCCTGCTGCCGGTGTTCTTCGAATCGATGGGCGTGTCCAACGAAGCGGTGGGCGGGATGATTCCCGAGACCGTGCGCTATTCCTTCTATGCCGGCGGCGCCATCTTCTTCCTGGCCGTGCTGTGGACCGTGGTGAGCGCCGACGAACTGCCGCCGCCCGACATGGACGCCTTCAACGCCGAGCGCAAGCATTCCCGCAGCGTTGGCGTGGCCGTCAAGGAGATCCTCGGCGGCTTCGCCAAGATGCCGAAGACCATGGTGCAGCTGGCCTTCGTGCAGTTCTTCACCTGGATCGCGCTGTTCGCGATGTGGATCTACACCGGCTCGGCGATCGCCGACAACGTCTGGGGCACCACCGATGCGCAATCCTCGAACTTCCAGGCCGCCGGCAGCTTCGTCGGCGTGATGTTCGCGGTGTACAGCGGGGTGTCGGCGCTGGCCGCCTTCCTGCTGCCGGTGTTCGCGCGGGCTACCAGCCGCAAGACCGTGCACGCGACCTGCCTGGCGATCGGCGGCCTGAGCCTGGCCAGCCTGGTCCTGATCACCGACAAGAACATGCTGATGCTGCCGATGATCGGCGTCGGCCTGGCCTGGGCCTCGATCCTGACCATGCCCTACGCGATCCTGGCGGGTTCGCTGCCGGCCAAGCGCATGGGTTACTTCATGGGCCTGTTCAACTTCTTCGTCGTGATTCCGCAGATCGTCAGCGGCCTGCTGCTGGGCGGCGTGACCAAGCACTTCTTCGGCGGCCACACCGTCATGACGGTGGCGCTGGGCGGCGCCAGCATGCTGCTCGCGGCCGTGCTGACCCTGTTCGTGACCGACCGCGCAGCCCCGGTCAAGGCCGCGATCTGAGTCGCCGCGAGGCTTGCGCCAATGATTCCGCGCCTGTCGTATCGTAACGTTTTATCAACATCAGTGGATGTTGCAATTCGTTATAACGACAGGAGCGAAGCATGACCATCCAGACCGTCCCGACCACGCCGTTCGCCGGACAGCGGCCCGGCACCTCGGGCCTGCGCAAGAAGGTGACCGAGTTCCAGCAAGCCGGCTACCTCGAGAATTTTGTTGAAGCAATCTTCCTGACCCTGGGCGAGGGCCCGGGGCGTACCCTGGTCGTCGGCGGCGACGGCCGCTATTTCAACCGCGAAGCGATCCAGACCATCCTGCGCATGGCGGCCGCCCACGGCATCGCCCGCTGCCTGGTGGGGCGCGGCGGCATCCTGTCCACCCCGGCGGTGAGCTGCGTGATCCGCAAGCACGGGGCCTTCGGCGGCATCGTGCTCTCGGCCAGCCACAATCCCGGCGGCCCGGACGGCGACTTCGGCATCAAGTACAACATCGAGAACGGCGGCCCGGCGCCCGAGAAGATCACCGAGGCGATCTTCGCCCACACCCAGGCGGTGAGGTCCTACCGCATCAGCGACGCCGCCGCGGTCGACCTCGACCAGCCGGGACGCACCCGATTGGAACACATGGTGGTCGAGGTCATCGACCCGGTGGCCGACTACAGCGAATTGATGGCGCGCCTGTTCGACTTCGAGGCGATCCGCGCGCTGTTCAACCGCGGTTTCCGGATGCGCTTCGACGCCATGCACGCGGTCTCCGGTCCCTACGCGAAAGCCATCATCGAAGGCATGCTGGGCGCGCCAGTCGGCACCGTGGTCAACTGCGATCCGCTGGAAGACTTCGGCGGCGGCCATCCGGACCCCAACCCGGTCAACGCGGCCGACCTGATCGCCCACATGAACGGTCTTGATGCGCCCGACTTCGGCGCTGCCTCGGACGGCGACGGCGACCGCAACATGATCGTCGGCCGCGGCCTGGCGGTGACCCCGTCGGACAGCCTGGCCATCATCGCCGCCAACGCCACCGTGGCGCCCGGCTACGCCAAGGGCATCACCGGCATCGCGCGCTCCATGCCCACTTCGCAGGCGGCCGACCGCGTGGCGGAAAGCCTGGGCATTTCCTGCTTCGAGACCCCGACCGGCTGGAAGTACTTCGGCAACCTGATGGACGCCAACCTGGTCACGCTGTGCGGCGAAGAAAGCTATGGCACCGGTTCGCACCACATCCGCGAAAAGGACGGCCTGTGGGCCGTGCTGTTCTGGCTGAACCTGCTTGCCGCGCGCAAGGATTCGGCAAATGCGTCCGTGAACGAGATCGTGCGCGAACACTGGGCGCGCTTCGGCCGGAACTACTATTCGCGCCACGACTACGAAGCGGTCGACGCCGCCGCCGCGGACAGCCTGATGGCGGCGCTGCGCGCGAAGCTGCCGGACCTGGCCGGCCGGACGCTGGGGAGCTTTCGCGTGGCCGAGGCCGACGACTTCGTCTACAACGACCCGGTCGACGGTTCGGTGGCGACGCGCCAGGGCATCCGCATCATCATGGCGGACGGCTCGCGCATCGTGCTGCGCCTGTCCGGCACCGGCACCGAAGGCGCGACCATCCGCCTCTACCTCGAACGCTACGAGGCCGACCCCGCACGCCACGAACTCGACACCCAGCAAGCGCTTTCCGAACTGATCGCCATCGCCGACAGCGTGGCGGAACTGCGCCAGCGCACCGGCCGGGAGCAACCGACCGTGATTACCTGACCCACCACCAACCCCAGGAACCCGCATGAAACTTCCCGTCCTTGCCGCCTCCATGCTGCTCGCCTTTGGCGTCGCTACCCAAGCGGCCGCACAGACTACCGCCAGCCAGCCGGCCGGCAAGCCCTTCGTCTGGGAGAACGCCACCGTCTACTTCCTGCTGACGGACCGCTTCAACAACGGCGACAAGGCGAACGACCTGGCATACGGCCGCAAGGCCGATGCGGCCAAGCTGCGCGGTTTCATGGGCGGCGACCTGGCCGGCATCACGGCGAAAATCAAGGACGGCTACTTCAAGGAGCTCGGCGTGAACGCGATCTGGCTCACGCCCCCGGTCGAGCAGATCCATGGGCCGACCGACGAGGGCACCGGCCTGTCCTATGGCTTCCACGGCTACTGGGCCAAGGATTTCACCGCCGTGGACGCCAACCTGGGCACCGAGAAGGACTTCCGCAACTTTGTCGAGACCGCGCACGCCAACGGCATCCGCGTGATCCTCGACGTGGTGATGAACCATACCGGCCCGGTCACCGCGCAGGACCCGGTCTGGCCCAAGGACTGGGTGCGCACGGGGCCGAAATGCGCCTACAAGGACGCGCCGACCACGGTCGACTGCACGCTGGTGGACAACCTGCCGGACTTCCTCACCGCCAGCCGCGCCAACGTGGCGCTGCCGCCGCACCTGGTGGCGAAGTGGAAGAAGGAAGGGCGCTACGAGCGCGAGGTGAAGGAGCTGGACGACTTCTTCAAGCGCACCGGCTATCCGCGTGCGCCACGCTACTACCTCATCAAGTGGCATGCCGACTGGGTGCGCAAGTACGGCGTGGACGGCTTCCGCGCCGACACCGTCAAGCATACCGAGCCGGACGTGTGGAAGGAACTCAAGCAGGAAGCCAGCCTGGCCTATGAAGAATGGAAGCGCGCCAACCCGTCCAAGCGCCTCGGCAACCTGCCTTTCTTCATGACCTCGGAGGTCTACAACTATTCGATCCACCACGGCCGCAGCTTCGACATGGGCGGCAAGGTCACGGTCGACTGGCTTGCCAACGGCTTCGACAACATGATCAACTTCAGCATGAAGTCCGACGCGGCCAAGGGCTACGAACAGCTGTTCTCGGATTATTCGAAGGCGCTGCACGGCCCGATGAAGGGCTATGGGGTGCTGAACTACATCAGCTCGCACGACGACGGCAGCCCCTTCGACCCGGCGCGCCAGCGCCCGATCGAATCGGCCAACAAGCTGCTGCTGGCGCCGGGCTCGGCCCAGATCTACTACGGCGACGAGACCGCGCGCCTGCTCAACATCGAAGGCGCCGAAGGCGACGCCAAGCTGCGCTCCTTCATGAACTGGGACGAGCTGGCAGCGAATGCGCAGCGCGGCGCCCACCGGGTGGCCGAGGTACGCGAGCACTGGGCCAAGCTGGGCCGCTTCCGCGCCGCCCACCCTGCCGTCGGCGCCGGCGTGCACCAGATGCTGGCCTCCAGCCCCTACACCTTCAAGCGCACCTGGCAGAAGGATGGCGTGACCGACCGCGTGGTGGTCGCGCTCGACCTGCCGAAGGACAAGGCGGTGCCGATTCCGGTCGCCGGCGTGTTCAACGACGGCCAGACGGTGCGCGACTGGTACTCGGGCAAGACCGCGGTAGTAACTGGAGGCAAGGTGCAGTTCCCAGTGGCAGCGCCGGTCGCCCTGATCGCGCAGGACTGAGCCCGCCGCGTCACAAGCCGCCACGGCCATGCCGTGCGCGGCTTGCGTCCCGATACAATGGTGTCCGAGACAATAAAGCTTTGACGTCGACATGACCGACACCGGACCCCTGTATTGGAAGCGCGAAGACGCCGACGCGCTGCACACCCTGCTGCTGGAAAAGACCCGCCAGTACGGCATCATGTTCTACGATGCCGAGCGGCGCATCACGGGCTGGAACTCGGGCGCCGAGTTCATCACCGGCTGGACGGCGCCCGACGTGCTGGGCCAGTCCACCGCCATGCTGTTCGTTCCCGAAGACCGCGCGCGCCGGCTCGACGAGCACGAGGCCAGTACGGCCGCGCTGGTCGGGGTTGGCGAAGACGAGCGCTGGCACATGCGGCGCGACGGCTCCTGGTTCTGGTCGAGCGGCGTCAGCCTGCCGCTGCACCGCGAAGGAGGGCGGGTGACGGGCTTCGTCAAGATCTTCCGCGACGCCACCCACCTGCGCGTGCGCACCCGCTATCTCGAGAACGAACTGAAGGCTTCCAGCGAACGCGAATCCAGGCGCGACGTCTTCCTGGGGACCATCGCGCACGAGATGCGCAATCCGCTCTCGCCGCTCAAGACCGCGGTCCAGCTGATGCGCATGCAGGTGGGTGACGCTACCGCCCTGGACCGGCCCCTGCAGGTGATGGAGCGCCAGCTCGGCCTGCTCGAGCGCCTGGTCGAAGACCTGGTCGACGTCGCCCGGGTCAGTTCGGGAAAGATGAGCATCAACTACGAGCGGGTCGAATACCAGGCCCTGCTGAACGACGCGGTGGACGGCTGCGCCACCGCCGCGCAGTTCAAGGGGATCGCGATCCACCGCAGCTTTCCGCCCCTGCCGATCGAGGTCGAGGTGGACGCGCGCCGGATGCAGCAGGTGTTCGTCAACCTGCTCAACAACGCGGTCAAGTTCACCCCGCAGGGTGGCAACGTGTGGCTGACGGCCACCGTCGACCAGACCCACTTCATCTGCTACCTGAAGGACAGCGGCAAGGGCATCGAGCCGGACATGCTGCCCAAGATCTTCGACGTGTTCACCCAGGCCGAGAGCGGGCGCGCCGACCGCGGCGCCGGTCTGGGCATCGGCCTGGCGCTGGTGAAGGAGATCGTCGCGCTGCACCAGGGGACGGTCGAGGTGCGCAGCGAAGGGGCGGGCAAGGGCAGCGAATTCACGGTGCGCATTCCATTGCGCCGGCCGGACGCGGAGCAGGGCCGGCGCGAGCGGCCCGAGCAGCCGGAACTGCCCGGCAAGCCCTGAGACCTTAAGGCGGATGTCAGGTTGGCGTCGTGTGTTTCCGCTATTCTTGCCCTTCCGTTAACCGAGCCTATTCCATCATGCCTGTACTGACACGCTTGTCCGGCGCGCTGCTGTGCGCCGCATTCACCCTCGCTCTGCCCGTCGCCGCCCAGCCTGCCGCCGAGCCGGCCTATGGCCCCGAGCTGGAAGGCTTCGACTATCCGTATCCGGTCCAGCGCTACCAATTCACCTCGCAGGGCGTGAAGCTGCAGATGGCCTACATGGACGTCAAGCCGGCCAAGCCGAACGGCCGCACGGTGGTGCTCATGCACGGCAAGAACTTCTGCGGCGCGACCTGGGAAGGCACGATCAAGGAGTTGAGCGGGGCCGGCTACCGCGTGGTGGCGCCCGACCAGGTGGGCTTCTGCAAGTCCACCAAGCCCGCCCACTACCAGTACAGCTTCCAGCAGTTGGCCCAGAACACGCATGCGCTGCTCGCATCGATCGGCGTGAAGAACACCATCGTCATGGGCCACTCGACCGGCGGCATGCTGGCGGTGCGCTACGGCCTGATGTACCCGCAGCAGTCCGAGCAACTGGTGCTGGTGAATCCGATCGGCCTGGAGGACTGGAAGGCCGTGGGCGTGCCCTCGCTGGGCGTGGACAAGTGGTACGAGCGCGAGCTGCAGACCACGGCCGAGCGCATCCGCAACTACGAGAAATCGACCTATTACGTGAATACCTGGAAGCCGGAATACGAGCCCTGGGTGCAGATGCTGGCGGGGATGTACCGCGGGCCGGGCAAGCAGATCGTTGCCTGGAACTCGGCGCTGCTGTACGACATGATCTACACGCAGCCGGTGGTGTATGAATTCCCGCATTTGACCATGCCGGTGCTGCTGCTGATCGGCCTGAAGGACACCACCGCGATCGGCAAGGATGCCGCGCCGGCGGAGATCCGCCCGAAGCTCGGCAATTATCCGGAACTGGCCAGGCAGACCGCGAAGAGCATTCCGAAGGCGACCTTGGTCAGTTTCCCGGACATGGGACATGCGCCGCAGATGCAGGATCCGGCGCGTTTTCACCGCGAGCTGCTGAAGGGCTTGGTGCGCTGAGCTAGGTTGACTTTCGTAGGGTGGACGGCTTCGCCGTCCGCGCGTCCAACACACGTGTGATTGTCCACGGCGCATCAGTGCACATGTAGTTTGGACGCGCGGACGGGAGACCCGTCCACCCTACAACGGCGAACACGCGACCGTGTTCTTGCTTTTCGTTCAATGGTATCCTAAGGCGATCCGGGACCGAGGTCCCGCCCAGCCCTGAATCGCGATGACTGTTGAACCCGATACCGAACTGAAACCCTCCCGCGCCGCTTTCGCCGACGGTCCCCGTCTGCTCGCCGACATCGGCGCCACCCACGCGCGCTTCGGGCTCGAGACCGCGCCCGGCGTGCTGCGCCAGGTGTCGGTGCTGCTCTGCGACGACTACAGCGGCATCGTGCCGCTGCTGCACGCCTATTTGGCCCAGACCGGCGGGGTGCGCATCAACCACGCCGCCTTCGCCCTGGCCAACCCGATCAGCGGCGACTACATCCGCATGACCAACCGCGACTGGGAGTTCTCGACCGACGAGGTGCGCCGCACCCTCGGCCTGTCGACCCTCCTGATCGTGAACGACTTTACGGCGCTGGCGATGGCGTTGCCGGGCTTCGAGCCGAAAGACCTGATGCAGGTCGGCGGCGGCGCCCCGCAAAGCCACGCGGTGGCCGGCGTGCTCGGGCCGGGCACCGGCCTGGGCGTGTCGGGCGTGATCCCGACCATCGACGGTTTCGTCACCCTGGGCAGCGAGGGCGGCCACGTCAACTTCGCCCCGGCCGACGAACGCGAGTTCGCGATCCTGCAGCATGCCTGGCAGGAATGGCCGCACGTGTCGAACGAGCGCCTGATCTCCGGCCCCGGCATCGAACTGATGTACCGGGCGCTGGCCAGGCGCAATGGCGCAACGGCTGACCAGGCGCCTGCGCGCAGCACCGCCGACATCGTCAGCGGCGCACTCGACGACAAGGACGCCCTGTGCCTGGAAGTGCTGGAAACCTTCGCCGGCATGCTGGGCGGCGCGGCCGCCAACCTGGCGGTGACGCTCGGCGCTTTTGGGGGCATCTTCATCGGCGGCGGCATCGTGCCGCGCATCGCCGAGTGGTTCGCCACGTCGCCGTTCCGCGCCCGCTTCGAGGCCAAGGGCCGCTTCACCAACTACATCGCCCAGATCCCCACCTATGTGATCATGACGCCCAACCCGGCCCTGCACGGGGTGTCGGCGATCCTGTCCGAGCACCTGCGCGGCCGCAGCGGCGCCAACACCCTGATGGACCGGGTGCAGCAGCTGCGCCACGAACTCTCGCCGGCCGAGCAGCGCGTGGCCGCCCTGGTGCTGGAGCATCCGCGCAAGGTGCTGTCCGAGCCGATCGCCGAGATCGCGCGCCTGGCGGATGTGAGCCAGCCGACCGTGATCCGTTTCTGCCGTTCGCTCGGCTTCCAGGGCCTGGCCGAATTCAAGCTCAAGTTCGCCGGCAGCCTGACCGGCACCATCCCGGTGCGCCACAGCCAGGTGCGCATGAGCGACAGCACCCACGACCTGTCGGCGAAAGTCATCGACAACACGGTGTCGGCGATCCTGAAGTTCCGCGACCAGCTGGACGTGCACGCGATCGACCGCGCCATCGAGCTCCTGAGGCGCGCGCGCCGCGTCGAGTTCTACGCGATGGGCAATGCGCGCGCGGTGGCCCTGGACGGCCAGCACAAGTTCTTCCGCTTCCGCATCCCGGCCGCGCTGTACGGCGACTCGCACCTGTTCACGCTGGCCGCCGGCCTGCTGGGGCCGGGCGACGTGGTGATCGCGATTTCCAACGGTGGCCAGCTGCCCGAGCTGCTCGAGGCGGTGGACACGGCACGCGCGGCGGGGGCGGACGTCATCGCCATCACCAGCAGCAAGTCGCTGCTGGCGAAGAAGTCGACCGTCTGCCTGGCGGTGGACCACAGCGAGGACAGCACGACCTTCCTGTCGATGATTTCGCGCATCCTGCAACTGCTCCTGATCGACATCATGTCGGTCGGGATTTCGCTCGGCAACCACAACGGCAACGGCGAGGAGGGGGAGGGCGATGCGCAGCGCCGGCTGTTGATCTCCCACCTGGACATATAAGGGCTTTACGTATTGACCTGGGTCAATACGGTGCTAGAATTAGCCCACTCCTTGGTTTTGGAAGCGTTTCCATGTACGAGCATTCCCCGCGCCGGCGCCAGATGATCGGCGGCGCACTGGCCCTGCCGCTGGTCGGCATGGGCACGAGCGCGAACGCGGCGGCGTCGGCTCCGCTGCGCGTGGGCGGCTTGCCCGTCACCTGCAACCTGACGCTGCCGATCGCCTGCAAGGCGCGCGCCGTCAACGACGGCAAGCCGGATGCGCCCTTCACCGCTTTCGAATACAACAAGTTCTCGGGCTGGCCGGAGATCAAGGAATCCCTGATGACCGGCCGCATCCAGGCCGCCTACATGCTGGCGCCCCTGGTGATGGACCTGACCGACTGGCGTATCCCGCTCAAGATCGTCTCGCTCGGCCACCGCTCGGGCGCGGTCATCATGGTGCGCACCGATTCGCCCTTCCGCAAGTTTTCGGACATGCGCGGCAAGAGCATCGCCATTCCGAGCCGTTTCGCGGTCGACTACCTGTTCCTGCGCAAGATGCTGGCGCGCGAAGGCATGTCGCCCAAGGACATCGAGATCATCGAGATGGCGCCGCCGGACATGCCGGCCGCGCTCTACGCCAGGGCCGTGGACGGCTACTGCACCGGCGAGCCCTTCGGCGCCGCGGCCCAGCGCGCCGGCTATGCGCGCCCGCTGTCGATGACGCGCGACGAGTGGCGCAACTACATCTGCTGCGTGCTCACCGTGCGCCAGGAGCTGATCGATACCAACCGCCCGCTGGTGCAGGAGCTGGTGAACTACGTGCAGGCGGCCGGCAACTGGCTCGACGCGACGCCCGGCAACCGCGACAAGGCGGCCGTGATCGCGGCGAACCGCAAGTTCTTCAACCAGGACCCGAACATCATTCGCTTCGTCATGAACAACCCCTCGGACCGCGTGACCTACGGCGACCTGCGCATGCTGCGCGCCGAGTTCGACGAGCTGATGCAGCTCTCGGTGCAGGCCGGCACGCTCAAGCGCCCGGTACGCTACGAACAATACGTGGACGAGAGCTTCGTCAAGAACATCAAGCCCGTGAAGGTGGCGTTATGAAGCGCGCTTTGCTTGCGGCGGTGCTGGCGCTGGCCGCGACCGTCCATGCGGCGCCGGCGCTGAAATCCGGAACCTTCTCGCCGGCGCGACCGGCGCCCGAGATCGCGCAAAAGGCCGCCGACGGCAAGGACTTCCGCCTGTCTTCTTTGCGCGGCAAGGTGGTGGTGCTGGAGTTCGGCTTCACCCATTGCCCGGCCGTATGCCCGGCTTCGCTGGCCATGCTGGCGCAGGCGCGCCAGAAGCTCGGCGCCGATGCCGACCGTCTGCAGGTGGTGTTCATCTCGGTCGACCCGGAACGCGACACGCCGGCGCGCCTCAAATCCTATCTGGTCCAGTTCGACAAGGATTTCATCGGCCTGACCGGCACGCCCGAACAGATGGCGGCGATCCGCAAGGACTATGGCATCAGCGCCACCCGCTTCCCGGCGCCGGCCGGCCAGTCCGGCTACCAGATGGGACACTCGTCCTACCTGTATTTCATCGACAAGAAGGGCATGCTGCGCGCGATGATGCCGTTCGGCCGCCCGGCCGACGAGATGGTGCACGATGTGAACGTGCTGGCGGCCGAGTAGATGAAGCTGCGCATCGGCATCGCCTTGATCGTGGCACTGCTGGCGGCATCATTCGCCTGGGCCTCGTTCGCGCCCCTGCGGGCATCCTCGCGCGAGCAGCTGTTCGACATCCCCAAGGGCACTTGGGAGCGCCGCATGAAAGGCGACAAGACCAGCATCCTGCCAGAGCAGATCACCCTGACCCTGGGCGTGCGCGACGTGCTTTTGCTGCGCAACAGCGACACGGTGCCGCAGATCTTCGGCCCGGTCCTGATCATGCCGGGTCAGGATTTCCGCCTGCCATTCGCCCAGGCCGGCGAACATCCCTTCGACTGCACCGCTCACGTCAGCGGCAAGATGACGGTCGTGGTCGAGGAGAACCCGGCCCCTGGCATCGAGCGCCTGAAATGGCGCCTGCATTCCCTCATCGACAGCAAGACATGAACCATGGATAGACTGAACCGGATATGGCCCCCGCTGCTGGTGCTCGCCACCATCGTGCTGCTCTGGTGGGCAGTGATCGTTCATAGCGGCAGCCTGATCTTCCCCTCGCCGCAGCAGGTGGCCGCCGGCGCGCTGGAGCTGGCCCGCGACGGCACGCTATGGCAGCACATCATTGCGTCGCTGGTGAGGGTGGCCACCGGCTTCCTGCTGGCGCTGGTGGTGGCGCTGCCGCTCGGCCTGTGGATGGGCCGCGTGGACGGCGCCTACCGCACGCTCAACCCGATCTTCCAGATCATGCGCCCGATCTCGCCGATCGCCTGGATCCCGATCGCGATCCTGTGGTTCGGCGTGGGCGACGTCGCGCCGGTGTTCCTGATCTTCCTGGCCGCGGTGTTTCCGCTGATCGTGCAGACCTCTGCGGGCGTGCACGCCATCGACGGTCGCTACCTGCGCGCGGCCGAGAACTTCGGCGTCCCGCGCGCCAAGCTGTTCCGCCAGGTGATCGTGCCGGCCGTGCTGCCCGAAGTCCTGACCGGCATGCGCATCGCCCTGGGGGTGGCCTGGCTGGTGGTGGTGGCGGCCGAGATGATCGTGCGCAGCTCGGGCCTGGGTTTCCTGATCATGGACGCGCGCAATGCCGGCAACCGCTACGACCTGGTGGTGGCGGCCATGATCATCATCGGTCTCATCGGCCTGGGGCTGGACGCCCTGATGCGCCGTCTCGAAGGCCTCAAACAGGTAAGGTGGCGTTATGGACGCTAAGGTGGAAGCCAGGGCCGACGCGAAGATCGCGATCCGCTCCCTGCGCAAGGACTTCAAGGCGCTGCAGGTGGTGGGCGGCATCGACCTCGACATCGCGCCGGGTGAGTTCATCGCCATCGTCGGCCCCTCGGGCTGCGGCAAGTCGACCCTCATGAAGCTGCTGTCCGGCTTCGAGCGTCCCGATGGCGGGGCGGTAGCGATCGACGGCGTGCCGGTAACGAAGCCGTCGCCCAACGCCATCGTCATCTCGCAGCACGGTTCGGTCTTTCCCTGGCTGACGGTGCGCGAGAACCTGATGTTCGGCCTGTCCGGCAAGGACGATGCCGCCAAGGTGGCGACGGCCGACCACTACGCCGAGATGGTCGGCCTGAAGGGCTTCGAGAAATCCTATCCGCACGAGCTCTCGGGCGGCATGCTCAAGCGCGTCGAGATCGCGCGCGCGCTGGCGGTCAAGCCCGACATCCTGCTGATGGACGAGCCCTTCTCGGCGCTCGACGCGCTCACCGCCCTGAAGATGCGCAACGAACTGCTGCGCGTGCTGCGCGAGGAGAACCACACGGTCATCCTGATCACCCACGACGTGGAAGAGTCGATCTACCTGGCCGATCGCGTGGTGGTGCTGTCGCCACGTCCGGCCACGATCCAGTCGGTATTCCCGATCACGCAGGCGCATCCGCGCAAGGTATCGCAGCCCGAACTGCAGCAGACCAAGGACGCGATCCTGGCGCAGCTCGGCCTGTAGCAGGCCGGGCGCCTGCGCTTCTACGGCGTGCCTCGGCGCGGCGCCGCCGTGTCGCGCCACAGTGAAAGGTAGGCCTCGGAACGGTTGAGGAGGGAAGCGCGCATGTCCGCCAGCCGCCCCGGAGGCGGCCTCGCGCCGTGCCGGTTGAAGCCGCTGTAGCCGAGGCCGAGCCGGCCGCCGCCCACGGTGAAGCCGCTGAACTCGAGGATCGTCGGCAGCAGGTCGAAATGCACCAGTTGCTCGCGGTTCCGCGGCGGCAGGCTCGCGCCGATGAATGCGTTGAACAGCGTGCGTTCCGGCAGGCGTTCGAGCGCTTCGGACAGGGGATTGCGGCGCGCCGTATGGTCTCCCAGGATCACGATATTGGTATCGGCGAGGTAGCCGCGCTCGCGCACGAAGCGCACGAAATCGGCCACCTCGGCGGCGCTGCAGCGGATCACACCCTCGAAACCGGCATGGCCGCGCCGTGCGCAGCTGTGCGACAGGTAGCCGCTTGGCTCATGGGTGTCGACCGTCAGCAGCGTCAGGTTGAAGGGCTGGCCGGACGCGTGCAGCTGGCTGAGCTTGGCGCGTGCGCGGCTGAACAGGGCGTCGTCGAACAGGCCCCACCCGTTCATCGCCGCGTCAAGCACCCCCTGGGCTTGCCAGTCCTCCTTGCCGAGCACCTCGTGGTACTGATGGGCGCGCAGGAAGCGTCCCTTGCCGGCGAAGCTGGTCGAGGCCCCGCCCATGAACACGTTGCGGTAGCCGTGCCGGGCCAGGATGTCGCCGAGGCAGGTGGCGTTCGGCAGGAAGGAGCGGACCTGTTGCCCTTGCGTGTTCTCGTCGAAGATCGTGACCCGCTTGAGCGGTATGGCGCACTGCGTGGCCACCATGGCGGCGATGGTCCAGCCGGTGCCGGGCATCTGCACGAAGGAGTGGAAACTGCATGGAGAAGTAATCCGGGCCCATGCCGGACCTCAGGTAGTCGACCACCGACAGCTGGACCAGCCAGAGCAGCACGGCCGCCAGCAGCGCGGCCTGCGGCAGCACCGGGCAGGCACGCAGGATGAGGCCGTAGCGGCAGGCAACGATGGCCCAGCGCTCGGCCAGCAGCACCGTCGCGAGCAGGAACAGCGGTATCAGCACGCACCAGCGCAGGAAACGCTCGGCGATGGCAGGGTCCGACGCTTCCAGTCCTTGTGTGCCGAATTGCAGGTGATAGGCGATCTGGTCGATATCGGGCCTGCCGAAGTAGCGGTTGATCCAGTGGTTCAGGCAGAACAGCAGGATCGCCGTGAAATAGACGCCCGCACGGACCGGGGAAAACGGCCGCTGGATGTCGGCTGCTTCGGCCATCGGCGCGGCAGGCTTGTTTTTCATGGCTCGGCATTCGGGGCAGCGCGAAGCGCGATGAGTGGTATGACCGGCCCTGCCGGTCAGCAGTTCCCTCTATTCTCAGTCTCTTGCCGTACGCCATTCCTGCCGCTTCGCAGGCTCCTCGGGCGCCGGGCAATTGGTCAGCCTGATCTTGCCGTGCATCTCGATCATCTCGACATTGGTCGCCGCTGAGCGCTCGGTGATGCAATAGGTGCGGCGCCCGCTGATCACGCGCGTGCGGCGTGCGCCATCGCCGGTGTTGTTCACCAGTTCCTCCACCTTCGGCGCTTCCCACAGGCGCGGCGGCGCCAGCGCGTGGGCCTGCTCCATGCCCTTGCGCATGCGCAGCTCCGGACTGTCCGGCGGCGCGATGATGAGCGGCTTGCTCTCCTTGCGCAGTGCGCGGTCGATGCCGGCGACGCTGCGCCGCGCGTTTTCCAGGATGCTGGCGGCGTTCGGCCTGGCGGGCGCTTCTGGCGCATCCTCGACAATGGCGGCGGGTGCTTCTGCCGGTGCGGAAGGCGCAGGCGCCGCCACGACGGGCGCGGAACGGGCAGGGCGGCCGGCCGCCTGACGCTGCGGCTGGCGCGCCGCGTCAGGCGGCGCCTCTGGTGTCGGCTCCGGCGCCAGGGGCGGCAATGCGATCCACTGCATCAGCGGGCTTTCCGCCTCGGCCTCCGGCGGCAGCGTGCGCGCCACCTGCCAGCCCAGGACCAGCGCCGCGTGGACCAGCACGGTGGCCAGGATGCCGGCCAGGCGGCGATCGCTCGTCATCGGCAGGCTGGGCGGGAGTGCAGGGGAAAGCGGGAAGCTGGCCATAGCTGGGCAGTATAGCGAAGCTGGCCTGCCGGAAAGTCACCAATTTTTTCCGCTGGCGCCGAGATGTGCGTCGCCCGCACAGTGCTTCTGCTAAGGTTTGACTGAACAATACTGCAGAGGAGCCGGCAATGGAACGATACCTGATCGTTTACCGCGGATCGACCGTCGACGAGTCGGAAGGCCCGCAGCACGACCCGCAGCGCTGGGCCAGCTGGTTCGACGCGCTCGGCGCCGCGCTGGTGGACCGCGGCGCCCTGTCGCACAGCAGCGTCGAGGTGCCGAGCCGCCTGCGCGGCCCGAAACTGAGCAGCGCTTCGCTGTCGGGCTATTCGGTCATCGCGGCCGCCGACTTCAACGCGGCGGTCGAGCTGGCCGAGCAATGCCCGATCTTCGACGAGAAGGGCTCGGTGGAAATTGCCCGCCTGGTGGGGCCGGCGGGCTGATCGGGTTTCATGTTCTGTTGGCGCTAGCGCGACGAGGGATGCACGAGATCCTTGATCGTGCAGTGCTCGACAAGCAGCGTCCCCATGGCAGCCAGCGTTGTCCCCAGACGCGTCTCGGCCTGCGCGGTGGCCTGTGCGAGGGCCGCCTTGCCTGCCGGTGGGTGGAGGTCGAACGACTGGTGCCGGAGCATGCACTCCGCAGTCGGATAGGAGATGTGGTGACGCGAACTGCCGGCATCGACACCCAGAACGGCGCGCCGCAAGGTCGCACCGTCCGCCGACATCCGGCCAGTGCAGTGGCCTTTCCTGAACAGCTGGTACCAGCCGCTCTTGGGATGGACATGGGCTTCCAGACGCAGGTGTGCGTGCGCATTCCCGGTCGCACTCCGGGTATTCCTCCACATCTGCGACAAGCCATCGACGATCGCTCGCTGGGATTTATCGAGCAGTGCGAACAGCGCATTGGCGCTGTCGGCATCTTCTTGAGCGCTCGACGGTTCTGCGAGGCCCGCGCAGGGCGACTCGAACTGCCAGCGGATCCGCGTGAGCAGGCCCCCCAGCCGGTCGACCTCGACATAGAACAGGTAGTACGAAGGCCAGTGCCAGCAGCTCCCGCGCGGCATGCCGAGCACGTCGTCAATGAAGCCGGCCAGGTCGGCGACTTCGCACAGGAATTCGTGTGCCGGTGTCGCGTCGCTCATTTGTGGCCACCTTCGACGACCGGGTCCGTGTCCTCGTCCCACGACGGAGCGAACTCATACGCCTGCCACCGTGGGTGCTCCATGTTCCAGGGGTTCGCCGGATCCCGGCGCGGCCGGCTGACGCTATACACCAGGCAGGACATTCCCTGGCCGAGCAGGCGCGCGGTTTCCTTCTCGTAGTCCGCGCGGCAAAGCCATGGCGCGTGCTCCATGAATTCGTCTCCCTCGAGAAGCGACTCGGGACTGAATACCCGGCAGAGGAACTTGTAGAGCCTCGGGTTGGGATGCGGGATGCCAGGACCGCTGACCCACAGGATGTCCGGCCGTACGGGGTCGGTGCGGGACTTCAGGTTGGCATGGGTGGGGAGAATCAGGGTGGAGCGCATGGTAGCAATGCCCGGGTGCGGGTGAGGTAGGGCCACCCGGCGGGGTGGCCGGTTGCGGTGTCAGGCGATGTACCAGGCGGTGCTCACTGGGGAGGCGGCGGGATCGATGCCGACTAGTCCCATCTGTTTGAGGATCGGCAGGACATACGTGATGTTCATCTGGCCACCGTGCGGCTTGCGTGCTGCACGGCACAGCGGACCTGCTTTTTCATAGGTGTTGTTGGAGCGGATTTCACACGGCGATTTGTCGTGATGCCCATGTTCTAGCAGATAGTGAAGCGCACCTTCGAAATATTCCTTGCCGATGTACAGGCTACCCTCGAGCTTTGTGGTGATGACAATCCGTTCCTGGGTGACTTCAGCCACCTTGAACCACGATCTCTCTGCAGGAGTGAGCAACTCGGCGCCCTGGCACGCCGTCATGATGTTATTCCAGATCCCGTCGAGCGCAGCTTTGGCGATACCCATGAGGTGTCCCTTTCATCAGTTTAAGCGGGCATGGCCATTCCATTCCGCATGAAACCGAGTATCGCATGATATACGTTAGTAAGTCAAGTTACTACCAGTTGATGACTACTGAAGAGGCTCCCCGTCGCTTGAGCTCAGCCACGATCTCTTCGATGCTGGCCTCCGCCAGCAGTCCAGCTGCACGGGCGCCGGAGGAAACGGCAGGAGCGTTGCCTGAGGCATGTTCCGCCATGCTGGAGAACAGCACGGCATTCAGCTTGCTCCAGGTTGCGGCATTCGGGAGGGTGGCATACTTGTCCGTTGCATCCTCGTAGCGCTTCGGCATGACGCCTGCGATGCCGGCCAGCTTGGCCAGGGCATACTGGGAAAGACCGCGCGCTTCGCGAGCTTCCTTCAGCTTCTCGCGAAACGTCGGGTCGGTGACAGGAGGCAGAGAGTTCATGGCATAGGTGAAAGGGAAAGGACTCAGTATCCGGTGCTATGTTTCATCTGTCAACGTTACTAAGTCCTCCCGATGTCCCAATGTTCTTACTCGACGACGAACACCACCGCCGTACGCGGCGGCACCGTGAAGCTGCCGCTCGCGCTGTCGAAGCTTGCCTGGGCGGCACGCTTGTCGGCGGCGCCGGCGGCCGTATGCACCGGGTGCAGCTTGAGGCGCTTGCCGCGCAAGGCGTCGTCGCTCACCGTGTGCGCCACCTTGTCCACGTTCACCAGGTAGCTCAGGCCGGCGAACTTCGCGCCCGGGTAGCCCTTGCCGTCGATCCAGGCCGCCAGCACGGTCGCCTCTTGCTGCGGTCCGGTATTGAAGAAGCGCAGGCGCTGCACGATATCCTCGGTCGAGCGTAGCCGGAACAGCGTCGAGCTGGCGCGGATCGCCAGCAGGTCGCGGAAGGCGTCGCGAGCAAAGGCGATATCGGCGGGAGCCGGCTTGATCGCAGCGGCCTTGGCCAGGAAAGGCTTGAGCAGCGGCCAGTCCTTGCCGTTGTCGTCGCTTTGCGGCAGGCCGGTGCCGAAGTAGTTGTCCTGGTAGGTCCAGTCAATGCGGTTGAACCAGTCGCCGGAATTGAAGCTGTTCTTGTCCAGCGATTTCGAGCGCAGCGTGTCGATGCCGGCGTGATAGTAGGCCACGCCCTGGCTGAAGGCGTTGATCGCCATGCCCAGCACCTGCACTCTAGCGCGCTCGGCCGGGCTGGTCTCCACCGGCAGTTTCAGCACGTTGATGTCGAACAGCGTCTGGTTGTCGTGGTTCTCGACGTAGTTGACCACTTCGCCCGGCTGGCTCGCATAACCGGCCGGCTGGTTGCCGTAGGCGATGTCTTCCAGCTTGCGCAGCTTGCCTTCGAAAGTCTGGAACGCAAACGGGCGCACCGAGCCGGCCAGGCCGACGCGGATCATGTCGGCCGCGCGCAGCAGGTCGACCTCTTTCTGCTCGCCGCCCATGGCATTGCGGTCGACCACCAGGCCGTTGATATAGCCCTGGCGGCGCACCATCGCCTCGCCCGAGTCGCCGGCCGAGCCGCCGCGCACGGCGTCGCGCGCGCGGTCGCTGAAGGTGCCGATGCCGGAGCCGTTCAGCGACAGCTGCGAGGCCTGCACGAAGCGGGCGCCGTCGGCGACCTCGCCGAAGTTCCAGCCTTCGCCGATCAGTTCCACGTGCCGCCCCGCGGCCTTGTTCACGCGCTGTTGCAGGCGCTCCATCGCTGCGCGCGGCTGGTGGCCCATCAGGTCGAAGCGGAAGGAATCGATCTTGTAGTGGCGGGTCCACAGCTCGGCCGAGTCGATCATCAGCCTGGCCATCATCATGTTTTCGGTGGCGGTGTTGTCGCAGCAGGTCGAACGCTCGATGGCGCCGACGGCATTCAGGCGGTGGTAGTAGCCCGGCACCACGCGGTCCAGCACCGATTTCTCGTTCTGGCCGGCGATGAAGGTGTGGTTGTAAACCACGTCGGTACCGACGCGCAGGCCGGCCCGGTGCAGGTCCATCACCATCTGGCGGAACTCGAGGATGCGGCGCGCGCCGTCCGACGGGTCGCTGGCGTAGCTGCCTTCCAGGGCGTTGTAGTGGTAGGGGTCGTAGCCCCAGTTGAAGCAGTCGGTGTCGGCGGTCTTGCGGGTGAGGGCCTGCTGGCTCTCGCCGTCCGGGCTGCCTGTCGGCTGGGGCACGGCGCAGTCCTTTTCCGGCACCGTGCCGAGGTCATACACCGGCAGCAGGTGGATGTCGGTCAGGCCGGCCCTGGCCAGCGCCTTCAGGTGGCGCATGCCGTTCGAATTCGCTTCGCCGAAAGCGGTGTACTTGCCGCGTTTTTCCGCCGGGACGCTCGGGTCGTTGATCGAGAAATCGCGTACGTGCAGCTCGTAGATGACCATGTCGGTCTGGGCCTTGACCGTGTTCGGCGCGCGGGTGGCGTCCCAGCCTGTCGGCTTGAGGTTCGCCGCGCCCAGGTCGGCGACGTAGCTGCGCTTCGAGTCGGTGGTGAGGCTGACGGAGTAAGGGTCGGTGACGAGGTTGCGCACCAGGCCCATGCCGTCGACGGCCACGTCCACCGCATAGCGGTAATAGCTGCCCGAAAGGTCGCGCGCGACGTAGGCATTCCAGGCGCCGGTGCGCGCATCGAAGGCCATCTCGTGCACGGCGGTCGCCTTGCCGCTGCCGCTGTCGTAGGTGCAGACGGCGGCGCTCTGCGCGGTCGGCGCCCACAGGCGGAAAGCCGTGCGTCCCTTCTTCGGCGTGGCGCCCAGGTCGGGCAGCTTGCCCGCCGCCACGTACAGGTCGTCGAGCGCGCCGGCGGCCTGGATGCGCGTGGCCGCGACCACCTTGCCGTCCGCGGCTTCCTGCACCAGCACCAGCTGGCCGCGGTGCAGGTCCTTCAGGCGCGCCAGGTCTTGCGTGCGCACCGACAGCACCGGGCCGGCGCCGACCCACTTGAAGCGGACCGGCAGCGTGGCCGTGGAGGCCTCGAGCGCGAGCGCGCCGTCTGCGCCTGCCACCTTGGCGCCGGGTGTGGCGACGATCACGGCCTTGGCCGAATGGTAGAGGCGGAAGCTGGAGCCGGCTTCGGCGCCGGGCCAGGTCAGCAGGCGCCGGTCGAGCCAGACGGCGCGAGCATCGAGCGTGGCGCTCGATGCGTGCAGGACCTGCTGGAACGACGGATCGTCGCAGGTGGCGAGGGGAACCGCGGCGTGGGCGGACGAGGCGAGGGCGGCCGCGGCGAACGCGGCGTAATGGAGTCGGGTCATCGTGGCGAAGGAGTAGGTGGAACAGGGCGGGCGCAGGGAAACCGCGCCCGCCCGCGGGGTATCGCGTCAGGCGCGATAGTGGTCGACCATCTTGTAGCGCTTGGCGTACAGGCCGAAGGCCAGCGCCGCCAGCATGGCGAAGCCGGCGAAGAAATACATCTGGAAGGCGATCACGCCCACGCCCGAGTTCTCGATGTGCGCGATGACCGCCTCGTTCTTCACGCCTGCGTTCACGATCAGGACCCACAGGTTGCCGACGGTGACCGCGAGGTACCACAGGGCCATGATCACGCCTTTCATCGAAGCCGGGGCCTGGCTGTAGGCGAACTCGAGGCCGGTGGCCGAGACCAGCACCTCGCCCAGGGTCAGCAGGGCATAGGGCAGGATCTGCCACGCGATCGACACCGTATCGCCCGCATCGAGCTGCACCTGCAGGTTGCCGACCACGATCCAGGCCAGCGCCGAGAAGACGATGCCGGCGGTCATGCGGCGCAGGGCGGTCGGCAGCAGGCCCATCTTGCTCAGCAGCGGGAACAGCACCAGGTTGTTGAAGGGGATGAGCAGCATCACCAGCAGCGGGTTCAGGGCCTGCATCTGGGCCGGGATGACTTCGAAGGTCCAGCCCAGCAGGCTGACCTCGGTGGACATCGTATTGGCCTGCACGATCCAGGTCGAGGCCTTCTGGTCGAACAGCGACCAGAACGGGGTCACCAGGGCGAACACGATCAGGATGCGCAGCACGGCGCGTACGCCGTCCACGGCGGCATCCGGGTGCACGCCGCGCGCGCGGTCGAGCTGCATCGAGGCCCCGGTGCCGACGAAGGCGATCACGACCACCAGCGCCAGGCAGAGCGCGATCACGGGACCCATGCTTGACCATAGCCCCATCGCGGCCACGGCGCCTGCGATGCCGAGACCGGCGACGAACAGGCCGGGACGGCCGGCGCCCGGCTGCTTTGCCAGCAGGGCGGTGCGCACCACGCGCAGGAAGGAATGCGGATCGCTAGGTGCCGGCGGCACGTGCACGTACTTCTTCTTGCCGCTCCACAGCACCATGGTGGCGATGAACATCAGGATGCCCGGCACGCCGAAGGCGATCGACGGACCGTAGTCGACCAGCAGGATCGGCATCAGCAGCGAGGCGAAGAAGGAGCCGAAGTTGATGATCCAGTAGAAGGCGTCGAACACCACCTTCGCCTTGTCCTTGTTGGTCTTGTCGAACTGGTCGCCCACGAAGGACGCGACCAGCGGCTTGATGCCGCCCGAGCCGAAGGCGATCAGGAACAGGCCGAAATAGAAGCCGTTGACACTGTGCTCGAAGATGGCCAGGCAGGCGTGGCCGGCGCAATAGATCAGGCTGAACCAGAAGATGGTGTTGTACTTGCCGAAGTAGCGGTCGGCCAGCCAGCCGCCCAGCAGCGGGAAGAAGTACACACCCATCATGAAGGTGTGGAACACGTGCTTGGCTTCGCCGGCGCGATGTTCTTCGGCCACGAACAGCAGCAGCGTCGAGATCAGGAAGGGCGTCAGGATGTTGCGCATCCCATAGAAGCTGAAGCGCTCGCAGCCCTCGTTGGCGATGATGTAGGGGATCTGCCGCGGCATGCGCCCGGTGCTCTTTACTTCGCTTTTTGCTTCGGTGGCTGGAGACGTCATGGCTTCCTCGGAAAATCGCAACAGACGCGATCCTATGCCGAGGCTGAGTTACTTTGCAATAAAAATATGGTTGTGAAACATTGCAGATACAAATGACGCGTAGTTTAGCTACTTTGATATCGATGCGTCGAAACGACGTTTTTCCATAAGTTATTGAATTTAAAGGAATATGACTCTTGTGTAAGACCAGTTGGCCAATTGTAAAGTTCTATCTGATCCTGTATATTGCCTAGAATTCCGATCATCCTGACGAGCCAGCCATGACCCAGATCTCGACGACGACCAACCCGAACTGGTGGAAAGAAGCCATCATCTACCAGGTCTATCCGCGCAGCTACCTCGACACCAACGGCGACGGCGTGGGCGACCTGGCCGGCATCACCGACAAGCTCGACTACATCGCGAGCCTGGGCGTGGACATCGTCTGGCTGTCGCCCTTCTTCACCTCACCAATGAAGGACTTCGGCTACGACATCGCCGACTACTGCGACGTCGACCCGCTGTTCGGCACCCTGGCCGACTTCGACAAGCTGATCGCCAAGGCGCACAGCCTGGGCCTGAAGATCATGATCGACCAGGTGATGTCGCACACCGCCGACACCCACCCCTGGTTCGTCGAGAGCCGCAAGAGCCGCGACAACCCGAAGTCGGACTGGTACGTGTGGGCCGACCCGCTCCCGGACGGCTGCCCGCCGAACAACTGGCTGTCGGTGTTCGGCGGCTCGGCCTGGCAGTGGGATACCCGCCGCAAGCAGTACTACATGCACAACTTCCTGGTCAGCCAGCCGCAGCTGAACTTCCACAACCCGGAAGTGCAGCAGGCCCACCTGGACGCGCAGCGCTTCTGGCTCGAGCGCGGCGTGGACGGCGTGCGCATGGATGCCTGCGTGTTCCACTTCCACGACCGCGAGCTGCGCAGCAACCCGCCGGCCCTGGTGCGCGACACCTCGACCGTCACCGACGTGAACCCCTACGGCATGCAGGCCCACGTCTACGACAAGACCCAGCCGGAGAACATCGCTTTCCTGCAGCGCGTGCGCGCCCAGCTGAACGAGTTCGGCGCGGTGTCGATCGGCGAGGTCAGCTCGGACGACGCGCTGGCCCAGATGGCCGAGTACACCGAAGGCGGCGACAAGCTGCACATGGCCTACAGCTTCAACCTGCTCACGCCGGAATTCAGCGCAGCCCACATCCGCAAGCAGGTCGAGGATTTCAAGGAACGCGTCAAGGACGGCTGGGCCTCCTGGTCGGTCGGCAACCACGACGCCATCCGCGTCGTCACCCGCTGGGGCGGCGCGCCAGGCCAGAGTGCCGGTCCGGCGTTGGCCAAGCTGGTGCTGGCGATGCAGCTCTCGCTCAAGGGCACGCCCTGCCTGTACCAGGGCGACGAGCTGGCCCTGCCCGAAGCCGATGTGCCCTTCGAACTGCTGCAGGACCCGTACGGCATCACCTTCTGGCCGGAGTTCAAGGGCCGCGACGGTTGCCGCACCCCGATGCCCTGGACGAGCGAGGCCCCGAACGCCGGCTTCACGGCCGGCAAGCCCTGGCTGCCGGTGGCCGAACCGCACCTGGCAAGCAGCGTCGAACGGCAGGACCAGGATCCGGACTCGATGCTGAACTTCCAGCGCCGCTTCATCGCCTGGCGCAAGACGATGCCGCAGCTGACCCGCGGCGACATCGCCTTCTTCGATGCGCCCGAGCCGGTGCTGGCCCTGCGCCGCTGGGTGGATGATGGGGACGGCATGGACAGCGTACTGGCCGCCTTCAACCTGTCGGATCGTGAAGTGAGCTTCGACTGGCCGGCCAGCAGCGCCGCGCAGCCGCTCGATACGCACGGCCTGCCGGGCCAGGCGGCCGGCGGCAAGGTCAGCCTGCCGCCCTACGGCGCCTGGTTCGGCAGCATCGCAGCGGGCGCGGGCAAATAATGGGCAGCCAGCAGGAAGCTGGAACCTTCGCGGAAAAATCGGCGCGCACGGCCTTCGCCGACGGACCACGCCTGCTGGCCGACATCGGCGCGACCCACGCCCGCTTCGCGCTGCAGACCGCGCCCGGCGTGTTCACCGCCGTGCGGGTGCTGCTGTGCGAGGACTTCGACGGCATCGTTTCGCTGCTGCGCTACTACCTGAAAGACCACGCCGACATGCGTTTGCATCATGCAGCGCTGGCGGTGGCCAACCCGATCAGCGGCGATTTCGTCCGCATGACCAACCGCGACTGGCAGTTCTCGACCGACGCGGTGCGGCGCGAGCTGGGCCTGACGACGCTCCTGATCGTCAACGACTTCACCGCGCTGGCGATGGCGATTCCCGGCCTGACCCACGGCGACCTGATGCAGGTGGGGCAGGGCGCGCCGGCGCCGAACGCCGTGATCGGCGTGCTGGGGCCGGGCACCGGCCTGGGCGTGTCGGGCGTGATCCCGACCGCCGACGGCTTCGTCACCCTCGGCAGCGAGGGCGGCCACGTCAATTTCGCTCCCGGTGACGAACGCGAGTTCGCCATCCTGCAGACCGCCTGGAAGGAATGGCCGCACGTCTCGAACGAGCGCTTGATCTCCGGGCCGGGCATGGAAATCATCCACCGCGCGCTGGCCGCGCGCAACGGCGTCGCGGCCCCGGCGCGCAAGGCGGCCGAGATCGTCAACAGCGCGCTGGACGAGCAGGACCCGCTGTGCCTGGAGGTGCTGGAATGCTTCTGCGGCATGCTGGGCGCGGCCGCGGCCAACCTGGCGGTGACGCTGGGCGCCTTCGGCGGCATCTTCATCGGCGGCGGCATCGTGCCGCGCATGGGTGAATGGTTCGCCGGCTCGCCCTTCCGCGCGCGCTTCGAAGCCAAGGGACGCTTTTCCAGCTACCTGGCCGACATCCCGACCTACGTCATCACCACGCCGCACCCGGCCCTGCACGGCGTGGCGACCATCCTGGCCGAGCACCTGCGCGGGCGCAGCGGCGCCAACACCCTGATGGAACGCGTCCAGCAGCTGCGCCACAGCCTGAGCCCGGCCGAGCAGCGGGTCGCCAGCCTGGTGCTCGAGCAGCCGCGCCTGGTGCTGAACGAGCCGATCGCCGAGATCGCCCGGCTGGCCGACGTGAGCCAGCCGACCGTGATCCGCTTCTGCCGCTCGCTCGGCTTCCAGGGCCTGGCCGACTTCAAGCTCAAGTTCGCGAGCAGCCTGACCGGCTCGATCCCGGTGCGCCACAGCCAGGTGCGCATCAGCGACAGCACCCACGACCTGTCGGCCAAGGTGATCGACAACACGGTGTCGGCGATCCTGCGCTTCCGCGACCAGCTGGACGTACGCGCACTCGACCGCGCCATCGAACTGGTGAGCCGGGCGCGCCGCGTCGAGTTCTTCGCGATGGGGAATTCGCGCGCGGTGGCGCTGGACGGGCAGCACAAGTTCTTCCGCTTCCGCATCCCGACCTCGCTGTACGGCGACTCACACCTGTTCCAGCTCGCGGCCGAGCTGCTGCAGCCGGGCGACGTCGTCATCGCGGTATCGAATTCGGGCAGCATCGCCGAGCTCCTGGGCGCGGTGGACACCGCCCGCGCCGCTGGCGCCGACGTGATCGCCATCAGCAACAGCCAGTCGCCGCTGGCGCGCAAGGCGACGGTGTGCCTGGCGGTGGACCATGCCGAGGACAGCACCAGCTTCCTGTCGATGATCTCGCGCATCCTGCAGCTGCTGCTGATCGACATCCTCGCGGTGGGCATTTCGGTGGACGGCCAGCACGGTGAAGCGCAGGGCGATGATCCGCGCAGGCTCCTGATCTCGCACCTGGACAGCTGAACCGGCCGCGTTCTTCGGGTTTGAGCGAGAATAGGGGAATGAAAGACGATTCCCGTTTGCCCGATCTGCACGCCTGGTACGACGCCATGTGGACGCGCGCCCATGGCGCGATCGCCGCCGGCGACATCGAACGCGACGAACGGGTGCTGGCCGGGCCAGACGCGCGCCGCGGCCTGACCCTGGTCGCGCGTCCCGGTGCGGCGCTCGGGGCGCGCTTCGATGCGCTGCTCGAGCGCCTGGCACAGGCCGAGCCGGGGCAGTACCGCCATCCGCCGGCCGACATGCACCTCACCGTCCTGTCCCTGTTCACCGTCACCGAAGAACCGGGCGCCCAGCTGGCGCGGCTGGACGCCTATCGCGCCGCGGTGCACGCCGCGCTGAAAGGCATGGAGGCATTCGAGATCGAATTCGCCGGCATCACGCTATCGCGCGGCGCCGTCATGGCCTGCGGTTATCCGCGCGGCCCGGCGCTCGAGACCCTGCGCGAGCGCCTGCGCATCCAGTTGCGGGCGCGCGGCCTGGATGCCTCGCTGGACCAGCGCTACCGGCTGGTGACCGCGCATGCGACGCTGCTGCGCTTTGCCGCGCCCTTGCTGCAGCCGGCGCGCTTCGCGGCGCTGCTCGAGGAGCTGCGCCATGCGCCGCTCGGCAGCATGCGCGTGGATGGGCTGGAGCTGGTGGTCAATGACTGGTACATGTCGAGCGGCTCGCTGCGGCGGGTGGAGCTGCTGCGCCTGCCGGCCTTCAGTCCGCGCTCTTGAGTTCGACGCGCTCGATGTTGCGGCGCCATTCCTGCAGGCTGAGGACGGTATCGGTCTCGGCATCCTCCACCAGGATCTCGTCGCCCTGCTGGGACACGAGGAAGTTTTCGCGGCGGCGCACGTCGTTGGCGCGGTTCTCAACGAAGCTGAGCTGGTAGTACTTCCTGCCGTTGATCTCGCGCGGCGCCGGGTCGTCCTCGATCACCGCGCCATGCGCCTTGCCCTTCGAGCGCTTTTCGATCTGCGCGGACCAGGCCTTCAGTTCCGGCACCGCGAGCAGGGCTTCCATGGCCTGTTCGCGGGTGCGCGCCGGCGCTTCCTTGACGACCGCGGGCGCCGGGGGCGGCTTCACTTCCTCGCGCTCGGCACGCTTGCAGCCGGCGGCCGCCAGCGCGATGGCAAGGGCGGCCAGCAGGGGCAGGGAAGGATGGATTGCAGCGCGTCTCGACATGGGGTGTCTCACAGGATGGAGCGGGAAGTCTACACCCTGTGTATTTTGTCAGCAACAAATCACTCCCCCAGGGCGCCGTTGGCGCGCAGCGTGCGGGCGAGGTAGCTGGCGACCGCGGGAGAAGGCGCAGGGGCCGGCGGGCCGCCGAGGTGGCGGTGCAGCATCCGCAGCAGCAGGTGCATCTGCGCCTCGCGCGCCACCGGGTTGCGCGCGTTGTGTCCCTTGTCCGGATCGACCAGCAGGCTGACCGGCTTGCCCAGTTCCTGCAGGCGCGCCGCGTAGTCGGCAACCGCTTCCACCTCGACCTTGTCGTCCTTCGCGCCGGCCACCAGCAACAGCGGCGCACGCACGCGGCTGGCCAGCCGGTGCGGGGCCGCGGCGGCGATCGGGTCGATTTGCGCCGGGTTGGCCGGATCGATCCCCACCGCGGCCAGCACCTGGCGCAGCGGCGGCTGGCCCGGCCGCGCCGGCTCGGCCGCTCCCTGGCGCAGCACACGTGCGAAGTCGGTGGGCGGCTGGGTCGCCATCCCGAAGCGGAACATGGCGGGCGTATGGGTCAGCGCCAGCAGGGTGGCGTAGCCGCCGAACGAGCCGCCCGCGATGCCGAGCCGCTGCGGGTCGCCCACGCCCTGCGCCAGCAGCCAGCGCACGCCGTCGATGATGTCGGCCTGCACGCGGCCGTTGCCGTAGCCGGCGCCTGGCGCCAGCGTGTAGCGCACGCCGTAGCCGGTCGAGCCGCGGAAGTTCGGCTCGAACACCGCAAAGCCCCGGTTGGCCAGCAGCTGCGCGCTCGGGCTGTAGCCGCCCGTGACATGGCCCCAGGGGCCGCCATGCACGAGAGTGACCAGCGGCAGCGAGCGCGCCGGCAGGCCGGGCGGCAGGGTCAGGTAGCCGTGCACCTTGACGCCGTCCGAGGCCGGGTAGCGCAGCGCGATCCGCTGCGCCAGCTGGGTGTCGGGCGGCATGCCGCCTTTCGCGCGCACCTCGTCGAGCACGGGACGGAAAGCCTGGCGCTGCAGGTCCAGGATCCAGTAGCGTGCACGCGCCATGCGTGCGTTGCGTTCGGCCAGCAGGCAGGCGTTCGCGGCGCAGGACTCGACCGCGACGCCGCCCGCCGGGAAGCGCCGCGCGATGCCGGCTGCGATGCGCCTGCCCTCGGCATCCAGTCCGACCAGGCGCAGCTCCGGCAACTGGTAAGTGGCCAGCATCGGTTGCCCGTCGCGCGGCGACAGGGTCACGTCGACCAGGTCCGCCAGGCCCGCCGGATCGGTGTGGACCAGGCGCCGCGCGCCGCTGGCCAGCTGCACCTCGACCAGCGCTTCGCGGTCGCCGGCATGCAGGGTGCGCAGGAACAGCCGGCTGCCGTCGGGCGACAGCGCCAGCGGAACACAGGTGCGCAACGGCGCGCAACGGGTGGCTTCGATCCACTCCTTCCCGCGGCGCTGCAGGATCAGCTGCGCGAAGTCCGCTTCCTGGCGGCGCAGGATGGCGGGCACGCCGCCAGGCGCGGAAAGCTGGGCGTTGACGGTGCCGCGGCCGTCGTACAGGATGCTGCGCGCGCCGTCGGCGCCGATGCGCACCAGGCGCGTCGTGCGCTTGATCGGGTCGTTTTCTTCGACCAGGGCATGGCGCGGCATGGCGCGGTCGATGCCTGCAAAACGTGCGTTGCCGTCCTTGCCGTCTCTGCCGAACATCGCGATCAGGCCGCCCGCGCCGTCGCGCACGCCGATCGCCGCCACGCCGCTTTCCTGCGCCAGGAACAGCACCGTGCCGTCGCGCGACCAGTGGACCCGGTCGCCCGGCTCGAGCGCGACCAGGGAACGGGCTGCGCCGCCTGCCAGCGGTTTTACGTACAGTGCGGGCTTGCCGTCGGTGTCCTCAACCCAGGCCAGGTGGGCGCCGTCGGGCGCAAGGCGCACCTCGCGCAGGCGCTCGGGGCGGTCGAACAGGCCGGGGTCGAGCAGCGGCGCGCGCGGCAGCGCGGCATTGCGCGCCAGCTCGCTCGATAAGGGCGCGGCCTGCGCGCACGAGAGGGTGCACATGAGGGCCAGCAGCGCAGCGCACAGGCGCGCGCCGGCCTGCGCCGGCGTGGCGCAGACAGGGTGTCGCATGATCGGTTCCTTTCAGGCGGCGGCGGGAATGGGCGCGCCTTGTGTTTCGACGGCAGCAGTGCTTGCAAGGTTGGCGCGCGGCGCCAGCACCCACAGGGCGGCTGCGCAAGGTGGCCCCAGCACCAGGGCGGCCACGGTCCAGGCCAGCCGGTAGCGGATGGGCTGTTCCCGCAGGCGCCATGCCGCCAGTGTGGCGGACAGCAGGGCCGCGACGAGTGCCGCCGCGACCACGGCCGGCGGGCGTGCCCCGACCGGCGTTCCGGGCGCATCCTCGATCAGGCCCCTGTCGAGCAGGCGTTCAGGCAGCGTCATCACCGCGTTCGCCACCGGCGACAGCCACCAGTCCTTGTGCTCGAACAGCAGCGGGAAGTCGTGCTCGACGAGGCGCGATGCAACCGGCGTCGCGTGGCCGGCGGCATCGACGAACAGCACCTGCTGGCGCGAGCCGGTCTCGCCGTTCACCATGCGGCGGCCGAAGTTAAAGGAGAGCAGGGTGCCGTCGAGCAGGCGGGCGACGTCGACCCGGTTGAGGTCCCCGAAGGGGCCGGGCAGGGGCACGCTCCAGGCTTCTTCCAGCGGCGCCTGCGCACTAGCCTGGCGGCGGAAGGAAATCAGGCGCTGGTTGGTCAGCACGAAGGGCTGGCGGCCGACTTCCTGCACGCCGCCGGTCATTTTCTCGGTGCCGCTCACCGTCAACAGCGTGGGGGCGCGGCCGGACTCGGAGTCGATCCCGAACAGCCGCTGCTGCGTCATGAAGGATTTCATCACGATGAGCGGCGGCGAATCGAAGGGGCGCAGGTCGCCCGCTCCGCCCATGCCGAACCAGCCGCGCGGCGCATCGGTATGCATATCGCGTCCTTCGTACAGCATGCGGTCGTGGTTGAAGGTCCACGCGATGTTGCGCTTCCCGTCGCGCCATTGCGTTGCATCGAGGTTGGCGATCGCGCCGCGCACCGGGTGCTCGCGCCCCTGGGGTTCGATCTTGCCCACTTCGAGCAGCGCCAGCTGGCGGCGCCAATGCGCGGCGCGCGGGTCGCTGGAAAGCGCCAGGGCGCGCTGCAGGTTGTCGCCGCCGGGGGAGCGCACCAGTTCCCTGTAGCCGCCGGAGGGCGCCACCTTGCTGTTGAGCGGATTCACGCCCAGCAGCATCTGGCCGACCTGGAACATGGTCGAGCCGCCCCACAGCATGAGCAGGTAGAAGCCGAGCACCAGCGGGACGGCGGTTGCCAGGTGTGCGCTCGCACCGGCCGGCGGCCCGGTGCGGTCCGGCCGGAAGGCGGTGTAGGCCAGCGCCGCCATCAATGCCAGGCCGATCGCGGCCGGCGCCAGCAGTGCGGCGCCGGAGGCCAGGTGCAGGACCAGCACGCTTGGCACGAACAGCACCACGAAGGCGCTGCGGCGGCCGCACAGCACCAGGTAGCAGCCGGCCAGCCAGGCGGTGTAGCTTGCCAGCAGCAGGTGCAGCGGGATCAGGTAGTGGCGCGTGTCGATGGTGTCGCCGGTGAAGTAGTCGGTGCCGGCCACCGCCAGCAGGGCCGGGAGCCCGACGGCGACGCCCAGGAGGACCAGCGAAGCCAGGGCCAGCGCGCCGAAGATGCGGCCACGGGCCAATGGGCGGTGCATCAGCCACAGCCAGCGGCTGGGCTGGCGGTAGCCGTTGAACTGGACCACGGCAAAGGCAAGCCCCATGGCGGCGATGGCCAGGAACATGATCATCTGTACCTGCCAGCGCTGCTGCAGCGGGTCGGCCATGCGGATGGCCAGCTGCAGCAACACCAGCAGCACGGCCGCTGCGACCAGGGACAGGGTGCGGAAGCGCCGGCACTCGCTCAGGAAGAGTTCTTTCATGTGGGACTTTCAGGCTGCTGCGGACAGGTGGTTGGCGCCGGCATGGCCGCGCGTGAGGAAGCCGTTGACGGCGCGGTCGAGGCTCACCGGCATCTGCTGCGCGGTGCGCGCGCCCATCAGGCGCAGGCGGTGGCCGAAATCGATGCCGCCGTCGAACACCACCAGGTGGGTCAGGCCGTCGATGACGCGCATCTCGAGCACGCCGGGTAAATGGGCTGCTTCCGGCTGGCGGAACGGGAAGTCGGCGATCCACAGGCTGACCCGCTCGCAGAAGTCGCCCGGCGCCGACATGTGGCGCAGCACGCCGCGCTCGAGGATGACGAGGTTGTCGGCGACGCGCTCGATCTCTTCCATCTGGTGCGAGCAGTAGACGACCGTGGCGCCGTCGTCCAGGCTGGTCTGCAACAGGGCGTCGAGGAAGGCGCGCTTGGCCACCACGTCCAGGCCGAGCGTGGGCTCGTCGAGGATCAGCAGCTCTGGTCCCTGCGCCAGGGCGAGGGCCAGGCTCACGCCGGCGCGCTCGCCGCGCGAGAGCTCGCTGATCCGCTGGCGGTCGGCCACGTTGAAGTTGGCCAGGACCTGGCGATAGCGCTCCTGGTTCCACAGCGGGTACAGGCGCCGCTGCATGTGCGCCAGTTCCTGCACCCGCATCCAGGCGGGCAGGGTGTGCTCTTCGTTGACGAAGCCGATGCGCGCGCGCAGGGCCGGGGTGAGGGTGCGGCTGTCGCAGCCCAGCACGGCGGCCGAGCCACTGTCGGCGCAGGCAAAGCCGAGCAGTACGCGGAACAGGGTCGACTTGCCGGCGCCGTTGGCGCCGACGATGGCGTGCACGCCGCCGCGCGGCAGGTGCAGGCTGAGCTTGTCGAGGGCCTGCTTGCCCTTGTAGGACAGGCACAGATTGTCGGTGCGGATGACGAGGTCGTTCATGTTTTTTCTCTGTTATGCGACCTTGCGCGGCAGGCAGGCAGCCAGTTCGCCGGCGACGCGGTCGAGGATGTCGGTATCGCTGTAGCCGAGGCCGATGACGTCGCCGGTGAAGCGGTCGACCGCCTCGCCCAGGCGGCGTTCGCGCTCGGCGTCCGACAGCAGCTGGCGCGGCGGCAGCACGAACAGGCCGAGGCCCGCGCGCGACTCCACCCAGCCTTCGGCGGCCAGTTCGCCGTAGGCCTTGGCCACGGTGTTGGGGTTGATCGACAGCTGCTGGGCCAGGCCGCGCACGCTGGGCAGCGCGGCGCCGACCGGCAGCTCGCCGCTGGCGATCAGGCGGCGCACGCCGTCGACGATCTGGCGGTTGATCGGGCGGGTGTCGCCGGTGGCGATGTTCAGCATCAAGGGTGTTCGGCGGCTCATGGTGGCTCCTAACTGTACTATTACACGTAGTACAGTAGATCCGGGGCGCCGCCTTGTCAATATATGCATGCGCAGGACGGTGCAGTCTATGCGCCAGCGATAAAAGGGGAGCCATGATTACCTGGCAGGTAATCGCCAGGCGCCGCGGCGGAGCGGATAGTTCACTCCACGAAACCCGGACAGGAGAAGAACATGAATGCGTATGCCGTCGGTCTGCTGAAGGACGTGGTGTTTGGCCCGGACATCGTCAGTTACCTCGAACGGATCGACGAGACGATGAAGCCGTATCGGGGCCGGTTCCTGCTGCATGGCCAAGCGCCCGAGGTACTGGAAGGCAGCCTGCCGGCGGACGTGGTGGTGATCGAGTTTCCCGACATCGAACATGCCCGCCGGTGGTATGCCTCGCCTGCCTACCAGGAGATCCTGCCGCTGCGGACGAGGAACGCGGCGAGCGTGGTGTTCCTGGTCGACGGATTGCCGGAAGGGCATCTGGCGACCGACATCCTGCGATAGTTCAGGATGCAGGCAATGCGACGGCCGTGCGGAGGAAATCGAACATGGCCTTCATCCGTCCCAGGTAGCGGGTATCGGGATGGGCCAGCAGCCACAGGCCGATGTCCAGTTCCGGCAGCGGCCCGTCCAGCATGGTGACCTGGGGATGATTGCGCATCACCGCCAGCGGCACGACGCCGACGCCCAATCCGTTGACGACGGCGCCGGCAACCGCCAGCAGGTTGCCGACCTTGTGGCGCGGCACGGCCTGGGGATGGCGCGCGCGGCGCCAGTGCTGGGACGGATGGTCGGGCAGGCTGTCGTCCAGCGCGATCCAGTCCATCTCGCTGTAGTGCCTGCCTTGCGGCTGCCCCGCCAGGTAGCCAATGCCCCCATACACGGCCGAACGCATCGTGCCCAGCCGGATGCCGACCAGATGCTCGGGCGGCGCATTGGTGGCGCGGATGGCGATGTCGGCCTCGCGCTGGCTCAGGTTGACGAGCACGTTGGTGCTGGCCAGTTCGAGCCGGATGTCCGGGTAGCGCTCGGCAAAGCGCGCCAGAACCGGCAGCAGCACGGTATGCAGCAGCGTGTCGGTCAGGGTAATGCGCAGCACGCCGGAGGGCGCCGTGGCCTGGTGGAAGGCCGCTTCGCGCGCCTCCTCGAGCTGGGTCTCGATCCGCTCGGCATGGCTGGCCAGCACGCGCCCGAGTTCCGTCGCCGTATAACCTTGCCGGCCGCGGTCGAACAGCAGCTCGCCGACATCGGCCTCGATGCGCTTGATGGCGCGGAACACGGTGGACGCATCCACCTTCAGCCGCTCGGCGGCGCCGGCCAGGGTGCGGCCGCGGTGCAGGGCCAGGATGGTTTCCAGGTCCTGGAGGCCGAGCTTCGATTGCAGTTTTGCATACGATGGTTTCATGAGCGCCTATTTTATAGGCATTCCTGCAGCGATACAGTAGGGACTCCTCAACCCACCTCGCAAGGAAGCCATCATGGACCATACTTTCCGCTCCCTCGTCCTGCTGCTGCGCCTGTCGATCGGTGCGCTCGCGCTCACGCTCGCCATGCTGACCGCGGCCGCGCTCGGCGTGCCCGCCTTCGCAGCGGATCTCGCCGCGCAAGGCATGCCAGTGCCCTTGAGCTGGCCAGCCGTGCTGCTTGAATGCGCGCTCGCGCTGGCCGCATTCTTCCTGCACCGGCCCGCCCCGCGCGCGGTGGCGCCGGCAAGAGCGCGGGCGGCCGCGGCGCGCTAAGCGATGTGCTCAGGGGCCTGACCCCGTTAAAGTAAAAAAGCCTGCAAGGCGCGAACCCTGCAGGCTTTCTGGCTGGTGGGCCGGATGATTACATCATGCCGTCCATGCCGCCCATGCCACCCATGCCGCCCATGCCGCCCATGCCGCCGGCCGGCTTGTCTTCGGTGACTTCCGAGACCATGCAGTCGGTGGTCAGCATCAGGCCGGCGATCGACGCTGCGTTCTGCAGTGCCGAGCGGGTGACCTTGGCCGGATCCAGCACGCCCATTTCGACCATGTCGCCGTAGGTGCCGTTGGCGGCGTTGTAGCCGTAGTTGCCGGTGCCGGCGATGACTGCGGCGACCACGACCGACGGCTCGTCGCCGGCGTTCTGGACGATCATGCGCAGCGGCTCTTCCATGGCGCGCAGGACGATCTTGATGCCTGCGTCCTGGTCAGGGTTATCGCCCTTGATGTCGATGTTCGAACGTGCGCGCAGCAGGGCCACGCCGCCGCCCGGGACGATGCCTTCTTCCACGGCAGCGCGGGTAGCGTGCAGCGCGTCTTCCACGCGTGCCTTCTTCTCTTTCATCTCGACTTCGGTGGCTGCACCGACGCGGATCACGGCAACGCCGCCGGCCAGCTTGGCCACGCGCTCTTGCAGTTTTTCGCGGTCGTAGTCCGAGGTCGCTTCTTCGATCTGGACGCGGACCATCTTGACGCGTGCTTCGATCGCTTCAGCGGCGCCGGCGCCGTCGATGATGATGGTGTTTTCCTTGCCCACTTCGACGCGCTTGGCCTGGCCCAGTTCCTGCAGCGTGACCTTTTCCAGGGTCAGGCCGACTTCTTCGGCGATCACCTGGCCGCCGGTCAGGATGGCGATGTCTTCCAGCATGGCCTTGCGGCGGTCGCCGAAGCCAGGCGCCTTGACGGCGACGGTCTTCAGGATGCCACGGATGTTGTTGACCACCAGGGTCGCCAGCGCTTCGCCTTCGATGTCTTCGGCGACGATCACCAGCGGACGGCCGGCCTTGGCGACTTGCTCCAGCACCGGCAGCAGGTCACGGATGTTCGAGATCTTCTTGTCGCACAGCAGGATGAACGGGTTCTCGTGAACCGCGACTTGCTTGTCCGGGTTGTTGATGAAGTACGGCGACAGGTAGCCGCGGTCGAACTGCATGCCTTCCACGATGTCCAGCTCGTCGTTCAGCGACTTGCCGTCTTCGACGGTGATGACGCCTTCCTTGCCGACTTTTTCCATCGCCTCGGCGATGCGCTCGCCGATCGAGGTTTCCGAGTTGGCCGAGATGGCGCCGACCTGGGCGATCTCTTTCGAGGTGGTGGTCGGCTTGGCGATCTTCTTCAGTTCTTCGACGGTGGCGGCGACGGCCTTGTCGATGCCGCGCTTCAGGTCCATCGGGTTCATGCCGGCGGCAACGAACTTCATGCCTTCGCGGACGATCGCCTGTGCCAGCACGGTCGCGGTGGTGGTGCCGTCACCGGCGTTGTCGCTGGTCTTCGACGCGACTTCCTTGACCATCTGCGCGCCCATGTTCTGCAGCTTGTCCTTCAGTTCGATCTCTTTCGCGACCGAGACGCCGTCCTTGGTGACGGTCGGGGCGCCGAACGAGCGCTCCAGCACCACATTGCGGCCTTTCGGGCCCAGGGTGACCTTGACTGCGTTGGCGAGGATGTTGACGCCTTCAACCATCTTGGCGCGCGCTGCGTCGCCGAAAATTACTTCTTTAGCTGCCATTTCTTGTTCTCCGAATGAATTCGTGAATGTGTATTACAGGAGGAATGCGGGTTTGACCAATTACTGGGCCACGACGGCCATGATGTCTTCTTCGCGCATGACCAGCAGTTCCTGGCCATCGACCTTGACGGCCTGGCCCGAGTACTTGCCGAACAGGACGCGGTCACCGACCTTCACTTCCAGCGGACGAACCTGACCATTTTCCTGCACCTTGCCGTTGCCGACAGCCAGGATCTCGCCCTGGTCCGGCTTCTCGGCGGCCGCATCAGGGATGATCAGGCCGGATGCAGTCTTGGTCTCCTGGTCGAGACGCTTCACGATTACGCGATCGTGCAGAGGACGAAGGTTCATGCAAAACTCCTTATTTTTCAGTGGTTTGACTAGCTGTTCAAAGCCGCCATACGGTGGTGGCGGCTGGGAAAATTTGTGCTTCGGTTTGTTAGCACTCTAGGCTGCCGAGTGCTAACACGAAGGTGATTATAGGGACGATAACACCCCATTTCAAGCGGGAATGTGTGGGATCGAACCGACTTTTTTGCGAAAACACAATCCAATAGATGGGTTGTACACTGTCGGCGGTGGCATTCGAGCAATGGCCGGGCAGGGTACACCGGATAGCGCCGGGACGCCGCACGGATGCTGTATGCTATGGCCCCGAGCGCTTCCCTCCTGAATGGGGGCGCGATTCGGTTGACGGAAAAACCATCTCAGTCCTATAGTGTCGAATGATTTCCGAATTTCAAGACCTCTCCGACAAGATCGACCGGCTCGCCCAGCTGACCCAGTCGCTGCGCGCCGAGAACTACCTGCTGCGCCAGGCCAACCACCTGCTGAGCGCCGAGAACATCGCGTTCAAGGAGCGGCTGATCGAGGCGCAGCGCCGCGTGGAGGCGCTGCTCGAGCAGTTGCCCGCGCCGGAAGGCGAAGCGGACGATGCAGCCGATGCCGGTCCTGAGGCCGGCGAGCCGAACGAGGCCAGCCAATGATCCATCTTGATTGCACCATCATGGGCCAGTCCTACCGCCTGGCCTGCCGCGAAGGCGAAGAGCGCACCCTGCGCGAAGCGGTCAGCTACCTGGACGGCAAGATGTGCGCGCTGCGCGACTCGGGCAAGGTCAGGGGCACCGACCGCATCGCCGTCATGGCGGCGCTCAGCGTGGCGGCCGAATTCCTGTCGGTCAAATCGCCCCAGGGCCCGCTGTCCGACATGTCGATCCTGGAAGTCAAGCAGAAGCTCGAGGCGATGCACACGGTGCTGGACCAGGCCCTGGCGCCGCAGGAAAATCTGTCTTGAGGTTCAGATTCGATTGACATGCTCGGCCAACGGAGTAAACTGCGCTCTACCCTGCGGTGTTCGAGATTTGTCATATATTCCTTGAACCATTCTTTCGCATAGGTTGTGGGACATGCTTGGTGGGCGCGAGCGTCACTAGTCTGACGAACCCGAAATTGAGCTGACTGCGACCACCTTGAGCCTTTTGGTTCGGGATGCCGGCAATAACGACACAGGCGGGGCTACACACACGAGCGGTTGCGCACTTCGGTACGCAGCCGCTTTTTTTTGTCGATGGAGATTGCATGCGTTATTGGTTGATGAAATCGGAGCCGGACGACGTCAGTTTCGACGACGTGCTGGCCGCGCCGGAGCAAACCGTGTCCTGGTACGGCGTACGTAACTACCAGGCGCGCAATTTTCTGCGCGACGCCATGTCGGTCGGCGACGGCGTCCTGTTCTACCACTCCAGCTGCGCGCTGCCCGGCGTGGCCGGCATCGCCGAGGTGGCGAGCGGCCCGTATCCGGATGCGACCCAGTTCGACCCGTCCTCTCCCTACCACGACCCCAAGGCCACCCAGGAAAATCCGCGCTGGATCTCGGTCGACGTGCGTGCGGTGGAAGCGGGGCGCTACCTTCCGTTGACGGAGATGCGTAGCATACCGGCGTTGGAAGACATGGTGCTGCTGCAGAAGGGCAGCCGGCTGTCGGTGTCGCCGGTGACGGCGGCCGAGTGGAACGCCATCCTTACGCTGGTGCGCGAAGGGAAGCGCTGATGGACCTCACCCTGATCCTGGCGCTGCTGGCGATGGGCACCTTCGGCGGCTTCGCGGCCGGGCTGCTCGGCATCGGCGGCGGCATGGTGCTGGTCCCCTTCATCACGATGATCTTCACCGCGCGCGGCTTTGCGCCCGAGCTGACCATCCACATGGCGATCGCCACCTCGCTCGCGACCATCCTGTTCACTTCCCTGTCCTCGGTGCGCGCCCACCACCAGCACGGCGCGGTCCTGTGGCCGGTGGTGAAGCTGCTGGCGCCGGGCATCCTGCTCGGTTCCTGGATCGGGCCCTGGATCGGCAAGCAGATGGATTCCACGGTGCTGGCAGCCTTCTTCGGCGTGTTCGTCGCCTTCTCGGCGACCCAGATGCTGATCGGTAAAAAGCCCGCCGCGTCGCGCGCGCTGCCGGGCGCGCCGGGCATGTTCGCCACCGGTGGCCTGATCGGCACCCTGTCGGGCATCGTCGGCGCCGGCGGCGGCTTCGTGTCGGTGCCCTTCATGACCTGGTGCGGCGTGCGCATCCACAATGCGGTGGCCACCAGTGCGGCGCTGGGCTTTCCGATCGCGCTCTCCGGAACCCTCTCGAACATCTGGTTCGGCTGGGGCGAGCCGGGCTTGCCGGACTGGTCGCTCGGTTTCATTTACCTGCCGGCGCTGGCCATCATCGTGCTGGCCAGCGTCACCATGGCGCCGGTCGGCGCGCGCACCGCGCACAAGATGCCGGTGCGGCAGCTGCAGAAGGTGTTCGCGGTGATCCTGTACCTGCTTGCGGCCTACATGTTCTGGAAGGCCGTCAACCCGTAACCAACTTGCGCATGCGCTCGCGATTGAGCGGCAAATCGCGCACGCGCCTGCCGCAGGCGTTGGCCACCGCATTGGCCAGCGCCGCCGCGGCCGGCCCCTGGGCCGCCTCGCCGGTGCCGAGGAAGGGCTGGCCCGGGCGGTCCAGCAGGTGCACGTCGACCTTGTCCGGCACCCCGTTGAAGCGCAGGATCGGATAGCCGGCCCAGTCCTGGCTGAGCACCTGGCTGGCGTCGAAGCGCACCTGCTCCAGCAGGGTCCAGCTGCTCGATTGGACGATGCCGCCCTCGATCTGGTTGCGCACCCCGTCGGGACTCACCACTTCGCCGCAGTCGACGGCGGCATCGGCGCGCACGATGCGCACGAAGCCGGTGTCCAGCGCCACCTCGACTTCCAGCGCGACGGCGCAGTAGGCCGCCAGGTTCTTGTAGCGGGCGAATGCGAAGCCGCGCCCGCGCCGGGGCGTCTTCCTGTAGCCGTCCCAGCCGAACTTGGCCGCCGCCAGCTTGACCGTCTCGATGGCGCGCGGATCCGCCAGGTGGCGCAGGCGGAAAGCCACCGGATCCAGGCCGGCCGCCCGCGCCAGCTCGTCCATGAAGCTCTCGATCGCGAACACGTTGCAGTAGGCGCCCAGCGAGCGTACCGCCGAGGTGCGGAACGGCCCGGCCGGCTGGAAGCGGTGGGTCACGCGCGCGTTCGGCAACACGTAATAGGGAATGGCGTTGCGGTCGCCGCTGCCCTGGGGTTGCGGAATCGGCTTCGGCGTGGGCGGCGTGAAGGGCTTGGCCAGCAGGGTGGCGGCCAGCAGGTTGCCGGCCTTGCCGGGCCGGGTGTTGTGCGACTGGCTCCAGACCTCGTACTGCCAGTCGACGATCCTGCCGCTCGCGTCGAGCGTGGCCGCGACGTCCGCCACCATCGCCGGGCCGAAGGGTTCCCACGCATGTTCGTCCTCGCGCATCCACTGCACCCGGATTGGGATGCCGGGGAAGGCGCGCGCCATCAGCGCCGCGTCGGCGGCGACGTCGTCGGCGCCGTTATGGCCGTAGCAGCCGGAGCCCTCGGCATGGATGCAGCGCACCGCTTCCTCGGGCGCGCCAAGCAGCTCGGCCAGGGCGCGGCGCAGCGGGAATATGCCCTGCGAATGGGTCCACACCGTGTAGCGGCCTCCGTCCAGCAGCGCGATCGCGCACGAGGGGCCGATCGAGGCATGCAGCTGGAAGGGGCGGGTGTAGCTGGCCCGCAGCGTCTTGCCGGGCGTCCCCGGCTTGCCCTGGGCCAGCACCTGCTCCGCCGTCGCGGGCAGGCTGCGCACCAGCGCGGCCAGGTCGCGGCCGGCCGGCAAGCTGGCCGGCACCTCCCAGCGCGCGGCGCGCGCCAGCGCCTTGGCCGCCTTCACCGCGCGGTATTCCTCGTCCGCGATCACGGCCAGGAAGCGCCCGTCCTGCACGACTTCGAGCACGCCAGGCAAGCGCGCCACCGCCGCCTTGTCCACCGAGACCAGGCGCGCGCTCGGGGAGGGCGGGCGCACCACGCGGCCATGCATCATGGCGGGCAGGCGCAGGTCCTGGACGTAGGCGACATGGCCCTTCAGCTTGCCGGGGATGTCGACCCGCGGCAGCGTCACCCCGATGAGGCGCCGCGCGTTGGGCGTGCGCGGCGGCAGGGCGCTTGTCGCGCGCACGTGCTGCTCGCTGCCGGCCACCAGTTCGCTGAAGCTCACGCGCCGTCCGTCGGGCGTGCGGAACACGCTGTTGTCCTGCATCAGCGTGGCGGCCGGCACCTTCAAGTGTGCCGCGGCCTTTTCCGCTAGCTGCGCGCGTACTTGGGCCGCCGCGTGGCGGATGGCGGTGGCGCTGTCCTGCATCGAGTGGCTGCCGGCGGTATAGCCTTCGTCGGGCGAGCGCTCGGTGTCGGCGGTTTCCAGCACCAGGCGTCCGGGATCGATCTGCAGCTCGTGCGCGGCCACCTGCAACAGGGCGGTCTTGATGCCCTGGCCCAGCTCCACCTTGCCGGTGAAGATGCTCACGCGGTTGTCGCCGCCCACGCGGATCCAGGCGTCGAGCCAGGGTTCGCGTTCCAGGCTGCCGGGCAGGGCGCCGGGCGCGGCGCGCAGCGGCAGCGCGAAGGACAGCGTCAGGGCGCCGCCGCTTGCAAGGAAGCGGCGCCGGCCGGGGCGCTTGGGGGAATCGTTCATCAGTAGTTCCGGATCGGCTGGGCCTTGAGCACGTCGGCGGCGCGGCGCACCGCGCGCAGGATGCGCAGGTGGGTGCCGCAGCGGCACAGATTCGGCTGCATCCAGGCCTTGATCTGGGCATCGGTGGGCGAGGCCACCTGCTCGAACAGGGCGGTGGCGCGCATGATCATGCCGGCGATGCAGTAGCCGCACTGCGCCGCCTGCTCCTCGATGAAGGCCTGCTGCAGCACCACGCTCGGCACCCAGCGCGTGCCGCCCGATTCCACCGTGCGCACGGCGCGGCTGCCCACCATCGACACCGGCAGCAGGCAGGACATCACGGGTTCCTTGTCGAGCATCACGGTGCAGGAGCCGCACTGTCCCAGGCCGCAGCCGAACTTGGCGCCGTTGAGTTTCAGGTCGTTGCGCAGCACGTAGAGCAGCGGCGTGTCGGCGTCGACGTCGACTTCCTGCGGCTTGCCGTTAACCTGCAGCTTGAAGGTGGTCATGGCTGTCTCGTCTTCTTCACGGTGTCGTCCAGGTCGGCCCAGGGCTCGGCCCCTGCGCCATAACGGCGCAGGTAGGCGGCCAGCGCCGTCACCTGCTGGTCGCCCAGAAGGGTGGCGAAGCCGGGCATCCAGCGCCCCGGTTCCCCTTCGGGCGGCACGATGCCTTCGCGGATGATGCGCACCAGGCTGCGCGGGTCCGGGTCGTACAGGGCCACCGCCTTCTGCAGCTGCAGGGCGGCGCCGGAGCTGGGGCTGCGTCCGGCATCGTGGCAGCTGGCGCAGGCCATCGCATAGGTCTCGTAGCCGAGCTTCATTTGTGCCAGCTCGGGATCCTTGTCCGACGGCGCGGGCAGCGGGCCGGCCTGCTGCGCGGGTGTCGCGCGCGCCGGCGCCTGTTTCAGGTAACCGTGGATGTAGGTGGCGAGGGCGGCGACGTCCGCGGCATCGGCCTGGCCCAGGTTGACCACCACGTCCTGCATCGGCCCGCCCGCCACGGCGTGTTCGGGCGCGATGCCGGTGCGCAGGTATTCCTCCAGGTGTTCCCGGCTCCACGGCAAGGGCGAGGGCGACTTGCTGTTGAGCGCCGGGGCGTACCAGCCGCCCGCATCGCCGCCGTCGAAGCGGCGCTGCAGGTCCGGTCCGCCGAGCAGGGTGCGCGGCGTGTGGCATGCGCTGCAGTGGGCCAGCACATTGGCGACGTAGGCGCCGCGGTTCCAGTCGGCCGGCTGGCGCGCATCAATCTCCCAGGGCGATTCGTCGAGGTAGAGCAGGTTCCAGAAGGCGACCAGGGGACGGAAACCGAAGGGGAAGGTCATCTGGTTCTCGCGCGCCGGGGCGGCCAGGGCCGGACGCGTCATGAAGTAGGCGTACAGGGCGCGCATGTCGTCCGGCGCCAGTTTCGTGTAGTGGTTATAGGGGAAGGCGGGGTAGAGCAGGCGGCCGTCGCGCGAGACGCCCTGGCGCATCGCGCGCTCGAAGGCCTCGAAGCTCCAGGCACCGATGCCGGTGCTTGCGTGCGGGGTGATGTTGGTGCTGTGGACGGTGCCGAAGGGCGTCTTCACTGCCAGCCCGCCGGCAAAGGGTTTGCTCGGGTCGACCGTGTGGCAGGCCGCGCACATGCCCAGCTTCGACAAATTGGCGCCGCGCGCCACCAGCGCGCTGTCGAAGCGCGCCGGCGCCGCCTGCGCGGGCAGGGCGGGGCGCCACATGAAGAAGAACGCGGCGAGCGCCAGCAGCGCCAGCCCAGCCAGCGCCAGCCACCATCGATTGCGCCGCGCGCGTCCCGGCCGTTCCATGTCCTGCTTGTTCTCCCCGATTGGCATCCCTCGGCATTATGACTGAAAAGCCAACACGCACGCGCCCGGGGCCGGGCGGTGGTATGCTGGAACCATGACTACTGATTCCGACATCGAGCTGTCCGGCCCCTTCCAGGCCAAGGACGGCAACGGCCGTACCCTCGACGTGGAGGCGATCCGCATCTTCGACGAGGGCTACGGGATCATCGACGTGTACGTGGACTTCAAGGCCAGGCTCGAGCCCGGCGCCTACAAGGACGCGGTGCTGGTGCGCCAGATCATCGAGCGCCTGCGCACGCTCGGCTATAAAGGGCCGGACTTCGGCCACAGCGATCCCGGCCTGCAGGAGAGCAAGTTGATCGTGCTCGAGGCGCCCGAGGAGTTCACCGCCTTCGCCAAGAGCCGCGGCTGGAAGAACCTGGCCGAAGATTTCGAGTAACAGCCGGCCCCGGCCATTTCCCGGGGGCGTGCCGGCATTGTGCCTATAATGTCCGTTTCCGACATAGGCCGATCCCATGCTGCTGCGCCAGGGCTCCACCGTTTCGCTCCGGCGCCTGCTGGTGCTGCTCACCGCCCTCGGCCTGCTGCCGCTGGCGCTGCTGGGCGTGTGGGGCCTGCACCTCGTCAGCGAATACCAGCAGCGCGAGCAGCAGCGTCACCTGCTCGACCTCGCGCGTGCGCTGTCGAGCGCCGTCGACGCCGAGCTCGATGGCGCGGTGGCGGCCCTGGCCGGCATGGCGCGCTCCCCGGCGATGGCTACCGGCGACCTGCGCGCCGTCCACGGGATCGCCCGCAAGCACGTGGCGGCCCAGCCGGAATGGCTGGCCGTGATCCTGACCGACGCCAGCGGCGCCATCCTGTTCCGCAGCAATGCGCCCTTCGGCGGGCCGGGCGGCATCATCGCCGACCCCGCCAGCTTGCGCCAGGCGGCCGACAGCGGCCAGCCGCTGGCCGGCCGGGTCGCGCTCGGCAAGGGCGGCCGCGCCGCCTTCCCGGTGCGCGTTCCGGTGCTCGATGACGCGGGGCGCCGCTACGTCCTGAGCGCGGTGATCCAGCCCGGCCGCATGCTGCGCGTGCTGGAGCGCCAGAAGGTGCCGGGCAATTCGGTGATCTCGATCATGGATGGCGGCGGCGCCATCGTCGCCCGCTCGAAGGAGCACCGGCACACGGTCGGCGGTCCGCCCAGCGCCTCGCTGGTCAAGCTGATGCAAGACCCCAGGCAGGAGGCGGTGGGCGAGACCGTCACGCTGGAGGGCGCGCCGGTGATGTCGGCCTTCACCCGCTCGCGCTACGGCTGGGCGGTGGCGATCGGCGTGCCGCCCTCGGCGCTGGCGCCGGCGTCGATGCAGGGTATCGCCCTGTACGCGGCCGGCCTGGCGGCATCGCTGCTGGCCTGCATGCTGCTCGCCAGCCTGCTGTCGCACCGCATCGTGCGCGCCTTCCACAGCCTGCAGCGCGGCGGCGCCGCGCTGGGCGCTGGCCTGCCGGTGTCGGTCCCGCCCTCGCGCATCAGCGAGATCGACGAGACCGGACGCGCGCTGATGGCCGCCGCGGCCCTGCGCGACGCCCACGAGGCCGAACGCTCGCAGTTGCTGGCATCGCTCGAGCGCGCGCTGGACGACAGCCGCAGCGCTTCGCGCGTGAAGGACGAATTCCTGGCCATGCTCGGCCACGAGCTGCGCAATCCGCTCAGCCCGATCGTCGCCTCGCTCGACCTGATGGACCTGCGCAACGAGGCGTCGAACCAGCGCGAGCGCGCCATCCTGCGGCGCCAGACGAATCACCTCAAGCGCCTGGTCGACGACCTGCTCGACGTCTCGCGCATCACCAGCGGCAAGCTGCGCATCGACCTGCGCCCGGTTAACCTGGCCGAGCTGGTGCGCCACGTGACGGCTTCGTTCCCGGCAGCGCCGGGGCGCGCCGTCGAGGCGCACGCGCCGGTCGAGGCCTGGGTGCTGGGCGACGAGAGCCGCCTGACGCAGGTGCTGAACAACCTCTTGACCAACGCGGCGCGCTTCGGCAAGGACATGACCGGCGTCCAGCTACTGGTCGAGGAAGGCCAGGCACGCCTGGCGGTGAGCGACGACGGCGTCGGCATGGACCGGGAGATGCTGGAGCGCGTGTTCGATCCCTTCTTCCAGGCCAGGCAGCCGCTGGCGCGCCATGCAGGCGGACTCGGGCTGGGCCTGGCGATCGTGCGCCGCATCGTCGAGCTGCACGGGGGAACGGTGTCGGCCCACAGCGAGGGCCCGGGCAAGGGCAGCCGCTTCGAGGTGCTGCTGCCGCTCGGAGCGGCGCCATCGAAGGAAGCGGAAGCGCCGGCCGCGGCGCAGGCGCACCTGCTCGACGTGCTGGTGGTCGACGACAACCTGGACGCGCTCCGGGCAACCGCCGCGGTGCTCGATTACCTCGGGCACACGGTGCGCATCGCGGGTACGGCGGCGGCTGCGGCGGAGGAGGTGCACAAGCAGGCGCCGGACGTCGCGATCCTCGACATCGGCCTGCCCGACATGGATGGCTACGCGCTGGCGGCGCTGCTGCGCGCCGCGGCGCCGGCGCTGCGGCTGGTGGCGCTGACCGGCTACGGCCAGCGCGCCGACGTGGCCCAGGCACTCGGCGCCGGCTTCGACCTGCACCTGACCAAGCCGGCCACGCTGGAGGATTTGCAGCGGGCGCTCACGCCCGCCTGAAGGAACAGCTACTTAGGCGTGCGCCGCGCGCCCGTTCGGCTGGCGATAAGCCCAGGCCAGCATGACCAGGGCGCCGACGATCATCGGCAGCGACAGCACCTGGCCCGAGGTGATCGGCATGCCGAGCACCGTGGTTTCCCAGTCCGGCACGCGGAAATACTCGGTGATGAAGCGCGCGCAGCCATACAGCAGGGTGAACATCGCGCCCACCGCCAGGCGCGGGCGCTGCTTGCGCGCATACGGCCACAGGATCAGGAACACGACGATCCCGTCGAGCAGCATCTGGTACAGCGGCGACGGATGGCGCGGGCCTTCGACGCCCGGCCACAGCATGGCCCAGGGCAGGCTCGGGTCGGCCAGGCGGCCCGGCAGCTCGGCGTTGATGAAGTTGCCCAGGCGGCCGGCGGCATACCCGAGCGGCACCATCGGCGCGATGAAGTCGTACACGTCGAGCAGGTTGCGCTTGCTCTTGCGGGCCCACAGCGCCATGGCGATCAGCACGCCCAGGAAGCCGCCGTGGAAGGACATGCCGCCGCGCCAGACCATGAAGATCTCGAGCGGATGCTGGAGGAAGTAGAGCGGCTGGTAGAACAGCACTTCGCCCAGGCGTCCGCCCAGCACCACGCCGAGCATGCCGTAGAACAGCATGTCGTCCAGGTCCTCGGCCTTCCAGCCCTGCGCGGCGATGTGCGGCTGGCGGATGCGCACCCGGCCCAGGATCAGGAACAGGGCGAAGGCCACCACGTACATCAGGCCATACCAGTGGATCTGCACCGGTCCGATGGCGAAGGCAATGGGATCCGGCTGCGGGTGTACTAGCATCGTTTTACTCTTTCTCGATTAAATCCAGGAAGCCCCTGAGCACGGGCGAGGCGCTGTCGCGGCGCCAGGCCAGGCCCGTTTCGGCCAGCGGCGTCGGGTCGGCCAGGGCACGGTATTCTACGCCCGCGCGCATCAGGTTCGACACGGATTGTGGCACAAGTGCCAATCCCATGCCGCCGGAGACCAGGCTGACGATGGTCTGCATCTGCAGCGCTTCCTGCCCGATGACGGGGGTGATGCCGGCCGCGCGGAAGCACGACAGGATGGCGTCGTACAGGGCGGGCGCGGCGGCGCGCGGGAAGATCACCAGCGGCAGCGAAGGCAAGTCGCGCAGGCGTACCGGTCCGCTACCCTTGAGCGCATCCAGCCCGGCGGGCGCGCACAGGATCAGCGGCTCTTCCAGCACTTTCCTGTAATCGAGGGTCGTGCCCGCCTGTCCCGGCAGGGGCGGGATCACGAACCCGGCGTCGATCCGCCCGTCCAGCAATTCATCGGCCTGCACGTCGGACGTCGCTTCGCGCAGCACCAGCTGCACGTCCGGGAAGGCGGCGCGGTAGCGCTGCAGGATGGCGGGCAGCACGCTGTAGTCGGCGGTCGAGACGAAGGAAAGGGTCAGGCGGCCGGCCCTGCCTTCGGCGGCCCGGCGCACCAGGTCGGGCAGGGCGCCGGCGTCGCCCAGCAGGCGGCGCGCCTCGGGCAGCAGGGCGGCGCCGGCGGCGGTGAGCGCCACCTGGCGGCGGTTGCGCAGGAACAGCGGGGCGCCGAGCAGCTCTTCCAGCCCGGCGATGCTTTGCGAGAGCGGCGGCTGCGTCATGTGCAGGCGCTCGGCGGCGCGGCCGAAATGCAGTTCTTCGGCGACCGTGACGAAATGGCGGAGCTGGCGGAGTTCCAGGTTCATTGATACGCGCAGTGTATGGATTGGACTCGGTGATATGCAAAACATATCACACTATCCGGTCCGACTCTTGCTGTATCAGGTCTTCCTGCGTTTGGAGAAGGCTTGCTTCACGCGGGTCGCGCGGTGATGGTCCAGGACCTTGTGTTCCTTTTTCTTGTCCAGCCCGAGCGCCTTTTCGATGAACTCGAACCAGACGAAGGCGAACACCATCAGGCCGACGATATACCACCACGACAGGTCGGCGAAGCGCCAGACGTCGAAAAAGCGCAGCCCGCAGAGGGCGACGATGGAGAGGATGAGCGGCATGGATGACTCCTTCGGCATGCATATTACAAAGAAAAATTATTTCCGTGTGGAAAAATCTTTCCTCATGTCGGAATTCATCAACATTCGGTGTTACGGTCGTTACAGAGTGTATCGACCCATGAAGCTTTGGCCAATCCACGGTAGAATGCAGTCGTTATAAACCAGGAGAAACAAATGAAACGCTCGTTGTTGTTGTGTGTGGTGATGTCGGCCTTCGCGTCCAGCGGCGCGTTTGCACAGGCCGACCTGGCGAAGGCCAAGAATTGCATGGCTTGCCACGCGGCAGCCAACAAGCTGGTTGGCCCGTCCTACAAGGACGTCGCTGCCAAATACGAGGGCCAGAAAGGCGCCGAGGACAAGCTGGTGCAGAAAGTGATGAAGGGCGGCGCGGGCGTCTGGGGTCCGGTGCCGATGCCGGCCAACCCGCAGGTGAGCGAGGCCGAAGCCCGCAGCCTGGTGAAATGGGTGCTGGCGACCAAATAAGCTGGTCCCGACGATAAAGTGAGCCGGTCCAGTGGACCGGAGAACGCGCGCCTGTGCGAACATGGCGCGCTTTTTGTTTTTCTGGGCAGTGCTTATTTGCCGCCGATCCGGTAGATCACGTCGACCGACTGCGCCAGGCGGATCGCCTGCACCAGCGCCATTTCCGTGCGCGCGCTGCGCCGGCCACCGCCGCCCCCGCGTGCGTTCGAATCGCTGGACATGCCCATCGCATTCGACAGGTTCTTCAGCGGCCCGATCGACACGCCGGTCGCCGTTCCCAGTTTGGCGCCAATGCCGCGCGCGATGTCCTTCGCCTTGAGCCTGGCCATGCCGATCGCCTGCTGGAGCAGGTCCGCTTCGACCTTCTCGCGGTCGCTGCGGTTGAAGGAAACCGCCAGCGATTCGAGGTCCTTCATGACGAGCAGGGCGCGCATGATGGGCGTCCACCCGTCCAGGTTGCGCACGGTGACGTGCAGGGAGACCCGGGTTTCCATCGGCAGCGGCTGGCCCTCGGGCAGGACCTCGACCTTGCGCGGGCGGCGCACGATATCCTGCACGAGCACATCTTCCGGCGCGATGCCGTTCTCGGCGAACAGCGCGCGGCTGGCCTCCAACCTGTCGTTGACGAGCTTCCAGGCGGCGTCGGCATCGGGTTCGAGCGACACGATGTCGATGTCGATCTCGCCGACGTCGGGCATGATGTACTGGTCGGCGGTCGCACTGACGTGGATGAAGGGATGGTTGGGCAGGTCGGCCGCCATGCCGGGCAGGGCGGCGGCGGCCAGCAGCAGGGCGGCGGCGAATCGTTTCAGCATGCGAAGCACTCCGTGATCGATGAGGAATGCCTCGACAATAGATTAGCTAGACATCTATGTCTACATATTTCGCTCTTGGCCTGAGCACTTATGCGGAATTCATAGAACAGCCGGTCTAGGCATGCACACGCGGAAGCGCCCGTAGTCGAGGTCGCAGAAATAGTCTTCCAGCGCCTGCGCCGAGGCGCCCGGGTCGCACAGCGCCACGTAGCCGTCCGGCCGCAGCAGGTAGCCGGCATTGCGGCAGAAGCCGGCCTGTTCGTGTTCCGCTCCCCATTCGAATTCGCGCAGGATCATGCCGTGGCGGTCGCACCAGGCGCGCAGGTCGGGGTAGGCCTGGCCGTAGACGTGCACCTGCCAGTCGATCCGGGCCGGCGGCGCGTAATTGTCGACCTCCCCGCGCACCACCCAGGGCAGGCGGTCGCCGCCATGCACGCGGCCGGCCACGCCGCTCGACAGCGGGCTGTCGTGGTAGCTGATCGTGGTCTGCGACAGGATCCGGAAGATCATCTCGCGCACCGGCTTGACCCCGTAGGCGGCGCTGGCGAAGGTCGGAGCGATGCGGGTGCGCACGAAGTCGGCGAAACCGCTCTCCGCCGTGACGAAGCTGAACAGGCGGTCGGGTGGTGTCGACCAGCTTGCGGGCAAAGGCGATGCGTTCCTTCTCGTAGGTGTCGAGCAGGCTGTCGGGCGCGTCGCCGCGCACCACCGCGGCCAGCTTCCAGGCCAGGTTGATGGCGTCGCCGATCCCGGTGTTCATGCCCTGGCCGCCGGCCGGGCTGTGCACGTGCGCGGCGTCGCCCAGCAGGAAGGCGCGCCCCTTGCGGTAGTGGTCGCTCACCCGGTGATGCACGCGGTAGGTCGAGAACCAGTACACCTCGTCGACCTCCAGCCCGAGGCTGGCCATGGCGCGGTGGCTGACGTCCTTGAAGCTGAGGGCGCCGGCCGCATCCCCGCGCTCGTCGCCGCTTGTATCACGTATCGTGCCCACCAGGCGTCCGCGGCCCCGGTCGTCGTAGCCGAGGAAGATGACGAAGTCCGAAGTCTCGAGCGACAGGTGGATCTCGCCATTGGCGGCCTGGCCGCGCGACTGCACGTCGGCGACGTAGAAGATGTGGTCGTAGGTGCCGCCGCCGAAGCCGGTGCCGAGCTGGCGCCGCACGAAGGAGCGGGCGCCGTCGCAGCCGGCCAGGTAGCGCGCCTCGACCTGCAGGTCTGCACCGCCGGCCTGGCGCAGGCTGGCAAGGACGTGGTCTTGCTGCTCTTCGAATCCGGCCAGCTCGGTGCGGCGGAGCACCGAGACCCCGGCGGCCTCGAGGTGGCGCACCAGAAGCTGCTCGTGCGCGTCCTGCGGGTAGATCAGCACGTAGGGGTAGGGCGTCAGGCGCGCGCCGGCGTCGCGCAGCGACAGCTGGGCGCGGCGCTTGCCGCGCACCCACAGGTTGATGCAGGGATTCGGACGGCCCGCTGCGGCCACCTCGTCGGCCAGTCCGAGCGGCCGGTACAGCTCCAGCGTGCGCGCCTGCACCGCCATCGCGCGCGAGGTCGTGCCCGGCCCCTCGGCTTGGTCGACGATGCAGACCCGGATGCCCTGTTTTGCCAGCGCGAGCGCCAGCACCATGCCGGTGGGGCCTGCGCCGGCGATGAGTACGTCGTATCGGTCCATGATGACCTCCTGTCGCAAGCGTCATCTTGCTCGGATGTCGCCGCGGCGTGAATGTTCCGCGGCCCGATTTTCAGTATAGGTTTACTCGATGACGAGGGCCAGGTCGCGACCTTCCAGCGCCACCTGGCCAGCGTAGTCGGCGGCGTAGATGCGCAGGATGTATTCGCCCGGCGCGACGTCGCCGAGTTGCCAACTGCCGGTCTCGACTTCGCCATCGCGCAGGCGGCTGTGCAGCGCATAGGCGAACTGGGTGGCCTTGCTGCCGTACACGGTGATGCCGCTGTTGGGCGCATAGACGGCCTTGACCGCGTCCGGGTTGCGCGGCAGGCGGTCGTAGACCTGCGTGATCAGGGGGCGCTCATGGCCGGGCACGGGCGTGCCGTCGGCGCGCAGCAGCTGGTAGCCGAGCTTGTACAGGCCCAGGCGGCGCCGTGCCAGGTTGCCGTCCACCTGGTCGTAGGCGTCGACCACGATGTTCACCTCGCCCAGCGAGCGCGGCACGCGCAGGCGCTTGTCCAGCACCGGTTGCTTGCGGGTCCCGGTTGGCGGCCGCAGGCGCTTGCCCGCGCTGCCGAACAGGGCGATGCTGTTGATGCGCGGCGCGACGGTATCGGTGAAGCCGACGAAAGGAAGGCTGAGCGGATTGACCACCGCGCCGCCCTGGTAGTAGTCGAGGTGGACGTGGGCCATCGCATTGATGGTGCCGAGCGGGTCGCCCACGGCGAAACGGGTGCCGCGCGGTACGCGCACGCGCTCGGCCTTGCCGCGCGCACCCAGCATGACCTGGAAACGCGGATCGAGCGGCCGGCCGCGGGTGTCGCGGCCCACGCGCATGTGGATGTACGAGAGCGGGCCCACGCTGATGCCTTCGCTGAGCGAATCGAAGCCCCAGTTGGCGTACGGGTCGGAGACCTTGGACGGGAATACCGCCAGCACCTTCGCGCCGACGTCGGCGCGCACGTCGAGGCCGGCGTGGAAGTGGTCGCGGCTGTCGCCGTTGTAGCTGCCGCGCACCTCGCCCATCACGCCGACCACCTCGTGCACCATGTCCTGCGGGCCGACCGGCCATGGCATCGGTTCCTTGCGCGCGACCGCCACCGGCTGCGGGCGGACGGGCGCGACTTCATCGGGGTGCGGGCTCGCAAGGCGGTGCAGGCGGTGGGCCTGGGCATCGGCCACCACCAGGCTGCCGTCGCGCTCGACCGCGATGCCGCGCGGGCCGTAGAGCTGCACCGTGCCGTCGGGGCCGAAGCCGTCGTTCGAGGCCGGCACGTCGGCATCCGGCAGCGGACGGAATTCGCCTTCCGGGGTGAGCTGCAGGATGCGCCCGCCCGAGCTGGCGGCGATGTACAGGTAGCCGTCGCGAGTAAGCGCCAGCCCGACCGGACGGCGCAGCGGCGCACGGCGCTCGCCCTCGGCGGGGGCGGCGATGGTCGTGACCGACCCGTCGGTCGCGATGCGGCGGATCGCGTTGTTGCCGGTGTCGGCCACGTAGAGCGTGCCGTTGGTAGTCACCGCGAGGGCGCTCGGGGTGTCGAAGCTTGCCGCTGCCGCCAGGCCATCAAGCAGGCCCGGCTTGCCGCTGCCGGCGATGGTCGTCACCGTGCCGTCGCGGCCGATGCGGCGGATGCGGTCGTTGTAGGTGTCGGCCACGTAGACGATGCCGGCATCGTCCACCGCCAGGCCGACCGGGCCGTTGAACTGGGCGGCGCGGCCGATGCCATCCAGCTCGCCGCGCGTACCGTTGCCGGCCAGCGTGGTCACCGTGCCGTCTTTCGCAATCTTGCGGATCGCATGGTTGCCGGTGTCGGCCACGTAGAGGTTGCCCTCGTGGTCGAAGGCCAGCGCGGACGGAGTGTGGAAGGCGGCCGCCGTCCCTTTGCCGTCGACGAAGCCTTCCTTGTCGCCGGCGAAGGTGGCCACGGTGCCGTCCGGCGCGATCGTGCGGATGCGGTTGCTGTTGCCGGCATCGGCCACATAGACCTTGCCGTGGCTGTCGAGGGCGACGCCGAATGGGTCGTCGAAGCGGCTGGTCGCGGCGGGGCCGTCGACCGCGCCGGGAATGCCGTCGCCGGCCAGCGTGGTGACGCGGGCGGGCCAGAAGGGCAGCGTCTTCGCCGCCTTCGGCGTGAATACGGCCAGCGCGCCCGGCTGGCGCTCGATGGTATCAGTGAAGTAGAGGACGGCGCCGGCAATGGCGACGCCTGCGCCCGCAAGCGCCGCGATCAGGATCTTTCGGTTCACAAGGGCCGGATGGTGAATTGCAGAGCCTGCAATCTTAGCGGATACCTGTGAACCATGTTGCACGTAGGGTGGTCGGCTTCGCCGACCGCGCGTTCAACTCAAGGATGCGTTGTCGCGAGGCTTATTCGAACTCCATGCCTTCACATGCTGGATTGCCTCCCCAATCCCTTGTATACGCTCCGGCACGCACATGCCGCTCAAACGTCGAATACGGCCATTGCGATGCGCCTGTTACCAGTCCGTGCTTTACAGGGTTGAAATGGATGTAATCCACGTGCCGTTCCATATCGATCTCATCCCGGATCTGGTGTTCCCAGAATCGGCGTTGCCAGATAGAGCCAGCGCCACGGTGTTGGCGCGATCGCGACAGCGTCATCGGATACAAGCGATTGCAGGTGGATGAAACGTGATGTTTGATTTGCGACCAGCGGGACGAGAAATCGGTATCGTCGTCGGGAAGCGTCCAGATGCAGTGCAGGTGGTCCGGCATCAGGACCATCGCATCGGTCGTGAATGGCAGGCGGGTACGCACGCGTTCGATGGCGTGGCGCAGGGCGGTGCGAACGGCATCGTCGCAGAGGATGGGGCGGCGGCGGTGTGTGACGACCGTGAAAAAGTAGGTCGAGCCGGTCAGCGAGCGGCGGTAGTAGGGCATCGGCGCATGTTACGTTGGCGCCGAAACCCCAATGTGTGTCAGATCAAAGGGGAGTTGGACGCGCGGACGGCGGAGCCGTCCACCCTACGGAGGTGTTCAATCTCGCGGGTGACGGCCTGGCTGACGATCTCCCCCAAGGCTTCATGCAGCCCTGCGCGCAGGTCGGCGGTGAAGCTTTCCAGGGTGCGCTGCATGGCGTCGGCCATGGCGTCGCGCACGCGCTGCTCGAGCACGAAGTCGACCCGGCCCTGCAGTTGCTGCAGCACGCGCTCGGTGACGCGGCGCTCGAGCACGCTCCATTCCTCGCCGGTCCAGCGTTCGTTGGCGCGGCGTTCCAGCTGTTCGGCGACCGGCTCCGCGGCAGGGGCAGGCGTGGGCGTGACCGGTTCGGCCACGACTTCGGTCAGTACCGGGATGCTGGGGTCGAAAGGGGCGTTCTGGCTCATGACTGTCCTGCGACGAAGTGGGTCAGGGGATAGTTCTGCTTCTTGTAGGCGACGTAGCGCCGGCGCCCGGCGGCGGCGTCGTCTTCGTCGATCGAGATGATCTCGAACACGCGCGCAAACTGTTCCAGTGTAGCGGGCGTGCGGCGGGTGAGGTTGACCAGCATCTCATGATGGGGCAGCCCCACGCTTTCATCAAAGGTGACGATGACCGGCGTTTCGTTCGCCAATGCGTCGCCGGCCGGCACGTGCGGGATGAAGTCGGTATCCGATACCGTCCACAGGGCCGTGTTCAGCGCCTCGGCCTGCGCGGCGTCCTCAGCCAGCAGCACCACCTTGGCCTTCGCGGCATAGGCCTTGCGGGCGAGGCGGCAGGCGTAGGCCAGCTTGTCGGGGATGTTGGTATGGAAGTCGATACGCGTCATGTGCTTGTAAAAGAAATGGGCGGCAAGGCCGCCCCTGGAACATCAGGCGCTCGCGCCGCTCTGCGCAGTGCCGGCCTGGATCATGCCGCTATGGCGCAGCAGGGCGTCGATCGAAGGCTCGCGGCCGCGGAAGGCCCGGAACGATTCCAGCGCCGGGCGCGAACCGCCCACCGCCAGGATCTCCTGCTGGAAGCGCTTGCCGGTCTCCTGCAGCTGGCCCGACTCCAGCGCCTCTTCAAAGGCCGCATAGGCGTCGGCGGACAGCACCTCGGCCCACTTGTAGCTGTAGTAGCCGGCCGCATAGCCGCCCGAGAAGATGTGGCCGAAGGAGTGCTGGAAGCGGTTGAAGGACGGCGGGATCAGCACCGCGAACTGCTTGCGGATGTCGTCGATCAGGTGCTGCACGGTGCGCTCGGCTTTCGGGTCGAAGTCGTAGTGCAGGTGCATGTCGATCAGCGAGAACTCGACCTGGCGCAGCGTCATCATCCCGGACTGGAAGTTCTTCGCCGCCAGCATCTTGTCGTACAGCTGGCGCGGCAGTGGCTCGCCCGTCTTCACGTGCGCGGTCATCTGCTGCAGCTTGTCCCACTCCCAGCAGAAGTTTTCCATGAACTGCGACGGCAGCTCCACCGCATCCCATTCCACACCCGAGATGCCCGACACCGACAACTCCTCGACTTCGGTCAGCATGTGGTGCAGGCCGTGGCCGAACTCGTGGAACAGGGTGATGACTTCGTCGTGCGTGAACAGCGAAGGCTGCTGCTTGCCATCGACGACGGCCGGCGGGGTGAAGTTGCAGGTCAGGTAGGCGATCGGGGTCTGCACGATGCCGCCCGTGGTCAGGCGGCGGCCGCGCGCGTCGTCCATCCAGGCGCCCTGGTTCTTGCCTTCGCGCGCATACAGGTCGAGGTAGAACTGGCCGACCAGCTGGCCGTCGCGCTCGATGCGGAAGAAGCGCACGTCCGGATGCCACACCGACGCCTCGTCCGCCTTGATCTGCACGTTGAACAGCTCCTGGATGACCGTGAACAGGCCTTGTACGACCTTCGGCTCCGGGAAGTATTCCTTCACTTCCTTCTCGGAGAAGGCATAGCGCTGCTCGCGCAGCTTTTCCGAGGCATAGGCCACGTCCCAGGACTGCAGATCAATGATGCCCAGCTCGTCGCGCGCGAAGGCGCGCAGCTCTTCCAGGTCCTTCTCGGCGAAGGGACGGGCGCGGCGCGCCAGGTCTTCGAGGAACTCGACCACGTGCTGCGGGCTCTCGGCCATCTTCGGCACCAGCGAGACCTCGGCGAAGTTGGCGTACTCCAGCAGCTGGGCTTCTTCATGACGCAGCTGCAGCAGCTTGACGATGTTGGCGGTGTTGTCCCACTCGGCGGCCTTGCTGAACATGGTGCCGGCATCCGAGGCCTTGGTGCTGCTGGCGCGGTAGATGGTTTCGCGCAAGGCGCGGTTGTCGCAGAACTGCAGCACCGGGTAGTAGGACGGGAAGTGCAGGCTGAACTGCCAGCCGGCCTTGCCGTCCTTCTCGGCCGAAGCGCGCGCGGCGGCCTTGACGTCGTCCGGGATGCCCGACAGCTCTTCTTCGTTCTCGACCAGCAGCTTGTAGTCGTTGGTGGCGTCCAGCACGTTCTGCGAGAAGCGGGTGGAGGTCGCGGACTGCTGTTCCTGGATCTCGGCGAAGCGTTCCTTTTTATCGTCCGGCAGTTCGGCGCCGCCCAGGCGGAAGTCGCGCAGCGCGTTCTCGACGATGCGCTTGCGCGCCGGGCTCAGGCTGTCGTACTCGCTGCTGGCGCGCAGCATCTTGTACTTGGCGAACAGCGCCTCGTTCTGGCCGATCGAGGTCCAGAACTCGATGACCTTCGGCTGGTTCTCGTTGTAGGTGGCGCGCAGCTCGGGCGTGTCCGCCACGTGGTTCAGGTGGTTGACCACGCCCCAGGCGCGGCCCAGGCGCTCGGTGGCTTCCTCGAGCGGCACCACGAAGCTGTCCCAGCTCACGCTGTCGCCGGGCGCTTCCAGTTTGGCCACGACCTCGGCCGCATCCTTGATGAGTTGCTCGATGGCCGGCGTCACGTGCTCCGGCTTGACCAGGTCGAACCGGGTCAGGCCCGAGAAATCGAGGAGGGGATTGCTGGTGTCGATGGTCATGGCTTTCCTTTTAAAGATTCAGGCCACGCCGGGCTTCGGTTCCATTCCCGTTGCCTGGCTGGGGCAGTGTTGGCTACTGGAGTGCACGCGTTCGGCGGACTCCACGGTGTTCATCAACAGCATGGTGATCGTCATCGGACCGACGCCGCCCGGCACCGGGGTGATGTGCGAAGCGACTTCGCGCACGCCGGCATAGTCCACATCGCCGCACAGCTTGCCGGCGTCGTCGCGGTTCATGCCGACGTCGATCACGACGGCGCCCGGCTTGACCATGTCTGCAGTCAAGGTGTTGCGGCGGCCGACGGCGGCCACCACCACGTCGGCCTGGCGGGTATGGTAGGCCAGGTCCGGCGTCGCGCTATGGCAGATGGTGACGGTGGCGTTGGCTTGCAACAGCAGCAGGGCCATCGGTTTGCCGACGGTGTTCGAACGGCCGATCACGACGGCGTGCTTGCCGCGCAGGTCGATGCCGGTGGTCTCGATCAGCTTCATGCAGCCATACGGGGTGCAGGGGCGGAAACCCGGCAGGTTGGCGACCAGTTCGCCGGCCGACAGCACCGAGTAGCCGTCGACATCCTTGGCTGTCGCGATCGCTTCGATGACCCGGCTCGGGTCGATGTGCTTCGGCAGCGGCATCTGCACCAGGATCCCGTGGATGCTCGGGTCGGCGTTGAGGGCCGCGATGCGGTCCAGCAGGGCCTGCTCGCTCAGGTCGGCGTCGTACTTTTCCAGCACCGAGTGGAAGCCCACGTCGCCGCAGGCCTTGACCTTGTTGCGCACGTAGACGTGGCTCGCCGGGTCCTCGCCGACCAGGATGACCGCCAGGCCGGGCTGGCGGCCGCTAGCGGTGAGTTTGGCGGCGCGCTGGGCGATCTCGCCGCGCAGTTGTTGGGAAAGGAGGACTCCGTCGATGTTCTGGGCAGGCATGGGTAGGCTCACGGCTAGGCAAAAATGAAATTATAAGGCCGCCATCCGTATCGCGCGCCGCACCCGTCCAGGCATTGTCATATTTAGGCGCTCAAATCGCTGAGTATTCGCGGCTTTCTGCCAAAAGGAGGAGCCCGGTCCAGCGCATCGGCGCGGCGCTTCGTTATAGGCTTGATAAGCAGCTTCACTAGGGGAAATTGTGCACTCGCAGCATGAGATTTCACTATATGAAACCACATATCGCAATTTGAAAAAGACCGAACCCACTGGTAGAATCGAAGAGTTTATTTTCAGATATTTGAAATTTCACCAAATCGCCACCAGCCATTTCACAGGATAGGTCGGGGCGCCAAATCTTAGGAGACGCATTAATGTCAGCTCAACTCGACCAGTTGACGGCACAAGCTGCCAACGACCCCGACACCATCGAAACCCAGGAATGGCTGGATGCGCTGGAGGCGGTGATCGAACATGAAGGCACCGAGCGCGCCCACTACCTGATGGAGCGCATGGTGGACCTGGCGCGCCGCCGCGGCGCCCACATCCCGTTCTCCAGCAATACCGCCTACGTCAACACCATCCCGGCCCACCTGAACGTGAACTGCCCGGGCAACCTGGAATACGAAGAGCGCCTGCGCTCGTGGATGCGCTGGAACGCGATGGCGATGGTGGTCAAGGCCAACCGCGCCGACGGCGACCTGGGCGGCCACATCTCCTCCTTCGCCTCGCTGGCGAACATGCTGGGCATCGGCTTCAACCACTTCTGGCACGCCCCGACCGAAGAGCACGGCGGCGACCTGCTGTACATCCAGGGCCACTCCTCGCCGGGCATCTACGCGCGCGCTTTCCTGGAAGGCCGTATCACCGAAGAGCAGCTGCTGAACTTCCGCCGCGAAGTCGACGGCAAGGGCCTGTCGTCCTACCCGCACCCGAAGCTGATGCCGGACTTCTGGCAGTTCCCGACCGTGTCGATGGGCCTGGGCCCGCTGATGGCGATCTACCAGGCGCGCTTCCTGAAGTACCTGCACGCACGCGGCATCGCCAACACCGAGAACCGCAAGGTCTGGGTCTTCTGCGGCGACGGCGAGATGGACGAGCCGGAATCGATGGGCGCGATCGGCATGGCCGCGCGCGAGCGCCTCGACAACCTGGTCATGGTCGTCAACTGCAACCTGCAGCGCCTGGACGGTCCGGTGCGCGGCAACGGCAAGATCATCCAGGAGCTGGAAGCCGACTTCCGCGGCGCCGGCTGGAACGTGGTCAAGGTCATCTGGGGCTCGCAGTGGGATGCGCTGCTGTCGAAGGACAAGGATGGCATCCTGCAGCGCGTGATGATGGAAACCGTCGACGGCGAATACCAGAACTACAAGGCCAAGGACGGCGCCTACGTGCGCAAGCACTTCTTCGGCAAGCACCCGGAGCTGCTGAAGATGGTCGCCAACATGAGCGACGACGACATCTGGCGCCTGACCCGCGGCGGCCACGACCCGCACAAGATCTACGCCGCGTTCAAGAACGCCCAGGAGAACAAGGGCACCCCGACCGTGCTGCTGGTGAAGACCGTCAAGGGCTTTGGCATGGGCAAGTCGGGCGAGGCGCGCAACACCGCGCACCAGACCAAGAAGCTGGACGACGCCGCCATCCGCGAAATGCGCGACCGCTTCGCCATCCCGATCCCGGACGACAAGCTGGCCGAGATCCCGTTCTTCAAGCCGGCCGACGACGCGCCGGAAATGCAGTACCTGCACGAGCGCCGCAAGGCCCTGGGCGGCTACCTGCCGCAGCGCCGCGCCAAGTCCGATGAAAACCTGGTGGTGCCGGCACTCGAGACCTTCAAGTCCGTGCTCGAGCCGACCGCGGAAGGCCGCGAGATCTCGACCACCCAGTCCTACGTGCGCGTCATCACCAGCCTGCTGAAGGACCCGAGCATCGGCCAGCGCATCGTGCCGATCCTGGTCGACGAATCGCGTACCTTCGGCATGGAAGGCCTGTTCCGCCAGATCGGTATCTTCAACCAGCAGGGCCAGCTGTATGAGCCGGTCGACCGCGACCAGGTGATGTACTACCGTGAAGACAAGGCCGGCCAGATCCTGCAGGAAGGTATCAACGAAGCGGGCGGCATGAGCTCGTGGATCGCCGCGGCGACCTCGTACTCGTCGAACAACCGCACCATGATCCCGTTCTACACCTTCTACTCGATGTTCGGCATGCAGCGCGTGGGCGACCTGGTCTGGCTGGCCGGCGACATCCGTGCGCGCGGCTTCCTGATGGGCGGCACCGCCGGCCGCACCACGCTGAACGGCGAAGGCCTGCAGCACGAGGACGGCCATAGCCACATCATCGCGGCCACGGTCCCGAACTGCATCCCTTACGACCCGACCTTCGGCCATGAGGTGGCGGTGATCATCCAGGACGGCCTGCGCCGCATGGTGCAGGAGCAGGAAGATGTGTTCTATTACATCACCATCATGAACGAGAACTATGTCCACCCGGGCCTGAAGCCGGGCCAGGAAGAGGGCATCCTGAAGGGCATGTACCTGCTGCAGGAAGGCGCTGCGATCGAAGGCGGCAAGGACAGCGCCAAGCGCGTCCAGCTGATCGGCTGCGGCACCATCCTGCGCGAGTCGATCTTCGCGGCAGAACTGCTGAAGAACGACTGGGGCGTCGATGCGGACGTGTGGTCGGCCCCGTCGCTGACGCTGCTGGCTAGAGACGGCCAGGATTGCGAGCGCTGGAACATGGTGAACCCGGACGCCGAGCAGCGCGTGCCCTACGTGACCTCGCTGATGCAGAACACCGCCGGCCCGATCGTTGCGACCACCGACTACATGCGCCTGTTCGCCGAGCAGATCCGCGGCTTCATGCCGAAGGACCGCACCTACAAGGTGCTGGGCACCGACGGCTTCGGCCGCTCGGATTCGCGCGTCAAGCTGCGCGAGTTCTTCGAGGTGAACCGTTACTACATCACCGTAGCGTCGCTGCGCGCACTGGCCGACGAAGGCAAGATCGACCGCGCCGTCGTGAGCCAGGCGATCCAGAAGTACGGCATCGACCAGAACAAGCCGAATCCTGTGACCCAGTAAATGCTCGAAGCCGCCGCCCTTGCGCACGCAGGGCGGCGGTTCAGGCGCTAACTCAAAGAATAATTTGGAGCTAACACTATGAGCATTGTGGAAGTCAAAGTCCCCGATATCGGCGACTTCAAGGAAGTGGAAGTCATCGAGCTGATGGTCAAGCCGGGCGACACCATCAAGGTCGACCAGTCGCTGGTCACCGTCGAGTCGGACAAGGCCAGCATGGAAATCCCGTCGAGCCACGCCGGCGTCGTGAAAGAAATCAAAGTCAAGGTCGGCGACAAGGTTGCCGAAGGTTCGCTGGTGCTGCTGCTCGAGGAAGCCGGCGGCGCCGCCGCTGCGCCTGAAGCTGCCGCACCGGCTCCGGCACCTGCCGCCGCCGCACCGGCCGCCGAAGCCGCACCGGCGCCGGCCGCTGCCCCTGCCGCATCGGGCGGTATCGTCGAAGTGACCGTGCCGGACATCGGCGACTTCAAGGAAGTCGAAGTCATCGAACTGATGGTCAAGCCGGGCGACCAGATCAAGGTTGACCAGTCCCTGATCACGGTCGAATCGGACAAGGCGAGCATGGAGATCCCGTCCAGCCACGCCGGCACCGTCAAGGAAATCAAGGTCAAGGTGGGCGACAAGGTCGCCAAGGGTTCGCTGGTGCTGCTGGTCGAAGCGACCGGTGGCGCGCCGGCCGCCGCGCCTGCAGCCGCTGCCCCGGCCCCTGCCGCAGCCCCGACCGCCGCAGCTGCGCCTGCTCCTGCAGCAGCCGCTCCGGCGCCTGCCGCAGCCGCCCCAAGCCAGGGCGTGACCGGCTCGAAAGCCCACGCTTCGCCGTCGATCCGCAAGTTCGCCCGCGAACTGGGCGTGGACCTGGCGCGCGTGCCGGGCACCGGCCCGAAAGGCCGCATCACCCAGCAGGACGTGCAGAACTTCGTCAAGGGCGTGATGGCTGCCGGCCCGACCGCCTCCGCACCGTCGAAGGGTGGTTCCGGCGGCGGCATGGAAGTGCTGGCCTGGCCGTCGCTGGACTTCTCCAAGTTCGGCCCGACCGAGACCGTGGCCCTGCCGCGCATCAAGAAGATCTCCGGCCCGAACCTGCACCGCAACTGGGTCATGATCCCGCACGTGACCCACTTCGAGGACGCCGACGTCACCGACCTGGAGCAGTTCCGCGTCGATTCGAACGCCGCGCTGGCCAAGCAGAAATCGACCGTCAAGCTGACCATGCTGGCCTTCGTGATCAAGGCCTCGGTTGCGGCACTGAAGAAGTTCCCGCAATTTAATTCGTCGCTGTCGGAAGACGGCGCCAGCCTGATCGTCAAGCAGTACTACAACATCGGCTTCGCGGCCGATACCCCGAACGGCCTGGTGGTTCCGGTCGTGAAGGATGCCGACAAGAAGACCATCTCGCAGATCGCCGTCGAAATGGGCGAACTGTCGGCGCAGGCACGCGACGGCAAGCTCTCGCCAGCCGCGATGCAGGGCGCGACCTTCACCATCTCCTCGCTGGGCGGCATCGGTGGCACGGCCTTCACGCCGATCATCAATGCACCGGAAGTCGCGATCCTGGGCCTGTCGAAGTCGGCGATGAAACCGGTGTGGGACGGTTCGACCTTCCAGCCGCGCCTGATGCTGCCGCTGTCGCTGTCCTACGACCACCGCGTGATCGATGGCGCCGGCGCCGCGCGCTTTGCCGCCTACCTGGCGGACGTGCTGGCCGACCTGCGCAAGACCCTTCTGTAAGGAGCGCCGAATGAGCACTGTTGAGGTAAAAGTACCGAACATCGGCGACTTCAAGGACGTCGAGATCATCGAACTGCTGGTCAAGCCGGGCGACACCATCAAGGTCGACCAGTCCCTGGTGACCGTCGAGTCGGACAAGGCCAGCATGGAGATCCCGTCGACGAACGCCGGCGTGGTCAAGGAAATCAAAGTGAAGGTCGGCGACAAGGTGAACGAAGGTTCGCTGCTGCTGATGGTCGAGGAATCCGGCGCCGGTGCGGCACCGGCGGCATCAAGCGCCGACACCAAGCCTGCAGCCCAGATCGGCGCGCAGGCAGTGGCGCCGACCGCTGCCGCGGCACCGACCGACTCGTATGCACCGGCGCACCCGGCGCCGGCGGCCACGCCAAGCGCCGCGCCGGCGCCGGGCGCGGCCAGCTACAGCGGCCCGGTCGACATCGAATGCGAAATGATGGTGCTGGGCGCCGGCCCGGGCGGCTACTCGGCCGCCTTCCGCGCGGCCGACCTGGGCATGAACACCGTGCTGGTCGAGAAGTACGCGACCCTGGGCGGCGTGTGCCTGAACGTGGGCTGCATCCCGTCCAAGGCGCTGCTGCACGTGGCGCACATCATGGACGAGACCGCACACATGGCCGACCTGGGCGTCTCCTTCGCCAAGCCTGACGTCGACATCGACAAGCTGCGCGCCTACAAGGATGGCGTGATCAAGAAGATGACCGGCGGCCTGAACTTCATGGCCAAGGCGCGCAAGGTCAATGTGGTGCAGGGCGTGGGCAGTTTCCTCTCCCCGAACCACATCGAAGTCACCGCGGCCGACGGTTCGAAGAAGGTCGTCAAGTTCGCCAAGGCGATCATCGCCGCCGGTTCCTCGGTGGTGAAGCTGCCCTTCGTGCCGGAAGATCCGCGCATCGTCGACTCGACCGGCGCGCTGGAACTGCGCCAGGTGCCGAAGCGCATGCTGGTCATCGGCGGCGGCATCATCGGCCTGGAAATGGCAACCGTGTACTCGACCCTGGGTGCGCGCATCGACGTGGTCGAGATGATGGACGGCCTGATGCAGGGCGCCGACCGCGAGGCCGTCAAGGTCTGGCAGAAGTACAACGCGCACCGCTTCGACAACATCATGTTGAAGACCAAGACCGTCGGCGTGGAAGCGCTGCCGGAAGGGATCAGGGTCTCGTTCGAAGCGGCGGAAGCCGGCGCCACCGCGCCCGAGCCGCAGCTCTACGACCTGGTGCTGGTGGCCGTGGGCCGCAGCCCGAACGGCAAGAAGATCGCCGCCGAGAAGGCCGGCGTGGCCGTGACCGACCGCGGCTTCATCGGCGTGGACGGCCAGATGCGCACCAATGTGCCGCACATCTTCGCCATCGGCGACCTGGTGGGCCAGCCGATGCTGGCGCACAAGGCGGTGCACGAGGCGCACGTGGCGGCGGAAGCGGCGCACGGCGAGAAGGCCTATTTCGATGCCAAGGTGATCCCGTCGGTGGCCTACACCGATCCGGAAGTCGCGTGGGTCGGCCTGACCGAGGAAGAAGCCAAGCAGAAGGGCATCGCCGTGGAGAAGGGCCACTTCCCGTGGAACGCCAGCGGCCGCGCGGTCGCCAACGGCCGCGACGAGGGCTTCACCAAGCTGCTGTTCGACAAGGAAACCAAGCGCATCATCGGCGGCACCATCGTCGGCACCAATGCCGGCGACATGATCGGCGAAGTGGCGCTGGCGATCGAGATGGGCGCGGACGGCGTGGACATCGGCAAGACCATCCACCCGCACCCGACCCTGGGCGAATCGATCGGCATGGCGGCGGAAGCCTACAAGGGCGTCTGCACCGACCTGCCGCCGGCACGCAAGAAGTAATCGCCGTCCAGGCGATGGAATGAAAATGGGACCCCTGCGGGTCCCATTTTTTTTACATCTGCCTGAACAGGTCCACGTAATTCCGGCTCACCACCAGCTGTTCGTCGCGCCCCTTGAGACGCACGTGCAGTCGCCCGCGGAAGTCGGTCCGGGTGCCGGCCACATGGCGCGCCGCGACGATCACACCGCGGTGGATCTGCCAGAACTGCTGCGGATCGAGTTGTTCCTTCAGCTTGTTCAGGGGCGTGCGGATCAGCGCTTCGCCGTCCGGCAGGAACACACTGGTGTACTTGTCGTTGCTCTGGAAGTAGATTACTTCGTCGATCGCGATCAGGCGCGTTTCCTGGCCCTTGGCCGCGCGGATCCATTGCAGCGGGGCCGGCGCCGCCACGCCCAGCTGGCGCAGCAGGGCCTGCAGGGCGTCGGCCCCCAAGGCCGGGGCGGGCGTGGCCAGCGCGCCCTTCAGCCGCGCCACCGTGCGCGACAGGCGCTCCAGCCCGATCGGCTTGAGCAGGTAATCGAAAGCCGCGTGCTCGAAGGCTTGCAGGGTGTAGTGATCGTAGGCCGTGGTGAACAGCACATGGGGTGGCTTGCTGCCGGCACACAGGCGCGCCGCCAGTTCGATGCCGTTCAGGCCGGGCATCTGGATATCGAGGAACACCATTTGCGGCGCCAACTCGTCGATGCACGCCAGCGCCTGCACCCCATTGGCGGCGCGCGTGACGCGCAGTTCGGGCCAGGCGGCGGCCAGCTGCGACTCCAGGTAGTCGAGCAAATGCGGCTCGTCGTCCGCGATCACGGCGTGGGGATGGTCGCTCATGGCTCAGTGACGGGGAGCTGGAGGCGCGCGGTGACGCCGCCGGCAGGGTTTTCGATGAGCTGCAAGCCGGCCGCGGGGCCGTACAGCTGACGCAGGCGCTCGCGCAGGTTGGACAGGCCCACGCCGCCCCCAGGACGGGGAGGCAGCATGCGCAGTCCAAGGCCGGTGTCGCACACTTCGATGCACAGCAGGCCGGCGTCCAAACGGGCACGCAGCACGACTTCTCCGCCTTCCATCTTCGGCTCGATGCCGTGCATGATCGCGTTCTCGACCAGCGGCTGCAGCAGCATCGGGGCGACCGGCAGGCTGTCGATCCCGGGAGCGATCTCGAAGCGCCAGCGCAGGCGGCTTTCCAGGCGCACGCCGAGCACGTCGAGATAGGCGCCGGCCAGGTCGAGTTCACCCCGCAGGCTGGCATGCTCGGCGCGGCTGGCCGAGAGGCTGGCGCGCAGGTAGTCGATGAAGCGCTCGAGCATGCGGCGCGCCTTGGCCGGCTGGCTGTCGATCAGGCCGACGACATTGGCCAGCGTGTTGTACAGGAAGTGCGGCTCGATCTGGGCCTGCAGCGCGCGCAGGCGTGCTTCGGCCACCAGCCTTCCGGCCGCCGCGATCTGCTCCTGCTGGCGCGCCGTTTCCGCTTCGCGCCGGGTGCGCCGCTCGCCGGCAGCCAGCACCAGGATCATCAAGCCGGCGGTGATCAGGGCGAAGGCCAGCAGGAACACCAGGGCCGTGCTGTGCTGGAAGAAGCGCAGCGGGTTGGTGCCGATGAACAGCGCATTGCCCAAGGGAATGCCAATGACGCTGGCGACAGCGATCGCCAGCAGCTGGGCAGAACGGAACAGCCAGATGTTCGCGCGCGACAGGTGGTTTTCCAGCAGTTGCAGGGCCGCGTGGATCATGAAGCCGATCAGGTTGCTGATGACCAGGGTGGCGAGCAGCAGGCGCGCGAAAGGCAGGTCCCCACGGCCGAAGAAGCGCTGCAGCACCGTCAGTACCAGGGCCAGCATGCTGCTCCAGATCGCGGTGTACAAGACGTCGCGCGCGAGCGAGGGCGGCCAGCGCCGGAACCAGGGAATCAGTTCGAGCGGATGGTTGCGGTCGCGCGCCATGGCGTAGCGCTGGTCGGGTCGGGCGTTGATCATGCTGATAAGAAATTACCATGAAAGCAGTGTGGTGTGCGATAGGGAAGCCGGGCCAGCGCCATCGGCCCCGCACTGACCCGTGCCGCATCGAATACGCACAATACCCCTACGCCCCGGCGCAGGTCCTGGGCCACGCCGACCAGGTAGCCATCGGTCTCGGAGCGCGCATTGTTGCGCGGCACCAGCACGTGTTCTTCGACCTGCCAGCCGGCATCGAAGCGATAAGCATCCACTTTGCCGCTATCGGTATCGACCAGGTTCACCGAGTTCAGCTGCACATCGCCACCCAGCAGCACCAGCCTGCGATGGCGGCTTCCGACCGACTGTGGCGCCACGCGCGGAAATTCACTCGCGCCGAACAGGCGGTTGATGCGGGCCTGGCCGGCCGCATGGTCGAGGCAGATCTGCACCGCTTCGCTGCGCGAGCGGGTCTGGCGTGCGCCAGCCATCAGGTCGCCGAGTTCGCCCAGTACGTCGCCTTCGTGCAGCACCGCGTCGAAGCGGGTACAGGCGCCGTCCTCCCACGCATTTCCGAAGTGGAACACCATGCGCGGCGGCAGTTCGAACACGTGGCGCACCGTCAGGCTGTCCTTGGCCACGACCACGGCGCGCAGCGGGCGCGCTGCCGGTCCGCTGCCGGCCCAGACGTGCCGTTCGACGAAACTCATGTCCTTGCCGGGCTTCAGGTCGTAGGGCGGAACCAGGAAGATGAGGTGGCGGGCGCTGACGACGAAGTCATGCACCATGGCCTGCCCGGGTACGTCGATCAGCGCGGTACGCAGGACCTGGCCGTCGGCGCCGATCTGGTAGAGCGCGATCCGGCCGGAGCCGGGCAGGGCGCCGAAATTCCACATTCCGCCCGCTGGATCGCATTTCGGATGGGCCGAGAAGGGCATGGCGCGCAGGTCGTCGCGCCAGGTCTTGATGCCTTTGGTGGCCAGCGTCTCTGGGTCGACTTCGATGGCCGAGCCGCCTTCCCATAGCGCATACACGCGGCCGTTGAAGGGCAGCAGATTGGTGTTGGCCGCATTCAGGCTGTCGTTGTCGCGAAATCCGCGGCGGGCGACCCAGGTGCCGAAGGACGGGTAGAGGAATTGCCCGGCCTGCGTCTCATCCAGGTAGCGCCGCGTCTCGACGAAGCGGCCCTGGTGACGGACTTTGCCGCCAGCAATGGTCCAGCGCTGGGCGAAACCGTCGCCGTCGAACCAGTGGTGGTAGCGCTCGCCGCCCAGTTCGAAGCGGCCAGGACCATTGCGGTAGAAGCTGCCCTGCAGATCGGCGGGAAGGCGTCCACTGAGCGACGCTTCGCCGGCCTGGCTCCCGACGGTGTCCGCGTAGACGGCCAGCGCCGGGTCGTGTTCCAGGGCAGCGTGAAAGCGGCGTCGGGTTTCCTGGTCGGCGCGCGCATTGCCGGCCAGCGCGAGTGCACCGAGGCCTAGCCCCGCTTCGATGAAGTGGCGGCGGTCCATGCCTGCTCCTTCAGCGCAGGCTGATGGTGGCGGTGGCGCCGGCGGCCGGCAGACTGAACTTGACCTGTGAGAATGTCGGCGGCGCCATGTTCCCACGGGCATTGTTGCTAAACGCGTGGTCTTCGGACGGAATGCCCATGGCGTTGCTGTCCATCCTGCCGTTGTTGTTGGCATCGTGAAACAGAGCAATGCCATATTCGCCTGCCGGCAAGTCCTTGATCACCAGCTCCATGGCGCCAGCCGCGGCGGCCAGCCGGGTCGCCCTGGCTGGGCGCTTCAGGAAGCTGTCGGCCGAATCATAGAGCGCGACCATGATATTGCCTTGCGCGGACTTCACGTCGTCGATGCGGACCGTGAGATCGGCAGCGCTGGCGGCGCCGGAAACGATGAGGACGAGGGCGGCGGCGATTCGGATGGCTTGCATGACGGTCTCCATGAAGTGGGTTGGTGGCGCCATTCTGGCGAACCGGCAGGGGCCGCGCCTGTGCTTGCGACGAAGCGCTGGCGCGTCGGCGCGAGTTGCATCCGCAAGGCGTGAATTGCGCGGCGCGCTATTGTATTGACTTGCTATGATGGGTGCGTATGGCGGTGAGCCGCTCGCCGCCGGTTGCGTGTCAAGCTACAGGGGGAGACTGCTATGTATGAACACGGCAATGAATATGTCGGGACGGTATTCGTCCTGCCCGAAACGCGCTGTTTCGAACTCAGGACGACCGTGCATGGGGAGCAGCACCTCGTCCACGGCACGATTTCCCAGCAGCTTGCGGCGCGTTTTGCGGATGGCGCGCCGGATTACATCGATCCACGCCAGCTGTCGCTCCAGCCGCGCCGGGTCGAAGTAATGACCCGCGAGATCCACGAACGCCACCGTGCCCCGCGCAAGGTGTATTGCCTGAGCCGCCTGTTCGACTTCGAGCCCCGCTCCCAAGGGACGCCGGCGCCGGTCATGGCCGGCTGAGCGCGGCGACACCAAAAAAAATGCCGCCCGGCTTGCGCGGGGCGGCGTCTCGGTATGCCGGCTTGTTCAGGTAAAGGCGATGAAGCGCGCCGGAATGTCGATGCTGCCGGACTGGGCAGCGGCGGCGTAGGCGCGCATTTCCGCAACGACCGCTTCCAGCTGTTCGTTGTTCGGGTTTTGCAGGAATCCCTTCATACGCTCCTGCAAGGAAGCCTGCTGGTCGCGCCATTCGTAACGGGAAGACTTGCTCATGCTTCCTCCTCGCGGCGAACAGCCGCTGTCGTTTTATTGTTCATGACACCCTCCATTAATAAGGATGTCAGATTGTCATAAAAGCTTGCTTTAGGTCGGTGCGATGACGCACAGACCCGTTTTTGACCATATGGTCAAAAAATGCTGCGGTAAAACAACTCTAAACGTTCGGCAAGCATCCGGCGCGCTTCCGCGCGCGCGGGCTCGCGCTCCGGGAAGAGATAGCGCACCACCGGGTCGCCGTTGACGCAGGCGATCAGGTGCGCCGGCAGCAGGGCGACCGGCACATCGGGACGCAGTTGGGCACGCACGTCCGGCCGGGCAAAATAACGTTCGAGCATCTCGCGCGTCATGCGCGGCCCCGCCTCGTAAAAGGTCTCGGCCAGCTCGGGATTGGTGCTGGCTTCCGCCATCACCACGCGCTGCATGGTCATCGCGTCCGGCTCGCACAGCATGTCGTAGAAATAGCCGGCGAACTCGTCGATGACCTCGCGGACCGGGCGCTGGTCGACATCCATTTTCCCGACCGGGAAGAAGCGCTCGCGCCGCGCCTGCAGCACGGCCTTGAGCAGGCCGGCCTTGCCGCCGAATTTCACGTAGATGGTCCGCACCGCCACCCGCGCCTCGCGCGCGATGGCTTCCAGGCTCACGCCGGCATAGCCGTGCTTGATGAACAGGCAGCCGGCGGCGTCGATCAGTTCCTGGGTGCGTGCTTCGACCTCCGAGGCCTTGGGGCGGCCGGCGGACTTGGTCGGAGTAGCGGGAACGGGACTGGTGGCTTTCGTCATGGCTTCATTCTAATCCAATAAAAATGAAATGCAACCGTTTCATTTCTTGACTTCGGCCGAACACTGGCAAATAATGCGCATGACCCATTTCATTTTTCATCGGAGTTTGACCCCATGGCAGAATCGCACACCTCGGCCCCGGCTATGCAGCAGGCTGTTCAGACCCTCGCGGCACCGGGCAAGGCGCCGCCCAACAAGCGCGTGCTGGGCGTGGTGGGGTTGATCGCCGTGCTGGCCCTCGGGGCAGGCGGGCGCATGTGGTATCGCAGCCAGCATTATGTGGAAACCGAGAACGCCTACGTCACCGGCCGGGTGCACCCGGTATCGAGCCGTGTGGCCGGCGTGGTCACGCGCGTGCTGGTGGACGACAACCAGCAGGTACAAGCAGGCGAAGTGATCGCCGAGCTGGACCCGGCCGACCACCACGTGCGCGTCGAACAGATCGAGGCGCAGATCGCCAGCGTGGAGCAGCAGATCGCCCAGGCCGACGCCCAGGTGGTGCAGGTGCGCGCCCAGGCTGCCGCGGCCGGCGCCCAGGTCAGGCAGGCCGAGGCCCAACTGGTGCGCGCGCGCCAGGACGCCGAGCGCTTCGGCCAGCTCTACAACGAGACCATGAAGGCGGTGTCGAAGGCGGAAGTCGATGCCTCCAGCGCCGCGCGCGCCGCTGCCGTTGCCGACGTGGCGGCGCGCCGCGACAGCGCCGGCGCCGCCCAGGCCCAGGTGGCCGCGGCAAGCGCCGGGCGCGACGTGCTGAAGGCCCAGGTCAAGGTGCTGCAGGCCCAGCTCAAGGACGCCCAGCAGCAGCTGGCCTACAACCGGATCGTCGCGCCGGTGCCGGGGCGCGTGGGCAAGCGCAGCGTCGAAGTCGGCGCCCGCGTGCAGCCGGGCCAGCAGCTGCTGGCCGTGGTCGAGGACGAGGTCTGGGTTACCGCCAACTTCAAGGAAACCCAGCTGGCCGGCCTGGAGCCGGGCCAGCAGGTCTCGCTCGAAGTCGACGCGCTGCCGGGCAAGCACCTGGTGGGACGGGTGCACAGCTTCTCGCCGGCCTCGGGCAACCAGTTCGCGCTGCTGCCGGCCGATAACGCCACCGGCAACTTCACCAAGATCGTCCAGCGCGTGCCGGTCAAGATCGTGCTCGACCCGCTTGATGTGAAGAAGTACGCCGGCCGCCTGGTGCCGGGCATGTCGGTCATCGCCGAAGTGGAACTCGGCCAGAAGGTGGCGCACACCCAGACCGCGGCCGTCGCCCACTAAGGAAAGACGATGACCAGCCTCACCAAGGCCGCCACCCCTGGCGTGATGCCAGGAGCGCCGGCCAACGGCGCCCGCATCGACGCGCGCACCTGGATCGCGGTGGCCGCCGGCATGCTGGGCGCCTTCATGGCGGTGCTCGACATCCAGATCACCAACTCCTCGCTGCGCGACATCCTCGGTTCGCTCTCGGCTACCCAGGAAGAGGGCTCGTGGATCTCGACCGCCTACCTGTGCGCCGAGATCGTCGTGATCCCGATGACCGCGCTGTTCACGCGCGCGCTCGGCGCACGCGCCTACATGATCGGCACCACCGCGCTGTTCCTGCTGTTCTCGACCCTGTGCGGCGCGGCCTGGAACCTGGAAAGCATGATCGTGTTCCGCATGCTGCAGGGCTTCACCGGCGGCGCCCTGATCCCGATGGCGATGACCCTCGTCATGACGCGCCTGCCCGCCTCCAAACGCGCGGTCGGCATGGCGATCTTCGGCCTCACCGCCACCCTGGCGCCGGCCATGGGGCCGACCCTGGGCGGCTACCTGTCCGAGATCTACGGCTGGCCCTCGATCTTCTACATCAACTGGGTGCCGGGCGTGCTCCTGATCGCCGGCCTGGCGTACGGCATGGACAAGGAGAAGGCGAACCTCAAGGCCCTGGTGAACGCGGACTGGCTCGGCATCGGCCTGATGGCCATGGGCCTGGCCTGCCTGACCATCTTCCTGGAAGAGGGCAATTCGAAGGACTGGTTCGAGTCCTCCTTCATCGTCGCCTTCGCGTCGCTGTCGCTGGTGGGCATCCTGGGCTGGGTGGCGGTGAGCTTCACGAAACCCGATCCCTTCGTGAACCTGGGCCTCTACGGCCAGCGCAACTTCCTGGTGGCGACCGTGCTGTCGGCGGTGACCGGCATGGGTTTATACGGGTCCTCGTTTCTGCTGCCGCTGTATCTTGGCCAGATCGCGGGCTACACGCCGATGCAGATCGGCGAAGTGATCGCCTGGGTCGGCCTGCCGCAGCTGCTGGTGATGCCGTTCGCGGCGGCGCTGTCTTCCAAAGTGGACAATCGCATCCTGTGTTCCTTCGGCCTGCTGCTGTTCGGCGGCTCCTGCCTGATGAATGCCTTCATGGATGCCAGCACCGGCTACGACCAGCTGATGGTGACCCAGGTGATCCGCGCGATCGGCCAGCCCTTCGTGATGCTGACCCTGTCGAACTTCGCGATGCAGGGCCTGGCGCCGAAGGACATGCCCTCGGCCTCGAGCCTGTTCAACATGACCCGCAACCTGGGCGGCTCGATCGGCATCGCCCTGCTGGCCACCGCGCTGACCAATCGCGAGCACTTCCACTCGGCGCGCCTGGGAGAGGCGGTGTCGAGCTATGCCCCGGCGACCCAGGGGCGCCTGGATGCGCTGACCCAGGGTTTCATTGCCAATGGCATGGATCCGGCCACGGCCGCCAACCAGGCGCTGGCGGTGGTCGACCGCATCGTGCGGCGCGAGTCCTATGTGATGGCCTACAACGACGGCTTCCTGATCATCGGCATGGTGCTGCTGGGCTGCATCGCCGCGATCTGGCTGGCGGACAAGGTCAAGTCGCCGGGCGGCGCCTCCGGTGCACACTGATAGAGAGAGAATGAAATGTTGAAGAAGCTTGTACTCGTCTCCGCGCTGGCCGCGGCCCTGGGCGGCTGCGCCACCGTCGGCCCCGACTTCAAGGCGCCCGCCGGCGCAGCCGATGCGGCCTACCGGCATGCCGCCGCCACGAATGAGGCGGCGCGCCTGCCGGCCCAGTGGTGGACCGTGTTCGGCGACGCCACCCTGGACAGCCTGGAGCGGCGCGCCCTGCGCGACAACCCGGGCGTGCAGGCCGCGGCGCAGCGCCTGCTGCAGGCCCAGGCCCAGCTGGGCGTGGTGCGCGCCGGCCAGGCGCCGAATGTCGCGCTCAGCGCGGGCGTCTCGAATTCGCGTACTTCAAGCGAGACCGCGCAAGGGATCGCCCTGGGCGGACGCTCGATCGAAGGCAACAACTTCAGCGTCGGCGCCTCGCTCTCGTACGAACTGGACCTGTGGGGCCGCGTGCGCCGCGTGGTAGAAGCGGCCGATGCCGGAGCACTGGCGGCCCAGGACGAGCGCGACGGCGTGCTCTTGATGCTCTCGAGCCAGGTGGCCCAGTCCTACTGGCAGCTGCGCGGCCTGGACGTCGAACTGGCAATCCTGCGGGGTGCGCTGGACGCCCGCCGCGAAGCCCAGGAGCTGGTGGAAGCGCGCTTCAAGGCCGGCATGTCGAACGAGCTGGACGTCTCGCGCGCCCGCATCGAGCGCGCCAATGCCGAAGCCGACCTGCACGAGGTGCAGCGCCAGCGCAATGCGGTCGAGCACGCGCTGGCCACGCTGGTGGGCGCTTCGCCGAGCCAGCCCGTGCTGGCCGACAGCGCCGGCGCACGGCTGCCGCTGCCACCGAGCATTCCGGTCGGCCTGCCGGCCAGCCTCCTGCAACAGCGTCCCGACCTGGCCGCCAGCGTGGCCCAGCTGAAGGCGGCCAATGCGCAGGTGGGCGTGGCCGAAGGCGCCTTCTATCCATCGCTGTCGCTGACCTCGAACTTCGGCTTCGCCTCCGAACACCTGCGCGACATCGCCAGCGGCGGTGCGCGCCAGTTCTCGATCGGTCCGCTGGCGCTGTCGCTGCCGGTATTCGACGGCGGCCGCAACCGCGCCAACCTGGCGCTGTCCAAAGCGCGCTACGAAGAAGCGGTGGCGAATCACCAGACTCGCCTGTTGACCGCGCTGCGCGAAGTGGAAGACGCGCTGTCCGACGTCCAGCAGCGCCAGCAGCAGGGCGACGTGCAGGCGCAGTCCCAGCAGGCTGCGGCGCGTGCCTTGCTGGTGGCGCAGGCGCGCTACGAGCGCGGCGTGTCGACCTACCTCGACGTGACCGATGCCCAGCGCAACGCCCTGGCGGCGGACCGGGCGGCGGCGCAGATCCGCACCCAGCGCCTGCTGGCCACGGTGGCCGTGGCGCGCGCGCTCGGCGGCGGCTGGGAGCAGGGCGAGGCGCTCGCGACGATCGCCAAACCTTAGTAGGGCTACAATGGGTGGATACTCAACCATACGAGGATCCGCACCCATGTCCCTGCCCGCACGTGCCCTGCTCATCGCCGCCCTCCTGGCGTCCAGCGCAGCCTCCGCCCAATCCTGGCAACCCGTCCCGAGCGGCACCGGCGCCGAACTGCGCGGCCTGTCCGTCGTGAGCAGCAAGGTCGCCTGGGCCAGCGGCGCCAAGGGCACCGTCCTGCGCACCGTCGACGGCAAGGCCTGGCAGGCGATGCAGGTGCCGGATGCCGACAAGATCGACTTCCGCGACATCCAGGCGTTCGATGCGAAGACGGCCGTCGTGATGGGCGCGGGGCCTGGCGCGGCCTCGCGCATCTATCGTACCGAGGACGGCGGCGCGACCTGGACTTTGGTCACCACCAACGCGGTGGCCGAGGGTTTCTGGGACGCGATGGCCTTCTGGGACAAGAACAACGGCATCCTGTTCGGCGATCCGGTCAAGGGCAGCTTCCAGGTCTACACCACGGGCGACGGCGGCCGCAGCTGGCAGGAAGTCGCCGCCAAGGGGCTGGAGGCCATGCCGAACGAGGGCGCCTTCGCGGCCAGCGGCACCTGCCTCACGGTGGCAGGCAGCAAGGATGCCTGGATCGCCACCGGCGGCAGCGCCAGCTCGCGCGTGTTCCACTCCCTTGATCGCGGCAAGACCTGGCGCGTGTCGTCGACCCCGATCCCGGCCGGCGCCGCCGCGCGCGGCGTGTTCTCGGTCGCCTTCCTGAACCAGAAAGAAGGTTTCGCGGCCGGCGGCGATTACAAGGAAACCCGCATGGCCGGCACCAACGGCGCCTACACCCTTGATGGCGGCGCCAGCTGGACGCCGGTCCAGGTGGCGCCCGCAGGCTACCTGTCGGTGGTGGTGCCGGTACCCGGAGCGCCGCGTGCGCTGGTGGTCGCCGGCCTGGCCGGATCGGGCTACTCGCAGGACGCCGGCCGTACCTGGAAGGAACTCGACACGACGCCGATGAACACGGTCGGCTTTGCCGGCCCGGCGCAGGGCTGGGCGGTGGGGCCGAAAGGCCTGCTGATGCAGTACACGGGCCCCCGGCTGGACGCCCAACAAGGGCAATGACGGGACAAGCGATTACAATCGCCGGACTATAACTATTTGACCAGAGACACCATGAAGAAATTCCTCGCTCCTCTCGTGCTGTTTGCCGCCATCGGTAGCGCCTATGCCAATGCCGCCGAACCCGCCACTACCGCCCAACTGAACACCATGGCCAAGCGCTTCGCGCCGGCCGAGCTGAAGGCCGACACCGCGAAACTCTCGAAAGGCGACCGCGCCGCGATGGCCAAGCTGATCGAAGCGGCCAGGATCATCGACACCCTGCAGCTGCGCCAGCGCTGGGCCGGCAACGAAGCCCTGTGGGCCGCCTTGCAGAAGGACAATTCGGAACTCGGCCGCGCGCGCCAGAACGCCTTCTGGCTGAACAAGGGCCCATGGTCCAGCCTCGACGACAACGCGTCCTTCATGCCCGCCGAATATGCCGGCATCAAGATACCGGCCAAGAAGCCGCTGGGCGCCAACTTCTACCCGGAGAACGCGAGCAAGGAAGCGCTGGAGGGCTGGATGAACGGCTTGCCCGCCGCCCAGAAGGCCGATGCGCAGTGGTTCTTTACCGTCATTCGCACCGGCCCCGACGGCAAGTTCCGCACCGTGAAGTACTCGGACGAATACCGCCCGGACCTCGAGAAGCTGGCCAAGCTGCTGCGCGAAGCCGCCGCGCTCACCGACAACGCCTCGCTCAAAAAATTCCTGACGCTGCGCGCCGATGCTTTCCTGTCCAACGACTACCTGGCCTCGGACTTCGCCTGGATGGACCTGGATTCGCCGGTCGACGTCACGATTGGCCCGTACGAGACCTATAACGACGAGCTGTTCGGCTACAAGGCCGCTTTCGAAGCCTATGTGAGCATCCGCGACCAGAAGGAAACGCAGAAGCTGGCCTTCTTCGGCAAGCACTTGCAGGAGCTGGAAGACAACCTGCCGCTGGCCAAGCAGTACCGCAACCCGAAGGTCGGCGCCATCGCCCCGATGGTGGTGGTCAACCAGGTATTCGGCGCCGGCGACGGCAACATGGGTGTGCAGACCGCCGCCTACAACCTGCCGAACGACGAGCGCGTGATCCGCGAGCGCGGTTCCAAGCGCGTGATGCTCAAGAACGTGCAGGAAGCGAAGTTCGAATCGACCCTCAAACCCATCTCGAAGCTGGTATTGCGTGCGCAAGACCAGAAGGACCTCGACTTCGATTCCTTCTTCACCCACATCCTGGCGCACGAGATCATGCACGGCCTCGGCCCGCACACCACGAAAAAGAACGGCAAGGAATCGACCCCGCGCCAGGACCTTAAGGACACCTATTCGACCATCGAGGAAGCCAAGGCTGACATCACCGGCCTGTGGGCACTGGGCTACATGATGGACAAGGGCCTGCTGAAGGACACGCTGGGGCAGGGCAGCCTGGCCGAGCGCAAGCTGTACAACACCTTCCTGGCCTCCGCCTTCCGCACCCTGCATTTCGGCCTGACCTCCTCGCACGCGCGCGGCATGGCGATCCAGATGAACTACCTGCTCGACAAGGGCGCCTTCGTGGCCAATAGCGACGGCACGTTCTCGGTGGACTTCAAGAAGATCAAGGGCGCGGTTGCCGACCTCGACCGCGATTTCCTGACCATCGAAGCCACCGGCGACTACGAGGCCGCCAAGGCGATGATGGCAAAGTACGTGGTCATCCGTCCGGAAGTGCAGAAGGCGCTCGACCGCCTCAAGTCGAGCGTGCCGAACGACATCCGTCCGAACTTCGTGACGGCGGCGGCACTGACGAAATAAGCAGGGAAAACGGCGGCATTGGTACGGACGCAACAGTGCCGCCGGTTTTACTTAAACTACACTGAAAGCTCCGTCAATCCATACAGGGAGCATGTTATAGTCACTGCATTGCTTGGGGGAAATTCCCAGGCGGCAGAAAGACAGAACATGACGACGAAGCCCCTTACCACCGGCGCGCGGCTGGCCATCGGCTACGGCGCCGTGATCCTCCTGATGATCGCGCTCTCCGTGCTGGCCGCAGCGCGCGCGGGGCAGATCGAGCAGATGCTGTTCCGCATCGACGACGTCAGCGGCATCAAGCTGCGCTACGCCTTCGAACTGCGCAGCAGCGTGCACGATCGTGCGATCGCGCTGCGTGACGTCGCCCTGGCCCCCGATTCCGTCGCCGCCGCGGCCCCGATCGCCCGTCTCAAGACCCTGGCCGACGCCTACGCACGCGCCGCTTCCCCGCTGAACGCGTTGTTCCACGAACTGCCGGGCATCCTGCCCGCGGAACGCGAGGCCCTGGCCGCCATCAAGGAACAGGAGCGCCGCACCCGTACGCTGGTCGACCGCGTGATCGCCCTGCATGCGCTGGGAGAGACGCGCGAAGCGGCCACCCTGCTGTCGCAGCAGGCGGCGCCGGCTTTCGTGGACTGGCTCGCCAGCCTGAACCGCTTTATCGAACTCGAGCAGAAGCTCGCGGCCGACGACATGGCCTCGGCGCGCGAGCTGGCGTCCGGATTCGCGCAATGGATCGTGCTGCTGTGCGCCGGCGCCGTGGCGGCGGCCGTGGCGGGCACCTGGTATGTCGTGCGCGGGCTGCCGCGTGAGAAGGAAGCGCTGCCCGACGTAGATGAAGCGGCCCCGGCCGCGCCGGCGGAAGCCGCGCCGAAGCGCGTCGACGACATCGTCGGCGCCATCGACGGCCTGGCCTTCCGCGCCAACATCCTGGCGCTCGACGCCGCGGTACAGGCGCTGCGCACCGGCGAGCACGACGAAGAGCAGACCGCCGTGGTCGAGGAGTTGCAGGCGCTGGCGCTGCGTTCGAGTGCGGTGGTGAAGGATATCCGCGACCTGGTCGGCAGTCCGGTGGCCCACATGGAAGACGCCGGCGCCCTGCAGGCGATCGCCAATGCCGTGGCGCGCGTCACGGCGGTGACCTCCGCGATCGGCCTGGAGGAGGGCCAGGCTAGAGCCCAGACCGAGAGCTCGCGCCGCACCACGGCCCTGCTGCAGGCATCGACTGCCGCTGCCGCCATGGAAGCCGAGGCCCAGCGCCTCGCGGCCATGGTTGCGCCGGTGCTGCCCACGGGCGAAGCGGATACGCCAAAGCAAAACTGACAAGTTTATCCTTCTCAAAACAGAGAAAAATATTCCCGAAAGTGGGGCTTTCTCACGGGCTAGAATTGCCGATAGGCATTTCATCGTCCTTGGGAGAATTCTCGTGTTCAAGCCCCTGATCATCGCCGCGGTCTGCGTCCTCACGGCAGCGCCCGTCCTCCATGCCGCCGAGCTGACCGCACTGGAGAAGCGCTGGCTCGGCGCCGCCGGACCGGTGCTGGCCTACTCCCAGCAACTCAAGCTTCCCCTCGACATCACCGTCCAGCCCCAGCCGCGTCCCGGCGACGTGCCGCTGGCGATGGGTTTCGACAAGGGCCGCTGCAAGCTGGTCATGTCCCTGCGCAACAACCCCGACGCCGAGACCGTGCTGGCCGGCATTCCGGAAGCGCAGCAAGGGGTGCTGATCGAAGCCATGGCGGCGCACGAGATCGCGCACTGCTGGCGCTATGTGCAGGGTGCCTGGCATGCGCTGCCGGCCGGCTTCGTCGAGGTGGGCGACGAGCGCGCCCTTGACGCCTCGCTGCTGGCGGCGTCGAAGGCCATGCGCGAGACGCGCCGCGAAGAAGGCTTCGCCGACCTGGCCGCGCTGGCCTGGATCCGGCACAGCAATCCGGACGAGTATGCGCACGTGTACCGCTGGCTGTCCAGCGTGCGCGCCAAGGTGGCGGTGCCGCGCAGCGGCCACGACACCCGCGCCTGGGTGCGCCTGGCGGGCGACGCCGCCGCGTTCGGCAAGGCCGAGGCGCCCTTCGATGACGTCGACGGGCTCTGGCGCGAAGGCCTGCTGGCCACCGAATGAACCTGCGCGCGCGGCCTCGCAGCAACAGTCCGGGCCGCCAAATGCATGCCGAGGAGGATGAGCGTTCGTTGTCGCACAGATGTTGTCGGGTGTAGGGCGTCTAATGATGTCATCACAACAACCTACCACAAGGGACACATCATGAACCGACTCCTCGCCACCCTGCTGGCCTCCGTTGCCGGCGCCACCATCGCCGCCGCTCCCGCTTTTGCCCAGTCCGACGCCGCCGGCTACCGCGCCGCCATGCAAAAGATCGAGAAAGAGCACGACGTTGCCAAGGACAAGTGCGATGCCCTGACCAAGGAAGACGTCTGCGAAGAGCAGGCCGACGTCGCCCGCGCCAAAGCCGAACTGGCCGCCGCGCAAAAGTACGACAACACCCCGGACCGCCTGAATGCCGCGCACCGCAAGCTGGCCGAGGCCGAGTATGAGCTGGCCGAAGAGAAGTGCGATGCCATGAAAGGCAACCAGAAGGACAGCTGCATGAACACCGCCAAGTCGGTGCGCACCGCCGCGCTGGCCGAGATCGACGGCAAGCGCGACACCCGCGCCAGCACCACCGGCGGCAGCGGCAGCACTGCCGCCACCGCGGGCGCCGCCGGCAGCGCCGGCCTGGTCGCGTCGACCGACACCAAGGACCCGGTGAAGTCGGCCGCGGTCGAGAAGTGCGAAGAGAAGGGCAGCAAGACCGCCTGCCTGGTCGAGAACAAGGACAAGCCGGACACGGCCCTGGAGCGCGCCGGCGAAAAGACCCGTAACGCCATCGCCGGCGCGGTCGACAAGACCAAGGAAGCCGGCCGCAACGTTGCCGACAAGACCCGCGAAGTGACTGGCCGCACCGAACGCGCAGCCGAGAATGCCGGTGACAAGACCGAGAACGCGGCCGAGCGCGCCGGCTCGCGCACCGCGTCCAACATGTCGGATGCGGCGATCACCGCCAAGGTCAAGGCCGGCCTGGCCGCCGAGAAGGACACCAGCGCGCTGGCCGTGAAGGTCGAGACCGAGAAGGGCGTCGTCATGCTGAGCGGCTTCGTCGACTCGAAGGCCGAAGCCGAGCGGGCCGAGAAGGTCGCCAAGGGCGTCGACGGCGTCACCCGCGTCAAGAGCACGCTGAAGGTGAAGTAAACGCCGTGCACGGCCGAAAAACCCGCACGCATGCCGTGCGGGTTTTTTTTCGGCCACAACACCTGCGGGTACCGGACCGTACCGACGTTATAATTCCCCCGTGAACAAAATTGAAGCCTTCGGATACATCGCCGCCCAGGCCGCGCGCGGGGACATCACCTTTCCCACCAGCGTGAATGCCGTGTTGCGCCTGCAGCTGGCCCTGGACGATCCGGATTGCCATGTGGACGAGGCGATCCGCCTGGTGCTGTCCGATCCGCAGCTGGCCGCGCGCACCGTGGCGCTGGCCAATACCGCCGCCTACGGGGCTGCGGGCGGCGTCCAGGTGAGCAATGTGCGGGCGGCCGTGCTGCGCATCGGTTACCGCCGCCTGCGCGGCCTGGTCGCGGCGCTGATGGTGCGCCAGTTCGGCCACCGCATCGCCGACCGGGTGCTGCGCGCCAAGGCCGAGCAGCTGTGGACCCACAGCGCCCAGGTGGCGGCGCTGGCGCAGGCCATCGCGGGCCACGTCACCAAAGTCGATCCCGACACCGCGCTGTTCGCGGGCATCGTGCACGAGGTCGGCGGCTTCTACCTGCTGTCGCGCGCCGACGAGTTCCCCGGCCTGCTCGAGGACGATACCGAGAACTGGGGCGTGCTGGTCGAGGACGTGGCCAGCCTGGAGATCATGCGCAAACTCGCGATTCCCGCGGATGTGGCCGAGGCCGTCGGCGGACTGCGCGACGGCGTCCTGAACCCGGCGCCGCACACCCTGCTCGACACCCTGCTGCTGGCGAACCGCTATGCGCTGGTCGATTCGCCGCTGGGCGGCCCGCTCGACGACCACGAAGCCGGGCCGCTCGAGGCGGCCACGCTGCAGGTCCTGCGCAGCGAAGCGGCCGAGACCGCCCAGGCGCTGGGCGACGCCACGCTGGTCTAGCGTTCCTCGATTTCTAACTCCACCCGATGATGCCGGCGCGGCCGGCCTGCGTGACGGCCGCCAGCCTGCGTTCGCGCAGCGCGCGCACTACCGCGCGCACCCGCGGCAGGCGCATCACATCCGGCAGGGCCGCGATCGCGAACTGGCGCCGCGCCAGGGCCGGCGAGGGCAGCGGCAGCGGCAGGATCCGTACGTCGGGCGCTTCCGGGAAGCTGGCCAGGCGCGGCAGGATCGAATAACCCATGCCGCGGCCGACCATGGCGGCGATGCTGGTGTCGTTGCTCAAGGTGCGCCCGGGCTCGGGCGCAAACCCGGCCGCACGGCAGCGCGCCAGGATCTCCGCCGCACCGGTACAGGCCAGGCCGATGAAGGGCAGGGCGCCCAGGGCCGGCCAGCCGGCGCCAGCATGGTCCGGCAGCGCCAGTGCGGCGGGGACCACCAGCACATAGTCGTCGTGCAGGTAAGGGGTGGACGCCAGCGTGCCGGCCAGCGGCAGCTGGGCGATGCCGATCTCGGCCAGGCCATCGTGCAGCGCGGCCGTGACATCGGCACGCTGTTCGCAGCTGTCGTCGATCTCGACGCGCAGCTGCGGATGGCGCTGTGCCAGCGCTTCGACCACATGGGGCAGCAAATGGGTGCCGATGCTGCGAAAGCAGGCGATGCGCACGGTGCCGGACAGGCCCCCGTCCGCCACCGCCGCCTCGCGCAGGCTGTCTTCCAGGCGCAGCATCTGGCGCGCCTTGTCCAGTACCCGCTGTCCGGCCTCGGTGGGCACGGAACCGGCGCGGCCGCGCGCGAGCAGGCTCACGCCCAGCTCGCCTTCCAGCTCGGCGATCGCATGGCTGATGCGTGATTGGGTGCAGCCCAGCTCCGCGGCGGCGGCGCTGAAACTGCCGTGCCCGGCCACGGCAACCAGCATCTTCAGTTGGCTCAGCTTCATGCCATCGAAATCCTTCATGTCAAGCCGGCCATTATCCGCCATTTCGGTTGTGGCAGCGCGGGCGCCGGCGCAGGATGTCGTTCCGACCCACTCCAAGGAACAGCGACATGCAAGCACTACCCCTGAATGCAGCCCTGCTCAGCATCGACGTGCAACAGGCCTTCAATGACCCCAGCTGGGGCCGGCGCAACAATCCGGATGCCGAACAGAAGATCGCCGCGCTGCTGGCGGCCTGGCGGGAGAGCGGGCGACCGATCTTCCACGTCCAGCACCGCTCGGCCTCGCCGACCGGCTTGTTCCGCCCGGGCACGCCGGGCTACCTGCACAAGCCGGAAGGGCAGCCGCTCGCGGGCGAACCGGTGATCGTCAAGAGCGTCAACAGTTCCTTCATCGGCACCGACCTCGAGGCACGCCTGCGCGCGGCAGGCATCGAGGTACTGGTGATCATGGGACTGACGACCGATCACTGCGTCTCGACCACGACGCGCATGGCCGGCAACTTCGGCTTCGAGACCTGGTTCGTGGCGGACGCGACCGCCACCTTCGAACGCACCGGACCGGACGGCCGCCACTACACGGCCGAGCAGATGCACGATACGGCCCTGGCCAGCCTGCATGGCGAATTCGCGACCGTCGTTTGGTCGGAGCAAGTGCTGGCGGCGCTAGCTGCCTGAAACGGCGAGACGCCCCTGCGCGCGGCCCTGCGCCAGCATCAGGAAAGCCAGCATGACGCCCGACAGGGCCAGTCCGGCCGCGACCCATTGTGGCGAGGCGTAGGAATAGCCTAGAGTCAGCGGAATCCCGCCGAGGAAGGCACCGAGGGCGTTGCCGATATTGAAGCCCGACTGGCCCAGCGAGGAACCCAGCATTTCCGCTTCGCGCGAGTGCTCGATCAGCAGCATCTGGATCGGCGGGCCCAATGCCAGCGCATTCGCGCCGGTAGCGAAGGCCAGCACCAGCATGGCCGCCTGCGAGCTCGCGAACAGGCCATTGCACAGCAGCAGGCCCGTCATCGTGACCAGCAGGATCAGGATGGCCTGCAGCGGCGGCACGCGGTCGGCCAGGCGGCCGCCCAGGTTCACGCCCACCGTCATGCCGACGCCGACCACGGTCATCACCATCGGGATCGTCGACGGCTTGAACCCGCTGACTTCGGTCAGCAGCGGCGCGATATAGCTGAAGAAGGCGAAGAAGCCGCCGGTGCCGATCGAGGTGATGGCCAGGGCCAGCCACAGGGCCGGGCTGCGGAAGATGCGCAAGTCCTGCTTCAGGCTGGTGCGCCCCTTGGCCTCGATGGCAGGCACCAGCTGGCGCAGGGCCAGCACGGTGAGCAGGCCGATCACCGCCACCACCAGGAACACGGCGCGCCAGCTCATGTTGTGGCCGAGCCAGGTTCCCGCCGGCACGCCCACGACGTTGGCCAGCGTCAGGCCGGTGAACATGGTCGCCAATGCGGCGGCCACCTTGCCCTCGTCGGCCAGGCGGCTGGCGACGACCGCCCCGACGCCGAAGAAAGCGCCGTGCGGCAGGCCGGCCATGAAGCGCGACAGCATCATCACTTCGAAGTTCGGCGCAAAGGCCGACATCGCATTGAACAGCGTGAACATCAGCATGAACCAGATCAGCACGCTGCGCGGCGGGCGGTGCGCCATCAGGCTTACCAGGGTCGGCGCGCCGACCACGACGCCGAGCGCGTAGGCTGTGATGAGGTAGCCGGCCTGGGGGATGCTGATCTGCAGGCCGCCGGCGATGTCGGGCAGGATGCCCATGATGACGAATTCGGTCATGCCGATGCCGAAGCCGCCGAGAGCGAGGGGAAGAAGGCTTTTCTTGATCAAGATGTGCTGCGCGTGGCGAGGTGGGTCGGCCACTATAGCGCCTGATGCGCGCCCAGTCCGCTTTTGAGTCGTGATGACAGGTATAGCGGCCTGGTATGAAATACGTACTAACCCTTACTCATCGATGTTCGGCCAGGCGATGCGGCCGTGGCCGGCATTGTCGAGCCGGGTGCGCAGCGCGCCGGCGTCCTGCGCGGGCAGGCTGAAGTCGAACCGGACCTCGTCGCCATGGACTACCGCGTCCAGGTGGGCGCCGGCGGCGTCGAGTTCGCGCCGCACCATGCCTTCGAGCGCATAGGGCGCCGTGCAGCGCATGGCCTGCAGTTTGATGATCGGCACCTTCTGCGCCAGCAGGAGGGATTGCGCCACGCTGTCGGTATAGGCGCGCACCAGGCCGCCCGCACCCAGCTTGACCCCGCCGAAGTAGCGCACCACGGTGGCCAGTACGCCTTCCAGGTCCTGGTGGCGCAGCACGTCGAGCATCGGACGTCCCGCGGTGCCGCTCGGTTCGCCGTCGTCGACCGCGGCCGACTGGCCGCCGGCCAGCAGGGCCCAGCATACGTGGGCGGCGCCGGGGTGCTCGGCGCGCAGGCTGGCGACGACCTGCTGGGCGCCGGCCCTGTCCGGCATCGGCTGGACGCAAGCAATGAAACGGCTCTTCTTGATGACGAGTTCGAAGTGGGCGGGGGAGGCGATGGTCTGTGGCATGCGCCGATTATCGGCGGCGCGCCAGGAAATGCCAACCGTCATTGGCTGGCATTCCCTGGCAGGGGCTTAATATGACAGGTTGACTTGCAGGATCGCAGTGGTGCCGCTGGTCTCGTTACCGACGACCAGCAGTGGCTTGTTGTTCGGCGATTTGTCCGCCGGGATGAAGGTCAGGCCTTCTGGACCACGGTCGCCGCTCTCGTTGTTGCGGGTGTTGAGGTAGGTGACGAAGCTGGCCGCCGAAGGCTTGCTGACGTCGTAGACCATCACGCCGCCGATCCGCTCCAGGCCGATGAAGGCATAGGTCTTGCTGCCGAAGCGGCCAACCACGACGCCTTCCGGCTCCGGCCCCTTGGAGGCGCTGCGGCCGTCGAGATCGTTGTTGTCGTTGCTGGCATTGAAGCGGGCGTTCGGCAGCGCCACGGTCTTCTGCTCGAACTCGTCGCCCGAGTCGTAGACGCGGTTCAGGTTGGTATCCCAGATCGAGAAGGAGCGGGCGCCGAAGCTGTACAGCTCGGTGCACTGGCCGGCCGCGTTCTTGCCGCTGCTGCCGCCATTCGGCGTGGTGGTGATGCGCAGGCGGCCGAGGTTCGAATCGAGGACCAGGTTGGCGGCATCGCCGAACACGGCCGGGTCGAGGCCGGCGCTGCAGTGGGCACGCACGCGCGTCTCTTCGTTGAAGCCCGGCCAGTCGGCGCGCGCATCGCCTTCGTTGGCGGTGATCAGGTAGGACGCGCCGTCGACGGTGAAGCGGGCAATTGCATCCGGCAGGTACATGCCTTTCACCGGTTGCGGGGCGATTCTCACCGCCGGCGTGCCGCTGTTGGTGTTGGTGCCGCCGTCTTCGTCGGAAGCGTCCATGCCCATGCCGGCCAGGTTGTGGTTCTTGGTGCCGAGCGGCTTGATCGCCGTGACCTTGGCGCTGGCGACATCGACAATGGCCACGGCATTGTTTTCCTGCAGGGTGACGTAGGCCGTGCGGCCGTCCTCGCTGGTGGCGATGTATTCCGGTTCGAGATCCTGGGCGGCGCTGGCGCCCGGGCCGTAGATGCGGATGCCCTGGCTGCGCAGCGCGGCTTCCTGGCCGTTGAAAGCGCGGAAGTCGGCGGTGGCGACGCTCGGCGTGCCGCCGCGGTTGACCGTGATGACGCTGATCGAGCCTTCCGGATCGACGGAGTCGGCCTGGCCGTAACTATTCGGTTCGCCTTCATTGGCGACCAGCACGGTGCGGCCGTCCGGGGTGAAGGTGAGCATGTCGGGCAGGGCGCCGACGCGCACGCTGTTCACCAGTTTCAGGTCGGCGGCATTGTAGAAGGCGACCGTGCCGGGATTGGTCTTGGGCGAAGCTTCGATGGCCAGGGCGACCAGGCCATCGTGAATGGCGACGCTGTTGACACCTGCGCCGAGGCCGGTGACGCTGATGGTGCCGACCAGCTTGGGCGCGGATGGTGTCGCGAGGTCGAGCACGTCGACAGTGCCGTTGGCGCCGTTGACCACGAACAGGCGCTTGCTGGCGGCGTCGAACGCGGTGATCTCGGCCGCGCCGACCTTGCCGCCGTCATAGCCACCTATCTTTTCCAGCGCCAGCGTCCTGGGCGTCAGATCTTCGTCGTCATCGCTGCCGCCGCAGCCGGCAAGGAGGCCGGCGGCGAGCATGGCGGCGCCCAGAGCGCGCAGGGTGGTCGGAGGAGCGGCGAGGTCGAGAAGCAGCATTTGTCGGATTTCCTGAGTTGAAAAACCGACAGCATAGGAGGCGGGGATGACAGCAATATGACGCCAAAAACAAAAAAGGCGTCACGATTGCTCATGACGCCTTCCTTGCTGAATCTTTGGTAGGCCGTGCTGGGCTCGAACCAGCGACCAACGGATTAAAAGTCCGCTGCTCTACCAACTGAGCTAACGACCCGAAGAAGCCAAGATTATAGCGGCGTTTGCGCGAATATCCAAGTGCTTCGTATCAATTTGTTGGCGCGGTGCGCCGACCGCAGCAAGTTCCCCCACCCGGGGGGATGGGATGGACACCGGCACGCCAGCAAAATGGCGACGATCACCTACCACCTCCCAGGAAGCCCCATGTTCATGCCGAAACACCTTGCGCTTGCCGTATCGGGTCTGTTTGTCCTGCCTTCCGCCCTGGCCGCACAGCCGGTACAGAAGGTCAAGCCGCCTGTCAGCCACGCCACTATCGATCTCGCCACTTATTCCGGCGGCATGATGGGAAGCCTGCTTGGCGCCAAAGGCAATGACGACAGCTTCGGCATGACCCAGGCCCAGAGCCCGGGCCGCTGGATGGATGTCACGCTCCTGACGCGCAACAACGGCAAGCTGACGACAGCGACGCAAAGCGTGCCGGCCAGCGCCGGGCTCGGGCCCGTGCTGAACCTGTTGGCGCCGGACCAGGGGCCGGTCGACCTTCCCGGCCCGGACGAGGAGTCGGACACCGAGCCACCCAGGATCGACATGCCGAAAGGGAAGATGTACCTCTACTGGGGCTGTGGCGCCGAGGTACGCAAAGGGCAGCCGCTGGTGCTCGACCTCGCCAAGATGGATCCCAAGCAATTCAACAAGTTCTTCCAGAACCGCAGCGCCACCTCCCGCGTGCCGCAGCCGGCGCCCGGCCGCCCGGCCTGGCCGAACAAGAACGATGCCCGCCGCTTGCCGGAGGGCGCCTCGCTGGTCGGGGAGCACGGCTTTGCCGGCGACGGCGTGGTGGACGGCTTCAAGTTTAACATCGGCGCCCGACACGACCTGATGCCTGCCGTCGAGGCAAGCCGCGACGATGGCGACAAGGCTGTGCTGTTCAAGTGGAAGCCGATGCAGCAGGCCAGCGCCTGGTTCGTGCAGGCGATCGGCATGCGCGATACCGGCGAGGCCGATGCCGGCGACATGGAGATGGTGTACTGGACCTCGAGCGAGTTGCCGGACATGGGTATGGGCCTGGTGAATTACCAGCCGAACGGCTCCATCGACAAGTGGCAAAAGGAAAAAGTGCTGTTGCCGGCCGGGGCAACCGAATGCATGGCCCCGAAGGAAGCCGTCAGTACGATGTCGATATCGCGCGTCATCGCCTATGGCGAGGAGCTGAACATGGCCTACCCGCCGCGGCCGAAGGATCCAAAAGTCACCTGGGAGCCGCAATGGAACCTCAAGCTGCGGCTGAAGTCGGTCGCATCCTTGACGCCGGGCATGGGGAAGGCGATGCATGCCGCCATGGTAGAGCAGGAAGCGGCGCCGGAAGAGAAGCAGGCTCCGGCTACCACGGCCAAAGGAGTGGTGACGGAAGCCGTGACCAAAGGGGTGGTGGATGCGCTGACCCGGGGGCTGTTCGGTCGCTGATGCTCCGCGTGCTGTAGTGTGGACAAGGCCAGGCTGTGAAGCCTGGCCTTATCGTTCTGGTTTTTCGAGTTCCTTGTCTTGCGCCTGTTCAAGTTCCTTGTCCTCGGCCTGGACCTCGTGCATCGAATGCGGTTCGAGTTTTTCGGCTTCGACATTCATGCGTACGAACATGCCCCAGGTGGCGAGGATCGCCGCCGCGGCGACACCGATGGCGGCAGAGTGCAGCAGGTATTCCGGGCGCCCGTGCATGAACTGGAACACGCCGATCAGGCATTCGATCGACAGCGACACCACTACCACGATCAGGAAACGCGACAGGAAACGGCGTACGCGGGTCGGCGAGCTGATGTTGACCGAGCGCTGCACTTCTTCTTCCAGCACGGTCTGGCCCAGTTCCAGCGAGGCGACTGCGATGGTCAGGAGGCCAACGCATTCCAGAATGAGCTCGAAACGTTCCCGTACCTTGAAGTTATCGCGGGGATCGAGCGCTTGCCACGTTTCTACGCCCGCCAGAACGATCAGGCCCACCCCGCAAATGAAGAACAGGGCGACGATCAGCATGTAGCCGAGGAGGAAGATATTCTGGACGAATTTCACGGCGCGCGCCTGTTGACTCAGTTGTAAATATATTAACGCTATCCGCTGCGCTGGCGCGTTCGATTCAGCGTTGCTTTGCAACTGATGACACGGCGCAAGAATTGCCGGTCAGACTGCTTATATCGTGGTGCCTTCGGCTGCCGAGTCCACAAGGAATCCATACGGGTATGAGCACGACGCTGACGGATCAGATCTTTGCCGCCCTGGCTGAGTTCAGCAGTACAAGCCGGTTGTATGAGCTCAAGATTGGCGATCGTGAGGAAACCGGTCTGCTGGTGGAAGCCTTTCTTGCGGATGAGGCCGTACAGGAGGTCGGGACGCGGGATGTGATTGCGCTCTCGACCGATGCCCGCCTGGAGCTCGACGCCTTGCTGGGCCAGCCGGCGGTGTTCGAGATTTGCCTGGCCGATGGAACGCGGGAGCGTTTCGCCGGGGAGATTTGTGAAGCGGCCATGCTCGGCACTGACGGCGGCCTGGCGCGTTACCGCGTCCGGATCGCGTCATGGCTGTGGCGGCTCGAGCATGTGCGCAATAGCCGGGTGTGGCAGGACAAGAGCGTCGTCGAGATCATCGATGCGGTGTTCGATGCCTATCTGCCATTGGCGCGCTGGCGCTGGAGCGATGATGTCGGCCCATTCCTGGCCGAGGTGTCGCCCCGCAGTTACTGCTGCCAGTATCGGGAATCCGATCTCGACTTCGTGCGCCGGCTGCTGGCCGAAGAGGGGCTGTGCTGGCGGACCGAGCAGACCGCGAATGGACCGGGGCTCGTCTTGTTCGCCGATAGCAGCCAGCTGTGTGCGGTGCCGGAGGATGCCAGCAGCGAGGCGCTCGGGGGCATTCGCTTTCACGGTGCGCGCTCGGTGGAGGAGTCGGACAGCATCCAGGCCTTGTCGGCCGAGCGGCGCTTGCATGCATCGCTGACGACGGTGCTCAGCTATGACTACAAGGCCAAGCAGGCTGTCGGGGCCAGTTCGCCATCACACTACACCTATGGAAAGCTTCCGGCTCTCGAATCGTTTGAGGTGTCGGGGCAGTATGCCTATGCGGATTGGCAGCAGGCGCAGCATTACGCGGATCTGCGCATGCAGGAGCAGGAAGCACAAGGCCAGACGTGGCGTGGACGCTCGAGTGTGCGGACCTTACGCGCGGGGACGCGGGTGCAGGTGCTTGGGGCGCCGCTGCAGCAGTTGGGGGAATCGGCGTCGTTCACTGTGCTGCGGGTGCTCAGCATTGGGGTCAACAATATGCCACCTGCGACGCAGAATGCATTGGCTGAGTTGTTCGGGCCGATTCCGGAATTGCTGGAGGAGTTCGCGCGGGCGGATATGCCTAGGGACATTGAGCTGACCATTGCTCAGGCTCGTGAGACCGGTTATGCGAACTGTTTCAGCACTGTCGCAACGGACATCATTTGGCGTCCGCCTTTGGCTGGGAGTGACAGAGCTGCATATTCGAAGCCGGTCGCGTTCGGGGCGCAGAGTGCCATTGTCGTTGGCGCGGATGGCAATGATCAGCCGAGCGGGGCGGATGAGTTGTATTGCGACAGGCTGGGGCGGGTTCGGGTTCGCTTCCATTGGCAGGATGGTGGGAATGCGACCTGCTGGGTACGGGTCGCGCAACGCTCGGCTGGCGGGGGGATGGGGCAGCAGTTCTTGCCGCGTATCGGGCAGGAAGTGTTGGTGCAGTTTTTGGAGAACGACATCGATCGGCCGGTTGTCGTTGGGGCGCTCTATAACGGGCAAGGTGAAGGAGGGGTTGCTGCTACGCCTGGTGGGCGTCGTGATAGGGAAACTGACCTTTCATGTTTTGAAACGGCGCATGACCATGCGTCATCGGCGCAGGCGAATCTCAGCGGCGGGAATAGTCCGGTGTGGCATGGTGCGTCGGCTGATAGTGTAGGGCATCGCAACTCGACATCGCAGTGGGGGATTCGGAGCAAGGAATTTGGTGGCTATGGGTATTCTCAGCTGTTGTTCGATGACATAGATGGTCAAAGCCGTATGCAGTTACGGAGTACGCATGCTGGAAGCGAACTGAATCTGGGTAATCTGAGTCATGCAGCAGACAATTATCGCGGCAGTTTCCGAGGAGTCGGCGCGGAGCTTCGAACGGGGGCGTATGGCGTCGCGCGAGCTGGTGCGGGTTTACTGGTGTCGAGCTACCAGCTCAGCCACAGCGCGAACACACGTGACCTCGTCAGCGAGAACGCTGCCGGAACCGCTCTTATGAAGCAAGCTGTAGCGATAGGGAACGCTTTTAGCTCGGTAGCTGGTACACATCAGAGCGTGACTTTAGCCGCTTATCAAGGTACAGCGAAAGCCAATGGAAGCCTGTTAAACCCAGCAGCAGCACCACTCAAAGCAGGACTAGCCAGCCTGTCTAGCTTAGTTAGCACTAAAGATCTTCAGACCGCGTTGGTTGATGTCAGGGATAACATTAAAAAAGCAGATGACAATCAGATTCCGCATCTGGCCGATCCCGTTGTCGCAATAGCGTCATGTGATAATTTCAGCGCCAACGCCGGGCTGAGTTTGCAACTGATAAGTGGCGATGCAGCGAGTTTAATATCTGGTAAAGATATTCAAATCATTACAGGCTCCGAGATACGGCTTCAAACAAAACAAGCACTTGGAATAATGGCCGGCGCACTCAAAAGTGACAGCGCCGACGTAGGTTTCCAACTTGTCGCAAGCAAAGAAACGATCGATATCCAATCACAAGCTGATGAGTTGGCAGTGCGAGCAAAAGAAGACGTAAAAATTATCAGTGCTAAAACTCACGTCGACTTCGCCAGTGCAAGCAAGATTAGCTTGAGTACTGCTGGTGGTGCAAGCATAACCATCGAAGGGGGTAACATTATTTTTCAGTGCCCTAACAAGCTAACCATCCATGCTGGGAAAAAACAACTCTCGCCCCAAGCTGAACTGAAGTACAAGATGCCAATTTTGCCGCAGTCTGTTTGTGTTGAATGTCTGGCTAAACGTGCACTGCAGAGGTCAGCCTTCATAAATAAGGGTGCTTAGATGCAGAGAGCAATCTCAGATATAGAATTATTCAAAGGCGCTAGTCCGGAAAATACTAAGTGGTTTGCGCTTGCCGACAGCGCTCAAGATAAGCGACTCCCGGGTGTGATTTCGACGAGTTCGCGTAATGTACGTTGCTTGTTCGGCGGGTTGCAAGGAAGTCCGTTAACGCTTCATACTCCTCATCTCATAGAACTCCCGCCACCTGCTCATTTGGATTATGTTTGGGAGTGGATCAGCAGAAATGCTCTTTTGGTACCATGTTTTTCGATTATTGCGACACGAAAAACATTTGATGATCTCTATAAACAATTTGTAGAGTGTACGCAGGTTGTGTTGCCGGATTTAGATACGATGTTCTTTGCTTTTTGGGATTCTGCAGTATTGGGCACGCTTGTGGGGCAGGTAGACGATCGAACGCTCCATATCCCCGGGCCAGTATTAAGCCAGGATCAACAAACCCTTTTAACTGATGGGATCGAAAAATGGTGGTATTGGGATCGAGCAGGAGATCGACATGCTATTGCCATTCAATCTCAGGGAGAGATAGCCGCATGTCGCCAATTTAAACTAGATCAATCACAGATTGATAGTTTAGTAGAAGCTAGCGTGCCAGATCACGTGCTGTATTACATGAATCTAAATCAATATCATCTTCTTGAAGACATTCCTTGCTCTGATCGGTATGACATGATCCGAAAAGCCTTGGTGCAAGCGCGCGATATTGGACTTGCAACAATGCGTGACCTTGTTGATTTTGTCTCCATCAAATTGTATTACCGAGAGAGGATGGATCACGACGCACGTATCGCGAATCTGCTTTGTAAGATAAGGGATGGCCAGGTGTCGTTTCGAGATGCGATAAGTGAACTACCGTGACTTAATATGGATAAATCAAACAGTCAAACAGTTCGGCGGCTATTCATATGTGCCGCAGGCCTATCGTTCTTATCAATTTGTGCTTGTGGAGCAAAGCCGATGCGTACCTATATGAATATCTCCTTGTTTAGCTACTTGGATCGGCCTATTTTCGATGTGGATATGAATGGGACTGATTTCATGTCTGCCTTAGAGCATTCGTTTTACGGCTCAAACGCTGTAATGGTCGAGCAAATGATCACTTTGGGTCCCCAGATCGTGACGTGGCGGCTCGATGGACCTGAGGGCATGCCAAGGAATGGCGAAACCGTACGGGCACGGAATATCCCAATTTTAAATGAGATACCAAGCGGCGTGACATGGCTGGCCTTGCATATATACGACGACGAAACTGTTGAAATCAAGCTGAGTAAAGGCTCCAAATTCGAGTTGGAAACAGAGCGCGGCAGAAAAATTATCGACGCGTGGAGAGCCAAACATGGCAAGTAGAGCGATCCAAGCGCTGGTTGCTTCAAATCGTGACGTTCCACGCGACAGTCCCAAGCCCACCCAAGACTGCCGCGACGTTATTCACGTCATGATTTTTTTCGATGGCACCGGAAACAATGAAAAACTCGATAATGAAAAGAAGAAGTGGAGCAACGTTGCTCGAATTTATCAAGCCGCATATATGGCGGCTCTGGCTGACAAAAACGAAACGATTTATCCTGTCTATATTGCGGGGGTCGGGACTAAATTCAACGGCAAGGCTGCTGATTGGCAAGCAGCGACCTTAGCATGGATAGAAGATGGACTGCCCGGCGGTGGTGCTGGTGCAGGGGGTAGCCGACGCATGGAACATGCAGGCGATTTCGTTAATGACACATTGCGGGATACTTTGATTTCTAACGCAAAACTTCTGGGGGTTGAAGTCGAGAAATACACTGAGCAAGGTGCTACAAAGACTTTCAATGAGGTAAACTCTGTTTTGTCGAAACACCGATTGATCAAAATTATAAACCTCTCGGTATTTGGGTTCTCGCGCGGCGCAGCGCTCGCACGGGCTTTCTCGAATCGAATTTTGAAACTATGTGTTAAAGATGGCGATGATTTGATGTACGAAGGGTACCCGCTACGAATAAACTTCATGGGTCTTTTCGATACTGTGGCGTCCTTTGGGATTCCAGCAACAAATGCCAGAACTCCATTTAGTGATCGCGAACTTATCGTTTCAAGCTTGGTGGAGCGTTGTGTACACTTTGTTGCCGCGCATGAAGTTAGATTTTCGTTTCCGGTCGATTTAATTCGTAAGAACGGAAGACTTGCCGGTAATTGGCTGGAAAAAGTTTATCCTGGCGTTCATTCGGACGTGGGAGGAGGGTATGAGCCCCTTGAGCAAGGTATCGATGATAATTATGCGCGGATTCCGATGCGCGATATGATGGACGAAGCCCTAGTTTATGGAGTGAGGATATTTGGATACGATACAATCAAGAAGAAATCTTCTAGATTGTTTGTTGAACGCTTTGCCTATCGTCCTGAAACCGAGAAAATGTTCATATCGTACATGGCGGCGCTTCCTAGAACAGGGGGTACTGTTGAAGAGCAGATCAAGACACATATTGGGCTTTATTACAGCATAAATGGTTCAATGGCCCGACAAGGTGTCGCTACTGCAGGAGATAGGAGCCGAAATGCTAACAAGCTCAAGTATATTTTCGGTTCAAAAGGAATGGAATTTGAGATTGGCAGGCACCGTAAGCTGCTACGTGCTGGCCAGTTATTGCGGCTTGGTGAGCGTAATGCAAGGGGGTACGCGCAGTATCTTGAAATCAAAGATTGGCAACTTGCCGCTTGGGACAGAAACGCACCTCAAGGCGCTATTGATTTCATAGCGAGTTTTGTGCACGACTCAAAAGTGGACTTTATGGGAAATGTCGAGCCATTTAGTTATTTCAGACCCCGAGGTGTAGAAGAGTCTTGTATTAGCGTATGGGCTGAAGGAGGAAACTGGATTCGTCCACGAGTCAAAGCGGCAATATCGGTAGCGGAAGCTGGAAGTGCGAAAATCGCAGGTGTTGCCGAGGAAGCAGTAGTCAAGGCAAGAAAATCTGCGGAAGCAGCTCAGGAAAAAGCGCTCGAAGCAGCCGAGTTTGCGAAAATTAAAGCTAACGAAGCGGCTGCGGCTGCGAGCAGCGCTTATGCTGCGACAGCAAAGTCAGCGAAAGAAGCTGCTGATGCTGCAAAGCATAGAGCTCAAGAGGCTGCGGATTATGCAAAGAAGAAAGCGAGTGAGGCTGCGCAGATATCAGAGAAAGCATACACAACTGCAAGACAATCAACTATGCAAACGGTAACAGAAGCGAAGAGAAAAACAAGTGAATTGCAGAACGGTGCACAGAAAATGGTTGAAGGCGGAATACGTTGGGTGTGCCGGAGTGCGGATGAGCTTCATAATCGATTAAAGTAATTGTTCTGCAATTATGAAATGCTAGGATTATGCTTGGCAAACATACCGAAATTCATGCAAAAAAGGCGCTACGATCACTCGTAACGCCTTCTTTGCTACAACCAATTCTGGTAGGCCGTGCTGGGCTCGAACCAGCGACCAACGGATTAAAAGTCCGCTGCTCTACCAACTGAGCTAACGACCCGAAAGAGGCAGCATTATAGCCGGGCATTTCAGTTTGCGCTAGTGCTACCTGAACAAGACAGCAATCACACCAGCGCCGCAGTGACCTTCAGCACTTCATCCGCCGTGGTCACGCCCTCGACCACCTTCATCGCCCCCGCAATGCGCAAGGGCTTCATTCCATCCGCCACACTCTGCCGGCGCAGCTTCTGGATCTCGCCGGATTCCCGCACCACGCGCGCAAACCCTTCGCCCACGGTCAGCAGTTCATAGATACCGGTCCGCCCCCGATACCCCGTCTGCCGGCACTCCGGACACCCGATCGGCCGATACACCGAGGCAGGCTTTGGAATATTCCAGGCTCCCCCGATGCCCTGCCACACCTCGTCACTGAGTTCACCGCCGGGCGCCTTGCAGTCCGGGCAAAGCGTGCGCACCAGCCTTTGCGCCATCACGCCGATCAAGGTCGCCTCCAGCAGATAATCCGGGACCCCCAGCTCGAGCAGGCGCACCACCGCGGCCGGCGCGTCACTCGTATGCAGGGTGGAGAACACCAGATGTCCCGTCAGCGCCGCCTGGATCGCCATCTCCGCCGTCTGCAGATCGCGAATCTCGCCCACCATGATGATGTCCGGATCCTGCCGCATCAGCGCGCGTATGCCATCGGCAAACGACAAGTCGATCCCCGGCTGCACCTGCATCTGGTTGAACGAAGCCTCGACCATCTCGATCGGATCCTCGACCGTGCATACATTCACCTCGCTGGTGGCCAGCGCCTTCAGCGTGGTATACAAGGTCGTCGTCTTGCCCGACCCCGTTGGTCCGGTAACGAGGATGATCCCGTGCGGCCGATTGGTCAGCGCATCCCAGCGCGCCGCATCGTCCGGCGGAAAACCCAGTTCCGGCAGCGTCTTGACGACCACTTCCGGATCGAAAATACGCATCACCAGCTTTTCGCCGAAGGCCGTCGGCAGCGTCGACAGGCGCAGTTCGACTTCCTGCCCGCCGGCGGTACGGGTCTTGATCCGCCCATCCTGCGGCCGCCGCTTTTCGATCACGTCCATCCGCCCCAGCAGCTTGATGCGCGCCGTCATCGCAATCATCACGACCGCCGGCACCTGATACACCTGGTGCAGCACGCCATCGATGCGGAAGCGGATGGTCGCAAACTCGCGCTTCGGTTCCAGGTGAATATCCGACGCGCGCTGTTCGAAGGCATAACTCCACAGCCAGTCGACGATGTTGACGATGTGCTGGTCGTTCGCATCGAACTGCTTGTTCGATTTGCCCAGCTCGACCAGCTGCTCGAAATTGTTGCGCATCGCCAGGTCCTGCCCGGTATGGCGATTGGCGTCGCGGATCGATTTGGCCAGGCTGAAAAACTGCGAGATGTACTGCGCGATATCGAGCGGATTGGCCAGCACCAGTTCGATCTTGCGTCGCGAGAGCTTGGCGATTTCCGCTTCCCATTCCACATTGGCCGGGTCGGCCGTCGCCACCACCAGCGTCGAGCCGGTCATTTCCACCGGCAGGATATTGAAGCGCGCCGCATAGCTGGCCGACATCACATCCGCCACCTTGGTGAAGTCGATCTTCAGCGGATCGATACGGATGAAGGGCAGGCCGACCTTGCTCGCGCACCATTCGGTCAGCGCGTCCAGGGTCAGCAGGCGGTGTGGAGGCAGCGCCGAGACCAGCTTGCACTGGGCCACGGCCGTAAGCGGATGCATGGATCCGGCAGCATTCTTCAGGATGCCCTGTGCCTGCGCGAACAGCACCTTGACGTTTTCCTTGGTGACGATGCCGTCGGCCAGCAGCCAGGAGAAGATGGACTGCAGGTCGAGCGCCCGTAGGCGCGGCGTCTTGGAAGAAGCGGGGACGGCATGTGTATTCACGTTCGGCTCCCGGTAGAGTAGTTCAGGCCGCGAAGATACCCTTGACCCAGGACTTCGCCGGCAGCTTGGTGCTGGCGACGATCTGGGCCGCACGGTGAGTGAGCGCTTCCTTGTCCAGTTGCGGGCGGTTCCTGAAGCACAGCGCCACCACGTTGCCGTCGTGGACTTCCGGCAGGCAGATCACGTGCTCGAAGGCGAACTTCATGGCCTTCAGGTTCTTGGCAAAGCTCGGGTGGTCGCCGAACAGGTTGACGGTCATGATGCCACCATCTGCCAGGCAATCGTTGCAGGCCTGGTAGAACTCCGGCGTGTCCAGTACCGGCCCGCGCGCGGTGGCGTCGTACAGGTCGCACTGCAGTACGTCGAAGGCGCCGTGGTTCGCGGGATCGAGCACGAAATCCATCGCATCCATTTCCAGCATGTTCAGGCGCTCGTCGCTGGGCGGCAGCTTGAACATCGAGGCGCAGATATTGATCACCGACTCGTTGAGCTCGACGGCGGTGACGCTCGCGTCAAGGAACTGGCGGTAGCAGAACTTGGTCAAGGTGGCAGCACCCAGGCCCAGCTGGGCGATGGCGCGCGGCGATTCGATGAACAGCATCCAGGCCATCATCTGCTGCGCGTATTCCAGCTCCGGCCAGTCCGGCTTGCGGATGCGCATCGCACCCTGCACCCATTCGGTGCCGAAATGAAGGTAGCGGACGCCGTCCTGTTCGGACAGGGTGACGGGGGCGAACTTGGGCTTGCGCGCGGGACGGCGCGAAGATTCGGCCTGTTCGATGGATTTGCGTTTGATGAGCATAGGGCAACCTGGTTGAATCGCCCTATTATCGGTGGAGGGGTTCCCGCAGCGCAAGCACGCCTTCGGCACGCGCTGCGGGTTGCCGGCGCGAGGCCGGCGCAGGGATCAGTAATCGATCGGCTGGACCGAGACGCGCAGGCGCACGCGGTTGCCCGGATCGCGATTCATCACCGTGTTGTAGGTCTGGCCGCGGAATTCATAGGTGACGTCGTAGCCGTTGGTGCGCGATTCGATGGCGTCGACGGTGCGGCACTGGCGCACGGCCTGTTCCTGCACGGCCGGGCCGCCGCGGTTGGCGTTTTCCGAACGGTCGCCGATCATGGCGCCGGCGATGGCGCCGGCCGCCGTCGCGGCGACACGGCCGCTGCCGCTGCCGACCTGGTTACCGAGCAGGCCGCCGACGACACCGCCGACGATGCCGCCGCCGACGCCGCGTTGCTGCTGCACCGGCACCTGCACGTATTCGGTGCGGCATTCCTGGCGCGGGATCCGGATCTCTTCCAGGCGCGGCTGGACACGCACCACGCGGCCGAAGTCTTCGAAATCCTGGGCCTGGGCCAGCGGCAGCGTGGCGAGGCCCATGGCGGCAATGATCAGTTTGGCTTGAATGTTCATGTTCTACCTCGTAGTGGGCAATCGACGAGTCTGGTGGGGGAAGGGAACCGACCGGACTTTCATGCCTCCTATGGTAATCCGATCCGCCGAACTCAACCCAATCCACGTGGCAACAAAATGTAACAGCAACGCAAGCATTTTCTGCTTCGCGCAAGAATGACGGGGCTGTTGTGAGAGGCGTAATTTATACAGACAAGCGCATACTAATTTTTACATATGCAATTCCTGTAATCACATTTGGGTTGCTTCCAATACCACAAAACGTTACCCTTACACACTAAGGGTCTTTTATTGGCGCATGGCAACAACAGCAGGAGAGATGAATGCGGCGGATGCCAACCGTCGCGCAATGTGGTGCGCGAAGGACCACATCACACCGACCTGGTCAACTTGAGGAAAAAATGAGTTTGTTGATGAGAGTGCCGCCTAATCTTGTGCAGTCGATCCGCGCCTTTCGCGTTGCCGAGCTGCAGCAGGAGGCCGCGCGCCTGGGTCAGCACTTCTTGTATGCACATTGTGCCAACACCTTGACCAAGCAGCAGGTGTGCGCCCGCATCGGCGAAAACTTTTATTTCCCCAAACCCTGCAGCAAGAATTTTGATGCGCTGCGTAAGTGCCTCACTGAAACTGTTGCCGAAGCCGGTCCTCAGCCGGGCTTCCTCGTCGTCCTCGAGCAATTGCCAAGCGCGCAAAAATTCGACAAGGAAGCGCGCGAGAACCTGCTCGACGTCTTCCGCGACGCAGCCGAATTCTGGGCCGAAAAGAAGGTCCCGTTCCGCGTATTTTACTCCTTCGCGATTCCAGCCTGAGAGCTTGACCTCAGGCTGAAGTCCCTCCGCCCACCGCGGTTGCCCTCCGGCGATACGGTACAATGCGCGGTATGAAAAATATCGTCATCCTTATTTCTGGCCGTGGCAGCAACATGGAAGCGATCGTGCGCGCCATGGAAAGCGAAGGCTGGCCGGCGCGGATTGCTGCCGTCATCAGCAACAAGCCGGAAGCCAAGGGCCTGGAATACGCGCAGGGGCGCGGCATTCCGACCGCGGTCGTGGCCAACAAGGAATACGCCAGTCGCGCCGAGTTCGATGCGGCGCTGCAGGAAACGATCGACCGCTTCGAACCCGACCTGGTCGTGCTCGCCGGCTTCATGCGCATCCTGACGGCGCCTTTTGTCGAGCACTACGCCGGCCGCATGCTGAACATCCACCCGTCGCTGCTGCCGCTGTACCCGGGCCTGGGTACGCACCAGCAGGCGATCGATGCCGGCGACAAGGAACACGGCGCGACCGTCCATTTCGTCACGGCCGAGCTCGATCACGGTCCGATCGTGGCGCAGGCGCGCATTTCCGTGCTGCCCGACGATACCGAGGACACGCTGTCTGCCCGTCTCCTCGTCGAAGAACACAAGCTCTACCCGTATGCGGTGCGCCTCTTCGTCGAAGACAGGCTCAGTATTGAAGAAAATGGCGAAGTGCGCATCAAAGACGGTGCACTCGCCTAAACCACAAGCATTTAATCAGCTTTAACTGAGTAAGGAACACCATGAGATTGCCTCCAGCGATCATCGGCAATACCGAAGAGGTATTGCGCGAGATCCTGCGCTTTATGTCGCCCGCCGACGTCACCCTGTCGCGCTACTTCAAGGACCACCCGCGTTTCGGCGGCCGCGAGCGCGGCGTCATTGCCGAGGCGGTGTACGCCGTCCTGCGCAACAAATCCTTCTATACCGACTTCGCCGGCGCCGGCAACACGCCCTCGATGCGCAAGCTGGCCCTGCTGGGCCTGGCCGAAACCGTCGGCATCGACGCGCTGGGCGGCCTGAGCGAGGACGAAACCCATCTGCTCACCCGCGTCAAGGAAGTCGACCGTTCGCTGCTGCCGCCGCAAATGCAGGCCAATATGCCGGCCTGGCTGTACGACAAGCTGGTGGCGCAATTCGGCGAAGCCGAAGCCCTCGAGCTGGCCGCCGTGCTGAACACCCCGGCGCCGCTCGACCTGCGCGTCAATTCCATCAAGGCCAATCGCGACGACGTCATCGCCGAACTGGCCAAGGCGCCGATCGCCGCCGAGCCGATGCCTTACGCGCCGCTCGGCCTGCGCGTCCTGAAGAAACCGGCGCTGCAGAACCTGCCGCTGTTCAAGGATGGCGCGATCGAGGTGCAGGACGAGGGCAGCCAGGTGCTGGCCCAGATCGTCGGCGCGCGCCGCGGCGAGATGGTGGTGGACTTCTGCGCCGGCGCCGGCGGCAAGACCCTGGCGCTGGGCGCGAGCATGCGCAATACCGGCCGCCTGTACGCCTTCGACGTCTCCGAGAAGCGCCTGGCCAAGCTGAAGCCGCGCATGGCGCGCAGCGGGCTGTCGAACGTGCATCCGCAGCTGATCGCGCACGAGCGCGACGCCAAGATCAAGCGCCTGGCAGGCAAGATCGACCGCGTGCTGGTCGACGCGCCGTGCTCCGGCCTGGGCACCTTGCGCCGCAATCCGGACGTCAAGTGGCGCCAGCGCCCCGAAGCCGTGGCCGAGATGCAGGAAAAGCAGGCCTCGATCCTGGACGGCGCCGCGCGCCTGGTCAAGAACGGCGGCCGCCTGGTGTACGCCACCTGCAGCTTGCTGAACGAAGAAAACGACTTCATCGTCGAACAGTTCCTGGCTACCCATCCGGACTTCGAACTGGTGCCGATGAACCAGGTGCTGGCCGAGCAGAAGATTCCGCTCGAAATGGACCAGTACCTCAAGATGCTGCCGCACAAGCACCAGACCGACGGCTTCTTCGCCGCCGTGCTCGAGCGCAAGGCGAAGGCCAAGGCGGCACCGGCCGACGAGTCGGAAGTCGCCCAAGCCGAGGAATAACGCCGACACATGCCGCTCCAGCAACTGCTGGCCGACCTGTTCGGCGACATCCGACAGCCTGCCATCCTGTGGCAGGCGCTTGCGATCGTCCTGTGTGTCGCGGTCGGCTGGGGCCTGGCGCGGCTGATGCACCGTTCCTGGCTGGCGAGCCACCAGGACCAGCACCAGGGCCTGATCGGCCTGGGGATGGCCAGTTTCAGCCGCGTGCTGCCGCCGCTGCTGATCCTGGGCCTCTTGGTGACCACGCGCGCCGTCATGGCGCACTACCAGAGCGTGCACCTGCTCGACATCGCGGTGCCGCTCGCGTCCTCGTTCGCGGTGATCCGCACCTTCTTCTACCTGCTGCGCCGGGTGTTCGCACGCAGCGGCCAGCTGGGCGAGGCGCTGCAGACCTTCGAGAAGATCTTCGCGCTGGTCGTGTGGCTCGGCGTGGCCCTGCACATCGTCGGCGTGCTGCCGGACGTGATTCTTTACTTCGACAAGACCGAACTGCCGATCGGCAAGCACAGGCTCTCCCTGGCCGACCTGGTCGAGGGGACGGTCTCGATCGTGGTGCTGATGATGCTGGCGTTGTGGGCCGGCGCTGCGCTGGAAGAGCGCCTGATGCATGTCGAACGCATGCACAGCTCGATCAAGGTCGTGCTGGCGCGCATGAGCCGGGCAGTGCTGATCCTCGTCGCCGTGCTGTTCAGCCTGTCACTGGCGGGCCTGGACCTGACCGTGCTGTCGGTATTCGGTGGCGCGCTGGGCGTTGGCCTCGGCCTCGGCATGCAGCGCATTGCCAGTAACTATGTGTCCGGCTTCATCATCCTGCTGGAACGCAGCTTGACGATCGGCGACCCCATTACGCTGGATAAATACTCGGGCAAGGTGGCGCGCATCAATACGCGCTACACCGTGCTGCGCGGCGCCGACGGCACGCAAACCCTGTTGCCGAACGAAATGCTGATCACCGGCGTGGTGCTGAACCAGTCCTCGACCAACCGCAACGTGCGCGCGGTGACCAGGCTGACCGTGTCCTACGACAGCGATCTGTCGACGCTCATGCCGCTGCTGGAATCGCTGCCGCGCGGCGTGCCCCGCGTGCTGGAACAGCCGGCCCCGAACGTGTTGCTGAATGCCTTTGCGCAAGATGGCTACGAGCTCGAAGTCGGTTTCTGGCTGGGCGATCCGGAAAACGGGCAGGGCGGGCCGATCTCCGACGTGAACAGGAAGATCTATGCGCTTGTACAGACAGGCGAGATCAAACTTGGCCATCCGTCCATGGATACGCGCCTGCTCGATGCCCACATTACATCAGTTGTGGCGCGAACCCCGACTGCTTCTTGAAATAAGGCATGCACGAGCGCTCTAAAGCGTGCCGTGGGTAACTGGAACCGCGTAAAATATCGGGTTGCGAGCGCCGCGACTGTCGGCGTGTCGACGCGATATCCATGGAGACTGAATGAATTTCTTGAGTAGCGAACCCGTGCAAGCCGTGCTGACGTTCCTGTCCACCGGCCTGCTCGACTTCACCGGCTGGCAGGTCTTCTTCGCCACGCTGGTGCTGACGCACATCACGATCGCCGCCGTGACGATCTACCTGCACCGCCACCAGGCGCACCGTGCCCTCGACCTGCACCCGATCCCGAGCCATTTCTTCCGCTTCTGGCTGTGGTTGACCACCGGCCAGGTGACCAAGGAGTGGGCGTCAATCCACCGCAAGCACCACGCCAAGTGCGATACCGAAGAAGATCCGCACAGCCCGCAGACCCGCGGCATCCGCAAGGTGCTGTTCGAAGGCGCCGAGCTGTACCGTGCTGAAAGCAAGGTCAAGGAAACCATGGAGAAATACGGCCATGGCACCCCGGACGACTGGATCGAGCGCAACCTGTACACCAAGCACAGCGCCATGGGCGTGGTGCTGATGCTGTTCATTAACGTCGCGCTGTTCGGCATCGTCGGCATCTCGGTGTGGGCGGTGCAAATGATGTGGATCCCGATCACCGCGGCCGGCATCATCAACGGCATCGGCCACTACTGGGGCTACCGCAACTACGATTGCAGCGATGCGGCCACCAACATCTTCCCGCTTGGCATCCTGATCGGTGGCGAGGAGCTGCACAACAATCACCACACCTTCGCCACCTCGGCCAAGCTGTCGAGCAAGTGGTACGAGTTCGACCTGGGCTGGGGCTACATCCGCATCCTGGAAACCCTGCGCTTGGCCAAGGTGAAGAAAGTCGCGCCGGCGCCGAAGTTCGCCAAGGACAAGATGGTGGCCGACCTCGACACCCTGCAGTCGGTGATCGCCAACCGCTACGACGTGATGGCCAAGTATGCCAAGTCGGTGCGCCACGCTTTCCATGAGGAATTCGAGCACCTGAAGCACAAGGCCGAGCTGGAAGCGCGCTTCCTGAAGAGTTCGCGCAAGCTGATGCAGCGCGAACCGGCCAAGCTGGAACAGTCGCAGAAGCAGCAACTGGTCGAGCTGTTCCAGCACAGCAAGGCGCTGGAAACCATGCACCAGATGCGCGTGGAACTGGGCGCGATCTGGGAGCGTTCGCACTCGACCCGCGACCAGCTGCTGCAGCAGCTGCAGGACTGGTGCGCACGCGCCGAAGCTTCGGGCATCAAGTCGTTGCAGGACTTCTCGCTGCGCCTGCGCAGCTACGCATAAGCGACTTGTGTCGCAACAAGGGCGGCTCCTTCGGGAGCCGCTTTTTTTTCGTCGCAAAATTTGCTAAATCAGCAGCACCTGCGCATCTTCCGGCAGCACCAGCCGCGCCCGCGGGTCGAAGTCCTCGTTGCCGGTAAAGCGGTGGCAATACACCGGAGCATTCGCGTGGTTGCGGGCCGGCTCGCTGGTGGGATAGCGCGCCAGCAGGCGGGTGCCGTCGACGACCTCGACCTGGGCGCGCGGCGACAGGCTGCACACCGACACGCCCAGCCTGCGCGTCGAGGCCCAGTTCAGGAAGCGGTGGTGCCAGGGCACGAGCGGATCGATGGTGGCGTGCACGTCGCGCAGCAGGCGCCGCATTTCGCCGATGGTCCAGGCGTCCGGCGCCAGGGTCGGGATGAGCACCAGGTTGGCGCGCAGCTCGGACGGATGCTTGTTAACCAAAAAGCCGCCATCTTCCTGCGCGATCCGGTCGGCGACCGGCACGATGTACAGGCCGTGTCCGTCGGCGCGCATCGGCAGCGATTCGCCGCCGCCCTCCAGCCAGAGGACCAGGTCGTCGGTACGGATGCCGGCCCGGATTGGCCGCAGCTGCACCGCCAGCGCGGCGCGCCCAGGCAGGCTTTTCTGGACCGCCTTGGCCATCGGATAAAACAGGGGGCGGTAGGGGAGCAGGCGCATGCGAGCGGCGGCCTTGACTTCGACCATCGGCACGCCCTCGGGGCCGGTCGACTGGGCGTGCGCGGGCATGGCCCACAGCAGGCTGGCGGCGAGGAGGGACAACACAGGCAGTTTCAGCAGCGGATGCATGCTGGCTCGTGGTGAAGTCGGCAAGACCCCATGCTTTCACGGCCGAGCGCATATTGCAATATTCGCACTCGATCGCGCTGCGCCGAGTCAAGGCAGTGTTGTATTCGCGACGGTGCATGCCGGACTCGGCAATAAAAAAAGCCGCCAGTCGAAACGGGCGGCTTTTTCGAAGAAACAAGATCGATTACTTGATCTTGGTTTCCTTGTAGATCACGTGCTTGCGTGCCTTCGGGTCGAATTTGGTGATTTCCATCTTCGCCGGCATGGTGCGCTTGTTCTTGGTGGTGGTGTAGAAGTGACCGGTACCTGCGGTCGATTCCAGCTTGATTTTGTCGCGGCCAGTTTTTGCCATGATAGCTCCCTAATTAAACTTTTTCGCCACGGGCACGCATGTCGGCCAGCACGGCGTCGATGCCGAGCTTGTCGATCACGCGCAGACCGGCGTTGGACAGACGCAGGGAGACCCAGCGGTTTTCCGATTCCACGTAGATGCGACGGTTCTGCAGGTTCGGCAGGAAACGACGCTTGGTTTTGTTGTTAGCGTGGGAGACGTTGTTGCCAACCATCACTCCCTTGCCGGTAACTTGGCAGACACGTGCCATAGTGCACTCCTTAAGAATATCCAGATTTGGAAAAACGAGAGTATAGCGTGAAAACTGAAAGCAAATCAATCACTTGCGAAAAACAATTGTGTCTTAAGATAATTCAAGGATTTAACAATTGCCGATGAGTTCGCTAGAGCCTTGTTTTGGCACCGGTTTACGGAGGCGGAGCCTGCCGTGCGGATTTACAACTGCCCGTGCTCGGCAAAGGAATGTACCTGGCTGCCGGCCACCACGAAGTGGTCGAGCACGCGGATGTCGACCAGGGCCAGCGCCTGCATCAGGTTGGCCGTCAGGCGCAGGTCGGCCTCGCTCGGCTCCGGCACCCCGGACGGGTGGTTGTGCGCCAGGATCACGGCCGCGGCATTGCGGCGCAGCGCCGCCTTCACCACCTCGCGCGGGTACACGCTGGTATGGGTCAGCGTGCCGCGAAACATCTCCTCAAAGTTAATCAGGCGGTTCTTGACGTCCAGGAAGAGCACGACGAAGGATTCATGCGCCTGCAGCGCGAACTGGTGGCGCAGCCAGGCGCGCACCGCGTCCGGCGAGCACATGCCTTCGCGTTTGAATTCCTCGGCCACGGCGCGCCGCGTCAATTCGATCGCTGCCTGCAACTGGGCATACTTGGCCGGACCGAGCCCGTGCAGGGCGCCGAACTCGCTGGAGCTGGCATGCAGCAGCCGGTGCAGCGAGCCGAAGTGGTCCAGCATGTCGCGCGCCAGCGCCACCGCACTTTTTCCCGCGACACCCACGCGCAGGAAGATCGCCAGCAGTTCGGTGTCCGACAGCACTTCCGGGCCGCCGCGCAGCAGCCGTTCACGCGGGCGTTGCTCTTCCGGCCATTCGGTGATTCTCATTGTCTGATCCTTGCCTTATTCCATTACCAAGCGAGTCTAAAATCGGGGCACGCCAGGGCACGAGGGCCGGGCGTGGCTTACAATAGCGGTTTGCCTGCAACAGGCCTGCCTGTCACCACAAAGAACATGTCCAACGCTCCAGTCGTCAACGAATCGTCCTACCTGACCCTGCATTATCGGCTGGCCACCGCCGACGGTACTGATCTCATCACTACCTTCAATGGCACGCCGGCCACCTTGATGCTGGGCCAGGGCCAGCTTGCACCGTTCCTCGAATCGCGCCTGATCGGCCTGCCGGAAGGCGCGCACCAGACCTTCCAGCTGAGCGCGCTTGACGCCTTCGGCGAGCGCAACCCGGACCTGATCCAGCCGGTGTCGAAGGCAACGCTGCAAGAGAACTCGGTGCCGGACGCCGACTACAAGGTGGGCGAGCTGATCGAATTCAACGCACCCAAGGGCGGCCGCTTCGCCGGCGTGCTGCTGGAGATGCGCGAGACCACCGCACTGTTCGATTTCAACCACCCGCTGGCCGGCCAGGCCCTGCAATTCGAAGTGAAACTGATTTCGGTTCTGTAAACAGGAAACCTTCATGGAAAACGAAATTCTGCTTGCCCAGCCGCGCGGCTTCTGCGCCGGCGTGGACCGCGCCATCGAGATCGTCGAGCGCGCCCTGAACCAGTTCGGCGCCCCAATCTACGTGCGCCACGAGATCGTGCACAACGCCTACGTGGTCGAAGACCTGCGCAACAAGGGTGCGATCTTCATCGAAGAACTCGAAGACGTCCCGGTGGGCAATACCCTGGTGTTCTCGGCGCACGGCGTCTCGAAAGCCGTGCGCGCCGACGCCGAAGCGCGCGGCCTCACCATCTTCGATGCCACCTGCCCGCTGGTGACCAAGGTCCACGTGGAAGTGGCCAAGATGCGCAAGCAGGGCTGCGAGATCGTCATGATCGGCCATGACGGCCACCCGGAAGTCGAAGGCACCATGGGCCAGGCCGAAGAAGGCATGCACCTGGTCGAGACCGTCGACGACGTGGCGCGGCTGGCGGTCAACAATCCCGATCAATTGGCCTACGTGTCGCAGACCACGCTGTCGGTGGACGACACCGCCGAGATCATCGCTGCGCTGAAGGCACGCTTCCCGAACATCATCGAACCGAAGAAGGGCGACATCTGCTACGCCACCACCAACCGCCAGGAAGCCGTCAAGTTCATGGCGCCGCAGGTGGAAGTCGTGGTCGTGGTCGGCAGCCCGAACAGCTCCAACTCGAACCGCCTGCGCGAAGTGGCGGAGAAGATGGGCACGCCGGCCTATATGGTCGACAATGCCGCGGCCATTGACCCGCAATGGATAGCCGGCAAGAAGCGCATCGGCGTGACCGCCGGCGCCTCGGCCCCGGAAGTGCTGGTGCAGGCCGTGATCGACCGCCTCAAGGAACTGGGCGCGGCCAGCGTGCGTGCGCTCGAAGGCGTCGAAGAGAACGTGGTGTTCCCGCTGCCGAAAGGCTTGGATGGGGTGAAAGCCGCGTAATCGCGTAGGGTGGGCAAGTTTCTTGCCCACGCGGTGATCGATAACGGCTCCGATATCGGGCTCGATGATCCTGCCGCTAACTATCGCCGCGTGGGCGGGAGACCCGCCCACCCTACAAAAATTCGTGGCGCCGCATGTTTTCCACTGCAAGTTTTCCATTTGCCAAGTTATGATGACGGCAATCGGAACATGAACGCCAGGCCAGAAACGGCACTGCGGGGCTACCCGGCAGTGCCGTTTTTCATGGCCCTTCAAGAAAGCAGAGCGAACGCGCACGATGGAAACATTCATCCAACAACTCCTCAACGGCCTGGTGATGGGCAGCATGTATGCCCTGGTCGCTCTGGGCTACACCATGGTCTACGGGGTGCTTAACCTGATCAACTTCGCGCACGGCGACGTGCTGATGATCGGCGCGATGGTCGGCCTCACCATCCTCAAGCTACTGGACGCCCATGCGCCCGGCCTGTCCGGCTGGTTGCAGCTGGCCATCGCCATCCTCGGCGCCATTCCCGTGGCCATCCTGGTCAACATCCTGATCGAGCGCGTCGCCTACCGCCGCCTGCGCAATGCGCCGCGCCTGGCGCCGCTGATCACCGCGATCGGCGTATCGATCCTGCTGCAGACCTTCGCCATGATGATCTGGGGCCGCAGCCCGCTGCCGTTCCCGCAGCTGCTGTCGCCCGAGCCGGTCGAGATCATGGGCGCGCTCATTTCGCATACCCAGATCCTGTTGCTGGTGCTGGCCGCCGTGGCGATGGTCGCCCTGGTGCTGCTGGTCGAGCGCACCCGCATGGGCCGGGCGATGCGCGCCGTGGCCGAGAACCCAAGGGTGGCCGGCCTGATGGGCGTGGACGCGAACCGCGTCATCGTCGCCACCTTCGCCATCGGCGCCGCGCTGGCGGCGGTGGCCGGGGTGATGTGGGGCGCCAACTACGCCTCGGTCACCTTCACCATGGGCATGCTGCCGGGCCTGAAGGCCTTCTGCGCCGCCGTGCTGGGCGGTATCGGCAACATCTACGGCGCCATGATCGGCGGCATCCTGCTGGGCATCATCGAAGCGCTCGGCGCCGGCTACATCGGCGACCTGACCGGCGGCTTCCTGGGCAGCCACTACCAGGACATCTTCGCCTTCGTCGTGCTGATCCTCGTGCTGACCCTGCGCCCGTCGGGCATCATGGGCGAGCGCGTGGCGGACCGCGCGTAAGGGGAGGGACAGACACCATGGCACTCCTGACTTTCGACGTCCGGCACAAGCCGCGCCAGGCCTATGCCAGCATGGCGGCCGTGCTGGCCCTGATGCTGGTCTTCCCCTTCGTCGCTTCCCAGTTCGGCAACTCCTGGGTGCGCATCATCGACATCGCGCTGCTCTACATCATGCTGGCGCTGGGCCTGAACATCGTGGTCGGCTTCGCCGGCCTGCTCGACCTGGGCTACATCGCCTTCTTCGCGGTGGGCGCCTACCTGGTGGGCCTGTTCTCCTCGCCGCAGTTCGCGGCGCTGCTCGAGTCCGTCATCTATTACTCGCCGGCGCTGGGCGAAGCCTTGGTCAGCTTCTTCGGCCCCGAGATCCAGCAGAACGGGATCCACCTGTCGGTATGGGCGATCGTGCCGCTGGCGGCGATCGTGGCGGGCCTGTGCGGCGCGCTGCTGGGCGCCCCGACCCTGAAGCTGCGCGGCGACTACCTCGCCATCGTCACGCTCGGCTTCGGCGAGATCATCCGCATCTTCATGAACAACCTGAACGACCCGATCAACTTCACCAACGGGCCGCAGGGCATTAACATGATCGACCCGATCCGCGTGTTCGGCGTGTCGCTGGCGGGCGAGGCGGGCTCGCAGGCCACGGTGCACATCGGGGGCTTCTCGATGCCTTCGGTGAACGCCTACTACTTCCTTTTCCTGTTTCTCACCATCGCGACCATCTTCATCACCTCGCGCCTGCAGCATTCGCGCCTGGGGCGCGCGTGGGTGGCGATCCGCGAGGACGAGATCGCGGCCAAGGCCATGGGCATCAACACCCGCAACGTCAAGCTGCTCGCTTTCGCCATGGGCGCCAGTTTCGGGGGCGTGGCCGGCGCCATGTTCGGCGCCTTCCAGGGCTTCGTGTCGCCGGAGTCGTTTTCGCTCACCGAATCGATCGCCGTGCTGGCGATGGTGGTGCTGGGCGGGATCGGCCACATCCCCGGCGTGGTGCTGGGCGGCGTGCTGCTGGCGGCGCTGCCGGAAGTGCTGCGCCACGTGGTGGAGCCGGTGCAGCAGGCGCTGTTCGGCACCGTCGTGATCGAGGCCGAGGTGCTGCGCCAGCTGCTCTATGGCCTGGCGCTGGTGCTGATCATGCTGGTGCGCCCGGCCGGGCTGTGGCCGTCGCCGAACCGGGAGGAGCGTCCCAACGCCGCCCTGGCGCGCGAGGAAGAAGAGGGAGCCAAGGCATGAGCGCGCAGATCATCTTGAACATCGCGGGTGTCAACAAGCGCTTCGGCGGCCTGCAGGCGCTGACCGACGTCGGCATCCGCATCGAGCGCGGCCAGATCTATGGCCTGATCGGCCCGAACGGTGCCGGCAAGACCACCTTCTTCAACGTGATCACCGGGCTGTACCAGCCGGACAGCGGCACGTTCGAGCTGGCCGGCAAGCCGTATTCGCCGTCGGCCCCGCATGAAGTGGCGAAAGCCGGCATCGCGCGCACCTTCCAGAACATCCGCCTGTTCGGCGAAATGAGCGCGCTGGAAAACGTGATGGTGGGCCGCCACGTGCGCACCCGCCAGGGCGTGTTCGGGGCGATCTTCCGCCACAAGGCGGCGCGCGCGGAAGAGGCGGCGATCCGCCGGCGCGCGCAGGAGCTGCTGGATTTCGTGGGCATCGGCCAGTTCGCCAACCGCACCGCCAAGTACCTGTCCTATGGCGACCAGCGCCGCCTGGAGATCGCGCGCGCGCTCGCCACCGATCCGCAGCTGCTGGCGCTGGACGAGCCGGCGGCCGGCATGAACGCCACCGAAAAGCTGGCGCTGCGCGAGCTGCTGGTCAAGATCAAGAACGAAGGCAAGACCGTGCTGCTGATCGAGCACGACGTCAAGCTGATGATGGGCCTGTGCGACCGCATCACCGTGCTCGAGTACGGCAAGCAGATCGCGGAGGGGATCCCGAGCGAAATCCAGAAGAACGACGCCGTGATCAAGGCTTATCTCGGCGGAGCACATCAGTGACCAAGGACATGAGCGACAACATCCTGAAGATTGCGGGCCTGAAGGTCGCCTATGGCGGCATCAAGGCCGTCAAGGGCCTGGACCTGGAAGTGAACCAGGGCGAGCTGGTGACCCTGATCGGCGCCAACGGCGCCGGCAAGACCACCACCCTGAAGGCCATCACTGGCACGCTCCCGCCGTGCAAGGTGGAAGGCGAGATCAGCTACCTCGGCCAGCCGCTGCGCGGCACCCCCTCCTTCCGCATGGTCCAGCAGAAGCTGGCCATGGTGCCGGAAGGGCGGGGCGTGTTCACCCGCATGAGCATCCACGAGAACCTCATGATGGGCGCCTATACGCGCAAGGACAAGGCGGGGATCGCGGCGGACATCGAGAAATGGTATGCGGTGTTCCCGCGCCTGAAGGAGCGCGCCGCTCAGCTGGCCGGGACGCTGTCGGGCGGCGAGCAGCAGATGCTGGCGATGGCGCGCGCGCTGATGTGCCATCCGACCCTGCTGTTGCTGGACGAGCCCTCGATGGGCCTGTCGCCGATCATGGTGGAGAAGATCTTCGAAGTGATCCGCGACGTCTCAAACCAGGGCATCACGATCCTGCTGGTGGAGCAGAACGCCAAGCTGGCGCTGCAGGCCGCGCACCGCGCTTATGTGATGGAGTCGGGCAGCATGACCATGACGGGGAATGCGGCGGACATGCTGAACGATCCGCGGGTGCAGGCGGCCTACCTGGGCGAGTAAACGCCCGCCGGGAGCGCAAAAAGCAAAAAGCCGGGACACGTCCCGGCTTTTTCATTTGACCAGTCGCAGCTTAGGCGGCAGCGGTCTGGGTCGCGGCAGCAGCAGTAGCGGTAGCCTTGCGAGCAGTCGCCGAAAACTGGCTCACCGCTGCGTTGACGTTGTTTTCGATCGCTTCGGCAGCCTGCTTGCTGGTCTTGCTGAAATGCTCGTAGCCGGCGTTGGCGTTGCTGATCACGGTCTTGACGGCGGCAACGAAGGTTTCCGAACCGGCCGGGGCGTTCTTGCTCACTTCGTCGACCAGGGCGATGACCTTGCGGTTGGTTTCGACGATCTGGCTTTCGGCGGCCTTCGAGAACTCGGCGCCGGTGCCGGTGGCGATGGCGGCCAGCTGGCGGTTGTACGACAGGGCTTTTTCAGCGGCCGGCTGGGCTTGCGAAGTGGTGACCGAGAAGAACTCCTGCGGATCCTTGGCGCTCAGCAGCTGGCGGGTGACGTTCGACGACTCTTCCAGGGCGCTGCGGGCGGTGCTGATGTTCAGGTCGACCAGCTTCTCCATGCCTTCGAAGGTCTTGGCCGTCAGCGACGACAGCAGCGCGAACTGCGATTCCAGGTTGGCTTTGGTGGCGTTCGAGAACTGCTCAGGAATTGCAAACATGTGACTCTCCAAAATTCAGTGCGTTTAAGGGGATGGATGTTGCTTGGACTTGTGAGGCAGGTTTTTTTCGTCCGATGTCGACGAAACTCTTTTTTGTGCACCGCAACAGGACGGATTTTCAACCATGTCGACGGGCGAGTCAAGCGAATTTGACGCGCTGCACCATCGTTTGTGCATAAATTTCTTGAATGCATTGATTGCAAGAAATTTCAAGGACTTAGGCTTGATTTAGCGCAAGAAATGCTGCGCCAAGGGAAGCACCAAGGTTCTCTCCGGCGGCGTGCTAGACTGATGGCTTGTGTTTTCGCCAAGCCATCCATTCAAGCTGCTGTGCAGCATCCCGCTGATCATCCATTCATGCCTTCCGGTACCCGAACAAGCGCAGCTTCCCTCCCGACATCTTCCTGGCTTTCGCCGGTACCGCTGCTGTTCGTGTTCCTGTGGAGTACCGGCTTCATCGTCGCCAAGCTCGGCCTGCCGTATGCGCCGCCGCTCACCTTCGTGATCCTGCGCTGCCTGGGCGTGCTGGCGGTGCTGCTGCCGGTCGTGTTCCTCCTGCGTGCTCCCTGGCCGCGCGGCCAGATCCTGCACGTCGCGGTCGCAGGACTGCTGCTGCAGGCCGGCTATCTCGGCGGTGTCTGGGCCGCGATCAAGATCGGCATGCCCGCCGGGCTGACTGCGCTGATCGTCGGCATGCAGCCGATCCTCACGGCAGCCGCGGCGCCCCTGATCGGCGAGCGGGTACGCCCGCGCCAGTGGCTCGGTTTCGCGCTCGGCCTGTCCGGCGTGGTGCTGGTGGTCTACAGCAAGCTGCACCTGGCCGGGCTCACCGCCGCCGGCATCGCCCTGTGCATCGTCGCTTTGTTCTGCATCACCGCCGGCACCATGTACCAGAAGCGGTATTGCCCGGGCTTCGACCTGCGCACCGGCACCGTGATCCAGTTCGCCGCCACGGTGCTGGCCTTGCTGCCGCTGGCCATCGTGCTCGAAGGCCTGGACCTGCGCTTCTCTACCATCACCTGGAGCGCGGAGTTCATCTTCGCCTGGCTGTGGTCGATCTTCGCGCTGTCGATCGGCGCGATCTTTTTGCTGTTCACCCTGATCCGGCGCAGCCGCGCCACCGAAGTCAGCAGCCTGCTCTACCTGACCCCGCCCACCACCGCCATCATGGCCTGGCTGCTGTTCGGCGAGTCCTTCAGCCTGCTCGCCGTGGCCGGCATGCTGGTCGCCGTGCTGGGTGTCGCATTCGTCGTCAAGAAACCACATAACAAGGAGACCCCATGATCAACAGCCCCCAGCAGGAAGCCGTCGACGCCGCCATCACCTCGCGCCGCTCGATCCGCGCTTTTCTATCCAAGCCGGTCGAGCGTGCCGACATCGAGCGCATCCTCGAAGTGGCGGCGCGCGCGCCATCCGGCACCAATACCCAGCCATGGAAGGTCTACGTGCTGACGGGGCAGGCGCGTGAGAAGCTGAGCGAGGCGATCCTGGCGGTGAACGCCGACCCGGAGCAGGCCCGCCGGCACACCGAGGAATACGCCTATTATCCGCGCGAGTGGATCTCGCCCTTCGTCGACCGCCGCCGCAAGGTGGGCTGGGACCTGTATTCCCTGCTGGGGCTCACGCGCGACAACAAGGCCGGCATGGCGGCCCAGCACGCGCGCAACTACCGCTTCTTCGACGCGCCGGTCGGCCTCATCTTCACCATCGACCGCATCATGGAGCAGGGCTCCTGGCTGGATTACGGCATGTTCTTGCAGAGCATCATGGTCGCCGCGCGCGGCCGCGGCCTCGACACCTGTCCGCAGGCTGCCTTCACACAGTATCACCGCGTGATTGCGCAGCAGCTCGGGTTGCCGGAGAATGAAATGGTGGTGTGCGGCATGGCGCTCGGCTGGGCAGACCCCGGCAAGGTCGAGAATTCGCTCGTCACCGAGCGCGAACCGCTCGCGCATTTTGCCCGCTTCATGGAGTAAAGTGCAGGTCAATATGCGCGACGATGCAAGCGTAAATACTTGATTAGTAAGGCTTGTTGGTTTTTGGGTGTTGCCGCACGGAATGTATCTTTTCGCTTGCGATCAGGCGTCGTTCCGCTAAACTGCATCCGTACCTCATCAGTTTGCGCCAAAGGGTTCGAGATGTTCAAAGTTGCATTGGCTGCCATCGTATCGCTGCTGTTTGCGCTCCAGCCCGTCAACGCGGCCGGCGCGGGCGCCGGTGCGGGTGCAGGCGCCGAATCCACATCCAAATCCAAGAAGGCCCAGCCCACCAAAAAGAAGGCCGTCAAGAAAAAGCGCGCCGCCGGCCGCAAGGCCGCGCCCGCCAAGCGCAAGGACCTGGCCCACGCCATCGCCGACGACAATCGCCAGCGCATGGTGCGCCGCGTGGAGATGGTGCGCGGCAAGCGCAAGGTCACCTATCATGCGGTACGCCGCGCCGGCGCTGCCGCTGGCGCCGCGGCCGTGGTCGATCCGCGCACCTTCGGCGATGCCGCCGGCCTGCGCGGCACCCCGGATTCATTGTCCCTGCGTTCGAACGTCGCCTTCGTGCTCGACCAGAACAGCTCGGAAGTCCTGTTTGAAAAGAACGCCAATGTCGCCCTGCCGATCGCCTCGATCACCAAGCTCATGACCGGCCTGGTCGTGGTCCAGGCCGGGCAGGACCTCGACGAGGTGCTGCGCATTGCCGACGCCGACGTCGACCGCCACAAGTATTCCAGCTCGCGCCTGCCGGTGGGCACGCGCATGACGCGCCGCGAGATGCTGCACATTTCCCTGATGAGTTCGGAAAACCGTGCTGCTTCCGCACTCGGACGCCACTACCCGGGCGGCATCAATGCCTTCGTGGCCGCCATGAACGCCAAGGCGCGCGAACTGGGCATGAAGGATACGCGTTTCGTCGATTCGAGCGGCCTGTCGAGCCGCAACGTCTCCAGCGCGCGCGACCTGGCGCGCCTGGTCGCCACCGCCCACGGCGAATCGCTGCTGCGCGAATTTTCCACCACGCCGAATTCGATCGTGAAGGCGAGCGGCCGGCCGATGCGCTATGCAAACACCAACTACCTGGTGGCGCTGCCGGACTGGAACATCGGCCTGCAGAAGACCGGCTTCATCAACGAAGCAGGGCGCTGCCTGGTGATGCAGGCGGCCATCCACGGCCGCAACGTGATCATGGTGTTCCTGGATTCGAAGGGAAAGATGTCGCGCACCGCCGACGCGGGCCGCGTGCGCCGCTTCCTCGAGGCGTTGGCGCCCGGCAAGCTCGAGGAGCTGGCGCCGGGTACGCTGAGCAATGCCAGCGATGTGCCGGTGATGAGCGCCGCAACAAGCGCGGCGCCGGCCTTGCACTGATCAGATCGCCGGGGTGGGGCGGTAGCCTAATGTAGCCGAAATACTGGATGCGGTCTGCACCAGGTCTTCCAGCCATTCTTCCTGCAGGCGGTCGGCCGGGGCCGAGATCGACAGGCCGGCCACCAGCTTGCCGCTGTCGTCGTGGATGCCGGCGGCCATGCAGCGCACCCCCAGTTCCAGTTCCTCGTTGTCGCGCGCATAACCGCGCGCGCGCACCAGGCTCAGCTCGCGTTCGAAGCGGGCCAGGTCGGTGATCGAATTCTTGTTGTGGCCCGCGAGACCGGTGCGGGTGGCATAGGCGCGGATGGTCTTGGCATCGTCGATCGACAGGAACAGCTTGCCGGTCGAGGTCAGGTGCAGCGGCGCCCGGCCGCCGATCGCGCGCACCACCTGCATGCCCGAGCGCTCGGAATAGGCACGGTCGATGTAGACGATCTCGTCGCCCTGGCGCACCGACAGGTTCACGGTCTGCTGGGTTTTCTTGTGCAGGGCGCGCATGAAGTCGAGTGCCGCTTCGCGCACCGACAGGCGGCTCTTGACCACGTTGCCCAGTTCCAGCAGGCGCATGCCGAGGCGATAGGTGCCCGGCTCGACGCGGTCGACGAAGCGCGTGACCACCATGTCGTTCAGGATGCGGTGCGCGGTCGAGGGATGCAGGCCGGAGACTTTCGACAATTCCTTCAGGCTCACCGGGTCGGAATAATTGGCCAGCGCATCGAGCAGCGCCATCATGCGCTCGATCACCTGGATCGAGGTCTTGCCCGGTGCCGCAGCGGCCAGTTCTGGGGTTTCCATTTTCATGATGTGGTTGGTGCAGTGCAGTATTGGTCTCTTTATACCATGATGTGAAACGCCGATGCAAACCGATGGGGTGCGGTGTGCAAGCCGCAGCAAGGGCGGCATAATGACAGTCCTGCATTTATTTTGAAAAATCAATGGAACACCCGATCAGCGAGTTCAAGACCAAGCGCGGCATCGCCCGCATCCTTGCCGCCTGCCGCAACACCCGGGACGGCCTGGCCTGGGCCTGGCGCAGCGAGGCCGCCTTCCGCCAGGAGATCGTGGTGATCGCGATCGCGAGCGTGGCGGCCTTGCTGCTGCCGGTCTCGGCTTTCCAGAAACTGGTCCTGATCGGCGTGCTGATCCTGGTGCTGATCGTGGAGATCATCAACTCGGCCATCGAGGCCGTGGTCGACCGCATTTCGCTCGAGCGCCATCCGCTGTCGAAAGTGGCGAAGGACATGGGCAGCGCGGCCGTCGCCCTGGCCTTGCTGCTGGCGACGGCCACTTGGGCAGTGGTGCTGTACAGCCGGTTTTTCTAGCACTTTTGTGGAACAAGCAAATTACAAAGCTGTCGTTTGCCAAACCGCCAAGTGCTCTTAGACTATGCGTTGCAGAAGTAACCCCGTAGTCCAATCACATGGAGAAATGACGATGACCTTACGCCTCGGCGATACCGCCCCCGATTTCGAGCAGGATTCCAGCATCGGCAAGATCCGCTTCCACGAGTGGGCGGGCGATTCCTGGGTGGTGCTGTTCTCGCATCCGGCCGACTTCACCCCGGTCTGCACCACCGAACTGGGCCTGACCGCCAAGCTGAAGCCGGAGTTCGACAAGCGCAACGTCAAGGCGATCGCGCTGTCGGTCGACCCGGCCGACCAGCATCGTGCATGGATCAAGGACATCGAGGAAACCCAGCAGACCGTGGTCGGCTTCCCGATCATCGCCGACGCCGACAAATCGGTGTCCACCCTGTACGACATGATCCACCCGGAAGCCTCGGCCACCGCCACCGTACGCTCGCTGTTCGTGATCGACCCGGCCAAGAAAGTGCGCCTGATCATTACCTACCCGATGAGCACCGGCCGCAACTTCGACGAAGTCCTGCGTGTGATCGACGCCCTGCAGCTGACCGACGGCTACACCGTGGCCACCCCGGGCAACTGGAAGGACGGCGACGACGTCATCATCCCGCTGACCGTGCAGGATCCGGCCGTCATCGAGCAGAAGTATCCGAAAGGCTACACCTCGCCGCGTCCTTACCTGCGCCTGACCCCACAGCCGAACAAGTAAATTGTTCCCACGCCGGACGGCTTGTTCGTCCGGCGTGCTCCACCGTCGCCGCATAAGCAAATAAGAAACCTGTTGTTTGCCGAACTGCCGAGTCCCCTTACCCTGTGGCTTAACTTGGGGGTAATGGCATGTCGACGACGTATATCATCGCGGGTTTTGCAGTAGGGCTGCTGGTCGGTATGACCGGCGTGGGCGGAGGTTCGCTCATGACGCCGCTGCTGACGCTGCTGTTCGGCGTCTCGCCCTCGGTTGCCGTCGGCACCGACCTCGCCTTTGCTTCCATCACCAAGGGTGTCGGCACCATCACCCACCGTTTCAACCGCACCGTCCAGTGGCAGATCGTCGGCCGCCTGTGCCTGGGCGCCTTGCCGGCCGCGCTGGTGGCGACCCTGGCGCTGAAGCACTTCGGCGGGCTCGATGAAGAGATCGGGCAGCTCATCCGTTATTCCATCGCCGGCTCCGTGATGCTGACCGTGATCGCGCTGCTGTTCCGCGCGCGCATGCTGGCCTGGGTCAATGCCAAACCGGGGCGCCAGCTGGAGGGCAGGGCGCTGACCACCGCCACCGTCGTTTCCGGCGCGGTGCTGGGCGTGCTCGTCACCGTGTCTTCGATCGGCGCGGGCGCCATCGGCGCCACGCTGCTGGTCATGCTGTATCCGCGCCTGACACCGGCCGAAGTGGCCGGCACCGATATCGCCTATGCCGTGCCGCTGACCGCGATCGCCGCCGTCGGCCACTGGTGGCTGGGCTCGATCGACTGGATGCTGCTGCTGACCCTGCTCATCGGTTCGGTGCCGGGTATTACGCTGGGCGCCATGGCTGCGCGCAAGGTGCCGGAGCGCTTCCTGCGCGCCCTCCTGGCGACCACGCTGACCGGCGTGGCGGCGAAGCTGGTTTTCTGATCCGTAATAGCTGTTTCCGTCTATGCAAATGAGGAAAGTTTCGTTTGTAATATAAGGGCCGCATGAGATTATGCGTTCCCTTAAGAATTTGTGAAGGGCTTCCATGACCACGCTCGCACTGCCAGCGCGACGATCTCCCGGCCGGGTCATCCCCGGCTTCGGCATCTCGCTCGGCTTCACGATTTTCTACCTCGCGTTGATCGTCCTGATCCCGCTGTCGGCGGTCTTCCTGAACACCTTCACGATGAGCTGGGAGGCCTTCTGGAGCGCCGTCACTTCCGAGCGCGTGATGGCGTCGTACCGCCTCACCTTCGGCGCCTCGCTGCTGGCCGCCTTCATCAACGTCATCTTCGGCGGCATCGTCGCCTGGGTGCTGGTGCGCTACACCTTCCCGGGCAAGCGCATCATCGACGCCCTGGTCGACCTGCCGTTCGCGCTGCCCACCGCGGTGGCCGGCATCACGCTCACCGCCCTGTACTCGCACAATGGCCTCATCGGCGAACAGCTGGCCAAGTTCGGCATCAAGGTCGCCTTCACGCCGCTGGGCGTGCTGGTGGCGCTGACCTTCATCGGCCTGCCCTTCGTGGTGCGCACGGTGCAGCCGGTGCTCGAAGAAGCCGAGCGCGAACTGGAAGAAGCCGCCGCCAGCCTGGGCGCTTCTCCGCTGCAGACTTTCTGGCGCGTGGTGCTGCCTTCGATCGTGCCGGCGCTCCTGACCGGCTTCGCGCTGGCTTTCGCGCGCGCGACCGGCGAATACGGCTCGGTGATCTTCATCGCGGGCAATCTGCCGATGGTCTCCGAGATCACGCCGCTGTTCATCATCACCAAACTCGAGCAGTACGACTACGCGGGCGCCACGGCGATCGCGGTGGTCATGCTGGTCATCTCCTTCATCCTGCTGCTGACGATTAACCTGCTGCAGGCATGGACCCGCAAACGGGCAGGCAAGAAATGAGCGCAGTCCTCGACAATCTCCATGCCGCACCCAAGAGCGCTGCACCGGTGCGCCGCCGCAAGACCAATGTGCTGGAGCCGGACTGGGTGCGCTACCTCCTGATCGCGGTGGCGCTGGCTTTCCTGACCCTGTTCCTGTTCGTCCCGCTGGCCGCCGTGTTCACCGAAGCGCTCAAGCGCGGCTGGGACGTCTACCTCGAATCGATCACGGACCCGGACGCGATCTCCGCCATCAAGCTCACGCTCATCGCAGCCGGCATCTCGGTGCCGCTGAACCTGGTGTTCGGCGTGGCCGCGGCCTGGGCCATCGCCAAGTTCGAATTCCGCGGCAAGAGCGTCCTGCTGACGCTGATCGACCTGCCGTTCTCGGTGTCGCCGGTCATCGCGGGCCTGATCTACGTGCTGCTGTTCGGCGCCCAGGGCTGGTTCGGCGAGTGGCTGATGGAGCACGACATCAAGATCCTGTTCGCGGTGCCGGGTATCGTGCTGGCGACCATCTTCATTACCTTCCCTTTCGTGGCGCGCGAGCTGATCCCGCTGATGCAGCAGCAGGGCACCGAAGAGGAAGAAGCCGCGCTGGTGCTGGGCGCCTCGGGCTGGTCGACCTTCTGGCGCGTGACGCTGCCGAACATCAAATGGGGCCTGCTGTACGGCGTCATCCTGTGTAACGCCCGTGCCATGGGCGAATTCGGCGCGGTGTCGGTGGTCTCAGGCCACATCCGTGGCGAGACCAACACCATGCCGCTGCAGGTCGAGATCCTCTACAACGAATACAACTTCACGGCCGCGTTCGCGATCGCATCGCTGCTGGCGCTGCTCGCGCTGGTCACCCTGGCGGTGAAGAGCTTTATCGAATGGCGCCTGCACCAGGTACGCAAAGCCGCCGCCGAAGAACGACAGAAGGAAGCCTGAACATGACGATCGAAGTCCAACACATCCGCAAGCAGTTCGGCCAGTTCACCGCGCTCGACGACGTCTCGCTGCAGTTCCCGGACGGCCAGCTGACCGCCTTGCTGGGCCCTTCGGGCTGCGGCAAGACGACCCTGTTGCGCGTCATCGCCGGCCTCGAACATCCCGATTCCGGCGCCGTGCTGCTCGACGGCCAGGATGCGTCGAGCCGCCACGTGCGCGAGCGCCAGGTCGGCTTCGTGTTCCAGCACTATGCGCTGTTCAAGCACATGACCGTGTTCGAGAACGTCGCCTTCGGTTTGCGCGTGAAACCGCGCAAGGAGCGTCCGTCGGAACAGCAGATCCGCGACAAGGTGCGCCAGCTGCTCGAACTCGTGCAGCTCGACTGGATCGCCGACCGCTATCCGCCGCAGCTCTCGGGCGGCCAGCGCCAGCGTATCGCCCTGGCTAGAGCCCTGGCGGTGGAGCCGCGCGTGCTGCTGCTCGACGAACCCTTCGGCGCGCTGGACGCCAAGGTGCGCAAGGAGCTGCGCCGCTGGCTGCGCCGCCTGCACGACGAGCTGCACGTGACCTCGATCTTCGTCACCCACGACCAGGAAGAAGCGCTGGAAGTGGCCGACCAGGTGGTCCTGATGAACAAGGGCCGCGTCGAACAGCTCGGCGCGCCAAGCGAGGTGTACAACAAGCCGGCTTCGCCCTTCGTCTATGGCTTCCTCGGCAACGTCAACCTGTTCCACGGCCGCGTGCACGAAGGCGTGCTGGCCAGTGGCGAAGCCCAGTTCCAGGCGCCCGAGCATGCGAGCGTCCGTAACGGCGAAGGCATCGGCTACGTGCGTCCGCACGAGCTCGACGTCGCGCGCTATACGCCCGGCGCCGACGGCGTGGTCGCCAGGCTGCGCCGCGCGCATGCGATCGGCCCGCTGGCCCAGCTCGACCTCGAACGCGCCGACAACCAGCAGCTGATCGAGGCGGTGATCCCGAACGAGCTGTTCTCGAGCCAGGGCTTCAAGGAAGGGGACACCCTGGTGGTCAAGCCGCGCCGCATCGAAGTCTTCGTCGATGCAGGAGAGGGAATATGAACTTCCAGCAGCTGCGTTCCGTGCGCGAGGCCGCACGCCGCGACTTCAACCTGACCGAAGTCGCCAATGCGCTGTTCACCTCGCAGCCGGGCGTGTCGCGCCAGATCCGCGAGCTCGAGGAAGAGCTTGGGGTCGTGATCTTCGAGCGCAACGGCAAGCGCCTGACCGGGCTGACCCCGCCCGGCAAGGGCATCCTCAAGATCGTCGAACGCCTGCTGGTCGAGGCCGAGAACCTGCAGCAGGCCAGCGCCGAGTTCGCGGCCCAGGACAGCGGCACGCTCACCGTCGCCGTGACCCACACCCAGGCGCGCTACGCGCTGCCGCAGGTGGTGCAGTCCTTCCGCAATGCCTTCCCGGGCGTGCGCATCGCCCTGCAGCAAAGCGCGCCGGAACACATCGCCGAGTGGGTCCTGTCGGGCAAGGCCGACATCGGCATCGCGACCGAAGGCCTGTCGGCCTTCCCGGACCTGGTCTCCTTCCCGTGCTACCGCTGGAGCCACCTGATCGTGGCGCCGGAAGGACATCCGATCTTCACCTCCAGCCAGCCGCTGCGCCTGGAAGACCTGGCCGAGCATCCCCTGATTACCTACGACGTCGGCTTCACGGGCCGCAGCCACATCGACGCCGCTTTCGTGGAAGCCGGGCTGGCGCCGGACATCGTGCTGACCGCGATGGACTCGGACGTCATCAAGCAGTATGTGTCGCTGGGGATGGGCGTCGGCATCGTGGCCTCGATGGCCTTCGACCATGGCCGCGACAAGGGGATGCGGGCGATCGAAGCTTCGCACCTGTTCGCGCCGAACGTGACGCGCCTCGCCGTGCGCAAGGGCTCGTATCTGCGGGCCTACGCGTATCACTTCATCGAGCGCTTTGCGCAGGGGTATACGCGCTCGGATATCGAGAAGGCCTTGCAGGCGGAGCTGTGAGCAGCCGCGCTCACTGCCCCACGTTCATGTAGCGCGCGTGGATCTCGTCGATCCCCTTGAGCACGTCCGCTGACAGCACCAGGTCCGCCGCGTCGATGTTCTCCTTCAGCTGCGCAATACTGGTGGCCCCGATGATGGTCGACCCCACGAACCAGCGCGAGTAGCACCACGCCAGCGCCATCTGCGCAGGCAGCATGCCGTTCGCGCGCGCCAGCGCCGCGTACTCGGCGGTCGCTGCCAGCACGCTCGGGCGCACATAACGCGGGCTCCAACCCTTCGGGAAGACCGTCAGGCGGCCATGCGCGTTCGGATCGTCGAGATACTTGGCCGTCAGCTGCCCGAAGGCCAGCGGGCTGTAGGCCAGCAGGCTCACGCCTTCCCGGTAGCAGGCCTCGTCCATCAGGCTGGTCTCGAAGTGGCGCGCGGTGAGGTTGTACAGGTTCTGCACCGTGGCGATGCGCGGCAAGCCGCGCTGCTCCGAGCGCTTGATGTACTGGCACACGCCCCAGGTGCTTTCGTTCGACACGCCGACGTGGCGGATCATCCCCGCCCGCACCATGTCGTCCAGCGCCTCGAGCGTCTCATGGATCGGCACTGCCGGCCGTTCGCCTTCCGGGTCGAAGCTGTTGGCCCCGAAGATCGGCAGGTTCCGGCTCGGCCAGTGGATCTGGTACAGGTCGATGTAGTCGGTGTGCAGGCGGCGCAGGCTGTCCTCGACGGCGGCGCGGATGTTGGTCGCGTCGAGGTTGTGGTTGGCGCCGCGGATCCAGGGCATCATCTTGTTCGGCCCGGCGATCTTGGTCGCCAGCACCACGTCGGCACGGCGGCCCGTCTTCTTGAGCCAGCTGCCGATATAACGCTCGGTCGAGCCTTGCGTATCGGGCCGCGCCATCACCGGGTACATCTCGGCGGTATCAATGAAGTTGATGCCGCGCTCCAGCGCGTAGTCGAGCTGGCTGTGTGCCTCGGCCTCGGTGTTCTGTTCGCCGAAGGTCATGGTGCCGAGGCAGACCTTCGACACCATCAGATCGGTTTGTCCCAGCTGCCTGCGTTCCATGATGGTCCCTCGCTATTACTTCATGTGGCGCAGCGCGGCCGCGGCGTCGCGGATCAGTGCCGGGCCCGCATAGATAAAACCGGTGTAGAGCTGTACCAGCTGCGCGCCGGCGGCGATCTTGGCGCGCGCATCCTCGCCGCGCATGATGCCGCCCACGCCGATGATCGGCAGCGCGTCGCCCAGCTCGGCTTTCAACAGGCGGATCACCGTGTTCGACAATTCGAATACCGGCGCGCCCGACAGGCCGCCTGCTTCCTCGCCATGCTGCATGCCTTGCACCGCAGTGCGGCTGAGCGTGGTGTTGGTGGCGATGACGCCGTCGATCTTGTGGCGCAGCAGGGCGCCGGCAATGTTGCGCACTTGATCGCCGTCGATGTCCGGGGCGATCTTCAGCGCCACCGGCACATAGCGCTTGTGCTGGTCGGCCAGGCGCAGCTGCTCTTCCTTGAGTTGGGAGAGCAGGGCGTCGAGCTCGGATTCGCCCTGGAGCTGGCGCAGGTTCTTGGTGTTCGGCGAGGAGATGTTGACCGTCACGTAGCTGGCGTAAGGGTAGACCTTGCGCAGGCAATGCAGGTAATCGTCGGCGGCGCGCTCGATGGGCGTGTCGGCGTTCTTGCCGATGTTCAGGCCGAGCACGCCCTGCTTGTCCTGGTAGAAGCGCGAGGCCTGCACGTTGGACACAAAAGCATCCACGCCGCCGTTGTTGAAGCCCATCCGGTTGATGATGCCCTGCGCCTGCGGCAGGCGGAAGATGCGCGGCTTCGGGTTGCCGCCCTGGGGGCGCGGCGTCACGGTGCCGATCTCGATCGAGCCGAAGCCGAGCGAGGCCAGGCCGTCGATGTAGGCCCCGTCCTTGTCGAGGCCGGCGGCAAGGCCGACCGGGTTCGGGAAGGTGATGCCCATGACCGTGCGCGGGTCCGGCGCCGGGCGGCCGGACAACTTGGTGAGGCCGAGCGCGGCGGCGCGGCGCAGCAGCGGCAGGGTCAGGTTGTGGGCTTGCTCGGCATCGAGCGAGAACAGCAGCGGGCGGGCGAGGGAATACAGGAGCTTGTCGGACATGGAGGACTCATCGTAAGTGACTCCCGCCATTTTACAGCGCCAGGAGGCGCGCAAGTCCCTCAGCGTTCCAGCACGCCCCATACGCCGCCGATGCGCGCTTCGAGCGGACGGAAGTTGATCTTGTAGGCCATCTTCGGGCTCTGCTCGATCCAGTAGCCCAGGTAGACGTACTGGAGGCCGAGCTCGCGTGCCTGGTTGACCTGCCACATGACGTTGTAGGTGCCGAAGGACGCGCCCGGCACGTCCGGGTCGAAGAAGGTATATACCGACGACAGGCCATCGGACAGCACGTCGATGATCGACACCATGCGCAGCAGGCCGTCGGGCTCGCGGAACTCGACCAGGCGGGTATTCACCCGGCTCTGCAGCAGGAACTGGGCGTACTGGTCGCGGCTGTCCTGGTCCATGCCGCCGCCGACGTGGCGGGTGGTCTGGTAGCGCAGGTAGAGCGCGTAGTGCTCGTCCGAGAACGCCAGGTTGGCCACCATCGCGACCAGGTCGCCGTGGCGCTTCCAGGAGCGGCGCTGGGTACGGTTGGGCGTGAAATCCTCGCATTTCACGCGCACCGGGATGCAGGCCTGGCAGCCGTCGCAGTAGGGGCGGTAGGTGAAGATGCCGCTGCGGCGGAATCCGTTGCGCACCAGTTCGGAATAGACGTCGGCATTGATCAGGTGCGATGGCGTCGCGACTTGCGAGCGGGCCTGGCGCGCATCGAGGTAACTGCAGGGATAGGGCGCCGTCGTGTAGAACTGCAGCGTAGCGAAAGGCAGGTCATTTAGGTGCGTCATGCAAAAAGCTCTCGAGACGACGTGATGATCCTATTTTAACGAAATCAGGCCGGTGTCACTGTTAGCCAGTCAACGGTGCCGCCTTCAGGGCGCCGCGCCCAGAGGTGGCACAATCTCCCAGCGGGTGATGGCCGGCTCGCGGATGGCCTGGCGCAGGTGCGCCAGGAAGGCGCTGCGCGGAATCGGCGCGGCCCCCAGCGAAGCCAGATGCCCGGTCTCCTGCTGGCAGTCGATCATCGAGACGCCCTGGCTGCGCAGGAAAGCCACCAGGTAGGCCAGGGCCACCTTGGACGCGTCCGACACCCGGGCGAACATCGATTCTCCGTAGAACATGCGGCCGATGCAGACGCCGTAGGCGCCACCCACCAGCTCGCCCTCGTAGCGAACCTCCGACGAATGGGCATAGCCCATCGCATGCAGGCCGGTGTAGCCGTCGATGATGTCTTCCGAGATCCAGGTGCCGGGCCCGTCCTTGCGCGGGGCGGCGCAGGCACGCATCACGTCCTCGAAGGCCGTGTCGAAGCGCACGTCCCACGGGCCGCCCTCGAGCCGGCTGCGCTCGACGCGTCTCAGGGTTTTCTTCAGGCTGTCGCTGAGCTTGAAGCGCTCCGTGCGCAGCACCATGCGCGGGTCGGTGCTCCACCACAGGATGGGCTGGCCTTCAGAGAACCAGGGGAAGATGCCGTTCTGGTAGGCCAGCAGCAGGCGCTGCGGCGACAGGTCGGCGCCGGCCGCGAGCAGGCCGGGGGCGTCGATCGTCAGCGCCTCGGATACGTCGGGAAACGGCGATGTCGGCTCGAGCCAGGGGATCATGGCGGGCTCGTGGATCAGTCGGGTTCGCGGGGAGCCAGCATCGGGCGAACGATGTCCCGGCTATGAAAACCGTAGCTGCCGCCCTCGCGCACTTTGATGCGGTCGGCAAAGAAGAGTTCCAGCGTGCTGCGCACCGTCGGGAAAGCCAGCTCGTCCCAGGGGATCTCGTCCTGGGTGAACAGCTGCACTTCCAGACTTTCCTCGCCCGGCGCGAAATCGAGATTGCGCAGGCGCGCCAGGTAGAACAGGTGGACCTGGTGCACATGGGCCACATTCAGCAGGGTGAACAGCTTGCCGAGTTCGACGTCGGCGCCGGCTTCCTCTTCGGTTTCGCGCACGGCCGCCTGCTCCGTGGTTTCCTCGTTTTCCATGAAGCCGGCCGGCAAGGTCCAGTAGCCGTAGCGCGGTTCGATCGCGCGCTTGCACAGCAGGATCTGTAGCTTGCCGTCCTGTTCCCAGACGGGGATCGAGCCGATGACCAGCTTGGGATTCTGGTAGTGGATCGCGCGGCAGTTGGGGCAGACGTAGCGCGGCCGGTTGTCGCCTTCGGGGATTGCCAGGGCGACAGGATGGGCGCACTCGGAACAGAATTTCATAGGTCAGCGGCAGGTTGAGATTGTGCTTACTTTACACTGAATTGCCGGCCCTGGGCCGCTGCCGGCGCGTGCAAAAGTGCTCACGGCCGAGCGCCGTCGTGCTGCAATCGCCGATCAGGGGAGGATTGCATTTGCCTAAAAGACCGTTTCGGCGTATAATTCATTTCATCAGACGCGGGGTGGAGCAGTCTGGCAGCTCGTCGGGCTCATAACCCGAAGGTCACAGGTTCAAATCCTGTCCCCGCAACCAGAATTCAGGGCCGTTGATTCGCAAGGATCAACGGCTTTTTGTTTTTCGCTCGTCATACGGGCTCGCACAAGAGCCATGTCAAACCGGACGCAAGCGTCCGGAATGTTGTCGAGCCTGTCTTGTCCAACAGGCGAAACAGCCGGCGCCGGCACTCGGCGCGGGCCTGCGAACCAATGGGGCAGACCACATGATCAACGTAGACGACATCAACGACGCCTGGGGCTGGGTCGGCTTGACCGCTGTCGAGGTCCTTGGGTCCAATGCATTCGGCAACCTCATCATCCGCGACGACGAAGGGCGCTATTGGCGCCTGCGTCCGCAAGACCTGTGCTGCGAGCCGGTCGCCGACAGCCGCGCCGCGCTCGACGCGCTGGCCTATAACCAGGATTTCCTGAACGACTGGTACATGCCGGAAGTCGTGCACCTGGCTGAATCCACGCTCGGCCCCCTGGTCGAGGACCGCAAATACTGCCTCAAGATCCCGAGCGCGCTCGGCGGCCACTACGGACGCGACAACCTGGCCACGGTGCCGCTGCCCGAACTGATCCGTTTTTCGGGGGAGAGTGCGCAGCAGTTCGACGACTTGCCGCGCTGGAATTGAACCTAAGCGGCGGTGTCGCTGAGGCTGGCCCACAGGTAGGCCGCCGCCATCGTGCGGTGCGGCGCATAGCGTTCCAGCAGGCGCTGCGTGGTCGGGATGTCCGGACGGGCGTCGCCACCCAGCAGGCGGTGGAAGGCGGTGCGGATGGCCACGTCGCCTTCCAGCGAGCAGTCCGGGTAGCCATAGCCGCGCAGCAGGGCGTAATTGACGGTCCAGGGCCCGATGCCTTTGATGGCCAACAATTCCTGCACGAGCTCATCGACGGGGCGTCCGCGGTCGAGCACGAGCTGACCGTCGGCGACGAGCCGGGCCAGGCGCAGCAGCGTCTCGGCTTTCGAGCGCGAGAACTTGCGGCTGGTCAGGTCTTCCAGGGCGAGGCGGGCGACGCCGGCCGCCTCCGGATAGCACCACAGGCCGCTCGCATGGGCCCGGCCCGCGAGCTGGATCAAGGTGCGGCGCAGCGAGATGGCAAACGGCAGGTTGATCTGCTGGCCGATGATGGCCCAGGTCAGGGCTTCGAACACAGTTGCCGACTGGACGATGCGCAGGCCCGGGTGGCGCGCTACGACCGGGCCCAGCGCCGGATCATTGCGCGCGAACGCGGCAAACGCGGCCGGGTCGATGCGCAGGCCGAGGATGCTCAGCAAGGCCTCGCGCGCCTGTGCCAGCAGTGCCGGCGTCACATCGCCATCGGCATCGACGCAGCAAGCGGCGGTGTCGCAATCGACGCGCACTTCCAGCACCACGGGCGTGCCACCCAACAGCACACCCTTGCGCAGGCCTCGGGGCGACACCTGCTCCGCGATCCCTTCCGCATCCCGGCTGTGGAAGGCCAGCACGTCCTCGCTGCGGTAGCCGGCCGGAAGGTCGAGCATGATCTCGGTGCGCATCGCGATGTCCCTACTTGGCCTGCGCGGCAGGCCCGCGCAGGAAGGAGGGCACGAAGCCGGTCACCAGCGCCGTGCCCACCAGCACGATGCCTGAGCCGAGCAGCGTGGGCCAGCCGATCACCTCGTGCAGGAAGATCGCCCCCCACAGGATGCCGAACATCGGGTTCAGGAAGGTCACTGTCAGCGCCGAGGTGGTGCCGACTTCTTCGATCAGCTTGAAGTAGAGGATGTAGGCGATGCCGCTGCAGACCACGCCCAGCGCGAGCACCGCGGCCCAGATGCCGGCCGTGGGTACGCCCGGCGACGGGAAGAAGGGCAGGGCCGGGATCACGAACAGGGTCGCGGCCCACATCGAACCATGCGCGTTGGCGAAGGGCGGCACCGCCTTGGCCGACTTGGCGTATTGGCTGGCGATGCTGTAGCAGAAGGCCGCCACCAGCGCGGCCGCGATCGCGACCGCGGCGCCGGGACGCTCCGACACATGGTCGAAACCGACCAGCAGGGCCACGCCGACCGTGCCCAGCACCAGGCCGAGGCCGGTGCGTGCGGAGACACCCTGGCGCGCCCACACGGCCCCGACCAGTGCGCCGAACATCGGCGCGGTGGCGTTCAGCACCGACAGCACCGAAGCGGACAGCGTGCGCGCGGCGAAGGCGAACAGCAGGAAGGGCAGGGCCGAGTTGAAGAAGCCCAGCATCAGGTAGTGCTTCCAGTGCTGGCGCAGGTCGAGCGGCGTGCCCTTGCCGCGGCGGCGCATCACCCAGGCCATCCCTAGCAGGAACAGGGCCGCGAACAGCACCCGGTACTCGATCAGAACGGCGGGGCCGAGCACGGGCGCGGCGATGCGCATGAAGAGGAAGGAGCCGCCCCAGATGGCGGCCAGCGCCACCAGGCGCAGCATGTTCACGGTATTCATCGGGACGAGTGGGACAAAGGATCGATTGTGGCGGCGGGGCGCACGCCGCGCCATCCGCTTCTTGCCGTGGAATTCGGGCCGGGCTGGCTCACGCGGCTGCGCTGCGCAGCACGGTGCAGGCCGCGGTGCCGGCCGGCTGAGGAGCGGCCGCATGCGGCACCAAGAGGGCGGCAGGTACGCCGTTCTTCACGGCGGTCATTTCGGCCATGATCGAGACCGCGATCTCGCTCGGGGTCTTGCTGCCGATGTAGATGCCAATCGGGCCGTGCAGGCGCGCCAGCTGGGCTTCGCTGAGGTCGAACAGCCTGAGGCGCTCGCGGCGCTTGTCGTTGTTCAGGCGCGAGCCGATCGCGCCGACATAGAAGGCCTCGGACTTGAGCGCCTCCATCAGGGCCAGGTCGTCCAGCTTGGGGTCGTGGGTCAGGGCGACGACCGCGCTGCGCGCATCCAGGTGCGCTTCGATCACCAGGTCGTCGGGCATGGCGTGCACCAGTTCCACGCCCGCCAGGTTCCAGCCGCTGCGGTATTCCTCGCGCGGGTCGCACACGACCACGCGGTAGTCCATGCCGCTGGCGATCTGCGCCAGGAAGCGCGACAGCGGGCCGGCGCCGATGATGTACAGGCGCCAGCGCGGGCCGTGGATGGTGGCCAGCACGCCGTCCTCCACGCGCTGGATGGCGCCGGCCTCGGCGCGTACCAGGGTGACGGCGCCGGTCGCAAGCGTCACGCGGCGTTCGACCAGTTCGCCTTCGTGCAGGCGCGCCAGCAGTTCGCGGATGCGGCTGTGCTGGGACAGCGGCTCGATGGCCAGCTCGATGGTGCCGCCGCAGGGCAGGCCGAAGCGGTGCGCCTCGTCGGCGCTGATGCCGTAGCTGACGATCTCGGGACGCGCCAGTTCGATGCCGTTGCGGCGCACCTTCTCGATCAGGTCGTCCTCGATGCAGCCGCCCGAGACCGATCCGACCACGCTGCCGTCGTCGCAGACGGCAAGGAGCGCGCCGATCGGGCGCGGGCTCGAGCCCCAGGTCTTGATGACCGTCACTAGCTGGCAGCGGCGGCCGCTGGCCAGCCAGGCGTCGCAGGTCTTCAATACGTCGAGGTCGATGCTGTCCATGGCTGTGCTTTGTGGTCGGGATGGGCAATGATACAAAAAACGCGGCAAGCCTGCCGGACGGCGGGCTTGTAGGGTGCCTGCAGACAGCCAAAACAAACGCGGACGCACCAGGCGTCCGCGTTCGGTGGAAGGGCTGGCAACTCAGGGCGTCAGCGGCTTGTTGGCCGACTTCTTGGCCTTGACTTCGGCCACCGCCTTGTCGATCGCGGCCATGCGCTGCGCCAGCGCCGGGTGGTTGGCGGTATGGCCGTTCAGCACCGTCGCCGGAGTGGTTTCCGCGAAGCGTTTCCAGAACCCGGAGATGCCCTCGACACGGTAATCGGCGCGCGCCAGCAGGTAGACTGCGAGGCGGTCGGCGGCGCTGTCGAGCGTGGACGGCATGGCCTTGATGCCGCCGCTGCCGATCAGCATCGAGGTGTCCGGCGCGATCCGGGTGAGGTTGTCGATGATGCTGCCGATGGTGGCGGCATTGCGCTGGCTGGCCGCATGGTTCAGCATGTTGTGCGCCATCGTGTGCGCCACCACGTAGGCCAGCTCGTCGTCGTTCTGCACGAAGCCCATCATGCCGCGCGTGACCATCACGCGCTGGCCGTCGGCATAGGCGTTGACGTTGTCCGCGTTGCCCAGCTCGATGCCGAAGGCGCAGGCGCGGGTCACGGGCACCGTCACGTCGCGCTGCGAACCGCGGCGCTCGATGGTCAGCGGCAGGCTGGCCTGCTTCGCGACGATGGGGCCGAACACGGCGCCGGCCTGCGACAGCGCGTTCGGGCCGGTGGGCAAGGGCTTGCCGCCGGCGGCCACCAGCTCGTCGCCGTTGCGCAGGCCGGCCTTGGCGGCGCCGCTGCCGGCCAGCACATTGGTGACCTGCAGGCGCTCGCCCATGCCGAGCACGGCGTGCGCGGCGTCGTTGTAGCTGCCGGGGTAGGTATAGCGGTTCTTGGCGGTGAAACCGAGCAGGTTGCGCGCATGGCGCGTGCACAGTTCGGCATTGTCGATGAGGAGGGGCGCGGCCACCTTGTACAGGCGGTCCTGCAGGCTCGCCATCCTGGTGAGGGTCTCGGCTGCCGCCGCCATCTCCGGTGTCACTTGCGGCGTCTCTGGTGCCGCCTGCCCCGGTGGGAGCGGCTGGCCCGGCTGCATCGGTGACTGCGTGGCGCAGGCCGAGAGCAATACGGCGATGGAAATACCCAGCGCAGTCTGGCGCACATGTTGACCGATCATAGTCCTCTTTATTCCTTGTCTCTTATTGTTTGCCGGTGCTGCCGAACCCTCCGGCGCCCCGTTCGCTCGATGCGAACTCCTCTACCACGTTGAAACCCACCTGCAGCACGGGCACGATCACGAGCTGGGCCAGCCGGTCAAGCGGCTGCAGCGTGAAGCTCGCGTGGCCGCGGTTCCAGGTCGAGACCATCAGCTGTCCCTGGTAGTCGGAGTCGATCAAGCCTACCAGATTGCCGAGAACGATGCCGTTCTTATGGCCGAGTCCACTGCGCGGCAGGATCATGGCCGCATAGCCCGGGTCGCCGATGTGAATCGCCAGGCCGGTCGGCACCAGGGTCGTCTGGCCCGGCTCGATGACGAGCGGGGCGTCGATGCAGGCGCGCAGGTCCAGGCCTGCGCTGCCGGGCGTGCCGTAGCTTGGGAGCAGCTCCTTCATGCGCGGATCGAGGATTTTGAGATCGATGTTCTTCATGCTGTTCTGATGCTTTAGGTAAGTAAGGAGCGCTGTTCAAGGCGTTTCGCGATTTCCGACACCAGCTGGCGCGCCAGGCTCAGTTTGTCGGCGCGCGGCAGCACGGTATGGCCGCTCTCGTCGAACAGGATGATGGTGTTCTCATCCTGCCCGAAGGTCTGGGGGCCGATATTGCCCACCAACAGGGGAATGCCTTTTCTCTCGCGCTTGGCGGCGCCGAATTCCATCAGGTTCTCGGACTCGGCGGCGAAGCCCACGCAGTAGGGCCAGCCGGACAGCGAGGTGGTGGCGGCGACCGAGGCCAGGATGTCGGCGTTCTGCACGAACTCGAGCTGCGGCGCACCGCCGCCTTCCTGCTTCTTGATCTTCTGGCCGCTGGCATTCGCCACCCGCCAGTCGGCCACCGCCGCCACGCCGATGAAGACGTGCTGGCCGCTCACTCCCGCCATCACGGCGTCGTGCATCTGCTGGGCGGTGAGCACGTCGATGCGGCGCACGCCGTGCGGTGTGCTCAGGGAGGTTGGGCCGCTCACCAGGGTGACCTCGGCGCCGGCTTCGCGCGCCGCGCGCGCCACCGCGTAGCCCATCTTGCCCGAAGAGAGGTTGGTAATGCCGCGCACCGGGTCGATCGGCTCGAACGTGGGGCCGGCCGTGATCAGGACGCGGCGGCCCGCCAGCACCTTGTGCTGGAAGGAGGCGATCAGTTCCTCGACCAGTTCTTCCGGCTCGAGCATGCGGCCCAGGCCGGTCTCGCCGCAGGCCTGGGAGCCGGCCGCCGGGCCGAACAGGCAAATGCCGTCCTCGACCAGCTGTTTCACATTGCGCTGGGTCGCCGGGTTTTCCCACATCTCGACGTTCATCGCCGGCGCCACCAGCAGCGGCACGCGGCGCGGACGGGCCACGCACAGGGTCGACAGCAGGTCGTTGCAGGCGCCGTGCGCCAGCTTGCGGATGAAGTCGGCCGAGCAGGGCGCGACCAGGATGGCGTCGGCGTCGCGCGTCAGGTCGATGTGGGCCATGTTGTTGGCCATGCGCGGATCCCACTGGTCGGTATAGACCGTCTGGCCGGACAGGGCCTGCATGGTGACCGTGCCGATGAAGTGGGTGGCCGCCTCGGTCATGACCACCTGCACGCTGGCGCCTTCCTTGACGAGGGAACGGCACAGTTCCGCCGCCTTGTAGCAGGCCACGCCGCCGGTGAGGCCGAGGACGATCTTCTTGCCCTTGAGGTCCATGCTCATGATGACTCCGGATTCAGCTCAGTTGATGCGTTAATGCTCAGGACTTGTTCACGCGCCGCAGTTCGTCCAGGACGAACAAGGCCGCGCCGACCGAAATGCCGATGTCGGCGATGTTAAAGGCCGGGAAGTGGCCGATGCCTCGCCAGTAGAAGTCGAGGAAGTCGATCACGTGGCCGTGCACGACGCGGTCGATGCCGTTGCCGATGGCGCCCGCCATGATCAGGGCCAGCGCGAAGCAGAACAGGCGCTGGCTGGCGTTCTTCTTGATCATGTACAGGCAGAAGCCGACCGCGCCGAGGGCGATGCCGAGGAAGAGCCAGCGCTGCCAGCCGCTGGCGTCGCCGAGGAAGCTGAACGCCGCGCCGGGGTTGTAGACCTTGATCAGGTTGAAGAAGCTGGTGATCGGCAGCGTCTCGGCATAGGCGAAGGTGCGCTCGACGGTGAGCTTGGTCACCTGGTCGAGCAGGACGATGATCGCCGCCAGGCCGAGCCATGGGAACAGGCTGGCGGAAGGCTTGTAGAGGGGCTTGGCGCCCGGAGAAGCTTTTTTGGTTTTGGTGGCCATGGTGTCAGGTCGGTGCCCGCCATGCCGGCCCGAGGGCCGGCATGGCGGTGGAACCCCGTGAGGGGAAGGTCAGGCGTAGCGGCGGGCTTCGCCGCTGCCGAACAGGTTGCTGGTGCAGCGGCCGCACAGGCCGGCATGCGCATGGTCGTGGCCGACGTCGCGGCGGTAATGCCAGCAGCGCTCGCACTTTTCCGCTTCCGACGGGGTCACGGTCACTGCTTCGTTGGCGGCGTCCGCCACCTGTTCCACGCTGGCCTGCGAGGTGATGAACACGAACTTCAGGTCATCCTCGAGGCTGGCCAGCAGCTGGAATTTCTCGCCCGCGGCCTTGATCGCCAGTTCCGCCTGCAACGAGGAGCCGATGGCGCCCGAGGCGCGCACTTCTTCCAGCTGCTTGGTCACGTCGGCACGTACTTCGCGCAGCGCGGCGTACTTGGCCAGCAGGGCTTCGCCGTCCGCGACGTCCGGGAAGGTCCACAGCGTTTGCGTGAAGATGGTCTCGTCGCTCTGCGCATAGGCCTGCTGGCCCGCGAACACGGCCCAGGCTTCCTCGGCGGTGAAGGACAGGATCGGGGCCATGACGCGCAGCAGCGCATGGGCGATGTGCCACAGCGCGGTCTGGGCCGAGCGGCGGGCCGTCGACTCGACGCCGGTGGTGTACAGGCGGTCCTTCAGGATGTCGAGGTAGAAGCCGCCCAGGTCTTCCGAGCAGTAATTCTGCAGGCGCGCCACCACCGGGTGGAACTCGTAGCGCTCGAAGTGACCGGCGATGTCGCCCTGAAGCTGGGCCATCGCGGCAATCGCGTAGCGGTCGATCTCGAGCAGCTCGGCCACCGGCACGGCATCCTTCGCCGGGTCGAAGTCCGAGGTGTTCGCCAGCAGGAAGCGCAGCGTGTTGCGGATGCGTCGGTAGGATTCGGTGACGCGCTTGAGGATCTCGTCGCCGATCGACAGCTCGCCGGTGTAGTCGGTCGAGGCCACCCACAGGCGCAGGATGTCGGCGCCGAGGGTATCGGAGATCTTCTGCGGCGCCAGCGTGTTGCCGAGCGACTTCGACATCTTCTTGCCGTTCTCGTCGACGGTGAAGCCGTGGGTCAACAGCGCCTTGTACGGCGGACGGCCGTTGAGCATCGAAGAGGTCAGCAGCGAGGAGTGGAACCAGCCGCGGTGCTGGTCCGAGCCTTCCAGGTAGAGGTCGGCCGGGAAGGCGGACTGCTCCTTGTGCGAGCCGCGCAGCACGGTCTGGTGGGTCGAGCCCGAGTCGAACCACACGTCCAGCGTGTCCTTGTTCTTCTCGTAGTTGGCGGCGTCCTCGCCCAGCAGTTCGCTCGGCTCCAGCTGCTGCCAGGCTTCGATGCCTTTGGCTTCGATCAGCTTGGCGACCTGCTCCAGCAGCTCCGGGGTGCGCGGATGCAGCTCGCCGGTTTCCTTGTGCAGGAAGAAGGCCATCGGCACGCCCCACTGGCGCTGGCGCGACAGGGTCCAGTCCGGACGGTTGGCGATCATGCCCTGCAGGCGCGCCTGGCCCCAGTCCGGGAAGAATTGGGTCTCGGCGATGCCGGCCAGCGCGGTTTCGCGCAGGGAGGGGCCGCCGTCCTTCGGGGTGACGTCCATGCCGGCGAACCACTGGCTGGTGGCGCGGTAGACGATCGGGGTCTTGTGGCGCCAGCAGTGCATGTAGCTGTGGTCGAACATCTTCAGTTCGAACAGGGCGCCGGCGGCGCGCAGGGCTTCGCAGATCGGCTTCGACGCTTCCCAGATGGTGAGTCCGCCGAACAGCGGCAGAGTCGAGGCGAAGCGGCCGTCGCCCATCACCGGTTTCAGGATCTCGTCGTCCTTCATGCCGTGCGCCTTGCAGGACTGGAAGTCTTCCAGGCCGTAGGCAGGCGCCGAGTGGACCACGCCGGTGCCGCTGTCGGTGGTCACGTAGTCGGCCAGGTAGACCGGGGAAGTGCGGTCGTAGAACGGGTCCTGCGCGTGCAGCGGATGCTTGAAGCGGAGGCTCGCCAAGCTGGCGCCCAGGGTGGTGGCGATGATTCGACCTTCCAGCTTGTAGCGCTGCAGGGTGGCCTCGACCAGGTCCTGCGCCAGGATCAGCAGCAGCGGCTGGCCGTCACGTTCGGCCTGCACCAGCGCGTACGTCACTTCCGGGTTGGCGTTCAGGGCCTGGTTCGACGGGATGGTCCATGGGGTGGTGGTCCAGATCACGATGAAGCCATTGGTGGTCGGCAGCTGCGCCAGGCCGAAGGCCGCGGCGACTTTCTCCGGTTCGGCGAACGGGAAGCCGACGTCGATCGCCGGGTCGCGCTTGTCCTGGTATTCCACTTCGGCCTCGGCCAGTGCCGAGCCGCAGTCGAAGCACCAGTTCACCGGTTTGAGGCCGCGGTACACGTAACCTTTCTCCAGCAGCTTGCCGAGGGCGCGCAGCTCGTCCGCCTCGTTCCCGTAGGCCATGGTCATGTAGGGGTTTTCCCATTCGCCCAGCACGCCCAGGCGGATGAAGCCGGCACGCTGGCGGTCGATCTGCTCGAGCGCGTAGGCGCGCGCCTTCTGCAGCACCTCGGCGGTCGGCAGGTTCTTGCCGAACTGCTTTTCGATCTGGATCTCGATCGGCATGCCGTGGCAGTCCCAGCCCGGCACGTAGGGCGCGTCGAAGCCGGCCATGGTGCGCGATTTGACGACCATGTCCTTCAGGATCTTGTTGACGGCGTGGCCGAGGTGGATGTCGCCGTTCGCATACGGCGGGCCATCGTGCAGGATGAACTTCGGACGGCCGGCCGCCGCCTTGCGGATGCGCTGGTAGATCTTCTTGTCCTGCCACTGCTTGACCCAGCCCGGCTCGCGCTTGGCGAGGTCGCCGCGCATCGGGAAGGGGGTGTCGGTCATGTTGACCGGGTATTTGCTCTCTGGCTTGGCGCCCTTCTGGGCCTTGTTCTGGACGGGTTTGGTATCGGACATAAGGTTTTTCTCTAGGGGATTCGGTTCAGTCTCGCGGCGGGGCCGCGTGTGCGCCGGTTTCGGCCGGCTTGCCTGGAAGGTGTCAAATGCGAGGCGTCAAATTCGGTCGGTCGCGGTGAGCGCGCCGTTACGGTGCGCGAAGAAGGCGCGTGCCTGGACGGCGTCGCGCTCGATCGCGTCGGTGAGCGTGGGCAGGTCGACGTATTTCTCCTCGTCGCGCAGCTTGGCGAGGAATTCGACGCGCACCAGCTTGCCGTAGGCGCTCTGGTCGTAGTCGAACACGTGCACTTCCAGCAGCATGCGTCCCTGGTCCTCGACGGTAGGGCGCACGCCGAGGCTGGCGACGGCCGGCAAGGGCTGCTCCGCCAGGCCGTGCACCTGCACCACGAAGATGCCGGCAAGGGCAGGGCGGTGCGCCACGCGCAGGTTCAGGGTCGGGAAGCCCAGCGTGCGGCCGAGCTTCTGCCCATGGATCACGTGGCCCGACATGGCGTAGGGGTGGCCGAGCAGCTGCTGGGTGGCGCCGAAGTCGCCGGCGGCAAGCGCTTCGCGCACGGCCGAGGACGAGATGCGGCGCTCGCCCAGCATCACGGCATCCAGGGTCGCGACCTGGAAGCCGTACTCGCGGCCGGCTTCCTGCAGCATGGCGATGTCGCCCGCACGCCGGGCGCCGAAGCGGAAGTCGTCGCCCACCATCAGCCATTTGACGTGCAGGCCGTCGACCAGCACGCGCTCGATGAAATCGCGCGGCGACTGGGCGGCGAAGTGTTCGTTGAAATGCTCGACGATGACGCGATCGATGCCGGCGGCGGACAGGTCTTCCAGCTTGTCGCGCAGGTTGGCGATGCGGGCGGGGGCTTTCGACAGGTCGCCCATCTTGCGGGCGAAGTATTCGCGCGGGTGCGGTTCGAAGGTCATCACGGCGGCTTCGATCCCGAGCGCCATGGCGGCGCCGCGCACGTGCGCCAACAATGCCTGGTGGCCGCGGTGGACACCGTCAAAGTTGCCGATCGTGAGGGCGCAGGGTGCGCGCGCCCTGTCGTTGGGTAGTCCGCGAAATACCTTCATCAATGCTTCCAGTGGCGCAGCCGGCCGGTCCGGCGCGAAATACCTGATTATACGGTAACTCGCATGTTGCACAGCAACGAAGCCCCCGGAGAGGGGGATGCGTTGGCGCAATAAAAAACGCCGCCTGCGAACAGGCGGCGTTTCGGATCGCTCGACCGGGAGCGCTCGCTCGTCCGATCAGGCGATCGGACGGTTGATCGCCATGATCCAGTAGCGGGCCAGGTCGGCGCTGCCGTCCTTGCCGCCGACGGTCTTGAGCGTGCTGATGGCCTGCTGCTTCTTGCCGGCTGCGGCGTAGGCTTCGCCCAGGCGCAGCTTGGCTTCGTCAGCGTAACGCAGGTTGCCGGCCTTGATGGCGGTTTCCATCATCTTCAGACCCTTGTCGGCCTGGCCAGCCTGCACCAGCGCGTAGCCGAGGCCCACCAGCGCGTCGTTGTCCTTGGCGGCGGTGTATTCGGCTTCCAGGGCGGCGACGCCCTTGTTCTGCTCGGCCAGGTTCTTCTCGGCCAGGTCCTTCAGGCGCTTGTGACGCTCGGCGTCCGCACCGGTGCCCAGGGCGCCGGCCTTGTAGCCCTTGTCGATGACCTTCAGCGCTTCGGCCGGAGCTTTCGCCTGCAGCACCAGCTGGGCCATTTCCATGAACTCGCTTGGCTTCTTCATCAGGTTGTTGGCCAGCTTCAGACGGTACACGTCCACTGCCAGGCGGCCCGAGAAGCCAGGCTTGCCCTGGACGCGGTTCAGCAGGTCGTTCCAGTACTGGGCCTTCGGGTAGCCGGCGGCCAGCTTCTCGATGGTCTGCACGTAGCCGGCCTTGTCGTTCTTCTTCAGCTGGATGTTGGCCAGCATGCCGAGCTCGTCTTCGCTCAGGCGGCCGCTCTGTTCGGCTTTGCGCAGTTCCTGCTCGAGCGCGGCGACATTGCCCTGCTTGTAGTAGTTCTGCAGCAGGTAGGCGCGCAGCTTCGGATCGTTACCCTTCTGCAGCAGCTTCAGGATGGCGGCGTTCGCCTTGTTCAGGTCGCCGGCGCGCATGTAGATGCCGACCAGGCCTTCCGAGAACTGCGAGCGCTCGGACGCGCTCAGCTTGCCCGAGTCGAGCAGCTTTTCGAACGAGGTGGCCGCAAGGCCCCAATCGCCGGCCGACGAAGCTGCCGAGGCGCGCACGCGCTCGATCAGGAAGCGTTCGTCATCGGTCTTTGCTGCCTTGTCCGCGTCGCGCAGGGCGGCCAGTGCGCCCTTGGCGTTGCCCTGTTTCAGCAGCGACTGCGCCTGTTGCAGCGGCTTGCCGACTTCCGGACGCAGGGTGACCGCAGCGTGCACAGGAGCCAGGCCAACGACAGGGATGGTTGCAGTGAAACCGAGGGCGGCCAGTGCGAGGCCAAGGTGTGCGAGACGGAATTTAATCATCTGAAAACATCCTTCTTCAAAATGGACACGGCAGGGAAACCCTGCCGTGTTGGTCAAACATGGATCGATTACTGGAACTGCTCGTTACCGACCATGCCGATCTTGGTGACGCCGAGACGCTGAGCGGTTGCCATGACACCGGCCACCACCTTGTACTCGACCAGCTTGTTCGGACGCAGGTGCACTTCCGGCTGGTTCGGCATCGCAGCGACGCCGTTCATCTTGGCTTCCAGTTCCGCGCGATCCGAGACTACCTGGCCATCCCACAGGATGGTGCCGTCGAAGTCCACGTCGATCGTCACGACCACCGGTTTCTCATTCGTCTGCGGTGGCGGGGTGCCGACCGGCATGTTCAGATTGACCGAGTGGTTTTGTTTCGGAATCGTGATAATCATCATAATGATGAGAACGAGCAGGACGTCGATCAGCGGCGTCATGTTCATTTCCATCATCGGTTCCGGATCGGCTCCTTTAGCGGAGCCCGAACCTACGTTCATGCCCATGGTGTTTCCTTTTCAAATGTTGGGGTCTCGGACGCGATATCAAGGTCTCCTGAGAAACCTCGATATCGCGGACAGGGTGTTAGCCCTTGTCAGGCGGTTCGATAACGAAACCGACCTTCTGAATCCCAGCACGTTGTGCCGTGTAGATCACCCGGCCGATCGATTCGTAGCGGGATTCCTGGTCGCCACGAACTTTCACTGCCGGCTGCGGCACTTTCACCGACTGCTCCGCGAGGAACTTGAACAGCTCGTCCGTGTTCGCGATGCGGGTCTGGTTGTAGTACATCTCGCCATCTTTGTTGATGGTGATGTTGACGTCTTCCGGCTTGGTCTTGGTGACCTGGTTCGTTTCTGCAGGCAGGTTCACTTTCTGCAGGTTCAGAACCACCGGGCTGGTGATCAGGAAGATGATCAGAAGAACCAACATGATGTCGACTAGCGGCGTCGTGTTGATCTCTGACATCACGGCATCATCATCTCCGGAATCGGAGCCGACACTCATCGACATGATTAACCAGCCTTCTTGGCGCCAGCAGCAGCGTTCGAGGTCGACATGGCGCCCGAGATCAGGACCGAGTGCACGTCAGCCGAGAACGAACGGACGTCTTCCATGACCGACTTGTTACGACGAACCAGCCAGTTGTAACCCAGAACCGCCGGGACTGCAACGAACAGACCGAATGCGGTCATGATCAGTGCTTCACCCACCGGGCCTGCCACTTTGTCGATCGACGCGTTACCCGACATACCGATGGCGGTCAGCGCGTTGTAGATGCCCCAGACGGTACCGAACAGACCGATGAACGGCGAGGTCGAACCGACGGTTGCCAGGAACGACAGGCCATCCTGCAGGCGCGACTGGACGCGGTCCACGGCGCGCTGGATCTGCATGGTCACCCAGGTCGACAGGTCGATCTGCTCGAGCAGGGCGCCGTCGTGGTGCTGGGTTGCCTTGGTGCCGGTTTCAGCGATGAAGCGGAACGGCGAGCCTTCTTTCAGCTGAGCCGAGCCAGCGGCGATCGACGGTGCTTTCCAGAACTTGGCCGAAGCTTCCTTCGACTGGCGCATGATCTTCTGCTGGTCGATCAGTTTGGTGATGATGATGTACCACGAACCGATCGACATCAGTGCCAGGATGATGATGGTGCCCTTGTTGACGAAGTCGCCTTCTTCCCACATGGCTTCGATGCCGTACGGGTTGTGGACTTCTTCGGTAGCGCCTTCGGCGGCAGCCGGTGCAGCTGCGTCAGCCGGAGCAGCTGCAGCGTCGGCAGCCGGTGCTGCTGCGTCGGCAGCCGGGGCAGCCGCGTCAGCCGCCGGAGCGGTGGCGCCTGCAGCAGGAGCGTCAGCGAAGGCCGGTGCGGAAACCAGGGCCGATGCCGCCGTTACCGAGAACAGGACAGCCGCCAGCATAGCGGACAAACGGGTATTCTTAAACATGCTTCCTCCAAAAATATAAAAATAGACAGTTCGCTGAACTATTGACAACGAAAATCATTGAGTTGAGACGATGTTCCGTCTCGGTTTTATTCCAGCGTCCAGACGTACTGCACCGCTGTCCACGCCTGTTGCGGCTGACCATCTACAGTGGCCGGCTTGAATCGGCATTTGCTCAGGGCCGATTGTGCGGCCCGATCCAGATCGCGGAAGCCCGACGACTTCTGCAGCTTGGATTCCATCACTCGACCATCGGCCCCGATCAGGAACTGCAGGGTCGTGGTACCGGTTTCTTCGTTACGCTGCGACGAACGCGGATATTCCGGACGTGCGCAAGTGTTAAAGTCGGCGACTGCTTCGGTACGGCTCGGACCTGCAGCACGCGGCGGCGCCGGTGGAGCTGGCGGCGCCGGCGGAGCCGGGGGGGCCAGAGTCGTGGTCGGCGGCGGCGTATTGGTCGCCGTCGTGATCGCGTTCTGCGGCGGCGGCGGCTGCTGCACCTGGACTTCGACCGGCGGGATGAACGGCGGTGGCGGAGCCTTCATTTCCGGCGGCGGCGGCGGCGGCGGCGTTTCCGGCGGCGGCGGCGGCTTCACCTCTTCAATCAGTTTTGTTTCAACAGCCTCGGTTACCTTGGTGACGATCCGGGTGCCCAGGCCATTGATAAATGCCCAAGCCACCACCACGTGCAACAGGATAACAATGGCGAGACCGGTGTAATTCCTGCCCGGGTTCTTATCATGCGTAAAATTCATGCCATCTTTCTCCAATACCAACTCTTTTTTGTTGCCACTAAACCCACTAAACACGACAAAAATCTAGGGCCGCATCCGGGACATCAAAGAATTATACCTACGAATTCTTTTTTGAGGAGACATTTTTACACCCCCGAAGGGATGCTAACTGCCTGTAAAAACAGGCAAAGAAGCCCATCTATACAAGTCCCGCGACCGGTCGTGCGTGGTCCAGAAAGCAGGGGTGAATTGTAATTTTATGTAGCAGTTCTCCTCCATCTGTGGATCGTGAGGCACCTAACCCGGTTTTGCCGAATTTTCCATGCCAAAGCGGTCACATAACAAATTTCATATGATGACATCTTGGTATTTACGAAAACTATAGCCAGTTTTGCGGAAGCAGCGCGTACTGTTGAGCAGCCCTGGAACCCGCTTCTGCCCCACGAAACGCATAGCTAAAAGTCATGGGCAAAGCGCGTCTTGATATGCTTCAGTTGTGCGTTTGATAACCGGTTTGCGGATATCTGCTTCTCATGCATAGCAAAACTACATGGAATTTGGCGTTTTGAACAGTGTGTTCGCGCACTCAAGCGCAAAAAAATTACGTCGAGGTGGTCATTTGGTTGGGGAGGGGGTAGTAAAACGAGGCGCGGGGCGATAGAAGGCGCTGCTAGGTTGCACAGGTAGACTTGTTCTCCGTGCAGAAGCCACATGCATCGTCAATCTCGACGCCAAATGGCCGCTCGAGACGCCCGGCCGGCGCTTGCAAGGACATCAAACGCATGCTTGATGCAAATTGGTCCAGCCGAAATGGTCAGCGCAGGCATTATTACAGGAAAATTGCTTGGGCGGCGCGGCTGAGTACGTAAAAATTTTAGAGGGATGGCTCGGCTTGCCGTAGCGCCGCCCGGCGCCAGGAATCGGCGCCGGCACCTTGCGCTGGACAAGCCTGGCGCGGCCGCTGCCATTCCAACTCGGCAGGCCGCCTGGCCCAGAGGGAAGGGCAGCCGCCGGGTGGCCGCTGCCGGGCCTTCGGCAAGGATGAAGCGGCCTTCAGCGGCCGCGCTTCTCGCGGCGGCACTCGAGGAAGCTGACGACGTGGCCGCTCGGGTCCACTGTTTCCAGCCTGACATCGAACCCCCACAGGCGCGCGACGTGCTTGAGCACTTCCTGCGCCTGCTGGTTCAGCGGCCGTCGGTTGAACTGCGTGTGGCGCAGGGTCAGGGCGCGGTCGTCGCGGGTATTCACCTGCCAGACCTGGATGTTCGGCTCGCGGCTGCCGATGTTGTACTGCTCGGCCAGCTTGTGGCGCACGTAGCGGTAGCCCTGTTCGTCGTGGATCGCCGAGATCGTCAGCTTGTCGCTGCGGTCGTCATCGAGCACGGCAAAGAAATGGAATTCGCGGATCAGCTTGGGCGACAGGTACTGGGCGATGAAGCTCTCGTCCTTGAAGTTGCGCATCGCGAAGTCCAGGGTCTTGATCCAGTCGCTGCCCGCGATGTCCGGGAACCAGGCGCGGTCTTCATCGGTGGGGTCTTCGCAAATGCGACGAATGTCGGTCATCATCGCGAAACCAAGCGCATACGGGTTGATCCCACTGTAGTAAGGACTGGTTGCCGGCGGTTGGTAGACGACGTTCGTATGGCTCTGCAGGAACTCCAGCATGAAGCCGTCGCCGACGATGCCTTCCTTGTACAGGTCTTGCAGGATGGTGTAGTGCCAGAAGGTGGCCCAGCCTTCGTTCATCACCTGGGTCTGGCGCTGTGGATAAAAGTACTGCGAGATCTTGCGCGTGATACGCACCAGCTCGCGCTGCCAGGGTTCGAGCAGCGGCGCGTATTTCTCGATGAAGTAGAGCAGGTTTTCTTCCGGTTCCGGCGGAAAGCGGCTCGGCGCCGTACTCGTCACCTGTTCCTCGCGCAGCGGCAGGGTGCGCCAGATCGCGTTGACCTGCGACTGGGCGTATTCCTCGCGCTCCTTCTGGCGCGCGGTTTCCTGCGCCACCGACAGCTTGGCCGGCCGCTTGTAGCGGTCGACGCCATAGTTCTGCAGGGCGTGACAGGAGTCGAGCAACTCCTCGACCGCGTCGATGCCGTAACGCTGTTCGCACTCGGCAATATAGTTCTTCGCGAAGACCATATAGTCGACGATGGCGTCGGCATCGGTCCAGGTGCGGAAAAGATAGTTGCCTTTAAAGAAGGAATTGTGCCCGTAGGCAGCATGGGCAATGACCAGGGCCTGCATCGTCAGGCTGTTTTCCTCCATCAGGTAGGCGATGCAGGGATTCGAGTTGATGACGATCTCGTAGGCAAGGCCCATCTGGCCGCGCTTGTAGCTTTTTTCGGTCGTCAGGAAGTGTTTGCCGAACGACCAGTGGTTGTACGACACCGGCATGCCGACGGACGTGTAGGCGTCCATCATCTGCTCGGCGGTGATGATCTCGAGCTGGTTGGGGTAGGTGTCCAGGCCGTAGCGCTTGGCCACCCGCTTGATTTCCTCGTGCGCCTGTTCGATCAGGTCGAAGGTCCACTCCGATTGGTCGGGCAGGGCGCGCGGATTGTTGGGGTCTCTTGGCATGGCGGGCCTCTTACTTTGGCTGCTTCTTGAACAGCTCGCGGAAGACCGGGTAGATGTCGGCCGGGGTGACGATCTTCTGCATCGCAAAATTCTTGTGGTGGTCGGCCACCTCGCAATACTGCTCCCACAGGTTTTGCGGCGGACCGTCGGTGATCTCGACGTAGGTGTAGTACTGGACCCGCGGCATGATGGCGTTGTTCAGGATCTGCTTGCACAGCACCGAGTCGTTGTCCCAGTTGTCGCCGTCCGAGGCCTGGGCCACGTAGGCGTTCCAGTCCGCGCTGCCGTAGCGCTCGGTGAGCACTTTCTGCAGCAGGTGCAGGGCCGAGGACACCACGGTGCCGCCCGACTCGCGCGAATGGAAGAACTCGTTCTCGTCGACCTCGGCCGCGGCCGTATGGTGACGGATGAAGACGACCTCGATCTTCTCGTAGACGCGCTTGAGGAACAGGTAGAGCAGGATGAAGAAGCGCTTGGCGGTGTCCTTGCGCGTTTCGTCCATCGAGCCGGAGACGTCCATGATGCAGAACATCACGGCCGAGGTGCTCGGCTTGGGCACCTTGATCCGGTTCGAATAGCGCAGGTCGAAGGGATCGATGAAGGGAATCGCGTTGAGGCGGATGTGCAGATGGTGGATCTTGTCCTTCAGCTCGATCACCCCTTCGTCGTCGGAAGGCGCGCCTTCGTCGAACAGGGCCTGCAGTGCTTCCTCGGCTTCCCTCAGCTGGCGCTTGGCGGGGCCGCCGACGGCGATGCGGCGCCCGAGCGCGCCGCGCAGCGAGCGCAGCACGTGGATGTTGGAGGGCGTGCCGGACACGTTGTAGCCGGCGCGCTGGTTCTTGTACTCGATGGTCTGGCTGAGCTGCGTCTTGATCATGTTCGGCAGCTCAAGATCCTCGAAGAAATAGTTCATGAATTCTTCGCGCGACAGTTCGAAGATGAAATCGTCCTCGGTGGTCTGGTCGCTGTTGCCGGCGCGCCCGCGCCCGGCGCCGCCGCCGCCGCTGCGCGGGCGGTTGAATTGGTCGCCCTTCTGGTATTCGGTATTGCCCGGGTTGACGGTTTCCCAGACGCCCCCATGGGCATGGCCGAAATGGGGTTCGTTCACGTCCTTGACGGGGATCGTGACTTTCTCGCCGTTCTCGATATCGGTGATCGAACGGCCTTTGATGGCGCGGCCGACCGCGTCCTTGATTTGCGCCTTGTAGCGGCGCAGGAAGCGTTCGCGGTTGACCGCGGACTTGTTCTTGCCCTGCAAGCGACGGTCAATAAGATAAGTCAAAACTAGCCTCCGGTGGTGGCGGCTCGAAGAACCTGCTGCGCGTTGCATTTGCGGTCTGCGATGCTCACCGTACGTTTGTACGGTTGCGCTTCTCGACCGCAACTGCCGCCGCTCGCGACGGTTCTTCGAGCCGCCGATGCGTTGCGGGCGGACTGGCGACTGGCGGAACCTCGATAGGTCTATCTTAATACGCAGCGCAATCGCGTGTACGGCGCACGCCATTTTTTCGTAGCGTGCGCCGGCGCCGTGTCAGGAGGATTTCCTCACGCGCAGGTACCATTCGCACAGCAGGCGTACCTGCTTCGGCGTGTAGCCTTTCTCGACCATGCGGGCCACGAAGTCGGCATGCTTGTTGGCATCCTCGGCACTCGCTTTCGCATTGAAGGAAATGACGGGCAGGAGTTCTTCGGTGTTCGAGAACATCTTCTTCTCGATCACGCTACGGAATTTCTCGTAGCTGGTCCAGGCCGGATTCTTGCCGGCATTGGTGGCCCGCGCACGCAGGCTGAAGTTGACGATCTCGTTGCGGAAATCCTTCGGATTCGAAATGCCGGCCGGCTTCTCGATCTTCTCGAGCTCGGCGTTGAGCGATTCGCGGTCGAAGCTCTCGCCGGTGTCCGGGTCGCGGAATTCCTGGTCCTGGATCCAGAAGTCGGCGAAGGTCACGTAACGGTCGAAGATGTTCTGGCCGTATTCCGAATAGCTCTCCAGGTAGGCGGTCTGGATTTCCTTGCCGATGAAATCGACGTAGCGCTGCGCCAGGTGTTCCTTGATGTAGGACATGTAGCGCTGCTCGGTCTCCGGCGGGAACTGCTCGCGCTCGATCTGCTGTTCGAGCACGTAGAGCAGGTGCACCGGATTGGCCGCCACTTCGGTGTTGTCGAAGTTGAAGACCTTGGACAGGATCTTGAAGGCGAAGCGGGTCGACAGGCCGTTCATGCCTTCGTCCACGCCGGCATAGTCGACGTACTCGTGCATCGACTTGGCCTTGGGGTCGGTGTCCTTCAGGTTCTCGCCGTCGTACACCAGCATCTTGGAATAGATGCTCGAGTTCTCCGGATCCTTCAGGCGCGACAGGATCGCGAACTGCGCCATCATGCGCAGCGTGCCCGGTGCGCAGGGCGCCTTGTCGAGCGAGGAGTTGTACAGCAGCTTGTCGTAGATCTTGATCTCGTCGGACACGCGCAGGCAGTAGGGCACCTTGACGATGTAGATACGGTCGAGGAAAGCCTCGTTGTTGCGGTTGTTGCGGAAAGTCTTCCACTCGGATTCGTTCGAGTGCGCCAGCACGATGCCCTCGAAAGGAATCGCGCCGAAGCCTTCGGTACCCTTGTAGTTGCCTTCCTGGGTGGCCGTCAGCAGCGGGTGCAGCACCTTGATCGGCGCCTTGAACATCTCGACGAATTCCATCAGGCCCTGGTTGGCCAGGCACAGGCCGCCCGAGTAGCTGTAGGCGTCCGGATCGTCCTGGGCGTAATCTTCGAGCTTGCGGATGTCGACCTTGCCGACCAGCGAGGAAATGTCCTGGTTGTTCTCGTCGCCCGGTTCGGTCTTGGAGACCGCAATCTGCTTCAGGATCGACGGGTAGCGCTTGACCACGCGGAACTTGTTGATGTCGCCACCGAACTCGTGCAGGCGCTTGACGGCCCATGGGCTCGGAATGGCGCGCAGGTAGCGGCGCGGGATGCCGTAGTCCTCTTCGAGGATGGTGCCGTCTTCTTCCTCATTGAACAGGCCGAGCGGCGATTCGTTCACCGGCGAACCCTTGATGGCGTAGAAGGGCACGTGTTCCATCAGGCTCTTGAGCTTTTCCGCGATCGACGACTTGCCGCCGCCGACCGGGCCGAGCAGGTAGAGGATCTGCTTGCGTTCTTCGAGGCCCTGGGCCGCGTGGCGGAAGTAGGAAACGACCTGTTCGATCACTTCTTCCATGCCGTAGAAATCGCGGAAGGCCGGATAGACCTTGATCACCTTGTTGGCGAAAATGCGCGACAGGCGCGGGTCGAGGCGGGTGTCGATCAGGGTCGGATCGCCGATGGCCGCGAGCATGCGCTCGGGCGCGCTGGCATAGGTCAGGGGGTCTTTCTTGCACAGTGCGAGGAACTCCGACATGGAGTATTCCTCTTCGCGGGTACGCTCGTAGCGGGCGGTGTAGTTGTCAAAGATGCTCATTTCGAATGTCCTTCCTTGTGTACGAACAACGATCACGTCATGGCAGCCGACTGTGCAAGGGCTGCCTCAGGCCCCGGTCTTTATCTGGCGTACTCCTTGTCGGTCGCCCGCACCTGGCACCGGGATCGACGGGGCCGTGGATGCTGCGATTTTCTTGTTGTCGTCCCGGACGGAGCCGAATGTGGCTGGTCCGGTCTCCCGTCGGTTGGAGGGCGTCTTTTTTGCGTTTGTGAAATTTATTATGTGCCTATTAGTTCCCGAAGTCAAAGCAGTGTCGTGCGCGCAGGTACTGCATATACAAGTGCTTGAACCGTATAAGAAAAGTCCGTTTTTGAAGGGCTTGGCGAGCACTGAAAATGCTCCCTGAAACCTCCCCTTTTTCACGGTTCGGAAGCGGTTCGATTCGGCCCGCTTCAGGCTGCTTAAATATCAACTTTGTGAGCCGATAGTGCACGATATGCTCAAGCTGTGGCGCACGCAAACCGTCAATACGGCCCACCTGTTTTCGCCTATGGCACAGAGGGCGGACGGGCTTGCGTTACACTTGTCGGCCACGTCCCATCGAACACAGACCAGCGCCGGAGAACATCATGCTGCATCCCCAACTACGCAATATCCTGCAGAACATGCCGAAGGCAGAATTACACATCCACATCGAGGGTTCGCTGGAACCCGAGCTGATCTTTGCGCTGGCACAAAGAAATGGTGTATCGCTGCCTTACCCCTCGGTCGAGGCGTTGCGCCAGGCCTACGCTTTCAGCGACCTGCAGTCCTTCCTCGACATCTATTACGCCGGCGCCAGCGTGCTGCTGACCGAGCAGGATTTCTACGACATGACCGCCGCCTACCTGGCCCGTGCGCATGCCGACAATGTCCGACACACCGAGATCTTCTTCGATCCGCAGACCCATACCGCGCGCGGCGTGCACTTCGAGACTGTCATCACCGGCATCTGGCGCGCCTGCCAGGACAGTCCCATCAGCGCGACCCTGATCATGTGCTTCCTGCGCCACCTGTCCGAGGAAGAAGCGCTGGCCACGCTGGAGGAGGCGCTGCCTTACCGCGACAAATTCATCGGCGTCGGCCTGGACTCGTCCGAGGTCGGCCACCCGCCCGAGAAATTCGCGCGCGTGTTCGAGCGCGCGCGCCAGCTCGGCCTGCGCCTGGTGGCGCATGCGGGCGAGGAGGGCCCCCCGGCCTACATCGAGAGCGCGCTCGACGTGCTCAAGGTCGAGCGCATCGACCATGGCGTGCGCACCCTCGAAAGTCGCGAACTGACCGAGCGCCTGGCGCGCGAGGGCATGGCGCTGACCGTCTGCCCGCTGTCGAACATCAAGCTGCGCGTGTTCGACGTGATGGGCAGCCACAACCTGCGCGAGCTGCTCGACGCCGGCCTGGCCGCCACCGTCAATTCGGACGATCCGGCCTACTTCGGCGGCTACATGAACGACAACTTCATCGCCGCCTTCGAGGCGCTGCCGCTCGATGCCGGCCATGCGCGCCAGCTGGCCCGCAACAGCTTCGCCGCCTCCTTCCTCGACCCCGAGCGCAAGCGCGCCTTCCTGGCCGAGGTGGACGCGTTCTTCGCCCAGGCGATTCCCGCTGACACGGCAGCCGCATAAGAGGACACGATGCTCATCCAATCCCTCCGCATGACCGGGCGCGACTGGCGCGCGGGCGAGCTGCGTTTCCTGCTGGTGGCCCTGATCGTGGCGGTGTCGGCGCTGTCCTCGGTCGGCTTCTTCATCGACCGCATGCGCGCCGGCCTGAACCGCGACGCGCACCAGCTGCTGGGCGCCGACCTGCTGGTGAATGCCGACGATCCGATCCAGCAGCGCTGGAAAGAGGAGGCGAAGCGGCGCGGCCTGCTGGTCGCCGAAACGGCCGCCTTCCAGAGCATGGCGCAGGCCGGCGAGGGCGAAGCCTCGATGGCGCAGCTGTCCGCGGTAAAAGCGGTGTCGGACGGCTACCCGCTGCGCGGCCAGCTCAGCATCTCTACCGACCCCGACGACGCCAGCCGCGCCATCGGACAGAAAACCCGGGACACGCCGGCGCCCGGCACCGTCTGGGTCGACGCCAACCTGCTGCCGGCGCTGCGCACCGGGGTGGGCGGCAGCATCCAGCTGGGCGACAAGCAGTTCCGCATCGCCCAGCTGATCGCCACCGAACCTGACAAGGGCGCGGGCTTCTCCAACTTCGCGCCGCGCGTGATGCTGTCGCTGCAGGACCTGCCGGCCACCGGGCTGGTGGACGCGTTCTCGCGCGTCACCTACCGGCTGCAGGTGGCCTCGACCTCGAAGAATGACATGTCCGGCGTGGCGGCCTTCGAGAAATGGCTGCGCGCCGACATCGCCACGCGCAACGTGCGTGGCGTGCGCATCGAGACGCTCGAGAACGGCCGCCCCGAGATGCGCGCCACGCTCGACCGCGCCGACAGCTTCCTGTCGCTGGTCGGCCTGCTCTCGGCGATGCTGGCCGCGGTGGCGGTCGCGATGGCGGCGCGCCGCTTCATGCAGCGCCACCTGGACGCCTGCGCCATGCTGCGCTGCCTCGGCATGACCCAGAACCAGGTCGGCGCGCTCTACCTGATCGAATTCGCCATCGTCGGCCTGGCCGGCAGCATACTGGGCGTGGCGGTCGGCTTCGGCGCCCACTTCATCCTGATCCAGATGATCGGCAACCTGCTGCCGCCCGATTTGCCGCCGGTCTCGCCCCTGCCAGCGCTGCAAGGCATCGCCACGGGCCTGCTGCTGCTGGTCGGCTTCGCGCTGCCGCCGGTGCTTCAGTTGCGCAACGTGCCGCACAACCGCGTCATCCGGCGCGAAGCGGCGAGCCCGCAGCCGCTGGCGCTGGCCACCTATGGCCTCGGCGTCGGCGTGTTCCTGGCGCTCCTGCTGTGGCAGGCCGGCGACACCAAGCTGGCATTGATGACGGCCGGCGGCTTCCTCGGCGGCCTGGGCCTGTTCGCGCTGGTCGCCTGGCTCGGCCTGCGCCTGCTGCGGCAGCTGCGCGGCGCCTCGAAAAACCAGAGCTGGCGCTTCGCCATCACCTCGCTGCAGCGCCGCCCCGGCGCCACCGTGGTGCAGGTGGTGTCGCTGTCGCTCGGCCTGATGGCGCTGCTGCTGCTCACCGTGGTGCGCGGCGACCTGATGGCGGCCTGGCGCACGGCCACGCCACCGGATGCGCCGAACCGCTTCATCATCAACATTCAGCCCGAGCAGGCGCAGGGCGTCGAGCAGCAGCTGCGCGGGGCCGGGGTGCAGAACGTGTTCCTGTATCCGATGATCCGCGGCCGCCTGACCCACATCAACGGCGACCTGCTCACCCGCAACAGCTTCCAGAACGGCGAAGCGCGCCGCCTGGCCGAGCGCGAGTTCAACCTGTCGACGGTGGCGGACCTGCCCGAGACCAACGAGATCGTCGCCGGCAGCTGGTACAAGGATGGCCCGGGCGTGGCCGAGGCCTCGGTGGAGCAGAGCCTGGCCACCCGGCTGGGCCTGAAGCTGGGCGACGTCATGCGCTTCGACATGGCCGGGATGCCGGTGGAGGCGAAGGTGACCAGCCTGCGCAAGCTCGAATGGGGCTCGATGCGCGCCAACTTCTTCGTCATCATCAACCCGCAGGCGATGGCGAATGCGCCGAAGAGCTTCATGACGGCCTTCCACCTTCCTGGCAGCGCAGGGAATCTCACCAACAGCCTGACCCGCGCCTATCCGAACCTGACCGTGATCGACGTCTCCGGCATCATCCGCCAGCTGCAGGAGGTGCTCGACCAGGTGGTGGTGGCGGTCGAGTTCCTGTTCATGTTCACGCTCGCTTCCGGCGTGCTGGTGCTGTATGCGGCCCTGATGGGATCGCAGTCGGAGCGCACTCGCGAAGCGGGCCTGCTGCGCGCGCTCGGCGCCACCCGCGGACAGCTGGCGACGGCGCAGCGGATCGAGTTCGTGCTGGTCGGCGGCCTGTCCGGCGTGCTGGCGGCGACCGGCGCGGCGGCCATGGGCTGGGTGCTGGCCGAGTACGTGTTCAAGTTCCCGTGGAAGTTCGAGCCGCAGGTATGGCTGGCCGGCGTGGTCGTGGGAGCCCTCTGCGCGCTGGTCGGCGGCTGGCTGGGGCTGCGCAGCGTGCTGCGCCAGCCGCCGCTGCAGACCTTGCGCGAAGCCTGATTGCAACAACGCATTGCCGGGGTGGTCAGTGGCCACCCCGGCGCGCTATCATGGCGGCATGTCCGAACCGAACACCCCCGAAGCACAAACCCTCTATGAGGTGATGGGCGGCGCCGAGCGCCTGCGCGAACTGGTCGACCGCTTCTACGACCTGATGCAGCTGGAACCGGAATTCGCCGGCATCCACGCGATGCACCCGCAACCCAACGACAGCTCGCGCGACAAGCTGTTCATGTTCCTGTCCGGCTGGATGGGCGGTCCCGATCTCTTCGTCGAGCGCTACGGCCACCCGCGCCTGCGCGCGCGGCACCTAGGGTTCGCCATCGGCACCAAGGAGCGCGACCAGTGGCTGCGCGCCATGGCCTGGGCGATGGAAGACCTGGGCTACGACGAAGACCTGCGCATGCGCCTGATGCAGTCCTTCTTCAACACCGCCGACTGGATGCGGAACAAGGCCGACTGACGCATGGACATCGCCGAACTCCTGATCCTGCTGGCTGCGCTCGTGATCATCGCCCTGCAGCTGGTGCTGCTGTTGCGCGCGCGCGCCAACGGCGACGGCCGCCACATCGAACGCCTGGAACGCGAGCTGCGGCTCGAGATGCAATCCACCGCCCAGGCCACGCGCCAGGAGGTGGCGGGGCACATGGGCCAGTACCATGCCGCGGCCGTGCAGCAGTTCGACGGCATGCGCCAGCAGATGCAGCTGCAATCGAGCGCCGGCCGCGAAGAGCAGGCGCGCGCCCTCAAGCGCTTCGCCGACACCCTGCAGCTGACCCTGTCGCAGCTCACCGAATCGAATGCCCAGCGCATGCTGGAGGTGCGCGGCACGCTGGAAACCAAGATCCGCGACCTGCAGAACGATAACGCCAAGCGCCTCGAGGAGATGCGCCAGACCGTCGACGAAAAGCTGCACGCGACCCTGGAGACGCGCCTCACCGAATCGTTCAAGCAGGTCAGCGAGCGCCTGGAAAAGGTGCACCAGGGCCTGGGCGAGATGCAGCAGCTGGCGATCGGCGTGGGCGACCTCAAGCGAGTGCTCACCAACGTCAAGACCCGCGGCACCTGGGGCGAAGTGCAGCTCGAGATGCTGCTCGAGCAGGTCCTCACCAATGACCAGTACGCCAAGAACGTCGAGACCATCGCGGGCAGCGGCGCACGGGTCGAGTTCGCGATCAAGCTGCCCGGCGTGGTCGATGGCGGCCCGCCGCTGTGGCTGCCGATCGATGCCAAGTTCCCGAAGGAGCAGTACGAACGCCTGCTCGAAGCGGCCGAGATGGCCGATGCCGACGGCGTGGCGCGCGCCGGCGCCGAATTGGAACGCGCTGTGCGGGTGGAGGCGAAGACGATCTGCGAAAAGTACGTGTCGCCGCCGCAGACGACCGATTTCGCGATCCTGTTCCTGCCGACCGAAGGCCTGTACGCCGAAGTGATGCGCCGTCCCGGCCTGGCCGACGACCTGCAGCGCAGCTTGCGCGTGACGATCGCCGGCCCGTCGACCCTGAGCGCGCTGCTCAACAGCCTGCAGATGGGCTTCCGTACGCTGGCGCTGGAGAAGCGCTCGTCCGAGGTGTGGCAGGTGCTGGGTGCGGTGAAGACCGAATTCACCAAGTTCGGCGACGTGCTGGCCACCACCAAGGCGACGCTGGAGAAGGCCGCCAAGAACATCGAAAGCGCCGAGGTGCGCAGCCGCCAGATGGCGCGCAAGCTGAAGTCGGTGGAAGCGCTGCCGAGCGAGGCGGCGCAGTTGATGCTCGGCGGCGAACGCGTCGATGCCGAGGATTGATCCGACCGTTACATCAAACCGTCGAACGGGATGATGTCCACCATGTCGCCCGCCGCGACATTGCCCTGCTCGTCGTGCAGCACCACCATGCAGTTCGCCTCGGACATCGAGCGCAGGATGCCCGAACCCTGCGAGCCGGTGATGCGCACTTCCGGCTGGCCATCCGCGCCGGGCGCCAGGATGCCGCGCTGGTATTCGGTGCGGCCGGGCTTCTTGCGGATCGCGCCGCTTGACCGCGCGCGCAGCAGCGGCAGCGGAGCTTCGGCGCCCATCATGCGCAGCAGGGCCTCGCGCGCAAAGAAGTAAAAGGAGACCATCACCGCCACCGGATTGCCCGGCAGCCCGAACAGGAAGGCGCTGCGGCCGTTCGAATGGACGCGGCCGAAGGCCAGCGGGCGTCCGGGACGCATGCCGATCTTCCAGAAGGTCACGTCGCCGAGCCTGGCCATGATCTGCTTGGTGTAGTCGGCCGCGCCCACCGACACGCCGCCCGAGGTGATGATGGCGTCCGCGTTCTCGCAGGCGCAGCGCAGCGCCTCTTCCAGCGCCAGCGGGTCGTCGCGCACCACGCCCATGTCGATGATGTCGCAGCCCAGGCGCTGCAGCATGCCATAGATGGTGTAGCGGTTGCTGTCGTAGACGCAGCCTTCGTCGAGCGGCTCGCCGACCGAGCGCAATTCGTCGCCGGTCGAGAAGAATGCCACGCGCAGGCGCCGCTGCACCGCGACTTCGGCGATGCCGAGCGAGGCGATCATGCCGAGATCGGCGGGGCGCACCACGCGGCCCGCTTTCAAGGCCGGGCTGCCGGCCTTCAGGTCTTCGCCGGCAAAGCGGCGGTTGTCGCCGGCGCGGATCACGCCGGCAGGCAGGGTGACGGTCTCGCCTTCCTGGGTGACGAATTCCTGCGGCACGACGCTGTCGCAGCCTTCGGGCATGACGCCGCCGGTCATGATGCGCACGCACTCGCCCGCGGCAGGAACCAGACCGGAAGCATTGCCGGCGTAGGTCGTGCCGATCACCCGCAGCGTCAGCGGCGCGTCGGTGCGCAGGTCTTCGCCGCGCAGCGCGAAACCGTCCATGGCCGAGTTGTCATGCGCTGGTACGTTGATCGGCGAGATCACGTCCTTGGCGAGCACGCGGCCGAGCGCGGCGCGCAGCGCGACTTTTTCCACCGCGCGCACCGGCTGCACGAACTCCTGGATGATGCGCTGGGCGTCGCGCACGGGCAGGGCGTCGGGATCGTAGCCGGACAGGCAGCTCGTCACCTTCGCCAGGCTCAAGGGCAGCGTGTCATCGAAGCCTTGCAGTTCTTCCAGCGTGTTGATGTTACGGAAAGCGTCGGCATCCTCGAACAGCACCTCGGCCGCCTTCAGGTCCTTGTACCAGCCGTCCATGCGGCGTCCGCCCTCAGCCAGGTACTGCGACAGTACCGGCAGCCGGCTCGCCTTCACCAGGCAGAACACCGGATGGGGTTGGGGCCGCATGCCCGGTTCCTGGGTGACGGCAAAAGCGAGGTCCGCATCGTTTTCTTCGACCGCGGCGGCCAATCGTTCGGCCAGGTCGGGCGGGAGGAAGGGCGAATCGCAAGGCACCGCCAGCAGCCATGGCGTGACGCAGTGGCGCAGGCCGGCTTCCAGGCCCGCCAGCGGTCCGGCGAAGCCGGGCGTTTCGTCCGCCCACACCGGCGCGGCCAGCTCCAGCCAGCTGTCGATGTTGCGGTTGGCGTTGACCATGACCGAGCCGACCTGCGGCAGCAGGCGCTCGATCGCGTGCTGCGCCATCGGTTTGCCGCGGAAGGGCTGCAGGCCCTTGTCCACATTGCCCATGCGCGAGCCACGGCCGCCCGCCAGGATGAGTCCCGTGATGAGTTTCTTGTCCATGTGAGCCCGAAATTAACCGCCGATGTACGACATCTCGACCTTCTTGCCGCCGCGCGCCAGCCCCGACGACTCCACGGTGCGCGTTTCCGAATAACGGTCGGCGCGTCCGCGCCACAGCTGGGCGATGGCGCCCGCAATGTCCGCGTCGCTGCGTTCGCCGCGCAGCAGGGAGCGCAGGTCGTGGCCGCGGGTGGCGAACAGGCAGGTGTAGAGCTTGCCCTCGGTGGACAGGCGCAGGCGCGTGCAGTCGTGGCAGAAGGCTTGCGTGACGCTGGAAATGACGCCGACTTCGCCGCTGCCGTCCAGGTAGCGCCAGCGGGCGGCGGTCTCGCCGCTGTAGTTGGCGGCAACCGGAGCGAGGGGCAATTCAAGCCCGATCCGGCGCACCACCTCGGCGGAAGGGATGACTTCGTCCATGTTCCAGCCGTTCGAGGCGCCCACGTCCATGTATTCGATGAAGCGCAGGATGAAGGGCGAGCCCTTGAAGTGGCGCGCCATCGGCAGGATCTGGTCCTCGTTGGTGCCGCGCTTGACCACCATGTTGACCTTGATTGGTCCCAGCCCGGTGGCGTGCGCCGCGTCCAGGCCGTGCAGCACGTCGGCCACCGCGAAGTCGACGTCGTTCATGCGCCGGAACACCGTATCGTCCAGCGCGTCGAGCGAGACCGTGACGCGGTCCAGGCCGGCATCCTTCAAGGCCCGGGCCTTGCGCGCCAGCAGCGAGCCGTTGGTGGTGAGCGTGAGGTCGAGCGGGCGCCCGCTCGGCGTGCCCAGGGAACGCAGCATGCCGACCAGGCGTTCGAGGTTCTTGCGCAGCAGCGGCTCGCCGCCGGTCAGGCGGATCTTCTCGACGCCGTGGGCGATGAACAGGCGCGCCACGCGCGTGATTTCTTCGAAGGAGAGCAGCTCGCCGTGCGGCAGGTAGGCGTAGTCCTTGTCGAAGACCTCTTTCGGCATGCAGTAGACGCAGCGGAAGTTGCAGCGGTCGGTCACCGAGATGCGCAGGTCGTGCAGCGGCCGGCCCAGGGCGTCCAGGAGCAGGCCGCTTGGCGCTTCGGGCGCGCCCGGGACCGCCATCGCGGGCGAGCGCAGGTCGGTAATCGGAATGATTTTTTCAGGCATGCCAATACGATAGCACGACCCCCGCCAGCGCACAGGCGGCGATCAGCTTGATCGGCCCGATCTTGTAGCGCAGCAGGGCGATGCTGGCCGCGGCGCCAATGGCGATCGCCCCAGGCCGGACCTGGCCGCCGGCGAAGAACACGTGCTGGCCGAAGAACACGGCCAGGCTGGCGACCACTCCCACCACGGCGGCGGAGATCGCGGTCAGCGGTGCCGTCAGCCGCACGTTGCCGCGCCCCGACTCGACCAGCGGTGCGCCGGCCAGGATGAAGACGAACGAGGGCAGGAAGGTGAACAGGCTCGCTACCAGTGCGCCGGCGATGCCGCCCAGGGCCAGCGCATCCGGGCCGAACAGCGCATGGGTCCAGCCGCCGACGAAGCCGACGAAGGCCACGATCATGATCAGGGGACCGGGCGTGGTCTCGCCCAGCGCCAGCCCGTCGATCATCTGGGTGGCGCTGAGCCAGCCATACTTCTCGACCGCTCCCTGCACCACGTAGGGCAGCACGGCATAGGCGCCGCCGAAGGTCATCAGGGCGGCCTTGGTGAAGAACCAGCCCATGCGCGCCAGCGTCCCGTCCACGCCAACCACCGCGGCGAGCACGAGCCAGGCGGCGAGCGCCAGGCCGACGCCGGCGAGCAGGGCCTTGGCCAGGGCGCGCAGCGAGAAGCGGGCGTGCGCCGGGCTGGGGGTATCGTCGTCGATCAGGGCGGGGCCGTAGTGCTTGCGGTCGGCCGGGTGTCCGCCGCCGGGCTGGAAGCGCTGCGGCCAGAGACGGCCGCCAATGAGGCCGGCCGTTGCTGCGGCCAGCACGATCAGTGGGAAGGGAACGTCGAGCAGGGCGATGGCGACGAAGGCCAGCGCGGCGATGGCGGCGAGCATGCCGTTGCGCAGGGTGCGCGTGCCGATGCGCCAGGCAGCGGCGATGACGATCGCCACCACGGCCGGCTTGATGCCGGCCATGATGCCGGCGATGACCGGCAGGTGGCCCCAGGCGAGGTAGATCCAGGACAGGCCGGTCAGGAGGACCAGCGAGGGCAGGATGAACAGCAGCCCAGCCAGGATGCCGCCCCAGGTGCGGTGCAGGAGCCAGCCGATGTAGACCGCCAGCTGGGTCGCCTCGGGGCCGGGCAGCAGCATGCAGTAGTTCAGGGCGTGCAGGAAGCGCTGCTCGGAAATCCAGCGGCGGCGCTCGACCAGTTCGGCGTGCATCAGGGCGATCTGGCCGGCGGGGCCGCCGAAGCTGATGAAGCCGAGCTTGAGCCAGTAGAGCAGGGCTTCGCGGAAGGTGATGGGGGCGGGGGCTTGCATCCTGCTATCGTAACCCGGCAATGTGACGGGGTGTTTGCAGGGCGACTTCGGTTCCAAAAATTGGGTTCCCGCCTTCGCGGGAACGACGGTCTCATAGCTAGTGCAGAGATTTACGCTGACTCTTGGCCGCCCACAGCACGTCATTGCAGCGAAGGCCGGAACCCAATTTTGCTGGCGTACCGTGAACGCCAAACAAAAAGGGAAGCCCAGTGGGCTTCCCTTTTCGCTACATCAGCAGCAAGTGCTTACTGACGCGTATCCACCTGGATCAGCGGCTCGTCCACCGGCACCTGGACCGGCTTGCGGGCGCGGCCGATGCGTTGCGGAGGATTGGCCTGGGCGGCGGCTTCCTGGGCGGCGCGCAGCTTTTCCGGATCGGTCGATGCGAGCTGCAGGCCGGCCTGGGACAGCAGGTCGTTCATGTCGATCGGCGCGGCGCTCGGTGCAGGAGCCGGAGCCGGTGCCGGAGCCGGAGCAGCGGCGACGGGCGCCGGGGCTGCCTGCACCGGCTCGGCAGCCACCGGGGCAGCCGGAGCGACCGGCGCAGCCGGTGCTTCAGCCACAGGCGCCGGTGCCGGCTCTGCAGCCGGGGCGGCCGGGGCCTTCAGGGCGGCCATCGAAGCCGCGGTCGGGAAGACCCACGGACCACGCTCCACTGCCGCAGCCACGGCCGGAGCAGCTTCGGCAACCGGTGCCGGCGCGGCAACCGGAGCCGGTGCAGCCGCGGCGGCCACGGCAGCAGCTTCGGCCTTCGCCTTGGCAGCCACCGATGCAGCGGTCGGGAAGGGCCACGGACCCTGCTCGGCGGCAGCCTTCGCCTTCGGCGCAGACTTGGCCTCGGCCGCGACCTTGGCGGCTTCCTCGTCGGCGACCGGCGTAAAGGCCGGTGCGCCGTCGACGCCCTCAAGCGATTCCATACCTTCGACCTGGTCACGGTCGCGGCGGTTGCGGTTGCGGCCACCGCGGCGGCGGCGGCGGCGCGGCTCGTCGCCGCCTTCGGCGTCCAGGTCCTCGCCATTGGCGCCCGTTGCTGCCACTTTCACCGCGTGGTCCAGCACGTCGCCGTGCGGGGTGGTGGTCGACAGTTCGCTTTCGTCACTCGGGGCCGGGACGGCCTGCAGCTTCAGCTCTTCCGCCTTGGCTTCGACCGGCTGCTGGGCGGCGCGCTCGGTGCGCTCGCCACGCGGCGGACGCGGTGCACGTTCCTTGCGTTCGCCCGGCTCGCGCTCGGCGCGCGGCGCGGCCGCTACGGTGTCGAGCTGCTCACGCGGCTCGCGCGGTGCGCGTGCTTCGCGCGGCTCACGCTTCTCGCGCGGCTGGCGGGCCGGCTTGGCTTCGGCTTCCACCGGCTTGGCGCCTTCTTCAAGCTTGGCAGTCAGGTCGCGCTCGTCGCGGTCACGGCCACCCTTGGCGCCGCGGCCGTTGCGGGTGCGCTGGCCATTGCGGCCGGCGCGTTCGCCGCGCTCGGCTGCAGCCGCCGCGCTTGCCGAACCTGCCGGCTTTTCAGCCACCACCGGTGCCGGTGCCGGCGCCGGTGGGACCGGGGCGCCCATGAAGAACTGCTTGATGCGGGCGAAGAAACCCAATTCGCTCGGTGCCGGCGCGGCTGGCGCCGGAGCCGCGACCGGGGCTGCCGGGGCGGCGGCTTTGGCCGGCTTGGCCGCTTCGCTGCGGTCCACCATCGGGGCCGGCTGGGCCGGGGTGATGGTCTTGACCACGGCTTCCTGGCGCGGCTTGGCTTCTTCTTTCTGGCGCTTGGCGAAGCCCATGTCGGTCTCGGCCGATTCCGCCATGGTGTAGCTGGCGGCGGCGTCTTCCAGGCGCGGGTCGTCGTGCTTGATGCGCTCGAGCTTGTAGTGCGGGGTGTCCAGATGCTTGTTCGGGATCAGGATCACGGTGATGCGGTGGCGGTTCTCGATCTTGAGCACTTCGCCGCGCTTTTCGTTGAGCAGGAAGGCGGCGACGTCGACCGGCACCTGCACGTGGATCGCGGCCGAGTTTTCCTTCATGGCCTCTTCCTGGATGATGCGCAGGACTTGCAGGGCCGAGGATTCGGTATCGCGGATGTGGCCGGTGCCCGAGCAGCGCGGGCAGGTCACGTGCGAGCCTTCCGACAGCGACGGACGCAGGCGCTGGCGCGACAGTTCCATCAGGCCGAAGCGCGAGATCTTGCCCATCTGGACGCGTGCACGGTCATGGTGCAGGGCTTCCTTCAGGCGGGTTTCCACCTCGCGCTGGTTCTTGGCCACTTCCATGTCGATGAAGTCGATCACGATCAGGCCGCCCAGGTCACGCAGGCGCAGCTGGCGGGCCACTTCGTCGGCCGCTTCGCAGTTGGTGTTGAAGGCGGTGGTCTCGATGTCGGAGCCGCGCGTGGCGCGTGCCGAGTTGACGTCGATGGAGACCAGGGCTTCGGTGTGGTCGATGACGATCGCGCCGCCCGATGGCAGCGGCACGGTGCGCGCGTAGGCGGTCTCGATCTGGTGTTCAATCTGGAAGCGCGAGAACAGCGGCACGTCGTCACTGTAGCGCTTCACGCGGTGCGCCATGTCCGGCATCACGTGCGACATGAATTGCTGCGCCTGGTCGAAAATCTCGTCGGTGTCGATCAGGACTTCGCCGATGTCCGGCTGGAAGTAGTCGCGGATCGCGCGGATCACCAGCGAGCTTTCCTGGTAGATCAGGAAGGGACCGGCGGCCGACTTGCCGGCGCCTTCGATCGCGCGCCACAGCTGCATCAGGTAGTTCAGGTCCCACTGCAGTTCTTCGACCGTGCGGCCGATGCCGGCGGTGCGGGCGATGACCGACATGCCCTGCGGCAGGTCGAGCTTGTCCATGGTTTCGCGCAGTTCCTGGCGCTCTTCACCTTCGACACGGCGCGACACGCCGCCGCCGCGCGGGTTGTTCGGCATCAGGACCAGGTAGCGGCCAGCCAGCGAGATGAAGGAGGTGAGCGCGGCGCCCTTGTTGCCGCGTTCCTCTTTCTCGACCTGGACCATGATTTCCTGGCCTTCCTTGAGGGCTTCCTTGATCGTGCAGTTACGCACGTCGACGCCATCGCGGAAATAAGAACGGGCAACTTCTTTGAAGGGGAGGAAACCGTGGCGGTCTTCGCCGTAGGAAACGAAGCAGGCTTCGAGGGAGGGTTCGATGCGGGTGATGACACCCTTGTAGATATTGGACTTGCGTTGCTCGCGACCGGCGGTCTCGATATCGATGTCGATCAGCTTCTGGCCATCGACAATCGCTACGCGCAGCTCCTCTTGCTGCGTAGCATTAAACAACATGCGTTTCATTTTTATTAACTCCGCGACCCGAAGGCCGTGTCATGCCGCGCTGGTTAGGCGCGGCGAAAGTACAGGGAATGTACGCGGAGAAGGAATGCTGGAGGGGGGAATACCCGGGACGGGGCAGGGCGACGCAATGCATCGCTGCCGCACGGGGCGCAGTGGAGTCGAACGTCATTGTCTACGCACGCCGCAACCAGCAGCTGGTCCGCCTGCCACCACGTTGGGGTGGGCACGGCGGAGACAGCGGGGCAGTGTGCAACAACGAGCCAAACCGTAGCCAGCGAACAACCAAGACTTCGATACCGAGGCGATCAATCAGCCTTCCGTAACGCTCAGCCTTCAGGTGAGGCTGACATCGGGTCGGGCCACAACGACAAGCGTTATCGACACCATCAACCGGCGAGCCGCGAACGGTGCGGCTTGCCGGTACTTATCCATACAAATCCAAACAGTCCATCCTGCATCCAGCCACCCAACCCGATTGCAACTGCAGGTGCAACCCTGATTCGCGCCTGAATGTGCGTACACGTTTTTTTCCACCGAATTTGCTCATGGCGGGGCCGGTGGAGCGCGCCCCTGTGTAAAATATCGTTTTAATTCTTACACCAGCAGAGGTTTGACCGCCGCCTGTCGATTATATATTCAAAATGAAGGACTTAGAGAGAATTTCTGGGAAGACAATGCGAACAGTGGTACAGAACGATGTTGTTCCCCCTTCATCACAGCCGACAATCCAGGCGCAGTTCGTGACAATCACCGAGGAAGAAGCCGGCCAGCGCATCGATAATTATCTGTTGCGTGTCTGCAAGGGCGTCCCGAAAAGCCACATCTACCGCATTCTCCGTTCGGGGGAAGTGCGGGTCAACAAGGGCCGCATCGACCAGCTGTACCGCCTCGTCGAAGGCGACCTGGTGCGCATTCCGCCGATCCGCATTGCCGAGAAGGCCAGCCAGCAGGCCACGCCCGGAGTCGAATTCCCGATCGTGTTCGAAGACACGCACCTGCTCGTCATCGACAAGCCGGCCGGCGTCGCCGTGCACGGCGGCTCGGGCGTGTCCTACGGCGTCATCGAGCAATTGCGCGCAGCGCGGCCGCAGGCCAAGTTCCTGGAACTGGTGCACCGCCTCGACCGCGAGACCTCGGGCCTGCTGCTCATCGCCAAAAAAAGGTCGGCCTTGACCAACCTGCACGACCAGATGCGCGACGGCGTGACCGACAAGCGCTACCTCACCGCGGTGCCTGGCGACTGGACCAACAAGCGCCAGCATGTAAAGCTCCCTTTACATAAATTCACGACGCCGGACGGCGAGCGCCGCGTGGTGGTGCAGGCCGGCGGCCAGGAAGCGCACACGGTGTTCAACCTGAAGCGCAAGTGGAAGGACTTCGCCCTGCTCGAAGCCGAACTCAAGACCGGACGCACGCACCAGATCCGCGTGCACCTGGCCTCGAGCGGGTTTCCGATCCTCGGTGACGAGAAATACGGCGATTTTGCATTGAACAAGCAGCTTCAGAAGGCAACTGCCGAGCGCGGGGCGCTCAAGCGCATGTTCCTGCACGCTTACCAGATCACCTTCACCCATCCGGACACCGGCCAGCCGCTGACCTTGCGCGCGCCGCTGCCGGCCGAGTGCGACCGATTCTTGGTAAGCTTGGGGCAACCACTTACATAATGTAGGGTGGACGGCTTCGCCGTCCGCGCGTCCAAACATGGCATGAATGACCGCTACGTTCATTCATGCCCGAGTTGAACGCGCGGACGGCAGAGCCGTCCACCCTACGAAAAACAAAACATACAATGCCAAGAAAGCAATTTGACCTGATCGTTTTCGACTGGGACGGCACGCTGATGGACAGCACGGCGGCGATCGTCCGCTGCATCCAGTCGGCGGCCCGCGACCTCGGGCTGCCGGTGCCGAGCGATGCCTCGGCCTCGCACGTGATCGGCCTCGGCCTGTCCGAAGCCATGCAAGCGGTGCTGCCGGACATCGACCCGGTGCTGTACCCGCGCATGGTGGAGCGCTACCGCTACCACTTCCTGACGAAGGACCACGAACTGGTGCTGTTCAAGGGAGTTCGGGAGATGTTGACCGATCTTGCGCAGCAGGGCTACTTCCTGGCAGTGGCCACGGGCAAGAGCCGCGTGGGCTTGAACCGCGCCATGAACGCGGCCGGCCTGCTGGCCATGTTCGACGCCACCCGCTGCGCCGACGAGACCTTCTCCAAGCCGCACCCGGCCATGCTGCAGGAACTGACGCGCGAACTGGGCCAGGACCTGCGCCGCACCGTGATGATCGGCGACACCACCCACGACCTGATGATGGCGAACAATGCCGGCGCCGCCGGTATCGCGGTCGAATTCGGCGCCCATCCGGTGCACCAGCTGCAGGCCTGCAAGCCGATCTTCTCGGCCCGCTCGATCCCTGAGCTGCACACCTGGCTGCTGGAAAACGCATAACGATGACCGACGATGGCAGCCTGTTCGTGTGCGAAGCATCCGCGCTGCTCGACGGCGGCAAGGGTGTGCGCTTCCCGGTTATTGCCTTTGGGCATCCGGCGACCGGCTTTGTGGTACGTTATGCGGGTAAACCATTTGCTTACCTGAACCGTTGTGCGCACGTACCCATCGAACTCGACTGGTCGCAGGGCGATTTTTTCGAGTCGAGCGGGCTGTACCTGATGTGCGCGACCCACGGGGCGGTGTACCAGCCGGACACCGGCAAGTGCGCCGGCGGCCCTTGCCGCGGCGGCCGGCTGCGGCCGATCGCCGTGAGCGAACGGGGTGGCGGCATCTGGTGGCAGCCCGACGAGATGGTGCAAGCGCCTACAGTGTAAGAATATCGAAACCGGAATGTTGAGCGAATGAGCGAGCAAGCGAGTCACGACCACGATCCTTCCAGCCAGGCCGACAAGCGGCTTGCCGCCGACCCCAGCATCGGCAACTGGGAACGCGCGACCCTCGAAAAACTGGTGTTTGCCACCGTGCAGGAACGCCGCGCCGCGCGCCGCTGGGGCATCTTCTTCAAGCTGAGCTTCCTGCTGGTCGCGATCCTGGCGCTGGTAACCTATTACGATTCCAGCATCGGCTTCGGCGGCGACGAAAACCTGGGCCGCCACACGGCCTTGATCGAAATCAACGGCGAGATCGAAGCCGAAGGCAGCGGTGCGGCCGACACCGTGATTCCCTCGCTGAACAAGGCCTTCTCCGACGCCGGTTCGGCCGCGGTGGTGCTGCGCATCGACAGCCCGGGCGGCAGTCCGGTGCAGGCCGGCATCATCGTCGACGAGATCCAGCGCCTCAAGCGAGGCTACCCGGACAAGCCCCTGTACGTGGTGGTGGACGAGATCTGCGCCTCGGGCGGCTACTACATCGCCTCGGCGGCCGACCGCATCTATGTAAACAAGGCCTCGATCGTCGGCTCGGTGGGCGTGCTGATGGACAGCTTCGGCTTCGTCGGCACCATGGAAAAGCTGGGCGTCGAGCGGCGCCTGTTCACCGCCGGCGAGAACAAGGGCTTCCTCGACCCGTTCAGCCCGCAGTCCGACAAGCACAAGGCGCACGCCCAGGCGATGCTGAACGAAATCCACCAGCAGTTCATCTCGGTGGTGCGCGCCGGCCGCGGCAAGCGCCTGAAGGAAACCCCGGAAACCTTCTCCGGTCTGTACTGGACCGGGGAACGCGCAGTGGCGATGGGTCTGGCCGATGGCTACGGCACCGTCGACACCGTGGCGCGCGACATCGTCAAGGCCGAGGACATCGTCGACTACACCGCCCACGAGGGCTTGCCGGAGCGTGTGCTGAAGAAATTCGGCGCGGCGGTGGGCAATGGTGCCGTGAAGGCCGCCTACAAGGGAGCTGTTCCGCAGCTTCGTTGATATTTTGCTTGCATCCTGCGGAACATGTTCTATATTGAGGTGGTGCGACTCGAGAGCCGCAACCCAACTGCACACCAGGTGCAGCTTCGAGAGAATTCAATTCCTCACAGTAGTGATCCTTCTCAGGAAGTGGAAACGACGGCCTCGGCCGTCGTTTTCATTGTGCGCCCAGCATGGGCGCACTCTTGCGGGTGCAAGTCCCGCCGTAAGCTGACCACAGCGAGCGAAGTGAAGCGCAACTGCGTAAGGGCGACCGAGCGTGGGGAGGAAGCGTGGAGCGAAACTGCGAGCCGATGGACAAGAACCGGATACAAGGCGCTACCGAGCAGGGCGAGCGGGCAATGATCCGCGAAGCTCTCGTGGTCAAGGAGAAGTGGCGTAAATCCGGCGGTTGTGCAGGGAAGGAGTGCGTTCTTACCTTGGGGAGATCTCGCCTCATGCCTGAAAGGGCGACGTGGCGACACGGAGCGAGAAGTCAGCAGAGGCCATAGTAGCTGAGTTTTTTTTTCAGCGAAGGGCCGAACGAGTAGGAGTGTCGAACAACTTGTCGATGAATCGTGTACGGCATCA
>NZ_ATYR01000063.1 GCF_000427785.1 Massilia alkalitolerans DSM 17462
CGGAGTCGCTCACTCAAGATACTGACCGTTATCTCATTNCTGAGACAACGCTTAATACTTTTGTGAACATTTGATAATTTAAGTATGCAGCTGAGCGAACCCAGCTGGCACCTTCATCAAACGCCCACACTTATCGACTGTTGATTGTTAAAGAACTGTTGTTCTGTACTACCTTGCTGCACCGTGCGAAGCGTTGTGTTCGTCAGCAGCAGAGAAGCGAGATTATGCGGTGTTCTGCGTTTATCGTCAAGCCCCTCTTTTTTCTCTTTCGCTGTCGCTGCTTTGAAAGCTGCGATGTGCGTCGAAGAAACGAGACTATAGCAAAACTCTAGTATGCAGCGCAAGTGGGCAGTATGTGAATGCGCCACAGTACCGCCCTCGCCCGGACCGCGCCGAGCAATAGCCTGAACCTATCAAATCCTTTGATTAAATTTGCTTTTAGCTATGAATGAGAATCGATATCATTTGGCGTACAGCAGTGCTAACGAAGCAGAGGAAGAGCAAGCATGGTCATCGCCGCCAAGAAAACCAGCCAGGTCATCACCCACATGGCGATCGCCTTCACTATCGCGTACGCCGTGACGGGCTCGGTCGTCTTCGGTGGACTGGCGATCGTCATCGAACCGCTCATCAATGTGTTGCTGCTCCCCTTGCACGAGCAGGCGTGGGCCGCCGTCCGTGCGCGCGCCCTGAACGAAGGTGAACGCTACCTGCGCATCGCTGCCGAGAAACTGAGCCAGACCGCTCTCCACATGGGTGTGGCCTTCGCAGTGATGTATGTTGCCACCGGCTCGCTTGCCTTCGGCGGCATGGCCGCGGTACTCGAACCGGTCTGCAACGTCCTGCTGCTTCCGGTTCATGACCGCTTCTGGAACAAGCTGGAACTGCGCGTCAACGGCGGCGCCCAGACCGCCTGATCATGGCATTGGCATACAGACAAAAGCCACTGACCGCTCAGTTTCCAGTGTTACACTGTCAACCTAGTGCGGACACGTTGTCCGTAACGTGGCCCTGGCGAGCTTCGCCTTCGACCAGATGAGGCAGTATGAGCAAGATCGTTTGGCCCGCTTCGCGTTCCGAAGCGGCCGAGCTGATTAGATCCCGGGACTGGAGCGCGACAACGCTCGGTCCCCTCGACAGCTGGCCAGCCACCCTGCGCACGCTGACCGACGTCGTCCTGCGCTCCCCGGCCGGCATGGCCCTGATCTGGGGCGACGACCGTATCCTCATCTACAACGACAGCTACGCACGGGTGTGCGGCAGCAAGCATCCGCAGGTCCTCGGCACCTCGGTGCTGGACGCCTGGCCGGATGCCCACGACTTCAACAAGGAAGTCTTCGATGCCTGTTTTGCCGGCGAAGAACGGGTCTTTCGCGACGCCCGCTTCGTCCTCGACCGTCACGGCGTACCGGAGGAGATCTGGTTCGACCTCTATTACGGTCCGGCCGTCGATGAGCACGGCGTCGTGCGCGGGGTGCTGGCAACCGTGCTGGAGACGACCGAGCGGGTACACAGCACACAGCAGCGGGAACGCCACGAAAGCCATCTCGAGCAGGTCAACAGCGACCTGGACGCCCTGCGCATCACGCTCGAGCAGGCCAACCGGCGCCTGTCCAGCGACATGGACTTCCTCAACACTCTGTTCCGCCAGGCGCCGAGCTTCATGGCGGTGCTTACCGGCCCGGAACACGTGTTCGCGCTTGCCAACGACGCCTACCTGAAACTGGTCCAGCAGCGCCCGATCCTCGGCAAGCCGGTGCGGTTCGCGCTGCCGGAACTCGATGGACAGGGCATCTACCAGCTGCTCGACGCTGTCTACACGAGCGGAGAGCCCTACCATGGCCGCAACCTCGAGGTCCAGCTGGACCGCGGCAACGGCCAGGACATGGAGCGCCGCATCCTCGACTTCGTCTACCAGCCGCTGAGGGATGCGAACGGCCGTATTCACGGCATCTTCGTCGAAGGCATCGACGTCACCGATCACGCGCTGACCGAGGAGCGGCTGCGTGTCGCGCAGGAAGCCGGCGGCGTCGGGACCTTCGAGTGGTACCCGAGCACCGGCAAGCTGGTGGTGTCGGATGCCTACCGCCACATCTGGGGCTTCGCTCCCGATATCGAGGTCACCGCCGACCTGCTGCTCAGCCGCGTCGACCCGTCCTGCCTGCACCTTGCCGGACCGAACCGCATCGGCAGCGAATCGAATCCGCTGCGCTACTCGGAATACCTGATCACCCGTGCCGACAACGGCGAACGGCGCTGGATCGCACGCCGCGGCGAAGCCGTGCCGAGCACGATTGCCGGCGAGCGACGCTACCTCGGCGTGGCCCTCGACATCACCGAGCGCAAACGCACGGAGGAAAACCTGCGGCAGGCCGAGGCGGCGCTGCGCGAACTGAACCACTCGCTGGAGCGCAAGGTCGTACTGGAAGAGGCCGAGCGCGCCAAGGCCGAGGATGCGCTGCGCCAGGCCCACAAGATGGAAGCGGTCGGCCAGCTGGCCAGTGGCGTGGCCCACGATTTCAACAACGTCCTGCAGATCATCTCCAGCAACCTGCAGCTGATGGAACTCGACGGGATCGGCAGCGTGCTCGGTGCGCGCGTGGCGAGCGCCGTTGCGGCCGTCGAACGCGGCTCGAAGCTGTCCTCGCAGCTGCTTGCATTTGCACGCCGCCAGCCGCTGCAGCCGGTGACCACCGACCTCGGACGCCTGCTCGCCGACATGGAGTCGCTGCTGCTGCGCGCGCTGGGCGACCGGATCGTGCTGGACCTGCGCCGCGCGCCGGGACTCTGGCATGCCAGGGTGGACCGCAACCAGCTCGAGAACGCCATCCTGAACATGGCGATCAACGCGCGCGACGCGATGGGCGGTAGCGGGCGCCTGGTGATCAGCGTCAGCAATGGCGAGGCATCCGCAGGCCAGGTGTGCCTGTCGATCACGGACACGGGCTGCGGCATGACGCCGGAAGTCCTCGCCAAGATCTTCGATCCGTTCTACACGACCAAGGCGCCTGGCGAAGGCACTGGCCTGGGCATGAGCATGGTGTACGGCTTCGTGAACCAGAGCGGCGGCGAGATCCGCATCGACAGCAGCCCGGGCGATGGGACGACGATCACGATCCTGCTGCCGCGCGCCGACGGCGAGGCGCTGCACGTACAGGCTGTGAGCGTGGCCCGCGTGCCGGGCGGCGACGAGACCATCCTGGTGGTCGATGACGACGAGGCGGTCGTGGCCACCACCACCGAGCTGCTCGCCGGCCTGGGCTACCGGGTGGTCGGCGCCGGGAGCGGACAGCAGGCGCTCGCCGTGCTCCAGTCCGGGATGCCGGTCGACCTGCTGTTCTCCGACCTCTCGATGCCGGGCGCGGTCGACTGCGCCTCGCTGGTGGCGCAGTGCCGGCACATCGCGCCGCGCACGCGTATCCTGCTGACCTCGGGCCAGTTGCCCGACACCTCCTTCGACGAAGCGATCGAGCTGCTGCCGAAACCCTTCAGCCGCGAGCGACTGGCGCAGACGATCCGCAGCCAGCTGGGTGCGAGCACGCTGTCGGTGCCGATGGCGGCGCCGGCGGTCGCGGACGACATCGTGCGCACGATCCCGTCCGCGCAGGATGACACGCAGCGCATTCTGGTGGTCGAAGACGATCCGGACACGCGCGAGCTGGCCTGCGAGCTGCTCGCGGCGCTCGGCCATGCGGCCAGCGGCAGCGGCTCGGCCGAACATGCGCTCATGCTGCTGAACGAACATGAGGTCGACATTCTCTTCACCGACCTCAAGCTCCCACGCCTGTCCGGCCTCGAGCTGGCGGCGCGGGCGATCGCGATGCGCCCCATGCTGCGCGTGATCCTTACCTCGGGCGAGGGGAACAACGTGCGCGTTGCGCCCGACAGCGGCATCATCGTGCTGCCCAAGCCCTACGATCTGCTGCAGCTCGAACAAAGCATCGCGCAGGCGATGCTCGAAGCGGGCGAGACTCTTCAATAAGACCACGCCAGGACAAGATGCTCACCAAAACGACCGAAACCCGGGTCCTGCTGATCGACGATCACCTGATCAATGCGGACCTCGTCGGCGGCATGCTGGCGGACGAACCCGGCATCGTGCTCGAATACCAGCAGGATCCGTCGCGGGCGCTCGAGACGGCGCTGGCATTCGCGCCGACCGTGATGATGGTCGACCTGCACATGCCGTTGATCGACGGGCTGGAAGTGATCCGCACCCTCAAGCAGGATCCGCGCGTGGCCGAGGTGCCGATCATCATGCTGTCGTCGAACACCAGTCCGCGCGTGAAGGCGAGCGGTTTCGAGGCGGGAGCGATCGATTACCTGGTGAAGTGGCCGGACCGTGTCGAACTCGCGGCGCGCCTGCTGGCGCACGCGCGTGCCTATCGCGCGACCCGGGAACGCGACCGGGCGCTGGAGGCGCTGCGCGCGAGCCAGGCCGAGCTCTTCGCACGCACGCACGAGCTGGCCCGGGCACAGGCGTCGCTGCACGAAGCCGAAAAAATGGAAGCGATCGGCCAGCTGACGAGCGGCGTGGCCCACGATTTCAACAATGTGCTTCAGCTGATCAACGGGCACCTGCAGCTGCTGCGGGTGGCGCACCGCGCCGACGAGCGGACGGTGAAGCGCCTGGAAGCAGCCTCCGAAGGCGTGCGCCGCGGCGCCCAGCTGGCTTCGCAGATGCTGGCCTTCGCGCGCCGGCAGCCGCTTGCGCCGCTGGCCCTGGATGTGGGCCGGCACCTGCGCAGCATGGAAGGCACGATCCGCCAAACCCTGGGCGGACATGCGCTCACGCTGTCGCTCGGCGACGGCCTGCAGGCCTGCGTCGATCCGGCCCAGTTCGAGAGAACCATCCTGCATCTGGTGCAGAACGCGGCGGAAGCCATGGACAAGGACGGTTGGCTCGAGGTGACGGCCGACGCGGCGCACCTGCCGGGGCATACCCAGGCCGACGAGGCACCGGGCTACCTGCGCGTTCGCCTTGCGGACAACGGCGCCGGCATGGACGAAGAGGTCCAGCGGCGCGCCTTTGAACCCTTTTTCTCGACCAAGGCGGGCCGGCGCAGTGCCGGCCTGGGATTGAGCCTGGCCTTCGGCTTCGTGCGACAAAGCGGCGGGCAGATCGAGCTGGCGAGCGTGGCCGGCAGCGGGACGACCGCGAGCATGTACTTTCCGCTGCTGCGGGCGGCCGCGGTGGAAGCGGCGCCCGCAGCGGCGCCTGTCTCCCTACGGACCGTGCTCGTCGTGGAAGACGAAGCGCCTGTGCGACAGGTCAGCGTCGAGGTGCTGCGCAAGCTCGGACTGTGCGTGCTCGAAGCAGCGGACGGCGAGACGGCGCTGGGCATGATCCGCCAGCGGCTGCCGATCGATCTCGTCTTCACCGACCTGGTCATGCCCGGCGAGGTGCGCGGACAGGATCTGGCGGTGGCAATGGCCGACTACCTGCCGCAGGCGAAGCTGCTGTTCGCATCGGGCTATCCGGGCGAAGGCGGCGCGGACGACGAGATCCTCGGGCGCAATCACCTGTTGCGCAAGCCGTACCGGCTCGAGGAGATGACGCGGCTGGTGCAGCAGTTGCTGGAGTGAGGATCCGAACGGGCAGGTTTTAGCCCTACAAAGCAAAAAACCCCACCGGAATCATCTGGTGGGGTTTTTCATATAACTAGCCTGACGATAACCTACTTTCACACTGGTTGCAGCACTATCATCGGCGCAAAGTCGTTTCACGGTCCTGTTCGGGATGGGAAGGGGTGGGACCGACTTGCTATGGTCATCAGGCTTTGACTTGTCGTGAGATTTGACCACATGGTCAAACTTCACCAATCTTGGAAGAAGTAAGTTCTTGTTGTTCTTGGGGTAGCAGTATCAACAAACTGCAGCTGTATTCTTGACTTGTCTATAGCCTACCAAGGTTATAGGGACAAGCCGTACGGGCAA
>NZ_ATYR01000064.1 GCF_000427785.1 Massilia alkalitolerans DSM 17462
GCCCCAAGGTTTGTCGCACCGCATCCGGCAATCCCGGTCCGGTATCTTCCACGATCACGCGCCCGGGCTCGAGCACGACCGTTACCGAACCCTGCTCCGTGTACTGGCATGCATTGCGTATAAGGTTCGCTATTGCCGACTTGCATAATTCAGAAGGCGCACGCACGCTGATCTCAGCGCTGCCCACACACAGCAGCTTGACAGGCTTGTGTGCCAGCAGGGGCTGGTAACGTTCGACCTCGCGTCGCGCAATCTCGCTCACGGACACTGGTGCGAGCAAGCCGACTTCCGGCGCGCGGGCCAGCATGAGCATGACACCTACGCATTCCGTGGCCTCTTGTGCGGCACGATAAATGCGTTGTGCCGGCGCCTGTATTGCTGTATCACGGCTGCCTGCCAGCAGGATCTCGGCCGCCCCCATGATCACGGTAAGCGGCGTGCGCAACTCATGACTGACGTCGCCGGTAAAGAAGCGTTCCCGGTCGAGAACCTCCCGCAACTCGGTCGTATGTGCGGCCAGCGCCCGCGCAAGTACGCCCAGCTCGTCCGGGCGTTCGGTGAGCGGCAAGGTCGACGCACCGCCCTCGACCGCTTCGACGAGCGCGCGGACCGGCGCAACGATCCTGCGCCCGACAAAACGGCCAACGAAAACCGCCAGCAGCACAAAACCTGCAAAAAATCCCGCAAATACCGAATACACCAGCAGCTCGACCTTCTCGTAGTCGCTCTCATGATCGACAACGACATAGGGGCCACGCGCGTCCGCACCCGACAGCACATGCAGGCCGATGCCATCCACGATTGCTTCCGACACGCCGGCTGGCAGCCCGCGCAGCGATAGCGGGATCTCTTCGCCACGGTGGAAACGCAGGCCAGCCGGCAGGTCCGCCGCCAGCCCCGCAGCTTCCCGTGGCCGCGCCCATTTCTCGACCTCTGCCAGCCGGTTGTCGACCAGGTGGACCTCGATTCCTTCGACAGCAAGTGCAGCCAGCACCGCAAAGAACACGGACAGGACGATGCCGAACAGGAGGAAGGCGGCGACGATCGGCCGGCTTAACGAATCAGCCTGGCGCATCGGGAAGAACAAGCCGGTAGCCAACGCCGGGAATAGTATGGACCATAGGGATGGCAAAAGGTTTGTCGAGCGCCTGGCGCAACGCGTGGATGTGCGTACGCAAGGCATCGCTGTCAGGGCGGTCATCGCCCCAGACAGCCTGCTCGAGATCCTCGCGCGGGACGATCCGCGGAGCGGCACTCATCAGGCAGCGTAGCAAGATATAGCCTGTCCTGGTAAGCACGATTTTCTTGCCGTCGCGGGAAGCATCGAGCACATCGGGATCGAAGACCAGTCCGCCGAAGCGCAGCGCACGGCTGACCGGAACCGATCCGCCGGCACGACGCACCAGGGCTCTCAGCCGGACGTCGAGCTCCACCAGGGAATAAGGTTTGACCAGGTAGTCGTCCGCGCCGCTGTCGAAGCCGGCAACCTTGTCGGGCAGGCTGTCGCGCGCCGTCAGCATCAGGACCGGTGTCGGCGCACGGAGCTCGGAGCGCAGTTTCCGGCACAGTTCCAGGCCATTCAAGCCGGGAAGCATCACGTCCAGGANGCCCCAAGGTTTGTCGCACCGCATCCGGCAATCCCGGTCCGGTATCTTCCACGATCACGCGCCCGGGCTCGAGCACGACCGTTACCGAACCCTGCTCCGTGTACTGGCATGCATTGCGTATCAGGTTCGCTATTGCAGACTTGCATAATTCAGAAGGCGCACGCACGCTGATCTCAGCACTACCCACACACAGCAGCTTGACAGGCTTGTGTGCCAGCATGGGCTGGTAACGTTCAACCTCGCGTCGCGCAATCTCGCTCACGGACACTGGTGCGAGCAAGCCGACTTCCGGTGCACGGGCCAGCATGAGCATGACACCGACGCATTCCGTGGCCTCTTGTGCCGCGCGATAGATGCGCTGTGCCGGTGCCTGGATTGCCGTGTCCTGGCTTGCTTCCAGCAGGATCTCGGCCGCCCCCATGATCACGGTGAGGGGCGTACGCAACTCGTGACTGACGTCGCCCGTAAAGAAGCGCTCCCGGTCGAGAACCTCCCGCAACTCGGTCGTATGTGCGGCCAGCGCCCGCGCAAGTACGCCAAGCTCGTCCCGGCGTTCGGTGAGCGGCAAGGTCGACGCTCCGCGCTCGACCGCTTCGACGAGCGCGCGAACCGGCCCAACGATCCTGCGCCCGACAAAACGGCCAAGGAAGACCGCCAGCAGCACAAAACCTGCAAAAAATCCCGCAAATACCGAATACACCAGCAGCTCGACCTTCTCGTAGTCGCTTTCATGATCGACGACGACATAGGGGCCACGCGCGTCCGCACCCGACAGCACATGCAGGCCGATGCCATCCACGATTGCGTCCGACACGCCGGCTGGCAGCCCGCGCAGCGATAACGGGATCTCTTCGCCACGGTGGAAACGCAAGCCAGCCGGCAGGTCCGCCGCCAGCCCCGCAGCTTCTCGTGGACGCGCCCAATTCTCGACTTCGGCCAGCCGGTTGTCGACCAGGTAGACCTCGATTCCTTCGACAGCCAATGCAGCCAGCACCGCAAAGAATACGGACAGGACGATGCTGAATAGGAGGAAGGCGGCGACGATCGGCCGGCTCAAGGAATCAGCCTGGCGCATCGGGAAGAACAAGCCGGTAGCCAACGCCGGGAACAGTATGGACCATGGGGAGGGCAAAAGGTTTGTCGAGCGCCTGGCGAAGCGCGTGGATGTGCGTACGCAAAGCATCGCTGTCAGGTCGGTCATCGCCCCAGACAGCCTGCTCGAGGTCATCGCGCGGGACGATCCGCGGAGCGGCACTCATCAGGCAGCGCAGCAAGACATAGCCTGTCCTGGTAAGCACGACTTTCTTGCCGTCGCGGGAAGCATCGAGCACATCGGGATCGAAGACCAGTCCGCCAAAGCGCAGCGCGCGCCCCACCAGCACCGATCCGCCGGAACGACGCACCAGGGCTCTCAGCCGGACCTCGAGCTCCACCAGGGAATAAGGCTTGACCAGGTAGTCGTCCGCGCCGCTGTCGAAGCCGGCAACCTTGTCGGGCAGGCTGTCGCGCGCCGTCAGCATCAGGACCGGTGTCGGNGCACGGAGCTCGGAGCGCAGTTTCCGGCACAGTTCCAGGCCATTCAAGCCGGGAAGCATCACGTCCAGGANGATCACGTCATACNGGNTTTCGGAAGCCAGNGCNAGCCCGCCGTANCCNTTGCGGGNGGAATCGACCGTATATCCNTTTGGTTCCAGGAAGCCGTACAAATTTGCCAGGATATCCGGATTGTCTTCTACGATGAGGATACGCATCCATGCATTGTAAGGCGAAACAGTCCTTGTCGAGCAGGGTCCGGCCCGCTAAATTTGTTGCAGGAAGGCATGACGAACGCCATGCAGTGCGCGTACGGCAGCAGCAGACGTGACGCCGGCCCGGACGCACGGGCCCTTAGACCCGCCTTGGCCGTAGCTGTACGGCATTGCGCTCGCCTACCCGTGCAATTGTTCTTGCAAGCATTTGAACAGTCGGGCGATACTCGCCGCTCACGTATTCGAGATACAAGATCACGCAGAGACGATATGCACGCAGCAATGGGCACGACCGAGATTTTCCTGATCGCCATGGCGATCATTTTCAGTATTCCCTACCTGATCTGGCGCTTGGGCGACACGGACTATTACGCCCCGCTGGTGGTAGTGCAGATCATTACGGGCATCCTGCTCGGACCAGGCATTCTCGGCAGGATGTATCCAGAATATTATGCCTTCGTGTTCAATCCCGCGGTGATCCAGTCGCTCAACGGTATTGCCTGGTGGGCCGTGATGATCTTCGTAATGATCGCCGGCATCGAACTCGACCTGAAAGCGGCCTGGGCGCACCGCCGCGAGAGCATGATCACCGCGTCGCTCGCGCTGGGGACGCCGCTGGTGTTTGGCTGTATCGCCGCGCTCGGCATGCTGGGCTATGCCGGNTGGATCGGTCCGAAGGCCGAGAGCTGGCAATTCGTACTGGCCGTAGGCATGGCCTGCGCCGTCACGGCCTTGCCGATCCTGATTCTGCTCATGGAGAAACTGGAGATCCTGCGCCAGCCGATCGGGCAACGCATCCTGCGTTATGCCAGCCTGGATGACATTGCGATCTGGGGCGTGTTGGCCCTGATCCTGCTCGATTGGGACCGCGTCGGACGTCAGTCCGGGTTCCTGGCTGTGTTCGCCCTGGCCACCGTGTTGTTCCGCAAGCTGATGACCAAATTGCAGGAGACCGACCGCTGGTACGTCAGCCTGGTCTGGTTGGCGGCCTGTTCCTTCGCAGCCGACTGGGCCGGCCTGCACTACATGGTTGGCGCCTTCCTGGCCGGTGCGGTAATGGACGCGCACTGGTTCGANCAGAAGAAGATGGATCTGATGCGTCACCATGTGCTGCTGGCCNTCATGCCGGTGTTCTTCCTGTCCACCGGCTTGCGCACCAACTGGGCGATGGGTGGACCCGCCGTGTTCCTCGTTGCCGCAGTGCTGCTGCTCGCCTCGGTGAGCGGCAAGTTGGCCGGCACCCACATCGCCGGGAAGATCCTCAAGTGGGGTGGGGGCGAGGCATCCATCATCGGCTGGCTGTTGCAGACCAAGGCGCTGATCATGATCATCTTCGTCAATATCCTGCTGGACAAGGGNATCATCACCAGCGAAACCTTCACGGCCCTGCTCCTGATGGCCGTGGGCAGTACCATGCTCACCGTTCCCATGGTCTACCCAAGGCTGCGGCGCGTTGCCGCCCTGGTGTTCAAAGCCAGCTGAATTTGCTACGGAAAATACAGGTACAGCAGCCACAATGCCACGCCCAGCAAGGGCGCGAACACGATCAGGAAGGGCGTGGTGCGCACTCCTATCAGATCGGGCAGCTGGATGCACCCGCGGTCACCCCAGGCCAGCACGTTCGAGCTGAGGCTTCTGGACAATTCGGCGTAGAGATAGCTGCCCGCCAGGAGTCCGGCGATCCCGGCGACGGCATCCAGATTCCCCTGTCCCAAGGCTGCGGCGCCGGTTCCAGGGCAATATCCGATCAAGGCAAACCCTGCTCCGAAGACCAGGCCGCCAAGCACATTGGCCGCATACTTCGTGGGTTTGAGCTGCAGCTTGACGAGTCCGAAAGCGTGCATGAAGAAAATGCCGATCATTCCGACAAGAATAGCAGCCAGCATGATTTTCATGACCGTGAAATCGGTCAGCAGAAGCGCCCCAAGCAGAACCTCGTACTTGGCAACGCCGCCTTTCTGCAACAGGAAACCGAAGATAATCCCGAAGAATAGACCCAATGCGAGCTGCCTTGGCGCGTCGCTTTTCCCGGCCCCGCCATCCGTGCTTCCTGGTGGCTTGCCGTGGTCAACGCCGGGCTTTGCGGATGTGTTATCCATACATCACCTGCGCTACCAGGGAACCGCCTGCGAAGAAGCATGCCAGCGCAATCCACGACCCGACCGACAATTGCAGTGCGCCGCTGATTCCATGGCCACTTGTGCACCCGCCTGCAAGNCGCGCCCCGAACGCCATGATCACGCCGCCAACGAAAGCGATAGACAGACGCAGCGGTACAGAGTTTCCGAAATGCGCCTCCCACAGCGGCGGGATCACGCTGGCATGGAATTCGCCACCCGACAAGGCGGCGAAGAATGCCCCGANGACAATGCCGAATGCGAGCATGACTTCCCACTCGATCTTGGGAGTCTTATCCTGATAGAACGCCAGGGAGTCGGTGTGTTCCCTGGAGACCAGGTAGCCCAGCAGGCCGGCCATGCGTGCGAAAGCGGTCGACACGCCCAGCGGTTTGCTGGAAAAGTAAAATGTCGCCATCGAGAGGACGCCGATAAGGGCGCCNACCACATACGGATTCCATGCGCCACCAGCCGTGTTCATGTCCGTCTCCTTCGCGCGTTATTCGACCTGATTCCTGTTTAATGGCAGNCCGAGCTTGTCCCATGCCGTTATGCCGCCGAGCATGTTATAGACGTTTGTATACCCGTGACGCCGAAGAATACTGACCGCAAGCCCGGAGCGATGTCCGACGCTGCAGTGCGCGACGACTCGGCGGTCCTTGGAAATCTGCGGCAGGTTTTTTTCGAGATCGCCTACGAAGGTATGGTGCCCGCCCGGTATGTGTTTCTCTTTCCACTCCATGTCGTCGCGCACGTCCAGGATAGTCAGGTCCCCTTCCTCGTTCCAGCGCGCAGCCTCGCTGGCGCTCGTCGTGCCCAATGCTTCGATAGGCAAGCCCGCTTCGCGCCATGCCTCGACCCCGTTCACGAGCACTCCCTCGACGCGGTCGATGCCGATGCGTGCAAGCTGTGCGATTGCCACAGGCGCCCTGGAGGGCTGTTCCACGATCAGGAAGATGGGTGTCTGTTCGTCTGCGAGCCAGCCGCCAAAGGTGGACAGCCCCTCCAGCCAGACGTTATACGAGCCCGGAATGTGCGCGCCTGCGAAAGCATCGGGCGATCGGGTATCGATCACTACCCCGCCCTGGGCTCGATCCTGGAACACCTTCGGCAACAGCACGCGATCGTCAAGGGACGAGGGCACGGGCCGTCCTGCCTCCAGGTTGACCACTTCCATGTGCGAGAAATACGGTGGCCGCGGCAGATGTTCACCGTCCTTCTGCGCCATGAATTCCGCGCGGGTTTTCTTGAATACAGGATTGGTCGCACGTTCGATGCCCAGCGTTGACTCGTCGCGCTCGGAAATGTTCCCCCCACATGCAGATCCCGCGCCGTGCGCCGGCAANAGGATCGCCTGGTCACCAAGCGGCGCCAGTTTCTGGTGCACCGAATCGTAGAGCAGTCCCGCATTTTCTGCGGTTTTTTCCGGGTCCGAAAGGTCAGTCCTTCCGGTATCACCCACGAACAGGGCATCTCCGGTAAANACGCCCCAGCACTGGTCGCCGGCGTCATTGGGATAGACCGCATAGGACATGCTCTCGGGCGTGTGTCCTGGGGTAGCCAGCGCGACGAAGCGCGTCGNTCCCACCGTGAATTCCTCGCCATCCGCTACCTGCACATCGACGCGGCCGAACAGNGGATGTTTGCCCGCNAGNATCNTGGCGCCGGTGAGTTCTGCCAGGCTTGCGGACCCGAACTCGAAATCCTCNTGGCGATGCGTTTCGATGCAATAGGCAATGCTCAAGTCATTGTCGCGTGCCAGTTGCAGATACTCTGCCACGTCCCGCCGCGGATCGACGACCACTGCAAGCCCGTTGCCGCATCCGAGCACATAGGCGTTGTGGCCTAATCCCTGCGTTTTAACCCGTTGAAAAAACATGTTCCGCTCCTTTCGTTGAGTCAGTCATGCCTGCGGGACGGCTGTGATTGCCGTCCTTACTGTCGCA
>NZ_ATYR01000065.1 GCF_000427785.1 Massilia alkalitolerans DSM 17462
TCTCGCTCCAGCGCCTTGATGCGCTCTTCTTCAGCTGTGGTCGGGCCTGGACGCTGCCCGGTATCGCGCTCCTGCTGGCGTACCCAGCGGCGCAGCGTCTCAGGCGTGCAGCCAATCTTGGCCGCGATCGACGTGATGGCGGCCCACTGCGATTCGTACTCGCTGGCAGCCTCGCTGACCATGCGCACAGCGCGCTCGATGACTTCGGGGGAATACTTGGGTTGCTTCTTCATAGCTCCATTTTCTCAAACATTGGAGCCTCTACAAAACCCGGGGCGATTCAGGGGTGACCGATATCACAGCTGGGGCGGTCAAGCGTCGCAATGACTCTCCCCGAATGACTCCTGACGGGCATCGCAGGCACTCGGACTCTATCTAACCTTGTCGCGGCAACTTCCATCCGAATCATCGATGCTCGACATTTCGGGCCCAGGGTGCTTAACAGCTCCATCTGCGTCCAGCCTCATGTTGTCAGTGGCGTGTCCATGCTTGTCCTGCCCGAATCGCTGTGAATGGTAGATGCTGGTTTGGCCTGAGAACAGATAGCTTACAACGCAGGCGACGCCTGCATACACACCGGCTTCGGCACCAAAGAGTTCCATCGCCATCAGTGTCGAGGCCACGGGAGTATTGGTCGCGCCCGCAAACACGGCAACGAGGCCTATCCCCGCAAGTAAGGGGTAGGGCATGTGAAGTACGGGAGCTAGTGCGTTTCCCAAAGTCGCACCGATGTAGAAAAGTGGAGTGACTTCCCCGCCTTTGAAGCCGCTACCAACCGAAGCGATTGTAAAAAGCATCTTGGCTGCAAAATCGTATGAGGGTAACGGCTTCTCGAAGGCTTCGACAATGGTGGGAACTCCCAGGCCAATGTATCGGTCAGCTCCAAAAAACATCACCGCTCCAGCAACAAAAAGTCCACCGATGAAAGGGCGAAGGGGCGCGTATGGGATGGACTTCTTCATCTGCCTACTTACGGCATGGGTGGCCTCAGCGAACAACTTGCCGGTCAGGCCGAAGACGACGCCGGCAAGTATCATCGCGACCGTTCCCCAAATGGAATGTTGAGGTATGGTTGGGATGAGGTAGACAGTGTGATGAGCGCCAAGCATAGTGCCAACTTGGTCAGCAACAGTTGCCGACACCATGCAGGGAAGGAGAGCGTTATAGCGCAGACGCCCGATGGCTAACACTTCAAGACTCCAGATGGCGCCAGCTAGTGGAGTGCCAAATACAGAAGCGAACCCCGCACTTATGCCGACCATCAGCACAATGCGGCGGCTTTCCTTTCCTAGCCTGAACAACTTGGTGACTTGGTCAGCTAGTGCCCCACCAATCTGGACCGCCGTTCCCTCACGTCCCACTGAGGCGCCGAACAAATGTGACACGACAGTGCTGCCCAAGGCCAGTGGAGCCATGCGTAATGGGATGAACTTCTTCGTGTCATAAATTTCGTCGATGAGAAGATTGATACCGGAGTCGACGTGTCTCCCGAACTGCAGGTAGAGCCAACTGACTAAGAATCCGGCCGCAGGAAGCATCCAGATAAGCCAGCGATAACTGTTACGTGAATTTGTCGCCCAGTCCAGGGCGAACAAGAAGAAGGTCGTAGTAGCGCCTACTATCACCGCGACTACAGTCGACAACAATGTCCACTTCCCTACGTAGAGAAGCAATTCAGTTTGCTCAAAGAGCTTTATGGATTTCATGCCTGCCCAGAAAGATTATTAGTCAAATCTGAACACGCAAGAGACTAAGGGACATGCCTACATCTTCCCACGCGTTCAAGGAATATGTAGGCATCATCAGCCCCAAGGGCGGTTAAGGGAGGTATGCCATCTCCATGCGAATGATTCTAGCAAAGCAGGGTGTGCGTTGCTGAGAAAATTACGCGCCGGCAGAGGTGCGGCGTGGGATTGAGAGAAGAGCTAGTGTGAGCAAGCCAAACAATGCGCCCAAGTAAAATGTCGCAGGGGCACCAAGTCTCTCCCATATCACGCCTGCGACAGTACTGGCGGCCAACATCGCGACGCCGCTCACAAGGTAGAAGAAACCGAATGCAGTCCCCCTCAACTCGACCGGAGCCGTATCAGCCACCATGGTCGCAAGCAAGCCCTGTGTTAGCCCCATATGCAGTCCCCATAAAGTCGCCCCGGCCAGCACTGTCGTCCAGTGGTCTCCATACGCCAATACCAAGTCGGCCGCAATCAGGACGGCCACACCAATCATGAGAAGTGTCCGATGTTCCATCCTGTCGGCGAGCTTCCCGGCCGGGTAAGCAGAAACTGCATAGACGAGGTTCATAGCAACCATGACCAGCGGAATAAGAGCAACCGACAGTCCACCCTGCATCGCTCGAAGAACGAGGAACGCTTCACTAAAGCGCGCCAATGTGAAGACTGCACCGATGCCTACTACCGCCCAATACGGAGATGTAAGTTTTCGCAGATTTTCCGCAGAAATCGGGTTTTTCCGCCGGCCGGAAGACGGCTTGATAGGCTCGGTTACCCCAATCGCAAGGAGCAACACAGCCATCACTCCTGGAATCACCGCAATCCAGAACACGCGCCGAAAATCGTTTGCCCATAGCAGCATCAGACCGACGGCAAGTAGGGGACCGGCGAAGGCCCCAATCGTGTCTAGTGACTGGCGTAGCCCGAATGCTGCGCCGCGTAGGTGAGGGGGCGCAATGTCGGCTACCAGGGCGTCCCGTGGTGCCCCCCGAATGCCTTTCCCAACCCGGTCCGCAAACCGAGCGGCTATGACCACCCCAACCGATGGTGCAAGAGCAAAAAACGGCTTGCTGAGCGCCCCGATGGCATATCCGGTAAAGGCAAACCATTTTCGATTTCTGAAATAGTCGCTAAGAACTCCGGAAAAAATCTTCACTATCAACGCGGTGGCCTCAGCAATCCCTTCGATTAGCCCAACAGTTGCCACGCTTGCGCCAAGCGACAGAACCAGGAACATTGGCAGGAGACTATGAATCAACTCCGAGGAGATGTCCATGAGCATACTGACGAACCCCAGTACCCAAACGGATGGAGGAATCTGTCGCAGGACACTAAAACGTTTGTTTTTCATCGTTGCTCCCGCCAAGCAGATACGTCACACGAATTTAGTTGGAAAGGCTAAAAACGGGTACTACACGTCGTTGACTTCGAGCTCGACAGCCTGTCTCACTCTTCGGAGCATTAAACGCGAGAACATAATGGAAGACATCTTCGACATTGACCAGCTCGCTGTGCTCATGGGCGACAGTGTGGACATCATCGAACGCAACATGAAGCAGAATCCGATACAGGTGCCACCGCTGATGTATGTGCGTGGAAATCCAGCTTTGAAAAGATGGCGCCTAGACACCGTGGAAGCTTGGGTACGCGGGAGGGAGGCCGGGCGCAGTTCAACAAAGCGGCGACGTCGAGGCGTTGAGTCCTGACCTAGGCTTGACGCGGTATAGCTGGCAAAACGGGTGCCGGGACGAGCACGTTCTGCACAAGTAGGTTTGTGTACACCGCGGCGGGGGAAGGGACTGAGCGTTAGCCGCGATGGCAGTCACTTCATGTCAATTACGGGAGCGTCAAAACTGCCATTGAGGGGATTAATCCGAGATGACGATAAAGAGCATCGCCACTACGGATACCACGACAATACCTCCGAGAAGAACGAGGAGTTTGGCAAATTTCGATTCGTCACCCGAGACCTCCAGCATCCAACGCAACATTTCCATGCCCTTTTGATAGTAAGGTCCTAGTCTAGCACCTGCGCCTGGTGGCGGGACGACTTGCGCACCTTGTTTGCGTACTTGACTAGGACGCGGAGTCGAGAAACATGCTTCAATCAGGTCTGCCCAGATTTTTCACCCACACAATAAGTGTGAAAGCTCCCTTAATCTGCGTGCAGGAAGGCCGGTCAGCCATGCCCCTTGGCGGCCAAAAGATGTTGCTGAGCCGCGAATGGGCTGAGTCAGCCTCGTGCTTGACTAAATGTCACATTACTTCCGCCCACCATAAGACTACTCATCTGCTGCGGCAACGAGCACGTTGCCTAATCCTCGAACTCTACACAGTGACCGCATACGGTCGCTTCCCACGGACGCTCGCCACCTCTCCCTAAATCTGCGTGCACAACGCAAGCTATTGGACTCGCATCCGGCAAGTAGCGGTGCCGGCAACCAGGTATTCGTCCAAGTCATATTCCAGTAGGCTCCCTAAATCTGCGTGCTCGCGTGAAGTCCTTCAGGTACCCTGCAGCAAGACAGTCGAGCGACTGCCTAATCCAAATCCGTGGGAATCAGGTCCTACCTTGCCCTAAGGTCAAACACACTGCGTATCGGCCACACGTCGCGAAATCGCAGGAAAAAATGTGGCGCAAACCTCCTGCACTAACACTAGACCTATCTTGGTCAACATGCCCTAGCTAGCTAGCCAGAGGGCGTGGACGCCCAGCATCCCGCTGCCATCTCGCACTGTCAGGGTAGGTTGCCACTGTCGAAGTGTGTCCATCAAGCAAATTTACACATCGACGTTGTGGTGAGTAAAGCTCTCATCTAGTATCCTCCCGCGGAGCGACCGATATTTGTGTGTCGCTAGTGCTAGCAACGAGCCACCACGAGGCGCCCTAGATGAACGCCATGTCTTTGGACACACCGTACCAGTGACGCATACAGAGCTCGCACGGATACGAAACATGATTGCATCGCATTACGGTAAGTATGTGCAAGCGGCAGTCAGGTGGGCATTGTGCAACGAGCGTGTTGGTCATCAGCATCTGACGTCATTAGCGTAATTGCATGTGCAGAAAATTTGAGTAGTCTAATTCGCAACAAGGAATATCGATGGCAAACGAATCAAGAGCAGACGCCCTAATCAGTGGACGCCAGGCAGTTACGGTCGCAAGGCTGACACGCTGGATGGGGCCATATGCCACCCTCTTACAGATGTTAGTACTTGGGCTGCTTGCGCTTTCGATTTCCCGTATCGGATTACTTCTTTGGCAGTGGGACCGGGTAGAGGCTACCGGGATACTTGGTCGTATCCTCGTTCAGGGCGTGCGAGCAGATTTAATTTTGCTCGGGTATTTGCTCGCTATTCCCCTTGTCCTCGCTCCTCTATTTGCACACCAAAAAACCGCCACGTTTTGGAAATTGTTTACAACCGTTTGGGCGACAATCTCCCTGGTTTTTATTGTTTTCATGGAGCTGTCTACTCCCCAATTCGTTATGCAATTCGACGTGAGGCCCAACCGTTTGTTTGTCGAATACTTGTCGTATCCGACAGAAGTAATAGCAACTTTGTGGAACGGCTTCCGTGTCGCAGTGATACTGGGCCTATGCGGCACGGCGCTGATTAGCATTGTCCTTTTCAAGGTGTTGTACTCAGCTTCTAAACGTACAGTGATGTGTAAAGTGGACCCATCAGTCAAGACACTGAGCCGGCTAGTTTAAGCTGTGTCCATTTCCACTTTCGCAGCTGTCCGGCGCTGCCCCGTTTCGCCGTTTTTCTCCGGCGCCTGGTCCGCGTTGCTAAACTTGTCGACGATCAGCGCGCCTCCCCCAACACCAGCAATGTAGACATGGTCCGGCGTCTCATAGCCCAGCGCCTGATGCGGACGCTCGGCGTTGTAGAACGCAAAGTACTGCGCCAAACCCACTGTCAGCTCGGCCATGTTGGCGTACCCC
>NZ_ATYR01000066.1 GCF_000427785.1 Massilia alkalitolerans DSM 17462
GTCGCTCACTCAAGATACTGACCGTTATCTCATTGCTGAGACAACGCTTAATACTTTTGTGAACATTTGATAATTTAAGTAATCACTGACCGAAGTCAGCGGCACCTTCATCAAACGCCCACACTTATCGACTGTTGATTGTTAAAGAACTGTTGTTCTGTACTACCTTGCTGCACCGTGCGAAGCGTTGTGTTCGTCAGCAGCAGAGAAGTGAGATTATGCAGTGTTTCGCTTAACTCGTCAACCCCTCGTTCGCTTCGTTTTTAGAATTTCTCTTGAGCTTGTCATCGTAACCATTTGATTACGTTAACGTTTTTTTTGCTCGAAACGAAGCGGACGCGAACTATAACAAAGCGCGCGCCCGCTTGCAAGCCCCTTTCGTCATCGCCCTGGCAGCAGGTCGATGACTTGTTTGGCCGCCTTCTCCACCGCCTCGCGCGAGTACAGCAGCGGGAAGTATTTGCCCTCCGCCCAGGGCTGCGCGAGGTCGCGGTAATGCGGACTGGCCGGGTCGCCGGACTGCCCCGGCGTGTTGATCGCACGAGAGTTATCCCAGTTGCCGACGTCGAGCACCATGCGGAACGACGGTCCGTGCGCCTGCCAGAAACTGTCGGGGTGGTAGCTCGACACGTTGACCGTGTAGGCGCCACCGCCACGCGGCAAGGGCCCGACGTTCACCTGGGCCCGGGCGGCCTGGTCGAGGATCGGCGTCATCGGATGCACGAAATAGCTGAAGTGCAGCTTGCCCCATTGCCAGCGCGCCGGATCCGGCCCCAGCAAGCCCTGCACTTCCGCCCACGCCCGCGCGAGACTGGCAAGCAGCACCTCGTCACGCTTGCGGACCGCATCCGCGCCGAAGCGCTGCGCCGGGTTTTCCAGCGACTCGAGCAGCACGCTCGCATGCGGCGCATCGAAGCTCTGTGCCGCCGCCGGCGCCATGACCGCCTCCTTGAACGCATGACCAAGGTGGCGCGACCACCATACTTCGTACAGGGCCGCAGCCGCGGACGCGGCCTTCTCCTCGCCATCCCAGGCGGACAACAGGCGCAAGGCCGCCTGGGTCTTCTGGTCCGGCGCAGACAGCGGCTTGAGCAGGGCCACCAGGCGACGCGCGTTCAGCGACACCACGTCGCTCTGCAGGCGCTCCATGTCCTCCATACTCGCCTTGGGCGTCTTCGACAGGACCTGCGCGATCCGTCGCGCGCGCGCATTGTCCGGCCATTCGAAACCGAGCTTGTGTTCCCTGTAGGGGAAGCCGGCCGGCAGGTTCATCTCGTTGGCCGAGGCGAACCAGCCCTGCTTCGGATTGAGGACATAGGGCAGCTTGGCGCCGTCGAGGAAGCCCTGCCACTCATAGCGGCCGTCACCCGGCACCGGCATCAATCCGTCCCAGTTCGGACGCACGGGCGCCAGGCCACCGGCAACCCAGCCGATGTTCCCGGCCGTATCGGCGTACACCTGGTTTTCGGTCGGCGCTCCCCAGCGCTCCATCGCGCGGCGGAACTGGGTGAAGTCCTGGGCCTTCATGTAGTCGATGCTGCCGAAGTAGGGAGCCATGCCGGGCGCAGTCCACGCGGTGCGGACCGCCAGTGCGCGGCGCTTGCGGGCGTCCTGGTGGATCACGGGACCGTGGCGGGTGAAGCGCAGCTCGACCGTGCGTGCGAGACCGCCGCGCACCGCCACCTTTTCGCGCACCACGCGGAAGTTCTCCCACCCGCCCTGGTAGCGGTATTGCTTCGGGTTCGCTGGATTGACTTCGTAGACGTACAGGTCTTCCTGGTCGATGCTGAAGATGGTCAGCCCGAAAGCGACCTTGCCGTTATGGCCGATCGACACGCCGGGCAGCGCCGGCTCCCCTGCCCCGATGACGTCGAGCCCGGGGGCGCTCAGGTGCACGATGTAGCGCAGTGACGGCGCGCCATAGGCGCGGTGCGGATCGTTTGCCAGGATCGGGCGGCCGGTGGTGGTGCGCGAGGGCGCGACCACCCAGTTGTTGCTGCCCTCGAGCGGTTCCTCGTTCGGGGCAGTCATGCGCGATACCTGCAGCTTGCGCCGTTCGAAGCGCACGTTCTCGGTCGCGCGCGTGAAGACGTCGAGCGCGTCGTCGGGCAGGCAGGGGTCGAGCCCTTCGGGCACGCGCGTGGTCCATGCCGGCGACAACTGGGCGCGCACGGCATCGGCCTCCAGGCCCGCGCTGCAGACCACGCGCGCGCGGGCGACTTCCTGGGTCAGGTTGCGCGTCAGCCCGTGGCTGCGGATGCGTACCACGTCTTCCGGCCGCCACTTCGCCGGCTTGTAGCCGAGCTGGCGGAACTCGAAAGGCAGCAGCTCCGGCTTGCGCGCAATATAGTCGATGTAGGCATTGATGCCGGCGACGAAGCGGGCACTGGTCCTTTGCGCATCCTTGCCATAGGCGGCCCATTCGGGCGCCATGCTGCCGCGGTACAGGAACAGGCGCGCCGCCCGGTCCTGCTCCACGTAGGAGGGACCGAAGACCGAGGCCAGCTCACCCAGCCCGCGGCGGCGCCACAAGTCGATCTGGAACAGGCGGTCGCGGGCGGCGTTGAAGCCCTGGACGAAGAAGGCGTCGTCCTGGCTGGCCGCGTAGATGTGCGGCACGCCCCAGCGGTCGACCAGGATCCGCGCCGGCTGGCCCAGGCCGGCGAGCTTCACCGGTTGTGCGCAGACAGGGAGCGCAGCGCCCATCAGCAGCGCCGCGCCGAGTCGAACCAGCCCCCTCACGCCGGCGTCGCCACTGCGGGCACGGCCGCCGGGGTCTTGATGCGCATCGGTGGGATCTGCCAGTAGGTGACCGCACGCCACAGCCATTCCATCGGGCCGTAGCGGAAGCGCGACAGCCACACATGGCTGAACACGATCTGCGCCGCCACCAGCACGGCCACGAACAGCATCTGGTCGAGGCGCGAGATGCCCCAGTTGCCGAAGCCGTAGCCGAAGAAGAAGGTCGACGCGACCAGCGACTGCGTCAGGTAGTTTGTCAGGGCCATGCGGCCGAATGGTGCCAGCACGCTTACCTTGTTCAAGGGCGAAGCGCTGTAGAGCATCAGGATCACCAGGCTGACATAGCCGATCGAGGCCGGCAGGTTGCCCAGCATTTGCAGGCCGGATGCCAGCTGGAAGCCGTCGGCGCCGCGTGATCCGGGCACCGCATGCATGGCGATGGTGGATCCCAGCACGCCCATGCCGATGCCGATCGGCAGGCCGAACATGGCCAGCTTGCGGAACAGCGGCAAATGAGCCTGCGCCTTTTCCATGATGCCCGAGCGGACGAACCAGGTACCGATCAGGAACATCGCGATCAGGACGGTCGCGAAGCCAACCTGGCCCGGCGCGTCTTCGACGAATTGCTTGGCGCGCATGTTGACGGCGTCGCTGAAGCTCCCTTTGGTGAGCACCGTCGTCTCGCGCTTGATGCGTTCTTCGCGCTCCTTCAGGTTCTTGGCCCGTTCGGCCTCCTGTTCTTTCTGCTTCTTGGCTTGCTCCTTGGTGGCGGCAACGGGCGGCTTCTCCGGGAAGAAGTACATCGATGCGCCGGCGCCGGTCATCATGAGGAAGGAAAAGCAGTAGATGCCGACACCGATCCGCCACGGGCGGGCCGGCTTGTCGGCGTGGTAGCGCGTGGTAAGGATACCGAGAGTGATCAAGGCGATGCCGAGCATCGGCAGGCCGAAGCGCGCCTGCGGCGGCGTGGCGGGCAAGAACCAGGTCACGGCGCCGCCGATCGTGGCGAGCACGCCGACCAGCATCATGATGAAGGCGATGACCGGCGCTTTGCCGAGGCGTTTCATGCGCTGTTCGCCGCGCAGCCACCATGCGACGACGCCGAAGAAGGTCAGGCCGCCGGCGATGCCGAACAGCCAGTCCATGCCCGGGATGAAGCCGCCGCCGGCGCACAGGAGGATCGCCAGCAGAATCCACTTGGCGCGCCCATACAGCACGATCAAGAGGGCCGTCGCCGCGACGGCATAGCTGAACAGGATGTCGCCTGCGAACAGGAAGATGTGGTGCAAGGCGCCGAAGACGGCCAGTGCGGCGATGCGGCGCATGTAAGGGACGAGGAAGCTGCGTCCGGCACGCTCCGCCCTGGTCAGCATGACGGCGAAGCCCATGCCAAACAAGAGGGAGAAGATGGTCCAGAATTTACCGGTGACGAAGTACTGGACGAAGTAGCTGACCCAGAAATTCGCGCCGGCGAGACCGCCCTGCATGCCGGAGCCGAGGGAGGCGGTGGCGCGGTTGAAGAACTCGACGTTCATCAGGAGAATGCCGACGAGGGCAAAGCCGCGCACGACATCGAGCGACTGGATGCGTTCGTCGTTCGCAACCGGCGTCAGCGCCGCCGGCACAGCTGGTCTATCCATGGTCATCTCCTTCTGGTTTGATCCGGTGATCGTATTCCAGAGGGGCGCCGCCAAAAGGCCTGATGCGACGAAACGACGTAAATATATGACAGAACGCGCTTTGGGGCCCCATTATTAATATTGCATGGCCGTGCTGGTCACCTCGCTTGCAATTAGCTTGTGTGCGATCTATATTGGACCGATGAAAACTACTTCTTCTACACCCGTGCTGGGCGACCAGCTCTGCTTTGCACTTTACTCGACCTCGTTGGCCATGATGCGTGTGTACCGCGGACTGCTGCCGAAACTCGGTCTGACCTATCCGCAATACCTGGTGATGATGGTGTTATGGGAGCAGGACGAGCTGACCGTGTCGGATATCGGCGAGCGCCTTTTCCTGGATTCCGCCACCCTGACGCCGCTGCTGAAGCGGATGGAGGCACAGGGCCTGGTGCAGCGGGCGCGCGCCCGCGCTGACGAGCGGCAGGTGATTGTCACCCTTACCGAGCAAGGGCAGTCCTTGCGCAAGGATGCAGCTGCGCTGATGCCGGAAATCCTGTGCGCCACCAAATGCTCGGTGGACGAGATCACCCACCTGCGTGACCAGCTGGTTGACCTGCGCAAAAACCTGAACGATAGCGCCGGGGCGTGAATCGGCGGGGCTCGCCCCGCTTTTCGTTTGGAAGATAGTGAAGATTCGCAGCGCGAATATAAACGCAAAAAACCCCACCGGATCACCGGTGGGGTTTTTCTTATAACTAGCCTGACGATAACCTACTTTCACACTGGTTGCAGCACTATCATCGGCGCAAAGTCGTTTCACGGTCCTGTTCGGGATGGGAAGGGGTGGGACCGACTTGCTATGGTCATCAGGCTTTGACTTGTCGTGAGATTTGACCACATGGTCAAACTTCACCAATC
>NZ_ATYR01000067.1 GCF_000427785.1 Massilia alkalitolerans DSM 17462
CATCAGTGCGGGAAGGAAACCGACGCCCTTGGTCACGATGCCCAGGGCCATCGCCACCCAACTGGCGGCATACCAGCCCCAGGCCGGACCGAGCAGAAAGTGACGGAGCAGTCCGTAGCAGCCGAGGGTGATCCAGAAGCAGACCAGCGCATCGATTTGCGCGCCCTTGGCCTGCAGCAAGAACTGCGGCGTGAACGCGAGCGCAAGCACAGCCGAACGCGCGACCTTCTCTCCCCACAGGCGCCGCCCGAGGTCGAATACCAGCCACAGCGTCCCCAGGCCCGCCAGCGCACTGGGCAGCAGAAATGCGATCTTCAGTTGTCCAGTCAGTTGGTAGAAGAGGGCGATCAGCCACATGAAGACCGGCGGCTTGTCCGGATAGAACTCGCTGCCGCGCGTTGGGAAGAGCCACTGGCCCGATTCCACCATTTCGCGAGCGACCTGGGCAAAGCGCGGCTCGTCGGCAGGCCAGGGATCGCGCAGCCCGATGCCGGCGAACAGGGCCGCGATCAGCAGGGCAGCGATCCACGGCCACCAGCTTCCGTCTTGCCTAGCACTGGGATTGGGTGGGAGTTGCATGCGTTTGTCCTCGGATTTCATGTAGCCGCTGCTTGAAGCCATGATGGTAGAGATAGAGCACGAGCGCCGTGGACAATACCAGCATCAGCAGGCTGATCCAGAGCTGCTGCTCGTCCTGCAAGGCCAGGCCTGCGCCGGCGAAGCTGAACAGCAGCATTTGGGGAAGGTAGCCCAGCAGGCTGCCCCAGAACACCGCCGGTATGCTCAGCCTGGCAAGCGCCACCGCGATATTGGTCGCCAGGTTGCTCCCGACCGGCATCAGGCGCACCGTGCAGACCCACAGCCAGGTCTCCTCCGCCAGCAGCCGGGAGATGAAGGCGACGCGTTCGCCATGGCGACTGAGCATGCGTTCCATGCCGATATTGCGCACCCAGTAAATCGCCAGCAGGGCGCCGAATCCGGTGAGGGCGGTGCTCAGCAGCGCACCCGCCAAGCCCCCCATCAAGTAACCGCAACTGAAGGCGAGCAGCTGGCGCGGGCCGCCGAGCGCGGTATACACGACGCCGGTGATCACGAAAACAGGCCAGGCAATCGCCCAATGCCGTTCGAACAGCCGGTCCAGCAGGTCCATTTCGGTGAAGGTTCCCCACCACTGGAAATGGAGGGAGGCAAAGCCCAGCGCCAGCAGGCAGCTCAGCAGCAGCGGCTTGAGCAGCAATTTCAGTTCGGCTTTCACTGCTGCACTTCCATGCGTTCGATCAGCGGCAGCTTGCTGCGCCGGATCAGCCAGCTGACACCCCACATGTCGACGATGCCGACCCACAGCCGGTTCCAGGCCGTGTATTTCGATACGCCGGCGGTGCGGTGCCGATGGTGCACCGGCACTACCGCGATCGCGCCGCCCAGGCGCTTGACCAGTGCCGGCACGAAGCGATGCATGTGGTCGAAGTAGGGCAGGCCAAGCCAGGTTTCGCGCGGCACCAGCTTGAGGCCGCAGCCGGTATCCGGTACGCCGTCGTCGAGTATGCTGCGGCGCACGGCATTGGCGATGCGCGACTGAATTCTCTTCCAGCGCGTGTCGCGCCGGTTTTTGCGGAAACCGGCAATGCAGAAATGCCGGTGCCTCTCTTCCAACGTTAGCCCCTGTGTCACCAGTGCCGGAATGTCGGAAGGGTCGTTCTGGCCGTCACCGTCTATCGTGACGAAAAAGCGCCCGGCGGCGTGGAGCGCGGCGGTCCACAGGGCCGTGCTCTGTCCGGCACTGCGCGCGTGGCGGATCAGCCGAGCCGGCGTGCCCGACTGCTGGCAATGCCGCAGGAACACGATGCCGGTGTCGTCGTTGCTGCCGTCGTCGACCAGGACCACCTCATGGGAATAACGGCCGGCAAGGGCGCGGTGAATTTCGTCCACGAGGTGCCCGATGTTCTCTGCCTCGTCCTTTGCTGGGATCAGCACCGAGACGAGGAATGCTTGTTTGTCGTTTGTTTCCTCAGGCATGTTGTTTAATCTTTACAAAGGGACTTTTACTGTGGCGTTTCCGTGGTGGACGGGCTGCTCGACGTTATATTTTGTTGACACCACATCATTCTGCAACAGTCGGCGTTAAATTCCCGTTAAACAAGAATGCGGGCGGAGGTCGTTGAAGCACCGCGCGTTGCACCCGGCCAGGAACGGCAAGCCGCAAGGACATTCCTTAATCCTGACTTAATCGATGCTGCGTACCATTGCACTCCGCAACAAAGAATTGCCCAAAGTAAATGCATGGTACATGTCGGCGACGTGACCTGATCGACAATCAGCGCGGTTCCGAGTTTGCGTACCCGATGAACAGGGCAGTGTCCAGCCTGGCGCAGCCCGCTACCATTCCAACGCCATGCCCATCACAATCGGACTACTGCTCGCACTGAGCTTTACCGCATCGCTTGCCGCGCTCGGCTTCCTGATCTGGGCCATCGCCCGCCGCCAGTTCGCGCTGTCACAAAGCGATGCCTCCACGATCTTCGAGCCAGGCGAGACCGCCGCGCCCGACGACACCACCGCTTTCGGCCGTGCCCCGGAAGGCTCTCACGCCCACCGCTTCGATGTGATCCGTGAACGGATCGACGTCGCTGGGCGCCGTACCGTGCTGCTGATGGCGGCCGTCGCTGCGTTCTGGCTGGTGCTGGGCTCGGTCTTCGGCGTGATCGCGTCGCTCAAGCTGCACCTGCCGGACTGGCTCGTAGGCCACGCGCCGCTCACTTTCGGACGCATGCGCACCATGCACCTGAACCTGGTCGCCTACGGCTGGCTGTCGGTCGCCGGCATCGCCTCGGCGCTGTGGATCGTGCCGCGCATCTTTCACACGCCTCTGCGTTACCCGCGCGTCGCCATGTTCGGCGCCATGGTCTGGACCATCGGCGTCGCCATGGGCGTGACCGCCATCGCCCTGGGCTACACGCAAGGCGTCGAATGGCTCGAGATTCCATGGCAGATTGGGCTGCTACTCGCGGTGGGCGGCGCCTGCCTGGCCTTCCCGCTGGTGATGACGGCGCGCCACCGCAAGTCGCACCACATCTACGTGTCGGGGTGGTATTTCCTGGGCGGCCTGGTATGGTTCCCGGTCCTGTACTTCATTGCTAACCTGCCGGGCCTGCACGCCGGCGTCCAGCAGGCCACGGTCAACTGGTGGTTCGCCCACAACGTGCTCGGCCTGTGGCTAACCCCGCTCGGCGTGGGGACGGCCTACTACCTGATCCCGAAGATCGTCGGCCAGCCGGTGTATTCGTACAGCCTATCGCTGCTCGGATTCTGGGGCCTCGCGCTGTTCTACAGCCAGGTCGGCATCCACCACCTGATCGGCGCCCCAGTGCCTACCTGGCTGGTAACGCTGTCGATCGTCCATAGCGTGATGATGTTCATCCCGGTGATCGCGGTCGCGATCAACCAGCACACCACGGTCGCCCGCAACGCCTGGGCCTTGAAGCAGTCGGTTGCCTTGCGCTTCGTGGCCTTGGGCGCGCTGATGTACACGTTGTCCTCGTTTCAGGGCTCGCTGCAGGCGCTGCGCCCGGTGAACTCGGTTACTCACTTCACGCACTATACGGTCGGCCACGCCCACCTGGGCGCCTACGGCTTCACCAGCATGGTGCTGTTTGGCGCCTTCTACTACATGCTGCCCTACCTGACCGGACGCGACTGGCCATGGCCGCGCCTGCTCAAGCTGCATTTCTGGCTGGTGGTCGGCGGCTTCGCGGTGTATTTCCTGGCGGTCTCCGCCGGCGGCTGGCTGCAGGGCGTGGGCCTGCTCGACACGGGCCGCTCGTTCGAGTCCGTCACACGGGCGACCATCCCCTACCTGCAGGCGCGCTCGCTCGGCGGCAGCCTGATGACCCTGGGCCACCTTGTGTTCGCCTTCCATATCGCCGCCCTGTTGATGGGCAAGGGCACGCTTCGCACGTCCATCGCCGGCCAGGCGCCTGCCGCAGTCACCGCTGGAGCCTGATCTATGAACCGCATCATTCCTATTTTCGTCGGCGCCATCGCCATCCTCGCTTTCGCGACCCTGATGCTGGTGGTGATCCCCGGCGCGCAGATCCGCGACCAGGCCCCCGCGCCGGGGCTGGCGGACTACACGCCGCAGCAGTTGGCCGGGCGCCAGCAGTACATCAACCAGGGCTGCGTCTATTGCCACAGCCAGCAGCCGCGCGCGGCCGGCCAGACCCTGGCCGACCTGTCGAAAGGCTGGGGCCGGGCCCCGACGTCGGCCGATTTCGCCTATGACCGCCCGCACCAGCTCGGCACCATGCGCACCGGCCCCGACCTGCTCAATGTGGGCGCGCGCCTGCCGAGCCGCGACTGGCACCTGACCCACCTGTACCAGCCGCGTGCGATTTTCGACTGGAGCATCATGCCCGCCTATCCCTACCTGTTCGAGCGCAAGAAGCAGGCCGCGCCGGGCGACGTCGTCGTCAAGCTGCCCCCGGAATTCCAGCCGAAGGGCGAGGTCGTGGTGGCGCGCCAGGAAGCGCTCGACCTGGCGGCCTACCTGCAGGGACTGAACCGAACCTATCCGGCGGCGCCGGCGGGCGAAGCCGTCCGCGACGAAGGCTACGCCTTGTCCAAGGGAGAACAGCGATGAACNAGAACGATCCAGGCAAGCGCCCGGCAGCGCCGCANGTTGACGAGGCCTTCGATCCATGGGAGCGCACGCGCCCGGTTCCCCTGTTCGTGGTGGCGCTCGTGTTCGCGCTGGCCTTCTGGGGCCTGCTGACCTATGTGTCCGAGTACCAGGCGCAGCGGCGGGCGCTGCAGG
>NZ_ATYR01000068.1 GCF_000427785.1 Massilia alkalitolerans DSM 17462
GCCGGATACTCAGCGCATCCGCGCTCGCCAGCGCCTGTTCGATCCATTCAGTAGGAAGATGCTCACCCAACCTTGTCCAGTCGGGAGCTTCGAGATGATTTGCTAGAAAATGAAGAGTGTCATCGAACATGGCGACGAAGGTTAACAGCGATGCGCAACGTTTACAACGACAAAATAAAAATGCCGTTCAGTCTTAACTGAACGGCATTACCGCCGCAGCGGGGTTTGGTTCAGGCTTGGACGCTTAGTGGGAGCTTGCCGCCGCCGCACCGATGCCGGTTTCCGAACGCACTTCCTGCGCCTCGAAGCCGGCCTTGTCGATCGCGGCGCGCGGGCTCTTGTCGGTCACCGAGAAGAACCAGATGCCGAAGAAGCCCACCGCCATCGAGAAGATCGCCGGCGAGGTATAGGGGAAGATCGCGCTGGCGTTGCCGAGCACGTCGACCCACACCGACTTCGACACCACGGTCAGCACGACCGCGGTCGCCAGGCCCAGGAAGCCGCCCACGGTGGCGCCGCGGGTGGTGCAATCCTTCCACAGCACCGACATGAACAGCACCGGGAAGTTGGCCGAGGCCGCGATCGCGAAGGCCAGCGACACCATGAAGGCGACATTCTGCTTTTCGAAGGCGATCCCGAGCAGCACCGCGATCACGCCCAGCGCGACGGTGGTGATCTTCGAGACCTTCAGTTCGTCGGCGCTGTTGGCCTTGCCCTTCTTGAACACGGTGGCGTACAGGTCATGCGACACTGCCGAGGCGCCCGACAGGGTCAGGCCGGCCACCACCGCCAGGATGGTCGCGAAGGCCACTGCCGAGATGAAGCCCAGGAAGATGTCGCCGCCCACGGCATTGGCCAGGTGCACTGCCGCCATGTTGTTGCCGCCCAGGAGCTTGCCGGCCGCATCCTTGAAGGCCGGGTTGGTGCCGACCAGCACGATCGCGCCGAAGCCGATGATGAAGGTGAGGATGTAGAAGTAGCCGATCCAGGTGGTGGCCCACAGCACCGACTTGCGCGCCTCTTTCGCGCTCGGGACGGTGAAGAAGCGCATCAGGATGTGCGGCAGGCCGGCGGTGCCGAACATCAGCGCCATGCCGAAGGAGATCGCCGAGATCGGGTCTTTCAGGAAGGTGCCCGGGCCCATGATCGAATCGCCCTTGGCGTGCACCTCGGTGGCGGCCGAGAACAGCTGTTCCGGGCTGAAGTTGTACTGCGCCAGCACCGCGAAGGCCATGTAGGACGCGCCCGACAGCAGCAGCACGGCCTTGATGATCTGCACCCAGGTGGTCGCGGTCATGCCGCCAAACAGCACGTAGACCATCATCAGGATGCCGACGATGACGACGGCGATCCAGTACTCGAGGCCGAACAGCAGCTTGATCAGCTGGCCGGCGCCGACCATCTGCGCAATCAGGTAGAAGGCCACCACCACCAGGGTGCCGGAGGCCGCGAACACGCGGATCGGCTTCTGGTGGAAGCGGTAGGCGGCCACGTCGGCGAAGGTGTAGCGGCCCAGGTTGCGCAGGCGCTCGGCCATCAGGAAGGTGATGACCGGCCAGCCGACCAGGAAGCCGATCGCGTAGATCAAGCCGTCGAAGCCGTCCAGGAACACGGCGGCCGAGATGCCGAGGAAGGAAGCGGCCGACATGAAGTCGCCGGCGATCGCCAGGCCGTTCTGGAAGCCGGAAATGCCGCCGCCGGCGGTGTAGAAGTCGGAGGCCGAGCGGGTCTTGGCGGCGGCCCACTTGGTGATGAACAGGGTTGCCACCACGAACAGCGCGAACATGCTGATCGCGGTCCAGTTGGTGGCCTGCTTGGTGGCCTGGCCGAGGTCGGGCGCGGCCAGGACGGCGCCGCTGGCGAGCAGCAGCGCCGCTGCGACGGAAGAACGGTTCAGGGCCTTCATGCTGCCACCTTCTTTCCGCTGCCGCTGCCGTTGCCGCCGGCAACATTGGCCTTGATGGCCTCGGTCAGCTGGTCGTATTCGCTGTTGGCGCGGCGTACGTAGACGGCAGTCACCACGACCGTGAACAGGATCACGAACAGGCCCAGGGGAATGCCCCAGGTCATGACGCCGTCGCCGATGCGGCTGCCCATGAATTCCTTGTCGAAGGCGCAGAGCAGGGTGAAGCCGTAGTACACGACCATCATGCTCCAGGTGAGAATCCAGCCGAAGCGCGAACGCTTCGTGACCAGCTTGCGATAGTTGGGGTCGGCTTTGACCCGCCGAACGATGTCTTGATCCACTTGTGTCTCCTGTTATCTATTCTGGTGATGCCTGGTATTCAGGGCTGGATCCCATCCTACGGGCGTGCCCTTACCTCATTCTTACGCTGGCTTACGCGTAACTGACAGCGGCCGGCCCCGCAAGTTCAAGGCAGGCGCATGGAATCGGCTACACTTGCCGCATGAGTTCATCCACACGCAGCCACGGCGACGGCGGCGACAAGCCGGTCATCTGGACCGTGTCGGTGTCGCGCCTGTCCGACCTGTTCCGCGACATCACCCTCGAGTACGACCACCTGGCGACGATCGAACCGGTCCACCTCGGTTTCGACGAAGCCGCGCGCACGCTGCGCGAGCGCCTCGCGACCGAGCGTTGCGACGTGGTAATCGCCGCCGGATCGAACGCCGCCTACCTCAAGGGCCGGATCTCGGTGCCGGTGGTGGTGGCCAAGGCCAGCGGCTTCGACGTGATGCAGGCCCTGGCGCGCGCCCGCCGCGTCTCGAACCGCATCGGCGTCATCACCTACCAGGCGCCGCTGCGCGAACTGGCCGAGTTCGCCGACACCTTCGGCATCGCGATCGCGCAGCGCACCTACGTGACCGAGGAAGACGCACGCGCCTCCCTCAACGAACTCAAGGCGCTTGGGGTCGAGGTGATCGTCGGCGCCGGTTTGATCACCGACCTGGCCGAGGAGGCGGGCCTGACCGGGGTGTTCCTGTACTCGGCCGCCTCGATCCGCCAGGCCTTCGACGACGCGCTCGAGATGGCGCGCCTGACCCACCTGGAGGCGAACCGCGGACGCCGCATCGCGGGCGCGGATGCGCGCCGTGCACGGCGTGGCCTGCACGACCTGCGCGGCGAATCGAACGCCATGGAACGCCTGCGCCAGACTGTGGTGCTGTACGCGCGCTCGCCGGCCACGGTCCTGATCCAGGGCGAGACCGGCAGCGGCAAGGAACTGGTGGCGCAGGCCATCCACCGCGAGGGCCCGGCGCGCGCCGCCAACCGTCCTTTCGTTGCGGTGAACTGCGGCGCGATCGCCGAATCGCTGCTGGAATCCGAACTGTTCGGCCACGAGGAAGGCGCCTTCACCGGCGCGCGCCGCGGCGGCCACGCGGGCCTGTTCGAGGCGGCCAACGGCGGCACCCTGTTCCTCGACGAGATCGGCGAGATGCCGCTTGCCCTGCAGACGCGCCTGCTGCGCGTGCTGGAAGAGCGCGAAGTGATGCGCGTGGGCGGCACGCGGCCGGTGCCGATCGAGGTGCGCGTGATCAGCGCCACCCACTGCGACCTGGAAGCGCGCGTGCGCGAGGGACGCTTCCGCGCCGACCTGTTCTACCGCCTGGCGGTGCTGCGCCTGGCCCTGCCGCCGCTGCGCGAACGGGTGGCGGATATCGTGCCGCTTGGCGAATGGTCGCTCAAGAACGCGCTGGCGGCGCTGGGCGCCAGGCCGCACCCGAACCTGCACGCCGAGATGCGGGCCTGCGCCTCCGTGCTGGAAGCCTACGGCTGGCCCGGCAACGTGCGCGAGTTGCGCAACCTGATGGAGCGGCTGGCGCTGTTCCTGGCGGCGGAGCCGCTGCAGGCGCTGACGCCGAGTTTCCTGGTCTCGATTGCCCCTGAGCTAAACAAGGCGATGCTCATGCCTGCACCCACGCCAGAGGCCGACACCGACAGCATTGCCGCGGTGCTGGCCCGCTTCGGCGGCCAGCGCGATGCGGCGGCGAAGCACCTGGGCATCAGCCGCACAACGCTGTGGCGGCGCTTGCGGAGTGAGAACACGTAGGGTGGGCGGGTCTGTATGGCACAGGGACATAGGTAACAGTCGTCTAGAGACATAGGTAACACCTTTTATGATCAGCGCACGACCAATAACTGGAGCGTGCGATGCCTTGGAAGGAGTGTTCCCGGATGGCCTCTCGTCTCGAATTTGTGGTGCTGGCAAGCGCACCAGAAGCCAACGTCAGCGCCCTGTGCCAGGCATTTGGAATCAGTCGCAAGACGGGTTACAAATGGCTTTCCCTGTTCAAAGAACAGGGAAAGGACGGGTTAAATGACCGGTCCCGCCGCCCGCA
>NZ_ATYR01000069.1 GCF_000427785.1 Massilia alkalitolerans DSM 17462
CCTATGGGATCGTCATCGATAAGGCCATGGTCCAGAATGTCTTCGAGACGGATGCGCGCGAAGCGATGGAGCTGATCAGCTGGCACCTGGTGGCGACGGTCTGCCTGCTCGGCGTGCTGCCGTCGCTGCTGATTGCGCGTGCCAGGATCCATTTCCCGCAAGGGCCAAAGGGACTCATGCAGCGCTTCGGCATCGCGGCAGGATCGCTGGCGCTTGCGGCTTTGCTGCTTCTCCTGTGTTTCAAAAGCCTGGCGCCTACGCTGCGCGAGCATCGGGAGCTGCGTTTTCTCCTGACTCCCACCAACTTTATCCAGGCAACGCATGCTTATCTGCGCAAGCGATGGGCTGCCAGCCTCGTCGTGGCTCCCCTTGGACGCGACGCGGTCAAGGGCGCGACCTGGACCGGCCAGCAGCGAAGAACCCTCACCGTCATCGTGGTCGGCGAAACGGCACGTGCCGCGAACTTTTCGCTCAACGGATATGCTCGCGAGACAAATCCGTTGTTGGCGCGGCAAGCGGGGCTGATCAATTTTTCGAACGTGCTTTCTTGCGGTACAGCGACCGCGGTGTCGGTACCGTGCGTGTTTTCGGCACTTGGCCGGGATGGGTACAGCCAGTCGAAGGCCATGAGCCAGGAAGGATTGCTCGACGTACTCACGCACGCCGGCTTCGACGTCATCTGGCGCGATAACAACTCAGGATGCAAGGGTGTGTGCGCCCGTGTGAAGTACGAAGATCTGTCGAAGCCGGCGGGACCTGACAGCCATTGTGGCGCTAAGGAGTGTTACGACGAGCGTTTGCTCGAAGGTTTGCCTGAGCTGATCCGCAGCAGCACCAGGGATCTCGTCATTGTGCTTCACCAGAAGGGGAGTCACGGCCCTGCTTATGCGAACCGTTACCCACGCGAATTCTCACGGTTCGGGCCGGTGTGCACGTCCAACCGGTTTGAAGAGTGCTCGCGTGAATCCATCCAGGCCGCGTATGACAACACGATCCTCTACACCGACTACTTTCTGAGCAAGACCATCGATATGTTGCGCGACATCGCGGGAAGCGGGGGCCTCGATACGGCCATGCTGTATTTCTCCGACCATGGAGAGTCGCTTGGAGAAAACAACATGTACCTCCATGGCGCCCCATATTTCCTGGCGCCGCGCGAGCAGACCGAAGTCCCCATGATGCTGTGGATGTCGCCGGGCTTCAGCGAACGCTTTCGTCTCGATCGACGCTGCCTGAACGAACGGCGCAAGCAACCGCTATCACATGACAATGTGTTTCATTCGGTCCTCGGGATGCTCGATGTGAATACCGCAGTACTCAATCCACGGCTCGACCTGTTCCATTCCTGTGTCAGGGGAGGCGGATGAGTCGGCCTGCTCCCCTCGCTCGCCAGACACTGTTGGGCGACCGGGCGGCGCGAAGGATCGCTGTCGCACTCATCGCTGGAGCCTTATCCACCTTGTTGATCGGACGTCACTCCGATATCGATCTGCTGCTCGCCGATGCGGTGTTCGACGCCGCCAGCAATACTTTTCCCTGGCGCGATGCATGGCTCACCGACACCTTCGGACACGTGATCTTGAAGCGGTTGCTGACGCTGGCGGCGCTGGGCTTTATCGGGTGTGCTGTTGTCGATGCGTTCCAGCCCTTGCCACGACTCTGTGGCCTGGGCCGGCTACGCCTGCGGATCGTCGCATCATCCGCGATACTCGTCCCGGCTGTGATCAGCCTGCTGAAGCAGCTGAGCTCATCGCACTGCCCATGGGATCTTGCCCGTTACGGAGGAGAGCAGCCTTATGTCCGGATCTTCGACATTCTGCCGGCCGGCGCCATTCCTGGTCATTGTCTTCCTGCAGGCCACGCTTCGAGCGCACTGTGGCTATTGTCGCTTGCGGTGTACTGGCTTCCGGCTCAGGCACGTGCAGCTCGGGTAACGGCTTTTTTGGGTATCACTGCCGGCAGCTTGCTCGGATTTTTGCAGCAACTGCGCGGTGCTCACTTCCTCACCCACACCCTTTGGTCGCTCTGGATCGCAAGCGCGACCGTGGTCCTCGTCATCCTTGTTCTACAGGGGAGGCAAGCCGGCGGTGGCGTGTGCTGCCCGCCGGCTCCCGCCGCAACCGAGAAGCGGCGGACGCCCGAACCTGAAACAGACATTTCCGAATCCAGCTAATTAACCCGGTTCGTTTGCAAATCGCAAAGCCGACTTTTCCAAAAGGTCTACAACCATGCTTCAGGACAAGCAAGAAGTGAGTGAATTCAAGAGTACCGGCGGTCTCGCCCGCATCGTGGCCGCGTCACGTTATTCCGCCCGGGGTTTCAGAATCGCGTGGAAGTACGAACACGCGTTCAGGCAGGAGTTGCTCGTCTTGGTTCCGGCGCTGTTCGTCGCATTGCTCCTTCCCGTGTCGGTCCTGGAAAAGCTGGCGCTGGTATTGGTGCTGGCGCTGGTATTGATTGTCGAGCTGCTCAACTCCGCGATCGAAGCCGTCGTCGACCGCATTTCTCTGGAACGGCACCCACTATCCAGAAACGCGAAGGATCTGGGCAGCGCGGCGGTATTCCTTGCGGTGGCCGTTGCAGCAGTCACATGGACCGTGATCGTGGCGCCGGTGTTGCTGAACTAAGCACAATGGTCCTCCGATGGAGGACCATTGCCATCGAGCGAGCGCTGTTCAAGGTTCTTGTTCGGGCAAGGTGTACTTGCGCTCGCGGTAGAGTAACGAGGGCAGAACTACGTGAGCCATCGCCTTGGCTACTTGCGTCTTGTCGGGCGCACCCGCCTGAAGATCCAGTTTTCCGCTCTGGGCGTCATAGTTTCCAAGCAGTGGCTGCTGGCGGGGACGCAGGATCGTCGCCGACCCGTCTTCGAGCCAGGCGAAATAATTATCGAACTGGAGCATGGCGCGGCCCGGGGTACTGCTGTCTCTCGCAAAGTCCCGGCCGATCATCGGATGCATGCTCGAGACGCCCATCAATGAGAGCAGGGTCGGCCCAAGGTCGATCTGGCTGGCGATTGTTCGAATCCGTTTCGGTGCGATGTCCGCCCCCAGGATGAGTCCCGGGATATGGAACTTCTTGACGGGCACCAGGCTATTGCCGTAGACGCGGTTGTCATGATCGGCAACGACGAGAAACAGGGTGTCTTTCCAGTACGCCTGCTTCTTCGCTTCGGCGATAAACTTCCCGAGCGAGTAGTCTGCATACTTGACGGCGTTGTTCACCGTTTGCTTGACCGGATCGTGGAGCGTAATTTTTCCATTTGGAAATTCAAACGGTTCGTGATTCGATGAGGTGAAAATCAGGCTAAAGAACGGTTTCTCGTGGGCATGAAGTTCCTTCAGGCGTTCCAGCGACTTGTTGAACAAGTCCTCGTCGGACGCCCCCCAGCTTCCCGTGAAGGCCGGACGCATTTCTCGTATGTCGACCACGCGCTGGAATCCGTTCCCGGTGAAAAAGCTGCGCATATTGTCGAAATGCGCTTCGCCGCCGTACACGAATTCAGTGTGATAGCCCTGCTGTTTCAGTCCTGCCGCAATCGTGTAAAAGCCTTGTTGCGCGAGCGAGAGTTTGACCACGCTGCGGGCGGGCGTCGGTGCGTAGCCGGCCACGACTGCTTCGATGCCCCGCACCGAACGGGTGCCGGTCGCATAGAGCTGTTCGAACCACCAGCCTTCCCTCTTGAGCTTTTCCAGCTCTGGCGTCACCGGCAGTCCACCCAGCGACTCGACGAAGGTTGCGCCTAGACTTTCTTGCAGGACGACTACCAGATTAAGCGGCCGGTTTCGCGCGATAGCGGCTTGTTGGAAATGTAGAGTCGGAATGTCGGGATTGCTGAACGCATAGCCGTGCAGCCAGGGTGCTGATTTAACTTCTCGAAAAACTTGTTCGCGCGGGAATGCCCCATAGATGTCGGAGGAGACTGTTTCTTTCTTCAAGGAGTTGAGCGCGTCCAGCACCGACCATGCCGAGTTGATGATGAGCGAATTGACCATCGCGTCCCCTGTCAGCGCAAAGAAGGCCGGGTTGGCTGGGCGGTGCCCCGTGGTCGACCGGATCTGCATCAGTACGATCAGGCACAGAACCGGCCATAAGAGCAGCAGTTTCCTTGCGGGCCACATGCTTATGCCGGGCGAAGCACGCCTGAGCAGAT
>NZ_ATYR01000070.1 GCF_000427785.1 Massilia alkalitolerans DSM 17462
CGCCAACAGCGAGCCAATCAACATTGCGCTTAAACCCGCTGCCGGCGAGGCCAAGGGATTCGTTGTGGCCCGTAACCTGGGCGTGGTGGACGCGCTGGAAGTGTCGCTGTTCAAACTCAAGCCGCAGACCGCGTACAGCGTGTACGTCACCGGCCAGGCCGCGCCGGTGGCCAGTTTCAAGACGAATCCGATGGGGATGGCGAACGGCACTGCGATCGGACCGATGCGCGCCGTGAGCAACAGCCTCAACGACAAGGCCGCGACGGCGAGTCGCATCCTGGTGATGGAAGGGGACGTGGCCGTCGATCCACAAAAAGCCGTATTGAGTAGCGTGCAGTAAGCAAATCACGACAATACTGTGGCAGTATCGAGCTAGCCGATTTCACAATAATAACGGAGACCACTATGGCGAAGAACTCGTTGATATTGACGGCGGAGGCGTTGCGGCGCCGTTCCTTTATGAGGCAGGCCGGCACGCTCGGTGCCGCCGGCGTGTTCGGCAGTCCGGTATTGAGCGCGCTCGCGGCGGAGGCAGGCCACGTCACGCTGCCGTTTGAAAACGGCGAGCGCGAACTGGTCGTGTATCCTCAAAAGCGGCCGCTGATCCTGCTGACCGCCCGTCCGCCGCAGCTGGAAACTCCGTTCAGTGTGTTCAACGAATCGGTGATTACGCCGAACGATGCGTTTTTCGTCCGATATCACTGGAGCGGCATTCCCACCGCGATCGATGCGCAAACATACCGTCTCAAAGTCGGCGGCAATGTTAATACGCCGCTGGAGCTCTCGCTCGCCGACCTCAAGCAAATGGCTGACGCCACCGAACTGGTTGCCGTGAACCAGTGTTCCGGTAACAGCCGCGGCCACCTGTCGCCGCGCGCCAACGGCGGCCAGCTATCGAATGGTGCCATGGGCAACGCACGCTGGACTGGCGTGCCGCTACGCAAGGTGCTGGAAAAGGCCGGCGTCAAGGCCGGGTCGGTACAGGTCTCGTTCAACGGCCTTGACACGCCGCCCGTTGGCGACGGGCCCGATTTCATGAAGGCGCTCAATATCGACCATGCGCTCGACGGCGAAGTCATGCTGGCCTGGCAAATGAACGGTGCCGATCTGCCGATGTTGAATGGCTACCCACTGCGCCTGGTGGTGCCCGGCTACTACGGCACCTATTGGGTCAAGCATCTGTCCGACATTACCGTGACCGACAAGGTATTCGACGGATTTTGGATGAGCACGGCCTATCGCATCCCCGACAATCAGTGCGCCTGTACCGAGCCGGGAAAGGCGCCGACCAAGACCGTCCCGATCAATCGCCTCAACGTGCGCTCGTTCGTGACCAGCCTGACCGACGGCATGCACGTCAAGGTCGGGCGCCAGACGGTGGTGCGCGGGATTGCGTTCGACGGCGGCTACGGCGTGAATGAGGTGGCGTTTTCGTCCGACGGTGGCAAGAACTGGCAAGCCGCACAACTGGGCAAGGACCTGGGGCGCTACTCTTTTCGAGAGTGGAGCGCGGCGTTCACGCCGAAACAAAAAGGAAACCACGAACTGCTGGTTCGGGCGGGCAACCGGATCGGTCAAGGCCAACCCGCGAGCGCCCTGTGGAACCCTGCCGGCTACATGCGCAATGTGGTCGAATCGACGCGCGTCGTCGCGGTATAAGGGGAACCACATTGAAACATCCACTGATTTGCTCTCTGTTCACCATCAGTCTGATGGCTGCGGCCCCAGCTTTCGCCCTCGACATTCAGCTTCCGCCTGAAACTGCTGTCTTCAAACCCAGCGAGTTGCCGGGATATGCGCTGGCCCAGCGCAACTGCATGACATGTCACTCGGTCCATTACATCCAGTCGCAGCCCACGACATCGCCGCGCGGCTACTGGGATGCCACCGTGAGAAAGATGAAGAAACCGTTCGGTGCGCAATTCTCAGACGCGGATATCCCGGACATGGTCGATTACCTGGTCAAGACCTACGGTGCCGAACGCAGTAACGCAGTGCCGATTGCGAACGCGGCGATAAAGCCAGCTGCAGTTGCACCGAAGGCCGGCGCCACCGCAGCAATCGATACGAAAGCGTTGCTTGCCGCAAATGCTTGCATGGGATGTCATTCGATCGACAAAAAGGTCGTCGGGCCGGCATTCAAGGAAGTGGTGGCAAAGTACAAGGGCAAGGCAGACGCGGTATCACTGGTGGCGAGGAATATTCGAGCGGGCGGCGCTGGCAAATGGGGGCCTGTACCGATGCCAGCTTTCTCCCAACTGAGCGAGGGCGAAGCGATGGCCTTGGCGCATTATGTCCTGGCGCAATGAATTTGATGCCATCCCCTTCTTGTAGACGCCTTTACTGAGCATGCCCGCCGGGGACGTGCTTCGCGCCATGCCGTCGCTCGCCCCGGCACAGCCGGGGGCCGGCCGGTGCTGCTTTTCAACAACGGGCAAGCGGGCGCTGAGACAAATCAGGCCGGTTTGACCCGCTTACGCAACAGACTGCCGGCCGCGTTATCCTCGAACCGGCTGGCCTCCTCAATGTAGCCATGGACCGTGCCGTCGTGGCGCCAGCCTCCTTGCTTCTTGATGTCGCGGAAGTCGGCGCCGGCGCGGTGCGCGCTGGTGGCCATGCCACGCCGCAGACTGTGACTAGACAGGTCTAGCACGTAGTCGAGTTTGACCAGTGTCGCGCAATCCTCCAGGATCGTATTCACGCTGCCCACGCCCAGAGCGGCGCTGGCCACCGTCCCCCACTTGCTGATAGACCGAAACACCGGTCCGGCCATGATGTCGGCGGCGTCGAGCCAGGCGCGCAACGCCGCCGCCGGGCAGCAAGGGCCGTCGCTGTACGGGATCGCCTTGATGATCCCTTCGCCCAGTTGGTCAGTCTTCGAGCGCGGCAGCATGATCTCGATGCCCTCGGGTGTCCAGCCAATATGTCCGACCTCGATGGCGACCAGCTCGCTGCGCCGCAATCCGCCGAAAAAACCGATCTGCAAAAGTGCGTTGTCGCGCGTCGCCTTCAACGTGCCGGCGCTGACCAGCTGCACCACGATACGTTCCAGGTCCTCGATTGGAAGGGCCTTGGCCCTCTTCTTCGGGCGGCCGTGCGTGCGTGCGATCCCCGTCAGTGTCTTGCGCACGGTCGGTGTCGAAGCCGGATTGGGGAAGCCCTGGTGGACGTGCCACTGCGACAGTGCCGTCAGGCGCAACGCCAAGGTGCGGGGATTGAGGGTCGGCGCGTAGGTGAGCAGGTATCGGATGATCGCCGCTTCGTCGGCCGGCAACACGCCGCCCCACGTCAGGTAGTGGTTTACGGCGGACCGGTACGCCCGGCGCGTGTTGTCGGCCGTGGCGGCGGCCAGGACGGCGCGGTGCTGGGCTGCGAGCACGGCGTCCACAGCTGTAACGGCAGAGTGCAGCGCCGACGCTGGGTGTGCATCGTTATTTTCGGCGCCGTTGTCGGCGGGTTCGGGGGTGGCCATGGCTGTGTTGCTCGCGGTCGGGCTTGTAACGGGGGTTACGCAGGATAGCACGCTGCGGATCGGCATCGGTGTCGATAATCTACATTATCGAGCCTAATTATTCACTCATTTCGGATCGATTTTATATCGTAATATAACGTACCATTACGTATTACACCGNACGTTATCTTATCCAAGGAGCGATCATGGCCAGAGCCGGTATCCTGTACTCCCACGTCGCCAAGGCGGCCGCCCAGCTGACCGCCGCCGGCAAGAACGCCACCGTCGACACCGTGCGCGAGGCCTTGGGCGGCACCGGCAGCAAGAGCACGATCGCGCCAATGCTTAAACAATGGAAGGC
>NZ_ATYR01000071.1 GCF_000427785.1 Massilia alkalitolerans DSM 17462
ACAGGTCAATGTGCGCTATGTGCTGACCTACCGCGATGGCAAGCTGGTCAACGAAACCTGGCAGATCGATCCGAAACTGACCGCAGCAGCTTATTGATTAATCGACCGATACTCCAGTGACATCCATGCCCAATTCGCGCGACCAGCTGCTGGCCTGCATTCCCCGTCTGCGCCGCTATGCGCGGGCATTGGTCGGCGATCGGGCCGGCGCCGACGACCTGGTGCAGGACACGGTCGAGCGCGGATGGGGGAGACTGGCGTCATGGGAGGGTGGTAGCGATATGCGCGCATGGTTGTTCAGCATCATGCACAACGTGCGTATCGACCAGGCGCGGCGGCCTTCAGTGCCGACGGAAGCGCTCAACGAGGAGACATCGATGGCACTAGCACCTGGCAGTCCTTCAAGCGGACTCGAACTGCGCGACATGGAAACGGCCTTGCGTGCGCTGCCAGAGGAACAGCGTGAAATCCTGCTGCTGGTGGCCTTGGAAGAAATGAGTTACGACGACGTCGCGCAAACGCTCAAGATTCCCATCGGTACGGTCATGTCGCGCCTGTCGCGCGCGCGTGAAAAAATGCGCGCGAATATGGAAGGGAGAGCGTACATCGCACCCTTGAAGGTGGTCAAATGAATACCCTACCCATCACGGAAGCCGAATTGCACGCCTTCGTCGACGGCAAGCTGCCTGCCGCGCGCCGACTCGAGGTCGACACCTATCTGGCGCAGCGCCCGGAAGAGGCGGAGCGACTGCGCGCCTATACAGCGCAAAACGATGAACTGCGCGCGCTTTTCAATCCCGTGCTCGACGAAGCGGTGCCGGAGCGCTTAAGCGCAGCGCGACCGCGCCAGTGGCAATGGCAGCGGCTGGTAGCCGGTCTTGCCATCGCCCTGTTCAGCGGCACGACAGGGTGGCTGCTGCATGGCCAGCAGGCAGGCGAGATTCAGTACGCCCAAGGTGATTCCATGCAGGCCAGGCCGGCGCTGTACGTTGCCGGCTTGGCCCATCAGGCCGCAATCGCCCACGTTGTCTATAGCCCGGATGTCAAGCGGCCGGTGGAAATCGGGGCTGACCAGGAAGAGCAGCTAGTGGCATGGCTGTCCAAACGCCTCGGCACGGCAATTCGGCCACCCCGGCTGGGCAAACTCGGCTACGAGCTGATCGGTGGTCGCCTGCTCCCTGGCGCCCAAGGCGCGGTGGCGCAGTTCATGTACCACGACGCGACCGGGCAGCGCCTCACCTTGTACGTGTCGACCGACCAGGCGCACAACAAGGACACAGGTTTTCGCTTCGCCCAGGAGGGACCGGTGAATGTGTTTTATTGGATCGACGGCAAATTCGGCTATGCGCTGTCGGCTGGAATTAACAAGGCCGAACTGGCGCGCGTTGCCACCGCCGTGTACGACCAACTGGAGAAACCGTCATGACCTTAATGAACCGTCCCTTGTACCTTCGACGCTTGGCCACGTTCGCCGTTGCCGCCCTGATTGGCGCTAGTGCTCTCGGACAGGCCATGGCCCACCATCATGGCCAGTCGCCAGCGGCAAAGCCCCCCGTATTTATCGCCAGCACGGCCAAGCCGTTTGCCGCGCTGACGGACGATGCCATGGCCGTCATGGATGACGGCATGAAGCGCGCGCCAATGAATGGCGTTGCGGAACATGATTTCGTGACGATGATGATTCCGCACCACCAGGGCGCCATCGACATGGCGAAAGCGCTCCTGCTCACCACCAAGGATCCTGAATTGCGCAACGTCGCCCAAGGCATCATCACGGAACAGCAAAACGAAATCAACATTATGCAGGCCTGGTTGCAGCGCTACCAATCGGCTCAGGCAAAAGTTGCTCCCACTTCGATCACCAAGAAAGAATAAATCATGCAACTCCGTCACTGCGTTTTCTCGTTGACCGTCAGCAGCCTGCTCACCGCCTCCGCGTTTGCCGCTCCTGGCGCGCAAGACCGCGTCTACACCGCTGACCAGAATACCAATACCGTTTCAGTGATCAACCCGGCGACCAATTTGCTGCTCGGCCAGATCAAACTGGGCAACCAGCGTCCCGACGTGTTGTCGCCGCTATACAAGGGCGAGATCAATGTGCACGGCCTGGGCTTTTCGCCCGACCACAAGACCCTGATTGCCATTTCAAACGGCTCTAACTCGGTGGCATTCATCGACACGGCGACCAACAAGGTCAAAGGAATCACCTATATCGGTCGCTCGCCCCATGAAGGGTTTTTCACTGCCGACGGCCGCGAAGTCTGGGCGGTGGTGCGCGGCGAAGACTACATCTCGGTGATCGACCCGGTCACCTTCAAGGAGAAAAAGCGGATCGAGACGACCGCCGGCCCCGGCATGGTGCAGTTCCTGCCGAACGGCAAGCTGGCGTTCGTCGTCTCCAGCTTCAATCCCGTGGTCGACGTGATCGACATGAAGTCGCACAAGGTCATCAAGCACATTAAGGTCGTCAGCCCGTTCTCGCCGTTCCTTCAGTTCACCCCTGATTTCAAGGAAATGTGGATGACGCACAAGGATGCCGGCAAAGTGACGCGCATCGATACTGCCAGCCTGGAAGTAAAGGGCGTCATCGATACCGGCTTCATTACCAACCACTTGGCGTTCGCGAAGACTGCGGCTGGCACCCGTGCTTACGTAACGATCGGCGGTGAGAATGTCGTCAAGGTGTACACCACCGACGCCACGCCGACGCTGGTTGCGACGATCCCTACCGGCGCGTTGCCCCACGGCATCTGGACCTCCGACGACGGCACACGTCTGTATGTGGGACTTGAAAACGGCGACGCGGTCGATGTCATCGACAGCGCCACCAACAAGGTGATTGCGCGCGCACCGGTCGGCCAGGCGCCGCAGGCACTGGTGTACGTTTCGAACGCCGTGCCGCACGGCGACGGCATGACCAACCTGGTCCCGCGCGCCAACAGCGAGCCAATCAACATTGCGCTTAAACCCGCTGCCGGCGAGGCCAAGGGATTCGTTGTGGCCCGTAACCTGGGCGTGGTGGACGCGCTGGAAGTGTCGCTGTTCAAACTCAAGCCGCAGACCGCGTACAGCGTGTACGTCACCGGCCAGGCCGCGCCGGTGGCCAGTTTCAAGACGAATCCG
>NZ_ATYR01000072.1 GCF_000427785.1 Massilia alkalitolerans DSM 17462
GCCGATCCGAAGTTCGTCAGCTACAACCCGACCGGCACCGGCGACTACCGCCTGCAGAGCAGCTCGCCGGCCGTGAACAAGGGCATCAAGGCCAATGCCCCGACGGTCGACATCGCGGGCGCGCTCCGTCCGAAGGGCGGCGCATGGGATATCGGCGCCTACGAGAACTACTGATCTCGAAGGCCAGGCGGAGCCGAACGGCTCCGGCATATCCTGCACAGCCCCACGATGGCCAGCCCATCGTGGGGCTTTTTATTTGGGAAACCCGACACCTTTCATTTGTCGATCTTCCTTCACCGGATACAGGCGGCTTTCTGCTTGCCGATCAACCAGAGAACCTGTGCCCGCGCTAACTGAACAGCATCATTTGTTTTCGCTGAGCATCTTGCCGCGCTCGAATTCCATCCGCTATTAACTTCCCGTGCTTTTGAAAGGGTCGTTTCGAATATGAAACAGCCTTTATAGAACAATTATTTTCAAATAATTTTTATACAAATCAATTAAATGTTCTTTAACTTTTCTAATTCACTCGGGAAATATCCTTTGCGGAAATATTATCCTAGGAAAAATTTTCTGCAAAAACATTGAACTAATGCAGTTTCCTGCTCTCAAAGTTTCGCTTTCACTTTTTTGAGAAGGAAATACCCTGATGAAAAACGTAGTCAACTTTGCTTCGAATGCCCGCGTTAATGCCCTCCTCTGCTGCAGCGCAGCCGTCCTGCTGACCGCTATCGGCGGCAACGCCTACGCCGCTGATAACGCCACGGCATCCGAAGCGACTGTTGCCACCGCGACGAGCTCGGTCGACCAGGTCACCGAACTCTATCGCACCCTGCTCGGCCGCGAGCCGGACACCGCCGGCCTCGCTTATTGGGTTGGCCACGTCAACAACGGCCTGCCGCTGGACACCGTGCGCGTCGCCCTGATGAGCAGCCAGGAATACCAGAACCGCACCGCATCGACGGCCGACAACTCGTCCTATCACCTGTACGTCGCCACCACCGGTTCGGACTCGAACCCGGGTACCAAGGCACGTCCGTTCAAGACCATCAACAAGGCGGCCTCGGTCGCCAAGGCGAGCACTACCGTGCACGTGGCGCCGGGCACCTATAACGGCAACGTCACGACCAAGCTCAGCGGCACCTCGACCGCCAAGATCCGCTTCGTGTCCGACACCAAGTGGGGCGCCAAGATCGTTGGCAGCGGCAAGGAAGTCATGTGGCTGAACAACGGCAGCCATGTCGAGATCAACGGCTTCGACATCAGCGGCCCGGGCCGCCTCGGTATCCAGAACATGGGTTCGAACACGCTGGTGACAAACAACCGCGTCCACCACATCACCGTGTCGGGCGGTTGCACGGGCTCCGGCGGCGCCGGCATCGTCAACGCCAACTACAGCAGCTCGGCCGGCGACATCGTCGGCAACGTGGTGCACGACATCGGCAAGCCGGGCGGCTGCAACGGCGTGCAGGGCATCTACTCGTCCAACAAGGGCAGCAAGATCCTGAACAACATCGTCTACCGCGCCTCGGCCTACGGCATCCACCTGTGGCACGCCGCAACCGATTCGACCATCGCCAACAACACCGTGTTCGCCAACGGTTCGAGCGGCATGGGTGGCGGCATCGTCACCGGCGTGGGCGACAAGCCGGGCAACATCCAGCTGAAGAACACGAAGGTCATCAACAACATCGTGTACAAGAACCCGCGCCAGGGCATTTCGCAGTACTGCTACTCGGGCCAGAGCTGCATCGGTTCGGGCAACGTCACCGCGAAC
>NZ_ATYR01000008.1 GCF_000427785.1 Massilia alkalitolerans DSM 17462
CCGACCCTGTACATCGCGGTCGGCATCTCGGGCGCGATCCAGCACCTGGCCGGCATGAAGGACTCGAAGACCATCGTCGCCATCAACAAGGATCCGGAAGCGCCGATCTTCTCGGTGGCCGACTACGGCCTGGTGGGCGACCTGTTCGAGGTCGTGCCGCAGCTGGTGGAGGAACTGGGCTAGTTGCCCGACCCCGGCTCGCCGTGCGGCGGCGGCAGGATCCTCACCAGGAGCTGGTCGATCCGGTAGTGGTCCACGTCCAGCACCTCGAACTTGACCCCCATGTACTCGACGCTGTCGGTCCGCTTGGGGACCTTGCGCAGCATGTACATCATGAAGCCGGCCGCGGTCTCGTAGGCTTCCTCGTCCGGCAGGCTTTCCAGACCGACGGTGCGCTTGACGTCGCCGACCGGGGTGCTGCCGTCGATCAGCCATGAGCCGTCCTCGCGCTGCATGATCTGGTCGTCCTGGTCCAGCGGACTGCCCCAGCTTCCCATCACGGTCAGCATGATGTCGCTCAGCGTGATCACGCCCATGACCAGGGCGTATTCGTTGATCACCACGGCGAAGGTTTCCTTCGTGGCGCGGAACTTGTCGAGCAGCTCGGACAGGGTCAGCGTGTCCGGAATGATCAGGACGGTGCGCACGCTCGACTCGTTCAGCTGGAACACCGACTGCTTGTTCAGCAGCCGCACCAGGATGTCGCGCGTATCCACGTAGCCGATCACCCGGTCGATGGTGCCGTCGCAGACCGGGAATTTCGAATGCCCGGCGACCTTCTGGCGGATGCTCGTTTCGTTCTCGGTCAGGGTGAAATACACCACGCTGTCGCGGTTCGTCATGGCCGAGGCCACCGAGCGCGACTCCAGCTCGAACACGTTCTCGATGAAATGCTGCTCCTGCTTCTGCAGCACGCCGGCCTGGGCGCCCGCTTCCACCGCGGCGGAGATCTCGTCGAAGGTGATGCTGTCTTCACGCGCGGTATCGATCTTGAAGATCCGGAAGATCAGGTTGGCGACCAGGTTGAGCGCCCACGCAAAGGGTTTGCAGATCCGGATGTACCACTGGACCGGCTTGATCACGGCGATCGCGATGCGCTCGGGCGCGATCATCGCCAGGCGCTTGGGCATCAGGTCCGCGAACAGGATGAACAGGCAGGTGACGAACAGGAAGGACAAGGCGAAGCCGATGTTGTCGAGGGCCGGACCGACGTAGACGGTCGAGACCCAGTCGATGAAGAAGGGCCGCAGTGCGCCCTCGCCCAGGATGCCGCCCAGGATCGCGATCGCGTTCAGGCCGATCTGGGAAGCGGCGAAGAACTCCGCCGAGTGCATCTGCAGCGCCATCACCTGCAGGGCGCGCTCGTCCCCGGCCTCGGCCAGCAGCTTGAGCTTGATCTTGCGCGCGCCGGCAAAGGCGATCTCCGTCAGCGAAAGGAAGCCGGCGGCCAGCACCAGGAGGATCATCAAGACAATATGCTGAAACAAGCTCACGGGACACCTGATTGAAAGACGAGCGAAACGCCGCTACGGTGTCCAGTATACGTTTGACAATTACTTGTGGCAATGCGACCAGGACACGCGCCTGGCGTGCCCTCAGGCGCGCAGGCGCAGGCGCCGGCGGATCGCCTGCAATGCCTCGCGCTGGTGGGCGTCCGCCCTCGGATAGCGCAGCTTGAGTTCACGCAGCGCATCGAGGACGATCCTGGACACGATCAGCCTGGCGTTCTTCTTGTCGTCGGCGGGCACCACGTACCAGGGCGCGGCAGCGGTGCTGGTCCGGTTGATGCATTCCTCATAGGCCGCCATGTAGGCCGGCCAGAATGCGCGCTCCTGGACGTCCGCCAGGCTGAATTTCCAGTTCTTTCTCGGATCGTCGATCCGCTTGAGCAGGCGCCTGCGCTGTTCTTCCTGCGAGATGTGCAGGAAGACCTTGATGATCCGCGTGCCGTTGGCACCCAGGTGCCGCTCCAGGTTGCGGATCGAGCGGTAGCGCTCGCGCCAGATGGTCTCCTCGCCGGTCGCCGCCGGCACGCCTTCGCTGCGCAGGATCTCCGGATGCACGCGGGCGATCAGCACCTCCTCGTAATAGGAGCGGTTGAAGATGCCGATGTGCCCGCGCTCCGGCAGGTCGACGGTGGTACGCCAGAGGAAATCGTGCTGCAGTTCCCGTGGGGCCGGATGCTGGTAGCTGTGCACCTGGCAGCCCTGGGGGTTCACGCCCGACATCACGTGCCTGATGGCGCCGTCCTTTCCCGCCGCATCCATGGCCTGGAAAATCAGCAGGATCGCGTGGCTGTTCGACGCGAACAAGACCTGCTGCCGGGCGCTTAGCCTGGCAACATGCCTGGCGAGCATCTCGCGGTAGTGCTGCTTCGACCGGTACACCGGGTCCACCTCGGTGGGCACGGCGTCCAGGCGCAGCTTGTGCGCGCCGCTGACGCAAAAACGCTGTGCATCGATGTTCATCGCATCCTCCCCTGAACGTGCCGGACCGCGCGCTGTCGACCGATGATAACCCGGCCAGCCGCCCGGCGACGCTGCCACGCGCGGCGCGTCCGCGCGCGACGCCGACGGACGGACAAGGACGATAAAATATTGCTTTGTTTGCGTAGCAAGGCTGGCAATCGCCATGGCAACTGAAGCAGTCAGGAATTTCATCGCATCGTCCGCCTGGGGGCAGCTGCTGACCCCGGAACAACTGGACCGGGTGCTCCGGGACGCGTCCGAGACGGGCGCCGGCCCCGGCGAAGCCATCTGCAGGAACGGCCAGCGCTCCGACTACTGGTATGGCGTGGTCGAAGGCCTGGTCAAGGTGTCCAACGTGGGCCCCGACGGCAAGCCGACCACCCTGATCGGCATCCCGCGCGGCGGCTGGTTCGGCGAGGGCTCGGTGTTCAAGCACGAACGCCGCCCCTACGACGTGGTGGCGCTGCGCGAATCCCGGGTGGCCCAGGTGCCCGCCGCTACCTTCCACTGGCTGCTGGCCGACAGCATCGCGTTCAACCACTACCTGATCGGCCAGCTGAATACCCGCCTGGCGCAGTTCGTGATCCGCTGCGAGCACCTGCGCTCGTATGCGCCGGAGCGCCACGTGGCCCTGTGCCTGGCCGAACTGTTCAATCCGGTGCTGTATCCCGGCACCACCATGACGCTCCAGCTCTCGCAGGAAGAGCTTTCCTTCCTGGCCGGGGTCTCGCGCGGGATCGTCAACCGCGCCCTGCGCCACCTCGAACAGGACGGCATCGTCGAGGCGCGCTATGGCAGCATCGAGATCCGCGACCTGGCTGCCGTGCGTGCCTCCGCCTTCCGCTGAGACCGGCCGTCTATCTGAAATGGCGATCTTTATGGCAATTGTTGTTGCGTGAACAGTCAGCGCGCGCAATGGCGGCTACCCTAGCGCGAACAAGCACCTACAATCAGGAGACAACTATGCAGCAGCAATGGAGCTATGTTCATGGGCCCAGCAATACTCCCTTGATCGGCGCATCGATCGGCGCCCACCTGGCGGACATCGCAGCCCGCCATGGCGAGCGCGAGGCGCTGATCGTGCCCTTCCAGGACATCCGCTGGACCTACGCCGAATTCGACGAGCGCGTCTCGCGCGTGGCCGCCAACCTGCTGGCGCTGGGGCTGGCGCCGGGCCAGCGGGTCGGCATCTGGGCGCCGAATTGCGCGGAATGGGTGCTGGTACAGTTCGCTACCGCGCGCGCCGGGCTGGTCATGGTCAACATCAACCCGGCCTACCGCCGCGCCGAACTTGCCTACGCGCTGGACAAGGTCCAGTGCAGCGCCCTGATCCTGGCCCCCGGCTTCAAGACCAGCGACTACCTCGCGATGGTGCGCGAGGTCGTGCCCGCGCTGGCCCACGGCGTCACGACGCTGCGCGATGAGGGCCTGCCCCACCTGCGCCACGTGATCCGCCTCGGCCCCGAGCCCAGCGCCGGGATGCTGAACTTCGACATGCTGCTGGCCCCGCCCGGCGCCGCGGCGCTGGCGCGCCTGCGCCAGGTGGCGGACGCGGTGCAGTTCGACGATCCGGTGAACATCCAGTTCACCTCGGGCACCACCGGCGCACCCAAAGGTGCGACGCTGAGCCACCACAACATCCTGAACAACGGTTTCTTCGTCGGCGAGGCGATGCGTCTGACGTGCGCGGACCGCCTGTGCATCCCGGTGCCGCTGTACCACTGCTTCGGCATGGTGCTCGGGAACATGGCCTGCGTGACGCACGGCGCCACCATGGTCTTCCCGAGCGCCGGCTTCGAGCCGGAAGCCGTGCTGGAGACCGTGCAGGCCGAGCGCTGCACCGGCCTGCACGGCGTGCCCACCATGTTCATCGCCCTGCTCGAACACCCCGGCTTCGCGCGCTACGACCTGTCGACGCTGCGCACCGGGATCATGGCCGGCTCGCCCTGCCCGGCCGAGGTGATGAACCGGGTCATGCAGACCATGCACATGGCGGAGATCACGATCGCCTACGGCATGACCGAGACCTCGCCGGTCTCGTTCCAGAGTTCGGTGGACGACCCGGTGACGCTGCGCATGACCACCATCGGCCGCGTCCATCCGCACATCGAGTGCAAGGTGGTGGACGCGAACGGCGCGATCGTCCCGCGCGGCGTAAAGGGTGAGCTGCTGACGCGCGGCTATTCCGTCATGCTCGGCTACTGGGACGACGAAGAGAAGACCCGGGCTACCATCGATAGCGCGCGCTGGCTGCATACCGGCGACCTGGCGGTGATCGACGAGCACGGCTTCGCCTCGATCGTCGGGCGCTGCAAGGACATGGTGATCCGCGGCGGCGAGAACATCTACCCGCGCGAGATCGAGGAGTTCCTGTACCGCCATCCGAAAGTCCAGGACGTCCAGTGCATCGGCGTGCCCGACGCGAAGTACGGCGAGGAACTGTGCGCCTGCATCATCGTGCGCCCCGGCATGGAGGCCAGCGCCGAGGACATCCAGGCCTTCTGCCGCGGCCAGATCGCCCACTACAAGATTCCCCGCTACGTGCGCTTCATGGAGGCCTTCCCGATGACAGTCACCGGCAAGATCCAGAAGTTCGTGCTGCGCGAACAGATCAGTACCGACCTGGGACTGGGGCGGGACGCCTGAGGCCGCAAACCGCTTCGCCCGGGATAATTTGATTTCTACCAGGAACTGACTCTTTCTCCTGGATACAGGGCTGACGTGCATACGTCAGCCATGCTTCCTTTCGGCTTGCACGTGTTATTACAAATGCTTGCGTTTGAAACGTTTTCGAACTTTCGCGTGCGCGCCCTTTGCCAGTAGTCTTATGGGCTCTGCAGTCGACGGCACGGGCCGCGGCGCATGGCGCGGCATGCCGGCTTTATCTTTTCATACGGAGTGTTTCTTGTCCGAATCAAATTTTCCCCAACCTGACACGGTCATCAAGGTGATCGGCGTGGGCGGCGCCGGCGGCAACGCCGTCAGCCACATGGCCTCGTCCGGCCTGGCCTCTTTCGAATTCATCTGCGCCAACACCGACGCGCAGGCGCTGTCCAACACCAGGGTCGAAAAACGGATCCAGCTCGGCGAGGGTGGCCTCGGCGCCGGCAGCGACCCGATCGTCGGACGCGAAAGCGCGGTGCGCGAGCGCGCCGTCATCGCCGAGGCCCTCAAGGGCGCCGACATGGTCTTCCTCACTGCCGGCATGGGCGGGGGCACCGGCACCGGCGCCGCGCCGGTGGTCGCCGAAGTGGCGCGCGAACTCGGCATCCTCACGGTCGGCGTGGTGTCCAAACCCTTCGACTTCGAAGGACCGCGGCGCATGCGCGTGGCCGAAGAAGGCATCGCCACCCTGGCGCGCTGCGTGGACTCGCTGGTCATCGTCCTCAACAGCCGTCTCGAAGAAGTCCTGGGCGACGACATCACCCAGAAAAGCGCATTCGCCGCCGCCGACGAGGTATTGAGCAAGGCAGTCACCGGGATCGCCGAAATCATCACCGTGCCCGGCATGGTCAATGTCGATTTCGAGGACGTGCGCACGGTGATGCGCCAGACCGGCATGGCGATGATGGGCTCGGCCCAGCATAGCGGCGAGGACCGCGCCGTCAAGGCGGCCGAAGAAGCGATCGCCTGCCCGCTGCTCGACGGCTCCAACCTGCGCGCCGCGCGCGGGGTCCTGGTCAACATCGCCGCCTCCGAGGAAACCCTGCGACTGCGCGAAACCAAGCTGGTGATGAACACGATCTGCGCGCAGACCAGCGACGAGGCCATCATCAAATTCGGCGCGGTATTCGACGACAGCCTGGGCGACGCCATGCGGGTCACGGTGGTGGCCACGGGCCTGAACCGTCCCAGCGACTTCGCGGTTGGACGGCGCACGCCCGGTACGCGCGCGGCGGCGCAGGTGCAGCCGATCCTGCGCCAGGGCGGGCTGCCGACAGCGGTGCGCCCCGCGCCGGCCCAGCAGGAACCGCGCACCGGTTCGGCGCCGCGGCAGTCAGCCTCGTAGCGGCTCGCTGCCGCTCAATGAATCAGGGCGGCGGCGCGCTGCCAAACTCCTGCTTCGCAGCGAGCACACGCCCCAGCGCGGTCTCCGGATCCAGCCCCGCCATCATCTGGTTGATGATCTCCTGTTTGTCGTCCGACGTGAGCTTTTCGCAGGCTTCACGGTGCGAACAGAAATAGGCGTACCAGGCCACGTCGGCCGGCCGTTCCTTGCGCGGCTTGAAGCGTGGCGGCACCTGGGCGCGCATCGCCTCGACGTAGGCGGCCAGCTTCGCCTCGGCTTCACGCCAGTCGAAGCCCGCGACAGCGCGCTTGTCGGCTTCCCAGTCGCCCTTGTAGTTGGCCGCCGGCCGCAAGCTCTCCCGGTTTACCGCGAGGCAGGCCAGGTTCGGGTAGCCATGCGCAGCGCAGAAGCCTTCCACGAACAGCAGCTTGGGGCCGATGCCCACCACGACCGCGCGGCCGAGCACCTCGTCCTTCGGATGCAGGGAACGCGCCAGCGTGAGCAGGTCGCCATAGGTGATCGGCATGCCGCGCAGGGAGCTTGCCTGGCGCGCCAGGGCTTCGGCCAGGCGCGCGCCTACGTCGATGTCGTTGAAAGTCAATGGAATCATGCTGATGCGGCGGGATGCTTTCCGATGTGTTAATCCTGCATGTTAGCAAATCTCCGAACTCGGCACGATGTCAGCCATGAGGCGCCCTTCTTCCAGATCGTAAGCGCTTGTGCCTCCGCCCTTCCTGGATGCCTTGGTGCTGCAGTGTTGGTTTGGCCGGAGTTGTTAACGTCGAGCTATCGTTGCGCGCCGAGCGCACTCGTGGGTTAGTTACATTTTTCGATGAAAGCCGTCGTCCATTCAGTTCGAATGGACGACGCTCATCCGATCCCTGTTCTGCCGGCGGCAATCGCCAGATCCGGCGCTGCCCCGTTCAGCGAACCAGGCAAGGCCGCTTGTTGTCGAACTTCCAGCCCGATATGAGGAACTGCATCGCCACCGCATCGTCGCGTGCTCCCAGTCCCAGGTTCTGGTAGGCCTGGTGCGCCTTCTCCAGCTCGGCCGGGTCGAGCTCGATGCCCAGTCCGGGCTTCGCAGGCACTGCCACCTTCCCGCCTTCGATCTTCAAGGGCTCCCTGGTCAGGCGCTGCCCGTCCTGCCAGATCCAGTGGGTGTCGATCGCGGTCACCCTGCCCGGCGCCGCCGCGCCGACGTGGGTGAACATCGCCAGCGAGATGTCGAAGTGGTTGTTCGAATGCGAGCCCCAGGCCAGCCCGAACATCTCGCACAGCTGGGCCACCCGCACCGAGCCCTGCATGGTCCAGAAATGCGGGTCGGCCAGCGGAATGTCGACCGACTGCAGCTGGATCGCGTGCGCCATCTGGCGCCAGTCGGTGGCGACCATATTGGTGGCGGTCGGCAATCCGGTGGCGCGGCGGAACTCGGCCATCACCTCGCGGCCGGAGAAACCGTTCTCGGCGCCGCAAGGGTCCTCGGCATAGGCCAGGATGCCCTGCTTGTCGCGGCACAGGCGAATGGCGTCGTCGAGCAGCCAGCCGCCGTTCGGATCCAGCGTCACGCGGGCCTCGGGAAAGCGCTCGTGCAAGGCAATCACCGCTTCCATCTCCTCGTCGCCGCGCAGTACCCCGCCCTTCAGCTTGAAGTCGTTGAAGCCATAGCGCTCGCGCGCCGCTTCGGCCAGGCGTACGATCCCCTCCGGGCTCAAGGCCGCTTCGTTGCGCAGGCGCAGCCAGGCATCGCTTTCGCCCGGTTCGCTGCGATAGCCCAGGTCCGTCTTCTTGCGGTCGCCGATGAAGAACAGGTAGCCCAGCATCTCCACCGCGTCGCGCTGCTGGCCGTCGCCGAGCAACGCGGCGACCGGTAAATTCATGAATTGGCCCAGCAAATCGAGCAAGGCCGACTCCACGGCGGTGACGGCATGGATGGTGGTGCGCAGGTCGAAGGTCTGCAGGCCGCGCCCGCCCGCGTCGCGGTCGGCGAACGCAGTCCGCATGCTGTTGAGCACCGCGTTGTAGTCGCCCAGCGTCTTGCCGATGACCAGGCTGCGCGCGTCGTCGATGGTCTGGCGGATGCGCTCGCCGCCGGGCACTTCGCCCAGGCCGGTATTGCCGGCACTGTCGGTCAGGATGACGATGTTGCGGGTGAACCAGGGCCCGTGCGCGCCGCTCAGGTTCAGCAGCATGCTGTCCTGGCCGGCGACGGGGACGACGCGCATGTCGGTCACGACAGGGGCGCTTGATGCGGAAACGGTCATGTCAGCTCCAGTGTAAATAGCTTGGTTCGATTTTCAGGCTCAGGGCAGGCGTGGACTCTCCGGCGGCCCCAGATAGCTCGGCTTCAGCCCGCCCAGGTCGACCACCATCTTCTGCACGACCAGGCCCGGATCGATGGCCCATACCTTGAGCGTCCTGACGCCCGGCTTGTCGATCGTGTGCGTCGTGGTGAAGCTTGCCGCGCCGTCGCTGACGATTTTCGACCAATGCCGCTCGGAGCCGTCGGCATGCACGTTGACGATCTGCGGCTTCTCATCGTCGATCGATACGGCGAAGCGGAAGCCCTGCCCCGGCTGGAACTTGAGCGTCGGCGCCAGGATCGTCTGCACTGTCACCTTGCCGGTGGTGACGACCTGCATGCGGTACTCGAGGCGCATGCCGTCCCTCCCTGTCAAGACGGCGGGCGCATCCACAGGCAAGGTCGTCATCCCCGAGCCGGTGCGGCCGTGATCCGGCACCAGCAGCCACTGGCGGCCTTTCGGCGCCACCGCACGTGCGTGCCTGGCCGCTTCGATCGATACCACCCCACCGGTCTCCACGAACGCGCCCTTCTCTGCCGAACGCAGTGTCGACAGCGGCAGCTTGACCCGCGCCTTCGCGCCTTGCGGACCGTGAACCGTGAGCGTCGCCGCGTCGACGCCAAGCGGAACCTCGTCCCAGCGCACGCCGATCAGGACCCGCTGGTCGCGCGTCACCGTGCCGCTCGGGTGGCTGATCGTCACCCATGGCTGGTCGGCGCTGACCTGGTAAGAGAACGGTGTCTCGCCGCGATTGAACACCTCGATGAAGCGCGGCTGCCGGTCGAACGGGTTCACCGCGGGCAGCGTCAGCACCGGCTGGCCCCAGCGCGGCCAGGCATGCTCGGCGCCTTCGGCAGCCACGCCCATCTCGGCTTCTTTCGTGGTCTGGATCTCGCTCACCGGCGGCATCACGTTACGTGGCGGCTGGTTCCAGAAGGTGTAGCCGAGGTGTACCTGCGACATCATGTGCTTCCACTTTCCGCCCGCCAGGTCCTCGTGATACTGGCGAGTCAGCTCTGCATCGGCACGGAACAGCTCCCGCACCCGCGCGGCCAGGTCGTTGGCGGAAGCCCTTCCCTGCGCCGCGTACAGGCGGTTGCGTGCGGAGGCGGCATACAGCTCGTTGACGATGGCCCCTGCCCTGGCCGGGTGCAGCACCAGCTGGAAGAAGGCGTCGCGCTTGGCCTCGGGGAGCTGGGCGTAAATCTGCTCGGCACGCGCGGCGATGGCCTGGTACTCGGCGACCACGCGTTCGGCTTCGTTGTAGTTCAGCAGGCTGTACGTGTTCGGCTCGAGCTGTTCGGGCTTCCTGCGGCCGTTGTACTTGGTGTACTTGGCGACGATGTCGGCGATATCGGTCGCGTGTTCCGTGCCGAACTCGCGCTCGGCCCAGAGTGTCAGGTACTCGGGCAGGCGCTCGGCCGGCCACCTGGCCGGGTTCCAGGCGTAGGTCAGGAAGAATTCGATCGGCACTTCCATCGGTTTCAGGTCGCCGACGTTGACGATCCACAGGCGGTCCGCCTGGTACTTCCAGGCCAGGTGCATCTGCTCCCAGATCTTGGGGATCGGCGTCACGTTCAGCCACTTGTACGAGCGCGGCCCGCCCACGTAATCGAAGTGGTAGTACACGCCGGCGCCACCCGGACGCTTGCGCTCGGCCGCGGTCGGCAGGCGGCGGATATTGCCCCAGTTGTCGTCGCACCACAGCAGGGTCACGTCGTCCGGCACGCGCATGCCCTTCTCGTAGTAATCCTGCACTTCCTTGTACAGCGCCCACAACTGCGGCACCCTGGTCACGTCGCGATCGAGCTCGCGGGCGATGATGTCGCGCTGGTCGCGGACGATCTTTTCCAGCAGCGAGACGTTCGATTCTTCCGACATCGGTTCGTCGCCATCGCCGCGCATGCCGAGCGTGACGACCTTCTCGAAGCCTTTGGTATGACGTACGCCCTCGGTCCAGAACCTGGCCAGCGTGTCGGCATTGCGGCTGTAGTCCCACGGCCCCTTGCCGTAGCGGCCCCACTCCTGGTGCGCACGCATCATCGGCTCGTGGTGCGAGGTGCCCATCACGATGCCATAGTCGTCGGCCAGTTTGCCGTTGGCCTTGTCGTCGTCATAGAAGGCGTTGTTCCACATGGCGGGCCACAGGTAGTTGCCGCGCAAGCGCAGGATCAGTTCGAACACCTTCGCGTAGAACTTGCTGTTGTAGTCGCCGTAGGTCGCCTTGACCCAACCGGTCAATGCCGGCGCCTCGTCGTTGAGGAAGATCCCGCGGTACTTGACCACGGGTGCGTCGTCGATGCGCTGCGGCGCTGCGATGTTCACCTGCGCGCGCCTGGTCACGGGCACGTCCGCCCAGAAGTGCCAGGGCGAGACGCCGATCTGCTCGGAGATCTCATAGATACCGTAGATGGAGCCGCGCTTGTCGCTCCCGGCCACGACCAGCGCGCGCTCGACGCCGGGCATGGGACGGTGCACGGTCTGCACCAGGTAGCCCTCCCACTTCCCCTTGATGCCCGAGACGTCCAGCTTGCCGCTGGCAACCAGGCCGTCGATCAGCGCGCTGTTGCCCAGCGTGCCGAGAATGACCACGTCCGCGCCGCTCGGCAGCGTGGACCGGTGCAGGACCGGCCGTACGCTGCCGACCTTCTCGATATCGGCTTGCAGGTCGGCCGCTGCACGAAGGACGCCGGCATGATCCGCCGGGTCGACATAGATCGGCGCGGCACCGCCTGCCTTGACGAGTGCAACGCTGCCTGCCTGGGCAGACTCGAAGTTGACGATGCTTGGCTTGCCGATGGCATGGGCCGGCTGGTTCAACGCGAACGAGGCCACCAGGGCGGCGCAGGCGCCGTAGAGCTTTTTGTTCATTTTGCTTTTGGTAAAGTAGTTGTCTCAATGTTGCGCCTTGGTGGTAGCGCTAACTTTTTTGTCGGACGGCGCTGCTGGAGCGAGTGCCCCAGGAGGGAAGCCGCTACCCCTGCCACTTCCTGCAAAACCATGTTTTGACGCTGCCACATGGGCATAAGATACACATTGCACAGCTAAATTAACAACAGATTTACGAAATATTTTTCCGCTGCCATATCCTTCTACGTCGGAGAAGACGCGTCAATACGCCGCGTACATCCTAAGTTTTTCCTACAAAATCAAGCGCTTGACCCTATTTCCGGCTCCAGCTCCGCAGTATTCGGCCGCGAGATTCCAACTTTTTATGTACAAAACCTGTTGACTCGTTAATGTAAACGGTCCAACATTGCAAATGATAGCGCTAACAACAGAACTCGACGGGCTGTGCGGACTCCGGTGACGGAGGCAATACCAGGACACGGTGCGCGAAACGGTCGGCCTATCCGATTCACTATAAAAACCTTGCGCCGCCAGTCGAGCGCACAGCGGCACGATCCGCCTGATATTGGAGACTAAAGCATGGAGAAATACCAACGAGGCGCTGCCCTGCACCGCCTGCAGGGAGTGAACGGCAAGATCTTCATTACCACCGTCCTGGCGGGAATGATCTCGAGCGCTTTCGCTCAAACCACGTCCAGCGAAGCGGGCGCGCCGAGCGCCCGGCCGGCCGAGGCAGCCGCGACCGCCGCCAAGGATGCCAAACCTGTCGTTCCGGTCGTCGTCGTGAGCGGCTTTCGCAGTTCCCTGGCCGAATCGGCCGCCGAAAAACGGGAAAACATCGGCCTGACCGACACCGTGTCTTCGGAAGACATGGGCAAGTTCCCGGATCCGAACATCGCCGACGCGCTGGCGCGCGTACCCGGCGTGCAGGTGACCCGCGCCAGCATCGACGGCGAAGGCCTGAACATCTCGATCCGCGGGATGGGCCCCGCCTTCACGCGGGTCCTGCTCAATGGCGCGCCGATGGCGTCGGCCTCGGCCGGCAGCTGGGGCGGCAACATCAGCGCCAACCGCGAAGTGGACATGGACTTCCTGCCGTCCGAACTGTTCCGCCGCGCCACCGTCTACAAGAGCCAGCAGGCCAGCGTGATCGAAGGCGGCATCGCCGGCACCGTCGACATGCGCAGCGTGCGCCCGTTCGACAAGTCCGGGCTGCGCTCGGCCTTCACCGTGTCCGGCAATTACCGCGACCTGCACGGCAAGAAAGGCCATACCGGCTCCGGCCTGATCAGCAACACCTGGGACACCCGCAATTGGGGCCGCGTCGGCGCGCTGGCCGGCGTCGCCTGGGGCAAGACCGATTACAAGACCGACGCCTTCCAGGTGGTCGAGATGCGCAACTTCCAGCTCAAGGCCAACCAGGCCACGGCGGCGGACAATCCCAACAATACCGGTGGCGGCCACCAGGCCACCCCGGACACGGTGCCGGCGGGCCTGGCCCTGGACGCCTTGCCCGAGTACGCCCGCTCGGTGCTGGTCGCCGGCCGTCCGATCGACCGCGCGATGCTGCTGGCCCTGAATCCGGGCGCCTCGATCAAGCAGATCGACAATGGCTTGATGGGCCGTCTCGGGCGCCACATGCTGTACGAAGGCTCGCGCAACCGCGTCGGCGGCACGGTCAGCCTGCAATGGCAGCCGAACGAGCGCCTGGACTTCTATATGGACACCATCGTGGCCCGCAAAGGCAACGAGATGGTGCAAGAGGCCATGAACGTCGGCACCCGCGCCAATGTCCCGATCCCGATCGGCATGGAATTCGACCGCAGCGATTGCACCTACGGCTGCACCGTCACCAAGGCAACCCTCGCCAACACCTTCTGGGGGCTGGAGTACCGCCCGATGAAGGAGAATACGAAGTTCTACAGCATCAACCCGGGCTTCGAGTTCCGCCTGGCCGAAAAATGGACCATCGACGGCCACCTGAACAAGACCCGCAGCACCTTCTATCGCGACATGCCGTCCGTGTTGCTGGCGACGCGTTCGCCCAACTCGGTGATCGAGTACGACAACACCGTGCCGGGCCAGCCGCCGACCTACACCGGCAATGTGGACGTCAACGATCCGGCCAACTTCGGCTGGTACCAGGCCGGTCCGGGCCTGTCCGGCCTGCGCATGAGTCTGTTCGAACGCACCAACAACACGCAGGGCGGGCGCCTGAACCTGACCTGGGGCGATAGCGACTTCAACATCAAGGTCGGTGCGACGATGGACGACATCGAGCGCCGCTACCAGGACTTCTCGCTGGCCGACGCATGGATGAACGTCGCTTGCGGCAACAACGTCAACGTGCGTTTCTGGTCGCCCAACACCCAGCTGCGCAATCCAGGCTGCGATGGCCGCAATGCGTCCGGTCCGATGCTCGATGCCGCTACCGCCTACCCGGGCTACGGGACCAAGGCCACGGCCGGCCAGAACACGCCGCTGGCCTACCTGGGCTCGGCCGTGCCGAACGCCAAGGTGCCCGAGTACCTGCGCCCCTCGGACCATGGTTTCGTCACCCTGGACTGGAACAAGTTTGCGCAAGATACGGATTACCAGTACTTCCGCGACAACATCTACCGTGGCTACGGTGCCGGCACCAGCGGCGGCTATATCCGCGAAAAGGTCAAGGCCGGCTACGTGGAGACCAACGGCCGTACCAAGGTGCTTGGCCGCACCCTGCGCTACAACCTCGGCGTGCGCGTGGCCGAAACGGACCAGACCATCGGCACCACCAACCGCGTGGCCGATTCGCGCAATAATCCGACCAACGGCGCCAACGACAATGGCGGCCGCTACGAGGACATCCTGGCCTGGCAATATGAATCCACCAGCTACCGCAACTATCTGCCCTCGCTGACTGCCGCCTACAACATCCAGCCGGACCTGATCGCCCGCCTGTCGACCTCGAAGTCCATGACGCGCGCCAACCCGACCGAACTGCGGCAAACCCGCTTGACGCTGGACCAGAGCGTACGCCAGGGCAACCTGACCAATCCCAAGCTCCAGCCCTTCGAGGCCATGAACCTCGACATCGGCCTGGAGTACTACATGAGCCGCGAAGCGTATGTGGCCGTGGGACTGTTCGCCAAGGACATCACCAACCGTCCCGGCACGGACCGCGTCATGTATACCCTGGCGCAGCTCGACGCCCTGTACGGCGAGGGCACGACGATCGGCCTGACCGCCGCTCAGGAAGCGGCCGTGCTCGCCAGCGGTGGGCGCGACAAGCACCTGGTCGAACTCTCTTCGCCAGTCAATATCGATACCAAGCTGAAGGTGCGCGGCGTCGAGCTGACCTGGCAGCAGCCGCTCGACATGCTGCCGGTGAAGGGCTTCGGCTTCACCGCCAACTTCACCTACGCCAAGCAGACGGACGACGCCCTGAATGCGCCGCCGATCGCCGGCGTGCCGCCCCGTACCAGCAACCTGACCCTGTATTACGAGCGTAACGGCCTGTCGGCCCGGGTCTCGCGCAACTACACGGCGGAACACGTCAGCAACAACAACACCGGCCTGATCAACATCCCGGGCGGCGCCTACGGCTACGCCGTGGCACGCACCCAGATCGATGCCACGGTCGGCGCGAACCTGAAACGGATGTTCGGGTTCCGCTACAACACCGACCTGACGCTGAGCGTGGTGAATGCCAACAATGCGATCGGCCAGAGCTACACGCAGTTCAGCAACGCGATCTCGGACAACAACGAGACCGGCCGCAGTTACACCTTGTCGCTGCGCACGGCGTTCTGATCCAACCCCTCCTGGGCGGGCCGTACTGGACCGCCGTTTCCCCCGCGAGCCCCGCTGCTCGCGGGTTTTTTTGCTGAGGCCTGCATGGTTTTTCAACGATATATCGCCACCATCGGCATCGCGCTCGGCCTCGCCGCCTGCGCGGGACCGGCGAGCATGGACGGCGCGCCCGGTACCGCCGCCCATTTCGAACGCTTCTCCTACGAGGGCCGGTCGCAGGAAAAGGCGAAGCCTGACGCGACGCAGTACCGAAATCCGATCCTGTCCGGCTACTATCCCGACCCTTCCGTGCTGCGCGTGGGCGACGACTACTACCTGATTAACTCCTCGTTCACCAACTTCCCCGGGCTGCCGCTGTTTCATTCGCGCGACCTGGTCAACTGGACCCAGGTCGCCAACGTCATCGACCGCCCCTCCCAGTTCAGCTTCAAGGGCCTGCGCTCGTCGCGCGGCATCTACGCGCCGGATATCTCGCACCACAAGGGGATCTTCTACGTGGTGACCACCTGCGTCGACTGCGGCGGCAACGTGGTGCTGACCGCCACCAATCCCGCCGGCCCGTGGTCGGACCCGCGCAAGCTGGCATTCGGCGGCATCGATCCGTCGCTGTTCTGGGACAGCGACGGCCGGGTCTACCTGGTCGGCAACGACGCACCCGCGGAGAAGCCGCGCTACGACGGCCACCGGGCCATCTGGGTGCAGGAGTTCGACCCGGCGACGCTCGCCGTCAAGGGCGAGCGCACGCTGCTCGTCAACGGCGGCGTGGACATCGCGGCCAAACCGAGCTGGATCGAAGGCCCGCACATCTTCCGCCGCGGGCAGTACTACTACCTGATCGCGGCCGAAGGCGGCACCGGCGACAATCACTCCCAGGTGGTGTTTCGCGCCACCAGCGTGCGCGGCCCCTTCCTGCCCCACGAGCGCAATCCCATCCTCAGCCAGCGCAAGCTCGACCCGGCACGATCGAATCCGGTGACCTCGGCCGGTCATGCCAAGTTCGTCCAGATCCGGGACGGCAGCTGGTGGGCAACGTTCCTGGCCACCCGCCCTTACGGCGACGGCCTGTACAACATCGGCCGCGAGACCTTCCTGCTACCGGTCACGTGGAGGGACGACTGGCCGGTGGTGCTCGAGGACGGCAAGCCGATTCCCTTCGTCGCCCTCAGGCCCAATCTGCCGGCCCAGCCGCGTCCGGCCCTGCCCGCGTCGGGCGACTTTGCCTACACCGACGAGTTCACCGGCGCGCGCCTGTCCGACCAGTGGGTCGGCATCCGGACGCCGCTGCGGCCCTTCCACCGCGTCGAAGGCGGCCGGCTGGTGCTGGAGCCGGCCGGACAGCTCGGCGACCTGGACAGCACGCCGGCCTTCATCGCGCGCCGCCAGCAGCATCATGTGGCCAAGGTGTCGACCAGGCTGCGCTTCCGGCCCGCCGCGGAAGGAGACCGCGCCGGCCTGGTAGCCTACCAGAGCGACGCCTCGCACCTGTTCTATGGGCTGACCAGGCTTGGCGGACGCACCGTGATCGCGCTGTACGTGCGGGAAAAGGCGGCGGCCGACCGCCTGCTGGCCAGTGTCCCGGTCGACGGCGATGCGGCCGAGCTCCAGATCGAAGCGGACGGCGGACGCATGCGCTTCAGCTACACGTCCGGCGGCACGAACCACGTGCTGCGGTCCGACGTCGACGCACGCTTCCTGTCGACCGGCAAGGCCGGGGGCTTCACGGGCACGATCATCGGTCCCTATGTGTGGCGCGAGGGAACACGATGATCACGACCCGCATTGCGTCCCTGTCCTGCCGTCCTGCCGGCGCATTGGCACTGCTCGCAGGGGCGCTGCTCGGGCTGCCGGCGCAGGCGCAGCCCGAAGCGCGCCCGGCCACGGGCATCTTCAACAAGACCTGGACCGCCGACAACGGCAACGGCACATTCACCAATCCGATCTTCTACGACGAGTTTTCCGACCCGGACCTGATCCGGGTCGGCGACTGGTTCTACATGACCGGCACTACCATGCATGCGATGCCCGGGCTGCCCATGCTGCGCTCGCGCGACCTGGTCAATTGGGAATTCCTGGGCTATGCGATGGAAAAGCTCGACTACGGCCCGCAGTACCGGCTCGAGGAAGGGAAGAACATCTACGGGCGCGGGATCTGGGCGCCGTCGCTGCGCTATCACAAGGGGGCGTTCTACATCTTCAGCAACGTGAACAATCGGGGCACGCAGATCTTCACGGCGCGCGACCCGCGCGGGCCGTGGACGCACCGCGAGATGAAGCGCGGCCTGCATGACCTGTCGGTGCTGTTCGACGACGACGGCAAGGTCTACGTCGTCTGGGGCCACCAGGACCTGCACATTGCGCAACTCACGGAAGACCTGACGGATATCGTTCCAGGCACGGAAAAAGCGCTCTTCACGAAGACCGACGGCATGGGCGAAGGCGCCCACTTCTACAAGATCGACGGGAAGTATTACATCATCAGCGCCAACTATGCGGGAGGCTGGCGCACGCCGGCGGCGCGTGCCGAGCACGTGTACGGCCCCTACGAGGTCAACCAGTCGATCAGTTCCGGCGAAGCCTTCGGCATGTACAAGGGCCACAGCCTGGACAAGCCTTCGGCGCCCTTCGTGATCCATCCACCCGACCATTCGCAGCCGCCGCCCCCCTTGCACCAGGGCGGCATCGTACGGACCGAGGCCGGCGAATGGTGGGGTTTCTCGATGATGGACTTCAATTCGGTGGGCCGCCTGCTTGGCCTGTCCCCGGTGACCTGGAAGAATGGCTGGCCCTGGTTCGGCCTGCCCGGAAACCTGACGCGCAGCCCGCGCACCTGGGTCAAGCCGAAGACCGCGTCGCCGCAGCCGGTGGCCGTGCCGTTCCAGCGCAGCGACGATTTTTCCGCGGCGGCGCTGCAACCGGTCTGGCAGTGGAACCACGTGCCGGTCGAGGGCAAATGGTCGCTGCGCGAGCGGCCCGGCTTCCTGCGCCTGCATGCGCTGCCGGCGGCCTCGTTCTGGGAAGCCCGCAACACCCTGACACAACGCGCCATCGGGCCACGCTCCAGCCCCACGGTGCTGCTGGATACCGCGGGCCTGCAGAACGGCGACCATGCGGGCCTCGGCCTGTTGAATCTGCCCTACGCGACGCTGGGCGTGGAAAGGAGCGATGCCGGCCTGGCGATCGTGGTCCACGACCAGCGCCGGGACACGACGACGCGCCTGCCGTTCTCAGGGCGGCGCATCTGGCTGCGGGCCGATTGCGACTTTCTGACCGAGAAGGCGCGCTTCAGCTACTCGCTCGACGGGCGTGACTTCGTGCCGGTCGGCGCCGAATTCACCATGGTGTTCCAGCTCACCACCTTCCAGGGTGTGCGCTACGCGCTGTTCAGCTACAACGGCTCGGGCGTCACGGGCGGCCACGCCGACTTCGACAGCGTCGAGATCTACCAGCCCTACCCCCGCGGCCTCATGCGTGCAATCCCATTCGGGAAAACGCTCAGGCTGAGCTCGGCAGGGAACGGCGCGGCCACCTGGACCGTGAAGGACATGGGCCTGGGCCGCGTTGCCTTGCACACAGGTCGTGGCTACCTCAGCGTGGGACAGGACGGGGCCACCGCCTACCGGCAGGGCCGGCCAGGCATGGCGCAGAGCTTCCAGTGGATGGAGACGCCGGCCGGCAAACTGGCCTTGATGTCGCTCGCCACCCATCGCTTCCTGCGCATCGATCCGCGCACGCAGGCGGTCCGCGCCGACAGTCCGGGACCTGTGCCGGATGGCAGGGACGGCGCGTCATTCACGTGGACTTTGGCAGATCATGGAGGTCGTTAATACCAGGAAGCTCAGCGGCGCCGGGTGGCCTCGACCAGCCGGCGCATCGCCGCCTGCGGCGACATGCGATCGTCGTTCCAGAACTCGGTGACGACGGCCTGGATGGCGTCTTCAACCTCGCGCGAAGCCGTCATCGAGATCGCCGGCAACAGGGCATTGGCGAGCGTTGCGGCACGAAACGCCTCGGCTGTCTTCAGGGAGCAGGCGTTGTACCCGTCGAGTTTGCCTCCCTGGCGGGCGGGAATCGAGCCTTTCTGCAGGCTGTAGCCGTGCTGCGCCTTTGCCGACATGATGGCGCCGGCGAAGGCGAGCTGTCCCCGGGACGCGGCGGCATCGGCGCTGCGGAACATGGCCACGGCGTCCGAGGCGAACAGGAAACTGCCGCTCGAACCGGGCGCCGGCACGCACAAGGCCTTGAACGGCGCCGCCTTGTCGCGGGGATAGAAGGCGGGATTGGCCCAGTCTCCCATCAGGTGCATGCCGACCATGCCAGTCTGGAACTTGCTGTTGCCAAGCTCGATGCTGACCCGTGCATTCGGCGACTGCTCGGTATAGGGCTTGATCCGCCGGTAGATGCGAAAAACCTCGTCCATGAGCGGCCCGCCCAGCGCCTGCGCATCGTACTCGACCAGGGCCTTGCGATGAAAGGTCGGCCCACCGACGCCGAGGGCGATCATCTCGAACAGCAGCAGGTTCTGGGTCGGGCGGCCATAGTAGGCGACGGCGGCATAGCCGGCGCGCCGCATCGCCTCGGCGGTGACGAAAAACTCATCCCAGTTGGTCGGCACCGCGGCGCCGGACTCCTTGAGAATGCGCTCGTTGATCCACAGCCAGTTGACCCGGTGGATGTTGAGCGGGACGGCGTAATAGCGCCCCTGGTACTTCACCGTGTCCGCGATCGCCTTGGGCAGCAGTTCGTCCCAGCGCTGCGCCGCCGCCACCTGGTCGAGGGGAAGCAAGGCGCCGTTTCGGGCCCAGTACTGCATGAACGGGCTCTTGATCATGGCGACCGCGGGCGGATTGCGCGACTGCACGCGGAAGCGCAGGATCGATTCGGCCCGGCTGGTCCATCCTCCGGCCACGGTGAAATCGCGCCAGGCGTGGCCGGTGGACGCCAGGGCCTCGCGCAGGACGGCGACCCTTTGCTCGTCGGCGGGCCTGTCCAGGTAGTGGAACACCTCGATGTCGTTGCCGGCGCCGCTGGCGGGCAGCGAGATCGTGGCCAGCACGGCCAAGGATGCGGCGCCCTTTGCGACGCTGCGGCAAAAGCCAAGCATTACTTCCCTCACGACGAAACCAACATTTATGAACACATTATGGCACGGGGCATGACAAATGGGCCACTGTTCACAGGGCCATACCGTCCCCCGGCCGTCGATACTCGGGTAGCGTTGAAGTATCCTTCATAACCCGTTAATATCCTTTCATGCAACTCCTACTCGCCGAAGACGACACGATACTCGCGGATGGCCTTTCCGCCCAGCTCACCAGGGCCGGGTTCACGGTCGCGCATGCGCCGAACGGTCCGGTGGCGGAGTATCTGCTGACCAGGCAGGAGTTCGATATCGCGATCCTCGATCTCGGCCTACCGATGGTGGATGGCTTGACGGTGTTGAAGCAGGTGCGCTCCTCGCGCCCTACCCTGCCGGTCGTGATCCTGACCGCGCTGGACAAGCTCGACAGCCGGGTGGCCGGACTGAACGCCGGCGCGGATGACTATGTGACCAAGCCCTTCGACTTTCCCGAGCTGGAAGCCCGCCTGCATGCGGTACTGCGGCGCTCGAAGCAGGCCGGCGCGATGAGCGAGCTGTCGGCCGGCAGCCTGATCTTCGACCGCGAGACGCGCCGCGCTTTCGTCAAGGGCGAACCGGTCGAGCTCAGCCCGCGCGAAACCATCCTGCTGGACGTCCTGCTGACCCATAGCGACAAGGTCGTGACCAAGGACCAGATTGCGGCCGCCTGGGCCAGCTCGGGCAACGAGGTCGGCATCGGCAACACGGCGGAAGTCCACATCCACCGGCTGCGCCGCAAGCTCGAACATTCGGGCCTGGTGATCCGTACCGTGCGCGGCCTCGGCTATCTGCTGGAAGCCGAGCCGTCCGGCGCCCAGCGCGCGTAGATGCGCTGGCTGAGCCGCTTCGCGTCGCGCGCCGGCGGCCTGTCGCTGCACCGCCAGCTGGTGGTGTGGGTCCTGCTGCCGCAGCTGGTCCTGTGGCTGGCCGGCGGACTGGCCACCTACCGGCTGGCGGTCCACTACGTGAACCAGGCCGCCGATGCCACGCTGTCGCAAGTGGCGCGGACCGTCGCCGGCCAGGTCAGGCCGGTAGGCGACCGGCTGATCATCGATTTTCCCTACGCGGCGCAGAAGGTGCTCGAAGCCGACCCCACCGATCGCTTCTTCTACACCGTCAGCATGCCGCCGGGTAAGCTCATCCTGGGGAACTACAGCATTCCGGCGCCCCCTGCGCACATGACGCCGCGCCTGGGACATCCCTACTTCTACGACGGCGAGATCGCGCAAGACGGCGGCGAGGGCACCGGGACCGGCAGGCCGACCAAGGTGCGCATTGCCGCCCTGTACCTGCACTCGGGCGAGTCGGCCGGCAAGCCGCAGTGGATGCTGGTGCAGGTCGCGCGCAGCATGGCCAATCGCGAAAACATCTGGAAGATGATCCTGGTCGACACGCTGCTCCCCCTGTCCGTCCTGATCCTCCTGATGACGATCATCGTCTGGCTCGGCACCGGCGCCGGCCTGGCGCCGCTGCTGCGCCTGCGGCGCGAAGTCGAGGGGCGCTCTCCCGCCGACCTGACCCCGTTGCGGGTCGAAGCCGCGCCGCAGGAATTGCGTTCACTGGTACGGGCCCTGAACGAGCTGCTGGCCTCGGTGCGCCAGAGCGTCGAGGCGCAGAAGCGCTTTATCGCGGACGCCGCGCATCAACTGCGTACGCCCCTGGCCGGCCTGAAAAGCCAGACCGAGCTTGCCCTGGACACGACCGCCGATCCGGCGCTGGCCGCGCGCCTGCGCCTGGTGCACCAGAGCGCCACCCGGAGCGCCCACCTGATCAACCGGCTCCTGATGCTGGCACGGGCGGAACCCGAGGCCGCGATGGCGCAGGAAAAATCCCCGCTGGAGCTGGCGCCCTTCGTGCAGCAGCTGGTGGCGGGCACGGTGCCGCGCGCACTGCGCGCTGGCGTCGACCTCGGCATGGCGGAATCCGACGGCGCACCCGGCGTGCCGCCCTTGTGGGTCGACGCCAACGAGATGCTGCTGGGCGAAGCCCTGGCCAATGTGCTGGAGAACGCGATCGAGTACGCGGGAAGCGGCAGCGACATCACCGTCGGCGTCACCGGCGACGCCGAGCATGCCCAGATCATCGTCAGCGACAATGGCCTGGGCATCGCCCCGGCCGACCGCGCCCGCGTGTTCGACCGCTTCGTCCGCGCCACCGACCGGGGGCTCGGCTGCGGCCTGGGCCTGGCCATCGTCAAGGAAATCATGACCCGCCACGGCGGCAGCGTCGCTCTGGAAGACGCCGAGCCGCATGGCTTGAAGGTGATCATGCAGCTGCCCGTGCGGCCAGCACCTGGTGTCGGCGCGGGTGAACGTGTGACTCCGACCCCATCGGCTTGAAGCTGCGTTAACGAAAGCCGGGAGTGATTGCGCAAACATTTTTTCAGCCAGAATGTTAGATCGATTCATTTTACTGTTAGGATTGGAGCAACAAGACAATAGAACTGCTGAGGAGACACGAATGACATCACGACGCCACGCGCTCACGCTCACCCTTCAAGACTTGAAAATCGCCCCTCTTCTGCTCGCCTTATTGCTTGCTGTGCCCGGCGCCCACGCCGCCAATCCGATCGTGACCGACATCTTCACCACCGACCCGACCGTCCTGGTCGACGGAGGACGCCTGTACATGTACACCGGCCGCGACGAGACGAAAAAGGGTGGCAAGGGCTACGCGATGAACGAGTGGCGCCTGTACTCGACCTGCGACATGCAATCCTGGGTCGATCACGGCGTGGTGGGTGGCTGGCGCACTTTCGCCTGGGCCAAGAGCGACGCCTACGCCCCGGACATCGTCAAACGCAACGGAAAGTATTATTTGTACGGGCCGGTCCAGCATGATGCGACCAAGCCCGGGTTCGCCATCGGCGTGGCGGTTGCCGATTCCCCGCTGGGCCCGTTCAAGGATGCCCGCGGCTCCGCGCTCATCACCGATGACATGACACGCGAGACGCCCAACGGCTGGGACGATATCGACCCGGGCGTGTTCGTCGACGACGATGGGCAGGCGTATATGTACTTCGGTAACAAGGTGCTCAAGTACGTCAAGCTCAAGCCCAATATGATCGAACTGGATGGGCCGATCCACACCGTAGGCCTGTTCGAATTCGAGGAAGCGCCTTATCTTCACAAGCGCAATGGCGTGTATTACCTCAGCTACGCGAGCCGCTTGCCGGAAGTGATCGCCTACGCGACCGCTCCCAGCCCGACCGGGCCGTGGACCTATCGCGGCGTGATCATGGAAAAGAACAAGTTCACGCACACGATCCACCAGTCGTTTGCTGAATTCAACGGCAAGTCGTACTTCTTCTATCACAATGACGCACTGTCTAACGCGGATTTCCGGCGCTCGGCTGCGGTCGAGGAGTTCAGTTATGGGAAGGATGGGGAGATTCCGTTGATTGCGCAGACCAAGAGCGGGCCAAAAGCCAACCCGGGACTGGGGTGTGCCAAAGCATCGCGTGGAATGGAACCCACCCAATAAAAAGCCCCTGAAGTCAGGGGCTTTGATTTACTTCACGCAATTTATAGCTGGGCTATAAATCATTCCCACTCAATCGTCGCCGGCGGCTTCCCAGAAATGTCATACACAACGCGATTGAGGCCGCGCACTTCGTTGATGATCCGATTCGACACCTTCCCCAGCAACGCATGCGGCAAATGCGCCCACTGCGCCGTCATGAAGTCCAGCGTCTGCACCGCACGCAGCGCCACCACGTACTCGTAGGTGCGCCCGTCGCCCATCACCCCCACCGACTTCACCGGCAGGAACACGGCAAACGCCTGGCTAGTCGCCTCGTACCAGTTGACCGGCGCCTTGCCCGGATCGATCCCCGCCACAGCCGGCAGCTCGAACGGCGTATTGCGCAGCTCTTCGATGAAGATCGCATCCGCCTCGCGCAGCAGGTCGGCGTATTCCTTCTTCACTTCGCCCAGGATGCGCACGCCCAGGCCCGGACCCGGGAACGGGTGACGATAGACCATGTCGTGCGGCAGGCCGAGCGCGACGCCGAGCTTGCGCACTTCGTCCTTGAACAGCTCGCGCAGCGGCTCGAGCAGTTTCAGGTTCAGGGTTTCCGGCAGGCCGCCCACGTTGTGGTGGCTCTTGATGGTCTGGCCCTTCTTGCCCTTGCCGGCCGATTCGATCACGTCCGGGTAGATGGTGCCCTGCGCCAGCCACTTCGCGTTGGTCAGCTTGCCCGCCTCGACCTGGAACACCTCGACGAACTCGCGTCCAATGATTTTGCGTTTCTGTTCGGGGTCCGTGACGCCGGCCAGGTGGCCCATGAACTGGTCTTCGGCATCGATGCGCAGCACCTTCACGCCGAGGTTTTTCGAGAACATGTCCATGACCATCTTGCCCTCGTCCTTGCGCAGCAGGCCGTGGTCGACGAACACGCAGGTCAGCTGGTCGCCGATGGCGCGGTGGATCAGGGCCGCGGCCACGCTCGAGTCGACGCCGCCGGACAGGCCGAGGATCACCTCGTCCGTGCCGACCTGCTCGCGGATCTTCTGGACCGCTTCGCCGATGTAGTCCGGCATGTTCCAGTCCGACTTGCAGCCGCAGATCTCGTGCACGAAGCGGCCGATGATGGCTTCGCCTTGCGTGGTGTGGGTGACTTCCGGGTGGAACTGCAGCGCGTAGAAGCGGCGGTCTTCGTCGGCCATCGCGGCGATCGGGCAGCTGTCGGTGGAGCCCATCAGCTTGAAGCCCGGCGGCATGTCCAGCACCTTGTCGCCGTGGCTCATCCAGACGCGCAGCATGCCGTGGCCTTCGTCGGTGACGAAATCGTTGATGCCGTTCAGGAGGGCCGTATGGCCGCGGGCGCGCACTTCGGCGTAGCCGAATTCGCGCAGCTTGCCGTTCTCGACCTTGCCGCCGAGCTGGGCGGCCATGGTCTGCATGCCGTAGCAGATGCCCAGCACCGGCACGCCGGCTTTGAACACGGCCTGCGGGGCGCGCGGCGAATCGCCTTCGAGCGTCGAGTTGTGGCTGCCCGAGAGGATGATGCCGCTGGCGCCGTAGTTGCGCACGAACTCGTCGCTGACGTCATAAGGGAAGACTTCGGAGAACACGCCGGCATCGCGCACGCGGCGCGCGATCAGCTGGGTAACCTGGGAACCGAAATCGAGGATGAGGATTTTCGAATGCATGTAGAGGGCAACGATAGAAGATGAATGGGTAATGCAAAAACGCGGCCCTCGGGCCGCGTCTCATGGATGTTCATTCCGAACGGTAGTTCGGCGCTTCCTTGGTGATCTGCACGTCGTGCACGTGCGATTCGCGCATGCCGGCCGAGGTGATCTCGACAAACTCCGCTTTCTCGCGCAGTTCGTCGATGGTGGCGCAGCCGCAGTAGCCCATCGACTGGCGAATGCCGCCGACCAGCTGGAAGATGATCGCCAGCACGCTGCCCTTGTAGGCGACGCGGCCCTCGATGCCTTCCGGGACGAACTTGTCGGCCTTGCTCGAGGCTTCCTGGAAGTAGCGGTCGGCCGAACCTTCGGCCATCGCGCCCAGGCTGCCCATGCCGCGGTAGGACTTGTAGCTGCGGCCCTGGTACAGGATGGTCTCGCCCGGCGCTTCGTCGGTGCCGGCGAACATGCTGCCCATCATGACGGTGTGCGCGCCTGCCGCCAGTGCCTTGGAGATGTCGCCCGAGAAGCGGATGCCGCCGTCGGCGATGCAGGGCACGCCGGTGCCTTCCAGCGCCTTGGCCACGTTCGAGATCGCGGTGATCTGCGGCACGCCCACGCCGGCCACGATGCGGGTGGTGCAGATCGAGCCCGGGCCGATGCCGACCTTGACCGCATCCGCGCCATACTCGACCAGCGCTTTCGCCGCGGCCGCGGTGGCGATGTTGCCGCCGATGACGTCCACGTGCGGGAAGCGGTCCTTGATCCACTTGACCCGGTCGAGGATGCCCTGCGAGTGGCCGTGCGCGGTGTCGACCACCAGCACGTCCACGCCGGCGGCAACCAGCAGTTCGATGCGCTCTTCGTCGCGTGCGCCCACGCCAACGGCCGCGCCGACCAGCAGTTTACCCTGCGAGTCTTTCGATGCCAGCGGGTGCTCGTGCGACTTCTGGATGTCCTTGACGGTGATCAGGCCGAGCAGTTCGAATTCCTTGTTGACGACCAGCACGCGCTCGAGGCGGTGCTTGTTCATCAGGCGCTTGGCTTCCTCGGTGTCGGCGTCTTCGTTGACGTAGACGAGTTTTTCGCGCGGGGTCATCTTGGCGCGCGCTTCCGCGTCCAGGTCTTCCTCGAAACGCAGGTCGCGGTTGGTGATGATGCCAACCACCTGCTTGCCCTCGACCACCGGGAAGCCGCTGATGCCGTGCTGTTGCGACAGCGCCAGCACTTCGCGGATCTTCATGGTGGGAGGAATGGTGATCGGGTCGCGCAGCACGCCGGATTCGTAGCGCTTGACGCGCGCCACTTCGCGGGCCTGGTCGGCCGGGCGCAGGTTCTTGTGAATGATACCGATGCCCCCCTCCTGTGCCATCGCAATCGCCAGGCGCGCTTCGGTCACGGTGTCCATCGCAGCCGACAGCAGCGGGATATTCAGCGTGATATTCCTGGTCAGTTTGGTGCGAAGGGAAGTGTTGGCCGGAAGAACGTTGGAATAGGCCGGGACGAGCAGCACGTCATCGAAGGTGAGTGCTTTTTGGAGGAGACGCATAGTATTTTCCTATAGGCGCAAAAGTGAATTATACAGAAACGGCGAAAAACTGTCGCAGCCATGCCTAAATTTGCCGGGGAAATCGCGGTATCGCGCACCCGCGATTGACAGCGCCAGGGAAGCATGGCGAAATCGCTTTGTTACCCAAGGAAAACTTTTATGCCGTCTCCGTCCTCCCCCCTCCGCCTGCTTGTCGCCTGCGCCTTGCTGCTGGGCAGTAGCCTGGCACACGCCCAGTATTCCTGGATCGACGCGAACGGCGTACGCTATTTCTCCGACCGCCCTCCCCCGCCATCGACGCCGCCGCACAAGATCCTCAAGGCGCCAGGCCGTGCGGCAGCGGCCTTGCAGCCAGCGCCTGCCGAGCCTGCACCGGTTGCGGAGGCGCCCGCCCCTGCCAAGGGTCCGAGGACGCTGGCTCAGCGCGAGGAGGAATTCCTTGCACGCAGCAAGTTGCGCGAAGAACAGGAAAAGAAGGATGCCGCCGCAGAGCAGCGCCGCCGCGACCTGGCCGAGCATTGCCAGGATGCGCGCCAGATGCGCGCGCAGGTGGAATCGGGTGTGCGCATCGCGAAGTTCGATGCGACAGGCGAGCGCAGCTTCATGACGGACGAGGAACGGGCCGCCCAGCTGGCCCGGGTCAACAAGGCACTGGCGCAGTGCCGTCAGTAGGCGCTCAAGGCCGCAGGCGAATGACCTTGGCGCTGCCCGACTGGCGCGCCGGTTCGGGATGGATGCGGGGCGCTACCTCGACCCGGTTGCGTCCGCCGGCCTTGGCCGCATACAGGGCCGCATCCGCACGGCGCATCAGGCCGGCGAAATCCTCCCCCTGCTCCAGCATCGCCAGGCCGATACTGACCGTATAGGCAGGCCCGGGCGCCGCCGGCACGCCGGTCGCGGGACGGTCGAGGGCGGCGCGCAGGCGCTCGGCGACGGCCCGGGTGGTGTCGAAGGACGCGTCCGGCAGCAGCACCCCGAACTCCTCGCCGCCAAGGCGGGCAAAATAGTCGATCTTGCGAATTTCCTCGCGGGTGCGCGCCACCAGGTCGCGCAGGACCTCGTCGCCGACGCCGTGTCCATAGGTATCGTTGATGCGCTTGAAATGGTCGGCATCCAGCAGCAGCAGGCCCAGACCGCTGCCATGCCGCCGCGCCCGCGCCAGCTCGCGTTCGGCCATGTCGAAGAAGGCGCGGCGCGAGGGTGCGCCGGTCAGGTGGTCATGCTCGGCCGCATAGGCGGTGTCGGTCAGCACGCGCGCATTGGCCAGCATGACCGCGCCCAGGCTCAGGGCCGGCAGGGCCAGCGTACCGATCGCAAAGAACACCAGGTTGGCGATGGCCGGGTCGAGCAGCGTCGGCTGTGCATAGGTATCGAAGGCATAGAAGGCGCCGCGGCAGAAATGCCCCAGCCCCAGCAGCAAGGCCGAGATCCGGCTGAAGGCATTCGGATAGCGCAGGCGGCCATCCGCGACCCTGGGCAGGCTGGCGTAGATACCGAAACAGATGGCCACGTGAAAGGCCGACATCGCCACCACGCGCAGCGGCAGCGAATTGTGGACGTAGTGGAACACCACCACGCCGGCGAAGGCGACGATGCCGCCGCCCGCCAGCAGGCGCCAGAGCACCGGCAGGCCGAGGTAGCGCCGGTAGCCGGCCAGCATCAGGCTGGCGGTCAGCAGGAGCAGTGCGTTGGCGACTTCGATGCTGAGGACGTCGGGGATCACGTCGCGCGCCGCTAACAGCAGCAGCGCGATCACCGCCACGCCATTGGCCTGCGCCCATTCGCGAATGCCTGCCACCCTGCTGTCGGCAAGCGAAGTCAGGACGAGCAACATCACGGCGGACATCGCGGTGGTGACCAACAACAGGCTTACGGTAATCAGCATGGACGGGACGGGCAGCGGAGGGGAGCTTTTGAAGCGGGCTCTATCATACCCTGAAGAATGCCCAAGAATTTGCCCGGTCGGAATTTTACAACTGAGCAAAACGCCAAGGCGGGCCCTGCAGCTCCCTGCCTCAGGCGGCCGGCGGTGCGGCGTCCCCCAGTTTTTTGGCCGCGCGCTTGCGCCGCGAATCCTTGGGATCGGCCACCAGCGGCCGGTAGATCTCGATACGGTCGCGCTCGCGCAGCACGGTGTCGAGCGTCTTCTTCTTGGCGTAGATGCCCACCGGCTGAGTCGTCAGGTTAATCTCCGGATACGCTTCCAGCACACCGCTCATCTCGATGGCCTGGCCGATCGTGGTGCCGGGCGCGACCTTCAAGGGGCGCAGGAACTCCTCGCGCGCGCTTGCGTAGCAGACGACAACCTGTACACCCTCATCCATAGACGGCCTCGGCGCGCTTGCTGAAGGAATCGACCATGGTATTGGCGATCATGCCGAACACCGGGCCGATGATCTGTTCCAGGATGATGCTCGAGAACTCGTAATGCATGTCGAGCTCGACCTTGCAGGCATCGGCGCGCAGCGGCTTGAAGGTCCACGTGCCTTCCAGCACCTTGAACGGGCCGTCGACCAGGTGCATCTTGATCTGGGTCGGCCGGCTGTTGTGGTTCGAGGTGGTAAAGCTTTGCTTGACGCCGTGGAAATTGATTTGGAGGCTGGCCACCAGCTTGTCCTCGGTCTGCTCGATGATCTTCACGCCCCCGCACCAGGGGAGGAATTTCGGATAGTCTTCGACCTTGGCCACCAGGTCGAACATTTGCTCGGTGCTGTAGCCGAGAAAAACTGATTTGTGCACTACTGCCATTGGTCAACCGTTTGTTATGATGTTGGACGAGTTGCATTTTGCGCCATGCAATCTTTGCATTGGCGCCACAGCAGTAGTTTAACCGAGACGCGGATTTTCGCTATTTCATGAGTATTGTTGACAATAAAAAAGCTTTTTTCGACTACTTCATCGAGGACCGGTACGAAGCCGGCATCGTGCTGGAGGGGTGGGAAATCAAGGCCATCCGCGAGGGCAAGGTCCAGATCAAGGAGGCCTATGTCGTCGTGCGGGGCGACGAATTGTTCCTGTTCGGCGCCCATATCAGCGCGCTGACTTCCGCCTCCGCCTTCAGCCATCCCGAGGCGCTGCGCACCCGCAAGCTGCTGCTGCACCGCGCCGAGCTGGACAAGCTGGTCGGCAAGGTCGAGCGTGCCGGCTATACCCTGGTGCCGCTGAACCTGCACTTCAAGGGCGGACGCGTGAAGTGCGAGATCGGCCTGGCCAAGGGCAAGAAACAGCACGACAAGCGCGCCACCGAGAAGGACCGCGACGCCAAGCGCGAAGTCGCCGCGGCGATGAAGACGCACAAACGCTGATCGCGGGCGCTGCGGCGCCCGCTTCTTACGCGGCCGGCGCCGCGAAGCGCCGGCTCAGGCGCCACATCAGGAAGCTCAGCAGCACGCCCACGGCCGCGCCGCAGGCCAGCTTGAACGCGCTGCCGAACAGCAGCGGCGCCACCAGCCCGGACACCAGCGCGAAGGACATCATCTGGATGAAGCCGACCATCGAGGCCGCCAGGCCGCGGTTGTGCGGGAACAGTCCCATGGCGGTCAGCTGGATGCCGGGCATGGCCACGGCCAGGCCGAAGGTGAACACGGCCAGCGGCAGCACCGCCCAGGGCACGCTGGCCGGGAACAGCGCGTTGTAGCCGACGTTCAGGCTTGATGCCACCGCCATCACCGCATAGCCGGTCCACAGCAGGCGTCCGGGCGGCGCCTTGTGGGCGCGCTTGCCGCCCCAGGCCGAGCCCAGCACCATGCCGCCGATCAGCGGAATGAACATCCAGCCGAAGGCCGTCTCCGGCAGGCCCAGGATCTCCATCACGAAGTTGGCGGCCGAACCGATGTACAGTGACAGGCCGCCGAACACCAGGCCGAGCGCCAGCGACAGCATCACGAACTGCGGGTTGCGCAGCACCATCAAATAGTTGCGCGAGATCGTCGCCGGATGGAAGGCCTGGCGCTTCTCCCGCGGCAGGCTTTCCGGGAGCATGCGCAGCACCAGCAGGATCATCGCGGCGCCGAACAGCGCCAGGAAGATGAAGCTCGAGCGCCAGCCGAAGCTGACGTGCAGCCAGCCGCCCAGCACCGGGGCGATGGCCGGCGCCAGGCCGAACACCATCATGATGTGCGACATCATCTTCTGCGCCTGCGCGCCTTCGAAACGGTCCTGCACGATGGCCTGGCCGATCACCGAGCCGGCGCCGGCCGACAGGCCCTGCAGCGCCCGGAAGGCCAGCAGCCAGCCGAAGGTCGGGGCAAAGGCCGCGCCGACCGAGGCCAGCGTGTACACCGCCAGCGCACCCAGGATCACCGGACGGCGTCCGAAGGAATCCGACAGCGTCCCGTAGAACAGCATCATCAGTGCGAAGGTGAACAGGAACACGCTCAGGGTCTGCTGCACCGCCACCGGCCCGACGCCGAAATCGACCCCGATGGCCGGCATCGAAGGCAGATAGGTGTCGATCGCGAGGGCCCCCGTCATGCCGAGGCAGGCGAGGATGGTGGTGAGGAGTCGTTGCATGGGAGTGCCTTGTGAATAACCGGCACTGCGAGGGCGAGCGTCCGGAGGGGACGCAATTGTACTGGGTTTCAATAAAACAATTTGGCGCCCCTCGAAAAGCTGAGGGTCCATGCCAGGCTGAATCAGCGCAGCGACTGGCCGAAGCGCTCGGTGCGCGGCATCCAGTTGCCCTGGTAGTCGGCCGAGACCAGGATGCGCTCGGCGCGCCCGATCAGCAGGTGGCGCGGCACGAAGCCGATGTAGCGCGAGTCGGCGCTGTTGTCGCGGTTATCGCCCAGCATCAGGTAGGCGTCCTGCGGCACGGTGACCGGCCCGAAATCGCGCATCACCATGCGCTGCGGCAGCACCTGGATGCGGTGGCGGCGGCCGTCCACCACTTCCTCCATGCGCAGCGCATCCATGACGCGGCCCTCGTCGGTCGTTTCCTGCACCACTTCCTCGAGCGCGTACTGCGACTGGACGCCGTTGATGACCAGGCGCTCGTTGCGCATCTCGACGCGGTCGCCCGGCAGCGCCAGGACGCGCTTGATCAAGCGGGTGCCGTCCATCGGCGAGGAGAAGGTGACGACGTCGCCGCGTTGCGGCTCGCCGGTGCGCGCGATCACGACGTCGGTCAGCGGCAGCTTGACGTTATAGGCCAGCCGGTTCACGAACACCACGTCCCCCTCCAGCAGGTTGGGCCGCATCGAACCGGAAGGGATCGGGTTCCAGTCGGCCACCGCCGTGCGGAACACGCCGAACAAAAGCATGAACAACAGGAAACCCTTGTTGGCGCGCACGAACGCTTTCATCTCGCAATGCTCCTCTTGTTATGATTAACGATGAGAAGCTTTATACGCGGCCAGGCTTTAAGCATGCTTAAACGTCAAGTGCGGCCCGCCGAGTTCCACATGTAACAACATTGTCATATTCGCCAACTACACTGCCTGCGCCGAGACTACGACGCAGACCCATGGATATGAAACACAAGGCCCAGGAAGCCGAGGCCAGGAGCATTCCCGAAGGCGGCGCCTTCCTGAACCGCGAGCTGTCGCTGCTCGAGTTCAACCGTCGGGTATTGGCCCAGGCCGAGGATCCCACCATTCCGCTGCTCGAGCGGCTGCGCTTCCTGACCATCGTGTCGGGCAACCTCGACGAATTCTTCGAGGTGCGCGTGGCCAGCCTGCTGGCCCAGCACCAGATGGAGGCCGGCCACAACGGCATCCCGCACGCGCTGGCCAGCAGCCTGGAGCGCGCCAGCCTCGAATGCCGTACGCTCATCGAGCGCCAGTACAAGCTGTTCAACAACGAGATCCTGCCGCTTTTGTCCGAGAACGGCATCCACATGCTGCGGCGGGGCGAGCGCAACGCCGCCCAGCGCGCCTGGGTCAAGCAATTCTTCGACCGCGAGGTGCGCCCGCTGCTGACCCCGATCGGGCTGGATCCGGCCCACCCCTTTCCGCGCGTCGTCAATAAAAGCCTGAACTTCATCGTCGAACTGGCGGGCAAGGACGCGTTCGGACGCGGCACCGGCATCGCCATCATGAAGGCGCCGCGCGTGCTGCCGCGGGTGATCCGCCTGCCCGCCGAACTGTCCGACAAGAAGGGCGAGTCCTACTGCCTGCTGTCCTCGGTGATCCAAGCCCACCTGGCCGACCTGTTCACCGGCCGCGAGGTGCTCTCGTATTCGCAGTTCCGCGTGACCCGCAACAGCGACCTGTGGGTCGACGAGGACGAGGTCAAGAACCTGCGCCAGGCCCTGCAGAGCGAACTGCACAGCCGCAACTACGGCTTCGCGGTGCGCCTGGAAGTGGGCCGCGCCTGCCCGCCGCACCTGTCGAACTTCCTGCTGGACCAGTTCGGGATCGACCCGTCGCGCCTGTTCGCGGTGGACGGCCCGGTGAACCTCGGGCGCATGCTGGAGATCGCCAACACCCACGACAAGTCGGAGCTGAAGTTCCCCCCCTTCACGCCGGGCTTCCCGGCCAAGCTGGTGGAGCCCGATATCTTCGCCGTGCTGCGCAAGGGCGACGTGCTGCTGCACCATCCTTTCGAATCCTTCCAGCCGGTGATCGACTTCATCCAGTCGGCCGCGAACGACCCCTGCGTGGCCGCGATCAAGCAGACCATCTACCGCGCCGGCATGAACTCCGACCTGATGGAAGCCCTCATCGCCGCCGCCCGGCGCGGCAAGGAAGTCACCGTCATCGTCGAACTGATGGCGCGCTTCGACGAGGAAGCCAACATCAACTGGGCCGAGCGCCTGGAGCAGGCCGGCGCCCAGGTGGTCTACGGCGTGGTCGGACTGAAAACCCACGCGAAACTGGCGCTGGTGCTGCGCCGCGAAGACAATGGCCTGCGCCGCTACGCCCACCTGGGCACCGGCAACTACAACTCGACCACCGCCAAGTTCTACACCGACTTCGGCCTGCTCACCTGCGATGACGAGATCACCGCCGACGTCAACGAGGTCTTCATCCACCTCACCAGCCTGACGCGCCCGAAGCAGCTCACCAGCCTGTGGCTGGCGCCCTTCTCGCTGCAGAAGGAAATCGTGCGCGCCATCCGCGACGAGGCCGCGATCGCACGCGCCGGCAAGCCGGCACGCATCATCGCCAAGATGAATTCCCTCACCGACGAATCGGTCATCCGGGCCTTGTACGAGGCATCGCAGGCCGGCGTGCGCATCGACCTGATCGTGCGCGGCGCCTGCTCGCTGCGGCCGGGCGTGAAGGGCCTGAGCGAGAGCATCCGGGTGCGCTCGATCGTCGGCCGCTTCCTGGAACACACGCGCATTTTCTACTTCCGCAACAACCTCAAGCACGACATCTACCTGTCGAGCGCGGACTGGATGAACCGCAACCTGTTCCGGCGCGTGGAAGTGGCCTTCCCGATCCGTTCGCCCGCGCTCAAGCGCCGCGTGCTGCGCGAAGGCCTGCATCCCTACCTGAAGGACAACGTCAACGCCTGGGAGCTGGGCAGCGACGGGCGTTACCGACGCAAGAAGGCACGTGGCGGCCAGAAGGCGCTCAGCGCACAGCAAGACCTGATGGAGACGCTCGGTGCGGGCCTTCATTCCAACAAGGAGAACGAGCATGGACCTGATCCTGTGGCGCCACGCCGAGGCTGAAGCGCACGTCGCCGAGGGCGATGTCGAGGGCGACTTGCGGCGCGCGCTGACGCCGAAGGGCAAGCGCCACGCCGCACGCGTCGGCGCCTGGCTGCACCGCCAGCTGCCGGAGGACGTGCGGGTGCTGAGCAGCCCGGCCAGGCGCTGCGTGCAGACGGTGGAAGCGCTGGGACGCAACTACAAGCTGGTGGATGCCCTCGCGCCGGATTCGGGCGCGGAAGCGATCATCGAGGCGGCCGGCTGGCCGGAGCACCGCCAGCCGGTGCTGATCGTCGGCCACCAGCCGCTGCTGGGACAGGTGGCATCCATGGTGCTGTGCGGCGGGAAGCAGGACTGGCGCATCCGCAAGGCGGGCGTGTTCTGGATCACCCACAAGAACAGCGAGGGCGTGCCTTATGTGAAGCTGGTGGTGGGGCCGGATTTCATTGGCCAACTACGCTAGCACGGTTACGATCAAATTACCTTGAGGCTGAACGGCATCCCGACCTCGTTCCACGCTCCCTCTTCCTTCTGCAGCCACGGCCCCAGCGTCGGATGCTTCTCCAGCAGCCCGGCCGGCAGTTCCAGCTCGATGCGCTGCCGCATGCGCATGGTCAGTCCGGCCAGGTCCTCGTCCGCGCGCGCATGCATGAACACCACCGCCATACGCAGCGCCAGCACCGCCTTGGCCACGTCGGCCTCGCCCAGGGCCTCGCGGATCTTGCGCAGGTTGCCCTTCTGCCCCAGGATCAGACTGGCCATCAGGCGCTGCTCGCGCGTGGTGAAGCCCGGCAGGTCGGCGTGCTCGACGATGTAGGCGCCATGCTTGTGCGCCCCCGTCATCGAGATCTGCAGGCCAACTTCGTGCAGCATGGCGCTCCAGCACAGGTAGTGCTGCGCGTCCGCGGGGTTCAGCTTTTCGTACAGGTGCGAAGCGATCTTCGCCGTGCGCAGCGCGCGCTGGCTGTCCACGCCGAAGCGGCGCATGCAGGCGCGGATGGCGGCGTCGCGGCGGTCGCGCCGGTTGGCGCGCAGCTCCAGGTCGGACAGCACGCCCAGGCGCAGGCCGGCGTTGATCGCAGTAAGCTGCTGCACGCCGAGTTCCTGCATCACCCCGATCAGGACCGTGAGGCCGCCCACCATCACGGGCACCCTCTCCTTCTTGACGCCTGGCATAGCGAAGGCGTCGACGTGGCCCAGCCCCAGCAGGATGTCGCGCAGCGCGTGCAGGCTGGCCTGCGACATGCGGCCGTCGCCGATGCCGTTCCTGCTGATGACCTCGTTGATGGCGCGCATGGTGCCGGACGAGCCATAGGCCGCGTCCCAGCCCTGCGCCTTGTACAGGTCGGCGGCATCCTCGAAGCGGGCGCGCGCCTCGGTGACGGCGGCATCGAAAGCCTGCGGCGTGATGCGGCCGTCCGCGAAGAAGGCGGCGGTCTGCGGGTGGGTGCCGATGCCGAAGGATTCCACCAGGTTGATCTCGGGGCCGATGGCGGCGATGACTTCGGTCGAGCCGCCGCCGATGTCGATCACCAGCCGGCGCTCATCTGGCTTGTCGATGGCGCGCGCCACGCCCATGTAGATCAGGCGCCCTTCTTCCTCGCCCGAAATCACTTCGATCGGATAGCCGATGGCCGCTTCCAGCTGGGGCAGCAGTTGCTCGGCGTTGCGCGCCACGCGCAGGGTGTTGGTGGCGACCACGCGCACCGCGTCCAGGGTGTATTCGTCCAGGATGGCGCGGAAGTCCTGCAGGGTCTTTACCGCGCTGCGCATGGCGGGTTCAAGGAGCATGTTGTCGCGGTCCAGGCCCGCGGCCAGGCGGATCGGGTCGCGCGCGGTGCGCACGATGTGCATGCGCCCGCCCGCGGGCTCGCCGATGTGGAGCCGGAAGCTGTTGGACCCCAGGTCCACTGCTGCAAACATAGGCGCTCTCTCGCTGTAGGTGTTGCCGAAGTATACAGCGTCGGGAGCGCGTGTGGCAGCCCTAGCGTCGCGCAGGCGTGCGGCGCAGGCCGTACCACAGCGCCGCCGCGACCGGCGCGCCCAGCGTGACGGCGGAGACCAGGTCCCAGACGCCGTCGCCCAGCAGGGCCGCGACCAGCCCGATGATGGTGAGAACGGCCAGCAACAGCGGCATGGCCCAGATCTGGCTGCGGCTGCGGATCATGGCGCCTCCGTGGAACGGGCCAGGGCCGGCTCGGCGAGGGCTGCCCTGCCCTGCTTCGCGGTCTTGCTCTTGCGGCTGCGCTTGAGCCACAGGTAGAGCCCACTGCCCAGGATGATGATGGTCGCGATGTCGAGCAAGGCCCACAGCAGCTTCATGGCCTGGCCGCCGTAGTCGCCGAAATGCAGCGGCTGCGACAGCAGCAGCGCCGTCAGGTACCAGGGCAGCTCGCGGCGGTCGGTGATCTCGCCGGTGGCGGCGTCGATCAGCACCGGCTTGTACAGGCGCGAGCTGAAGGCCTCTTCGCCACGCATGAAGATGCCGTAGTGGTGCGGGCTGCTGAAGGGCGTGCCCGGGAAGGCCACGAACGCGACCTTCATGCCCGGCTCGGCGGTTTCCGCGCGCACGATGGCCTCGTGGATCGAGGACATGTTGGTGACCTGCGGCTGGCCCTCGTAGGGCTTGAGCATCACGGCCAGTTCGTTGTTCTGCCAGTACTTGAGCAGCAGGTCGGCCCAGGTGTTGACCATGCCGGTGGCGCCCACCACGAAGACCCAGACCATGGTGACGATCCCGAGCAGGTTGTGCAGGTCGAGCCAGCGGATCACGCGGCTGCGCTCGCGGCGCACCTCGCCGAAATCGAGCTTGCGCATGAAGGGCGCGTACAGCACCACGCCGCTGACGACGGCGACGATCAGCAAAAAGCCCATGAAACCCAGGAACAGCTGGCCGTACAGGCCGGCAAACAGGTCGACGTGCAGGCGCAGCATGGTCGACATGAAGGCGCCGCCTTCGAACGCCGGTTCGGTGATGACCTTGGTGGTGCGGGCGTCAACCGCGATCGGCTTGTAGTGCTCGTCGTTCGGATGGTCGCCCAGGGTGACGTTCCAGATCGCCGGTTCATCGATTTCCTGCGACATGTACATCGCAATCTTGTTGGGGTAGAGCTCCTTGGCCGAGGCCAGCACGGCGTCAATGTTGCCGCGCGGAGTGTCGGCGGGCATGGCCGGCGCTTCGACGTCGGTGCCGAGCAGGTGGCCGATCTCGTGGTGGTAGATCAGCGGCAGGCCCGTCAGGCAGAGCAGCAGCATGAAGACGGTACAAACCAGGCTGCTCCATTTATGGATCCAGCTCCAGAGGCGCAGCTTATTTGGCGACATAGGTGGGTGACATCGGACGTCGGAATCGACAAGTTCGGCAAATAATAATCGTTCTCATTTACACGCGCAAGCCAAAACGGATAGAATGACAATCATTCTCATTAAGAAAAACCGAGCCCCACCGATGAAACTGTTCCGCCTCACTCCGATCGCCCTCGCCGCCGCGGCCTTTGCCGCACACGCCCAAGACACCACGTCCGAACCTGTCGCCACCGTCGTCGTCACCGCCTCGGCCGACGCATCCAGCCAGGGCTTGCCCTCCGCCTACGCCGGTGGCCAGGTTGCGCGCGGGGGCCGCCTCGGCCTGCTGGGCAACGTCGACATCATGGACACGCCCTTCAATTCCATGAACTACACCCAGGCGCTGATCCAGGACCAGCAGGCCCGCAGCGTGGCCGACGTGGTGCAGAACGATCCCTCGGTGCGGGTGGCGCGCGGCTTCGGCAACTACCAGGAGCTGTACGTGATCCGCGGCTTCGCCGTCAACTCGGACGACCTGGCCTACAACGGCCTGTACGGCCTGCTGCCGCGCCAGTTCGTGGCCTCGGAGCTGCTCGAGCGCGTCGAAGTGCTGCGCGGCGCGAACAGCTTCGTGAACGGCGCGGCGCCGGGCGGCGGCGGCATCGGCGGCGCCATCAACCTGCTGCCCAAGCGCGCGCCGAACGCGCCCCTGAACCAGGTGACCGTGGGCGTCGAGACCGGCGGCCAGGCCTATGTGGCGACCGACTTCGCCAACCGCTTCGGCCAAGACGGCCGCCTGGGCGTGCGGGTCAACGCGGTGCGCCGCGAGGGCGACACCGCGGTCGACCGCGAGAACCGCGAACTGAGCCTGTATTCGGTCGGCGTGGACTACCGCGGACGCGGCTACCGCCTGTCGGCCGACGTCGGCCACCAGGACCACCAGCTGCGCGGCGCACGCCCGAGCGTGACGATGGCCGCCGGCGTGCCGATCATCGCGGCACCAAGCAGCGACAGCAACTACGCCCAGCCCTGGACCTACTCCGGCGAGCGCGACACCTTCGGCACCCTGCGCGGTGAAGTGGATCTGCCGGGCGGCGCGGTGGCCTGGGCGGCGCTCGGCATGCGCAGCGGCATTGAGTCCAACATCATCTCCTCGCCGACGGTCACCAACGTCAACGGCAATGCCACCATGACCCGCTTCGACAACACCCGCGAAGACAAGGTGCGTACCGGCGAAGTCGGCGTGCGCACCGAGCTCAAGACCGGTGCGGTCTCGCACAAGCTGAGCGCCTCGCTGTCGGGCTTCCATTCGGAGTCGAAGAACGCCTACGGGATGAGCGACTTCGCGGGCTTCGCCTCGAACATCTATCGTCCGATCGACGCGCAAGCGCCGTCGAGCGGTTTCTTCACCGGCGGGAACATGAACAACCCGCTCCTGACCAGCAAGGCGATCCTGTCGAGCTTTGCCGTGGCCGATACCCTTGGCTTCATGGACGAGCGCCTGCTCGTGACCGTGGGCGCGCGCCACCAGACCATCAAGTCCTTCGGCTACGACTACAACACCGGCGCACCGAACGCGCGCTACGACGAAAGCGAAGTGACGCCGGTGGCGGGCATCGTCTACAAGCCCATGAAAGGTGTGTCGGTCTACGCCAACTACAGCGAGGCGCTGCAGCAGGGCCCGGTGGCGGCGGGCACCGACATCGTCAACCAGGGCGAGGTGTTCGCGCCCTTCGTTTCGCGCCAGAAGGAAATCGGCGTGAAGTATGACAGCGGCAAATTCGGAATGACCGCAGCCGTGTTCAGCACTGCGCAGCCGAGCGCCTACGTCCAGGACCGCCGCTTCGGCGTGTTCGGCGAGCAGCGCAACCGCGGCCTGGAGCTGAGCGTATTCGGCACCCCGGCACGCGGCCTGCGCCTGCTGGGCGGCCTGACCCTGCTGGAAGCCGAGCAGCGCCAGACCGCCGGCGGCGTCAACGAGGGCAAGGATGCGATCGGCGTGCCGGACACCCAGCTGAACCTCGGCGCCGAATGGGAAGTGCCGGGCGTGCAGGGCCTGTCGCTCAATGCGCGCGCCCTGTATACCGCGACCCAGTACGCGGATGCGGCCAACACCCAGAAGCTGCCATCGTGGTCGCGCCTGGACATCGGGGCGAACTATCTGGTGCGCTTCATGGACCGCGACGTGACCCTGCGTGCGCGCATCGACAACGTCACGGACAAGAACTACTGGGCGTCGGCGGGCGGCTATCCGGGCTTCGGCTACCTGGTGCAGGGCGCGCCGCGCAGCGTGGTGGTGTCGGCGACGGTCGATTTCTGAACGCCGCCGAACGGCCCGTCAGAAGCGGACCTTGAGGTAGGCGGAAGGTCCGGTCAGCTTCAGGTCGAGGTCGGCGCTGCGTTCGCCGTTGCGGTGCAGGTCGATCTTCTGGATGCCGTAGTCGAGCACCAGGCCGACGTTCTTCGCCGCCATCCATTCGATGCCCGCGGCGGCGTTGACCACATGACCCTCGACGCTGCCGCCGTTGCGCTTGACCCCGCCCGCCTCGGCATACAGGCGCACCCTGTCGTTCAGCGCGTGGCGCCATGCCAGCTCGATGGTCGGCGCCCATACGCTGTCGCTGGCGGAACCGGACCCGCTCCAGCTGTAGGTCTCGACAGGCGCTTCGGCGCGCAGGTCGGCCTCGGCCGTGGCCGAGATCCTGGCGCGCAGGTGGGCCGCGCCCAGGCCGACCCCGAAGGCGTTCTTGCCCGAACCGAACCAGTATTTGTAGGCCAGGCGCGCCATCTCGATGCGCAGATTGGCATCCGCGCGGATGCTGCCGCTGACCGGGCGGCCTTCGTAGACCGTGGCGCCGCTCGGCGCGGCGGCGTAGTCCTCGTCGAAGCGCCAGTAATCGAAGGACGCGCCATGGCGCTCGCCGAACAGCAGTTCGGCTTTCACGCGCGGCAGGGTGCCGTCGCCGAGCTTCTCGTCGGGCGTGTCGACGCGGCCGTAGCGGGTGTCGCCGCCCAGGTGGATCTTCGGTTCGGCATGGAAGGCGCCGACCGACAGGCTCATGCGGTCGAGCGCCGGCGACTGCTGCGCCTGGGCCATGCCGGCGGCGGCCGCGCCGAGCAGGATGGCGCCTTTTAAGAATTTTACGGATACGACGGACGTGCGTGATGCAGGGCGGGACATGAATACTCCGATCATCAAGTGTGTTGTTCAGAAATGTCCGCCAGACTATGTCTAGCGCGACAACACCCTGATTATCGCAGTTATCAAAATATTATCCCGCACGATTGGCGAATCTTGATTCTATAAATACGCGACGCCTTTAGTGCGGCCGCACGTCCTGCTTCAAGGCCGCCAGCGCCATCTTCTCCACCAGTCCCGGCGCCAGCAGCTTGAGGAAGCGCCCGATCTTCCCCTTGGCCGTCATCACGACCTCGCGCCGGCGCGCTTCCATCCCCGCGATGATCAGGCGCGCACACTCCTCCACGCTCATGGCCCGCTCTTCCTTCAAGGCGCTGGAACCCATCGCTTCGCCCTGCGCATTGAAGCCGCGGTAGCGGATCCTGGTCGCCACCACGCCTGGATAGGCGGTGGTCACGGACACGCCATGGCCCTTCATTTCGGCGCGCAGCGCTTCAAAAAAGCCGGTCATGGCGAACTTGGTGGCGCTGTAGGCGGTGCGCCCCGGCACCCCGACCAGGCCGGCCAGCGAGGACACCGCGACGATGCGGCCTTGCGAGGCCTTCAGTGCCGGCAGCGCGGCCTGGGTGCACCAGACCGCGCCCCACAGGTTCACGCGCATCAGCTCCTCGTACCAGGACAGGTCCTCGACTTCCTCGAACAGCGCATGCGCCGAGCGGCCGGCGTTGTTGACCAGGACGTCGATGCGCCCGAAATGCTCGATGGCGCTGACCACCAGGCGCCGGCACTGGATCTGCACGCCGACGTCGGTCGGCACCACCAGGGTCTGCGCGCCCAGCGCGGCGCATTCGCCCGCCACCGTGTCGAGTTGGGCCGCGTTACGCGCCGCCAGCACCAGCGCCACGCCGGCGCCCTCCTTTGCCGCCAGCTGGCGCGCGATCTCGGCGCCGATGCCATCCGAGGCGCCGGTGATCACCACCACTCGCTTCATCGGAGGATGTCCGGCTGCTGCGACTTCACGATCTGCAGCGCGCTGGCGATCACGCTGCTCATGTCGCCCATGTTGGCCGGCACGATCAGCGAATTGTTGGTCTTGGCCAGCTTGCCGAAAGCGTCGACGTAGTGCTCGGCCACGCGCAGGTTGACCGCGTCCATGCCGCCCGGTTCGCGGATCGCGGCGCCCACCTGGCGCAGCGCCGCGGCGCTCGCATCGGCCAGCGCGACGATGGCGCTGGCTTCGCCCTGGGCGCGGTTGATCGCGGCCTGGCGTTCGCCTTCGGAGCGGGCAATCGCCGCTTCGCGCTCGCCTGACGCAATGTTGATCTGTTCCTGGCGCCGGCCTTCGGAGGCCGCGATCAGGGCGCGCTTCTCGCGCTCGGCGGTGATCTGGCGCTGCATCGCGTGCAGGATCTCGGCCGGCGGGGTCAGGTCCTTGATCTCGTAGCGCAGCACCTTGACGCCCCAGTTGGCGGCCGACTCGTCGATCGCGTTGACGATGGTGGTGTTGATGTGGTCGCGCTCCTCGAAGGTTTTATCCAGCTCCATCTTGCCGATCACCGAACGCAGCGTGGTCTGGGCCAGCTGGGTGATGGCCTGGATGTAGTTCGAGGAGCCGTACGAGGCGCGCATGGCGTCGGTCACCTGGAAGTACAGGATGCCGTCGACCTGCAGCTGGGTGTTGTCCTTGGTGATGCAGACCTGCGGCGGCACGTCGAGCGGGATTTCCTTCAGGCTGTGCTTGTAGGCGATGCGGTCGATGAAGGGCACCACGATGTTCAGGCCGGGCGCCAGCACGGCGTGGAACTTGCCGAGGCGTTCGACCACCACCGCGTGCTGCTGCGGCACCACGTTGATGGTCTTGAAGATGAATACCAGCGCAATGATGAAGAACACCAGCGCCACAGTGCCGAACGTGAATTCCATGAGCATCCCTTATAAATGAGTATTAATTATTAGTTAGTCTTATGAATTAGCGAGGATCAGGCGGCTACCGCGCACCTCGACGATCCGGTAGTCCCCTGCTTCGGGCTGCGCATCGGGACCGAGTTCGACGTCCCACAGCGCGCCGCGGTACATCACGCGGGCGCGGCCATCCACCCAATGCGCTACGGCGACGCGCTGCCCGATGTCGAGGTTGACGTTGCGGTCGCGTGTCGCCTCGGACTTGGCCGGCTTGCCGAAGCGGCTGCGGTGCAGGAGCGCGGTTGCGGCCAGGCCGACCACTGCGGCCACCAGGGTCTGCATCGGGCCGCTGGCGCCCGCCACGGCGGCCAGCGCGCCGGCGCTCAGGCCGATCGCGATCATCAAGAGATAAAAGGTGCCGGTGAACAGTTCGGCGATCACGAGGATGCCGGCGACCACCAGCCAGCTCATCCAGTCGGACATGGGCGTCTCCTTCAGGGGGTTAGAAAAAGTAAAAAACCCCCGCAACCTGCAACAGGCGGCGAGGGTTTCAGAATGTCGATGCGCTTGCTTATTGTGTGCTTTCTGGCAAAGAGTTATCGATGCCAGTGTAGCAGGTCCAGACAGGAATAAAAGATCCTCCGTTGACGTTTATCGCAGGCGCATAGACATACGGTTGAGGCTGATCAAGCCCGGCCGGCAGCCAGCTTCTGCCAGGTCTCGATCACCGAGTCCGGATTGAGCGACATCGACTCGATGCCTTGCTCCACCAGCCACTCGGCGAAGTCCGGATGGTCCGACGGCCCCTGGCCGCAGATGCCGATGTACTTGCCCTGGGCGCGGCAGGCCTTGATGGCCAGGCTCAGCATGGCTTTCACGGCCGGGTCGCGCTCGTCGAAGTCCTTGGCCAGCAGCTCCATGCCGGAGTCGCGGTCCAGGCCCAGGGTGAGCTGGGTCAGGTCGTTCGAGCCGATCGAGAAGCCGTCGAAATACTGCAGGAACTGTTCGGCCAGGATGGCGTTGGAAGGCACTTCGCACATCATGATGACGCGCAGGCCGTTCTCGCCGCGCTTCAGGCCGTACTTCGCCAGCAGCTCGATGACCTTCTCGGCCTGGCCCAGGGTGCGCACGAACGGGATCATGATCTCGACGTTGGTCAGGCCCATGTCTTCGCGCACGCGCTTCATGGCCAGGCATTCCATCTCGAAGGACTCGGCGAAGTCCTCGGCCAGGTAGCGGGCGGCGCCGCGGAAGCCCAGCATCGGGTTTTCTTCGTCCGGCTCGTAGCGCGAACCGCCGATCAGCTTCTTGTACTCGTTCGACTTGAAGTCGGACAGGCGCACGATCACCGGCTTGGGCCAGAAGGCCGCGGCGATGGTCGCGACACCCTCCGCCAGCTTGTCGACATAGAAGGCGCGCGGCGAGGCGTGGCCGCGTGCCACCGATTCGACCGCCTTTTTCAGGTCGACGTCGATGTTCGGGTACTCGAGGATGGCCTTCGGGTGCACGCCGATGTTGTTGTTGATGATGAACTCGAGACGCGCCAGGCCGACGCCGCCGTTCGGCACCGACTGGAAGTCGAAGGCCAGCTGCGGATTGCCGACGTTGAGCATGATCTTGGTCGGGATCGGCGGCAGTTCGCCGCGCGAGACTTCGGTGATCTCGGTTTCCAGCAGGCCGTCGTAGATCTTGCCCTCGTCGCCTTCGGCGCACGACACGGTAACAAACGTGCCGTCCTTCAGGGACTCGGTAGCATCGCCGCAGCCGACCACGGCCGGCACGCCAAGTTCACGCGCGATGATCGCCGCGTGGCAGGTACGGCCGCCCCGGTTGGTGACGATGGCCGAGGCGCGCTTCATGACCGGTTCCCAGTTCGGGTCGGTCATGTCGGCCACCAGGACGTCGCCCGGCTGCACGCGTTCCATCTCGCTCGGGTCGTGGATCACGCGCACCGGACCGGCGCCGATCTTCTGGCCGATCGCGCGGCCGCTCGTCAAGACGGTGCCGGTGCCCTTCAGGCTGAAGCGCTGCTGGGCGTCGGTGGCCTTCTGCTGCGACTTCACGGTTTCCGGACGCGCCTGCAGGATGTACAGCTTGCCGTCGCGGCCATCCTTGCCCCACTCGATGTCCATCGGACGGCCGTAGTGGTTCTCGATGATGACGGCGTACTTGGCCAGCTCGACCACTTCGGCGTCGCTCAGCGAATAGCGGTTGCGCATCTCGATCGGCACGTCGACGGTGCGCACCGAGCGGCCAGCCTTGGCTTCGCTGGTGAACTCCATCTTGATCAGTTTCGAACCGATGTTGCGGCGGATGACAGGCAGCTTGCCCTGGGCCAGCATCGGCTTGTGGACGTAGAATTCGTCCGGGTTCACCGCGCCCTGCACCACCGTCTCGCCCAGGCCGTAGCTCGAGGTGACGAAGACTACATCCTTGAAGCCCGATTCGGTATCGATGGTGAACATCACGCCCGCGGCGCCCGTGTCCGAACGCACCATGCGCTGCACGCCGGCCGACAGCGCCACTTCGGCGTGGGTGAAGCCCTTATGGACGCGGTAGGAGATTGCGCGGTCGTTGTAGAGGGAGGCGAAGACGTGCTTCATGGCTTCGAGCACGTTGTCGATGCCGACCACGTTCAGGAAGGTCTCCTGCTGGCCCGCGAAGGACGCGTCCGGCAAGTCTTCGGCGGTGGCCGAGGAGCGCACGGCGAAGGAGACTTCGGTATCGGAATCGGCGACCAGGCGCTCGTAGAAGGCGCGGATTTCCTGTTCCAGGCGCGGCTGGAACGGGGTGTCGACGATCCACTGGCGGATCTCGGCGCCGGCGCTGGCCAGCGCGCGCACGTCGTCGATGTCCAGGCCTTCCAGGCGCGTGGCGATGCGCTGGGCCAGCGAAGGCCCGCCAATGCTGTGCTCCAGGAAGTCGCGGAAGGCGTCGGCCGTGGTGGCGAAGCCGCCCGGCACGCGCACGCCGGCGCTGGCCAGCTGCGAGATCATCTCTCCCAGCGAGGCGTTCTTGCCGCCGACCGACTCGACGTCGGTCATGCGCAGGTTTTCGAACGATGCTACGTAGACCCGTGATGCTTGCTCAGGCTCCTTCAATGCTGCTACAGACAGGTTAGTCATGGTGATACACCCTTACTTGAGATAGAAACCTTTTGGCTGCTAAATGCATCGTGCGGGACGACGGGGTGTTCTTGTTATTCTGGCCGTCGTGCAGCACAATGCAGAACCGTTGCCGAGCATTTTACCGCGTGAGCGGCAAACCACGCTGCAACTTTGTCAGGACGACTTAGTATTTCGACACCATGATCGTAGAAACCACCGCTTCGCCCGCCCCGGGTTCCGCCCCCTCCTCGCGCACCGTCTTCTTCGTCTCGGACGGGACCGGCATCACGGCGGAGACCTTCGGCCACGCAGTGCTGAGCCAGTTCGAGATGCGTTTCCGCCAGATCCGCCTGCCCTTCATCGACTCGGTCGACAAGGCGCACGAGGCCGCGCGCCGGATCAACGACAGCTTCGCGCGCGACGGCCAACGGCCGATCGTGTTCTCGACGCTGGTGAAGCATGACCTGTCGAGCATCATCCGGGCTGCGCGCGGCATGCACATGGACCTGTTCCAGACCTTCGTGTCGCCGCTCGAGCAGGAACTGGGCGTCAAGTCGACGCACACGATCGGGCGCATCCACAATGCAGTGGACACCGAGGAGTACAAGAACAGGATCGAAGCGATCAACTTTTCGCTGGCCCATGACGATGGTCAGTCGCACAAGAACCTGGCCGAGGCGGATGTGATCCTGGTCGGGGTGTCGCGCTCGGGCAAGACGCCGACCAGCCTCTACCTGGCGATGCAATATGGCCTGAAGGCAGCGAACTATCCCTTGATCCCCGACGACTTCGAGCGCGGCAAGCTGCCCTCTTCGCTGCCGCCGTTCAAGGCCAAGCTGTTCGGGCTGACCATTACCCCGGAGCGCCTCTCGCAGATCCGCAACGAGCGCCGCGCCGGCAGCAAGTATGCGTCGATCGAGAATTGCCGCTACGAAGTGAACGAGGCGGAAGCGATGATGCGCCGCGAGGGCATCCGCTGGCTGTCCTCGACCACCAAGTCGATCGAGGAAATCGCCACGACGATCCTGCAAGAGATCAAGCCGGACCGCCGGGAATACTAAAGGTCTGCGAGAGCGGTGTAGCCAAGCGAAGGTGCGCACTGCACTGCCCCGACAGCGCAGCCAAGCCCGACGGGCTCTCACAGCATACGTTCGATCGGGGTCGTCGCAGAAGCGTCTCGTGGATACGCTACCAGACACCGGGTGGCATCCATTCGAGAAGGCGACGCCGGCACGCCATGCCGCTGCCGCTGCCCAGCTCGCGCGGCAGGTATTCCCATGTATTCCAGTCAGGGTCGCGCGGTCATCGCTATGTGGACGGCCGCCTTTTGCGATCGACCGGAAGACGAGCGGCTATACGCGACCACAGGTCCTTGGGGAAGGACTGCTTGGACCATGGCATCAGTCCGTCTACGACGACGTAATGTCAGTGCCTTCACTGAGCCCGCGTACGTGCGCGTTCGACCCGAAGCAGACCTTCGTTTGACCGCGCTTCGGTCGTCGAAATCAGGCGGCAACCGACTAAACGACCTCGATCCAATAGCGCCGCGCCAAGTGCCCTTCATCGAAGGTAGTGCGCTCAAATACGCCCCCATTCGATTCGATGACTTTCCAAGATCCCACATTTTCGTCCTTACACGTGACAAGGATGCGGCAAAGACCGATTTTTTTCGCTTCAGGAATAGCAAGGGCCAGCATTTTTGTCGCGTACCCCTTACCCCGTTCGCCCGGGCAGATGCCGTAGCCAATGTGGCCACCAGTCTCTATAAGGTTCGGATGATTGATGTGGTGGCGAATCTGTATCGCGCCAAGAAGTTTCGAACTCTCGGTATCGGCGAGAAAGAACAAGTGCGCCGGCACTTTTCCTGGATCCGGTTCGGTTGGTTCGCCCTGGACAATCGAAAGGAATTCATCGAAATTCCTTCCCGCGAAAAGCTTGCCCGGCGACGTGGGCGTCTCAGCATTACGCCACCGTCGAATCATGTCTTCGTAAGCAGCGCGATGTCGTTCGTTCGGGAACTCCAGAGTTAGCATAAGGAAACCATAAAAAATTGATGCTTCAGCGCGAAGTATTTAGGCATCAAGCCAATTTCGCTGACCTGATGAACGACTGCTTAAGGCCGTTTGCTTCCGTTCAGCGTCCCATACCTTTTTACATTGCTGTGTAAATCTCAACTAGTGCCGGCATTTTCATCCTTAGGTTGGCTTATAAATTGGATCGTCTCACCAACCCTCAACGTTTCCCAACGTGGGGCACGAATTTCCTCAAAATCCCATCTTAAATACTCAAGCTCCAACACTCGGCTGTTTTGGTCTCCAAACAAAATTATCGAGATGTGCGCGCCGTCAATGTCGAGATGTCGAGTTCTAACTGCTCCGCGAGGAAGAAATGGCAGAAAATTTCAATCGGGCCGTCCAACGAAATCGACAACAGATGCGATCCTTCACGATTTTTCAGAACGTTGTGCAATCCCGGGAATGGGGTCGCCATTCCGTCAAAGGTGTACGAGCATTCGTATTGGCTGAGCAGTTGGTCGAAGCGATCCCAGTGCACAGCTTCCGTATCCTGCACGTAGATGTCCCGGAGCGACCCATCGCGTTCCCACAGTCCGGCTACTTCGTGGAAGTTTGGTTTCATGCAAGTGGATAACCGGCTGGTGGGTATGGGTGTTGAATATCCGCTCCCGCGCCGACGGCAGACGGCCATACGCCTCCGTGCACGAGCATATCGCCGCTAGAGCCCGCAACAGCGTTTGTGCAGGCGTCCTAAATGTCGAATCAGAAAAAGTGCCGCCAATCCTCAAGCCAGCCGGGGAAGGCCCCCGCTTCCATCGGATTGGCAATGTGGTAACCCTGGGCGTAGGTGCAACCGAGGTTCTGCAGGAAATCCCAGTCCTGGCGCGTTTCCACGCCGACCGCGACCGACATGCGGTCCAGGCTGTGCGCCAGGCCCAGGCAGGAACGCAGCACCGTGCCCAGCGGGCGGCGCTTGGAGGCGCCGTCGACGAAGCTGCGGTCGATCTTCAGTTCGGTGAACGGGATGCGCGCCAGCAGCTGCAGGTTCGAGCGGCCGGTGCCGTAGTCGTCGATCGCCAGGCCGAAGCCCACCATGCGCAGACGCACCAGCCGCTCGATGAATTCCGGGTCGGTGTTCAAGACCGAGGATTCGGGCATCTCGAAAGTCAGGTATTCCGGCAGGATGCGGTGGCGCCCGATACAGGCGGTGATCTGGCGCACGAAAGCCGGGTGCGCCAGCGTCTCGGGTGCGAGGTTGATCGAGATTGGCACCGGAATGCCCTGGTCCTGGAACCAGCGGCAGCGCTCGCTGGAGAGCTCGATCATGCTCCAGTCAAGGAAATCGACGCGGTTGTTCTGCTCCAGCGCATCGATGAAGGATCCCGGCCCCAGCACGCCGTGCTCGGGATGGCGCCAGCGGGCGAAGGCTTCCAGGCCCTTCACCTGCCCGGTGGCGAGCTCGATCTTGGGCTGGAAGAATGGTTCGAACTGGCGCTTCTGCAGGCCGATACCGATCTCCTGGAAGGAGAAGCTCGGGCCCTTCGGCACGCCGTTGCTGCGCGCGAGCGGGGTGTAGTTGTCGAGCAGGGGCTTGAGTTTCGCGGAGGTGATCGGCTTGGCCGTCGTGCCCAGCAGGTCGACACCATAGGCCTGGGCCAGGGTCTCGACCGAGAACAGCAGCCCGGCCGGCTGGGCGCCGGTGACGATCAGGCGCAGGCCCTCTGCGGCAGCGCCCAGCGCACCAAGATTGCGGATCAGTTCCAGGCCGTCCATGCCGGGCAGGGCCAGGTCGACGATCGCGACGTCCACTTTCGGCGAGAAGCCGGCTTCCAGCCGCTGCAGCGCCAGGTGCCCATCCGGCACGTCGGTCACGCGGCGCGCGCCGAGCTGGCCGAGCAGCTCGACCAGCGACCTGCGCTGGGCAGCGTCGGCTTCCGCCACCAGGAAGTGCAAATGCGCGATGTCCATCTTTACTCCAGTTAATCAGCCGCCAGATTACCCTGAAGGCCGAGCCGCCGTCTACGCCTGCGTTTGCCGCAGCTGCTCGAAAAAGCACACCGCGGCGCAGGCGGCCACGTTCAGCGACTCCACCTTGCCGGCATGGGGAACGGCGACGCGGTGGGTCGCCAGTTCGAGCAGTTCCTGCGAGACGCCCTGCCCTTCGTGGCCCAGGATCCAGGCGACCGGGCGGCGCAGGTCGAGCGCATACAGGCGCTCGGCGGCGTAGCCGCTGGTGGCCAGCACCGGAACGCTGGCCGCCCGCACCAGCGGCGCGAGCTCGATGCTCTCGAAGATGTCGAGCACGAAGTGGGCGCCCATCGCGGCGCGCAACACCTTGGGCGACCAGCAGAAGGCGGTGCCCGGGCTGCAGTAGACTTGCTTGATGCCGCTCGCTGCGGCGCTGCGCAGGATCGAGCCGACGTTGCCCGGATCCTGCACGCCATCGAGCAGCACGCTCGATTCCACCAGGCCGGGCGCCCTGGAGGGCACGGGCGAGGCGATCACGAACACGATGTGCACGCCGTGCTCGACCTGGCTGATGGCGCCGAACAGCGCATCCGGCAGCGCCGTCACGTGCGCGTGCAAGGCCTCGACGCGGGCGACGATGGCGGCGACTTCGGGATTGCCGAGCGCGCCCTCCGACACCACGCAATGCTCGGGCGCGCCGCGCAGCTCGAGCCAGCTCTGGCACAGGTGAACGCCGTCAAGCAGGCTGCGCCCGGCCTTGCGGCGCGCCTGCGAGCTGGTGGCGAGCCCCTTCAGTTCTTTATAAAACGCGTTGTCGCGCGAGCTGACGTGCTTCATGAGCCGAACCTCATGCGGCGGCAAACAGGTCCGGCTGCAGCAGCCCGCGCACCGGCGCGAACGAGCGGCGGTGCACCGGCGACGGGCCGTGCAGGCGCAGGCGTTCCAGGTGCAGCGGCGTCGAATAGCCCTTGTGCTGGTCGAAGCAGTATTGCGGGTACTGTGCATGCAGCTGCACCAGCGCGGCGTCGCGCGCGGTCTTGGCCAGGATCGAGGCGGCCGAGATCGCATTTACCTTGTCGTCGCCTTCCACCACCGCATGGGCGCGGATCTCCATCGGCGGGCAGCGATTGCCGTCGATCAGGGCGATGGTCGGGAGCGTGGACAAGGCTTCCACGGCGCGCCGCATCGCCAGCATGGTGGCGTGCAGGATGTTCAGGGTGTCGATCTCTTCGCAGGAACACTCGGCGATGGCCCAGGCCAGGGCATGCTCCTTGATCAGCGGGGCCAGTTCGTCGCGCCGCGCTTCCGTCAGTTTCTTGGAGTCGCGCAGGCCCTCGATCGGCCGCTTCGGGTCGAGGATCACGGCGGCGGCGAACACGGGGCCGGCCAGCGGACCGCGCCCGGCTTCGTCCACGCCGCACACGATGTCGGCGTCAGTGAACGGCCGCAGCCGTGGCGGCAGGCCGGGATAGAGGTTGATTCGCTTCTTACTCACTGTGTGCTCACTTCTTACGTCCAATCACGCGGAGCACTGCGTCCGCGCTCGCCTCGGCGCTGTTGCGCAGCAGGCTGTGGTGCATCTCAAGGAAACGGCGCGCCAGGGCCTCGCTCCCGGCCGGATCGTCCAGCTGGCGCCAGACCGCATCGGCCAGTGCCTGCGGCGTGGCCGCATGCTGAAGATACTCCGGAACGACGAATTCGCGCGCCAGGATGTTCGGCAGGCCGATCCAGGGCTGGTAGCCCATGTGGCGCATGATCTGCCAAGAGGCGCCCATCACCTTGTAGGCGATCACCATCGGCTTCTTGAACAGCGCCACTTCCAGCGTCGCCGTTCCCGAAGCGACCAGCACCGCGTCGGCCGCTGCGATGGCGGCATGCGACTGCCCGTCGACCAGGCGTACCGGCACGTCGCTCAGGCCGGCCTTGTCCAGGATGTCGGCGTAATAGGCGCGCTGGCGCTCGCCCGCCATCGGCGCGATGAATACCAGGCCCGGGTCGCGCTGGGCCAGCAGCTTCGCCGCCGCCACGAAGGGCTCGGCCAGGTACTTCAACTCGCCCATGCGGCTGCCCGGCATGATCGTCACCACCCGCGCATCGTTGGCGATGCCCAGCTGCGCGCGTGCGGCCGCCACGTCGGGCTTGAGCGGAATCATCTCGGCCAGCGGATGCCCGATATAGGTCACCGGCACGCCGGCGGCGCGGTAGATCGCTTCCTCGAACGGGAAGATCACCAGCATGTGCGAGACGGCGCGCTTGATCTTCTTGATGCGTCCGCCGCGCCAGGCCCAGATCTGGGGGCTGACGAAGTGGACGGTCGGGATGCCCTCGGCGCGCAGCTGCTCCTCCAGGCCCAGGTTGAAGCCCGGGTAGTCGGCGCCGATGAAAGCGGCCGGGCGCTCGCGCAGCAGGCGGTCGCGCAGCGTGTTCTGGATGCCCTTGATCTCGCGGTAGCGTGGGATGATCTCGAACAGGCCGCGCACGGTGAGCGTCTCGATCGGCACGTCGCTGTGCATGCCCTGCTCGATCATGCGCGGCCCGCCGATGCCGTGGAAGCGCACGTTCGGCAGCTGCGGACGCAAGCCCGCCATGAGGCGCGCGGCGAGCATGTCGCCGGACACCTCGCCGGCGACCATCGCTAGCGAGACCTCAGCGGACGATGCCACGGGTGGCGCTGTCGAGGAATTCGCGCATGGCGCGGATATCGGCCGCTGCGGCGGCCTGTTCGGACTCGAGCGCCAGCAGTGCAGCCTTGGCTTCCTCGAGGGTCAGGTTCGAGCGGTACACCAGCTTGTGGGCGCTGCGGATGCCGTCGATCTGCTCGCGGGTGAAGCCGCGGCGCTTCAGGCCTTCGATGTTGACGCCGCGCTGGCCGGCCGGATTGCCCGACACCAGCACGAAGGGCGGCACGTCCTGGGTCAGGCTGGTGTACATGCCAACAAAAGCGTGGGCGCCGATCTTGCAGAACTGGTGCACGCCGGCGTAGCCGGACAGGATGGCGTGGTCGCCCACGTGCACGTGGCCGGCCAGCTGGGCATTGTTCGAGAAGATCGTGTGGCTGCCAACCTGGCAGTCGTGCGCCAGGTGCACGTAGGCCGAGATCCAGTTGTCGTCGCCCAGGCGGGTGACGCCGACGTCCTGGGCGGTGCCCAGGTTCATGGTGACGAATTCGCGGATGGTGTTGCCGTCGCCGATTTCCAGGCGGGTCGGCTCGCCCTTCCACTTCTTGTCCTGCGGCGCGGCGCCGATCGAACAGAACTGGAAGAATTTGTTGTCCTTGCCGATCGTCGTGTTGCCTTCGATGACCACGTGCGGGCCCACCACGGTCCCGGCGCCGATGCGCACGTCGGGGCCGATGATCGAATACGGGCCGACCTCGACCGAGCTGTCCAGCTCGGCCTTCGGATCGACGATCGCGCCAGGATGAATCTTGCTCATTACTGCCCCGCTGCTTCGTTGGCGCGGATGGTGCACATCAGTTCACCCTCGACCGCGACCTTGCCGTCGACGCTGGCGACAGCCTTGTACTTCCAGATGCCGCGCGACACGCGCAGGATCTCGACTTCCATCTTGAGCTGGTCGCCCGGCTCGACCGGACGCTTGAAGCGCGCGTTGTCGATGCCGACGAAATACACCACCGAATTCTCGTCCGGCTTGACGTTCATGGTCATGAAGGACAGGATCGCGGCGGTCTGCGCCATCGCTTCGATCATCAGGACGCCCGGCATCACCGGCTTGTGCGGGAAGTGGCCGTTGAAGAATTCCTCGTTGACGGTGACGTTCTTGATGGCGGTGATGCGCTTGCCCAGCTCGACGTCGAGCACGCGGTCGACCAGCAGCAGCGGATAGCGGTGCGGCAGGTATTCCTTGATCGCGTTGATGTCGAGGGTCTTGATGTCGGCGGTGGTCTGGACTTCGGTGGTCATTTTTGTTCTGTCAGTGTTTTGATGGTTTTTTCAAGCGTGCGGATCTTCTCGCGCATCGAGGCCAGGTTGCGCACGATGGCGGCGCTGCGCTCCCATTCGGCGTTCTTGGCCAGCGGGTAGAAGCCGGTGTACTGCCCCGGCTCGAGCACCGAGCGCGACACCATGCTGCCCGAGGAAATATGGACGTTGTCGGCGATCTCGAGGTGGCCCAGCACCATGGCCGCGCCGCCGAAGGTGCAGCCCTTGCCGATCTTCGCGCTGCCGGCCACGCCGACGCAGCCGGCCATGGCGGTATTCGCGCCGATGTGGCAGTTGTGGCCGATCTGGATCTGGTTATCGAGCTTGACGCCATCTTCGATGATGGTGTCGGCCAGCGCGCCGCGGTCGATGCAGGTATTGGCGCCGATGTCGACGTCGTCGCCGATCACTACGCGCCCGGTCTGCGGGATCTTGATGTACTTGCCGCCCTCGACCGCGAAGCCGAAGCCGTCGCCGCCGATCACGGCGCCGGAATGGATCACGCCGCGCGCGCCGATCGAGCAGCGCGCGTGGAAGGTGGCGTTCGCGAACAGGTGGGTGCCTTCGCCGATGCGCGCATCGCTGCCGACGAAGCAGCCGGCGTCGATGACGACGTGGGCGCCGATCACGGCGCCGGCTTCGATGGTCACGTGCGGGCCGACGTGGGCGGTCGGGTCGACCGTCGCATCGGGCGCGACCACGGCGCTCGGGTCGATGCCGGGCGCTTTCGGCGTCTCGGAGAGCGACACGAAATACTGCGCGGCGCGGGCGAAATAGGCGTAGGGGTTGGTAGTGACGATGCGCGCGCCCTCGTAGGTCGCGGCAACGCTCGGGTCGTCCAGCGGCGACAGGATCAGTGCGGCGGCCTGGCTTTGCGCCGCCAGGGCACGCAGCTTGCTGTTGCTGAGGAAGCTGATGTGGGAGGCGCCCGCGCTGTCGAGCGGCGCGATGGCCGAGACGATCAGGTCCGGGTCGCCCACCAGCTGTCCGCCGAAGCGCTCGACCAGGTCTTGGAGTCGAATGCCCATGTTGGAGTGTCGGGTGTCAGTCAAAATGTGCTGCGTCTTTACTTGTGCTGCCGCCGGAGCGGATTACTTGTCCAGCAGCTTCAGGATCTTGTCGGTGATATCGATGCGCGGGCTCGACCAGGCGGCTTCGGCCAGCACGGCGTCCAGGCGCTCCTGCTCGGCGACCTGCTCGATGATCTTGTAGGCACGCGTCGCGATGGCGGCGCGCTCTTCGTTCTTGCGCTGCATGAGGTCTTCCTGGAACTCGCGCTGCATGCGCTGCACGTCCTTTTCCATGTTCAGCAGTTCGCGCGCGCGGCGGGTGCGTTCCACGTCGTTCAGGCCGGCCGCTTCGCCGTCGAACTTCTCCGACATCTGCTTGAGCTTGGTGACCGTTTCCTCGACCACCTTCTGGCGTTTCGAAAATTCGGCCTGGATGCGGGCGTCGGCCGTCTTCGCCATCTTCGATTCGCTCATCAGGCGCTCGGTGGCGACGAATCCGATCCGGCCGGTGCTCTGGGCCTGGGCCAGCGGCGCTGCGCACAGCGCGGCCAGCATCAGTGTCCGGAGCAAAGGCCGGGGCAACGTGGCTTTCAGCATTTTCAACATCTTTCTCCGTATATCGGTGGAGCCTGACTGAACGGCCCCATTCCGGCCGGTCAGAAGCCGGTACCCATCTGGAACTGGAAGCGTTCCAGTCGGTCGCCCGGCAAGGCGTTCAAAGGCTTAGCATAACTCAACTTCAGCGGACCGACCGGGGAAATCCACGACAGGCCGATACCTGCCGAGAAGCGCATCCGGTTCAGGCGGATCTTCTCTTCCTCCTGGTAGACCTGGCCGCCGTCCACGAAGGTGAACCAGCGCAGGCTGCGGTCGGTGCCGCCGCCCGGGAACGGGAACTGCAGTTCCGCGTTCGCGATCAGGCGCTTGGAGCCGCCCACCGCGTCGTAGTAGTTGGGGTCGACCACGCCCAGCGAGGAGCTTTCGTAGCCGCGCACCGAGCCGATGCCGCCGGCGTAGAAGTTCTTGAACACCGGATAGTTGCTGCCGCCGATGCCCTTGCCGTAGTCGAATTCGCCGCGCAGCGCCAGGGTCATCCAGCGCGTCAGCGGGCGCCACCACTGGTGTTCGTACACCAGGCGGTAGTACTTGGCGTCGCCCAGTGCGTCGATTTCGAGGTTGGCGCGCTGGTAGCGGCCGCGGGTCGGCGTCACCGCGCTGTCGCGGGTATCGCGGCCCCATGCGGCGGTCAGCGGGATGGCGAAGGTCGAAGCCTTGCCGACGCCGTCGGCCGGGCCGCCGTTGTCCGAGACGAAGGTCTTGTACAGGGTCGGCGAGGTGAAGTCGGTTTCGATCTGGGTGCGTTCCAGGCCGGCGCCGAAGAACACGGTGTCGTTTTCCGAGAACGGCACGCCGAAGGTCATGGTGCCGCCGGTCTGGCGCACCGTGTACAGGCCGAGGTTGAGCGCCGGCGGGCGCATCGTGCGCAGGTAGAGCTGGAACGAGCGCGAGATGCCGTCGTCGGTGAAGTACGGATTGGTCTGCGAGAACGCGATCGTCCGGTTGTACTTGCTGGTATTCAGTTCCAGGCCGATGGTGTTGCCGCTGCCGGCGAAGTTGGCCTGCGAGATCGAGGCGGTGAAGGTGAACTTCTCCGACTGCGAGAACGCGCCGCCGATCATGAAGTTACCGGTCGGCTTCTCTTCGACCACCAGGTTCACGTCCACCTGGTCGGTGGTGCCCGGCGACTCCGGGGTCTCGACCTTCACGTCCTTGAAGTAGCCGAGACGGTCGACACGGTCGCGCGAGAGCTTGACGCGGTTGGCGTCGTACCAGGAGCTTTCGAACTGGCGGAACTCGCGGCGGATGACTTCGTCGCGGGTCACGGTATTGCCCGAGATGTTCATGTGGCGCACGTAGGCGCGCTTGCCCGGATCGATGAAGAAGGTGAACTTGGCTTCGCGCTTCTCGCGGTCGATCTCCGGGTTGGCGGTGACGTTGGCGAAGGCGTAGCCGAAGGAACCGAGGCGGTCCGAGATCAGCTTGTTGGTCGCTTCCATCAGGTCGCCCGAATAGGTCTTGCCCGGCTGGAGCAGGATCAGCTTGCTCAGTTCTTCTTCGCGGCCGAACATCTCGCCTTCCAGCTTCACGCCGGAGACGGTGTACTTCTCGCCTTCGGTGACATTGATGGTCAGGTAGATGTCGCGCTTGTCCGGGGTGATCGAGACCTGGGTCGATTCGACGTTCGCTTCCAGGTAGCCATTGTTCAGGTACAGGGACTTGATCGCCTCGAGGTCGCCGGTCAGCTTCTGCTTGGAATACTGGTCGGCCTTCGAGTACCAGGTGAACCAGCCCGACTTGGACAGCTGCAGCACTTCGCGCAGCTGCTTGTCGCTGAAGGCCTTGTTGCCGACAAAGTTGATCTGGCGGATCTTCGCCACGTCGCCTTCGTCGACGTTGAACATGATCGTCACGCGGTTGCGCTCGATCGGCGTAACGGTGGTGGTGATCTTCACGCCGTACAGGCCGTGCGACAGGTACTGGCGCTTGAGCTCCTGCTCGGCGCGGTCCACGGCCGCCTTGTCGAAGATCTTGGTCTCGCCGACGCCGATCTCGCCCAGCGCCTTGACCAGCATGTCCTTCTCGAATTCCTTGGTGCCGGTGAAGTCCACCGAAGAAATGGCGGGTCGTTCCTCGACCAGCACCACCAGCACGCCGTTCTCCTCTTCCAGGCGGACGTCCTTGAAGAAGCCGGTCGCGAACAGCGCCTTGATGGCGGTGGTCGCACGGGCATCGTCCATGGTTTCACCCACGCGCACCGGCAGGTAGCTGAACACGGTGCCTGCTTCCGTACGCTGGATGCCTTCGACCCGGATGTCCTTGACCACGAACGGGTTGGCGGCAAGGGCATTGCCGGCGCAAAGCGCCAGCACGGCTGCGCCAATCATGCTGCGACGGATGAACGGCAGGGCGAAACGATCAGGTTGTGAATTCATTGGCTGGATTTCTGGTCAGTCATTGGACAACATACATATTCTTTTGCCGGTGCGCGGTCCCTGCTTGGGCACCGCTAGAGCAACCGCACCAGGTCATTGAAGACGGCGAGCGCCATCAGCATGAACAGCAGGCCGACCCCGAAGCGCTGCGCATATTCTCCAACGCGCGCAGGGAGGGGACGCCCGGTCAAAACTTCCAGCGAATAATACAGTAAATGGCCACCATCCAGAACCGGAATTGGTAACAAATTCATTACGCCTAAGCTAATACTAATAAATGCGATGAACTGCAAATAGGTGGCCAGGCCAATGCGTGCGGTCTGCCCTGCATAATCGGCGATGGTGATCGGGCCGGTGACGTTCTTCCACGAGGCTTCGCCGGTGATCATACGGCCGATCATCTTGATCGTCATGACGCTGGTCTCCCAGGTCCGCTCCGCGCCCTTGGCAATTGCCTCGAAGGGGCCCGAGCTCACGGTCACCATCTCGACCGGCTGCGACAGCATCACCTTGGCGACACCGCGCCCGCTGGCCGCGTCCTTTTCCGGCGTGACGGCCAGCGCCACCACGCGCCCTGCCCGCTCGACTTCCAGCTGCACGGTGCGTCCGGCCGCTGCGCGCATGGTCTCGGTGAAGGCCAGGCCGTCCTCGACCGCCTTGCCGTCGGCGCGCAGCACCAGGTCGCCGGCCTGCAGGCCGGCGCGCTCTCCTGCCCCACCCGGCAGCACCTTTTCGATGCGGGGGCGCGCGCGCCACAGGTCCAGGCCCAGCGCTTGGGTCACGTCGCCTTCGACATCCAGCTTCGCGATACGTTCCGCGGGGATGGTGGCGCTGTAGCCGCCGCCGCCCTGGGCGCGCAGCTCGAGGCGCGCATCCGTCTTGTCCACGGTGGCGTGGATGATCTGCCAGCGCAGCTCGGCCCAGGACTGGACCGGGTTGCCGTTCACCGCCACCACGGTGTCGCCGCCGCGCACGCCGGCCAGCTGCGCCGCCGTGCCCTGGGGCGCAGCGCGCAGGCGCGCCGAGGGTTCCTCGACGCCGTGCATGAAGAGCACCGCCATCAGGCCGATGGCCACCAGGAAGTTGGCCAGCGGGCCGGCCGCCACGATGGCGATGCGGCGCCATACGCTCTGGCGGGTGAACTCGCGGTGCAGTTCGGATTCGTCCTTCGGCGCCGTCTCCGGATCGCGCGAGTCGAGCATCTTGACGTAGCCGCCCAGCGGCAGGGCCGAGATCGCCCACTCGGTCTGGTCCGGCCCGAAGCGGCGCGACCACACCACGCGGCCCATGCCGATCGAGAAGCGCAGCACCTTCACGCCGCAGGCGCGGGCCACCAGGTAGTGCCCGAGTTCGTGCAGGACGATCAGCGGTCCGAGGGCCAGTGCGAAGGCCAGGATGGTATAGAGCAGGCTCATGGCTTCAAGCCCGCAGGCGAGCGATCACGGACTTAGCCGCGGCGCGGGCGCGCGCATCCTGGGCCAGCACCGCCTCGATCGATGGCGCCGGACCATGCGGCACGGCGTCCATCACCTCGGCGATCACGCGGTCGATGTCGCGGAAACCGATCTCGCGCTCGAGGAAGGCCTGCACCGCCACTTCGTTGGCGGCATTGAGCAGGGCCGGCGCAGTGCCGCCCGCGCGCAGCGCGTCGAACGCCAGCGCCAGGCAGGGGAAGCGCTCGAAGTCGGGCTGGTGGAACTGCAGCGCGGCCATCGCGGTCAGGTCGAGCTGGGGCACGCCGGAAGCGATCCGCTCCGGGAAGGCCAGCGCGTGGGCGATCGGGGTGCGCATATCGGGATTGCCCAGCTGGGCCAGCACCGAGCCGTCGGTGTAGGAGACCATCGAGTGGATCACGCTTTGCGGGTGGATCACGACCTCGATCAGGTCGGCCGGCGCGCCGAACAGCCAGTGGGCCTCGATCACTTCCAGGCCCTTGTTCATCATGGTGGCCGAATCGACCGAGATCTTGCGGCCCATGACCCAGTTCGGGTGCTTGCAGGCTTCGTCGGGCGTCACCGCCTCCAGGGTCTCGACGGCGCGCTGCAGGAAGGGGCCGCCGGAGGCGGTGAGCAGGATCTTGGCCACGCCGGCCGCCTGCGGGTCGCGCGCGTAAGTGGCGGGCAGCGACTGGAAGATCGCATTGTGCTCGCTGTCGATCGGCAGCAGGGTCGCACGGTGCTCGCGCACCGCGTCCATGAACAGCTGGCCGGACATGACCAGGGCTTCCTTGTTGGCCAGCAGGACCTTCTTGCCGGCGCGCGCGGCCGCCAGGGTCGGCGCCAGGCCGGCGGCGCCGACGATGGCGGCCATCACGGTGTCGGTGTCCGGGCTGGAGGCGATCTCGCACAAGGCCTGCTCGCCATGGTCGACATGGATGTCCAGGCCCGCCAGGAGCTGCGACAGGCGCCCTGCCGCTTCGGCCGTGCCGACCACGGCGCGCGCCGGCTTGACGCGGCGGCAGGCGTCGGCCAGTTCTTCCACGCGCCCGTGCGCGCTCAGCGCGTACACACGGTAGCGGTCGGGGTGGCGGGCGAGAACGTCGAGGGTCGAGGCGCCGATCGAGCCGGTGGCGCCCAGGATGGTAATGCGCTGCATTGCGGGATTCCTTTATTGCTGGCAGCTTGCTGCTAGAGCCGGGAGCCGATCAGGGCTGCCAGGGGCAGGACCGGGACGAGCGCGTCCACGCGGTCCAGCACTCCGCCATGGCCAGGCAGCAGGTTGCTGCTGTCCTTCATGCCGGCGCGGCGCTTGAGCTGGGATTCGAACAGGTCGCCGACCACGCTGGCCGCGACGATGAGGATGAGCACCACGTACAGCGCGGCCCAGCCGAGGCTGGCCTGCACCTGCGCGGCGAAGGTGCCGGCCATCGCGTCACCACCCAGCGCGATGCTGAGGGTGGCCAGGACCAGCACCGCAATGCAGCCGCCGATCGCGCCTTCCCAGGACTTGCCCGGCGAGATCGAGGGCGCCAGCTTGCGCTTGCCGAAGGCCTTGCCCGAGAAATAGGCGAAGATGTCGGCGGCCCACACGATCGCCATCACCGACAGCAGGTAGAGCGGCGACAGGCGGTACATCTCGACGATGGCCGCGAAGCAGCCGACCACGGCGACGGCGTAGACCAGGCTGAGAAAGGTGTTGGCGCTGCTGTTCAGCGGCGGCAGGCCGACCTTCAAGGAAGGCGCGAAACGCAGCGCCCACACCAGCACGCTGATCGCGAACCAGAAGGTCGGGTTCGGGCTCGGCGCAATGAAGAAGGCGTACACGAAGGCCGCGGTCCAGAAGGCGGCGATCAGCGGCGCCTTGGCGGTCTCGGGATTGAACAGGCGGAAGCACTCCCAGATCGCCGCCCCGAAGAAGCAGGATGCGACCACCGCGAACGCCGTGTAGTTATTGAAGTACAGGACCGGCAGCAGGACTGCCAGCAGTGCGAGCGCGGTGATGATCCGGGTTTTCAGCATTGTCGATATGGGCTTCGGGTCTTAAACCTTGGACTTCTTCGCGACCTGGTCGCCGGTCTGGCCGAAGCGGCGCTCGCGCTGCTGGAAGGAGTCGATCGCTTCGTCCAGCGAGGCTTTGGAAAAGTCGGGCCAGAAGGTCTTGGTGAAATACAGCTCCGAATAAGCGAGCTGCCACAACAGGAAGTTCGAGATGCGCTCCTCGCCGCCGGTACGGATGAACAGGTCGGGCTCGGGCGCGTAGGCCATGGCCAGGTGCGGGGCCAGCATCTCTTCGGTGAAATCGGTCACGCCAGGATTGGCCGCCACCATCTTGCCCGTTGCCTGCATGATATCCCAGCGGCCGCCGTAGTTGGCGCATACGCTGACCGTGAGGCGGGTGTTGTTGGCGGTGCGGCGCTCGGCCGCGTTGATCATGTCCTGCAGCTTGGCGTCGAAACGGCTCAGGTCGCCAACCACCTTCAGGCGGATGTTATTGGCATGCATCTTCGCCACTTCGCGCTCGAGCGCGGTGACGAACAGGCGCATCAGGAGCGAGACTTCCTCGGCCGGACGGCGCCAGTTTTCGGACGAAAAGGCGAACAGCGTCAGGTATTCCACGCCGCGTTCGACGCAGTGCTCGACGACACCGCGCACCGCCTCCACGCCCTTGACGTGGCCGGCCACACGCGGCAGCAGGCGCTTGGTCGCCCAGCGTCCATTGCCATCCATGATGATGGCGATGTGGCGCGGCACCTTCGGCGCTTCGGGAATGACAGTGGTCGAACTTTTGAACATCTTTGCTTCCAGCTGGGTCTTAAAGGGAGTCGGACCGGCCGCGGCAACAAAACCGGGGCCGGTCCGCCTGGGTGCGGAGCGCGAAGCGCTCCGCAAGGCCCAGTATTACACCGTCATGATGTCTTTTTCTTTATCGGCCAGCAACTTGTCGATCTCGGCAACGAACTTGTCGGTCAGCTTCTGGATCTCGTCGCTCGAGCGGCGCTCGTCGTCTTCAGACGCGGTCTTGTCCTTGACCATTTTCTTGACGGCTTCGTTGGCGTCGCGACGGATATTGCGCACGGCAATCTTAGCGTCCTCGCCTTCCGACTTGGTCAGCTTGACCATTTCCTTGCGGCGCTCTTCGGTCAGCGGCGGGGTCGGCACGCGGATCATGTCGCCCTGCGACGACGGGTTCAGGCCCAGGTCGGAGTCGCGGATCGCCTTTTCGATGGTGCTCCCCATCTTCTTTTCGAACGGGGCCACGCCGATGGTGCGGGCGTCGATCAGGGTCAGGTTGGCGACCTGCGACAGCGGGACCGGCGAACCGTAGTATTCGACCATCACGGAATCGAGGATGCCGGCGTGGGCGCGGCCGGTACGGACCTTGGCCAGGTTGGCCCGCAGGGTCTCGATGGACTTGGTCATGCGCTCCTGCGCGTTCTTCTTGACGTCAGCTAAGGACATGCTGCACTCCTATATTTTAATTTTTGAAACAAAACTCAAACGTGTACCAGTGTACCCTCGTCTTCACCCATGATCACGGCTTTCATTGCGCCGGGCTTAACGATGGAGAAGACCTTGATCGGCAGCTTCTGGTCACGGCACAGGGCGAACGCGGTAGCGTCCATCACCTGCAGGTTCTTGGCGATCGCCTCGTCGAAGGAGATCGAATTGTAGCGGGTGGCGCTCGGGTCCTTCTTCGGGTCGGCGGTGTAGACGCCGTCGACCTTGGTTGCCTTCAGGACGATCTCGGCCGAGATCTCGGCGCCGCGCAGGGCGGCGGCGGTGTCGGTGGTGAAGAAGGGGTTGCCGGTGCCGGCGGCGAACACCACGACCTTGCCCTCTTCCAGGTACTGCAGGGCCTTCGGGCGCACGTAGGGCTCGACCACCTGCTCGATGCTGATCGCCGACATCACGCGCGCGGTGATGCCCACGTGGCGCATCGAATCGGCCAGGGCCAGGGCGTTCATGACGGTGGCGAGCATGCCCATGTAGTCCGCGGTGGCGCGGTCCATGCCCTGGGCGCCCGGGGCCACGCCGCGGAAGATGTTGCCGCCGCCGATCACGACCGCCACCTGCACGCCCAGCTTCGCCACTTCCGCCACGTCGGCGACCATGCGGTCGATGGTGGCGCGGTTGATGCCGAACTGGTCGTCACCCATCAGCGCTTCGCCAGACAGTTTGAGGAGGACTCGTTGGTAGGCTGGTTTTGTCATGATGAAGCGGCTCCTATGTTGTGTTTCGAATTCGGGTCCGACCGCCGGCTCGTGGCCGACGATCTCATCTGCAAAACAGATGGCTGTTCGGGCTGCCGCTCCGCGCCTACCGACGCACGCGGCAGCACCCTACAAAAACGGGCCTTTCGGCCCGCTTTGTTGATTACTGCTTGTTGGCAGCCATCTGGGCTGCGACTTCTGCTGCGAAGTCGTCCACCTTCTTCTCGATGCCTTCGCCGACGACGTACATCGTGAATGCCTTCACGCTGGCGTTCGAGGCCTTCAGGTACTGCTCGATCGACTGCTTGTCGTTCTTCACGAATGCCTGGTTCAGCAGCGAGACTTCCTTCAGGTACTTCTGCACCGAACCGTCGATACGCTTGGCGACGATCTCGGCCGACTGCGGCTGCTTGCCTTCGGCGACGGCCTTGTCGGCGTCTTCCTGGGCTTTCAGCTGGGCAACCGAACGCTCTTTCTCGATCAGTTCAGCAGGCACTTGCTCTGCCGACAGGGAAACCGGCTTCATTGCAGCGATGTGCATCGCCACGTCCTTGCCGACCTGGTCGTCGCCTTCGAACTCGACCATGACGCCGATACGGGCGCCGTGCAGGTACGAAGCCAGCTTGGCGGTGGTTTCGAAGCGCTGGAAGCGGCGAACGGTCATATTCTCGCCGATTTTACCGATCAGTGCCGTACGCACGTCATCGAAGGTCTTGCCTTCGTGCGACAGGGCTGCCAGGGCGGCGACGTCGGACGGGTTCTGCTCGGCGACCAGGCGGGCTGCCAGGTTGGCCATGGCCAGGAAGTCGTCGTTCTTGGCGACGAAGTCGGTTTCGCTGTTGATTTCAACCAGCGCGCCGATGTTGCCCGAGATGTAAGCGGCGACCACGCCTTCGGCGGTGATACGCGATGCTGCCTTCGATGCCTTGCCGCCCAGCTTGACGCGCAGGATCTCTTCGGCACGGCCCATGTCGCCTTCGGCTTCGGTCAGTGCTTTCTTGCATTCCATCATCGGCGCGTCGGTCTTCGCGCGCAGTTCACCAACCATCGCTGCGGTAATAGCTGCCATGTTGAATTCTCCCAAATATTTGATGTAGAGGCCCACATGTCCCACGGACATCCGGACGATAATTTATTGCTAAGCGTCGTGCTTGAAAAAAGGGGCGCTCGTGCTATGGCTCGGCGCCCCTTCGATACTCAGGCAGGTCTCACCTGCCCTGCATTACGCCTGCTCGGAAACTTCGACGAAGTCGTCGCCAGCGGCCTTGACCATCTCAACGACTTCGTTGGTGGCGTTGGCGCGGCCTTCCAGGATCGCATCGGCGACGCCGCGTGCGTACAGGGTGATCGCCTTCGACGAGTCGTCGTTACCCGGGATCACGTGGGTGACGCCTTCCGGCGAGTGGTTGGTATCGACCACGCCGATGACCGGGATGCCCAGCTTGCCGGCTTCGGTGATGGCGCCCTTGTGGTAGCCGACGTCGACGACGAAGATCGCGTCCGGCACGCCGCCCAGGTCCTTGATGCCGCCGATCGACTTCTGCAGCTTGACCAGTTCGCGCGAGAACATCAGCGCTTCTTTCTTCGACAGCTTCTCGACTTCACCCGATTCGATCTGGGCTTCCATGTCCTTCAGGCGCTTGATCGAGGTCTTGATGGTCTTGAAGTTGGTCAGCATGCCGCCCAGCCAGCGCTGGTCGACGTAAGGCACGCCTGCGCGCTGTGCTTCAGCGGCGATGATGTCGCGGGCCTGGCGCTTGGTGCCGACCATCAGGATGGTGCCGCGGTTGGCCGAGATCTGCTTGATGGTCTTCATCGCATCCTGGTACATCGCCATGGTCTTTTCCAGGTTGATGATGTGGATCTTGTTGCGATGACCGAAGATGAACGGTGCCATTTTCGGGTTCCAGAAACGGGTCTGGTGGCCGAAGTGGATACCGGCTTCCAGCATTTCACGCATAGTAACGGACATGTAATTCTCCAGGGTTGGGTCTTGAACGTAGCCAGTCACCTAGCAGGCACCCTTTGGCGGCCACGTTCGCGATTTCATTTAAAAGATGATTTTTACAACATTGCTCGATGCGAATACGAGCAACCCGAGATTCTAGCGGGATTTGGTCCATGTTTCAAGGGTTCTGTAGCGTGGGCGGGTCTCCCGCCCACGCGGCGATAGCTGCAAGTTAAACCGTCGCGGCGGTGCCGGCGGTAGTTAACCGCGTGGGCGGCATAGCCGCCCACCCTACGAAACCCTTATAATGGCGCAATATCACACATTTGCAGGATAAGAATATGGCCTCCATCCCCAAGACCCCGGAAGAAATCGAAGGCATGCGCGTCGCCTGCCGGCTCGGCTCGGAAGTGCTCGACTACATCACGCCCTTCGTCAAGCCCGGCGTCACTACCGGCGAACTGGACCGCCTGGCCAAGGACTACATGATCAACGTGCAGGGCACCGTCCCGGCCACCCTGAACTACGCGCCGCCGGGCTACCCGCCCTTCCCCGGCTCGATCTGCGCCTCGGTCAACGACGTCATCTGCCACGGCATCCCGGGCGAGCGCGTGCTCAAGAGCGGCGACGCGCTGAACATCGACATCACCCCGATCACCAAGGAAGGTTTCCACGGCGACAACAGCCGCATGTTCCTGGTCGGCGAGCCCTCGATCCTGGCCAAGCGCCTGTCCGAAGTCACCTTCGAATGCATGTGGCTGGGCATCGCCAAGGTCAAGCCGGGCAACCGCCTGGGCGACATCGGCTTTGCAATCCAGCAGCACGCCGAGAAGCACGGCTACAGCGTGGTGCGCGAGTTCTGCGGCCATGGCGTGGGCCGCGTGTTCCACGAAGAGCCGCAGGTGCTGCACTACGGCCGTCCCGGCACCGGCGAAGAGCTGGTTCCCGGCATGATCTTCACCATCGAGCCGATGATCAATGCCGGCCGCCGCGAGATCCGCGAGATGCCGGACGGCTGGACCATCAAGACCAAGGACCGCAGCCTGTCGGCCCAGTGGGAGCACACCGTGCTGGTCACCGAGACCGGCGTCGAGGTGCTGACCATGTCGGCCGGCAGCCCGCCGCCGCCCGCCATCGTGCTGCCGCTGCTGGACCAGGGCGCCGCGGTTCCGGCCTGAGCGAAGGAAGCGTCATGGGCCAGTCCGCGCTCCTCGACAGCTCGCTTGGCGAGCTGCGCCAGCGGTTGAAAAACCAACTGAGGACCGAGCGCCAGGCCCTGATCGACGCCTTCCACCAGGACGGCAAGCCGGAAAAGCTGCTGCGCGGCCTGCGCAACTGCGTCGACGGCATCCTGCTCGAGGCCTGGCACGCGGCCGGCCTGCCCGCCAATACGGCGCTGGTCGGCGTAGGCGGCTACGGCCGCGGCGAACTCTTCCCCTATTCCGACGTCGACCTGCTGGTCCTGCTGGGGCAGCCGGCCGACGCCCTCACCCAGGCCAAGCTGGAAAGCCTGGTACAGCTGTTCTGGGACCTGGGCCTGGAAATCGGCCACAGCATCCGCACCGTGGACGAGTGCCTGGTCGAGTCGCGCGCCGACATCACCGTGCAGACCAGCCTGCTGGAAGCGCGCCTGGTGGCCGGCGACGAACTCCTGTTCGACGAGCTGCGCCGGCGCTACCGCGAGGCCCTCGACCCGCAAGCCTTCTTCCAGGCCAAGACCGCCGAGATGCGGCTGCGCCACGCCAAGTACGAATACACCGCCTTCGCCCTCGAGCCCAACGTCAAGGAAAGCCCGGGCGCGCTGCGCGACCTGCAGGTGATCATGTGGGTGGCCAAGGCCGCCGGCCTGGCCGAATCCTGGAGCCAGATGGCGCGCGCCAAGCTGATCACCCGCGCCGAGGCGCGCCAGCTGATGGAAAAAGAGTACGCCTTCAAGGACATCCGGGTGCGCCTGCACCTGCAGACCAAACGGCGCGAGGACCGCCTGGTGTTCGACGTCCAGACCGCGATCGCCAGGACCTTCGGGCTGGAGAACGCCGAAGGACGCCGCGCCAGCGAATTCCTGATGCAGCGCTACTACTGGGCGGCCAAGGTGGTCACCCAGATGAACACCATCATGCTGCAGAACATCGAGGCGCAGCTGTTCCCGCGCCCGGCGGCGCGCATTCCCCTCGGCGGCGACTTCAAGGAGCATTTCGACGAGGTCAACGGCTTCATCGACATCGCCCACGACGACAGCTTCGAGCGCCACCCCTCGACCGTGCTGGGCGTGTTCGTGGCCATGACCGAGCGCCCCGACATCAAGGGCATGACGGCGCGCACCATCCGCGCCCTGTGGCATGCGCGGAACGTGATCGACGACGCCTTCCGCGCCGATCCAGCCAACAAGGCCCTGTTCCTGCGCATCCTGAAGGCGCCGGTGGGCCTGCTGCACGCGCTGCGGCGCATGAACGACATGGGCGTGCTGGGACGCTACCTGCCGGCCTTCCGCAGCATCATCGGCCAGATGCAGCACGACCTGTTCCATGTCTACACGGTGGACCAGCACATCATGATGGTGGTGCGCAACCTGCGCCGCTTCACGATGCCCGAGCACGCCCACGAATACCCGTTCTGCAGCGGGCTGATCGCCAATTTCCGCGACCGCTGGCTGCTCTACGTGGCCGCCCTGTTCCACGACATCGCCAAGGGGCGCGGCGGCGACCATTCGGAACTGGGCATGCAGGACGCGGCCGACTTCTGCCGCGGCCACGGCATCGGCGAAGAAGATACCGAGCTGGTGGTGTTCCTGGTGCAGCAGCACCTGACCATGTCGACGGTGGCCCAGAAGCAGGACCTGTCGGACCCGGACGTGATCCAGGCCTTCGCCAACCTGGTGAAGGACGAACGCCACCTGACCGCGCTCTACCTGCTCACGGTGGCCGACATCCGCGGCACCAGCCCCAAAGTGTGGAACGCCTGGAAGGCCAAGCTGCTCGAGGACCTGTACAAGGTGACCCTGCGCGTGCTGGGCGGCGAGCCGCACAGCGCCGACCGCGAACTGCGCGCGCGCCAGAAGGAAGCGCTGGCCACGCTGCGCCTGTTCGGCCTGTCCGCCACCGCCCACGAGGCCTTGTGGAAGCAGCTCGACGTGGTCTATTTCCTGCGCCACGACGCCTCCGACATCGCCTGGCAGACGCGCGCCCTGCACGACAAGGTCGACAGCATTAAACCGGTGGTGAAGGCGCGCCTGGCGCCGATCGGCGAAGGCCTGCAGGTGGCGGTGTACGTGAAAGACCAGCCGGACCTGTTCGCGCGCATCTGCAGCTACTTCGACCGCAAGAACTTCAGCATCCTCGACGCCAAGATCCACACCACGCGCCACGGCTACGCGCTCGACTCCTTCCTCGTCACCGAGGACAACTTCGCCGGCAGCTACCGCGACATCATCAGCCTGATCGAGCACGAGCTGTGCGCGCAGCTGCTGGCCCAGGAAGCCCTGCCGCCGCCGACGCGCGGGCGCCTGTCGCGCCTGTCGCGAACCTTCCCGGTCACGCCGACGGTCGACCTTCGACCCGACGAGCGCGGCCAGTTCCATGTGCTGTCGGTGGCCGCCAACGACCGCCCGGGCCTGCTGTATGCGATCGCCAGCGTGCTGACGCGCTACCGCATCAACCTGCATACCGCCAAAATCATGACGTTAGGCGAGCGTGTCGAGGACGTGTTCCTGATCGACGGCGCCGCGCTCAACAACCCACGCAGCCAGGTGCAGCTCGAGACCGACCTGCTCGACGCCCTCAAGATTTAACCTTCTTTTTTTGTTTTCCCGATGACCGAACCTGTCCGCCTTTCCAAACGTATGTCCGAACTCGGCCTGTCCTCGCGCCGCGAAGCCGATGACTGGATCGCCAAAGGCTGGGTGCGCGTGGACGGCAAGGTCGTCTCCGAGCTGGGCAGCAAGGTGCTGCCGCACCAGAAGATCACTGTCGAGCGCCAGGCCGCGGCCGAGCAGTCCAAGCGCGTCACGGTCCTGATCAACAAGCCGGTCGGTTACGTCAGCGGCCAGGCCGAGGACGGCTACAAGCCGGCCGTCACCCTGATCAAGCCGGAGAACCGCTGGCCGGACGACCCTTCGCCCGAGCAGTTCCACCCGACCCAGTTGCGCAGCCTGGTCCCGGCCGGGCGCCTGGACATCGACTCGGTCGGTCTGCTGGTACTGACCCAGGACGGCCGCATCGCCAAGCAGCTCATTGGCGAAAACAGCGCGGTCGACAAGGAATACCTGGTGCGGGTGCAGTACACCAAACCGGGCACGCTGCCGGACGCGGACCTGAAAAAGCTCAACCACGGCCTGTGGATGGATGGCAAGCCGCTGCTGCCGGCCAAGGTGCGCTGGCAGAACGAGGATCAGCTCAGCTTTACGCTGAGGGAAGGCCGCAAGCGCCAGATCCGCCGCATGTGCGACATGGTCGGGCTGAAGGTGCTCGGCCTGAAGCGGGTGCGCATCGGCAAGGTGAAACTGGGCGATCTGCCGCCGGGGCAGTGGCGCTACCTGCGCCCCGACGAGCAGTTCTGAGGGCTGCCGGCCTTATTGGCCGACGCAGATGATCCTGGTGTCGTACTCCTGGGCATTGCCCTTCTTTTGCTTCGCCCACAGGATCACCTCTTCGGCTTCGGCGACCGTCATCACGGTCGCTTTTTCCTTGTTCCGGATAAAGGACACGCCTTCGAACTTGCCCTCCTTGCTGCGCATGACCTTGGCAAATACGGGGGGTTTATTGCCTTCGTCGGTGCGCTTGTTTTGCTGGACGAGGTAACGCTGGTCGATGTTTTCCATGCTGGTGTACGTGTGGGAATCGGGGGCGCATTGTACGGGGTAAGGACGTTTGGCGCGAAATTCAGTGCGAGCGCCCGTCGTAATGGTGCACCGGGACGCTGTCCAGGTCGAGGTTCTCGACACAGCGCAGGTTCACCGCCGCCATCGCATTTCCCTTCGGATCGACTCCCTCGCCATAAGGATGGATACCGCAGTTCGGGCAGAAGCGGTGCTTGATCACGTGCTGGTTGAAGGTGTAGGTGCTGGCCGCCTCTTCCGGTGTCTTGAGACGCAGCTTGTCGCGCGCGACAAACCATAGCAGCGAACCCTTGCGCCTGCAGATCGAGCAGTTGCAGGCCAGCGCGCCGTCGATTTCCCCTTCCGCCTCGAACGCCACCTGCCCGCAGTGGCAGCTTCCTTCGTAGATCATCGTCATCTCCTCGTTGCCGTTGTCGAACCGGCATAACGCTATCACATCCGCAGTTGCGCGCCGCAAAACGGGCCAGCGGGCGACAATGGCCGCGACCCAATCGAGGAGGAGTGAAGCATGGAAGCGGTCTACACGATCGGCCACTCGAACCGCCCGATCGAGGAATTCATCGGCCTGCTGCGCGAGCACGGCATCGAACGCGTGCTCGACATCAGGACCGTCCCCAAGTCGCGCCACAACCCGCAGTTCGGGCAGGACCAGCTGCCGGAGTCGCTGGCCCAGGCAGGCATCGGCTACGAGTACATCCGCGAACTGGGCGGCCTGCGCAAGGCGCGCAAGGATACGCCGAACGGCGCCTGGCGCAATGCATCGTTTCGCGGCTATGCGGACCACATGCAGTCGCCGGAATTCAACGAGCACGTCGACATCGTGGCGCGCATGGCGCAGTCGACTCGCTGCGCGCTGATGTGCGCCGAGGCCGTGCCCTGGCGCTGCCACCGCTCGATGGTGGCGGACGCGCTGGCGGCGCGCGGCGTGCCGGCCGAGCACATCATCAACAAGGGCAAGACCAAGCCGCATACGCTCACGCCTTTCGCCCGGGTCAGCGGAACACAGATCCTGTATCCGCCCGAAGCGCCAACGGAATAAGGCCGCTCAGACGCGCCGGCGATCGGCCAGGAACTGCCGGGCGCGCGGGTGCTGCGGATGGGTGAAGAAGTCTTCCGGCTTGGCGCGCTCGAGGACCTGCCCTTCGCTCATGAAGATGACCCGGTCCGCGACCTCGCGTGCGAAACCCATCTCGTGGGTCACGCACACCATGGTCATGCCCTGCCCCGCCAGCGAACGCATCACTCCCAGCACCTCCCCCACCATCTCCGGGTCGAGTGCGCTGGTCGGCTCGTCGAACAGCATGATCGGCGGGCGCATCGCGAGCGCGCGGGCGATCGCCACGCGCTGCTGCTGGCCGCCCGAGAGCGCATTCGGGTAGGCGTCACGCTTGTGCGCCAGGCCGACCTGTTCCAGCAGTTGCATGGCGTATTCGCGCGCTTCCTTCGGCGTGGATCGTTTGAGGTTGACCGGCGCCAGCGTGCAGTTCTCCAGCACCGTCAGGTGCGGGAACAAATTGAAGTGCTGGAATACGAAGCCGATGCCGGCGCGGAGCAGATTGACGTCGAGCCCCTTGGCATGGATGTCGCGGCCGTCGATGGCGATGCTGCCGCCATCGATTTCTTCCAGCCGGTTGAGAGTGCGGATCAGGGTCGACTTGCCGGAGCCGGAGGGGCCGCACACGACCACGACTTCGTTCTTCTCCACGCGTTCGCTGACATCGCGAAGCGCATGGTAATCGCCGTACCACTTGTTGACTTTATCGAGAACGATCATCGTTCACACCCTTTTTATTGAAGCTGCACGGCGCGCTTGCTTGACAAGCGGCGCTCGAGCAGGAAGGCCAGGCGGGACAGGCCGAAACAGAGGATGAAATAGGTCAGCGCCAGGATCAGGTACACCTCGACCGCCTGCGTGAACACCAGGGTATTCACTTGGGTGGCGATGAAGGACACTTCCGACAGGCCGATGATGTAGCCGAGCGAGGTCGCCTTGATGGTCGAGACCAGCTGGCTGACGATCGAGGGCAGGCCGTTGCGCAAGGTCTGCGGCAGCACCACCAGGCGCAGCGCCTGCGGGTAGGACAGGCCCAGCGAGCGGGCGCTTTCCAGCTGCCCTTTTGGAAGCGCGCGGATGCCGCTTGCGACGATCTCGGCCAGGTAGATGCCGTCGAACAGCACCAGCACCATCAGCATGGTAGTCGCCTGCCCGGTCTTGACGCCGGTGACGGCCGGGAGGAAGAAGTAGACCCAGAACACCACCAGCAGCAGCGGCACGGCGCGCACCAGCTGCACGAGCGCGGCCGTCGGCCAGCGGATCGCGCGGCGGCTGCTCACGCGCGCCACGCCCAGCAGCAGGCCGAGCGGCATCGCCAGCAGCAGCGCGCCAAGCGACAGCAGCACGGTCAGCGCCAGGCCGCCCAGCGGGCCTTCCGGATACTGGCCGACCAGGAAATACAGCCAGTAGGTGTCGATGAGTTCAATCATTGCGTTCAGCACGGGAGCCTCATGCCGGACGGACCGGATAGCGCCGCTGGAACAGCCAGGCGGCGAAGGAAATCAGGAGCGACACGCTCAGGTAGGCCAGGGTTGCGAAGCTGAAGGCTTCCAGGCTGCGGAAGCTGCTGGTTTCCACGCGCGCGGCCTGGTACATCAGTTCGGCGGCGCCGATGACGGTGGCCACGCTGGTGTCCTTCCACAGGTTGACGGTCTGCGACAGCAGCGGCGGGGTCGCCGCGCGGAAGGCCTGCGGCAGCATCACCAGGCGCACGCTGGCGAAGCGGCCCAGGCCCAGCGAACGGGCGGCCTCCAGCTGGCTGGTCGGCACGGCGCGGATGCTGCTGCGGATGTCTTCGGCCATGTGCACGCCGCTGTACAGCGACAGCGCGATCACGGCGCACACGGCTTCCGGGTTGTGCGCGTACAGGAATTCGCGCGCCCCCTCGGGCAGCAGCTCGGGGAAGGCGAAATACCAGAACAGCAGGTGCGCCAGCAGCGGCACGTTGCGAATCGCTTCGATAATTGTCGAAGCGATTGCGCGCGCCAGCGCGAAGCCGGATGTGCGCATCACGGCGAGCAGTGCGCCGAACGGCAGGGCAATCACGAAACTGGCCGCCGTCAGCTGGAGCGACAGGATGAGACCCTGCACCAGCCAGTCATGGTACTGGCCGGATTGCAGGATGCTGGGGTCGAAAAACTGCAAGGTTCGGACTTAGATCTTGTCGGTGCTGATCTTGAAGCTGCGCTTGGCGATGTTGGGGCGGGTGCCCGGGCCATACCACTTGTTGAACAGCTTCTCGGCTTCGCCGCTCGCTTCCAGGCCGCGCAGGGTCTCGTCGACCACCGCCTTCAGGTTCTTCTCGCCCTTGCGCAGGCCGAGCGCGATCGATTCGACGCCGATGCTGGTCGGCAGGATGGTGAAGCCCTTGGCGGCCGCGCCCAGCTTGCCGTAGTCGGCCAGCAGCGAGGATTCGTCGTTGACGTAGGCAACGCCCTTGCCCTGGCGCAGGGCCTGGAAGGCCTGCTGGGTGTTCTCGAAGGTGACCACTTCCACGTTCGGCACGGCCTTGCGGATGTTGGTTTCCTGGGTGCCGCCGCGGACCGTGACGACCTTCTTGCCGGCCAGCTGGGGCAGCGCGGTGATGCCGCTACCGGCGCGCACCATGACCTTCGAGCCGGTCACGAAGTGGGTCAGCGCGAAGTCCACCTGCGATTCGCGTTCCTTGTTGTGGGTGAGCGTGGCGGCCAGCACGTCGACATGGCCCTGCTGCAGCTCCGGGATGCGGGCCGACACCGACATCTGCTTGAACCTGGGCGTGACGCCGATCTTCTTCGCGACCGCGGTGGCGATGTCGATCTCGTAACCCACCAGCTGGCGGGTCTTCGGGTCAATGAAGCTGTTCGGCTCGTCGGTGCCCAGCACGCCGAACACGATCTCGCCTTTCTTCTTGATGTCCGCGAGCTGGTCGGCCTGTGCAGCGGACGCAAACATGGTGGCGGACAGGGCGACTGCGCCAATGAGGATGTGACGGCGGGTGAACATGTTCTTCTCCAGACTACAAAATTCAATCGGTAGAGTATACGGCATGATCTTGCATGGCCGAACGATCAATTAGCCATAAGAAAATGCGCTCTCGACTATAAGCACCGAGAAATCTTCAGTCACCCATGTTGACGCTTCGGCATGCTAGAGTGGCAAGCATCAAAGGATGTGTGGGGAATCAAGATGCTGGTTGTTACCTATAACGTCAACGGAATCGGTGCGCGCATCAGCGCCCTGATTGACTACCTCGAAGAACGCCGCCCGGACGTGGTCTGCCTGCAGGAGCTGAAGGCGCCGCAGGAGAAATTCCCGGAGGCGGCGATCCGCGACGCCGGCTACCACGCGATCTGGCACGGCCAGAAGAGCTGGAACGGCGTCGCCATCCTGACCCGCGACGGCCCCGCCCAGGAGCTGCAGCGCGGCCTGCCGGGCGACCCGACGGACGAGCAGAGCCGCTACATCGAGGCGGTCTACCAGGGCCTGGTCGTCTGCGGCCTGTACCTGCCGAACGGGAATCCGGCGCCCGGCCCGAAGTTCGACTACAAGCTGGCCTGGTTCGAGCGGCTGATCGCGCGCGGCGCCGAACTGCTCGAAGCCAGGGTGCCGGTCGTGATGTGCGGCGACTTCAACGTGATCCCGACCGAGCTCGACGTCTACAAGCCGGAGCGCTGGGTGGACGACGCCCTGTTCCGCCCCGAATCGCGCGCCGCCTTCGAACGCCTGATGTCGCAGGGCTGGACCGACTCGCTGCGCACGCTGTACCCGGACCAGGTGATCTACACCTTCTGGGATTACTTCCGCAACGCCTTCGGGCGCGATGCCGGCATCCGCATCGACCACCTGCTGCTCAGCCCTGCCCTGGCGCCGGCGCTGCGCGCCGCGGGCGTCGACAAGTTCCAGCGTGCGAAAGAAAAGCCGAGCGACCACGCGCCGACCTGGGTCGAACTGGACATGGATGCGGTCGTGCAGCCGAAAGGGAAACGCTGAGCAGCGGCGACCATGTAAGGGATTTGCGTTAAGATAATAGTTTGCACTTAGACTATTTTCCCATGCTCAGCCCTGAACAATTCCTCGGCTTCCTTGCAGCCGCTCTCATCATCACGCTCTCACCTGGTCCCGACAACATGATGGTGCTGAGCGTCGGCATCGCGAAAGGCCGTGCGCGCGGCATCGCCTTCGGCATCGGGTGTGCACTGGGTTGCCTGTTTCATACCCTGCTGGCCGTCGTCGGTGTGAGCGCCTTGATCGCGGCCTCGCCCACGGCCTTCACCGCGCTCAAAGTCGCCGGCGGGCTCTATCTGATCTGGATGGGTGTTCAGGCGCTGCGCAGCCGCGGCGGCGCACAAGTGGCGGGCGGCGTGCCGGACGAATCCGCGCGCCAGCTGTTCTTCAAGGGTTTGATCGCCAATGCCATCAACCCGAAGGTGGTGCTGTTCTTCCTCTCCTTTTTGCCGCAGTTCGTGGTGGCTTCGCGCGGGGATGCGAACTGGCAGATCGCGTCGCTGGGACTGATCTTCACCGCACAGGCGGCCGTGCTGTTCGGGCTGCTGGGCTACTTTTCCGGCGCGATCGGGCAGTGGCTGAACCGCACGCCGCGCGCCGGGATGTGGCTGGATCGGATCGCCGGCGCCATTTTCGTCGGCCTGGGCCTGCGCCTGATCGTGGCGCGTTGATACCTCAATCTCTGCCCGCACCGTTAGCCCGTCGCTCCGGCGAAGGCCGGAGCCCAAGTTTGTTCGCGATTCGCTGGCATAACTTGGGTCCCGGCCTGCGCCGGGACGACAGTCTACAGTGTAGCAACTACGAGCTCAGAGCGTAATCGCCACCTTGCTTGCTGGCTGCTTGCGCGCCGCCAGCGGCACTTCCAGCAGCTTGTGGCGGCTGTTCCAGCTGAAGGCCACGGTACGACCGTCCACCGTCACGGCGCGCGGCTTCTTCTCCACGTTGTGCACCTTGAGCGCGAAACCGCGCTCGGCAGGCAGCAGCGCCTTGCCGGTTTCGGTCTGCAGGCCGACCTCGAGCTTGCCGTTCGCATAGCTGCTGGCGAAGCGCACGATCTCGTACTTGCCCTTGGCGTAGGCGTCGGCTGTTTCGCCGTCGTCGTCGTACATTCTGCCCTCGGCGCTGGCGACGCTGGCGTCATGGTAGTAGTGCAGGTCGATGTGGCGCGTCGAGTAGTCGCGCGTGGTCTGCACCACCTTCGCCATCGGGATGAAAGCGCCGGCGCGGACGTACACCGGGATGTGCGCCTCTTCGGGCTTGACCACCTCGGTGATGCCGCCCCGGTGCTTCTCGCCGGTGTGGAAATCGAACCAGACACTGTCCTTGACCGGGAAGTGCACTTCCTTGCGGGTCGCGCCCGGTTCCACGATCGGCGCCACCAGGAAGTCCCGGCCCCACAGGTAGGTCGAGGACATCGTGGTCGCCTCGTCTTCCTCGAACAGCACCGGACGCATCAAGGGCATGCCGGTCTGGCTGTTCTCGAAACCGAGCGTGTAGTTATACGGCAGCATCGCATAGCGCAGCCAGACAGCTTCGCGCGCCAGCACCTTGGTGCGCTCGGAGCGGAACACCGGCTCCGGCGCCACTTCGGCCTGCGCGTGGGGGCGGAAGATCGGCTGGAACACGCCGTACTGCAGCCAGCGCACGTACAGCTCGTCGTCCAGCACGGGACCCGCAAAACCGCCCAGGTCCGAGTGCATGTAGCCCAGGCCCTGCATGCCCATCTGGAGCGAGATCTCCATCTGCGATTGCAGCCCCCCCCAGCCGCGGCTGACGTCGCCCGACCACGGGATCATGCCGAAGCGCTGCGAGCCCGAATAGCCGGCGCGCATCAGGATGAAGGGGCGCTCGTTCGGGAAGTCCTTCCGGTAGCCCTCCGCGATCAGGCGCGCCCAGTCGTGGCCGTAGACGTTGTGGACCTGGTCGGCAGTCTTTCCTCCACCGTGCCGCACCCAGGACGGATGCACTTCCGGCTCGCCCAGGTCGCCCCACCAGCCGCCTACGCCGCCGATCTTGAGCTCCTTGTAGATGTTCCAGAACCAGTCGCGGCCCTGCTGGGTGTACAGGTCGACCAGGCCGGTGTTCCCGAAGTAGAAGTCGTAGGTGGCCGGCTTGCCGGCGGAATCAAGCGCCAGCACCTTCTGCTGCACCGCTTCCTGCCAGCGCGACGAGGTCGTCAGGACGAAAGGCTCGGTGATGACGATGGTCTTCACGCCCTTCTTGTCGAAATCGGCCATCATTTTCTCGGCGGTCGGGAAGGTGTCGCGGTCCCAGGCCAGGTTGCCCATCGTGCCCTTGACCTCCTTGCCGAACCAGTACAGGTCGAGTACCACGGCGTCGAGCGGGATCTTCTCGGCGGCGAAACGGTCGACCACGGCGCGGGTTTCAGCCTCGCTCTTGTAGCCGAAGCGGCTCGCGAAATTGCCGAAGGCCCAGCGCGGCGGCAACGGCTGGCGTCCGGTCAGGCTCGTATAGTTGGCCATGACCTCAGGCCAGCTGTCGCCGGCTACCACCTGGTAGGTCTTGCGCCCGCCGATCACTTCGTAGCGCAGCGTGCCGTCCTTGCGGCTGTCGAAGTCGAGGAAGCCTACCTGCGGGTTGTCGAAGTGGATCGCATACTTTTTCGAGGACAGCGCGACCGGGATCGTGTAGTTGAGCAGCGTCGAGGTCTTGCCGTAGCCGTAGTCGGCCTTGTTGTAGAGCTGGAAGCGGTTGCCGCGGCGGTTCATGCCGACCGCGCGCGCACCGGCGCCGTACAGGGCCTCGCCGTCGTCCAGCGCGAACTCGATGGTCTCGAACTTGTCAGCCTTGGCGTAACCGCCCTTCTCCGCCACCAGCGGCTTGCCTTTGTACAGGTAGCTGATGCGGAAAGGCTTGCGGTCGACCACGACCGTGATGCCCGGGGTGGCGAATTCGATCCGGTTCCCTTCGGCCTTGAGGCTGGCCTGGATGCCGGCGGGCGGCAGCACCACCGCGTGCGAGGCCGGGTCGTGCTGCTGGCCATTCGGGATAAATGTAGTCTCGACTACATGGGCCGAATACGGCTTGATCAGGTAGCGGCCGTCACTGGTGGCCAGCTCCAGCGTGTTCCGGTTGAGGGTATGGCCTTGCAGCTGGCGCTCGGCATTCTGAGCGTAGGCGATGGGACTGGCCATCAGGCACAGGAGAAGCCGGGCGATCGTGGTTTTCGTCATGGGGTCTCGGTTGTTGTCGTTGGTCGCAACCGAGAGCATGACAGAAATTCGCCAGCTGAAAAAGTGGCAATGTAATTAAATTACAGCCGCGCCGACCAAGATCAGGGGATGGTGCGCCCCGGCACCATGGTTCGCACCAGCCCGGCGAGGTCGTCGTACATGCGTGCTTCGATCGCGAGACGGGCGCGAATACCGCGTTCCTCGAGCACCTGCTCGGCCGCGATGTAGCCGGACTTCGTCGCCCCCTCCATCGTGCACGGCATCACGGTACGGGTCCAGTCGCCGGCCAGGGTCAGGCCGGGGATGGGGGATCGCGCCGGCAGGCGCATGCCTTCGAAACCCACCGTCGGGCACGGGATCGCCATCGGCACCCGGTGCACGTCGGCGTGCAGCAGGCGGGAATGGGCGGCGCGCGGCGCGATCTCGGCCAGCTCCTCCACCGTGCGGCGCACGATCTCGGCGTCGCCCAGGTGGTGGGCGCGGTGGCTGTAGATGATGTTGCTGGCGATGACAGTCGGGCGGCCGCGCCAGCCCTGGCGGATCTGGGTCAGGTCGTAGAAATCGTAGTTCAGGCGTCCCGGGGACCACAGGTGCGTGGCGAAGCGCTCCGCCCCGATGTCGCGGTCGAACCAGAGGTAGACACAGACATAGGGGCTCGGCTCGAAGCGCGGCAGCACGTGGAAAGGCGCGCGCCCGCGCCAGTCGGTGGGCAGCACCGCCTCCAGGTCCTGCGGCGGCAGCGCGCTGACCACCTGCTGCGCCGGGATGTGGGTGCCGTCGGCCAGCACCACGCCGTCCACGCGCTCGCGGCCCGCCAGGTAAGCCACGCCGCGGCCCTTGATCACCCGTCCGCCGGCGCGCTCGATGACGCGCGTTGCCTGCTGCGTGTACAGCTCGCCCAGGCCAAGCTTGGCGAAGCCGAAATGCTGGCCGCGGTAACCGCTCAGCTGGGCATGGATGCGCATCAGGGAAGCCGCCGACACGCGTTCGAGCGGGACGTTGGTGACCACCATGGAGGCGAAGCGCCACCACCAGTCGATCAGGTCTTCGGTCACGCCCAGCGAACGGAAGTAGTCGAGGCCGGAGATGCGGTCGCGCCCGGGGACCTGCTCCTCGCCGAAGCGCATGCCGCGCCAGCCGGTCGGCGCCATCGACAGGTAGTCGCGCAGACCCAAGCCGGCGCCCCGAGGATGCTGGGGCCGAGGCTGAGCGGCGCCGGCAAGGGATAGTGGCGCAGGACGGTGGGCTTGGGCTTGCTGGCCACGCTCAGGACCTTGCCGGGCTGCCAGCAAATCAGGTCGCGGGTGCCGAGGCGCTCGAGCAGCGCCAGCATGTTGTGGTATTCGGAGTGGAAGATGTGCGGCCCGATGTCGACCACGTCGCCCGTCACCGGCTCGCGCCAGCAGCTGGCGCGCCCGCCCAGCCTGTTCGAGCGCTCGACCACCGTCACCGCGATCCCGTGGTCCGCCAGCGCCACCGCGCAAGCCAGGCCCGCCAGCCCTCCCCCGATCACCGCTACCTGAGTCATCCGTTTCCTTCCCCGTGGCCGCACATGCCGCCTTTGCGTGAGCGGCCAGTGTTGGGGAAGCAGGCCCGTCCTTCGGTTAGGGCGCGCACACAAGACGGCGAAAACCCTAGCGCAGGTAGGACATCACGTTGTTCGCCACCCGCGCCGCTTCGGCATCGGTGAGCGGCAGGCTGCGGAAGGCCGCCCAGGCCTCGCGCGGGCGCACGTCCATGCCGATCTCGGCGTCCGAGCCGTACAGCACCCGCCCCATGCCGACCTGGCGCAGGCGCCGCACCAGGCGGCGCGCGTCGGCGGCCGACAGGCCGGGGCGGGCAAAGGCCGTGACGTCGACCCAGACGTGGCGCATGCGCGGATCCTGGCGCGCGGCGGCATCGGCCAGCACCGCCAGCGCGGCCAGCTGCGGCGAGGCGTCGCGCGCGCCGGCTTTGTCGCCCGTATACGCGACCTGGACCGGAACGTCGGGCGCATGCGGCAACAGTTGCTCAAGCAGCAGGCGCGCCTCGCCTACGCCGGTCTCCTGCAGCTGCAGGACGATCGCCATGCCGCGCGCATTGGCCGAGCGGAATACGCGGCGCAGGCGCTCGACCTGCTGCGGGTCGTCCAGCAGGGCGCCGCCCGAAGCCGGCTGCAGCTTGATGCCGCGCCCGAACTCCGGGCTCGCGGCGCAGCGCGCCAGTTCGGCCAGTGCATAGTCCCTGAGCGGGTCGACGCTGCACAGCGCCACCAGCCGTTCGGGATATTCGGCAGCCTGGCGCGCGGCCCAGTCGTTCTCGGCACGCACCCGCGCATACTCTTCCGCGAGCGAGCGCGCCGGCTGTCCGTAGACATAGGCGACCGACAGCACGGCGGCGCGTTCGATGCCGGCCGCATCCAGCTGCGGGATCAGGTCCTGCGCCGACACCGGATGCATGGCGCTGGTGGCCGACATGAAGGCCGCCGCCGCCGGGCTGTAGACATACTGGTGGTGGTCGGCCACCGGCATCGCAGCCGGAACCGGGCGCGCCGGCGCCGCGGGAGCGGCGCTCGCTACGCCGCTCCATGCCAGCCACGCGGCGGCGCACCACAGGACGGGAAGACGCTTCATACATATACCTCGCGCGAAAAATGCCGGCCCGTTTGAGCCAGGCAAAACGCCATGTTATCGCATTGGCAGCAACGCCTGTCAAGATTGCATCTTCCATGTGCCTGGCGTAGGATCGCCCGATCCGTGCCGGTATTCCCGCCGCCCGTCCTTACAAGGGAGAGACATGAAGAACGACATGCCGCCACAAGCGGCCCACCCCGTGAGCCAGACCCGCGCCTTCCTCACGATTGCCCTGATCGAACTGTGGGAGCGCTTCGGCTACTACGGCATGCAGGCGCTGATCGTGTATTTCATGGTCCAGCGCCTCGGCTTCGAAGACAGCCGCGCCAACCTGGTCTGGGGCGCGGCGGCCGCGCTGATCTACGTGGCCCCGGCCATCGGCGGCTGGGTCGGCGACAAGGTGCTGGGCACGCGGCGCTGCATGATCCTGGGCGCGCTCATCCTCACCCTCGGCTACGCCCTGATGGCGGTGCCGACCACCAACACCTGGATGACCTTCTCCGCGCTGGGCGTGATCGTGGTCGGCAACGGCCTGTTCAAGCCCAACACCGCCAACCTGGTGCGCAAGATCTACGAAGGCGACGATTCCAAGATCGACAGCGCCTTCACCATCTATTACATGGCGGTGAACGTCGGCTCGACCTTCTCGATGCTGGCCACGCCCTGGATCAAGGACTACGTCAACGCGGCCTATGGCGGCAACCTCGGCTGGCACGTGGCCTTCGCGGTGTGCAGTGTCGGCCTGACGGTCGGCCTGCTGACGGTCGGCCTGCTGCGCAAGACCATCGGCCACATCGGCTCGCCGCCGGACGCGGAGCCGCTGCGCGTGAACCGCCTGCTGGCGGTACTGGCGGGCGGCGTGGTGGCCGTCGCCGCCTCGGCCGTCATCCTCGAGTACCGCGACCTGGCGCGCGCCTTCGTGTACGTGGCCGGCTTCGTCGTGCTCGGCATTTTCGTCCACCTGATCCGCAGCAGCCAGCCGAACGAGCGCGCCGGCCTGATCGCGGCCCTGGTATTGACCCTGCAGACCGTGTTCTTCTTCATCTTCTACCAGCAGATGTCGACCTCGCTGTCGCTGTTCGCCCTGCGTAACGTCGACCTGGAGTTCACCGTGCTCGGCGCCCACTTCTGGACCTGGTCGCCGGCCCAGTTCCAGGCGCTCAACGCGATCTGGATCATGGTCTTGAGCCCGGTGCTGGCCCTGCTCTACACCCGCGCCGGCAACAGCGGCAAGGACCTGTCGATCGCCGCCAAGTTCGCGCTCGGCTTCGCCGTGGTGGCAGCCGGCTTCTTCACCTACGGGGTCGCCGGCGCGTTCGCCGTGAACGGCCTGACCTCGTCGTGGATCATGATCGCCGGCTATGGCCTGTACTCGCTGGGCGAGCTCCTGGTGAGCGGCCTGGGCCTGGCCATGATCGCCCGCTACGTGCCGGCGCGCATGGGCGGCTTCATGATGGGCGCGTACTTCGTCGCCGTCGGCATTTCGCAGTACCTGGGCGGTGTGGTGGCGAACCTGGCCGCGGTGCCGCAGGGCATGACGGACCCGCTGCAGACCTTGCCGGTCTATACTGGGCTGTTCAACAAGCTGGGCATCGCGGCGATCGGCTGCACGCTGATTGCGCTGGCGGCACTGCCGCTGATGCGCAGGTTGACGGCGACACATCACGCGCACCAGTAGGGTGGTCGGCTCTGCCGACCGCGCGTTCAACTCCCCCGGGAATTGATGCGGCGCGACTGTTCACGAACTGCTTGAACGCGTGGGCGGCGAAGCCGCCCACCCTACGGTAAGATGGCGGATCAGATTTTACGGATTCCGGCATGTCTACCACTTCCCCCACCGAAACCCAGGCCCTGCGCGCCCTCCAGGTCGCCCAGCGCGTCCACGCCATCGAACCCTTCCGCGTCATGGAGATGGTAAAAGCCGCCGGCGAAATGAAGCGCAGCGGCATCGACGTCATCAGCATGAGCGTCGGCGAACCCGATTTCACCGCCCCGGACATCGTCGCCCATGCGGCGATGGTAGCCATCAAGGGCGGCGTGACCCAGTACACCGATTCGCTCGGCCTGCGCGAGCTGCGCGAAGCGATCTCCGGCCACTATGCCGCCACCCACGGGCTCGACATCGACCCGCGCCGCATCGTCGTCACCGCCGGGGCCTCCGCCGGCCTGCTGCTGGCCTGCGCCGCCCTGGTGGCCGATGGCGACGAGGTCCTGATGCCGGATCCCTGCTATCCCTGCAACCGCCATTTCGTCTCCGCCTTCGGCGGCAAGCCGGTGCTGGTGCCGTCGGGCAGCGCGGAGCGCTACCAGCTGAACGCCGCCCACGTCGAAGGACACTGGAACGAGCGCACGCGCGGCGTGCTGGTCGCCTCGCCCTCGAACCCGACCGGCACCTCGATGACGCCGGAACAGCTGCGCGGCATGCTGGCCGCCGTCCGTGCACGCGGCGGCTTCGCCATCATCGACGAGATCTACCAGGGCCTGTCCTACGACCACAAGCCGGTCAGCGCCCTCGCGTTTGAGCCGGACGTCATCACCGTCAACAGCTTCTCGAAATACTTCAGCATGACCGGCTGGCGCCTCGGGTGGCTGGTGGTGCCCGACGCCCTGGTGCCGACCTTCGAGAAGCTGGCGCAGAACCTGTTCATCTGCGCACCGACCGTGGCCCAGCAGGCCGCCCTGGCCTGCTTCACCCAGGAAGCGCTCGCCATCTACGAGGAGCGCCGGCGCGAATTCCAGCGCCGCCGCGATTTCCTGGTGCCGGCCCTGCGCGAGCTCGGATTCGGGGTGCCGGTGATGCCGGACGGCGCCTTCTACGTGTATGCCGACATCGCGGCCCTGCCGCATGCGCATGCCGGGGACAGCACCGCCTTTGCCTGGTCGGTGCTGCGCGACGCGCATGTGGCGATCGTGCCGGGGGACGATTTCGGTTTTGCCGCGCCGGCAAGGCACGTGCGCTTCTCGTACGCGACGCGCCTGGAGCGCATCGAGGAAGCGGTGGAGCGCCTGGCGCGCGTGCTCGGCCGTTGAGTGGGACGGCTCAGGCCTGGTGAATCTCGCGCGCCTCGCCGACCAGCTCGAGCAGGATGTCGGGCGCGGCCGGCTTGACCAGGTAGCGGTCGAAACCGGCGCCGAATGCGCGCTCGCGGTCTTCACCCTGGCCGTAGCCGGACAGGGCGATCGCAAACGGGGCCCGCCCATGCGGCTGCTCACGGCGCAGCTGCGCCATGATTTCCAGGCCATCCATGACCGGCAGGCCGATGTCGCAGATCAGAATGTCGTAGCGGCGTGCCTGCGCCGCCTCCAGGCCGGCGCGCCCGTCATAGGCGACGGCGACTTCATGGCCGGCCAGTTCGAGCAGCATGCGCAGGGTATCGCAAGCATCCACGTTGTCTTCGATGAGCAGGATGCGGCAGGCGCCGTCCGCGGCGCTCGGCCCGGCCGGCATATCCACCACCGGCGCAGCCGCGCTGGACAGCGGCAGTCGGACCGTGAAGCTGCTGCCCTTCCCTTCGCCGGCGCTGTCGGCCGTGACGCTTCCGCCGTGCATGCCGACCAGGTTGCGCACCACGTTCAGGCCGATACCGAGGCCGCCCTCCGAGCGGGCCAGCGAACGCGGCCCCTGGATGAACAGGTTGAAGACCTGGGGCAGCATCTCGGGGGCGATCCCGGAACCGTTGTCGCTCACCGCGACCACCACTTCCTGGCCCGCGCGCCAGGCGCGCAGCGCGATCTGGCCGCCGTCGGCGGTGTACTTCGACGCATTGCCGAGCAGGTTGGCGAACACCTGGGTCAGGCGCACCGGGTCGCCGTCGATGGTGAGTACGTCGTCGGGCAGCTCGACATCGAGGCGCTGGCCGCGTTCGCGGACGCGCGGCGCCACCGTTTCGACCGCCTGGTCGAGGGCGGCGGTCAACGCCATGGGGCGCACCGACAGGGTGATCTTGCCGCTGCTGATGCGCGCGGCGTCGAGCAGGTCGTCGAGCAGGCGCGCCATGTGGTCGACCTGGCGCCTGACCACGCCGGCGACGTGGGCCAGCTGCGGCGAGGATCCACCGACGCTTCCCATCAGGCTGGCCGCCATGCTCAGCGGCGCCAGCGGATTGCGCAGCTCGTGCGCCAGCATGGCGAGGAATTCGGTCTGGCGGCGGTTGGTGGCTTCGGCCAGGTCGCGCAGCGACTGGGCGCTGACGGTGGCCATGACCAGGTGTTCGTTGGCTTCGCGCAGCTGTTCGACCTGGGCTTCGAGCAGGGTGTGCTCGCGCGCCAGCACGCGGGCGTGCGAGAGCTCGGCTTCGAGGACGGCGATGCGTTGCTGCAGTTCCTGCTCGCGCAGCAGACCGCCAAGGGAAGGGTTGTCTTCGCCCATCAGGGAACGTTGTACCGAGCCAGCATTTGATTCATTGAACGTCCCCATGATGGATGTTTCATTCGTCGGAACTCAAACCACCGATGCGCCCGTACAGGACACCGTTGACCTGGGCGGGGATCGGGTCGATCTCGAAGCCGTCGTCCGTGATCCGGTACTCGCGCACATCATGGCTGTGGCTGGAACCCCGCACCTTGACGACGGAGATGAAGCGCTTCACGTGCCCGTCGTCTTCGGCGTAGCGCATGGCGACGACCGCGTCGGTCAGGTAGGCCATGTCGGCGCGCGCGAAATTCATGTCGACCGAGCGGTCGTCCAGGCCCACCGTCACCAGCGAGGACACGCCACGCTTGGCCAGGCTGCTCAGGATGCGGAACACGCCCTCGCGCAGGTCGCGCCGGCACTCGGGCGCCAGGTAGAGGCTGAACTCCGACAGCGAATCGATCACGACCCGGCGCGCCCCGGTGCGCCCGATGGCGACCAGCAGGTCATCCTCGAATTCCTCGGCCGTCATGTCGATATTGCGGCTTTCCACCACGGTGACCTGGCCCGACTGGATCATGCCGGCAAGCTCGGCATTGCGCAGGCGCGCCGTGCCCTTCTCGAAGCACATGATCACGCCTTTTTCGCCGATGTCGACGCCGGCGCGCAGGAACTTCGATCCCATGATGGTCTTGCCGCAGCCGGTCGGGCCGATCGCCAGCAGCGAGTGACCCTGGGGCAGGCCGCCGTGCAGCATCTCGTCCAGTCCCGGGGTGCCGGTCGCAATGCGGCGCGGCTCGCGGTCCACCGCCACGCCCGGTTCGCGGTCGTCGGCCAGCGGCGGCAGCAGGCGCGGGTAGATGCGCACGCCGTCATCGGTAATACGGAAGGTGTGCGAACCCGACATGTGGGCCTGGCCGCGCATCTTGACGATGCGGATCTTGCGCACCACCGCATTGCGGTCATGCAGCTGGCTCATCGCGATCATGCCGTCGGCCACGGTGGTGATCGGATTGGCCTCGGCTTCCTGGTGCTGGTACTCGCCGATCAGGAAGGTGGTCGCCATCCAGCTGGTCATGCGGGTGCCGAGTTCCTGGACGAAGAACTGCAGGTCGCTCATGCCCTCGATGCCGCCCTTGCCGGTCTGGATCACGGAGCGGAAGGAGTCGACGAACACCAGACTGGGCGCGAAGTCCTCGACCTCCCTGGTGATGCGCTCGAGGACGCCGCTGAAGTCGCCGGCGCGCAGGTCGTTGGCCAGGTTGACGTAGCGGATCGAGGTATTGATCTTGTCGGTATCGAAGAAGGAGTATTGCTGCTGGTAGCGCAGCATCTTCAGCGGCGGCTCGCCCAGCACGGTGAAGAACAGGGCGCGCCGCTCGGGATGCGCGAGGGCGAACATGATCTGGTGTGCCAGCGTGGTCTTGCCGCAGCCGGGCGCGCCGGTGATCAGGTTGAATGAAAACTCGTTCAGCCCGCCGCCCAGGAGCACATCGAGGCCCGGCACGCCGGTAGCCAATTTACCCAAGCTTACTTTGTCGCTCATTTATTTCTGCTCCTGTGCATTCTTCTGCTGGCCTGGCGCCGTGTCCGTCGTGGCCGAGGCCGATTCCAGCAAGCGCTGGGTCAACCTTTCTCCGATAAGTGCGGCAAGTAATTGGGTAAAGGTCTGGAGCAAAGCCTCGTTGGCTGCGGCGGCCCGCTCCGCGTCGACGAGGGCCATGCGTTCCTCCAGCGAGGTGAAGAGCTGTTCCGGAGCCCGGCAGGGCTGCTGGGGCGCAAGCCAGGCATGGTCGGGGCCGATCACGTGGACGGCGCGGCCGAACAGGGCACAAAAACCACTTTCGCCGATCAGCGGGCAGAGATGCCGGGCGATCCGCCGCCAGGGCAGCAACAGCTCCCGGCTCCCGGCGGATGGTTCCGGCGCTCCCGTACTATTCGTCATGTCTTCGTCGTTGAACAATGAATGCCGCTGATGATTGTGATGGTCTTGAAGCTTGGCGCTGGTCGACAGCGGGGATGGGCGAACTGCTCCCCCGGTGCATTGGGCATTATAGCGTGTCGTTTCGGCAAACTGGAAAAATCGCCTAGGGTCGTCCAGAAACATGTTCAATAGTGTCAATTTGCGCCGAGCCCGCTATAGAATAGCCCTCGCCGAGCAGTGCTGCTCTTCATTAGCGGGTTAACCATGGAAAAAAAATTGGGTGCTGTCCTGTCGACGGCCTGTATCGTACTGGCCGTGGCGATGTCGCCGGCGCAGGCCGCAACGAGCGCCGACGCGCGCTTCAAGACAATCTACACGAAAGAGTGGAAATGGCGCGTCACGGAACGGCTCGCCCGTGCCGAGGATGAACGCGGCGTCAGCGCGAGCATCGCGCGCGTCGATGCTGCTGCGCAAGAGGCGCGCCGCCGCTACTGGGAAGGCATCCTGAAGGAGCTCGACACGATCCAGCCCACGGCCCTGTCGCCGGACGAGCGCATCAACTTCGCCGTCTACCGGGCCCAGATCGCGGCGCTGGCCGACGCCCTGCGCTTCCGCGAGTACGAACAGCCGGTGAATGCCGACAGCGCGTTCTGGACCAACGTCACCTTCGGCGCGCGCCGCCCCTTCAAGACGCTCGAGGACTACCGCAACTACCTGAAGCAACTGGCCGCCCTGCCCGACTACTTCGACCAGGAGACCGCCAACATGCGCGCCGGCCTGGCGCGCGGCTTCACGCCGCCGCAGGTCACGCTCAAGGGCCGCGACGTGGCGCTGGTGCCGATCGCCGAGGCCAGGACCCCGGAAGAGACGGTCTTCTTCACCCCGTTCAAGAACTTCCCTGCCGCCGTGCCGGCAGCCGAGCAGGAGGCGCTGCGCGCCCAGGCAGCAAGCGTGATCCGCGAGCAGGTCCAGCCGGCGTATGCGAAAGTGCTGGCCTTCTTCCGCACCGAATACCTGCCGAAGGCCCGGACCACGCTGGCCGCCGAGAGCATGCCCGGCGGGAAAGCCTACTACCAGTCGAAAATCGTCGAATTCACCACCACGAACATGACGGCGGACCAGATCCACGCCATCGGCCTGGCCGAGATGGCGAAGATCCGCGCCGAAATGCACGAGACCATGAAAAAGGTGGACTTCAAGGGCGACTTGCCGGCCTTCCTGGCATTTCTGCGCACCGACCCGCAGTTCTACGCCAAGACGCCCAAGGAACTCCTGATGCACGCGGCCTGGACCGCCAAGAAGTTCGACGCCAAGGCCGACCAGTATTTCGGCTACCTGCCGCGCCGCCGCTTCGCGATCCTGCCGGTGCCCGACGACCAGGCCCCGTTCTACACGGCCGGCCGCGGCGGCGCCGGTTCCTACTGGGTGAATACCTACAACCTGCCGGCGCGCGCGCTCTACAGCCTGCCCGCGCTGACCCTGCATGAATCGGCGCCCGGCCATGCCTTCCAGATGCCGGTGGCGCTGGAGCAGAAGGGCGTGCCGAACTTCCGCCGCGCCTACATCTCGGCCTTCGGCGAAGGCTGGGCCCTGTATTCGGAACGCCTGGGCGTGGAGATGGGCATCTATGAGACGCCCTACGAGCATTTCGGCATGCTGAGCTACCAGGCCTGGCGCGCCTCGCGCCTGGTGGTCGACACCGGCATCCACGCCAAAGGCTGGACCCGCGAGCAGGCCCAGGCCTACCTGATGGAGAACACGGCGCTGGCCAAGCACGAGGTCGAGACCGAAGTGGACCGCTACATCTCCTGGCCGGGCCAGGCGCTGTCCTATTACCTGGGGCAGATGGCGATCCAGGAAGCGCGGGCCCGGGCGGAGAAGGCGCTGGGGCCGAAGTTCGACATCCGCAACTTCCACGACACGGTGCTGCAGCTGGGGTCGGTGCCGCTGCCGGTGCTGCAGCAGCGGATCGATGCGTTCATTGCGGATGGGGGCAAGAGTCCGTATCCGAAAGAGAGCTAACGCTGCTTTGGACAAACTTGGGTTCCGGCCTTCGCCGGAACGACGTGCCAGGGCCACAGGCCTAAAGACCGTCATGCCCGCCACTGGCGGCCACGACTCCCGGCGCAGGCCGGGATCCAAGTTCACTTACCCGAATCGAACAGCTTGAACTTGAGCTGGAACGACACCCCGCCATACAGCCGATCCTTGTACGACGGGATAATGCCGACGTTGAGCCCCACCCGCTGGTACTCGTAGGTCAGCGTCGGAATCGCCGCCGGAAACCAGCCGCCGTCGCGCATGTTCGGATAGCCGTCGAAGGCCGCGATCGCCAGCCCGAGGCGCACCGGCCCCAGCGCATACGGCTGCCAGATCACCCCCGCGTAGTTCGACCATCGGCGGTCGCTGTTGTAGAAGCGCCCGAGCGTGGCGGCGGTGGCGCCGTTGAAGCGGTACTCGGCGCCGAGGCCCTTGTTGGCGCCGTTCAGGTCCTTGTCGCTGTCGAAGTGGGCGGTGGCGAAGCCGGTGTCGAGCCAGAATTCACTCCTGGGCGCCGTGTCGATCCTGGTGAACAGATCGTCGGCCTGGGCCAGCGGAGCGGCCAGCGCCAGCAGCGAGGAAAGAAGAACGCGCATCAGTCGTCCGCCTTCGGATCGAGGTCGGGGAACATCACTTCGGTGAAGCCGAAGCGGGAAAAGTCGCGGATGCGCGTCGGGTACAGGATGCCGTGCAGGTGGTCCACCTCGTGCTGCACCACGCGCGCATGGAAGCCTTCGGCGTCGCGGCGAGTCCGCTTGCCGTACTGGTCGAAGCCTTCGTAGTGCAGCTTGGTATAGCGTGGCACGCTGCCGCGCAGGCCGGGGACCGACAGGCAACCCTCGAAGCCCTCTTCCATCTCTTCGGACAAGGGCGTGAGGATGGGATTGATCAGCACCGTCTCCGGCACCGGCGGGGCATCCGGATAGCGCCCGTTCTTTGCGAAACCATAGATCACCAGCTGCAGGTCGACGCCGATCTGCGGCGCCGCCAGGCCTGCGCCATTGGCGGCGTGCATGGTCTCGAACATGTCCGCGATCAGGGCGTGCAGTTCGGGGGTGTCGAAGTCGCGCTCACCCAGGGGTTGGGCCACCCGCAACAGGCGCGGGTCGCCCATGCGCAGGATCGGGCGCACGCTCACCGCAGCTTGTCCTGCTCGCACAGCGCCGCAAGGTGGGCGCGGAAACCGGCAGCGGTTTCCGGATGCTTCAGGCCGATCGCGGCGGTCGCTTCCAGGTAGCCCAGCTTGGAGCCGCAGTCGTAGCGTTGGCCGTCGTAGCGGTAGGCCAGCACGCGCTCGGCCTGCATCAGCGCGGCGATGCCGTCGGTCAGCTGGATCTCGCCGCCGGCGCCAGTGCCGAGGGTCTCGAGGTGGTCGAAGATCGAGCCCGACAGCACGTAGCGGCCGACCACCGCCAGCGTCGACGGCGCCAGTTCCGGGGCCGGCTTTTCGACGATGTCCGACACCAGCTCCAGGTTCGGACGGTAGCTCGATGCGCTGACGATGCCGTACTGGCGCGTGTTCTCGCGCGGGACGTCCTGCACCGCCAGGATGCTGGAGCGCTCGTAGGCATACAGGTCGGTCATCTGGGCCAGCACCGGCTTCTTCCCCGGGTCGGTATCCATGAAGTCGTCCGCCAGCAGCACGGCGAAGGGCTCGTTGCCCACCACCGGGCGGGCGCACAGGACCGCATGGCCCAGGCCCAGCGGCGCCGACTGGCGGATGTAGATGCAGTTGACGTTTTTCGGGATGACCCCGCGCACCGTCTCGAGCAGGGCTTCCTTGCCGGCCGCTTCCAGCACCGACTCGAGCTCGTAGGCCTTGTCGAAATGGTCCTCGATCGCGCGCTTGTTGCGGCCGGTGATGAAGACCAGTTCGGTGATGCCCGCCGCCACGGCTTCTTCCACGGCGTACTGGATCAGCGGTTTGTCCACGATCGGCAGCATCTCCTTCGGCTGCGCCTTGGTGGCGGGGAGGAAGCGGCTGCCGAGGCCGGCAACGGGGAAAACGGCTTTGCGAATCAGGGTCATATTATTCTTCTTTCAGGAGTTGAGCAGCGCCAGCAGGCCTGCTTCGTCAAGGATGGAAACGCCGAGTTCTTCCGCCTTGGCGAGCTTGCTGCCCGCCTCGGCGCCGGCCACGACGTAGGAAGTCTTCTTCGATACCGAGCCCGACACCTTGCCGCCGGCCGCCTCGATCAGGGCGCCCGCAGCCTCGCGGCTCATGGTCGGCAAGGTCCCGGTCAGCACGAAGGTCTTGCCGGCGAGGATGCCCTCGGCCGCGGCTGCTTCCGGCAGCTGGGCCAGCAGCTCGGCGCGCAGCCGGGCCAGCGCGGCGAGCTGCTCGCGATGGCCGGACTGCGCCATCCATTCCTCGAGCGCGGTGGCGACCGTTGCCGGCAGGCCGAACACGCCGAACACGTTCAGGTGCGCCAGCGATTCCAGGGTCTGGCCGGCAGCGAGCAACTGGCGCGCACGCGGCTCGGTCAGCTTCGGGATGCCGAGCGCCGCCAGCAGGTTGACCTCTTCCAGCTTCTCGCGCAGCTGCGCGCGCGGCGGATGCTCGCCCCGCGGCGCCACGCCGGCTGCCAGGAGCGCGTCGATCTCGCGCTGGTTCTTTTCTTCCGCGAAGAATTCGGCAATGGCTTCGGCCACGGTGCCGCCGATGTCGGGCAACACGCGCAGCAGCGCCGCCGGGGCCTGGCGCACCAGCTCGAAGCGTCCCAGCCAGTCGGCCAGGGTCTTGGCGGTCGACTCGCCCACGTGGCGGATGCCGAGCGCGAACAGCAGGCGTTCCAAGGGCGGGTTCTTGCTGGCCGCGATGGCAGCGAGCAGGTTGTCGGCCCACTTGGTAGCGACCTTGCCCTGTTTGACGGCAGGTTTGGCCAATTCGGGTGTCGTGCCGTCGCGCTCGTCGGCCAGGCGTTTCATCTTGAGCAGGTCGTCCAGCGTGAGCTTGTACAGGTCCGCCACGCCGTGGATCAGGCTGCACTCGACCAGGCTGTCGATGTAGCGGTCGCCAAGGCCTTCGATGTCCATCATGCGCCGGCCCGCAAAATGGCGGATGGCTTCCTTGCGCTGGGCGGCGCAGGTCAGCCCGCCCGAGCAGCGCGCCACGGCCTCGCCTTCTTCGCGCACCACGTGCGAGCCGCACACCGGGCAGGTGTCCGGCAATTTATAGCGCAGCGGCTCCGGGCTTGGGCGGCGCTCCAGCACCACGGACAGCACTTCGGGAATGACGTCGCCGGCGCGGCGCACGATCACGGTGTCGCCCACGCGCACGTCCTTGCGCAGCACCTCGTCCTCGTTGTGTAGGGTGGCGTTGGTAACGGTCACCCCGCCCACCGAGACGGGAACCAGGCGCGCCACCGGCGTGATGGCGCCGGTACGGCCGACCTGCACGTCGATCGCTGCTACCTGCGTGAGGGCTTCCTCGGCCGGGAACTTGTGGGCCAGCGCGAAGCGCGGCGCGCGCGACACGAAGCCGAGCTGGGCCTGGTCGGCCACGCGGTCGACCTTGTACACCACGCCGTCGATTTCATATGGCAGGCTGGCGCGGCGTTCGCCGATGCTGCGGTAATAGCCGAGCAGACCGTCGCAGCCGGTGACCACCGCGCGCTCCTTCGAGACCGGCAGGCCGAGGCGGTCGAACCAGTCGAGCACCGCCGAATGCGATTCCGGCAGCTCGGCGCCTTCCATGCGGCCGATGCCGTAGGCGAAGAAGCGCAGCTTCCTCTGGGCGGTGATGCGCGCATCCAGCTGGCGCAGGCTGCCCGCGGCCGCGTTGCGCGGGTTGGCGAATTCCTTGTGCCCGGCGTCGCGCTGGCGTGCGTTCAGGCGATTGAAATCGTCCTTGAACATCAGCACTTCGCCGCGCACTTCCAGCACGGCAGGGACATCGTCGCCGTGCAGGCGCAGCGGGATGACCCTGACGGTGCGGATGTTGGCCGTCACGTCCTCGCCGGTGTAGCCGTCGCCGCGGGTGGCGGCCTGCACGAACACGCCGTTCTCGTAGCGCAGGCTGATCGCCAGGCCGTCGAACTTCAGTTCGGCCGAATAGGCCACCTGCTTCGCTTCCAGTCCTTCGCGGACGCGGCGGTCGAAGTTCTCGACGTCTTCGTCCATGAAGCCGTTGTTCAGCGACAGCATCGGCACCGAGTGCGTCACCTGCTTGAACTCGGGGATCGGCGCGGCGCCCACGCGCGAGGTCGGCGAGTCGTTGCTCACCGCCTGGGGATGCGCGCTTTCCAGGTCTTGCAGTTCCTTGAACAGGCGGTCGTACTCGGCGTCCGGGATGGTCGGCGCATCGAGCACGTGGTAATTGTAGATGTGGCGGTTCAGCTCCTTGACCAGCCAAGCCATCCGGTCGAGGACTTCCTGTGGCACCGTCATGCTCGCCTCAGACGAACAGGCGCAGCGCGCGGGTGGAGCCGGCCGGGATGTCGGAGGCCTCCATCTCTTCGTAGAACTCGGCGACCTGCCCCTTGATCTCTTCCAGTGCCGGATCGAGCAGCGGCTGCTCGAAGTCGTCGACGATGGTGGCGTCCAGGCGCTGGGTCAGCTCCTTGGCACACTTGACCATGGCGCCGAAGCCGTCGCGGCTCGGGGCGACGCAGGGCACGTCCAGCAGCAGGGTCAGGCGGTTGGTGGTGTCGGCGCCCAGGGTGACGTTGGTCGACAGCGTGAACAGCACGCCGCCCTGGCCGTCGGGCATCGAGAACTTGCCGTCCGGGCGCACGTCGAAGCCCTGCTTTTCCAGCGCCTGGATGAGGGTCGAGATCGCCCACGGAGCGCCGTTGGCGGCCAGGTTCACGCCCAGCTGGGCGTCGTGGCCGGCGACGAAGCGGTGCAGCGTGCGCGCTTCGCTCATCACCTCGATCATGTCCGGCACTTCCGGCTCGGCGCCGATTTCATCAGCCACGGCGCGCAGGCGGGTGACGAGTTCCGAGTATTCGATTTCGTTCAGGGCGGTGGTGCGGGTAGCCATCTGCACGCCGGCCTGCAGCTTGGTGTACACGCCGCCGTGCACGATCGGCTCCCAGTCGCCGCTGACGGCGAAGCCGACGTAGTGGATCGGCTTGTTGCCGACGCGGCGCAGCTTCGAGAGCGCCGGCAGGATCTTGTCGCCGCGCAGGGCGCCTTCGAAGTTCAGCGGGATGATGCAGTCGATCAGCGGGTCGACCAGGCTTTCGGCCAGTTCCGCGGGCGGCGTGCCTTCCGGCAGCGGCGTGGCCGGGGTCAGTGAAGCGATCGTGGTCGGGGTGCGCGGGCCGCTTGCCGGCGCGGGCTCGACTGAAGCCGCAGCAACCGGGGCGATGCTGTCCTGCGGCACGCCCGGCTCGAGGTCCAGCGGCGCCAGCGGCGTTTCGGCGCCAAGGTCGAGCACCGGTTCCTGGCGCTCCACGGCAGCGCCCTCGAGCGGGCTTTCGCCGCTGCGCATCAGGACATCGTCATGTTCCGATGTGAACGCGCGTTCGACGCTTTTGCGGGCACGGTATTCCTGCCACTTGTTGTAGACGACGACGCCGCCGACGAACACGCCGGCCGCCGCGATCAGGCTCATTTGGAAATCAGTCATGCTGCTTGTGCCTCAGTTGCGAAATGTGCGGCGGACTCCATGTCCACCGCCACGATGCGCGATACGCCCTGCTCCTGCATCGTCACACCGATCAGTTGGTTGGCCATCTCCATCGCGATCTTGTTGTGCGAGATGAAGAGGAATTGGGTATGGTCCGACATGCGCTTCACCATGCGGCAGAAGCGCTCGGTATTGGCATCGTCCAGCGGCGCGTCGACCTCGTCGAGCAGGCAGAACGGCGCCGGGTTCAGGCGGAACATCGAGAACACCAGCGCGGTGGCGGTGAGCGCCTTCTCCCCGCCCGACAGCAGGTGGATGGTGGCGTTCTTCTTGCCCGGCGGCTGGGCCATCACCTGCACGCCGGAATCCAGGATTTCGTCGCCGGTCATCACCAGTTTCGCCTGGCCGCCGCCGAACAGGATCGGGAACAGTTCAGAGAAGTGGGTGTTGACGCGGTCGAAGGTGTCCTGCAGCAGCTCGCGGGTCTCGCGGTCAATGCGGTGGATCGCGTCTTCCAGCGTATTGATGGCGGCCAAGAGGTCGTTGTTCTGCGAGTCGAGGTAGCGCTTGCGCTCGGTCGCCTGGGCCAGCTCGTCCACCGCCGCCAGGTTCACCGCCCCGAGGGCGCTGATGGCATTGGTCAGGCGCGTGACCTCGCCCTGCAGGTACTGCGGCTTCATGTCCGGCGTGAGCTTGTCCGCCAATTCGGACTCGACCGCGCCGGTGGTGGCCAGCGCTTCGGCGAACTGCTCCTGGTTCAGGCGCGCGGCCTGCTCCTTCAGCTGCATCTCGGTGATGCGGTCGCGCTGCGGCTGCAGGCTGCGCTCGTTCCCCATGCGCATTTCTTCCAACTGGCGCAGCTGCTGGGTGATCTGGTCGAGCTCGTGGCGCGCGTCGGCCAGCGCGCGCTCCTGCGTGCTGCGGCGCTCCAGGAGCTCCTGCAAGCCCTCGTGGGCGGTGCCGGACTCCAGCGCTTCCAGTTCCAGCCGGCCGGCGCCCAGGCTGGCGCTGACCTGCTCGGCCTGGCTGGAGGCGGTGGCGATATTGCGGCGCAGCTCCTCGATCTTGCTGCGCTGGGAGCGCTCGGCGAACTGGGCTTCCTGGGCGCCGCGTTCGAGGTCGCGCAGTTTCTGGCGCGCGTCCGCGAGCAGCTGCTCCTTTTCCATGAAGGCGGTCTGGCCGTCCTCGTGGCTGCCCTGCAGCTCGGCCAGTTCCATGTCGAGCTGCTCGAATTCCTGCTCGGCTTCCGCAGCCGCTTGCCGCTGCTCGGCCTCCTGGGCGGCGATCTCCGACAGGTCGGCGGCGATCTGGCCGCTGCGCTGGTTGAAGCGCGCCTCGATCTCGCTTTGCTTGAGCACCTCGATCTGCAGCGCATGCACTTCGCGCTGCAGCGTGCCGGAACGCTGGCGCGCATCCCCCAGCCGGCGCGTCAGCTCGCTGACCGCCGCGTCGGCGCGGGTGGCGCGGCTCTTCGCTTCGTCCAGCAGCAGGGCCTGGGCACGCAGCTGTTTGCCGATGTTCTCGATCTCGTGCTGGCGCGCCAGCATGCCGTCCTGCTCCGCATCCGGCGCGTGGAAACGCACCGAGGAGGCCGTGACCAGGTGGCCCTGGCGCGTCACGAAAGCGCCGCCCTGCGGCAGGCGGCCACGCCCGGCAAAGGCCTCGGCGGCGTCCTGGGCCACGTAGACGTGATGCAGCCAGTCGTTCAGCACCCCGCGCAGGCCCGGGTCGTTCAGGCGCAGCAGGCTGGCGAAGGGTTTCAGGCCCGGTGTATCGGCGGGCAGCGCTGCGGCAGGCGCCGGCGAATACAGGGCCAGGCGCGCCGGCGGCGCGTCGCCGAAGAAGGCCTTGGCCCAGTCCAGGTTCGACACTTCCAGCGCGCCGGAACGCTCGCGCAGCACGGCTTCCAGCGCGGTTTCCCAGCCTTCCTCGATGTCGAGCTTCTGCCACAGGCGCGGCAGGCCCGAGAGTTCATGCTTCTCCAGCCAGGGCTGGACCTTGCCCTGGGTTTGCACGCGATCCTGCACCTGGCGCAGCGCGGCCAGGCGCGCTTCCAGCTGGGCCGTTGCGCTGGACTCCTGCTGGACCTGCGCGTGGGCGTCCTTGCGCTCCTGCTCGACTGCATCCTGGCGCGCCGAGGCCTCCTCGAGCAGCATGGTCTGCTCTTCCAGCGCCAGCTGCTTTTCTTCCAGTTGCAGGCGCAGGTTGTCGAGGGTGGCGCTGTCCGGCAGGTTCAGGCCGTTGCGTTCCTGCTGCAGGCGTTCGCGCCGTGCGGCCAGGCTGGTGAGGATGTTGGCGGCATTGCGCTGGTGGGCGCTGGCCAGTTCGATGCGCTGCTGGACCTGCATGATGCGGGCGCGCGATTCGTTCGAACGGTCCTGGGCCTGGCGCCAGGCGGCTTCCAGTTCCGGCACCCGCTCGCCGTGGCTTTCCACCGCGATCTGGGCGCCTTCGGCGCGCGCGCCGAGTTCTTCCAGCGTGATCTCGGCGTCCGCCAACTGCTCTTCGTATTCCTGGCGCTGCGCCAGCCACTGATCGCGCTGCCCGCCCAGGGTGCCGAGCTGGTTCTGCAGGCGGGTGCGTGACTCGACCACGAACTTGATCTGCGCTTCCAGGCTGCCGATCTCGGAATTGGTCTGGTACAGGGCGCCCTGTGCCGTATGCAGGCGGTCGCCGATACTGAAGTGCGCCTGGCGCATGTTCTCCAGCTCGAGCTCGACGTTGCGCAGCTTGGCGGTCTGGGCTTCCAGCGCGGTTTGCGCCTCTTCCACCTCGCGGAAATAACGGACCTGCTCGGCCTTGGCTTCGTTCTTGCGCAGCAGCCAGAGCAACTTCTGCTTTTCTTCCTGCTCAAGCTGCAGCTGGTGGAAGCGCCTGGCGACCGCCGCCTGGGCTTCCAGCTTCTCCAGGTTGGCATTCAGCTCGCGCAGGATGTCCTCGACCCGCAGCAGGTTCTCGCGCGTGTCCGACAGCCGGTTCTCGGTCTCGCGGCGGCGCTCCTTGTACTTGGAGACGCCGGCGGCCTCTTCGAGGAAGACGCGCAGCTCTTCCGGGCGCGACTCGATGATGCGGGCGATCATGCCCTGGCCGATGATGGCGTAGGCGCGCGGCCCCAGGCCGGTGCCGAGGAAGATGTCCTGGATGTCGCGCCGCCGTACCGGCTGGCCGTTGATGTAGTAGGTGGAAGTGCCGTCGCGCGTGAGCGTACGCTTGACCGCGATCTCGGCATACTGGCCCCACTGCCCCGCCGCCTTGCCCGCGCTGTTGTCGAACACCAGTTCGACCGAGGCGCGCCCGGCAGGTTTACGGTAGGTGGAGCCGTTGAAGATCACGTCCTGCATCGACTCGCCACGCAGCTCGGACGCCTTGGATTCGCCCAGCACCCAGCGCACGGCGTCGATGATGTTCGACTTGCCGCAGCCGTTCGGGCCGACCACGCCGACGAGCTGGCCGGGCACCTGGAAATTGGTGGGATCGACGAAAGACTTAAATCCCGACAATTTGATGGATGAAAGGCGCACGTTGCTTCGGCTAGGGTTGGAGAGTCGTCAAAGATCCAATCATACCATTTGTTGATTGCTTTTCGGCCAAGAAGAAGTCTTGCGAACCGAGCAATTTCTTGCCGGATGCCGAGGAATTCAGCCGGCCCGGGCCGCGGGGACGGGTTCGCGCCCCGGATCGTTCATGGCGCCCTGCCCGACCGCCTCGCCCAGCACGCGTCCGACCACGCCCTCGGCGGCCAGCACGCGGATGCTGCCGGTGCGGAAAGCCTCGGCCAGGCGCTCGGCCGGCAGCGAGAAAGCCTCCTGGCGGTTGGCGCCGGAGAAGATGAAGAGCGTGCGCAGCGGACTGACCCAGGCCAGGCGGACCTTGCGCACGCCCAGCGCGCCCTTGAACTCGACCCGCATGCCGCGCTCCAGGCTGGCGAGCAGTGCGCCGGCGGGATCCGGGGCGCTTTCCTGCTCGGCGGCCTCGGCCTGTTCCTGGGCGACGCGGCGCAGCGCGTCCTGCTGGGCTGCTTCCACAGCCAGCTCCAGCTGGCGCTCGGGCGACAGCTCGATCGGGGCGCGCACGATGGTGGCGTGGCAGTCGGCCAGGGCGGCGAAGAACTGCAGGCGCTCGGCATCCTGCCAGCCAGTGGCATCGAGCCACTTGTTGAGGGTGGCGAGCAGGGCCGGCAGGCGCTTGATGAGCGCCTTGCGCTGTTCCTGGGTCGCCTTGGGCTTGACGCTCCAGATCAGGTCGTCCATGGCGCGGGTGGCATTGTCCACCGCGCCCGGCTTGCTGTCCTCGATGGTGTAGGCAAGCGTCAGGACCGGGGTCCAGCGCTGCTCCAGGAAAGTGCCGACCAGCGCCACCACCTGTTCGCCGGCCAGGCGCAGCGACACCGCCTTGTTTGCCGAACGGGCGGCGGCGGCCTGTTTTTCCTGGCGGGTCGCCTGGGCGATCGGGCCGGCGATCGCGGCCGCTTCCAGCTGTTCGCGCTCGGCGAGGCTGGCCTCCAGGTCGGCCACGGCGGCGACGAAAACGTCGGGCTGCGCCTCCCGGCGCACCTTGTCGACGCCGCGCTGCATCGCCCGGTAGACCGGGTCGTCGGCGCTGGCGGGCCGTTCCCAGCCGGCGTTCGACAGCAGGTCGAGCATGCGCCGCGCCGGGTGCGCGTCTTCGAAGAAGAAGCTGCGGTCCTTCAGCGCCGCCTTCAGCACCGGCACCTGGAGGAAGGCGATCAGCTCGCGCGTCTCCTGCGGAATCGACTCGTCGAGCAGGACGGTCTCGAAGATGCGCGACAGCAGGTCGAGCGTGGTTTCGTCGCCGCGCGACAGGCTGCCGCGGGGCAGGCTCTGTTTCAGGCGTGGCAGGTAGAACACCTCGTGCGGGCCGGCAGCCGGCCCCGGCTGGGAGCTTGCTGCGGGCATGGCGCCGGCCAGCTGTTCCAGCACCTCGATCAGCGGCGCCGCCGCTCCGCTCGGCGCGGTTACGGGAGCGCCGGCATGCGCCGGCACAGGCTGGCCACTGCCGGACGGCACGGCGCCGGCGAAGCCGGCCGCCGCGCTCGGGCGCCAGCCGCCGCCCTGCGGCAAATTGGGGATCAGGGGGATATCGAGCTCGGCGCTGGCAGCCGCCTCGGCCGCACCGAACAGCTGGCGCAACTGCTGCGACACGGCCGCGTCGCGGCGCGCCCGCGCGGCCCTGGCGGCGGCACTGTCGTCGGTCTTGGCGAAACGCGCTTCACGGACACGCGCCGGCTTGAGCCTGTCGCCCAGGGCGTCGAGGATGGGCGTGAAATCGAACACGACCCCGGTACGCAGCAGCGGCACGATCAGCGCGTGCGCTGCCTCGTCGGGCTCGAATTCGCACCAGGCCTCCTGCAGCGCGCGCAGGAAGACTTCGGGGCGAAAGGGATTGTGGCCGGCGCGCACCAGCTCGCGCCCCAGCAGCAGGCCCAGGCGCACGCCGAGGGTGGCGAGCCGTTCCGAGTGCTGGATGTCGAAAGGCCGGCTGATGGCGGCGAAGGCCAGCTGGCTGTCCATTTCCTCCATCGGCACCAGGCTCAGCGTCAGGGGCCCAGGCGCGGCCGCCCTGCTCGCGGGCGCCAGCAGCGCCACCTCCTTGCGCAGGGCCAGCTCGATAGCGGTCGACGCCAGGTGCACGAAGGCGTAGGCATTGTCCTGCAGCAGATTGCCGGATCGGATGCGCCGCCCCACGGCCTGCGGGTCGTTGCCGGCGCTGGTTATGTCCAGCAACACGGCCGTCATGCGCTTCACCATGTCGGCAAGCCCGTCGGCAGCGCGGCCGGCCGCGATGGCGACGAGCTCGTCCAGCGTCGCCTGCTGCGCGCTGGCGGCCTTGCGGAGGGCGGGTGTCTGGGAGGTATTCACGATCATTCCATTGTGCCACAATATTTCCGCATAGCAATAGGAAAAGAGTGGCTTCTAGCTTGATGCAGGCAAACGCCCGTGTTTCAGCACCACACGCTAGAAAATAATGCCTTGAGAACGTCGGCGCCTGTCCTACACTGGATCACGCCGCGGTCTGATACCGGTTCATCAATACGAAACGCATGATGGCTCGACCGGAAATGCTGCGGTAAGGTTCCACAGCTCGGCATGCAAGACACTTTCCCCACATTGAAAGGAAATGATCATGGCTCAAGGTAAGTCGAAGCAAGGCGGCAGCTCGCAGCAGCACGCCGAAGCAGGCCGCCAGGGCGGCAGCAAGCAATCGGGTTCCGGCTCGGGCTCGCGCTCGGGCGGCAGCGCCGGCAGCGGCGGCACCCGCGGCGGCACCCCGGAGCAGCACGCCGAAGCCGGCCGTCAAAGCCACAAGAACGACAAGAAGCGCTGATCGCGCGGCAGGCCCGGCCTGCCCACGACCAGGATTGTCGCCAGCCCGTCGCAGCCGCGATGGGCTTTTTTACGGCATCAGATATTGCGCAGCATGCCCCCCTTGGGCGGACGGAAGTCCCGGATGTCGTTGACCAGCCCCGCGGTCTTGGCATCGCGCGAGTTCAGGTGCAGGTCGGAGTACTGGTGGATGGCCCACTGCTCCGGCGTCAGCTCGATGCATTTGCGCAGGATCGACTCGGTACGCGCGTCGTCGGCGCGCAGGCCTTCGACGATGATGTTCAGCGCATCCGGCCGCGAACCGGGCGAGGCGGTCGCATGCGACTTGTGCACCATGAAGCGCGCCGTCTCGCTGCAATAGCGCTCGTCGCCGGACAAGTAGAGGATCACCGCGATCGAGGCCACCGCCCCGCCGTTGTACATGACGAACTTGATGGGCGAATTCGCCAGGAAGTTGTACAGGCACAGGCCATCGCTGACATAGCCGCCGTTCGACTGCACCAGGACATGGGCCGTCTCGATGCCGTCCTCGGTCATCATCGACACCGCTTCGAACACACGGTGCACCATGTCGCTGTTGACGTCGCCCGACAGCGTGAACCAGGCTTCCTTGACCTTTTGTGCTTTGTCTTCGCTCATAGTTTTTCCCACTGCAAAGTGTGTGGGATAAGTGTAGCAAAACACGCCCGCAGGTCCGGCCATCGGGTGCACCAATAGTGCGCAGCAATTCTTTTTGGCAAGCGCCAATTCCCCCTATGAAAGGGCCCTCCTCGGTTGACACCGCATCAATGCTGGCATATCCTCCACAGTCTTGACCGGGAGAGCGCAGAATCAGCTGCCGCCGAAGGGGCACTACCCACAAACTCTCAGGCAAAAGGACTGGTCAGGGAACGGCAGCGCGAGGCGCGGCCGGCTCACACTCTGGAGAGCGGCCCCGCCAACACGGGGCCCACCGAAGGGGCAGGCGGCGCATGCCGCTATCTCTCAGGTACCAAGGACAGAGGGGATACAGGCACCCGCGTGGGTGCGCGCCCCCTATTCACTGCCCGAGGATTCCATGACGCTCAAAGCGACCCCGCTCAATTCCGCACACCGCTCCCTCGGAGCCAAGATGGTCGACTTCGGCGGCTGGGACATGCCGGTCAACTACGGCTCCCAGATCGAAGAGCACAACGCCGTCCGCACCGACGCCGGCATGTTCGACGTCTCGCACATGTGCGTCGTGGACCTGAAAGGCGCCAATGTGCGCGCCTTCCTGCGCGGCCTGCTGGCCAACAACGTCGACAAGCTCCAGGTTCCCGGCAAGGCGCTCTACTCCTGCATGCTCAATCCCGAAGGCGGCGTGATCGACGACCTGATCGTCTATTACTTCAGCGAAGACTGGTTCCGCCTGGTCGTCAACGCCGGCACCGCCGAGAAGGACGTGGCCTGGATCTCGCAACAGAACGAGGCCACCGGCTCCGGCGTGACCGTCACCCAGCGCCGCGACCCCAGTGAAGAAAATCGTGATCCGATCGCCCTGGTCGCCGTGCAGGGCCCGAATGCCCGTGTCAAGGTCTGGCAGGTGCTGCCCGAGACCCAGGCCGCGTCCGAAGCCCTGAAGCCATTCAACGTCGTGATCGTCCCCGGCACTGCGTTCGGCGAAGCGATGGTGGCGCGCACCGGCTACACCGGCGAAGACGGCTTCGAGATCGGCGTGCCGGCCTCGCAGGTCGAAGCGCTGTGGAATGCCCTGAAGGACGCCGGCGTCAAGCCGGCCGGCCTGGGCGCGCGCGACACCCTGCGCCTGGAAGCGGGCATGAACCTGTACGGCCAGGACATGGACGACAATATCAATCCGCTCGACGCCGGCCTTGGCTGGACCATCGACCTGGTCTCGGAACGCGACTTCATCGGCAAGGCCGCCCTGCAGGCCAAGGGCCAGCAGGCCAACTTCGTCGGCCTGATCCTGCGCGAGAAAGGCGGCATCCTGCGCGCCCACCAGAAGGTCGTCGCCGCTTCCGGCAATGCCGGCGAAATCACCAGCGGCACCTTCAGCCCGAGCATGCAGCAGGCGATCGCCCTGGCGCGCGTGCCGCTGGACGTGGCCGTGGGCGACACCGTGCACGTGGAAATCCGCGACAAGAAACTGGCTGCCAGTGTGGTGAAACTGCCGTTCGTTCGCAACGGCAAGGTCCTCGCAGTCTGAGCAACAAGAATAACCAGAACAACTTTATACTACCGCCTCACCCTCTACTGGAGCCTTACATGAACATCCCAACCGACCTGAAATACACCGAGTCCCACGAGTGGGTGCGCCGCGAGGCCGACGGCAGCCTGACCGTCGGCATCACTGAATACGCGCAGGACGCACTGGGCGACATCGTGTTCGTCGAACTGCCGCAGGTCGGCAAGGCATTCACCGCCGGCGACGACGCCGCGGTGGTCGAGTCGGTCAAGGCCGCCAGCGACATCTACGCCCCGGTCTCGGGCACCGTCACCGCCGTGAACCAGTCGGTCGCCGACGCGCCGGACTCGATCAACCAGGATGCCTACGGCGCCTGGCTGTTCAAGCTGGCCCCGAGCGACGCCGGCGCGGTCGACAAGCTGCTGGATGCCGACGCCTACGGCAAGACCACCGGCAACTAATATGATGTACGGGTGCGCCTTCGGGCGCACCTTTTGTTTCACGGATCCGTCCCGATCTACCCGATCTCCTTCACAGCGGCGCCCGATCCCCGCGCCCGATCTCTCCAGACTCTGACCATGACCCGCACCAGCCTCACTCAACTCGAAGCGCGCGATTCCTTCATCCCGCGCCACATCGGCCCGTCCGACTCCGAACAGGCAGCCATGCTGTCGACCCTGGGCTACGCCTCGCGCGCCGCCCTGATCGACGCCGTCGTGCCCGCGAACATCCGCCGCCAGGACACGATGGACCTGGGCCAGTTCGTCGAACCGCGCAGCGAAGAAGAAGCGCTGGCGACCCTGAAGGCGCTGGCAAGCAAGAACAAGGTCATGAAGTCGATGATCGGCCAGGGCTACTACGGCACCCACACCCCGAAGGTCATCCTGCGCAACATCTTCGAGAACCCGGCCTGGTACACCGCCTACACCCCATACCAGCCTGAGATCTCGCAAGGCCGCCTGGAAGCGATCCTGAACTTCCAGCAGATGATCACGGACCTGACCGGCATGGGCATCGCCAACTCGTCGATGCTGGACGAAGGCACCGCCGCCGCCGAAGCCATGACCCTGCTGCAGCGCGTCGGCAAGTCGGCCTCCAAGGTGTTCTACGTGGCCGACGACGTGCTGCCGCAGACCCTGGAAGTGGTGCGCACCCGCGCCGAGCCGATCGGCGTCGAAGTACGCGTGATCGCCGCCGGCGAGATCGAGAAGCTCGAAGAGACCTGCTTCGGCGTGCTGCTGCAGTACCCGGGCGTGAACGGCGAAGTGCGCGACTACCGCGCCGCCGTGGAACACCTGCATGCCGCCGGCGCGATGGTCGTCGTGGCCGCCGACCTGCTGGCCCTGACGATGCTGGAAGCACCGGGCGCCTGGGGTGCCGACGTAGTCGTCGGCAACAGCCAGCGCTTCGGCGTGCCGCTCGGTTTCGGCGGCCCGCACGCCGGCTACCTGGCCACCCGCGACGAATACAAGCGCTCCATGGCCGGCCGCCTGGTCGGCGTGACGGTCGACGCCCAGGGCAACCAGGCCTACCGCCTGGCGCTGCAGACCCGCGAACAGCACATCCGCCGCGAGAAGGCGACCTCGAACATCTGTACCGCCCAGGTGCTGCTGGCCGTGATGGCCGGCATGTACGCGGTCTACCACGGCCCGCAGGGCTTGAAGCAGATCGCCACCCGCGTGCATCGCCAGACCGCGATCCTGGCCGCCGGCCTGAAGCAAGTCGGCGCCGAAGTGCTCAACACGACCTGGTTCGACACCCTGACCGTCAAGGGCGACGCGCAAGCACTGCACGCCGCCGCCGAAGCGGCCGGCATCAACCTGCGCCGCATCGACGACGGCCACGTCGGCATCTCGCTGGACGAAACCACCACGCGCGAGGACCTGTCCGCCCTGTTCGCCATCTTCGGCAACGGCAAGACCGTGGACATCGACGCGCTGGATGCGGACGTCCAGGACGCCTACCCGGCCGAACTGGCCCGTACCACCGAATACCTGACCCACCCGACCTTCCACCGCTACCACGCCGAGCACGAGATGCTGCGCTACCTGCGCTCGCTGGCGGACAAGGACCTGGCGCTGGACCGCACCATGATCCCGCTGGGTTCCTGCACCATGAAGCTGAACGCGACCTCGGAGATGATCCCGGTCACCTGGCCGGAATTCTCGAACATCCACCCGTTCGCACCTGATGACCAGACCGTCGGCTACCGCGAGATGATCGCCCAGCTGGAAGCGATGCTGTGCGCCGCCACCGGCTACGCCGCGATCTCGCTGCAGCCGAACGCCGGCTCGCAGGGCGAGTACGCGGGCCTGCTCGTCATCCAGAAGTACCACCAGTCGCGCGGCGAAGGCCACCGCAACATCTGCCTGATCCCGTCCTCGGCGCACGGCACCAACCCGGCATCGGCCAGCATGGTCGGCATGAAGGTCGTGGTCACCGCCTGCGACGAGAACGGCAACGTCGACCTGGCCGACCTGAAGGCCAAGGCCGAGCAGTACAGCAAGGACCTGGCCTGCGTCATGGTCACCTACCCGTCGACCCACGGCGTGTTCGAGGAAGGCATCCGCGAACTGTGCGAGATCGTGCACCAGCACGGCGGCCAGGTCTACGTGGACGGCGCCAACATGAACGCGATGGTCGGCGTGGCCGCGCCGGGCGCCTTCGGGGGCGACGTCAGCCACCTGAACCTGCACAAGACCTTCTGCATCCCGCACGGCGGCGGCGGCCCAGGCGTCGGCCCGATCGGCGTCGGCGCCCACCTGGCACCGTTCCTGCCGAACCAGTTGTCGACCGGCTACGTGCGCAACGAAGCCGGCATCGGCGCGGTGAGCGCAGCCGCCTACGGCTCGGCGTCGATCCTGCCGATCTCGTGGATGTACATCGCGATGATGGGCGCGTCGGGCCTGACCGCCGCGACCGAAGTGGCGATCCTGAACGCCAACTACATCGCGCGCCGCCTGGCGCCGCACTACCCGGTGCTGTACACCGGCCACGACGGCCTGGTCGCGCACGAGTGCATCATCGACCTGCGTCCGCTGCAGGACAAGACCGGCATCTCGAACGAAGACGTGGCCAAGCGCCTGATGGACTTCGGCTTCCACGCCCCGACCATGAGCTTCCCGGTGCCGGGCACCCTCATGATCGAGCCGACCGAGTCGGAGTCGAAGGCCGAGCTGGATGGCTTCATCGAGGCGATGATCACCATCCACGCCGAGATCGTGAAGGTCGAGCGCGGCGAGTACGACAAGATGGACAACCCGCTCAAGGGCGCCCCGCACACCGCCGAGGTGGTGACGGCCGACGAATGGGCCCACACCTACTCGCGCGAAGTGGCGGCCTTCCCGGTGGCCTCGCTGCGCAAGAAGAAGTACTGGCCGCCGGTCGGCCGCGCGGACAACGTCTACGGCGACCGTAACCTGTTCTGCGGTTGCGCGCCGATCAGCGATTATGAATAAACGCTGAGCTTCACTTGCGGCTCGACGCGAGCCGCAAGTGCGAACGCTCGTGACGACGGCGCTCCCTGGGAAGATCCCGGGGGGCGCCGTTTTCCATTGGTGGCGGCGCCATGCTCTCCGGCTGTGGCGCCGGCGCCTGTTCCGGCTCGTCGAGGCGGAAGGCCGCCACGCTGCGCGACAGCGCCAGCGCCTGCATCTGCAGGGTGCGCGCGGCTGCCGCCGCTTCCTCGACCAGCGCGCAGTTCTGCTGGGTCACCTCGTCCATCCGCACGATCGCCTGGTTGACCTCGGCCAGGCTGCCGGCCTGGCCGGCGCTGGCGCTGCCGATCCGCCCCAGCACGTCTTCCATCTCGCGCGCCGCACCGAGCGCGTCCTCGACGCCGGCGCCGGCCTGGGCGGCCCAGGCCGCGCAGCCTTCGATCTCGGCCACCGAGCGCGCCGCCAGTTCGCGCACTTCGCGGGCGGCGCCGGCCGCACGCTGGGCCAGCGCCCGCACCTCGTTGGCCGCGTCGGCAAACTCGTGGTCCTGGGTCCCGTTGCGGGCCGCGCTGAGGGCCGCGTTCAACGCCAGCGTCCCGGCTTCGCTGGCAAACGCATCGATCGCCGCCGCCACCTCGGCCGCCCGGGCGGCGCCGTCCTTCACCCGCGCCAGGGTGGCCGCCATGCGCTCGACGCCCTGCCCGCCTTCGCGCGCACCGGACGATGCCGACTGCGCCAGCCGGTTGGCCGCCAGCGCATTGGTGGCGGTGACGGTCACGGTTTCGGCCAGCTGCTGCATGCTGGCGGCCGTGTCTTCCAGCGAGCGGCTGCGAAATACGGCGCGGCTGTGCAGGCTCAGGTTGCCAAGGCTGAGGTCGCGCGAGGCGCTGCCGATCGTGCGCGCCGACTCCAGCACGGTGCGCAGGGTGCCGTTCAGGTTGCGGATACCGGCGTCGAGCGCGCGCGAGGTTTCGCCGATCTCGTCCTCGCCATAGACCCGTTCGCCGATCGTCAGGTCGCCGCTCGCCAGGCCCAGCGCCGCCGCGCCGATGCCGCGGATTTGCTGCAGCAGCGCGCGCCGCACCGCCACCGTGATGGCGAGCGACACCCCGACCGCCAGCAGGACCACGAAGGGCATCAGGGCGGCCGTGAGCCGGAAGTCGGCGGCGGCGGCAACGGACGCCTGTTCGGACAGCTCGCGTTCGAGCGTGGCCAGCATGCCCATGCGCTCCACCAGCTTCGAGAACGCAGCCTCGGGCTTGATCATGGCATTCGCGCCGATGGTCTGGTCGGCGTGCGCCAGCTCGACCACCTCGCGCGCCGCCCGCACGTACAAGCGGTGCGCCTGGGCTGCCTGCTCGACGTGGCGCCGCTCGGCGCTGTCGCCGGTGCGCTGCATCAGCTCGCCGAAAGCGCGCTCGATCGCGCCGTGCTGGCGGTGGATGTCGGCGATCAAGACGTCGATGCGGGCGCGCGAGAAGCTGCTGCCGAGCCAGGTGAGCAGCTTGTAGGTGTCGGCATGGACGCGCTGGGCCTGGGCCACCAGCTCGGTGGCGCTGCGCATCTGCACCGCGCGCGGACCGACGATGGACTGCAGCGACTGGTGCTGCTTCACCATCGCATAGTAGGCGGCGCTCGAGAGCAGGACCAGCAGCATCAGGACGACGCCGGGTGCGAGCAGCAGCTTGGGGCCGATTTTCAGTCGCGACAGCATGGCTCAGCCGCGGCGCGAAGAAAGCCCGGCACGGGAAGGAGTCGAGTGTGGCTGCATGATGCCTCCCTGAGAATGGCGCGGATCTTTTGTTTAATTTCCTGAACGCATTCAACGAATCTACGCGCTTCAATCTGGTGCCGGTTTGCGGTCGCTCAGATCGTCCGCCATCTTCGCCGCCGAACCAACAGGCATATGTATTGTGAAACAATCACTTACTAATTTGATATAGTTGCTCCTGCTGCACGTTGTATCCTTCCGCTCGACCTGAACAAGCACGTCACGAAAAGGAACACGCATGAACGCCAAGCGCATCGTTTTTGCAGCGGCACTCCTCGCCATCGGCAGCGCGCAGGCGCAGCTGGTCGATGCACCGTCCTCATCCCTGTCGGCCGAGACGGGCGGACGCTTCGGCCCGCTGGCCGAGGGTTTCAAACGCTACCAGCCCCTCTACGGCGGCAACGAGGCCGCCAACCCCAATGACCGCCTGTTCAAGGCCCAGGGATTCCGTACCGATCCCAGGCTGGTGCTCGGCTATGCGTTCAACCAGTACCTCGCGCTGGAGGCCGGCTATTCCCACCTGGACGACCGCGGTTTCCACAAGCCGAACCCCTTCAATGCCAGGGAGATGGCGATCGATGAAGCGCTCGGTGCGGGCGTGCTCGGCGCCAGGAGCTACACCACGTACCTGGCTGCGAAGATCACGGTGCCGGTCAATGAGCGCTTGACCGCTTACGGCAAGCTGGGCGTCGCCCAGAGCGTGGTGAAGAACGACGGTTTCGTGACGCCGCAGATGGCCGAAGCCCATGCCGGCGGAAAATCCACCACGGCCTTCGGAAGCGAGACCGGCACTGGCGCCTACGGCGCGCTGGGCGCGAAGTACAAGCTGAACGACAAGGCCACGCTCAAGGGCGAGGTGATCATGAATGGCAGCGCCGACAAGTTCCGCAGCAATTCGAACGCCACCGGCTTGCGCGGCAGCGTCGGGTTCGGGTTCTGATTCGCGGATACCGGCAAGCACCCCGCGCGGTTACACTAGCGGGATGAACAGCGGGACGAACAACAGGACGCGACTGGTCCTTTTCCTGGACAGGCATGGGCGTCTGCTGGCCCTGTGCAGTCTGTCCCTGTTATTGCACGCCATGCTCATCGCCTGGCTCGATGTCCGCATTGCACCGCCCCCGACAGACGACCCGCCCGGCCTGGCGATCAGGCTTGCACGGGCACTGCCCGCGCCGCCTGCCCCCGCGGCGCCGATTCCAGCGCCCGCCGCCGCGCCCGTTCTTCCCGAGGAGACTGCGCCGCCCGCTCCCGTCGAGCATGTAGCGCCGCCCACGCCGTCCGCGCAAGGCTCGCCCGCCGCCACGCCACAGGGAGGCGAGCTACGCCAAACGCCCAGCCGCTACCGGGTCGCCATGCCGCCCAGCGTTACCCTCCGCTACGAAGTGCGCGGCTCGTCCGGACCGGCAAGGGAAGCGCTGCTGCGCTGGGAAACCGACGGCGTGGAGTATCGCATGGCGCTGGACGGCATCCTGGGGGAAATCGAGAGCGAAGGCGGCACCGACGATGCCGGTATTGCCCCCCGGCGCGCCAGCTATCGCCTCGGCGCCGGAAGCGCGTCCGTGGGATTCGAACGCGAGCGGCGCGCCATCGTGTTCGAGAGCGTGATGCGCAGCGACCAGGACATGCCGGGCAGCCAGGACGGCGCGACGCTGCTGATGCAGCTGGCGGGCATCGGGCTGGCCGATCCGGACCAGCTGCAGGAGGCGGTGGACATCTATGTCGGGCGTGCGGAAGGCGCCGCGGTCGAGCGCTTCGAAGTACTGGGCCGGGAGCGCCTGGCGACACCCTTGGGCAGCCTGGAAACCATCCGGCTGGCGCGGGCCGCCGGGCCGCGCCTTGAAATCTGGCTGGCCCCGGAACGTGGCTGGCTGCCGGTGCAGCTGCGTACGAACGCGCCGGACGGCAGCACGCGTACGCAGGTGGTGCAGGCCATCACGGCGGGACCCTGAGTCCTGGCCGGCCGTGATGGCCGGGCTTTACGCCAGCTTGGCCGCGTGCTCGCGGGTGGCGTGGAAGGTCAGCTTCGGCCAGCGTTCCTGGGTCAGGCGCAGGTTGACGCCCGAGGTGGCGAGGAAGGCCAGGTTGCCGGCCGCGTCGACCGCGACCTGGTGGCCGAGCTGGTTCTCGAAGTCGGACAAGGCCTTCTTGTCCTCGCTCGACACCCAGCGCGCGCTCGAGATGCTGCTGCTCTCGAACACCGCATCCACGCCGTATTCGTTCAGCAGGCGGCTCGCCACGACCTCGAACTGCAGCACGCCGACCGCGCCCAGGATCAGGTCCGAACCGAGCAGCGGCTTGAACACCTGCACCGCGCCCTCTTCGCCCAGCTGCTGCAGGCCCTTGTGGAGCTGCTTCACCTTGAGCGGATTGCGGATGCGCACCGTGCGGAACAGATCCGGGGCGAAATACGGGATGCCGGTGAAGGTCAGCAGCTCGCCTTCCGAGAAGCTGTCGCCGATCTGCATGTTGCCGTGGTTCGGCAGGCCGATGATGTCGCCGGCATAGGCTTCTTCGACCTGCTCGCGGCTGGAGGCCATGAAGGTTACCACCGACGACAGCTTGACTTCGCGTCCCAGGCGCAGGTGCTTGACCTTCATGCCCTTCTCGAAACGGCCCGAGCACACGCGCAGGAACGCAATGCGGTCGCGGTGGGCCGGGTCCATGTTGGCCTGGATCTTGAAGACGAAGCCCGAGAACTTCGGCTCGGTCGGCTCGACCGCGCGCACGGTGGCGTCGCGTTCGCGCGGCGCCGGGGCCCAGTCGACCAGCGCCGACAGGATCTCGCGCACGCCGAAGTTGTTGATCGCGGAACCGAAGAACACCGGTGTCTGCACGCCCGACAGGAAACGCTCGATATCGAACACGTGCGAGGCGCCGTGCACCAGCTCCACTTCCATCTTGAGCTGTTCGATCTCGAGCGGGAACATCTCGGCCAGCTTCGGGTTGTCGATGCCCTTGACGATCTCGAAGGCGCCGTCGGCCTTTTCCTCGCCGGCCTTGAACAGCATGATCTCGTCGCGCAGCAGGTGGTACACGCCGCGGAAATTCTTGCCCATGCCGATCGGCCAGGTCACCGGCGCGCACTCGATCTTCAGCACCGATTCCACTTCATCGAGCAGCTCGAGCGGGTCGCGGGTTTCGCGGTCGAGCTTGTTCATGAAGGTGACGATCGGGGTGGCGCGCATGCGGCAGACGTCGAGCAGCTTGATGGTCTGCTCTTCCACGCCCTTGGCCGCGTCGATCACCATCAGGGCCGAGTCGACCGCGGTCAGCACGCGGTAGGTGTCTTCCGAGAAGTCCTGGTGGCCCGGGGTGTCGAGCAGGTTGATGACGTGCTCGCGGAATTCGAACTGCATCACCGAGGACGCGACCGAGATGCCGCGCTGCTTCTCGATGTCCATCCAGTCCGAGGTCGCATGGCGGCCGCTCTTGCGGCCCTTGACGGTGCCGGCCATCTGGATCGCGCCCGAGAACAGCAGCAGCTTCTCGGTCAGCGTGGTTTTACCCGCGTCGGGGTGGGAAATGATGCCGAAGGTACGGCGGCGCGCGACTTCGCGCGCGATCAGGCCGGACTGGCGGCTGGAGGTACTGCTGCTGTCGTCGGCGCCGGCGGCGCTGTCGTCGGCGGTGAATTCGGTATCGTTGGCCATAGTCGAGCCCTGCAAAGTGGCCCTTGGTAAGAAAACCCTCGATTTTACCGATTCTCGCCGCCTCCGTGTGAAGATTCCTCGGCTTCCTACTCCCGCACCCGGCGCCAGCCCGTACGCCGGGTCGGCATGGTCACGGCCGGATTGTGGTCCTTGGTGACGGTCTTGCCGTCGGCAGTGGTCGCGATGGTCTTGGTCTCGCCGTTCGGCAGGCCGATGTTGATGAAGCCCACCACCGCCGAGTTGTTCGACAGCGTCGAGCCGGCGATCGCGATTCCCTGGCGGTTCGGATTGGACGGGTCGGACGTGTCTTCCCCGTTCGGGTCCTCCCCGTTGGGGTCGTCGATGCTGCGTACCGGCTTGCCGGTGCACAGGTCGAGCTCATAGATATTGCTGGTGCCGCCCACCGAACAGGCCGACGAGGAACTCGGCAGGTTGGTCACGGCGGTCAGGGTGCCCAGCACGATCTTCGGGTCGAGGTTGACACGCTCGCCGGTATTGCGGTCGAAGTCCACATACCAGCCAGCCTGCGTATTCAAGTTCACCTCCGGGCCTGCGATCGTATAGGCGTCGCCGCCTGCGCCCGCGATCTTGGTCAGCGACTGCTTCGCCATCAGGTCGCTGCGCCACTGCGCGGCCTCGATCGGCGCGCCGCTGTCCTTCAGCACGTAGGCCGACTGCACAGTGGTGCTGGCCACGTCGGTGATGTCGAGCAGGCGGCCGGTGCCGAACGCCACCATGCGCTGGGACTGCGGCACCACGGCCCCGCTGTCGTTCGCCACGTCGACCCGGCACAGCGCCACGTCCGGGCGGGTCGTGATTGGCTGGCCGGGGCCGGCGTCGCCCATCTTCAGCGTGCGCACGGTGCCGGGGCTGGTGAAGTCGAAGCGCCACATCTGGCCAAGGTTGTCGCCGCCGTACACGTAGGTCACCAGGGGGTCGGTGCTCGGATTGGCCGTGATCGCGGTGATCTTGGCCAGGCCGGACGGCGTGGCGGTGCTGCCGGAACCGGTCGAGATCCGGTCCAGTACCTGGCCGGTGGCGACATCGACCACGAACAGGAAACCCTTTCCGCTGCCGCCGGCGACGCCGTCCACGCCCGGGATATTGTTGTAGCCCGAGGTCAGGAATACCACCCAGCGTTCGGCGCCGCTGGCGTTCTTCCAAGTGCCGAATTGCGGATTGCCGAAGGACAGGCCGATTTCCGCGTCGTGGTTGATGCCGCTGCAGATGCTGGCGTCGGCGCACAGTTCCCACAGCGCGCGCGGCTCCGCGGGATCGGTCACGTCGAGGGCATAGTAGCCGCGCCCGCCCGCGTTCAGGCCGGCGACCAGCACCGTGCGCCATTCGCCGCCGATCTGCACGTCGCCCACTTCCGGCGAGCCGTCCACGGTGTACTGGTGGTTGGTGCCGTAATTGATGCTGGCTTGTACGTGCAGCTTCTTCATCGTGATGCGCGGCACGTAGGCCCACAGTTCTTCGCCGCTGGCGGCGTCGAAAGCGTGCAGCATGCCGTCGTTGGCGGCGGCGAACACGGTGCCGGGGCGCGTGGAATGCTCGACCTTGAAGTCGTTGTAGCCGGCTCGCTGGTAGCTCTTGCGCGGGTCGCGGCTGAAGGCCGGCTTGGCCGAGGCGATATCGCCCAGCACGATCGGCACGATGGTGGCGCCGTCGGCCGCGGCCTCGGTATGCGAATAGGCGCGCAGCACGGTGTCGTCCGCATGGCGCTGCTGGCCGCGCAGCCAGTTCACGATGTTGGCGCCGCCGTTGACGATGGCGCGGTTGTCGCTCGACAGGTTGGCGCACTGCGCCAGCGCGCCGCACTTATTATCGAACCAGCCGCGTTCCAGGTCATTCATCTCGGCATACTCGAAGTTCTTGAGGCCGCCGCCCTCGGTGTCGAGCATCAGGATGCGCCGGGTGTCGCTGGACGCGGACACCTTGCGCCCCAGGAGCATGGACGAATTCCACACGTCGCTGTTGCCGACCACGCCGGTGACCGTGTCGATCTTGCGCTTGGTGAGCTGGCCATACCATTTCACCGTGGTGAAGGTGGCCGAGAAGATGTCGTTGTCGAACTGCGAGATGTTCGGCGTCGAAGTCGCCGACGCTGCGGCCGCGCCGACCTTGACCTCGATGTTGGCAAGCGCCTCGCGCAGGCCGTCGACCACCTGGCGCGGGTCTGACGCCGAGAAGTACTTGCCATGGCCATTGATGGCCGCGTGCCACAGGTCGTCGACGCGCGACTGGTAAGCCGCCGAGCCGCTGTTGTCCGAGGTCTTCGGGTCCGGCCAGACATAGGCGCCGCCGCCGTTCCAGGGGCAGCCGCTGGTCACGCCGGTGATCAGCTTGTAGAAGTCGCCGCCTACCGCGGCCGCCGTGTCGTAGTTCGGCTCGTAGGTCATGATGCCGTCCACGCCCAGGCCGAGCGTATAGGTCTTCATGTGCAGGCGGGTGTTCTCGCCCGGCGCGGCCGGCACCAGGCCCGGCTTGCTCCAGTCTTCGAGGGTCGAACGCAGCGAGCTCACCGCGGTGTTCGAACCGCCGTTGTACCAGTACAGCGCGATGTCGGCGAGCGAGTTCGCGCTCTGCGCGCTCGGGTCGACGCAGCCTTTCGAGCGCAGGCAGAAACGCGCAGCGCTCTCGCGGTTGTCGTTGTTCACCACGTCGGCGGCGGGGTTGCCGTTCCAGTAACCGTCGGTCGTCACGAACGTGAAGTTCTGCTGGCAGGGAAACTGCACCACTTCCGATCCCCGCGCGTAGTTGTAGGGCGACTGGTTCGCATACATCTTGCCGATCGCATGCAAGGCCTGGCGCACCGGGGTGGAGCCGCTCGGCGTCATCCCGTACAGCGAGGTATACCAGGCGCTGCGGTTGCTCCCCGAGAACGGCCGGGGGCGGGTCATGCCGCCTTCGGCAGCCGCGGTGGACAGCGACACCAGGCCGACGTTGTAGTTGTCGGTGATCGGCTGGAACGCCTGGCCCACCGCGGTCTTCATCATCTGGTTACGGGTCTTGTAGTAGGCGTACCAGTTGGCGAAGTTGGTCATCTCCTCCGCGTAGGTGCAGGCCGCGCCGGCGCAATCGCTGCGTCCCGGGGCTTTCGGATAGCTGTCGCGGGTCGACACGATATCGGTACGCACGAACACCGACGCGCCCAGCTCGGTCGCGCTGGCCGGGATGCCGTCGCTGACGGAGGCGGTGGTGGAGAACCGCAGGTAGGGATCGCGGGTGGTGCCGTTGTTGCTGAGCGAGCCGAGCGTGATGTTGCGTCCCTCGGAGTCGGGCGCCGTGTTGACCAGGCAGACCGCGGTATTCGGCGCGGCCGCGCAGATCGCTCCGCTGCCGCTGGCCCCACCCACATAGGCGCGCACCGTGCCCCTGGTGCCGATCTTGTCGCGAATCGCGGCCGCCACTGCGGCGGCGCCGATGTTCCTGTTGAAACTCAGGTTGCTGCTGAACAGGCCGACGCCGCCAAGGCTGACCTGGGACAGCACCTGGTTCTTGCTGGAGTTGGTGCTGCCCGAGACATACAGCAGCGCGGTCGTCGAGCTGCCGGTCGAGATCGACAGCTCGGTGCCGCCGCGGCTCCCGTCCGAGGCCAGCGTGCACGGCCCGACCGACTTGCTGGTGGAACCCACCGGACAGGTGATCGGCACCACCGCCACCACATTGGTGGTGTCGAGATTGATGCCGAAGGTCGAGCAGGCCGGCACGCCGCCGCCGGTCGGGGTCCTGACGCAGGCGGTGAACGGCTGGGCCAGGCCGGTCTTGGCGATGATCGACGCGGCCAGCGCGTTCGCGGCAGCCTGCTGCCTGGCTGCGGTATTGGTGCCGCTGCTGGCGGTGACCGCCGTGTTCGTGATCACGAAGCTGCCGGCACTGCTGGTCGCCGTGACGCTGTTGAGCGTCATCGCATTGCTGCTGCTCGAAGCGCCGATGGTGATGGTGCCGTACCACTCCGCGGGCCGGCCCGGGTCGGAAAAACGCGGATACTTGAAATTGCCGACGTATTTGGCCTGGCAGTTGGTCAGCGCGCGCGTGTCGCACCAGCGCACCCGGGCCGGCGCCGGATAACCGACGGGGGCGGCCGCGTTCACCGCCGTGCTGCGGCAGTTGGTCAGGCTGGCGTCGGTGCAGTACTCGGCGACGTTGATCAGGTAGTAGTAGGGATTGGCCGTGAAGCCCTGCGCGCTGTAGCGCTCGTCGCTCGGGAAGCTGTAGCCGTTGCGGTTATAGCTGCAGTTGCCGCTGCCGTCGCACCAGCGCAGGTCGGGGAAGCCCGTCACCAGGTTGGTATTGTCGACGCCGTTGCCCGACATGTCGACGTTATTGACGTTGAAGCCGTCGGTCGTGACCCGGGTCCAGTTGCTGGTGGCCGCGGCCGTCATGCTGGCATAGCTGCTGCCGTCGGCCTTGACCGGCGGGCTGTAGCTCACCCGCGGGTCGTAGTACTGGCGGTTGAAGTCCGGGCTGGCAAACGGCGGATCGCCGATGCGGCAGCCGCGCGTGCCGCCGGACAGCGTCGCACGCGAGCGGCAGGTGCTGCTGTCGTCGACATAATCGGGCGTGAAATTGCTGCTCATCGAACCCGAGTTATCGTACAGCAGCATCAGGTTCGGCTTGACCGTGCCGCTGCCGGTGATGTTCAGCAAGGGCAGCTGGGCGATGGCGGTCGGCTCGGCGCGGGCCGGCGCTAGCTGCAGCGCCATGGCAAACAGCGCAAGGACGCCGAGGACAGGACGGAAAGTCGGGAGGTTCATACGCATTGCCTTGTTCAGTGTGCGGGGCCCGGCCTCATGGCTCAGGCGCCGATCAGGACCACCATCTGGGTGACCACGTTGCCGCCGCGCGGGCCGTCGATGCGCGCGGTGATGACGTAATGCAGCTGCGGCACGCCCGCATACACGGGAGAATCCGAGGCCAGGCTGTCGCCGAGGCGCACCGTATTGCCCAGCTGGGAGGTGTTGGCGGCGGTCTGCATGCAGGCATTGTTCCCCTCGCTGTACGCGCCATCAAAGCTGCACATGCGGTGGATCACGTAGCGGATCCGGTTGCCGGCGGCGTCGACCAACTCGCGCGAGCCGTCCCAGAACTCGCTCGAGCGCACCGTCAGGGTGGTGTCGAGGTTGGCGCGGTAACCCTGCTCGGGCACGTGCCGGTTCAGCTGGGCCTTGCCCGTCTGGGCGGTCTCGCTCAGCCAGCGAAAGCCCGTGTGCAGGCCCAGGTCGGCGGCGCGCGCCAGCGCCGAATCTTGCGCCAGGTTGGTGGCGGTCAGCGTGGTCGAATTGCTGGAACGGAGCAGGTAGATGCTCGAGACCAGCATCACCAGCAGCATGATCAGCATGACCGGCAGCGCGATGCCCTGCTGCGGGTGCGGGGATGTAAACCGGGGACTCATGCGGTCGGCCTCCAGCCCGCATTGCGCAACGGGACGATGGTCTCGAAAACGCGGTAGCGGTAGCAGCGCCAGTCGACTGGGTCGCCGGCCACGCCGACGTCGACCTGGACCGGCACCGCAGCGCCGTTCTCGGCGCCCTGCGTCGCGAACACGGTAGGAAGCACGGTGGTGGCGACGCACTGTCCGGTGGCGGCATCGGGGCGCTCCGGGTTCCTGGCGCGCGCCACCACGGCGATGCGCAGCGCCGCGATGCGCTGGTAGTCGCCAGCGCCGCCCACCACGCCGTCGCCGTCGGCGTCGATCATCGCGCTCGACCAGGCTCCCAGGCGCAGCCCGTCTTCCGGCGCGAACAGGCCGCCGGCGCGCGTGTCGAAACCGTATTGCGCCTTGAGCGAGACGATGTTGTCCGCGACCGCTTGCGAGGCGGCGCCGGCGCCGGCCAGGTCGGTGGCGCGAAGGCGCAGGAAGCCGCCCTCGACCGACCAGGTGCGAAACGCCAGGCTGGCGGCCGGTCCGAGGTTGAACACGCGCGCGGCGCCGCCCGTATACTGGGCGCCCAGCGCGCCGCTATTGAAGCGGAAACCGGCGCCGCCGACCAGCACGAACTGCTGGGCCGGTGGCGGCGCCAGCGTGGCGGGGTCGGATGCCACCTGGGCCAGCGAACATTGTCCGCCCAACTGCTCGGGCGCGACCAGGATCGCGTCGCCGCGCGCAAAGCCGTAGGGCTTGCGGTCGACGTCGAGGCGGTTGCCGCCGATGTAGTCATTCTGCAGGCGCAGGGTGCCGGTCCCGCTGAAGGAACTCCCCGAGTACAGGCTCACTCGGTCTGGCCCTGCCCCGCCCGGCTCGATGACCGCGGCCGCGAGCGGGCGCACGACGGCGCCGGCGCGCGCGGCGGGCGCCATCTGGTAGCCTTCGCTGTCCACCAGCGCGGTATCGCAGCCGACGATCAGCGGGTCGTTCAGGCCGAAGCCGGCCTGCTCGGCGTCTCCGCTGATCGAGAACATGGCCAGCATCCCGTTCTGCATCGAGTCGGAGCCGCCCAGCGCAGCGGCCTTGTTGCGTTCCGCATCGGTCATCAGGCGGGTCGCGAACAATACCGCCAACAGGCCGATGACGACGCTGACCATCAACTCGACCAGAGAAAAGCCGGCCGCGCGCACAATGCGTGCCTGTCTCATGTCGCCCCCGCGAAATACGAGGTGATACGGTGGGCGTTGAGCGGCGTGCCGGTCTTGCGGCGCCAATTGATCGTGATGTCGACCGAGGCCGGCGCGCCGCCGGCGCGCGGCGTGACCGCGATGACCACGCTCGCCCCCGGGATCAGGCGCACCGTCTCCGCATGCCATTGCGCCAGGCGCGCGGACGGCTGCGCGCCCGCGGCGATCCCGTATTCCGCCAGGTGGTCGAGGTCGGTATTCATGATGCCGATCAGCTTGTCGGCGGCGATGGTTGCCTCGGCGCGCATGCCGGCGTCGGAGAGGGCGGCATAGGAGCGCGCCTGCAGGCCGATCGTGCCGAGCAGGCCGATCGCCAGCAGCACCGCGGCCAGCAGGGCCTCGAGCAGCGCGACACCGCGCTGGGACCCGGGCCGCGCCGGTTTCCGGGAAGGGCCGCTCATTCGGGACACCTGCGCGAATCGTTGGCGGCCGCGTCCGGGGCGCATCGGATGGCGATGCCGCCCAGCGTCATGACCAGGCTGGCGGCGGGAAAGGGTGGCGCGGAGGCGGCCGGAGCGAGGTCGATGCGCATCATGCGCGGCTCGATCCGGGTGTCGATCCAGCCCAGCGGGGTGAAGTACACGGCGGTGGCCCCGTCCGGGCCGGGGGTGACGCTCAGGCGCTCGGCCGCCGGAAGCGCGTCCGCGCTGCGCTGCACCGAATTGAAGCCGGCGCCGGCTGCGCCGTCGGGCTTGACCGGATCGGCCACGGTCGACCAGGCGCCTGCCGCCTCGTTGCAAGGCGCCTCCGGTGTCGGGAAGCACAGGTCGACGCGCCAGTCGTACTGGCCGCTGTCGGCATTCGGGCTCAGGACCAGCCTGCTGGCGCTGTTGTGCGCCAGCGCCTTGGCGCGCGCCAGGCCCAGCCCCTCGGCGTAGAACTGGGCGGCGGCGGCGGCCTTGCTGGCGGCGGCCCAGTCGCTCATGCGCGGCACGCCGATCGCCAGCAGCACCGTGAACACGGCGAGCGCGATCAGCGTTTCCACCAGCGTGAAGCCGGCGCGGCGGGCTGCGCCGGCGGTGCTCATTGTGCGCACTTGCCCTCCTTGCGATCGACCCAGCAGACCGTGCTGGTGCTCCAGCCGGCCGGCACCGCGGTCGTGGCGCGGTTGCCGTTCTGGTCGATCGTGAAGACGAAGCCGCTGGCGCCTCCCTTGCCGGTGGCGCTCAAGAGGTAGGCGCTCGGGGTGGCGCCGCTGAGGGTGAAGGTGAAATGCTCGGAGTTCTTCGGCATCAGCTTGAGCGCGGCATCATCGAAATCCGCGTAGCTGCGCGTGTTCGCCCAATGCTGTTCCAGTGCCGGCTGTGCCCCGGCGAGTCCGGTGTAGGCTTCGGTCAGGCGTGCCCGCATCAGATAGCCGTTATAGGACGGCAGGGCCACCGCCGTCAGGATGCCGATGATGACGATCGCAATCATGATTTCGATGAGGGTGAATCCGGCCTGGCGCGTGTTCATGGGGTGGTCTCCGATGGCTCCGGCGGCAGCCGGAATGTTTCCATGTGGAATCATAACCCGGAAAGCTTGCATTTCCCTGAGGAAAACCTGACAAAACCCTGACAAACGCACGGAGGATCGGCAGTCTTTCAGTCCGGTGGCCGGCCGGACGCGGCCTCAAGGCCTGGAAGGAGGAAACCGTAGCGCCACCAGCAGACCGCGTCCGCCCGCGCCATTATCCGGGCCGTCGCCGAGCGTCACCTGGGCGCCGTGCGCGGCGGCGATCTCGCGCACGATCGCCAGGCCCAGGCCCGAGCCCTGGCTGTGCTGGTCCAGACGCACGAAGCGCTGGAATACCTGGGCCCGTTTCTCCGGCGCGATCCCCGGGCCGGAATCCTCGACCGCGAACAGGACCCCATCCGGCGTCGGGCGGCAGTACACCGTGACCCTGCCCTGCGCAGGCGTGTAGCGCAGCGCATTGTCGACCAGGTTGTCGACCAGGTCGCGCAGCATGTGGCGCTCCCCTTCCAGCCACGCCGGCTCCAGCTCGAAGCCCAGGTCGATGTCCTTGCGCAGCGCGCGCTCGACAAACGACTGGACCGACTCCCCGACGATGCCCGAGAGGTCGAGCGGGGCGAAGCGCGCCTGCGCGAAGCGCTCCGGCCCGGCGCGTTCGAGCGAGAGCAGCTGGTTGGCCTGGCGGATCATGCGTTCGTTGGCCTGCAACAGCAGTTCGACCGTGCGCACGGTCTCGGGATCGTCGCGATGGCGGCCGGCCAGCCACTCCAGCTGCAGGCGCAGCCCGGCCAGCGGGGTGCGCAGCTGGTGCGCGACGTTCGCGCGGAAGTCGTCCTGGGCCCTGGCGCCGGCGGCGATGCGTTCCAGCAGCGCGTTGAAGGCGTTCACCACCGGCAGCAGTTCGCGCGGCATGCCGCCGTCCTCGAGCGGCGCCAGGTCGTGGCTGCCGCGCGCATCGAGGCGGGCGCGCAGGCGCGCCAGCGGCGCCAGGCCGTTACCGACCGAGAACCACACCAGGCCGACCAGGGCCAGGCTGAACACGACTTCGAGCAGCACCAGCGCGCGCACGATGGCCGAACGGACCTGCTGGCGCTGGCTCAGCGTGCGCGCCACCCCCACCTCGACCGGGCCAGCGCTTGCTGGCACCAGAAGGCTGGCCACCCGCACCGGCTGCCCATGCATGCGGTCGTCGCGCACCGGCGCGCTGCCGGTGCGGCGCGGAAAAGCGGGGTCGCCGGCCAGTACCCGGCCTGACGCATCGCGCACCACGAACCAGCTGGCGTCGGGCGAGCCGGCGCCCAGCACGCGCGCCGCGTCAGGCAGGTTCGCAGGCAGGTCGACCGACGCGCCGCCGGGACGCAGGCGCGTGGCCAGTCCGGTGGCGGCGTCCAGCAGGCCCTGGTCGAAGGCGCGCTGGGCCGGGGTCCAGGCCAGCAGGTAAGTCAGGCTCGCGGCCAGCAGGTTGAACACGAGAATCGGCGCGACCAGCCACTTCAGCAGGCGCAGGCGGATGCTGCTCATGGGCCGCTCGCGAAGGCGCTAGTTCCCGGCTTCGAGCAGGTAGCCGAAGCCGCGGATGGTGCGGATGGCCACGCCGGCGCCGTCGAGTTTCAGGCGCAGGCGCGAGACGTAGACCTCGACCGCGTTCAGGGTCAGGTCCTCGCCCCAGGGCGCGATGGCATCGATGATCTGCTGCTTCGACACCACCCGGCCGGCGTTCTGCAGGAGATATTCGAGCACGCCCCATTCGCGCACCGACAGCTCGAGGGGGCGTTCGCCGACGCGCGCGCGGCGGGTGCCGCCGTCGAGGCTGAGCCGCGCGAGCCCGAGCTGGCTCGGGGGTGGGGCGAAGCGCCGCGCCAGCGCGCGGATGCGCGCCACCAGTTCGGGAGTGGCGAAAGGCTTGACCAGGTAGTCGTCGGCGCCCGCCTCCAGCCCGCGCACCCGGTCTTCGACGGCGTCGCGGGCGGTCAGGAGCAGCACCGGGGTGCCAGCGCCGCGCGCGCGCAGGCGGCGCAGCACCTCGAAGCCGTCGATCCCCGGCAGGCCAATGTCCAGCACGACGACGGCCAACTGCGCCGCCGACTGCGGGCTCTGCAGCCGGGCATCGGCAGCCAGCCCGTCATGCAGCAATTCGACCTGCATGTCCTGGGCCTGCAGGGCACGCAGCAGCCCGTCAGCCAGCACGGCATCGTCTTCGACCAGCAGCAGTGGCAAGGGCATTGTCGGGTGGGGCAAAAGGAAAGCCACATTATGCGCGAAACGGGCGCAAAAGCGTTTCCTCAGCAAAAGAAAAAGAGATGACAGAGCGACATCTCTCCAGTAGGACTGGACTTACAGAACCGGATGCGGCAAGCCTACACAGGTGCGACTGCCAGTCTTATGTTCGCCAACAGACTATAGCTTTATTGTTCACACATCGCGATGAGGAAACGAAAACAAGACCTCAAGCAATCGCAAACCGACACACGTTAGAGATAAGAGGACAGAAAATGAACAACGCTCAGCTTGGTGGTACGCAAAAAGCGCAACACAAGATCCCAGCCACGAGTGAGACTGTGAAAGCCGCGTCCCGCCCCGTTGTCAGCTACAGTGGCACCCAGCAGAACGAACTGCTCGGCGCCTTGCCCCGCCAAGACCTGGAAACCCTGTTCGAGCACCTGGAACTCGTTCCTCTGCCATTCGGCAAGGAGTTGTTCGAGTATGGCAGCAAATTGGAATACGTGTATTTTCCGACGACCGCAATCGTGTCGCTGCTGTACGTGATGGAAGACGGCGCCACCACCGAGATCGCGGTGGTCGGTCACGAAGGCGCGGTCGGCGTGTCGCTGTTCATGGGCGAACGCGCCACCTGCAGCGCCGTGGTCCAGAGCGCCGGCTACGGCTACCGCCTCAAGACCCAGTTCCTGCGTGACGCCTTCGCCAAAGGCGGCGCCCTGCCCCAGCTCCTGATGCGCTACACCAACGCGCTGTTCGCCCAGATGGCCCAGAACGCCGTCGGCGGCCGCCACAGCTCGATCGAACAGAAACTGTGCCGCTGGCTGCTCGACCGCCTGGACCGTTCGGCCAGCAACGAGCTGAAAGTGACCCAGGAACTGATCTCGATCATGCTGGGCGTGCGCCGCGAAAGCATCACCGCCGCCGCCGGCAAGCTGCAGGACGAAGGCCTGATCCAGTACCGCCGCGGCAACATTACCGTCCTCGACCGCGCCGGCCTGGAAGAGTATGCAGGCGAATGCTACAAGGTCGCCAAGTCGGAGTACGACCGCCTGCTGAGCGACGTGGCCCGTTAAGAATTGACCGGCGCCCCATCGGGCGCCTTGCCGCTTTCGGCTTCGAGCGCCGTCCCGATCGACAGGGACGGCGTTCTCGTTTCCGCGCTGGCGAACACCGGAGCGGCATTGGCGCTGCCGTCCCCGCCCGGCGCCGCCGCCGGAATCCAGGCGCGCACGCAGGTACCGATATTATTTACGCCGCGCGCCACCTGCAGGCTGCCGCCCAGCAGCAGCGCACGCTCGCGCATGCCCAGCAGGCCGTGCGACTTGGACTTGGCCATCGCGTCCGCCGGGATGCCGATGCCGTCGTCCGTGATCTCCAGCTCCCAGCCGCTCGGCTCGCGCGTCAGGTTGACGATCACGGTGCGCGCCTTGGCGTACTTGGCGATGTTGTTCAGGGCTTCCTGGGTGATGCGGAACAGCGCGATCGCCTGCATCGGACCGGCACGGTCCGCCTCGGCATCGATCAGGGCGTCGCAGTCGAGCGCGGTCACCCGCGCATAATCGGCGCAATAACTCTGCAGCGCGGCCGACAGGCCCATGTTGTCGAGCAGGCTGGGACGCAGGTTCTCGATGATGCGGCGCTTGAGCTGCACGGTGTCGATCAGGGTCTTGCGGGCCCGGCCCAGCATCGACACCAGTTCCGGGTGCGTGCCCTTGAGCTGTTCGCTGACCGAGGTCATGTCCATCCCGATCGCGGTCAGGTTGGCGCCCATCTCGTCGTGCAGCTCGCGCGCCAGGCGCGACTTTTCTTCTTCCTGCACCCGGATCAGGTGGCGCGACAGCACCGACAACTGCTCGGTGCGCTCGGCAACCACCGCCTCCAGGCTGTCGTTGGTCAGCTGCAGCGCGCGCTCGGCTTCCAGGCGCAAGCCGAAGCTGCGCTGCACCAGGCTGTGGAACAACAGGATTACGAGGATGGCGGCGGCATTGATGCCGACCCCGAGCAGCACCGTGCGGCGCGACTGCTCGTAGAATGCGGCGGTGCGGCTGGCCAGCAGTTCGTTCTGCTCGCGCGTCATGATCACGACCTGCAGGCGGATCTCGTCCATCTGGCCGCGCTCGTCGGCGGCCGCCGAGATCGCGACGATGTCGACCAGCCCGCCCCGGCGGTAGACCTCGAGCGACTCGTGCATCAGGCCGAGCTTGCGCTGCACCAGGCTGCGCAGCTGGGCCAGGTTCTTGGTTTGCGAGGGATTGTCGGCCAGCAGCACGCCCAGGGCGCGCAACTGGCTGTCGATCTGCTGGGGCGCCGCGTGCAGCGGCCCGAGGTTGACTTCCGAGCCGGACAGGAAATAGCCGCGCAAGCCGCTCTCGGCGTCGGTGACGAGAAGGTTCAGGTACTGGAGTTCGTCGGAGACGCGCGCGGTCTGGGCCTGCAGGGCGTTCGCGGAGCGCAAATCATCCAGGTTGCGGATCAGGAAGACCGCGTTGATGACCAGGATGACGACACAGGCCACGCACAGCAGGGTCTTGGAGAGCGGCAGACCACGCAGCCGCTTGCCATCGAAGGCAGTGGAAAAGTACATGGGCTTCCTTTCGCGCAACTGATGCCGTCCGGGCCGATTATAGTCGCGTTAGCTCAACAGTGCAGTGAGGCCCTTGGGGTAACCAGCCGTTACGCGGGCGCCAGCCATTGTTAACGGAGACAGAAATGCTGGGTGGCCGCACTTGGCAGTGTGCGCGAGGACGCGGCGGTATGCAATACAAATGTTGCACACCGGCGAAATTTTTGTAACGTTTGGAAACAGTTGTTGGCCGGAAAGACCACATCGGAGGGAGACGGCGGGCAACGCACCGGCGGGGCCGGCGCGTCGGGAACAGCTTAGTCGAGCAGGTTGTTCTTCATGGCGTAATAGGTCAGGTCGCTGTTCGACTGCAGACCCATCTTTTCCATGATGCGGGTACGGTAAGTGGAGACGGTCTTGATCGACAGCGACAGGGCATTGCCGATGTCCGACACGGTGGCCCCCTTGGCCAGGCGCAGGAAGACCTGGAACTCGCGGTCCGACAGCTCGGTGTGGAGCGCCGTGTTCGGGTCACGGTCGAAACTCTGGGCCAGCAGCTCGCCCACGGTCGAGCTCACGTAACGGCGGCCCTGATATACGGTGCGCACCGCTGTCTTGAGCTCGTCGGCTTCGCATTCCTTGTTCAGGTAGCCGTTGGCGCCCATCTTGAACAGATTGAGCGCGTATTGCTGCGCCGGATAACCGGACAGAATCAGCACCGGCAGGTTGGGCTGGCCCTGGCGGATGGTGCGCAGGATATCGATGCCGCTCTGGTCCGGCATGGCGATGTCGAGCAACAGGACGTCGCAAATTTCGCGGCGTGCGATATCGAGGGCCTCGCGGCCGGTGGCGCCTTCGGCGACGACTTCGAACTCGCCCGACGACGAGAAAATCTGCTTGAATCCTGCTCGAACTATTTGGTGATCGTCACAAATGGCAACGCGTATCATTGTCTTCCCTTAAATTTTCCCTTTTCAGGAAAGTGCCAGGTCCGTGCATACGCCCCGGCTTGCATGCGTATATAAGCATGACCGCACGTGACATTCTATCACTACGGCGCATGGCATCAAGGCACACACTTGCTGAGTTATGCGCGGCACGCATCAACAGGTCCGCGCAAGGGGTTAATTGACAGATTTGATGAGCACAGCGCATCGGAAGCCTCCGTCAGGGAGACAGCGCGGCGTCGATGCAGTGCGCCCGAATTCGCTCAGGCGATGCCGGCGCGACTGCCGTGCTTCAGGAGCGCGAGAATGTCCAGCAGCTCGGCCCTGACCATCTCGATATCGACGCCCGGTGCTGCCGGCGGCAACTCGACTTCGTCGGCAGCGTCCACCACATGGCCGCGGCCGTCGAGGCGATTGCGCGCACCGCTGATCGTGAAGCCCTGTTCGTAGAGCAGTTCGCGGATGCGGCGGATCAGCAGCACTTCGTGGTGCTGGTAATAACGACGGTTACCTCGGCGTTTGACCGGCTTTAGCTGGGTAAATTCCTGCTCCCAGTAGCGCAGCACATGCGGTTTGACGCCGCACAAATCACTCACTTCACCAATCGTGAAATAGCGCTTCGCCGGGATCGGCGGCAGCACCACGGGCTCAGGCTTGTTCGGTCGTTCGCTCATCTACGTATTGTACTCAGGCAGCGCGGGCCAGAGAGTTACTCGGCGGACTAGTCTCCTCGACCATTCCCTTGAGCTTCTGGCTCGCGTGGAAAGTCACGACGCGGCGCGCCGTGATGGGGATCTCTTCCCCGGTTTTCGGGTTGCGGCCCGGCCGCTGCGGCTTGTCACGCAACTGGAAGTTGCCAAAGCCCGACAGCTTGACGGCCTCGCCGCGCTCGAGCGCGTTACGGATTTCGTCGAAGAAGGTCTCGACCATGTCCTTGGCTTCACGCTTGTTCAGGCCGACCTGCTCGAACAGCAGCTCGGCCAGCTCGGCCTTGGTCAAGGTCGGCAGGTCCTTCTCTGCTTCCTTCCGCATTCGCGCCACTTGTGTCGCGCGATGCAGATCGGCCGCCAGCGCTTCCTGGAACACGGCCGAATCAACGTCGTTGTTATTAATTTTGAAGCCCTACCTTCAAGAAACGATGTTTTGGAACGATATGACATGCTTTACCTGGGCGCTCCGCTGGAGCGCCCGGTTAAACACATCATGCACGCAGCTTTGCGCCGACTTTTTCTTGTGCCGCACGGGCCACGGCCGCCATGATGGCGTCCACCGCGTCGTCCTGCAGCGTCGATTGAGTATCTTGCAAGCCAAAGCGGAAAGCAAGGCTTTTTTCATCCGTCTCCAGGCCCTTGCCGCGGTATTCATCAAACAAAACAACGGCTTGCACGATCTTTCCGCCAGGATTCGCAGCGATCTCGGCATGGAAGCAATCGAGCACTTCCTGGGCCGCGACGCCCTGCTTCACCACCAGCGCCAGGTCGCGCGTGGCGCCCGGGAACTTCGAAATCTCGGCGTAGGCCGGCACGCTGCGCTGGCGCAGCGCCTCGGCATCGACTTCGAACACGACCGGTGCCTGCGGCAGGTCGTACTTCTGCAGCCAGCGCGGGTGCAGCTCGCCGATGAAGCCGATTTGCTTGCCATCCAGTTCGACGAAGGCGCTGCGGCCCGGGTGCAGGGCCGGATGCTCGCCCTTCACGAAGCGCAGCACGCTGGGTGCGAACAGGGCCTCGAGGTCGGCCTTGACGTCGAAGAAGTCGACCTGGCGGGTCTTTTCGCCCCACTGCTCGTCATTGACCGGGCCGTAGGCCATGGCGGCGACACGCTTGGGCTGCTCGAAACCGGCCACCGACAGCGGACCGTCCGCTACCGCCGCGTTACGCTTGAACACGGCGCCGACTTCGAACACGCGCACCCGCCCGGCCTTGCGGTTGACGTTGTAGCGCACGTTGGCCAGCAGGCTGCCCACCAGGTTCGAGCGCATCACGCTCATCTGGCTGGCGATCGGGTTCTGCAGGCGGATCGGGTCCGCGTTGGCGGCGAAGTCCTGCTCCCACTGGGCTTCCACGAAGCTCATGTTCACGGTTTCCTGGTAGCCCAGGTCGGCCAGCTGGTGGCGGATCGCGAACAGCGAGCGGGTGTTTTCCGGCTCGATCAGCATCGCGGTCGGCGCAACCGGCGGACGGGTCGGGATGTTCTCGAAACCGTACACGCGCGCGACTTCCTCGATCAGGTCTTCCTCGATCTCGATGTCGAAACGGTAGGACGGCGAGGTCACCTGGAACACACCGGCTTCGAACGTGAACGGCAGTTGCAGGCGGGTGAAGATGTCGGCCACGACCTCATCGGTCAGCGGCACGCCGATCACCTTGGCGGCGCGGGCGGTACGCATCGCGACCGGCTTTGGCTGCGGCAGCTTGACCGACTGATCATCGACCGGACCTACTCTCGTATCCGCGGTGCCGCAGATCTCGACGATCAGTGCGGTAATGCGTTCGATGTGCTCGACCGTGGTCGCGTAGTCAACGCCGCGCTCGAAGCGGTGCGCCGCATCGGTCGAGAAGTTGTACTTGCGGGCGCGGCCCTGGATGGCGTTCGGCCACCAGAATGCGGCTTCCAGGTAGATGTCGGTGGTATCCAGCGTCACGGCGGTGAAGTCGCCGCCCATGATGCCGGCCAGCGATTCGATCGCCGATTCGTCGGCGATCACGCCGACCCACTCGTCGACCTCGACGGTATTGCCGTTCAGGAGCTTCAACTGCTCGCCCTTCTTGCCCCAGCGGATTTCGAGGCCGCCATGGATCTTGGACAGGTCGAACACGTGCGAAGGACGGCCGACTTCCAGCATCACGTAGTTCGAGATGTCGACCAGGGCCGACACCGAACGCTGGCCGCTGCGCTCGAGGCGCTGCTTCATCCAGTCCGGGGTCGCGGCGCGCGCATTCAGGCCGCGGATGACGCGGCCCGAGAAACGGCCGCACAGGTCCGGCGCCGAGATCTTCACCGGCAGGGTTTCGTCGAGGCTGACGGCAACCTGTTTGGTGGTTGGCACGTGCAGCGGGGTGCCGGTCAGGGCCGCCACTTCGCGCGCCACGCCCAGCACCGACAGGCAGTCCGCCTTGTTCGGGGTCAGCTTGATGGTGAACTTCAGGTCGTCCAGGCCGAGGTAGTCGCGGATGTCGGCGCCCACCGGCGCGTCCGGCGGTAGTTCCATCAGGCCGCTGCTCTCTTCCGAGATTTTCAGTTCCTTGGCCGAGCACATCATGCCCTGCGACTCGACGCCGCGCAGCTTGCCGACCTTGATCGCGAAGGGCTTGCCGTCGGCGCCCGGCGGCAGCACGGCGCCGGCCTTGGCACAGATCGCCTTCATGCCGGCGCGCACGTTCGGGGCGCCGCATACGATGTTGAGCAGGGTGCCGCTGCCGACGTCCACCTGGCAGACGTTCAGGCGGTCGGCGTCCGGGTGCTTGGCGACTTCCTTCACCTCGGCCACCACCACGTTGGTGAACGGCGGCGCGACCGCTTCGACGTCCTCGACTTCGAGGCCGGACATGGTCAGGAGGTGGGACAGTTCATCCGAAGTCATCTTCGGATCGACCATGGAACGGAGCCAGTTTTCGGAGAATTGCATGTTCTTTTTACCTTGTAACCGCGTTTATGACTGGGCGTACTGAATTAGCGACCGTATTAATTAAACTGCTTCAAGAATCGCAGGTCGCCTTCGTAGAACAGGCGCAGGTCGTTGATCCCGTAACGCAGCATGGTCAGGCGCTCGAGGCCGGAACCGAAGGCGAAACCGATGAACCGTTCCGGATCGAGGCCGAAATTACGTACGACAGTCGGGTGGACCTGCCCTGCGCCCGACACTTCCAGCCAGCGGCCCTTGAGCGGACCGGAGCCGAAAGCGATGTCGATCTCGGCCGACGGCTCGGTGAACGGGAAGTAGGACGGACGGAAACGCACCTCCAGGTCCTCGGTCTCGAAGAAGGCCTTGACGAAGTTCAGGTACACGCCCTTGAGGTCGGCGAAGCTGATGTCCTCGCCGATCCACAGGCCTTCGACCTGGTGGAACATCGGCGAGTGGGTGGCGTCGCTGTCGACGCGGTAGGTGCGGCCCGGTGCGATCACCTTGATCGGCGGGGTGTGGGTGCGCGCGTAGCGCACCTGCATCGGGCTGGTGTGGGTGCGCAGCAGCAGCGGTTTGCCGGTGCTGTCATTGCCTTCGATGTAGAAGGTGTCCTGCATCGAACGGGCCGGATGGTTTTCCGGGCTGTTCAGTGCGGTGAAGTTGGTCCAGTCGGTTTCGATCTCGGGGCCGTCGGCCACGTCGAAGCCGATCGAGCGGAAGATTTGCTCGACACGTTCCCAGGTGCGCATCACCGGATGGATGCCGCCCTTGGCGCGGCCGCGGCCCGGCAGGGTGACGTCGATGGCCTCGAGATTCAGGCGCGCTTCCAGCTGGGCGTTGGCCAGCGCGTCGCGGCGGGCGGTCAGTGCCCCTTCGATTTTTTCTTTGGCGGCATTGATCAAGGCGCCCTGCGCCTTGCGCTGTTCAGGGTCGAGCTTGCCCAGGCCCTTCATCAGGTCGGTGACCTGGCCGGTCTTGCCCAGGTACTTGGCTTTTGCATTTTCGAGCGCGGCGGCGTCCGCGGCGGCGGTGAAATCAGCCTGGGCCGAGGAGACGAGATCTTCCAGCGATTGCATGCGTGTTCTTTTCCTGTTTAGGTGGCGGCAGGAGCCACAATCAAAAACGGGGCACAAGGTGATTTACCGTGTGCCCCGCTCTTTTCGCGCAAGGCTCAGTAAAGAGCCCTGCGCTGATCTTGCTAGCTAACTGACTGATTAGGCAGCCAGCTTGGCCTTGGCGGCGGTGACAATCGCGGCGAACGCCGGCTTGTCGTGCACTGCCATGTCGGCCAGGACTTTACGGTCCAGTTCAATCCCGGACTTCTTCAGGCCGTTCATGAAGGCGCTGTAGGTCATGCCGTGCGAACGCGATGCCGCGTTGATACGGGTGATCCACAGGGCGCGGAAGACGCGCTTCTTGTTACGACGGTCGCGGTAGGCGTACTGGCCAGCGCGCATGACTGCTTGCTTGGCAATACGGAACACCTTGCTGCGACGGCCGCGGTAGCCTTTGGCAAGTTCAAGGACTTTCTTGTGACGGGCACGTGCAGTAACCCCACGTTTTACTCGAGGCATGGTAGCTCCCTTTGTATATGATTAGTGAGATTAAGCGGAAGGCATCATGCGGTAGACGCTCGTCACGTCCGATGCATTGATGTTACGGGTGCCGCGCAGTTGACGCTTGTTTTTGGTGGTCTTCTTGGTCAGGATGTGACGCTTGAACGCCATACCCGACTTGACGGTACCACCCGGACGCACGCGAAAACGCTTCTTCGCGGAGCTTTTGGTTTTCATTTTTGGCATAGTATTCTGCCCTTTTACAGGCAGCCTCTATACGACAGGATTGCAGGTGGCGGCAACGCCGCTCTTGGATGCCTGCTTTCACTTGTCTTGCAGCCGACGCCACTTCCTGTCGACTACAACCTGTTCGTTAAAACAGGAACCGCAGATGATAGCACAGGTTTGCGGGGAATTGTTGGGGCAGCGCCAGGCTTTGTCGCCACCGACGGAACAAACGCACAAACGAACGTGGGCCGGGCCTGGCGCAGCTCACGCTGGCGCCCGGCCCGGCCCATCATCTGACGGCGCGAAGAATTACTTCTTCTTCTTCGGCGCAACGATCATGATCATCTGGCGACCCTCGAGCTTCGGGAACTGCTCGACCTGGCCGACTTCTTCCAGGTCGCCGCGCAGGCGCTCGAGCATGCGCATGCCGATGTCCTGGTGCGCCATTTCACGGCCGCGGAAGCGCAACGTGATCTTGGTCTTGTCGCCTTCTTCCAGGAACTTGATGAGGTTGCGCAGCTTGATGCTGTAGTCGCCTTCATCGGTGCCCGGGCGGAACTTGACTTCCTTGACCTGGATGATCTTCTGCTTCAGCTTGGCTTCGTGCGCCTTCTTCTGTTCGGAGTACTTGAACTTACCGTAGTCCATCAGGCGGCAGACCGGCGGGACCGCGTTCGGCGCGATCTCGACCAGGTCGACGTTCTTTTCCTCGGCCATGCGGAACGCTTCCGCCAGGCTCACGATGCCCAGCGGTTCGTTGTCCACACCGTTCAGGCGCATTTCGGGATGGGTGATCTCGCCGTTGATGCGATGCTGTTTGTCAGTAGCTATGTCGTTTCCTTTGAAAGTATTGATTGAGGCCGGGATTATTTCGCCTTGGCGGCAACTTCGCCAACCAGGCGCTCCACGAGCGCGTCGACCGGCATCACGCCGAGATCGACATTGCCGCGGGCACGCACGGCCACCGTATTTGCTTCACGTTCTTTATCGCCAACAACCAGAATGTACGGCAGTTTTTGGACAGAATGCTCGCGAATTTTATAAGTAATCTTCTCGTTCCGCAAATCAGCGTGAACGCGGATGCCCGCCGCGCGCAGCTTGGCTTCGACCTGCTTCACATAATCTGCTTGCGCATCCGAGATATTCAAGACCGCGACCTGGACCGGGGCCAGCCACAGCGGCAGCGCGCCGGCGTAGTTCTCGATCAGGATGCCGATGAAGCGCTCCATCGAGCCGACGATCGCACGGTGCAGCATGACCGGCACCTTGCGGGTGTTGTCTTCCGCAACATATTCGGCGCCGAGGCGGCCCGGCATCGAGAAGTCGACCTGCATGGTGCCGACCTGCCATGGACGGCCCAGGCTGTCCTTCAGGTGGTACTCGATCTTCGGGCCATAGAAGGCGCCCTCGCCCGGCAGCTCGGTCCATTCCACGCCGCAGCCGCGCAGCGCCGAACGCAGGGCCTCTTCGGCCTGGTCCCACACCTCGTCGGAACCGATGCGGTTTTCCGGGCGCAGGGCGATCTTGACGTCGATGTTCTCGAAGCCGAAGTCCTCGTACACCTTCATCGCCTGGGCGTGGAAGGCCACGACCTCGGGAGCGATCTGCTCTTCGGTACAGAACACGTGGCCGTCGTCCTGGGTGAAGCCGCGCACGCGCATCAGGCCGTGCAGCGCGCCCGAGGACTCGTTGCGGTGGCACTGGCCGAACTCGCCGTAGCGCAGCGGCAGGTCGCGGTAGGAACGCAGGCCGGCGTTATAGATCTGCACGTGGCCCGGGCAGTTCATCGGCTTCAGGGCGTAGGTGCGGTTTTCCGACTCGGTCGTGAACATGTTTTCACGATAGTTGTCCCAGTGGCCGGTCTTCTGCCACAGGGTGACGTCGATGATCTGCGGCGCCTTGACTTCGCTGTAGCCGGTGTTTTGATACGTTTTGCGCATGTACTGCTCGACCTGCTGCCAGATGGTCCAGCCCTTCGGGTGCCAGAAGATCAGGCCCGGGGCTTCGTCCTGGAAGTGGAAGAAGTCCAATTGCTTGCCCAGCTTGCGGTGGTCGCGCTTCTCGGCCTCTTCCAGCATGTGCAGGTACTGTTCCTGGTCTTCCTTCTTGGTCCAGGCGGTGCCGTACACGCGCTGCAGCATCTCGTTCTTGGAGTCGCCGCGCCAGTAGGCGCCGGCCAGCTTCATCAGCTTGAAGACCTTCAGCTTGCCGGTCGAGGGCACGTGCGGGCCGCGGCACAGGTCGGTGAAACCGCCCTGCTCGTAGAGCGACACGTCCTCGCCCGCCGGGATCGAGGCGATGATCTCGGCCTTGTAGTCTTCGCCGATCGACTTGAAGTAGCTGACCGCCTCGTCGCGCGGCAACACCTTGCGGGTGACCGGCTGGTCCTTCTTGGCCAGTTCCGCCATCTTCTTCTCGATCGCCGCCAGGTCGTCCGGGGTGAACGGACGCTTGTACGAGAAGTCATAGTAGAAGCCGTTCTCGATGACCGGGCCAATGGTGACTTGCGCTTCCGGGAACAGTTCCTTGACGGCGTGCGCCAGCAGGTGGGCGGTCGAGTGGCGGATGACCTCCAGGCCGTCCGGATCGCGGTCGGTGACGATCGCCAGGTCGGCGTCGTCTTCGATCAGGAACGAGGTGTCGACCACCTTGCCGTTGACCTTGCCGGCGAGCGCGGCCTTGGCCAGGCTCGGGGCGATATTCTGGGCCACCTGGGCAACGGTGACCGGGCCGTCAAACTGACGACTGGAACCATCCGGAAGTCGAACGTTGAGCATTGCTGTTCTCCATGTGGCGCAGCGCGCCATTAAATGTTGAAAATTTTGAAAGCTAAAAAGTTCGGACGAAAAAAAACGCGCACCAGGCGCGTTTTCTTCAGTGTTGTCGAGCTTCTTTGGACAAAAGACCACCGTACCGCGTCTAGCGATTCCCCCACAACATAGTCGTAGTTCGCGGTGTCATAACCGTCGGTGCCTTTCTCGCTCTTACAAAGTGCGCGCCTCAAACAAGCTACTGCGCGTTGCATTTCCGGTTTGCGATGCTCGCTGTACTCAAGTACAGCTGCGCTTCTCAACCGGAACTGCTGCCGCTCGCTACGCTTCTTTGAGCCTCGCTAGGTATTCTGGTGGGCGGTGCAGAATTCGAATCTGCGACCCCTTGGATGTCGACCAAGTATTCTAACCAGCTGAACTAACCGCCCGATGCCGCCATTATAGGGAGCGCACACGCGTTAAGCAAGCCTTGTCCGAATTAAAGTTTCCTGGCGAGCCTGCCTGCGCCCCCGGTCGGCCATTGCTTTACACTAGAAGCTTGTTCAAATCACCACGCCGACGATGCCTGCCGATCACGCCGAGCCCTCTTCCGACCACCTGCACGCCCACCTCGACGGCGATGCCAGCCATACCCACGTCATCGAGGGTCGCAGCCAGCTGGCCCTTGGGGTCGCGCTCGGCCTGACCCTGCTGTTCGCCGTCATCGAGGTCATTACGGGCTTCATCTCGAACTCGCTGGCCCTGATTTCCGACGCCGGCCACATGGTGACCGACGCCGCCGCCCTCGGCCTGGCGCTGCTGGCCCAGGCCATCGCCAAGCGCCCGCCCTCTTCGCGCCACTCCTTCGGCTTCGTCCGCGCCGAAGCGCTGGCAGCCTTCGTGAACAGCCTCGCCATGCTGGCGCTGGTGGCCTGGATCGCGTGGGAAGCCGTGCAGCGCCTTCTGCACCCGGAACCGGTGCAGGGCGGCGTGGTGCTGGTGGTGGCCGCGATCGGCGCCGCCATCAACCTGCTGGTCGCCTGGATCCTGTCGCGCGACAACCAGAGCATCAACACCCGCGCCGCGCTGGTGAACGTGATGGGCGACCTGCTCGGCTCGATCGCCGCGATCGCCTCTGGCGCCATCATCTACTTCACCGGCTGGCTGCGGGTCGACCCGATCCTGTCGATCTTCGTGGCCATGCTGATCCTGCGTTCCACCAGCGGCATCCTGCGCGAGTCCTACCACTTCCTGATGGAGGGCGTCCCGATTGACATCGATTATCTCGAAGTCGGCGCCAGCCTGAAGGCCATCGACGGCGTGCTCGACGTGCACGACCTGCACGTGTGGGACATGTCGCCCGGCCACCCTGCCCTGATCGGCCACCTGGAGATCGCCAGCCTCGATCAGTGGCCCACCGTGCTGGCCGCAGTACGCGCGATGCTGCGCGAAAAACACGGCATCGACCACGTGACCTTGCAGCCGGAGGCGGCCGGCGGCAAGTCGCTCTGAACCCGCCGGCGCCTGCTTGTAATGCCGCTTGTAAGCCCGCTCTTACCCGCGCCCTGCCCGCGCGCCGATATCCGGCAGGGTGCCGGGTGAGCATAATCGGTGCATGGACTGTTCACGCACCGTATTCGACACCCTCATCATCGGCGGCGGCCCGGCCGGCCTGACCGCCGGCGTCTACCTGCGCCGCTTCACCCGCCACATCGCCCTGGTCGACAAGGGCAACAGCCGGCTGTCCTGGATTCCGGTCTCGCACAACTACCCCGGATTTCCGGAAGGTATCAACGGCGTGGCGCTGCTCGAGAACCTGCGCGCCCAGCTCGCCAACTACGGCGGCAGCGTGATGCCCGGCGAGATCCTCGACCTGCGCCTGGAAGACGGCGTGTTCGTCGGCGACTATGTGCCGCAGGACGGCGGCGAGCCCTGCCAGATCCGGGCGCTGACCGTGCTGCTGGCCACCGGCGTGGCCGACGCCGGCATGCCGGTCGAGCGCTGGGACGAGGCGGTGCGCTGCGGCGCGGTGCGCCTGTGCCCGGTGTGCGACGGCTGGGACGTGATCGACAAGCGCATCGGCGTGGTCACCTCCGAGGTCAACCCGGTCGGCCACGCCCTGTTCATGCGCACCTTCAGCGCCGACGTGCTGCTGTTCGAGCGCGGCCCGGTATCGACCATCAACGACGAGGACCGCCAACGCCTGGCGGCCGCCAACGTGCGCTACGTCGATTCGCCGCTGGCCGGCGTGAGCATGAGCGAAGACATGAAGCCGATCCTGCACACCAAGGACGGCGAAGACTACCACTGCGATGTGTTCTACCCGATGCTGGGCGAGAATGCGCGCTCCGACCTGGCCAGCTCGCTCGGGGCGGAAACCGTGGAGTGCCGCAAGCTGCTGGTGGACGACCATTGCCGCACCTCGGTGCCGGGGCTGTTCGCCGTGGGCGACGTCACGCGCGGACTGAACCAGATCGCGGTGGCGACCGGACAGGCGGCGCTGGCGGCGACCACCATCCACAATATGCTGCCGTGGGCGCTGCGGCCCGCGCTGGCTCAGGCCTCGCCGGATCAAGCCTCGCTGTCGCAGACCTGATCGCGCCCGGCCGACTTTGCCTGATACAGGCGGCGGTCGATGCGGTCCAGAAACACCTCGGCCCGGTCCTGCTTGCCTGGCACGATGGTGCCGACACCGATACTGACCGTGACCAGGCGGCCCACGCCGGAACGCGCGTGCGGCAGCTCCTTCTGCGCCAGCAGCCGGCGGCAGCGCTCCGCCACGTTGCGGGCCGCCTCCGGATCGGTCGCCGGCAGCAACAGCACGAATTCCTCGCCGCCCAGGCGCGCGCACAGGTCGCGCGAGCGCGATGCTCCGGCGTCGAGCGCCGCGGCGACCTGGCGCAGACATTCGTCGCCCTGCATGTGGCCGTAGTAATCGTTGTACTGCTTGAAGTAGTCGACGTCGACCACCAGCAGCGACAAGGGCTCGCCGGTCGCCTGCGCCTTGGCCCACTCGACCGGATACAGGGTGTCGAACATGCGGCGATTGGCGACGCCCGTCAGGCTGTCGCGGTAGGACAGCACTTCGAGTTCGCGCTGCAGCTGCAGGATCTTGTCTTCCGCCTGCTTGCGCGCCGTGATGTCGAACATGAACCCGACCAGCGCCTCGACACTGCCGTCGGGGCGGCGCAACACGTGCACCACGTCGCGGATCCAGACGTAGTCGCCGTCGCGGGTCAGCGCGCGGTAATCGGCCTCGTGGTCCACGCCCTGCTTCGACTGGGACACGCAGAAGTCGACGGTTTTCTGACGGTCGTCCTCGTGCATGCGCGCAGCCCAGTCGTCGACCGACTGCCAGCTGGACGGACTCCAGCCGAGCAGCGCCTCGATCTGCGGACCGATATAGGTGAAGCGCATGGTGGCCCAGTCGATGCGCCAGGGGATGGCCTTGGTCGATTCGAGCAGGGTGCGGTAGACGCCGGCGTCGTCGCAGGCGAAGGCTTGGGGTGCAGGATCGGTCATGGCGCGTATGCTGAGTGGATACGCTTCAATTGTGCACCGGAAATCATCGTTTAGGCCGAGCAGGGCAAAGTTTATTGGGGCCGGCCGCGGCTCACTTCCGGTTCACATGGCGCCGCTCGAGCCAGGCCTGGCCGAAGCGGACAATGTCGTTCGCGTCGATCAGCCGGGCTACTGCGCGGCCCACCTGCCCTTCCCGATGCCGACCGAGCGCAAGATAGTCGCGCGCGATCCGCTCGACCGCATCGGCCTGGCCGGGTTGCGCGTACTCGTCCAGAATGCCGTTCGAGTCCCAGTCCGAGGCCGTCACCCAGACGCGCTTGCCTTCCTCATCGAGCAGGGGCATCGAATAACTGACGCGGCGCTTGCCGGGAATCCGCGCCACCGCTTCGGCATAGTGCAAGGCGGTGATGGCGTCCGGACCGGCGCCGATCGACAGGATATTGCCGCGCTTGTGCAGCAGACGCTCGATCGGCGAACCCGGACCGTAGGCGCTGTCCATGGGATGGGGAGCGACCAGCCAGAGCGCATCGGCGCCGATCGCGGCCATCGAGGCATCCGGATGCGCACTGCGCCGGCATCCCGGGTGCATCCGGATGAACTCGTTGAAGGCGCCGAACGCGGGGTAGCTTGGCGCGTGGACGGGATCGAAAGCCGGCCAGCTGTCGCGCACGGCGTCCGGAATGGCAGCCTGTCCGAGTGTCTCCTCGTACGGCGAGTCGCTCCAGGAGACATAGGCCATCAGGTTGCCCGCCGTGCCGACGCAGGCCAGGATCGCTTCGAGCAGGGCCGCCGGGCCGCCAGCCAGAGGCCCGACGGCGCGCAGCGAGACGTGCGTCATGAGCGAATCGCCACGGCCGACGCCGAGCGCCCTCAGCTGGCGGATCAAGATGTCCTTGCGTAGCAAGTCGAGACACCGCATGTGCACTCCTCGGCAAGAGCTCAGGGCTCGGGGTGCAGGCTCGTGCCTCCCGGTTCCTCGACCATGCGCTTGACCGGCCGGCCCCGCCTCAGCCTTGCCCCGAGGCCAGCGCGATCCGGCGCCGGACGCGCTGCACTTCCTGCGCATCCCCGGCCGCCTCGGCGCGCTGCGCCTGCACCCCGAGCCAGGCCAGCAGCGGCCGGCGCCAGCCCTGGTTCGAAGCCGTGTCGATGGCTTGAAGAATACCTTCCGGTGCGATGCGCCCGGCCTTGAAGGCGGCACCGGCGGCGACCAGGCGCGCCAGCGGATCGGCCACGGCGGCGACCTGGCCGGTGGCGACGACGGACTGGTGCTGCCCGGGCAGCAGCGCCGCGTTCAGGCCCTGCCAGCGGCCGTAGAGATAGTCGGCGTAGGCGCGCTGCTCCGGCGTCGCCTCCGCGGCCAGTGCCGCATAGCCCGGGCAGTCGTCGAAATCCAGGCTGGCTACCTGCGCGGCGCAGCGCACCAGTTCGACCTGGGCCACATAATCGGCGCGGCCGGTGCTGGTGGTGGCCGTACGCGCAGTGCGGAATTCCGCGGCCGCGGCAGCGGTATGCCCTTTCAGGTAATTCTCGACCGAGCCGTCGAGGGCGCCCTTGGCATCAAGCTGCCAGTCGGGCGGCAGCGGTTTGCTGGCGCAGGCCGCCAGCATGGCCACGGCGAGGTAAGCGAACATTCTCATGGCAGCTTGATCTCCTGGTTGCTGCGGGCGAAGGGCCACTTGCGGTTGATCTCGTCCACCAGGCGGTTCACCTTGCGCAGGCTGGCGTCGACCTCGCCGCGCAGCGCGCCCAGGTCCTGGGTGGCCACGCGCGCGTTGGCGCCGACGGCCTGGGCCTCGACCAGCACCGCATCCACCTTCTTGAGCGTGGTGCTCGCATCCTGCAGCACCACGTGCAGCTGGCGGATCGCCAACTGGGCGTCGTCCATCACGCCGTCCTTGCCGTAGACGCGCTGCTCGGTCTTGCCCAGCAGGGAGTTGATGCGATCGAGCGCTTCGCGCAGCTTGCGCGCCTCGGCGTCGCCACCCATCACGCCGCCCAGCACTCCGCCGGGGCCATTCAGGCGGCCGGTGACGGCATTGATGTTGGCCAGGCTGGCATTGATGTCCGAATCGTTCGCCGTCATCGTCTCCAGGTTTTCCAGCAGCGCCCTGGCGGTGGCGACGATGCGCGGGATCTCGGCGGTGGCGTCGCCGCGCAGCACCTGGCGGGTGGCGCCGGCGGGCAGCGGCGGATCGTTCAGCAGGCCGGTGAAGGCGCGCAGGCGGGTTTCGCCGACGATGCTCGACTCCAGCGTGAACACGCTCGAGGTGCGCAGCCACTTGGCGTCCTTGCTCTGCACGTCGACCAGGATGCGCACCTTGCCCTCGGGCGAGAGCTCGACCTGGCTGACGCGCCCGATCGGAAAGCCGGCGAAAGTCATGTCCATGCCGGGGATGACGCCGGACGAATCGTCGGTTTCCAGGACCAGGCGCTGGGTCGGCTCGAACACGCCGCGCGCGTGCATCACGTAGCCGAAGAAGGCGACGACCAGGATGCCGATCGCCGCAAGCAGGATCATCGCCTTGAGTTCGACATGTTTCGGTTCGTCCGGCAAAGGTTCGGTCATGGCTTCCTATTCTTCTAAATATATTTCAGCGCCAGCGAGGCGGCTTCGATCACCAGGAGCACGAACAGCAGGCGCAGCGCGCCCGGCTGCACGCTGGAATGCACGCGGCGCGGATAGCGCTGCAGCTCGAGGATGGCGGCGGTCGGGATCAGGGCCACGGCCAGGCCGAAGAACACGGTCTTGAGCACGAAGCCGATCGTCACCGTGGGCGAAAAGACGCGGCCGACGGTGCGGGTGTAGTCCGCGATTCCCCAGGGCAGCAGGCCGTACACGTTCAGGTAGGCCAGCACCAGCACGATGGTGCTGGTGACCATGGCCAGGCTGGTCACCGCGACCGAGTTCGCCAGCAGTTGCGGCACCATGTCGCGCCGCAGGCGGCGCAGGGCTTCGTCGTTGGCGGCCTGCGGCGACAGGCCGGCGCGCGCCAGCCCGAGCGCCGAGGCGTCGAAGGCCATGCTGGCGCGCAGGGCCACGAACATCGCGGCGGAGAGGGGAATCAGTTCGAGCACCAGCACCCGCACCACCATCTCGAGCGCGAAATGCGACAGCCCGTAGCTCTTGGCCGTGACCAGCACGATGCGGATGATGACCAGGCTGATCAGGGCCGAGGCCAGCGAGAACCCCGGCAGCACCTGCCAGGTGCTGGCGTAGATGTGGCGCGCGGCCGCCAGCCGGTTGGCGCGGTTGTAGGTCGAGGGCGACAGCGCCATCACCAGCGCGACCGCGCCCAGGTGCACCATGTACCACCAGCTGCGCAGGTAGCGCAGGAACGCGAGGCCCCACAGGCTTGGCTTGGCGTAGAGGTTGAGGGTTCGGCGCATGGTGTCAATATGATACAAAATTGAATGGATGTGCTCGGTTTATGTATCAAATTGATACCAAGACGGCTGCTCTGCGAACTTGGGTCCCGGCCTGCGCCGGGACGACGTGCATGAGGAGGGGGCGGCAATCGCCGTTTGGACTGCAAGCCTCAAGACCGTCATCCCGGCGCAGGCCGGGATCCAATTGTGCATGCAAGCCACGGACGCCATTATTGTCGCCGCGCCTCCATCACTCCCTTTACCTCCGCGATCGCCGCCAGCGCCTTGTTCAGCTGCCCGGTCGATCCGATCTCCGCCGTGAACACCATGCGCGCCTGCCCCTTGCTGCTTTGCGTGTTCACGCCGATCACGTTGATCTTCTCGCGCATGAACACGTCCGAGATATCGCGCAGCAGCCCCTGCCGGTCCATCGCCAGGATGAACAGGTCGACCGGATACACGGTCTCCAGCCCGGCCGAACCCCATTCGGTCTGGATCACCCGCTCGGGCGCCTTGGCGCGCATCTCGGCGAAGTTCTTGCAGCTCAGGCGGTGGATCGAGACGCCCTTGCCGCGCGTGACGAAGCCGCAGATCGGGTCCGGCGGCGCCGGCTTGCAGCACTTGGCCAGCATCGTCATCAGGCCCTCGGTGCCCACCACCAGCACGCCCGACTTGGCGCCCTGCTCCACGCTCGAGGCGCGGCTCTTGTAGACCACCGCCTCGTCGACCGGCGGCGGCGCTTCCACCGTGTCGTGCAGGGCCGCTTCCACGTGGCGCAGGCTGAACTTCTCCTTGCCGACCTGGATGAACAGCTCGTCGACCTTGGCAAAGCCGAGCTTTTGCGCCAGCGCTTCCAGGTTGACGGCGGTCTTGCCCTCGCGCTGGAGCGATTTCTCGACCAGCGCGCGCCCCTGGGCCAGGGTCTCGGCCTGTTCCTGCGCGTGGAACCAGGCCCGGATCTTCGAGCGGGTCCGGCTGCTGACCGTATAGCCCGGGCTGAGCCAGTCGCGCGAGGGTCCCTGGGTGCCGGTCGGCCCCTTGGCGGTGATGATCTCGCAGGTCTGGCCGTTGCGCAAAGGCGTGTTCAGCGGCACCATCGCGCCGTCGATCCTGGCGCCGCGGCAGCGGTGGCCCACCTCGCTGTGCAGGTGGTAGGCGAAGTCGATCGGGGTCGCGCCCTGCGGCAGCTCCAGCACCCGCGCCTGCGGAGTCAGCACGAAGATGCGGTCGTCCAGGGTGGCGGCCTTGAGCTTTTCGACCCATTCCTTCTGCAGGTCTTCCTGGCCCGCGACCACGTCGGCCACGTCGCTCTTCCAGGCCAGCAGCTGGCGCAGCCAGGCGATCTTCTCGTCGTACTTCTGGCTCTTGAAGTTGGAGCCGCCCTCTTCCTTGTAGCGCCAGTGCGCGGCCACGCCGTACTCGGCGAAGTTGTGCATCTCCTGGGTGCGGATCTGCACTTCCAGCGGCCGCCCGTCCTCGGCGGTGACGACCGTGTGCAGCGACTGGTAGCCGTTCGGCTTCGGGCGCGAGATGTAGTCGTCGAATTCCTTAGGGATCGGGGTCCAGATGTTGTGGACGATGCCGAGCACCGTATAGCAGGCCTTGACGTCCTCGACGATCACGCGGAAGGCGCGCACGTCGTACAGCGAGGAGAAATCGAGCTCCTTGCCGCGCATCTTCTTCCAGATGCTGTAGATGTGCTTCGGCCGGCCCGAGACCTCGGCCTTGATGCCGGCGTCGCGCAGTTCCTTTTCCAGCCGGTCGATCGAGGACTGCACGAAGCCTTCGCGCTGCATGCGCTTCTCTTCGAGCATCCTGGCGATCTGCTTGTAGGCGTCCGGCTCGATGAAGCGGAAGGACAGGTCCTCGAGCTCCCACTTGAGCTGCCAGATGCCGAGCCGGTTGGCCAGCGGCGCATAGAATTCGAGCACCTCGCGGCCATAGGCGCGGGTGACCTCGTCGAAGCGCTTCTGCTCCGAGAAATAGCGCAGGCTGGCGGCGCAGGCGGCCAGGCGCATCAGCACCACGCGCATGTCCGAGGCCATCGCCAGCAGCATCTTGCGCAGGGTCTCGACCTGGGCGGCGGCCTGCTGGGCAGCGTTCTTGCCCGCATTTTTCGCTTCCGCCACCTGGTCCTTGCCGGCGGTGAGGTCGCGCAGCTTGACCAGCTGGTACACGCCCTGCACCAGGTCGGACACTTCCTTGCCGAAGCGCTCCTCGAGCGAGCCCGCCACCGCCGGATCCATCATCGCCAGCTCGAACAGCAGGCCGGCGATGCGGGTTTCGGCGTCGGTGCGCAGCACCGCCAGCGTGCCGGCCACGCCGAGCGAGAACTCGAACGCATCCTGGCCCGTGGCGGCCATGCGCTCGCCGTACATGCCGCTGGCGTAGTCGAGCGCCGTCTGGACCCGCGCGCAGTCTTCCACGCTGAGTCCCTGGACCAGCTGGGTGCTGGCGTCACCGAGTAGAACGCTTGATACCATCTAGCTTGTATGCCCCCGACTCAGCGCAGTGCGGCAGTGATGCAGACCTCGACCAGGCATGCGGGATTGGCCAGCTTGGCCTCGACGGTGGCGCGCGGCGGGGTGTGGCCCTGCGGCACCCACTCGTCCCAGACGCTGTTCATGCCGGCGAAGTGCTCCATGCTCGAGATGAAGATCTGGCACATCAGCACGCAGGACTTGTCGCTGCCGGCTTCGTTCAGCAGGCGGTCGACGTGGCCCAGCACCTCGCGCATCTGGCCTTCGATGCCTTGCGTGGTGTCTTCGGCGATCTGGCCGGCCAGGTAGATGGTGCCGTTGTGGATGGCGATTTCGGACAGGCGCTTGCCTACGTGGAGTCGTTTGATTTCCATAGCTGCTTTCTTATAAAACGTGGCGGAAGCCTCATGCTCCGCCGACTAAAAATTCGCGTGCGATCGCGATCTGGTCCGCACGTACGAAGGTGGGCGCATGGCCCACGCCCGGGATCTCGACCAGGCGCGGCTTCGGTCCGCGCGTGCACATCTCCAGGGCCGTCTCGCGCGACAGCAGGTCGGACTGTTCGCCGCGCACGAGCAAGGTCGGGCAGCGGATCGCATCCCAGGCCGCCCACAGCTGGGCCTCGTCGCCGGCCGCGCGTTCCGGCGTGATGGCGCGGAAAGGCTGGGCCAGGCCGAGGTCGTAATGGCGCACCCACTGGCCGCCTTCGTCCTGGCGCAGCACGTCACTCGCCAGCTTGAACCATTCTTCCTCGGTGTGCGGGCCGAAGGACATCGACACGGCTTTCACGTAGGCCGCGCCGGTGTCGAAGTCGGGGAAGCGGATGTCCTGGCCGATGTACTCGCCGATGCGGGCCAGCGCACCCTGGTCCAGCACCGGACCGATGTCGTTGAGGACCAGCTTGCGGATCGGGCTGTCTTCGAGCGAGGCCAGGATCATGCCGATCAGGCCGCCCATCGAGGTGCCGAACCAGTGCACCCCGAGCGTGTCGTCGCTAGTGGCGCGCGCGATCAGCGTGACCATGTCGGCGACATACTGCGGCACCGTGTAGTACGCTGGATCGCGCAGGCGGCCCGAGCGGCCGCGGCCGACCACGTCCGGGCAGACCACGCGGTATTCGTCGCTCAGCGCCCGCGCCAGGCCGTCGAAGTCGTCGGCCACGCGGGTCACGCCGTGCACGCAGACCAGCACCTTCGGATTCGCGGGATCGCCCCACTCCTTGTAGGCCATGCGGTGCAGGCCGGCGGGTGAACTGCACTGCACGCTTTTCAATGTGGCTTCGCCGATTTGCACCTTCGCCCCCGCTCAGTCATGACAATATTGGTTACTTTGCATCGCAACACGCCATTTTACTTGGCATTGCCATTAGAATTCTACCAATTCTGAGGAAGCAACCCGTTCACCCACGAAAGAGGACGCAATGAAATCCAATATGCTCAGCGGTAAAACAGCACTCGTCACCGGTTCCACCTCGGGCATCGGCCTGGGCATCGCCCGTTCGCTGGCGGAACAGGGCGCCAACATCGTGTTCAACGGCTTCGGCGACGCCCAGCAGATCGAGAAGCTCTACACGGACGTGGGCACCGAATTCGGCGTGCAGACCGCCTACCACAATGCCGACATGAGCAAGCCGCTTGAAATCGAGGCGATGATGCGTTTTGCCGCCGACAAGTTCGGCGCAATCGACATCCTGGTCAACAATGCCGGCATCCAGCACGTGGCCACCGTGGACGAGTTCCCGGCCGAGAAGTGGGACGCGATCATCGCCATCAACCTGACCTCGGCCTTCCATACCAGCCGCCTGGCCATCCCCGGCATGAAGCAGAAGGGTTGGGGCCGCATCATCAACCTGGCTTCGGTGCACGGCCTGGTAGGCTCGGCCGGGAAGTCGGCCTATGTCGCGGCCAAGCATGGCCTGGTGGGCTTCACCAAGGTGACCGCGCTCGAACTCGCCGCGACCGGCGTGACCTGCAACGCGATCTGCCCGGGCTGGGTCCTGACCCCGCTGGTGCAGAAACAGGTGGACGACCGCGCCGCCCGCGACGGCCTCTCGAACGAGGCGGCCAAGAAGGCCCTGCTGAGCGAAAAGCAGCCTTCCGGCGAATTCGTCACCCCGGCGGAACTGGGCGCGCTGGCCGTGTTCTTCTGCAGCCCGGCCGGCGACCAGGTGCGCGGCGTGGCCTGGAACATGGACGGCGGCTGGGCCGCACAGTAAAGGCCACCATGACCGAGCGCCTCGACGAACAGGGCTTGCAGGACGCCTGCCAGGAACTGGCCCGGGTGGTGCTGGCCGCCGGCCAGCCCCAGGTCTCGAACGACATCCTCGAGACCCTGGCAGACCGGTTCTTCCGCGAAGTCGTCGATTTCGCGCCCGGTGTCGCCCGCGCCGGACGCGATCCGAACCTGCTCACGCGCGCGGTCCACTACCTGAACGACGCCCATGCCCTGCCCCTGATGGGCACGGACATGGAGTGGTTCCGCCAGGCGCTGGTATGCCTGGTGGAGCTGGCCGTGCCGGGCATTGCGCTGTCCGAGCAAGGTGGCGCTTTCCTGCGCGACGTGCAGCTCGGGATCGAGCAGTCGCTCGGAGACCTGGAGGGTTGATGCCTGCTTCCAAAAACCTCTTATTCTTTTCGCTCGCCCTCGCGGCGACGAACGCCCTCGCCGCATCCTGCGGCACACCGCCTTCCGGCGAGTTGAAGGCCGAACGCGTTGCCGCCGTCACCGCCTCGCGCGCCGAACCCGGCCTGTTCGAGGGACCGGTGTGGATCAAGGATGCGCTCTACTTCTCCGACTTCAGTTTCGCCAAGGGCTTTCCCTCGCGCGTACGCAAGCTGGCCCAGGACGGCACCGTAAGCACCGCGATCGAGGACAGCGGCAGCAACGGCCTGGCCGTGGACGCGGGCGGCGCCCTGCTCCTCGCAAGCCACAAGGACAAGGCGCTGCTGCGCCGCGGGCGCGACGGCAAGCTCGCGCCGCTGGCGGGAAAGTTCGGGGGCCAGGTTTTCAACTCGCCCAACGACATCGCCGCCGCGCCTGACGGGTCGGTCTACTTCACCGATCCCGACTGGCAGAAAGCGGCCGCACCCGGCGGGCAGCCGGTGACGGGCATCTACCGCGTCGGGCCAAACGGCGCCGTCACGCTGGTGGACGGCACGCGCCCCAATCCCAACGGGATCGCGCTGTCGCCCGCGGCGGACGTCCTGTACGTGAACGCCAGCGACGGCCTGCTGGTGGCCTATCCCATCGTCGAGGGCGTGCCGCAGGCCGGACGCACGCTGGTGAAGGGGCTGGACGGCGCCGACGGCATGACGCTCGATTGCCACGGCAACCTGTACGTGACCGAGCATGCGGCGCAACGGGTGCGCGTGTTTTCGCCGCAAGGCAAGCAGCTGGCGACGATCCGGGTGGACGCCAACGTCACCAACGCGGCCTTCGGCGGCAAGGACGGCAAGACCCTGTACATCACCGGCGCAGGCGCGCTGTGGCGGCTGCCGCTGGCCGTGAGCGGCATGCCGTACTGAGCCGTCTTCCCAAGGCCCTCAAGGCATGGGCATGCGCGCCACCTTGTCGGGCCAGACGCAGAAATGCGGCTCGGCGCTTCCCATGTCCGTGTCGGTTGGCAGCACCCGCAGCGCACCTCCGCGCACGAAGCCGGTGACCATGACGATCCGGCCGTTCCACACCCCGCGTTGAAACGCCTGCTTGTCCGTATCCGGCTCCGGGCCATCCGCGCCCGGTGAAGACCAGAGGATCACCAGGTCGCCGCGCCGGACCGGGCTGCCCACCGCGTCCCGCGCCGGAACAGGCTCGCCCCAGCGGGAGCAGCGATGGGGAGGGTCGGACCTGGCGAGGACCGGCTTGGGCGGCATGTGCGCCAGCTGGTACAGGGAGAAGCCAAGGGTGGCGACGCAGCCCAGGAGCAGCACGGCCGGATACGCCACTGCCCAGGGCTTGCCCCTTCTCGCCGCAATGCTGGCCGCCGGCGCCAGCATCAGCAGGACGAGCGACATCAGGAAAGACAGCTCGAGCGCATGGGCGATGCGCGCCAGCCGCGTCCAGTTGTAGGGCACCGGGCTGCCCGCTTGTCCCGCCACGAAACCCCAGGCGACGAACAGGCCGGCAAGCCAGATGATGTTCAGGGCAATCGTCCGGTCGAACTTCATTCGCATGCGCCCCCCCTGTTGGATGACACGCCGGTTTCAGCGCACGGCCAGGCTGTTCCTGTATCGCCTGTACTCTTTCATGACCTGGACCACCACGACGGCCGCGCCGGCCAGGGCGAAGGCCCACTTCAGTTGCGCCGGAGCTGCAGCCGGCGGCATCCTGTCAAGACTCGTGTAGACCGCGAAGCATGCGGAACAAAAGGCGTCGGTCCAGCGTCGGCCCGCAAGGCACAGGAGCGTGGAGAGGGTCCAGCAGACGATCGGCCAGTCGTTCCAGTGCATGCGCATTCCAGTCAGGTGCTGAAGCATCGGGATCGATGCTTGTGTATTCCCGACATCATAGCGATCGAGGCGGCCCGCATAATCCGCGAATTGTCACAGCCGCCATCGGTCGCGCAGGCGCCAGTGGTGATGGCGGAGATCCTGGGTAAGTCGAAGGACCTCGGACGGCTGAAGGCGGGGAAGCTGGCGGACGTGGTGGCCGCGGATGGCGATCCAACCAGGGACATCGCGGCAGCAGCGGAGGTGGGGTTTGTGATGAAGGGTGGGGAGGTGTTCAGGCGGCCGTGAACTTGGGCACCGGCCTTCGCCGGTGCGACGAACTTGAGGCCAGAGGCAACAGCACACGCTCCGGAAATATCACGCGATACACAATCAGCATATCCGCAACAAGATATAAGGCCTGCGGATATCCACAATAGATTGGGTGTGACACTTCCACGATGATGGCAACACCACAAACTTCACTACGAAGCGTTGCCATGAAAAAGCCATTCTATAAAGTCCTGTATGTCCAGGTGCTGTTCGCCATCGTGCTTGGCGTGCTGCTGGGGGTGTTCTACCCTGAACTGGGCGCGAAGATGAAGCCCTTGGGAGACGGCTTCATCAAGCTCATCAAGATGATCATCGCCCCGGTGATCTTCTGTACCGTCGTCGCCGGCATCGCCGGCATGCAGGACATGAAAAAAATCGGCCGCGTCGGCGGCAAGGCCCTGTTGTACTTCGAGGTCGTCTCGACCTTCGCGCTGGCCATCGGCCTGGTGGTCGCCAACTGGGTCAAGCCGGGCGCCGGCTTCAATGTCGACGCCGCCCACCTCGACGCTTCGTCCATCGCCCAGTACACCGCGAAGGCCAAGGACCAGAGCACCATCGACTTCGTGATGAACATCATCCCGACCACCTTCGTCGATGCCTTCGCCAAGGGCGACATCCTGCAGGTCCTGCTGATCGCGCTGCTGTTCGGCTTCTCGCTGTCGATGCTGGGCGAGCGTGGCCGTCCGGTGGCCAAGATGATCGACGACTTCTCGCACGCCATCTTCGGCGTCGTGAACATCGTCATGAAGGCCGCCCCGATCGGCGCCTTCGGCGCGATGGCCTTCACCATCGGCAAGTACGGCCTCGATTCGCTGCTGCCGCTGGCCAAGCTGATGGGCTCCTTCTACCTGACCTGCTTCGTGTTCGTGATCGGCGTGCTGGGCCTTATCGCCAAGTTCACCGGCTTCTCGATCATCCGCTTCATCAAGTACATCAAGGAAGAACTGCTGATCGTGCTCGGCACCAGCTCGTCGGAAAGCGCCCTGCCGGCCCTGATGCGTAAACTCGAACGCCTCGGCTGCTCCAAGCCGGTGGTCGGCCTGGTGGTCCCGACCGGATACTCGTTCAACCTGGACGGCACCAACATCTACATGACGATGGCGGCCCTGTTCGTTGCCCAGGCAACCAACACCGACCTGACCCTGATGCAGGAATTGACCATCCTGGCGGTGGCGATGCTGACCTCGAAGGGCGCATCGGGCATCACCGGCGCCGGCTTCATCACCCTGGCGGCGACGCTGGCTGTGGTCCCGACCATCCCGGTGGCCGGCATGGCACTGATCCTCGGCATCGACCGCTTCATGAGCGAAGCCCGAGCCCTGACCAACTTCGTCGGCAACGGCGTGGCCACGGTGGTGGTATCGAAGTGGGAAAAGGAACTCGACGTCCAGCGCATGGACGACGTCCTGCACGGCCGCGTGCCGGTCGAAGGCGACAAGGACCTGGAACCGGTGCGCGCCGCCGCCTGATTCCGCCCGGCTCGTCCCAAAGAACCGCATCTCCGGATGCGGTTTTTTTTCGTCTTCGCTCGGGGCTCTTATGCTCTGCGCATAAAGCACGCACGGCGCCCGAAAACAGTAGACACCGGTGTCTAGACACACTATTCTAGATTCGACCAAACCAATGAGGACGCTCATGCCACGCAAGCCCGATACCCCCAAGCCGACCCCGGCCGAACTCGAACTTCTGCAAGTCCTGTGGCCGATGGCTTCGGGCACTGCCAAGCAGGTGCACCAGGAAATGCAGAAGACCAAGCCCGATGTCACCTACGCAACCGTGCTGCGCCTGATGCAAATCATGCACGGCAAGGGCCTGCTGGTGCGCGACGAGAGCGAACGCTCGCACGTCTACGCCCCGGCCCACGCCCAGGACTCGGTCGAGAGCAACCTGCTGAAGGACCTGATGCAGCGCGCCTTTGCCGGCTCGGCCAAGGCCCTGGTGCTGGCCGCGCTGAAGACCGGCATCTCGAAGAAGGAACGGGAAGAGATCGAGGAACTGCTGCGTGAAGACAAGCCGGAGGACAAGGCCGGGGTGAAGAAATGAACGCCGCCGACCTCGTCGCCAGCGTCGGCTGGACCCTGGTCCACTTCCTGTGGCAGGGCGCGCTGATCGGCTGCGCCACCGCCACCCTGCTGACCCTGCTGCGCAACAGGCGCCCCGAATCGCGCTACCTGGTTGCCTGCACCGGCCTGTTCCTGTGCCTGGCCTGGCCCGCTCTTGAGCTGGCGCTGCGCCTGCAGGGCGGCGGCGGCGGTGGCGGCGATGCAATGGTGCTGTTTGCCGCAGGCTTGATCGCCGGCTCGCCCGTCGACGAGGGCTGGGGCGCCCTGCTGGCCGACCAGCTGACCTGGATCGTGGGCACCTGGGCCGTGTGCGCCCTGGCGATGGCCCTGCGCATGGTGGCCGGACTGCTGTGGATCGAGCGCGCCGCCACGCACGAGCGCGCCGACCCGGCGTGGCAGGTGCGCATCGAACGCATGGCGACAGGATTCGGCATCGACCGGGCCGTGCGCCTGCGCGTGGTCGAACGCCTCGGCAGCCCGATTACCGCCGGCTGGTGGCGCCCGGTCGTGCTGGTGCCCGCCTCGCTGGTGTCCGGCATGCCGGCCCACCTGCTGGAAGCGCTGCTGGCCCATGAACTGGCCCACATCAAGCGCCACGACTATCTCGTCAACCTCGGCCAGAACCTGGTCGAGACCCTGCTCTTCTACCACCCGGCGGTCTGGTGGATTTCAAGCCGCATCCGAGTGGAGCGGGAACAGATCGCCGACGATCACGCGGCAAGGATACTGGGCGAACCGCGGCGCCTGGCCCTGGCCCTATCCGAACTGGAAAAACTCCAGTTCTCAACCCACCACCTGGCCCAGGCGGCCAACGGAGGAGATCTTATGTCACGCATCAAACGATTGGTTCGTCCCGACACGCAGGCCTTGAACTGGAAGGCGGCCATTCCCGTACTGGGACTGGTCATCGGCGCCGCAAGCTTTGCCCATGCGGCGCCCACGACGCCGGTCAAGAAGGATAGCGAGGCCGTAGCCAACTTCGACACCTGCAAGAGGCCACACTACCCGGCCGAATCGATCAAGCTGCAGCATACCGGCACCGTCACCCTCGGCTTCCTGATCGGCAAGAACGGCAAGGTAAAGGAATCGAAGGTCGCCAAATCGTCCGGCCATGTAGCGCTCGACGAGGCCGCGCATACCGCACTGACCAAGTGCACGTTCAAGCCGGCCACTGCCAAGGGCAAACCGGTCGAGGCCTGGACCGCGGTGCAGTACGTCTGGACGCTGGAGTAAACCGGTAATGCGCGTGTTACGCTTGGAGGACTCGCGGGGACGCCCGCCCATCCCCGGCGTGACACGCCGACCGATAGAGGAGAACGCATGACCGGCATCAACCGTTTTGTCAGCCTGGTTCGGCACACGCAGCGTCGCAGCTTTTCGTCCGTCTTGCTTGTGGCAGCGGCCGCATCGATCGGCCTGGCGCACGCCGCCCCGGACGGCGCGACGCCGGCTCCGCGCCCCCTTGTGGACACCAGCACCTGCAGCAGGCCGGTCTATCCCGAGGAAGATGCGCGACTGAAGAACGCCGGCACGGTCACGATGCAATTCCTCATCGGCGCCGACGGGTGGGTCGTGGAGTCGAAAGTCCAGAAATCGAGCGGCTATGCCAGCCTCGACGAGGCGGCGCGTGCGGGACTGGCCAAATGCAGGTTCAAGCCGGCGACGCTTGAGGGCAAGCCGGTGCGCGCATGGGTGGGCGTCCAGTACGTCTGGACGCCGGAATAGAAAGCAGTCCCGGCGCATGCGCAGCGGGGCTTGCATGGTGGCGGGCGGCGCAAGCCGCCCGTTTTTCGTATACCAGGTGCACGCCGCTCAGCTTGCCAGTTTATGCGCATCGAATTGCCGAGACGAAGTGCCATTACTACTATGAGGTAAAAATAATACTTGAAGCTAGCAGACCTAAGTTCACGCTTCCCGACGTTTCCTTTACCCATAGATCCACATGTACCCGATTCGTACCGTGCTGCTCGTACCCTTCATACTCGCTTCCCTCGCCTGCGATGCCAGGGCCGAGGTCGACGACGCCACCCGCAAGGCCGTGATCGCCGAACTCGGCGCCAAGGTCAGCGACATCTACGTCTTCTCGGACAAGGCCAGGAAGATCGTCGAACGCCTGAACGCGCGCGAGCAAAGCGGCGCCTACCGCACTGCCAAGGATCTGACTGGCTTCGCGGAGATGCTCACCGAGGACCTGCGCCAGCCGACCGGGGACAAGCACCTTGGCGTGCGCTACCGGGCGACGCCCATTCCTTCCGACACCGGTGACAACGCGCGGGGACCGACGCCCGAGCAGGAGCGCCAGTTCGGTGAGTTCCTGAAGTCGCGCAATTACGACATCCGCAAGGTGGAGACACTGCCCGGCAACATCGGTTATATCGACCTGCGCAGCTTCCCGCAGGCCTCGGCCTCCAAACCCGCGCTGAGCGCAATGATGAACCTGGTGGCGGACACCGACGCGCTCATCGTCGACCTGCGACACAACGGCGGTGGCGATCCCCACGCGGTCGCCTTCATGTCCAGCTACCTGTTCGACAAGCGTACCCACCTGAATAACATGTACTGGCGTGAGGGCGACCGTACGGAGGCGTTCTGGACCGAGGAGGATGCACCCGGGAGGAAGTTCGGCGGCACCAAGAAGATCTACGTCCTGACCAGCAAGAACACTTTCTCGGGCGCCGAGGAATTCAGCTACAACCTGCAGCAGTTACGCCGCGGCGTGATCGTCGGCGAAACCACCAGCGGCGGCGCGCATCCGGGCGCCGTGCACCGCGTCCACCAGCACATGGCGGCCTTCATCCCCGCCGGCCGGGCGATCAACCCGATCAGCAAGACCAACTGGGAAGGCAGCGGCGTGGTGCCGGACGTGAAGGTCGCTGCGGAGGACGCGCTGCGCACGGCCGAGCGCCTGGCGCTGACCGAACTGTTGAAGTCACCCGCAAACGAAGGGCATGCGCAGCGGCTGCGCAAGCGCCTGGACGAGCTGAAATAAAAAGGCCCGCAGTCGACTGCGGGCCTGCCTGCTTGCACGAGCGCGGGGCCGACAATGCCGCCCCCGCGCTTGTTCTGTCAGACCGCCGAGACGTCCAGCTCGCAGCCGGTTGCCGACAGCACCTGCTCCTTGGTGACGCCCGGCGCCAGTTCCACCAGCTTGAGGCCGGTATCGGTCACGTCCATCACGCCCAGGTCGGTGATGATGCGGTCCACCACGCCGACGCCGGTCAGCGGCAGGTCGCACTTCGGCAGGATCTTGTGGCTGGTCGAGCCGTCCTTGGCGGTGGCGAGGTGTTCCATCACCACGACCACGCGCTTGACGCCGGCCACCAGGTCCATCGCGCCGCCCATGCCCTTCACCATTTTGCCCGGGATCATCCAGTTGGCGAGGTCACCGCGCTCGGACACCTGCATCGCACCCAGGATCGCCAGGTTGATCTTGCCGCCGCGGATCATGCCGAAGGAGTCGGCCGAGCTGAAATAAGCGGAGCCCGGCAGCGCCGTGACGGTCTGCTTGCCGGCGTTGATCAGGTCGGCGTCCACTTCTTCTTCCGTCGGGAAGGGGCCGATGCCCAGCAGGCCGTTTTCCGACTGCAGGAAAACTTCGATATCGTTGGGTACGTAGTTCGCTACCAGGGTCGGCAGGCCGATGCCCAGGTTCACATAGAAACCGTCCTGCAGTTCCTTCGCCGCGCGCGCGGCCATTTCATCACGAGTCCAAGCCATGTTCTGTCTCCGAGTCTGCTTAATACGTTAGTTCGCGCGCACGGTGCGCTGTTCGATGCGCTTTTCCGGCGTCGGGTTGTGGACGATGCGGTGCACGAAGATGCTCGGGGTGTGCACCTGGTCCGGATCGATCTCGCCGATCTCGACCAGCTCTTCGACTTCCACGATGCAGATCTTGCCCGCGGTGGCCACGTTCGGGTTGAAGTTGCGCGCGGTCTTGCGGTACAGGAGATTGCCGGCCTTGTCGGCCTTCCATGCTTTCACCAGCGAGACGTCCGGCAGCAGCGCACGCTCCATCACGTAGTGCTCGCCGTCGAATTCGCGGGTTTCCTTGCCTTCGGCGACGATGGTGCCGTAGCCGGTCTTGGTGTAGAAGGCCGGGATGCCGGCGCCGCCGGCGCGCAGCTTCTCGGCCAGCGTGCCCTGCGGGGTGAATTCGAGCTCGAGTTCGCCGGCCAGGAACTGGCGTGCGAATTCCTTGTTTTCGCCGACGTAGGACGAAATCATCTTCTTGATCTGGCGGGTTTCCAGCAGTTGGCCCAGGCCAAAGCCGTCCACCCCCGCATTGTTCGAAATGGCCGTCAGGTTCTTGACGCCGGAATCGCGCAGCGCCGCGATCAGCGCTTCCGGAATGCCGCACAGGCCGAAGCCCCCCACCGCGATGGTCTGGCCGTCTGCAACGATGCCGGCAAGCGCCGACTTCGCATCAGGATACACTTTGTTCATACCCGTCCCTTTTATAGGTTAAGCGAAAAGCTCTTCTGTACTACAGAGTAGAGGGCACCTCGAAAAACCGTCGCGAGCGGCAGCAGTTGCGATCGAGAAGCGCAGTCGTACGGCGGTACGACGAACATCGCAGATCGCAAATGCAACGCGCAGCAGGTTTTTCGGGGTGCCCTTGAGTCTCAGCATAAAATACGCTGTACTGAATAACAATACCGTAGAAATACGGGCGGCCCCGTCCATGAACCGAGCAGTCGATCCACCTCAAGTAACCCCATCCAGCGCCATCGATTACGAGATGATCTTCCAGCACGCGCCGGTGGGCATGTGCGTCTCGGCCGATCGCGTGATCCAGTCCTGCAACCGGGCGCTGGCAAGCATGTTCGGCTACGCCGAGGGAGACCTGAACGGCAAGTCCTTCAGCGTGCTCTACCCCACGATGGACGAATTCCTGCGCACGGGCGACCGCATCGTGCCGATCATGAACGCCAGGGGGCGCTATTCCGACGAGCGCATCATGCGCCGCGCCAGCGGCGACCTGTTCTGGTGCCACGTCACCGGGAGCGCGCTCGACCCTGGCCAGCCGCTCGGCGCCGGCGTCTGGACTTTCGAGGATGTGAGCGAAAAACGGCCGGTATCGGCCGAGCTGACCCCGCGTGAACGGGAGATCGCGGCGCTGCTGGTGGAAGGAAAAACCAGCAAGATGATCGCGCGCGATACCGACCTGAGTCCGCGCACGGTGGAGATGCACCGCGCCAGCCTGATGCGCAAATTCGCCGCCTCGACCTCGTCGGAGCTGGTGCACAAGCTGGTCGGGGCGCGCTGAGCCGCTACTTCCGCGAACGCCGCACCGTGATGGCGCCATCGCCTTCGATATAGGCCAGCTTGACCTCGTCCAGGCTAGTGATTTCCTGCTGCCGCAGGGAACTCATCAGTTCGTCCTCGGTCAGGAATTCGCGCCGCATGTTGCGCCTCAAGAGTTTTCCATCGCGGACCACCGGAATCGGCGGCGCCGACACCAGCCGTTCGATGAAACGGAAGCGGTAGCTCGCCGCGTTCAGGGCGTAATCCCACAGCACCAGCACGGCGATCAGGATCAGCCCTTCCGTCACCGATTCGTAGGCGCCGAATGCGTTCGACGCGGCTCCCGCAATCAGGAGCAGGAAAATCAGGTCGATGGCCGCCAGCTCGCCCCCGGTACGACGCGGCATCAGGCGCATCAGGACCAGGATGACCGCGTACAGCACCGTGGCGCGTACGGCCAGTTCGACGAGTGGCGTATTGACTGCGAACATGGCGTCCCAGTTGGGCTGGCCAAGCTTTTCGAACATCGCTTCCTCCTGCAGGTCGGCATGCCATGGAAGGGGCATGCTCACGGCCCTATTTAAGCAGCAGCGCGCAGAAGGGGGCGCAGCGCTCACGCCGGCGTCGCTAGCAATCCAGGTGGACCAGCACCGGAACCGGCATGGCCGCGAGCGCACGCTCACAGCAAAGGGCGCCGGCGAAGCCCGCATGCGTAAATACGTGCGTGGCGGCGCTCGCGGTGCCGAGCTTGATGCCCGCCTCATGCGCGCACCACATTCGGTAGAACATTGCGGTGCGCTCCTGCGTTCCGCAGGCCTGGAGCCGCGCGACCGCCTCCGGAGTGAACACCTGCGCGGCGAGCGCTAGCACGTCGCGGGCCGGATCGATGCGTTCGATATCCAGTCCGACAGGTGTGGCAGTGCTGGCGGCGCAGGCGACCAGCGCGCCGCTGTGCGAGATGCTGAAGCCCAGGCCATCACAGGCGGGATGGACGAGCGCGGGCGCCTGTCCGGGACGCTCCTGCAGCAGGATGCCGGCCGGATCCGCAGCGAGCAGGCGGCCGAGCGCAAGGCGCAGCAAGGCCCGGCCGGCGACGAACTGGCGCCGCCGCTCGGGCCTGGCGAATCGCGCGTAACGCTGCCGCTCCGTTTCGCCCAGCCAGCCGGCGTAGTGCGCCAGCCGGGATTCCGACAGGCCGGCGATATCGGCAAGCCACACGAGTGTGTTGCCCCCCGCCGCCACCGCCGCCTCCCTCATACTTACGGCTTGAGCTTGACGAAGTCGCCCTTGAGCGCGACGCCGGTCATCATCGCCCCGTCGTGGCACTCGAACTCGGTCGCGCTCGAATGTTCCACGTTCTTGTAGTTGCTGACGATGTTGACCACGGCGTTCGCCCCCAGCTCGCGCGCCCGCTCCTGCAGGCGCAGCATGGCCGACAGGAAGGCCCAGTTGCAGGCGGTTTCGGCCGACTTGCCGAAGGAGTTGGTCTTCTGGCTGGTTTTGTCGGTGCCGAGGCGCTGGAGGATCGCCGGGGTCTTCTCGTCGCCGAAATAGAACTGCACGGTGTCGCCCAGGCGGTTCTTTGCATCGTTAGCGGCCATGGCATTGGCGATCGGCAGCATGTGCTTGGTGTCGCGCGCCTGCGCCGGTCCGATGGCGGAGATCGCGGCCGCGCTCACGGCTAGCGTGAGGAGCAGTTTCTTCATTTTCTTATCCCTTTGTCGTGGTGGTGGAAAGCCTTCAGTTCGCGGCGATGGCAGCGTCGTCGGCGCCGGTCGGTCCGCCGACGGCCTTGCTGTAGTTCGCGATGATGTAGTCGCTGGCCAGCTTCGAGACGCGGGTCAGCATCAGGTTGTCCTGCACGCCCAGGGTGAAGCCGCCGCTCATGGCGCTGGCGCGCTGGAAGAACTCGGGCGTGGCGATGACCTTGCCGGCCTGGTCGCGGAAGGTCACACGCATCAGCACGCCGGAGCTGCCTGCCAGCGGCCCGAGGAACACGCGCTTGGTGCTGCTCTTGAACGACATCTCCTCGACGATCGGCTCGATCGTCAGCGTGCGGCCGTTGTCGCGCGCGCGGTTCCACTGCTGCACCGATTCGCCCAGGTTCTTGTCGAGGTTGCCGGCGATCTTCGCGAGTGCGCCCGGGTCGCCCCTGTAGCCCGGCGCGAAGGCCACCGGCTTGACGACGATCCGGCCGTAGGACGAGAAGGCCTCGCTCGGCGCCGGGTTGTGGGAAGTCGAGGCCTTGATCTTGGTTGCGCACCCGCTCATCAAGGGAAGGGCGACCGCGACCGAGGTGGCCAGCAGTACACGGCGTTGCTTGTTCATGTTATCTCCTGTTATGGAACCTGCCGTTTAAAAATCAGCGACGTGTTAATGCCGCCGAACGCGAAATTGTTCGACATGACGTACTCGCAATCGAGCCTGCGCCCTTCGCCGCGGATGTAGTCCAGCGCTGCGCATTCCGGGTCGATTTCGTTCAGGTTGAGCGTGGGCGCGAACCAGCCTTCGCGCATCATCTCGATGCTGATCCAGGCTTCCAGCGCGCCGCAGGCGCCGAGGGTGTGGCCCATGTAGCTCTTGAGGGAGCTGATCGGCATGCGGCTGCCGAACAGGCCGGCAGTGGCCTGGGTCTCGGCCACGTCGCCCTGCTGGGTCGCGGTGCCGTGGGCGTTGACGTAGCCGATCGCTTCCGGCGCCAGGCCTGCGTCTTCCAGGGCCAGCGCCATCGCCTGCCGCATCGTGGCCGCATTCGGCTGGGTCACGTGAGTGCCGTCGCTGTTGGTGCCGAAGCCGACCAGCTCGGCATGGATGGTCGCGCCGCGCGCCAGCGCATGCTCGCGCTCTTCCAGGATCAGGCAACCGGCGCCCTCCCCGATCACCAGGCCGTCGCGCTTGCGATCAAACGGCGATGGGGTGCCCTGCGGACTGTCGTTGCGCACGCTGGTGGCGAACAGGGTGTCGAACACCGCCGCCTCGGTGGCGCACAGCTCCTCGGCGCCGCCCGCGATCATGGCCAGCTGCTTGCCGCTCTGGATCGCTTCGAAAGCGTAACCGATGCCCTGGCTGCCCGAGGTGCAGGCCGACGAGGTGGTGACCACCCGCCCGGTCAGGCCGAAGAACACCCCGATGTTGACCGGCGCGGTATGGGCCATCATCTTGATGTAGGTAGTGGCATTGATGCCGCGCGTGGTGCGCTCCTCGATCATGCGGCCGAAGTCGCCGATCGCGCTGGTGGTGCCGGCCGATGAGCCGAAGGACACGCCCATTTGCCCGCTCTTGAGGAGTGGGTGGTCCAGCAGGCCGGCGTCCTGCAGGGCCAGTTCGGTGGCGCGGGTCGCCAGCAGCGCCACGCGGCCCATGCTGCGGGTGGACTTGCGGTCGTAGCGGCTCGACAGCTCGAAGGGGGCCGCCGGTGCGCCGAGCTGGGTGTTCAGGCCCTCATACGTGGCCCAGTCCTCCATGCGCACCACGGCGTTGCGGTACTCGCCCAGGCGGGTGCGGATGCTGGCCCAGTCGTTGCCGAGCGGGCTGATGCCGGCCATGCCGGTGACGACGACGCGGCGCTTCATGCCAGGCCTCCGTTCACCGACAAGACTTGGCGCGTGACATAGCCGGCGTCCTCGGACATCAGGTAGCTGACCGCGGCCGCCACCTCTTCCGGACGGCCGACGCGGCGTGCCGGGACCAGTTTCAACGCCTCGTCCATCGGCACCTCGGCGATCATGTCGGTCTCGATCAGGCCGGGCGCCACGCAGTTGACAGTGATGTCGCGCTTGGCCAGTTCCAGCGCCAGCGCCTTGGTGGCGCCGATGATGCCGGCCTTGGCCGCGCTGTAGTTGACCTGGCCGCGGTTGCCGATCAGGCCCGACACCGAGGCCATGGTGACGATGCGGCCCGGCCTCCTGCGCTGGACCATCGGCATGACCAGCGGGTTGAGGACGTTGAAGAAGCCGTCCAGGTTGGTGCCCAGCACCTGGTCCCATTCTTCGCCGCTCATCGCCGGGAAGGCGGTGTCGCGCGCCACGCCGGCGTTGCAGACCACGCCGTAGTAGCAGCCATGCTGCTCGATGTCGGCGGCCAGCGCGGCCGCGGTGGCCTCGCGCTCGCCGATGTCGAACTGCAGCACGCGCGCCGTGCCGCCTGTTTTAATGATCTGCGCGGCGACCGCGTCGGCCTCCTCGCGCCGGCTGCGGCAGTGCACCACCACCTGGTAGCCGTCGCGCGCGAGACGCAGCGCGATGGCCTTGCCGATGCCGCGCGACGAACCCGTCACCAGCACACTTTTCTGGATACTACTCATACGGAACTCCGTTGCAAGAACTCTTCAACATGATCGGGCTGGAAGACGGTGATGGTGGCCGTGGCCAGCTCCTGGCCGGCGGCGTCTTCGATGCGGCAGTCGAACGCGCCCAGGCCGTTTTCGCCCTGCAGGGCGCGCCGCACGTGGACGCGCAGGACGCTGCCGACCGGGAAAGCGGACACCGCGCAGGCATACTTGCGCGCGCCCAGCAGGAAGCCGACCCGCACCGGTTCGCCACGCCGGCGCGCGCACCAGCCGGCATGCGCGGCCACCGCCTGCGCCATGTACTCGACGCCGACCCAGGCGCCTACCTGCCCGTCGGTGCAGAACATGCTCTCCGGGGTGATGTCGACTTCGGCGCTCAAGGTCTCGTCGTCGGCTTCCAGGAAGCGGCCGAGCAGCGACATCGGGCCGCTGTGGGGCACCAGGCTGTGGATGTCGGGCCGGACCAACTGCTCCGGTTGAACCATCTGGTTCATCGCGTCCTCCCGAACACCAGGCTGGCGTTGGAACCGCCGAAAGCAAAGGAATTGCTGAGCGCATAGCGGATCGGGCGGCCCAGGCGCGCGCCCTTCTCCGCCACGTTCAAGGACGGGAGCGCCGGATCCGGCGCACCGTTCCACAAGTGCGGCGGCAGCAGGCCTTCCGGGTTATCGTCCTGCATCGCCAGCCAGCAGATGGCCGCCTCCACGGCGCCGGCCGCGCCCAGCGTGTGGCCGGTAAACGGCTTGGTCGAGCTGACCGCCACCCTGGCGCCGAACAAGGCCTCCACCGCACGCGACTCCATCGCATCGTTCTGTTGGGTAGCGGTGCCGTGCAGGTTGATGTAGTCGACTTCGCCGGCATCGATGCCGGCGCGCGTCAGGGCTTCGCGCATGGCGATGCGGGCGCCGCCGCCTTCCGGGTCCGGCGCCGACATGTGGTGCCCGTCGGAAGACTCGCCCCAGCCGCACAGGGCCACGGCCGCCGGCTCGCGGCTCATCAGGAACAGCGCCGCGCCCTCGCCGATGTTGATGCCGTTGCGGCCTGCGCCGAGCGGGTTGCAGGGCGCGCTGCTGACCGATTCCAGTGCACTGAAGCCGGCCACGGTAAAGCCGCACAAGGTATCGACGCCACCGGTCAGGACGGCGTCGCACAGGCCCATGCGGATCAGGCGTGCGGCGCTGCCCAGGGCCTTGGCGCTCGACGAGCAGGCGCTCGAATGCACGTAGGCCGGCCCGAGGGCGCCCAGTTCGCGCGCCAGCAGCTCGGCTGGCGAACCCATTTCCTGCTGGCCGTAGTGGAAACCGGCCGGCAGCGCGTCGGTCGCGTGTTTCGCCGCCAATGCCGCCTCGGTCTCGCCCACGCCCGAGGTGCTGGTGCCAATGATGACCCCGACCCGGTGCGCGCCGTAGCGCGCGATGGCGCCATCCAGCGCCGGGCGGATTTGCGCCAGGGCGGCGAGCGCCAGCGCGTTGTTACGGCTGCGCAGGGGCAGCGGCAGGTGTTCTACGCTCGGCAAGGCAGTCTTGACGCGGCCGAGCGGCAGCATCCGGCCCGGCGAGCAGGTATCAAGCCGCGCGAGGCCGCTTTCGGCATCGAGCAGCAGCCGGCGCCGGATGCTTGCCAAGTCGTCGCCCAGTGCGCAGACCAGCGCGCATTCGTTCAGGTACAGGGTAGTCATCTCATTCGCTGGCCGACACCACGGTCAGCCGGTATTGGTAGCGCAGGTTGTCCAGCACGGCGGTGCCCTGCCAGCGCGGCATGCCGCTGTAATCGATGGTCGCCACCACCTCGCCCTCGCGGCGCAGGGTGCGGCGCAGCCCCCGCTCCTCGACTTGCCAGCCGGGCGGCAAGGTCTGGGCGATCCGTTCCACCGGCCACAGGGTCAGCTGCAGGTCTTCCAGCACGTCCGCCGCGCGCACCTGGCTGGGGAGCATCGGGTGGCGCCATTCGGTGAGCTCGCGGCCGTCGAAGTCCAGGCTCAGCACGCGCATGCCGAGCGCCAGGCCGACCAGGCTGAGCCGGTTGGCGTCCACCTCGAGGGCGACGTCGAGGTCGTTGGTCTTGCCGTCGCGCTCGACGGTCAGGTGCTGCTGGACGCTGATGGCCTCGCCCAGCGTGGACGGAGCCAGGCGCAGGCCGAGGCGCGCGGGAGCCGGCGGTGTGGCGGCGCAGGCGGCCAGCATCAGGGCGGCGCACAGCGCAGCGCCGCGTTCAAGCCAGGACGGGCGAAGCATCGATTTCTTCCTTTGTAACGACGAAGCATGGAGCGACCAGCCAGACCAGCGCGGTTCCGGCCAGCATGGTCAGGCCGAATGCCTGCAGCGCCGGCGTACCGCTCAGGCCCAGCAGGCCGAAGGACAGGATGGTGCTGGCGGCCGACAGGCCCACGGCCAGCCACGGGGCGTCGCTGCTTTTACTCGGCTGCTTGTGCGTCGCCTCCTCCTGCAGGAAGATGCCGTAGTCGACGCCCACGCCCAGCAGCAGCATCATTGCCAGCACGTGGAACAACTGCAGGCTCTGGCCGGCAAAGCCCAGCAGCGCCAGGGTCAGCACGCTGGCCGCCGCGGTCGGGGCCAGCACGCGCCAGGTGCGGCCGCGGTAACGCGGCAGCAGCACCGCGAACACCACCGCGTAGGCGCCCAGCACGACCCAGCCCATGTAGGCGCGGTAGCGGCCCAGCACCGAGGAAATTCCACCGACCTTGTCGACCCACTGCACACCTTCCAAGCCCTCGGCCGCGCGGGCCAGCGCCGGAATCGACGCGTAGCGCATCCCGCGCAGGCCGACGATGCTGGCGTGCACGCCCTCGATCTCGCCCAGCCACAGGTGGCGCCAGGGTTCGCTGGCCGGCGTCTTCAGGAAGGCGTCGAGCGTCAAGGGCGCAGCAAGGGCGCGCAGGTGCGCGGCGGTTGCGGCATGCCAGCCGGCGTCTTCGCCGATTTCCCGGGCCAGTTGCGCCAGCGGGCCGTCCGCGGTCAGGAGCTTGTCCTCGACCAGTCGCAGCCGAGCGGCCTGGGCCTGGCCGGACGGCACCCAGTTCGACAGGGCCTGGTAGCCGGCGATGTCACCCTGCGACACCAGGGCGTCGAGGCGGCGCTTGAGCGCTTCCTCGCGCAGCAAGACGTCCTCCGCCGTGGCGCCGCGCACCAGGTAGTACTGCACCGGACTGGGCGCGTCGAGCAGCTTGCCCAGCTTGACCTGGTCGCGCACCAGCGTCAAGGGCGAAGACTGCAGCGAGCGGATGTCATCGTTCACCTCCAGGCGCGTACAGCCCAACACCGCGAACGCCGCCAGCACGGCCACCACCAGCAGCGGCGCCGCGCCGCCCGAGATGCGCGGCCAGCGCGCCACCATGCCGCGGTAGCGGCGCGCGAGCCAGCCGGCGCGCAGGCTGCGCCCGTTGATCAGCGCCGGGAACCAGCACACCACCGTGAGCCAGGCGAATACCAGGCCCAGGCTGGAAAACACCGCCATGTGGCGCAAGCCCGGGAATGGCGTCAGCGCCAGGCCCATGTAGCCGATCACGGCCGCCAGCAGGGTCAGGCCGAGGCCGGGTAGCAGGCGCCGCATCAGGCGCGGCGAATCGAGCGCCGGATCGGCCCGGAGTCGGTGGCACAGGAAATAGATGCCGTAATCCTGGGCCACGCCGATCAGGCTGGCGCCGAACACGAGCGTCAAGAGGTGGATGCGGCCGAACAGCAGCCAGCACACCGACAGCGCGCCCAGGAAGCCGATCCCGATCGCCAGCAGGGTGAGCGCGATCGGCTTGACCGAGCGGAAGCTCAGCCAGGTGAGCAGGACGATGCCGATCATCGATCCGACCCCGATGGTGTGGATTTCCCTGCTGGCCTGGCGGCCGGCCGCCGCCGCATGCAGCACCACGCCCGCCTTGATCACTTCCGCCGAGGGCACGGCGCTGCGCGCCGCCAACGTGGCCCGGTCGAGCAGCGGCACCACGGCTTCCTGCGCCGCCAGCGAGAACGCGGGCTGCCGCAGGGTGTAGGTCAGCAGCACGTATTCGCGCCCCTCGCCCGCCACGAACAGCTGGCCGTCGCGCGGCCGCACCGGGGTTTCGCCGGCGCGCTCCTGCGCCCAGCCGGCGAACAGGCCGAAGGGGTCGTCGCGGAAGGCGCCCAGCCTGGGACCTGAGAAGGCGCTGTACAGGCTCGCCAGGGCCTTGTCGACCCAAAATCGGGGCGGCTCTTCGCGCAGCCGGCGCTCATCGGGCACGCCGACCAGCAGGGCCGCATGCGGCTGGAGGCTGGCCAGCCAGCCGGCCTGCGCCTCCTCACCCGGGGCATCGGGCGCCAGGACGCCGGCATGCGGCGCCAGCGCGGCGCGCCAGGCCTCGGCAGCGCGCACCGCCTCCTCCCATTTCGCCGCACCGACCAGCACGACCACGCGTTGCTGGGCGCTGTCGACCATGTGGCTGAAGGATTGCTGCAGCACCGGGTCGCGCTCGTCCGCCGGCAGCAGGGCCAGGATGTCGGTATCGGGCGCGATGCGCTTGCCCAGCCACAGCCAGGCATTGTGCCCGACCAGCAGGCAGACGATCAGCGCCCAGACCAGGGCGAGGCGGCGCTGCGCGTTCACATCAGGACCGATTCTTCAGGCAGGATGGCTTGCGCGCCGGTCTTCAGTTCGCTAAAGACGATCTCGGTACGGTCGCCGCCGGCGTCCTCCATGCGGATGCTGCGCACGTAGGCCCCGCCTTCGAGCGAGATCGTTCCCACGGCACGCGCCACGGCGGCGTTGCGCGCCTTTAGCGCCACACGCCACGAGTCGCCGGCCACGCTGCCGTCCACCTCGAACAGGTTCTCCAGCTGGCCCAGGTCGCCGCCCAGCAGCGAGAACAACACGCCGTTGATCATGCGCACGGTCGGTTCCTGGCTGGCCTCGAGGCGCATCGACACCCGCGAACCCTGCATGTGGACGATCTCGTCGCGCTTCAGGCGCAGCGTGTTCGGGAAGGGTTTCAGAGTGCGCCACAGCACGCCCTTGCCGGCGACGACGCAGAAGCGTCCGCTGGAAAGCAATGGCTTCTTCATGCCGGCCAGTTGCTTGGTCTGCTCGAAGCGGCCGCACAGCTGCTCCGGCTTGGCCAGCATGGACTGGATCTGGGCGACCGGGGCGGCCGCTTGCACCGTGGCGCCCAGGGCGCCAAGGATGAGGGTGACGAGGATGCGTTTCATGGGGCCTCTACTGCGAGCTTCTCGAACAGGATGGCCGGCGAGGCGAAGCACATCTCGCCGGTCTTGAGGTCGACCGCGACCTGGGTGGTGGTGGCTTTGTTGAGGCGTTTGCCGCTCGCGGCGTCGCTGATGAGGTAATCGATCCGCAGCCGGTTTTCCCACTCGACGATCTCGGCGCGCAGCAGCAGGCGCTGGCCGAAGGCGGCCGGCCCGGCGTAGCGCAGGTTCATCTCGATGATCGGCCACATATAGCCCGAGTCGCGCATCTCTTCGTAGTTGTAGCCGATCTTGTCGAGCAGCGCGCAGCGCGCCACCTCGAGGTACTTGACGTAGTTGCCGTGCCAGACGATCTGCATCGGGTCGAGGTCGAAGAACTGCACCTGCAGTTCGACCTCGGCCCACCAGCGGCTGGGCGCCCTTGCCTTACGCATACAGGCTCCAGGCCTGATCGCGGATGCGGCCCAGCAGCAGCTTGAGGTCAGGGTCGAGGCGGCGGTCCTCGATCACCGGCGCCACGTCCTGGCCCAGCAGTTCGAGCATGCGCGCCAGCGGCGCCGGCAGCGCCTTCCCGGCATCGACGCGCTGGCGCAGCCACACGCCCTGGCGCACCGTGATCAGCAGGCTTGCTGCCACCTGCTCGGTGAGTTCCAGCACGCGCAGGCAGTCCCGCGCGGCGATCGTGCCCATGCTGACCTTGTCCTGGTTGTGGCATTCGGTCGAACGCGAGAACACCGAGGCCGGCATGGTCAGCTTCAGGGCTTCAGCGGTCCAGGCCGAGGCGCTGATCTGCAGCGCTTTCAGGCCATGGCTGATCGGCGCTCGTGGGCCCTGCATGCCGGACAGGTTGGCCGGCAGGCCGGCATTGTAGCGGGCGTCCACCAGCAGCGCCATCTGGCGGTCAAGCAGGTCGGCCAGGTTGGCCACGGCATTCTTCATGCCGTCCATCGCGAAAGCGATGTGGCCGCCGTAGAAGTGGCCGCCGTGCAGCACGCGCTCGCCTTCGGCGTCGATGATCGGGTTGTCGTTGGCGCTGTTGAGCTCATTCTCGATCGACGCGCGGAAGAACGGCAAGGCATCGGCCAGCACGCCAATCACGTGCGGGGCGCAGCGGATCGAGTAGCGATCCTGCAGGCGCTTGCCGTTGCGCTCGAGCTGGCCGGCGTATTCCAGGTCCTGGCGCAGCCAGGCTGCCACGCCCTGCATGCCAGCATGCGGCTTGACCGAGAACAGGGTCTCGTCGAAGTGGTGGTCGTTGCCGTCCAGGGCGAACGAAGCCAGCGCGGTGATGCGGGTCACCAGGCGCGCCAGGTAGTCGGCGCGGTCCCAGGCCAGGCAGGCCAGGCCGGTCATGACGGCGGTGCCGTTCATGATCGCCAGCCCCTCCTTCGGGCGCAAGCGCAGCGGCGTGATGCCGGCCTCTAACAGCGCCTGCGCCGCCGCAACCGGCACGCCGTCGCGCAGCACTTCGCGCTCGCCGCACAGCACCGCCGCCAGGTAGGACAACGGGGTCAGGTCGCCGCTGGCGCCGACCGAGCCTTCGCTCGGGATCAGCGGCAGCAGGCCGGCGTCGAACAGGCGCACGATCTGTTCCAGCAGCCCCACGCTCACGCCGGAAAAGCCCTTGGACAGCGAGGCCAGGCGCGCCGCCATCACGGCGCGGGTCTGCGCCGGGTCGAGGCAGGCGCCCAGGCCGCAGCCGTGGTAGGTGTAGAGGCGGTGCGGCAGCTCGGCCACCAGATCGAGCGGCACCGCCACCGTGCACGAATCGCCGTAGCCGGTGGTGACGCCATAGATGGTGCCGTCCTCGCGCAGCAGGCGGTCGAGGAAGTCGGCCCCTTTCGCGATCGCGGCGCGGAAGGCCGGATCGCTCGACAAGGCGGGACGCGCGCTGCCGCGCGCGATGGCGACGATGTCTTCCAGCGCCAGGCGCTCGCGGTCGAAGCGCACGGTGCGCTGGGGAGTCTTGAGGTCAGTGAGCTGCATGGGGACGTTCCGAATCGGGTAGATGCCAAAAATCGTAGAAGTTGAACCACTCCAGCGGCGAGCGGCGGGCATGGTGTTCGAGGCGCGCGGCGTACTCGCCAGCGAGTTCGGCCAGCGCTGCGTCGCGCCCGCGGCGCGGCAGGCGAACCTCCTCGCGCAGGCGCTCGAAGTGGAGCGCGTAGCCGTCTTCCACGCGGGTGGCGAACATGGTGTACAGCGGGCAGCCGAGCACCGAGGCCATCACATAGGGCCCGACCGGGAAGGCGGCCGGCTGGCCCAGGAAGGGGGCGAGCGCGACGCGTCCTGCGCTTGATACCGGGACGCGATCGCCCGCGATGACGACGAACTCGCCCTCCCCAATGCGCTCGGACAGCTGCATCGCCATGGCCGGCGTCATCTCGGTCACCTGCATGAGGTTGAGCTGGCTGCGCGGATCGAGTTTGCCCAGCATGTCGTTGAAGGACTGGGCATGGCGCGTGTGCACCAGCACCGTGATCCTCAAGCCAGGGGTGCGCAGCGAGAGCGCGCGGCACAGGTCGAGATTGCCCAGGTGCGAACACACCAGCAGCGCACCCTTGCCTTCGCGGATGCGCTGCCAGAGCGGCTCGGCCCCCTCTACCCGCACGCGCGAGAAATCGAACAGGCCGCCCCACAGCAGCATCTTGTCGAGGATGGATTCGGCAAAGGCCTGGAAGTGGCGCAGCACGCCGAACAGTCCGGCAGGCCGGCCGATGCGGCGCAGGTAGTCGCTGGAGACGCGGCGCGCGCGGCCCTGCGTGGCCACGTACCAGAACAGCACCGGCGTCAGCAGCATGCGGAACGGCCAGCGCCCGAACACCCGGCAGACCCAGAACAACAGGCGCATGCCGGCCACGAAGCTCGCCTCGTTGATGGCCGCCCAATGGCGCGTGTCGGCGGAAGGAGTCACGTGCGCCATGTGCGAACCAGCAGCGAAGGAATACGCGGCAGCATGCCGAAGAACAGGGCCACGTGCAGGCGCGTGATCAGGACGTTGTCGGTCCAGGCCTTGAAGTGCGAGACCCCGTCTTCCGGATAGCCGACTTTCGTCGGCAGGTTGACCACCGTCACGCCGTCCCAGTACAGGCGCACCAGGATCTCGATGTCGAAATTCATGCGCAGGCCGAGGCGGCGCCGTGCGGCCAACGCCAGAACCGGCGCCACCGGGTAGACGCGGAAGCCGCACATCGAGTCGCGGATCGCCAGCGACAGGGTGTTGATCCAGACCCAGACGTGGGTCAGGTAGCGGGCGTACAGGCGCACAGCCGGCACCGATTCATCGTACACCGGGCAGCCGGCAACCACCGCCTGCGGCCCGGCGCGCGCGGCCTCGAGGAAGCGCGGGATATCGGCGACGCTGTGCTGGCCGTCGGCGTCGACCTGCAGCACGTGGCTGTAGCCGTCGCGCGCCGCGCGCCTGAAGCCGGTGAGGACCGCGCCGCCCTTGCCCTGGTTGACGGCATGCCGCTCCAGCACCACCCGGCCGCGGTGCGCCGCGGCCAGGGCCTCGAGCACGGCTGCGCAGGCCGGCGAACAGCCGTCGTCCACCAGGATGCAGGGCAGCCCGTGGGTCAGCACCCCGTCCAGCACCTTGGCAATCGCGTGCTCGTGGTTGTAAACCGGGATGACCACGCAGGGATGGAAGGGCTTCACCTTATTGCGCCTTCTCGAAACGCAGCAGCGAATGGCAGTAGCCGATGCCGTCGCGCGCGGTCACCAGCTTCAGGCCGGCCATCTCCGCCAGGCGGATGTAGTCGGCGCTTTCGTACACCTTGCTGTTACCACTCGCCATGACGTTGAAGTAGGGCGAGGTATTGATCAGGCAGTAGGCGGCGATGTCGTAGCGCTGGCGGTCCCAGAAGGTGTCGAGCACCAGCACCTGGCCGCGCGGGCCCAGGGCTCCTGCCACGCGCTCGAAGATGCTGGCGATAGCGGCTTCCGAGAAGCAGCTCAGGAACTGGCTCATCCAGACCAGGTCCATGTCGCCCGGCAGTGTCGCGCCAGGCTCGAGCAGGTCGGTCGGGTGCAGGCTGGCGCGCTCGCGCAGGCCGGCCGCACGCAGGTTCTCCTCGGCCACGGCCAGTTGGCCCGGCAGGTCGACCAGGTGCAGGACGACGCGCTCGTTGGCGGCCAGCGCGGCCAGACTGAACTTGCCGGTGTTGGCGCCGATGTCCATCAGGCGGCGCGGGCTAGTGGCGAACACGTCCGGCATGATCTCCGGGAACGAGGTGTCGGAATAATAGTGGTCGAAGGCGAGCCAGCTGGTGCGCGCCGGCTCCGGCAACTGGGACAGGCCCTGGTACAGGGTCGGCCAGTCGCCGAACACCTTCAGGCCGAGCGGCTTTTCGGCGTCCAGCGTGTGTTCCAGCTCGAACAGCGCCTGGTAGCAGACGTCGTGGTTGAAATCGATGTTCACCTGGGTGATCGGGTCGGTCAGGATCACAAAGCCGGTCTTGTCCAGCACGTAGCGGCCCTCCTCCAGGTACACGACGCCGGCGGACAGACAGGTCTCGAGCACCACCCTCAACACATAGGGCGTCCAGCGGCCGGTGGCCGCGAGCTGGTCCACCGACAGGCCGGTGTCGCCGGCGTCCGCGATCGCCTGCAGCATGCCGCGCTTCCAGGCGAAGCGCACGCACTGGAACACGACCGGGGCAAAAGCGATCTTCTGGGCTTCGAAGCGGGCCTCGAAAGCGCTTTGGCGCGTCGGCGAGAATTTTTTGTTTTGCATGCTCGGTCTAGGTCAGGAGGATGCGGCCGCTGGCATGGGCGCCGGCGTCCGAGAAATAGCGGAAATGGAGCTGGCCCTTCTCCGCGTCGTGCGCCAGCTCCAGCTGCACCGGGCACTCCGGGCGGATCATCTGCTGGAACTTGAGCGCATTGATGCCGCCGAACGCCAGCCCGAGGCCGAAATGCTCGCGGCCGTAATGGATCGCCCAGTCGACCTGCACCACGCCGGGCAGCACCGGGGCGACGCTGAAGTGGCCATCGAAGTACAGCAGGTTCGCGGGGACGCTCAGCTCCAGCAGCACGCGCGCGGGTGCCTGCTCCAGCAGGCGCATGCGTGGATAGCGCGGACGCTCGTCCAGCAGGGCCAGCAGGGCCGCCTGGGTGGTCTTGCCCTGTGCGTTCACCGGCATGCGAGCGAGGAAGCGCCAGCGGCGCGGCAGCGCGACGGCCTCGATGCCGGCGCAGAGCTGCCTGCGCAGGCGAGCGCTGAGCGCAGCGCGGCCCTCCCCGCCAAGTATCGCCTGCCCTGCTTCGTTCGGCACCACGAAGGCGGCCAGCACCTGGCGGCCAGGGGCCGGCACCGGCACCACTTTCGCCTCGATCGCCAGGCCGCCGGCAAGCAGCGCGGCTTCGATGGCGTCGAGCGAGATGCGCTTTTCCTCGATCTTGACGATGCGGTCGGCGCGGCCGCGCAGCAGGAAGCCGCCGCTGCCGGCTTCGGCGCGGTCGGCCAGGCGCTGCCAGCCGTCCGGGCCGGCATAGTCCGACTGCACTTCGAGCAGGCCGTCGGCAGCGAGGCGCCACTGCACCCCGGGCAGCGGCTGCCAGGCTTCCCCTGCCGGACGCCGGCGCCAGGCCACGCCGCCGGTCTCCGAGCTGCCGTAGACTTCGATCGGGGCCTGCCCCAGCAGTGCACCGGCATGTGTCGATGCTTCCTGTTCCAGCATGCCGCCGGACGAGAACACCGCGCGCAGCTGGCGCGCGGCGCCGTTCCAGTCGAGGTGCTCCGGCAGGCGCTTCAGGTGCGCCGGGCTGGCCAGCAGCACGCAGGGGCGCTCGACCAGCGCCAGGGCCAGGGATTCGGGGAATTCGTGGCGCGCGGCATGCACCGGGCGGCCCTGGGCCAGCGGCCACAGGACGCGGAACAGCAGGCCGTAGATGTGCTGGTGCGAGACGGTCGAGACGATGGCGGCAGCGCCCAGGCTGCGCCCGAACTGGGCTTCCAGCGCGGCGATCTCGCCGGTCAGCTGCGACAGCTGCTTCGGGATCGGCAGCGGCGCGCCGGTGCTGCCCGAGGTGAACACGACCAGTGCCGGAAATGCGGGCGCCGGGGGCGTCCACTCGCCCTGCCAGTCGTCGCCGGCAAGCGGGGCCTGCGCGCCGGGGAAAGCGCCCCAGAAGGCACCGACCCGCTCCCCCAGGGCCGCGCAGGTCGCCGGCAGCACATCGGCGCCGAGCCAGACGGTCTTGCCCGACAGCCAGGCACCCAGCAGGCTGGCCGCGAATTCGAGGCTGTCCTCGTGGTACAGCGCCACTTGGCTGGCAGGCGTGCGGCGGCCGAGCGCGGTCCAGGCGCGCACGCGCGCGAGCAAGGCGCCGTGCTTCACGGGGCTGCCGTCGCGCCAGCCTGCCAGGGCCTCGGGCGAACGGGTGGCGATTCGGTAGAACAGCTCAGACATGGTGCAATCGCTTGAAACGCATGCGCAGCAGGTATTCCCCACCGAACATCAGGCCCATCAGGATGTACGCGATCACGCCGTTGTACAACGACCAGACCGCGCTTGTGGCGAACAGCGCAGTGCCTAGCGCGGCCGTACCGTTCAGGACGAAGAACACGCACCAGGCCTGGGTCACGCGCCGCGTGTAGGCGACGCCGGCCGGCGGCAGAGCGGGCTCGCGCAGGCGCGCCAGGCGCTCGGCGAGCGGCATGCCCGACACCAGGCTGGCGCCGAAGGCGGCCAGCAAGGCCCCATTGACCAGCACCGGATAGAGCTTGAGCGGCAGCACGGCGTTCGATGCGACGGCCACCGCCACCAGCACCAGGGCCCCGCCCGCGGTCCAGCGCGCCGTGCTGCTCAAGCGCAGCATCGGCAGACGCGTGGCCGCCGCCAGGAGCAGCAGTCCTGCCAGCCAGCGCGGTTCGACGCTATCTTGGCCGAACCAGATCGCCAGCGGATAGGCCAGCGTCAGCGCGGCCGCCAGGACGTTCCAGAACACCGGCTCAGGCCGCCTGCTCTTCGGCCAGGCCGGCGAGCGCGTCCACCACGTCCCCGATGGTGCGGATGGTCTTGAACACCTCCGGCTGCAGGCGCTTGCCGGTCATCTGCTTGAGCTTCACTGCCAGGTCGACGGCGTCGATGCTGTCGATGTCGAGGTCGGCGTACAGGTTGGACGCCGGGCTCAGGGAGGCGCGGTCGAGCTCGAACATGTCCGCCAGCAGGTCGGCGACCCAGGTGAACAGTTCGTCGCGGTTCATGTCGTTGATGCTTACCATGGCCATAGCCTCCTTACGCTTACTTTTTTCGGTTCGTTTCAATCATCGCGGCCAGTGCGCGCACCGAGGCGAAATGGCGGCGGGTTTCCTGGGATTCGGCCGCCAGGGTGATGCCGTAGCGCTTCTGCAGCGCCACGCCGATCTCGAGGGCGTCGATCGAGTCGAGCCCCAGGCCCTCCACGAAGAGCGGCGCTTCGCTGTCGATATCGTCGGGGGTAAGGTCCTCGAGCTGCAGGACGTCGATGATCAGTGCTTTCACTTCTTGTTCAAGCATGGTGCTGGCCTTCTTTCATAAAGAACTGTTGCAGGTATTCGGTGAGGCGGCGCGCCGCCACGACCTCGCTCATGGCGTCGCTGCGGTAGCTGTCCACGCCGATGTCGTCCCGGACCTCGATCCGGAAATGCGCCTGGCGCGGCGGGACGTGCCACCACTTGTCGCCCTTGCCCAGGGTCGGCGGCTCGCAGCGGATCAGGACCGGCGTGATCGGACGGGCGCCGCGCACCGCGACATTCGCGGCGCCGCGCTTGAGTTCGGGCGTACCGCTGCGAGGGGTGCGCGTGCCTTCAGGGAAGATGATCAGGTTGCCGCCGGCCCGCAGCGAGGCGATGCAGTCGTCGATCAGTTCGGGGCCGCGGTCGTTACAGATGTATCCTGCCGCGCGTACCGGCCCGCGCGTAAATGGGTTGTTCCACAGCGCGCCCTTGACGATGCAGTCGGCATTCGGCACGAAGGCGATCAGGAATACGGTATCGATCAGGGTCGGGTGATTGGCCAGGATCAGCTGACCCCGACGTTCGAGCTTGTCCAGCCCGCGCACCTCGTAGCGCAGCACGCCGAGTCCGCGCATGATGCCCACAAACGCCCGGAAGCTGGCGCGGATCGTGGCGCGCGCCGCACGCTTGCGCGCCTCGGGAGCACGCACGCACAGGGCCAGCAGCGGGAACACGATCACGCGCAGGAACAGGCCGCCGATACCGAACAGCGCGAAACTGAGGCCCGTGGCGAGCACTCGCCAGGCGTGATCCAGCCTAGCCGTCATGGCGGCTCCAGGTCCAGCGCTTGCCGCCGGCTGCGCGCTCCAGGCGGGCGTGGCCGCCGTGCTGGAAACGCAGCAGTTCGAGCCCGCCAGGCATGCGCGCCGGCGCAGCGCCGGGTTCAATGCCCTGGGGACGCCAGCACAGGCGCACCGTCTCCGGGCCGGCGCTGGCCGGCACCATGGCCCAGGCAAAGGCGAAAGGCTGCTCGTCGCAATCCTCGAACTGGCGCAGGGTCTCGGGGAGCGCCGTATCGCAGGCAACGAGCAGCACCATCGGGGCGCCGTCGGCAAGCTGGCCGCAGGCCTCGATGACCGCGTGTTCGATGGTGGAGCTGCCGGCGGCCAGGGCCACGTGGTTGGCGCGGTCGCTGCGCGCGATCGAGAACAGGCCGGCGCTGGCGTTATGCACGGCCAGGCCAAAAGCAGTCGGGGACAGCGGTTCGCCGCGGGCGAGGTCGCCGAGCAGTTCCACTGCACGCGCCACTTCGCCATGGCGCGAGCAGAATACGGTCGCCACTTCACGCTGCTCGCCCAGGCATTCGTAGGCGACTTCGAGCGCCATGCGGCCGAGGAAGCCGGCGCGGCGGCGCAGCATGGCCGGCATCGCGCTCACTTTCGGTTCTTCGCCAGGCGCCAGGGTCCAGGGGTCGCGCGCCCACTCCATCCAGCGCTGCGGGCTTGTCAGGCCGGGCGCCCAAGCGGCATGTCGGGCAATGGAAAATACGACCTCTGACTCGAACATGACTCGCTGTTGTGGAAGTGAAGCGCACTATCTTGCGCTCTGAGAAATTGAACGAAATTATAATCGGTCGATTTGTTTTCGTAGGACCTGTCTTACAAATCTCGACCGATTTGCAACAGTCACGATACGGGCATGACGCCGAAAATCGAAGAGGCGGGATGATGCCACAGAGAGATGGGCGACATTCTCACGAATTGTCACCACAGCACGGAAAATCGCCAAGTCCCTGAGCAGGCTCAACCGTAAAGAGTATGTAGGCGCAGGACTACTCAGCCTGTCCTGGCGAGGGCGCATCCATGCGCCGATTGAAACGCCGCGGGTCCCGGCCTTGCACCGGGACCTGTGCTTCATTGCGGAGGTGGCTCAGTCCGCCGTAGGCAGCAGCGCCCGCAGGCGTTCCGGCAGCGGCCGGGACTTCTCGGCCTTGAAGTCGATCCATACGAGCTTGGCACCGCCTTCGGCGTGCAGCGCGCCGGCCTGTCCATCCGAACCGACCAGGCGGATCTCGTGCGTCACTTCGATGCTCGAGCGGCCCGGTGGACCGACATAGGTGCTGACCTCGATCTCACCCGGATAGGTCAGCTGCTTGAGGAAACTGCAGTAGGCGTTGACGATGACCGGGCCTTCGGTCGAGGCGGCCGGGTCGGCCAGCGCGCCGGCCTGCTCCAGCCACGCGATGCGCGCCGATTCGATGTAGCGGAAATAAACGGTGTTGTTGACGTGACCCATCGCATCCATGTCGCCCCAACGGATGGGGATCCTCATGGTATGCACGAACTGCTTGTTGCTCATTGCTTCCTTTGTTGCTCGTTCTTGATTACTGCGCCGTCATGCCGTCGTCGGCCGTGATGACGGCGCCATTGATGAAGTGGGCCTCGTCCGCCGCCAGCAGCAGCAGGAGCCCGTCGAGGTCTTCCGGCCGGCCGGTGCGCTTGCGGGGCAGCATGTCGATCAGCTTGCGGCCCTGTTCGGTGTCGAAGTAATCCTCGTTCATTTCGGTCGAGATGTAACCGGGGCAGATGGCATTGACATTGATGCCGTAGCGGCCCCACTCCACCGCCATCGCCTTGGTCATCTGCACCACGCCGGCCTTGCTCATGCAGTACACGCCGATCTGCGGCAGCACGCGCAGGCCCGCCACCGAGGCGATGTTGACGATGCGGTGCTGCTTGCGCGGGTCGCCCTTGGCGCGCTGGATCATGCGCTTGGCGGTCTGCTGCGCGACAAAAAAGGCGCCGCGCAGGTTGGTGTCCATGATGTAGTTGTAGTCTTCTTCGGTGACGTCCAGCAGGCGCTGGGTGCTCGACACGCCCGAATTGTTGACCAGGATGTCGATCGGGCCGGCCTCGGTCTCGGCGTGCGCGATGGCCGACTTGATGCTGGCCAGGTCGGTCACGTCCAGGCGCACCACGTGGGCGGCGCCGCCGTCGGCCTCGATCTCCGCGCGCAGCTCCTTGAGCCGCTCGACCCGGCGCGAGGCCAGCACCACCTGCGCGCCGGCTCCGGCCAGCGCCTTGGCGAAACGCGCGCCCAGGCCGCTCGAGGCGCCGGTGACCATGGCGATTTTTCCTTCGTAATTGACTTCGATGCCCACGCGGCTCCCCTTCTTTGTCCATTGCGAAGCCATCATGATTACACAAATCATCAGTATTAGATTGCCGCATCTAATAATGTCCGTAAAATGGCGCCCAACGTTGCAATCGACAGTAAAAAAGTGCACACTCGTGCTTAAATTTTTCACTCTTATTAGAATAATCATATGACTGAGCCAACCAACATCCTCGAACAATACGGACCGCGCGAAGCCATGGAGTACGACGTGGTCATCGTCGGCGGCGGTCCCGCGGGCCTGTCGGCGGCGATCCGCCTCAAGCAGCTGGCGGCAGAGAAGGGACAAGAGGTCTCGGTCTGCGTGCTCGAGAAAGGCGGCGAGCTGGGTGCGCACATCCTGTCCGGCGCGGTCATGGACCCGATCGCCCTGAACGAGCTGATCCCGGACTGGAAGGAAAAAGGCGCGCCGCTGAACACCGCGGTGACCGAGGATCAGGTGCTGTTCCTCACCGAGACCAAAGCGATCAAGACGCCGAACTTCATGGTCCCGAAGATGCTGACCAACCACGGCAACTACGTGATCTCGCTGGCCAACGTGACGCGCTGGCTTGGACAACAGGCGGAAGCGCTGGGCGTCGAGATCTTCCCCGGCTTCCCGGCCGCCGAAGTGCTGTACAACGAGGACGGCTCGGTCAAGGGTGTCGCCACCGGCAACATGGGCGTCAAGCGCGACGGCGAGCCCGGCCCGGACTTCCAGCTCGGCATGGAGCTGCACGCCAAGTACACCCTGTTCGCGGAAGGCTCGCGCGGCCACCTCGGCAAGGCGCTGATGGCCAAGTATGACCTCAACAAGGGCAAGGACCCGCAGACCTACGGCATCGGCATCAAGGAACTGTGGGAGATCGATCCGAGCAAGCACAAGCCGGGCCTGGTGATCCACACCGCCGGCTGGCCGCTCGACAACGACACCTACGGCGGCTCCTTCCTGTACCACCTGGAGAACAACCAGGTGGCGGTCGGCTTCGTGGTGGGCCTGGCCTACCAGAACCCCTACCTGTCGCCCTACGAGGAGTTCCAGCGTTACAAGACGCACCCGGCGATCCGCCACTACTTCGAAGGCGGCAAGCGCATCTCGTACGGCGCGCGCGCCATCACCGCGGGCGGCCTGCAATCCCTGCCGAAGACCGTGTTCCCGGGCGGCGCGCTGATCGGCTGCGACGCCGGCTTCCTGAACACCAGCCGCATCAAGGGCAGCCACGCCGCGATCAAGACCGGCATGCTGGCCGCGGAAAGCGCCTTTGCCGCGCTGGGCGAAGGCCGCCAGCACGACGAGCTGGCCTCCTACCCGGCAGCGTTCGAGAAGAGCTGGCTGCACGAGGAACTGCACGTCGCGCGCAACTTCAAGCCGTGGATGAGCAAGGGCCTGTACATCGGCACCATCATGACCGGCATCGACCAGATGGTCTTCCGCGGCAAGGCGCCGTGGACGCTGCACCATCAGCACGCCGACCATGAATGCCTGAAGCCTGCATCGCAATTCAAGCCGATCGCGTATCCGAAACCGGACGGCAAGCTGACCTTCGATCGCCTGTCCTCGGTGTTCATCTCGAACACCAACCACGCCGAAGACCAGCCGATCCACCTGACGCTGAAGAACGCGGCCATCCCGGTGGACGTCAACCTGGCCAAGTACGCGGGCCCGGAACAGCGCTACTGCCCGGCCGGCGTGTACGAGTTCGTCAAGACCGACGCTGGCCAGGACCGCCTGCAGATCAACGCTCAGAACTGCGTGCACTGCAAGACCTGCGACATCAAGGACCCGACCCAGAACATCGTCTGGGTGACGCCGGAAGGCGGCGGCGGCCCGAACTACCCGAACATGTGATCGGGATGCGGACCACGACATCGCGGCTGCGCGCCGCTGCCCTGGCCTGCGCGCTCGCCCTGCCCTTGGCCGCGCAAGCGGCCGACGAAGGCGTGAAGAGTGCCGCCCTGCTCGACCATGGCTGGTGGATCGATGCGGACCTGACATACCTGACGGCCAGCGGACAGGACCTCAAGCTCGACGTCTACCTTCCGGCGAAGAAGAGCGACAAGCCGCTGCCCGTGGTGATGTACTTCCACGGCGGCGGCTGGGTAGCCGGCCGGCGCGAAGGCGCGGCGCTGTCCGCCATGCCCTACATGGAGATGGGTTTCGCCTTCGTGAACGTCAGCTACCGGCTGGCGAAGGTGGCGCCCGCCCCGGCCGCGGTCGAAGACACGCTGTGCGCGCTGCAGTGGCTCGGGCGCAATGCGAAGAAGTACAACTTCGACCTGTCCAGGGTGGTCACCACGGGCGACTCGGCGGGCGGCCACCTGGCCCTTGCCACGGCCATGATCCCGGCCGATTCGCCGCTCACCCGCCAGTGCGCGGCCAACGAGCCGAGCTGGAGCGGACCGTACCAGAACGTGGCGCCGAAGGTGGCGGCGGTAATCAACTGGTATGGCATCACCGACGTCGCCGACATGCTGCAAGGCCCGAACGTGCGCTCATATGCGGTGGCCTGGTTCGGCAGGATGCCGGAGTCCGAGCGCCAGGCGCTGGCGCGCGCGGTGTCGCCGCTGAGCCATGTGCGCGCGGGCGGGCCGGCCGTGCTCACCATCCATGGCGATGCCGATCCGCTGGTGCCGTATGCGCATGGCGTGCGGCTGAAGGAGGCGCTCGACAAGGCGGGCGTGCGTAACGTCCTGCACACCATCAAGGGCGGCGGCCACGGCGGTTTCACGGCCGAGCAGCACGTCGGCGCCTACAGCGCGGCGCATGGGTTCCTGCACGGGCTCGGCATCGCACCCTGAGCGCCCTTTCCCTGGCAATCGGCCTAAGATGTGGCTTCCACCACATCTGAAGCAAGGAGGCCACCATGCCTGAAAACAAGGATACCGGGGACAGGAGCCTGAGCGACGTCCAGCTCGACGACTTCGACGTGAACCGCCAGCGCGAACGGCTGGAACGCAGCCGCCCGGGCAATCTGCAATCGGACCAGCATAAGGGTTCGCAACAGTCCGGCGAGGGAACGCAGCAGCAGGAAAAACGCTAGCCAAGCCCCCTCCATTTACTGATGACTTTGTACGGGCCGTCCTACGACGGCTCATGCCCCATTCCGATTGTCTGCTTCCGCCGAGGGGTTATCATGGCCCCATCGACACTCAAACAAGGAGACTGGTATGGGTGAAAACAAAGGACATGGCGTCAAAGGGCCGCGCCACGACGATGACGTGGACGACCTGAGCATGAATACCGCGAGCGGCAAACCCGCCCAGGGCGGCCAGCAACAGTCCGGCAACATGCAATCGGGACAGCAGCAAGGCAGTATGCAATCCGGGCAGCAGCAGGGCAGTCGGCAGTCTGGCCAGCAGGGTGGCAGCCAGCAATCGGGACAGCAGCAACAAGGTAGTCAGCAATCGGGGCAGCAACAAGGGAGCCGCCAGTCGGGCCAGGGTGGGAGCCAGCAAAGCGGAGGGCAACACGCCTCCGGCGGCACGCCGGCACTCGATGACCTGGGTTCGCGCCAGGGTGAATCCGCCAAGGATGCATCGCAGGCCTGGAGCCAGGACAACAGCATCGACAAGCAACGCGGCAATCGTTAACCCCGGGCGCCGCTGAGCGCTCTTTACCTCGCAGTACGACGCGCACCGGCAAGCCAGGCTTGCCGGTGCGCGTTCGCATTGGGCCGTCCTTTCTTTCCTGTCGGCGAGAGCGTCCGAACGGTCCTACGTCCCCTCCTCCCTTGCTCCGATTGCCGATGTCAGCAGGAGGACTAAGATGGTGTCTCGACAATCTTCGATGAGGAGACCATCATGAAGGAGCAGCAAAACCAGAAGCAGTCGCAACCGGATAATTCGCAAGCGGACCCGAGCAAGGACCTGGTTTCCGCGGCCGGCCAGGGCCAGCGCGAGGGCAACCAGCAGTCAGGCGGCCAGCAGTCCGGCCAGCAGCAGATGGGCCAACAGGGCGGCCAGCAGCAAGGCCAGCAATCGGGTAGCCAGCAGCAAGGCCAGCAATCGGGTAGCCAGCAGCAAGGCCAGCAATCGGGTAGCCAGCAGCAAGGCCAGCAACAGGGCAACCAGCAGCAAGGCGGTGGCCAGCACGCTTCCGGCGGGACCCCGGCTCTGGATGACCTGGGCGGCCAACGTCAGGGCGAAAGCGCCCAGCAAGCCGCCGACGCCTTCCAGCAGCAGGACCAGCAGCGCGGCAAGCGCTGAGTGCCCCCGCGCCCGCGTGCCGGCCCCTGGTCAGCGCGCGGCGTGCGCGCGGTTCAGGCGCCGCTCCGCGCGGCGCTGGATCGCTTCGAAGAACAGGCTCAAGGCCCAGTAGATGCAGGCCGCCGCAAGATACAGCGGCAGTGGCTGGAAGCTCACCGCAATGACTTCCTTGGTCGCGAGCATCAGTTCGGTCATGGTGATCACCGACACCAGCGAGGTGTCCTTGATCAGGCTGATGAGCGTGTTGCTCATCGAGGGCACCGCGATGCGCAGCGCCTGCGGCATGACGATGTGCTGCAGGGTCTGCCAGTAGCCCAGTCCCAGGCTGAAGCTCGCGCGCCACTGCCCTTCGCTGACGGCGCGGATCGCACCGCGCAGGCTTTCCGACAGGTAGGCGCCCGCGTTCAGCGACAGCGCCAGCACCCCCGCCGTCACCGGCGTGAATTCGATGCCGACGCTCGGCAAGCCATAGTAGATGACGAAGATCTGCACCAGCAGCGGCGTGCCGCGCATGAGGCTCACGTACAGGCTCGCCGGCAGGCGCACGGCGGCCCAGGGAGCGATGCGCATCAGCGCCACCGGCAGGCCGATCGCCAGCCCGCCGATCATCGAGGCCACCGCGAACAGCAGGGTGTAGCCGGCGCCCGTCAACAGGGTCGGCGCCGCTTCGCGCAGCAGCGCGATCAACTCCACGCGACCGCCATTATTGGGCCGGGCGGCTGGCGTCGGTGCCGAACCACTTGAGCGACATCGCCTTCAGGGTGCCGTCGGCGGCCGCGTCCGCGAGGATCTTGTCGACCGCCGCCTTGAACTGCGGATTGCCCTTGCGGAAGGGGATGCCCATGCGCTCGGGCGCACCGACCAGTGCGCCGGCCTTGATCGGCAGCTGCGAATGCTGCAGCAGGTAAGCCACCATCAGGCTGTCGTTGAGCGCCGCATCGATGCGCCCGAAGGCCAGGTCCTGCAGGTTCTCGGGCGCGGCCGGATAGCTCTTGACCTCGATGCCCGGCACCGCCTTGGCCTGCTGCTCGAACACGCTGCCCTGCCCCACGCCGACCTTCTTGCCTTTCAGGTCGTTCAGGCTGGCGTAGCTGGCGCGGTCGTTCTTGCGCACGATGAGCTGCGGGAAGGAATAGGTATAGGGGCGCGAGAAATCGAAGGCCTGCTCGCGCCTGGGCGTGATGCCGACCTGGCTGACGATCACGTCGTACTTGCCGGCGGCCAGGCCGGCGAGGATCGCGGCCCACTCGGTGGTGACGAATTCCGGTTTGACGCCCAGCTTGCTCGCGACCAGGCGCGCGACGTCGACGTCGTAGCCGGCCAGCTTGCCGGTCTTCGGGTCCTTGAAGTTGAAGGGAGGGTAGGTGCCTTCCATCGCGATGAGCAGGGTGCCGCGCGCCTTCGCGTCCGTCAGCAGGTCGGCCGCCCCTGCCGGCGCCAGTGCCGACAGCGAGGCGACCAGCGCCAGGCCAAGTAGGGCACGGCGTGCCACGGTGGTCGAATGCTTGCCCATCAAATCGTCTCCATCCCTAGTCGAGCTGACTTTATAACCGAAAGCCGTGCCGGCGGGAAGCGCCGCGGGTTGCTTGGAACCTGACCGGAATAGGTTCTTAGTACCTGCGGCCGCGCGCTCCGAAGGGGTGGCCGACCACCAGCGTGGTGCTCAGGACCAGCGTGGACAGGCCGAGGATCAGCTGCACCAGCTTGTCGTCCGGGAGCACCCAGAGCTGCCCGCGCGGCGGCTCGGCGCCGGTGGCCGCGATGATCAGGGGTGCGATCCAGTCGGCCTCGGGTTCGACGTCGAGGATCACCGCATCGCCGGTCGTCTGCATGGTCACGTTGCCGCCCTCGGCCAAGGTGAAGCAGATGCCGACGCCGGTCTCGGTCGGCTTGACCAGCTCCTGCAGGGCGCGGTTGTGCTCGTCGATCCAGAGTTCGACGTCCTGCGGGGTCTCCAATGCGGTCCAGGGACGGGGGCGGAAGCGCGGCTGCGGGGTATCGGGTGGCAGGTTCATGTGATGCGGGCAAAAGCGGAACGAGCCGTATTTTACGCCAGCCGGCCGACGAGGATCAGCGACACCGGCTTGCCGCTGTCCGGATGGAGCGGTTCGCGCATCTCGACCACGCGCAGGCCGTGTTCCTCGAACAGCGCGAGCCAGCTCGAGACCGTACGGAAGTACCAGGGCGCCGGATCGGTGAAGTCGCTGCTGAAACCGGCCCAGCTGCCATCGCGCCAGCCGTCGGCATAGGGGGCGTCGCCGCAGGCCATGAGCGGGTGCACGGTCTGCACGATCAGCAGCCCGCCGGGCCGCAGGTAGGTCGGCGCGGCACGCAGCAGCCCGCGCACGGCCTCGTCGCCGATCAGCGAAAAGTTACAGACCGCCACGTCGCCGGCCAGCGCCAGCTGGCCGGCGGCGATCTCTTCGTAGCTCAGCTGGCGGAACTCGCCGCCGCCTGCCTTCCTCGCCTGCTCGACCAGGCCGGCGCTCGCATCGACACCCAGCATCGCCACTTCGGGCAGTGCCCGCACCAGCCAGCCTTCGCCGCAGCCGAGATCGACGCCGGTCGCCGGCGCATACGCGCGCACGGTGTCGACGATCGCAGCGTTGGTGACCAGCACGCGCGACGCGATCTCGCCTCCCCGCACGGCGGCGGTCCAGGGATCGGTGTTGCGCGACCATGAATCGATGATGGATGCGTCGGTATGGGCAGTCATGCGGTCTCCTCGGTTGGCCGCATTATCGCCTACCGCAGAAAATACGGCACGCAACGATGTTCACTTGACGTCGAGGGTCACTAGGCGCACCTTGACATCCTCGCCATCGACCAGCAACTCACCGACCGAGATCGGCAGCGTGAAGCGCCGCCGTCCCGCGCTACCCGGGTTCACGTACAGCACGCCGCCCTGTTCGCTGCACAGCGGCTTGTGCGAATGGCCCGACACCACCACGCGCATGCCCTCGCCGGCCGGATCGAGCGGCAATTCCTTGAAGTCGTGGATCACGTAGATGGCGACCTGCCCCAGCCGCAGGATGGCGGTCTCGGGAATCTCGCGCGCCCAGGCGCCGCGGTCGTTATTGCCGCGCACGATAGTCAGCGGCGCGATCGCCGCCAATGGCGGAAGGATCTCGGGGCCGGTGATGTCGCCGGCGTGGATGATATGGTCGCTGCCCCGGAGGAAGTCGAGCGCCTCCGGGCGCAGCAACCCGTGCGTGTCGGAAATCAGCCCGACGCGCATGTCGCTCAGCTCGAGCGCTTGCTGCCGGCCATCTTGGCAGTGGTGTAGATCGAGTACAGCGCCGCCAGGCCCACCACCACGTAGACGATACGCGTTGCCGGGCTGCCCGGGCCGAAGATGGTGGCGACCATGTCGACATCGAACAGGCCGACCATCGCCCAATTCAGGCCACCGACGATCAGGAGCGCCATTGCCAGGTAGTCGAGTGCCGACATGGCGGAACGCCCATGCGCATGCATGGAAGTGCGCCGTTCGCCCATCGTCCTGCGGTCCATGGTGGGAGTATTCATCGTTGCCATCATTGCCTCCTTGGAAAAGCAATACCGATAAACCAGGGCGGCCGCCCTGGCTGTGACAACTCATACTAGCCGAAGTTCGATGCCGAGGACGCACCGATCGGCGCGCGTCAAGCGCGGCCGGGTCAGCCCTTCCAGGTGCGATTCAGTCCGGTATCGGCGTGGATCCAGCCGCCTTTCGGGCCGGCACGGTAGTAATAGCCGACACCGCCCTGGCGGAAGCTGCGGATCAGGCCGCCGAGCACTTCCTCGCTCAGGCTGGCGATGCGGATGTCCGCCGCCTTGCCCACCATGTGCAGGGACTTGCGCGCCGCCGGGACGCCCTCCTCGACCAGGCGCCGGTTCGAGGCTTCGGTGCGGTAGCCGGACAGGATCTCGAGCGGCTGGGTCATGCCGTAGCGCGCGATGAAGGCCTGGGTGCCCCACAGGATCTCGAACAGCTTGGGATCGATCGGCGCCGACGCGCGGCCGTTTACGTCGCGCAGGATATGGCACAGCTCCTGGTAGGCGGAATCGATGATCTCACCGTCCTTCCAGTACAGCACCTTGGCGCGCTCGCCGCTTTGCGGGCGCACCAGCGACAGGGTACGCGGTTTGATCCAGAAATCGATGTCCAGCAGCTGGGCATCGAACAGGTCGGGCGGGGGTTCCAGGTCGGTCGTCTGGGCCGCGGCCATGGCCGGGACCAGCAGTGGGGAACCCAGGGTGCCCAACGCACAGAGCCGGGCACTTTGTTGCAGGAAATCTCTACGTGAAGCCATAACAAGCGAACTCAGCCAAATGAGGCGCTTACTATATCGCAAGCTTCTCCTGCACAAAAGAAGAGTTTGTCAAGATTGTTGCGGGGGCCTAGCCGGCGCAGTTGCAAAAACGCTTGCTGGCGGCAGCCGCCGGCCCTGTCTCGCATACGGCGTCGAGCGGTTTCCACAGCAGGTCGCATTCGAGCCCCCAGCAGGACTTGTCCTTGCCGGCGTTGACATACCCCTGGCGCTCGAAGAAGGCGCTCGCGCTCGCCGGGCTGTGCAGGTGCAGTTTCTTGATGCTCCAGGCGCGCGCCTGCTCCTCGGCGGCGGCGATGAGTGCGCGGCCGATGCCGCTGCGCAGCGCCTGCGGCGACACATAGCACAGCGCCAGCTTGCCGGCCTGGGTCAGCAGGCACAGGCCCAGCAGCTCCCCGTCGCGCTCGGCGACCAGGGCATGGTTGCTGGGGTTGGCAAACCAGGCGGCGACGTTGGCTGCAGTCTTGTTGCCGAGCCAGGCTTCCAGCACGGCCGGCCGGTCCTGGTGGTCGGCCTTGCACCCGACTTCGATCGAGCGGCGCAGCAGGGCGCAGGCGGGGGCAGCATCACCGGGTACCGCCTTGCGAATGTCAAAACGCGTGGACATCAAACATCACTATGCATAAAAAACGATCAGACCGCGCTTGTGGCGCAATGGCTGGGCACGACTATACACCGAAAGCCCCCGACCTTGCTGTGGTCACCCATATCCGCAGCGATGCCGCGCAAGCCCGGACGCTGCCCTGCTCTGCAGTACTAAGCATATGACAAAACTATTGTTCCGTATTTTGAGCAATGTGCGGATGATGCACACTGTCACCACAAGATTCTGAGAAGCGAGAACATATGACCCTGACCTCCCCGCTCCGCCGTTTCCTCCTGGCCCTGTCGCTGGGCGCCGCGCTGCCGCTGTCGGCCAGCGCCGCCACGACCGAGCTGCTGAACGTTTCCTACGACGTAGCACGCGAGCTGTACAAGGACATCAACCCGGCCTTCATCGCGGCCTACAAGCAACAGACCGGCCAGACCGTCAGCATCAAGCAGTCGCACGGCGGCTCGAGCAAGCAGGCGCGCGCCGTCGCCGACGGCCTGGAAGCCTCGGTCGTCACCATGAACCAGGCCAACGACATCGACATGCTGGCCGACCGCGGCCTCGTGGCCAAGGACTGGGCCAAGAAATTCCCGCACAATGCGGCGCCCTACTACTCGACCATGGTGTACCTGGTCCGCAAGGGCAATCCGAAAAAGATCCGCAACTGGGACGACCTGGCGCGCCCGGGCGTGCAGGTGATCATCCCGAACCCGAAGACCGCCGGCAACGGCCGTTATACCTACCTGGCGGCCTGGGGTTCGGTGCTGAAAAAGGGCGGCAACGAAGCGCAGGCGCGCGACCTGGTGAGCCGCATCTTCAAGAACGTGCCGATCCTCGATGCGGGCGGGCGCGCCGCGACCACCACCTTCACCCAGCGCCAGATCGGCGACGTGCTGGTGACCTTCGAGAATGAAGTGAGCATGGTGCGCAAGGAATTTGGCGACAACTTCGAAGTGGTCTACCCGAGCAGCTCGATCCTGGCAGAATCGCCGGTGGCCGTGGTCGACAAGGTGGTCGACCGCCGCAAGCAGCGCAAGGAAGCGACGGCCTACCTGAACTTCCTGTACTCGCCGGCCGGCCAGGAAATCGGCGCCAAGCACTTCCTGCGCGTGCGTTCCGATGCAGTGATGAAGAAATATGCCGCCAACTACAAGCCGATCCAGTTGTTCACGGTGGATGAGCTGTTCGGCGGCTGGCGCAAGGCCCAGGAAGTCCACTTCAACGATGGCGGCGAGTTCGACAAGATCTACCAGTCGAAGTAAGCCATCCGTGACCCGGCCCGCTTCATGGGCCGTACCGTGCCGAAGCCCTGCCCTGTGCAGGGCTTCGTCGTTACGGACGCATCGTCCTGGCGTTCTACCCACTCGGAATTTCTACCTGATCTGGTGTGTGTCATGGACGCTGTGTTAAGTGAAGGGTTAAACTGCAACTAAATTCCGGTTCACAAGGCCGTTTTTGCTTGTGTGCCATAGACATGCATCATGCTTGATGCTATCTTCCAACTCCTGTAGTTGCCCTACAGCTAGATTGTTGAGTACTCGCTCACCCACTGCCGCGTTTTCCCGCTCAACACAACCTATTCCTGCACCCGACAATGTTCAAAAAATTGTTTGCCACCGCATTGTTGTCGTTTTCGGCTGCGGCTTTCGCCGTGCCCTTCGGCTCGCAATCGGTGCTCGTGGTAGAAGATGACACCGGCAAGATTTTGCTGGAAAAGAATGCGGACCGCGTCGCGCCGATCGCGTCGCTCACCAAGCTGATGACCGCCATGGTCGTGCTCGACGCCAGGCAAGACCTGGACGAGCTGATCGAGATCGACCGCAGCGACGTCGACACCTTCAAGCACAGCAGCTCGCGCGTGCCGGTCGGCGCCCTGATCTCGCGCCGTGACGTGCTGCAGCTGGCCCTGATGTCCTCGGACAACCGCGCGGCCCATGCGCTGGCGCGGACTTATCCGGGCGGTCTGGCCGGATTCAAGGTCGCGGTACGCCAGAAGATCGCCGCGCTGGGCATGACCCAGACCGTGATCGAGGAGCCGACCGGCCTGTCGCCGCACAACCGTTCGACCGCGGGCGACCTGGTCAAGATGGCGACGGCGTCGGCCAGGTATCCAGAGATCACCCGCATGTCGACCGAGTCGAAGGACCTGATCAACATCAACGGGCGCGAGGTCGAATACCGCAACACCAACCGCCTGGTCGGCGCCAAAGGCTGGGACATCGGCCTGTCGAAGACCGGCTACATCCAGGAAGCCGGCCGCTGCCTGATCATGAACATCAAGGCGGGCGGCAAGAACGCCACCCTGGTGCTGCTCAATGCCGGCGCCTCGTCGGCGCGCATCCTGGACGCGTTGAACATCCGCCGTTTCATTACCGGCGACGAGCCGGTGAGCATGGCCAAGGCCTCGAACCGCGCGCCGCGCTACAAGGCCTCGTCCAGCCGCGCCCGCATCAAGGCCAGTGCCGGCGGCCCGCGCGTCAAGGCGACGGCCGGCAAGGCCAAGGTCAAGGCGGTCAAGAAGCGCAGCAAGGTGAAGGTGGAGCCGAAGCGCCGCAAGAAATAAGCGCATCGCCGCACCATGCGGACGCGAAGGGGCCTACGAGGCCCCTTTTTTTGTTGCGGCGAGGATGTCAGTGGCCGCGCTGGGCCAGCTCCGGGCGGGGTGGCGGCGTGACCGTGTCCCACAAGGCGCCGCTCAGCTCCTGCACCAGGTCGTCCGTATAGGCGGCCGGCGGCGACTGCATCGCCACCACGCGCCAGGCCTTGCCGTCGACTTCGACGATGCGCAGCTGCACCCGCTCCGGCCCCTTCTTGTGCAGCCCCCTGCCGACCCAGGAATGGCGGCCGCGGAATTCGGCGAAGTAGCTGTCTGCCAGTTCGAAGCGGTCGGCCAGCCGTCCGGCCAGCGCCTGGGCGTCCTGGCGCAGGGCCCTGCCGCCGCTATTCTCGTGCGCGAACAGGACGGCGGCGTGCCCGCTTTGCTGGGTGAACAGGTGCTGCACGCTGCCGTCCGGCCCCGGGCGCACCTCGAGTTTCCATTGCGGCCCGATGCGCGCCATGCGTCCGGTGACCGGGTTGGTCCAGGCGACCGGTGGCGCCTCCACCATGGCGCTGGTCTCGCGGCTGTCCTGGCGGTCGACCCCGTCGAGGATCAGGATGGCGCTGAACAAGCTGACGAAGGCGGTGCCGAACACGCTTTTCGCCAGCCAGCCGGTGCTGCTGGCGCTCACCAGGAAATCGTCCTTGTCGTAGCTGGCCTGCACGCCCTTGCGCAGGCGCATGCCCTGGCGCGCCATGGTCACCAGGCTGATGAGCGGCAGGCCGAGCGCGAGGCCGTCGCGCCAGATCTTCAGGTTACGCCGCACCAGCTCGCGGAAAGCCGGCGCGTGCCCATCGGTCGTGATGAGGCGCAGGCCCAGCAGCGCCTTACCCGGCGTATTTCCGAGCAGCGCCTGCAGGGCGGCGTCGAGCAGCAGGCCGCCGGGGATGCAGGCCAGGCCGAATAATTTCCAGCCGAAGGGGGTTTCCAGCCAGCGCAGGAAAGCCGGGAATACCTGGCCCAGGGCGTAGCCCAGCACCAGGGCGACCAATGCGGTTTCCCACCAGACGTCGAAGCTGCGGGCAAACCAGCGCGGCCAGGGCCCGGCCAGCGGGAAGGCCGGCAGGTCGTCGCAGGCGACAGGCTGGCGCGCCACCGTGCCGGGTGCGGAACAGAACAATACCGTCTGCTGGTCGAGTGGCTGCATGCTGGCGCCAGGCGTGTTAGACGCCTTCCGTTGAATAAAACCTTAGTTAGAGGAAAAATTACACGAAAAATGCTGCCTGGTCCTTGTTCTTGTACGTGAGTAAGACCACGCAGCCACGGTCGAGTTCGACGAAATGGACCGGGTCGCGCACCATGCTTGGCCTTCGTCAAAGCCGTAGTCGCGCCGTCGCGACACCGGGACCTTGCGTTCCGGCTCAGCGCAAAGTCGGCGCGATCATGCCACGCAAGCCGCTGGTGCGGTGGGTGCGCTGGGCGATGGCCTCGAGCAGCACGGCGCCGGGGGGCGAGACCAGGGTGAACATCTCGCTGGCGCGGGTAATGCCGGTGTAGACCAGCTCGCGGGTGAGAACGGCGCCGCGTTCGCGCGGCAGCGCCAGCACGGTATGGCGAAATTCCGAGCCCTGCGATTTGTGGACCGTCATGGCAAAGGCTGTCTCGACATTGCGCAGGCGGGTCGCCAGCACGCTGCGCACCGTATCGCCTTCGAGGAAGTACACGCGCAGGGCGCCCGGGCGCGCGGGGTCGGGCAGCGTGAGGCCGATGTCGCCGTTGTAGACGTTGGTGGCGTAGTCGTTGCGGGTCACCATCACCGGGCGGCCGACATACCATTCGCCGTTCGGGCGCAGCAGCCCGGCCTGGGCCAGGCGCCTGGCCACCGCGTCGTTCAGGCCGGCGACGCCCCACTCGCCGTCGCGCACGGCGCACAGGATGCGGAAGGACTCGAAGCGCTGCAGGACCTGGCGCACCCATTCTTCATGATTCGTGTTCAATCCGGCCTTATGGCCGGTATTCAACACGTCCAGGTAAGAACCGTAGCCGGATTGCGCCAGTTGCAGCACGTGCTGCTGCTGGGCGTTCTCGATCCAGCGCACGCCCGGCTCGCCTGCGCGCAGCACGGCTTCGGCGCGCACCGCGTCGCCGGCATTCACCGCCAGGGCCAGCTGGCCGATCGGGCCGCCGAAGCGGCGGCTGTGGCGCAGCATCACGGTCTGCTGGGCCAGCGCGCCGGCGTCGCCCAGGAATTCATCCGGCAACTCCTCGCCGCTGGCCGCGAGAACGTAGTCGCAGGTGGCGTCGGTGTAGCCGCCGGCTCCGGCGTTGTGGCACAGGTCGCCGAGCACGGCGCCCGCCTCCACCGAGGCCAACTGGTCCTTGTCGCCCAGCAGGATCAGGGTGGCGGAAGGTGGCAGCGCGTCGAGCAGCGAGGCCATCATCTCCAGGTGCACCATCGAGGCTTCGTCGACGATCAGGACGTCGACGTCGAGCGGGTTGCCGCGGTGGTGGGCAAAGGCCCGGGTGTCGGGGCGCGCCCCCAGCAGGCTGTGCAGGGTGCGGGCGGCGCCCATGCGCAGCGTCAGTTCGCGCAGCGGCAGCGTCGATCCGACCTTGTCGGCCAGCTCGTTCAGGGCCTTGTCGATCGACTGCTTCAGGCGCGCCGCCGCCTTGCCGGTCGGCGCGGCCAGGGCGATGCGCTGGCTGCCGGCTTCGGGCGCGGTGGCGAACAGCAGCGCCAGCAGGCGCGCCACGGTATAGGTCTTGCCGGTGCCGGGACCACCGGTGATGATGGCCACCGAGCCGCGCAGGGCGATGGCGCAGGCCAGCTTCTGCCAGTCCGGTCCCTGCACGTTGTGCTGCGAGGCGAACAGCATGTCGAGCCAGCCGCGTACCGCTTCCTGGTCCACCTCGCGCTTGCGCGTCGCGCGCTCGCGCACGGCCTGGGCCACCAGCATCTCGTCGCGCCAGTAGCGGCGCAGGTAGAGGCGGTCGCCGTCCAGCACCAGCGGCTGGTCGTAGTCGAAGGCGCTGACGTCCCAGACCTGCTGGCAGCCGGAGAGACTCTGGGCCCAGCCCTGCGCGTTTTTCGGCAAGGGGCCGGCGGCGCGCGCAAGGTGCTTCCACTGCTCGTCTTCCCAGCCGAGCAGCCCTGCGGGACCCGCGGCCAGGTCGGACAGGAGCAGGCAGCTGTGGCCCTGCCCTTCCAGCTCGGACAGCACGCTCGTGGCCAGCACCAGCGCAGGCGGCGCAGCCGCCAGCGAGGCCACGAAGCGGGCGAAGGCATAGGACAGGCGGCGCAGCTCGCCGGTTTCGCTCAGGCGCGCCAGCTCGCTCCACAGCAGCGTGATGTTGGCTTCATGCTTAACCATGATGGTCCTTGTCCAGCAATGCTTCCAGTCCTGCCAGGAGTTCCATATCCGGGCCCAGCACGCAGCAGCCGCGCGTGTCGGCGTTCGCGATCCCGCGCAGGAACAGGAACACGGCCCCTCCCAGCTGGCGGCGCGGCTCGTAGGCATCCCCCAGCCGGCTCTTCAGGAGGCGGTGCAGCGCCAGCATGTAGATGGTGGCCTGGATGTCGTAGCGGTGCTCCGTCATGCCCAGCTCCATCGCGGCCTGGGTATACGCGGCGTCGCCCGGCCCCAGCGCATTGGTCTTGTAGTCGAGCACCCAATAGCGGCCGTCGTGCTCGAACACCAGGTCGGCGAAGCCCTTGAGCATGCCGTGCAGCACGCGCTCCGGCAAGACCGGACGGTCCAGGCCCTTCATGATGCGCGCACGGCACAGGCGGTCCAGTTGCACCACGTCCAGGCGTTCGCTGGGGAACCAAAACTCCAGTTCGGGCACCGGATCACGCAAGGCACTCAATGCCGCGCCCAGCGGCGGCAGCGGCGTCGTGACCACCGCGTGCAGCCAGGCCAGGGCGTCGTCCAAACGGTTGCCCCAGCCGGCGCGCTCGATGCGCTGGCCAAGCCTCAGCATGAATTCCGGCTCGTCGGCGCGATGAAAACCTTCCGCCGCCATCCACTCGAGCTGCTCGTGCATGAAGTTGCCCGGCACCGAGCCGCGCGGGAAGCGGTGCCAGGGCGCGTCTTCGATGCGCGGCGGCGTCACCACCTGCGGCGCCTCTTCCAGCAGGGTTTCCTCCTGGGCGCGCATCGGCGCCGGCGGCGGGGTGGGCGAAGCTGAAAGCTGAGCGCTCATGGCATGGCGTACCAGCGAGGTGAAGGAGCCGATCGACCAGTCGCGCTCGAAACTGGCTTCGTAGCGTGGCGCCCCCAACAGCTCCGGGCGCACGTCCTCGCGCGCCAGCAGGGTGCGGCCTTGCGCCTCGGTCAGGTCGTGCAGCACGATGCCCTCGACGCCGCCGCGCAGGCGCTCCAGGCGCTCGCGCAGCAGTTCCGCGTCGATCTTCTCGCCGCCGCCCAGCAGGTAGCCCAGCGCGGATTCGTGCAGGCGATTCTCGTTCTTGCTGCGGCCGCTGATCGGCGCCGCGCCCAGCCACAGGTAGTGGCGCGCGCGGGTCAGCGCCACGTACAGCAGGCGCAGGTCTTCCTCGAGGCGGGCGCGGTCCACCGCTTCCAGGGACTCGTCGCCCATCGCCAGGTCGAGCCGGCGGGTGCCGTCGATGCCGACGAACTCGAAGAAGGCGCGGTTGCGCCGGTCGGTACGGCGCGCCGTCACCGCGAACGGCAGGTAGACCAGCGGGTATTCCAGACCCTTCGATTTGTGGACCGTGACCACCTTCACCAGCTCGGCATCGCTTTCCAGGCGCAGCACGCGTTCGTCCCCACCCTCGCCCAGGCCCTCGACCTGCTCGGCCAGCCAGCGGATCAGGGCCTGCTCGCCTTCCAGCTGGCCGCTCGCTTCCTGCAGCAGCTCGGCCAGGTGCAGCAGGTTGGTCAGGCGCCGCTCGCCGCCCGGCTGGCGCAGCAGGCGCGCCGGCAGGCCCAGTTCGTGCACGAAGCGGCGCAGCATGGCCAGCACGCCCTGGCGCTGCCAGGCGCCATGCAGGTTCTTGAGCTGCTCGACGCGCGCTTCCCAGGCCACCTCGTCGCTCGACAGCCGGGCCAGTTCGCCCAGCGGCAGGCCGGCGGTGCGGGTGGCGAAGGCGGCGCGCGCCAGGATGCCGTCGAGCGGATTGGCCACCGCATACAGCCAGCGCAGCACGTCGGCCGCTTCCTCGCTTTCGACCACCGAATCCTTGTCCGACAGGTAGACGCTGGCCACCTTGCGTTCCACCAGCGCGCGGCGCACCGCGGCGGCTTCGCGTCGGTCGCGCACCAGGATCGCGATATCGGCCGGCATCAGGCGGCGGAAACGCTCGCCGTCCGAGAAGCCGACGCGCTCGTCGCCCAACAGGCCGACGATGTGCTCGGCGCAGTGGTGGGCAAAATACTCGCGGTACTCTTCCTGGTTCATCGGGCCGGCGCAGCACACCGACATCGCATGCTGCGCGCCGTCGGCCCCTACCAGGCGTTCGCGGTGGCCCTTGGCCTGCACGGCGTCGAAAGGCAGCGGATTGTCCTCGCCGCGGCGGAAACGGAAGGCGCCTGCCGGGTAGCCGCCCTGCCCGCCGACGCCTTCGGCATGGCGGAACAGCTGGTTCACCGCTTCCACCAGCTCACTGGTGGAGCGGTAGTTGACGCCCAGCTGGTAGTGGCGCCCGGTAGTGGCGCGGCGCGCCGCCAGGTAGCTGTGGATGTCGGCGCCGCGGAAGCCGTAGATCGACTGCTTCGGGTCGCCGATCAGGAACAGGCCCCGTTCCGGTTCGTTGTCCGCCACCCGGTACAGCAGGTCGAAGATGCGGTACTGGTCGGGCGAGGTGTCCTGGAACTCGTCGACCATCGCCACCGGGAACTGCAGCACGATGCGCTGGCGCAAGGCCTGGCCGTTCGGCCCCTCGAGCGCATCCTTGAGGCGCTCGAGCATGTCGGCGAAGCCGAACTGGCGGTTGCGCGCCTTCAGCTCGCGCATGCGGGCGGCGATGTGGCTGGCGGCGTGGCGCAGCAGCGCGTGCGAAAGCGGCTGCAGGCGTTCCAGCGCCTCGCGCAGTGGCGCGGTAAAACTGAAGCAGGCCGGCACCTCGGCTGTGAAGTCCTTGGCGAAGGCTCCGATAATACCGTCCGGGCACAGGCGGTCCCACGCGGTCTTGTTCAAGTTCGGCATCACCAGCGCCGGATCATTGGCCCAGGCACGCAGTGCCTCGAACCATTTCACCAGCGAGTCGGGACGCATCTTGGTCCCATTGAAGCACTTTGGCTGGCGTTCGCGGTGGCCGGCGATCCAGCGTTCCATCTCGTCGGCGCGCGCGGCCCAGCCTTCCTTGAGGCCGGCCAGCTCGGCGCGCAGGGCCGCCTGCACGCGCGCCACCAGGGTGCCGAGCGGCTCGGGAGCACACTCTCCCAGCAGGTGGGTGCGCGTGACCAGCTCGCGCACGCCGCCCTTCAGGGCCTCGACATCCTTCCAGCACTCGCGCACCGACGCCAGCGCGTTCGCGCCCAGCGGGTAGATGTGCTGGCGCCAGTAGTCGTGGGCGGCGTCCTCGAACAGGGCGCGCTCGTCGCTGACCAGCTCTTCGTCGAACAGGCTGCCGGAGTCGAAAGCGTGCTCGCGCAGCATGCGCTGGCACCAGGCGTCGATGGTGAAGATCGCCGCCTCGTCCATCGTCTCGGCAGCCAGCACCAGGCGGTGGGCGGCGACGCTGCGCTCCGCCTCAAGGGGATAGGCATCCGCCAGCTCGGCCAGGTAGGGGTCATCGATGTCGAGCTGTCCGCGGAAAAAGGCGGCCGCCTCGACCAGGCGCTCGCGCACCCGGTTGGCCAGCTCGCGCGTGGCGGCGCGGGTGAAGGTCATCACCAGGATCTCGCTCGGCAGCAGCGGGCGGGGGAAAGCCGCCTCGCCGCCATGGCCGAGCATCAGGCGCAGGTAGAGCGCGGCGATGGTCCAGGTCTTGCCGGTGCCGGCCGAGGCCTCGATCAGGCGCGAGCCGTGCAGCGGGAATACCAGCGGTTCGAGATGCTGGCTCATGCCGCCTCCCCGCTCGCATCGCCGCCCAGCGGAGCGACCTGCACGCCGGTTTCCAACCAGTCGGCCAGCGGCCCGTACAGGTCGCGCGCCACGTGCGGCCAGTCGCCGGCCGCCACCAGCGAAGCGAAGTCCGGCCACAGGCGCGCCAGGCACAGCTCCTCGACTTCGCCGGAGAGTTCGTAGCTGCCGTCATAGACCAGCCTTGGGTCGCCTTCCTGCAGCAGGGCCAGCGCGGTCTTGCAGGCCACGCCCAGCGGCCGGTCGAGGTTGGTGCGCCACAAGCTGACCAGGTCGTGCAGCGTGGCCGCGGCTTCAGTCGGATTCAGGGCCGGCATGGTGAGGATCGCATCACGCGCCACCAGGTGGCCGGCCACCGGTGCGCCGGCCGCGCTTGCCGCCAGCTGGCGCAGCCAGGCGCCGATCAGCTTGTCGCCGCGCGGACGGCCTTCCCGGTCCAGCACCTTCGAGGACACCTGCATCAGCCAGGCGGTGTCGCTGCCATCGGAGCGCAGGCGGTCGATCCAGTCGTCCAGCACCAGGCCATCCTCCAGGCCCAGGCTCACTGCGCGCTTCGGTGCATTGTGCGGAAAGCGCTCGCCCAGTTGCAGCCAGGCCGTGCGCACCGGCACCAGGCCGTCGACCAGTTCCTGCTGCCACTGGCGTCCCATCAGGCCGATCGGCAGCACGCCTTCGCGCGCCAGCCGTTCGGCGCGGCTGTTCAGGGCCGTGCGCACCTCCGCAGTACTCGTCCCATTGTGCGCTTCCACCGGGCCGCTGTCGTCGAGCAGGTGGTCTTCGATGAAATAACGCTCGAGCGCGTCGAGCGAGAACGGTTCCTCGTCCTCGCCCACCACGGCGGCGTCGGCAAACACCACGCCCAGGCGGCGCCGGAAGAAGTAGCGCGCCGGCTGGCGCAGGAAAGCCGCCAGCTCGCCCAGCTTGAGCACCAGGCCGGGCTCGATCTCGTAGGGCGGCAAGGCGTCCACGCCGCCGGCCTCCTCGTCTTGTCCATGGGCGGTGCGCCACTCGCCGGCATAGGTCAGCAGGCCGCCGCGTTCGAAATAGCGGCGGCTGAAGGGCTGCAGCGCATGCTCCGTGGTGCGCTCGGACAGGTCGAGGTTCCAGCCGTTCTTCAGGTAGTCGCGCAGCTGGGCCACCAGCACCGAGGCCGGCTGCTCGCTGTTGTCGCGCACGTTGCGGCCGACCCAGCTCAGGTACAGCTTGTCGCGCGCCGACAGCAGCGCTTCCAGCATCAGGTAGCGGTCGTCGTCGCGGCGCGAGCGGTCGCCCGGGCGCGCCATGCCGGGCAGCGCCAGCAAATCGAAATCGGCCTGGCTGGTCCGTCGCGGAAAGTCGCCGTCGTTCATGCCGAGCAGGCACACCACGCGAAATGGCACGGCGCGCATCGGCATCAGCGTGCAGAAGGTCACGCCGCCCGAGACGAACTGGTGGTTCAGGGTCGGCTGGTCGAGCTGGCCGAGCCAGGATTCGCGCATCACCGCCAGCGGCACCGGCTCGCTGAACTCGGCACTATCGCAAGTCTCGAGCCAGCACTGCAGCGCTTCGCTCAGCTGCGCCAGGGTCAGGCGGTCTTTCTCGTCGCCGGCATGGAAGAAGGCAGCCAGGAGTGCGCGCGCCGCCTCGCCCCACTCGGCCGGCGTGCGCGACTGCACCAGCTCGGCGCGCCAATGCAGGAGGTTCTCGATGAACTGGGCCAGCGAGCCGGCCAGCGCGGCATCCAGGCCGCCCACTTCGGCATAGGGTTCGATGTCGCCGAAGCTGGCGCCGGCGCCGCTCGCGTAACCGAGCAGCATGCGGCGCACGCCGAAGATCCAGGCGTTCTGCTCGCCCACGGATGCCAGTCCCAAGCCGGCGCGGTGCTCGCGGTCGAGGCCCCAGCGCACGCCCGAGCCCTCGATCCAGCGGCCCAGGATCGGCAGGTCGTCGGCATCCAGGCCGAAGCGCCCGGCCACCGACGGGACGTCGAGCAGGTCGCGCACCTCGCTCTGGCGGCAGCGCTGCTGCGGCAGGCGCAGCAGCCATTCGAGGGCTACCAGCAGCGGATTCACGCTGCGGTCGCGCACGTCGCCGATTTCAAAAGGAATGTGGCGCGGATCGCTGCGGCGATGCTGCTCGAACACGGCGTGGATCGCGGCCGAGAACACGTCGATATCGGGCACCATCACCACCACGTCGCGCGGACGCAGGCTGGGGTCCTGGGCGAACCAGGACAGCAGCTGGTCGTGCAGCACCTCGACTTCGCGCTGGACGCTGTGGGTGATGTGGAATTCGATCGAGCGGTCTTCGCGCGGTGGGGCGGTCTGCGGGTGCTCGTCGGGCGGCAGCAGGTCGCGCACCGCGGCCTGCGCCTGCTGCAGCAGGGTCTCGCCTGCGGATTCGTCGAACAGGTCGACCCGCAGGTTCTCGTAGCGGCTGCCTTCGCCCTGGTCGAACTCGTCGAGCATGCGCACGAAATCGCGCCCCTGGCGACCCCAGCTCGCCAGCAGCGGGTGGCTGTGCATGTGCAGTTCCTCGACCGGCACGCTGGCGAGCTCGATGCCGCCGCGCGGCTGCTGGCGCCGGCGCGCCGCCTTGAGCAGCTCGCGCCCCTCGATGATGTCGCCCCAGTAGAAGCGGCAGGGATTGGGCACCGCGAACAGCACCTGGGTGTGGCGCGACAGCGCGGCGATCGCCTGCAGTGTCTGGTAAGGCAGGGTCGACATGCCGAACAGGATCACGCGGCGCGGCAGGCGCGACACCGGCTCGCGCCCGGATTCGATGGCGGACACGAATTGCTGGTGGATGCTGGCGCGACCCGTGACGCGCTGGGCCAAGGGCAGGCTGGCGTGGATTTCGCGCCACAGGCAAGCCTGCCACTTCAGGTCGGGACCGAGCGGCACCGGGTCGCCGACGGCGCGGCGCAGCTGGTCGCGCCCGGCTTCCCAGTCGGCCAGCCAGTCGGCGCGGTAAACCTGGTACTGGTCGTACAGGTCGGCCAGGCGCTCGGCCAGCTGCAGGCGGCGCTCGGGGCAGCCGTCGCCCAGGAATTGTTTCAGCGGCGCATAGCTGGCGTCTTCCACCAGCGCGGGCAGCAGGCGCATCAGGCGCCAGGTGAGCGGGTCCTTGTCGAAGGGCGCGCGGGTGGGCACGCGTTCGCGCCCCAGCATGCCGCGGTAGGCTTCCCACAGGAAGCGCGCCGGCAGCGCCACGCGGGTGGCGGCGCACACGCCCATTTCCTCGGCCAGCGCGATCTTGAGCCACTCGGCCACCCCGTTCGACTGCACCAGGATGGTCTCCTGCTCGAGCGGTCCCAGCGGATGCGCGCGCAGCCAGTCGAACATGGCGCTGCGCAGCAATTCCATCTGGTTGCCGTGCAAAATCAACAAGCCGGGGGTGATCGGGGAGGACATCGGAATGGTTGGGTTACTCAAGGGGCAAAGTCTACCCGGTTTGACCGTTTCACGGAAGGCTTGGCGAGGGCCAGTAGCCTTCTAACAAGGCGCTGTCCTCCTTAACTATGGATGAGCGCGGAACTGCTGAGCTGCTTGACGGTCGAACGCCTGCCACCACAGACGGGAACGACTATGCGCGCACCGCATTTCAAGAAATGGTTTGCCAGACTCCCCGCACTGAACCTGCCCCAGCGCCTGCAAACGCTGGCCGCCCTGCATCCCGCTGCCGGGCTGGACCAGGTAATCGCACTCATCGGCCAGATCGGCGGGGCGATGCGTCGCTGCCCCAGCTGCGCCTGCGAACGTTACCACCGGCATGGGCAAGCCAATGGCCTGCAGCGCTACCGCTGCCGCGCCTGCGGTCGCACCTATAACGACCTGAGCGGCACGCCGCTGGCGCGGCTGCGNCTNCGTGAAAAATGGCTNGANTACNTNGGCNCCGTGCTCGACTCGAAATCGGTGCGCGCNGCCGCCNGNGANGTNGGCNTNCACCGCAACACCGCCTTTCGCTGGCGCCACCGCTTNCTGGAGCGACCCAGGCATGNCCAGCCGNCGNGCCTGGGCGGCATNGCCGAGGCNGACGAAATGTTNATATTGGAATCGCANAAAGGCGCGCGCAAGCTGGATCGACCGGCACGCCGGCGNGGCGGCCGNGCNGGCAAGCGCGGCATCTCACGCGAGCTCGACTGCATTCTGGTAGCGCGCGACCGCAGTGGCCAGACCGTCGATGCCGTGGTCGGCCGAGGCGCCTTGAC
>NZ_ATYR01000073.1 GCF_000427785.1 Massilia alkalitolerans DSM 17462
CCTTGCCTTCGAACTGCACCTTGGCGACGATCGTCGCACCCTTTGGGTTCGCCGATTCCTCCAGAGCAAGCACAGTCACGCGCGCCGGCCCGACAGCCTTGCCGAACTTTTCCCAAGTGGCGCGAATGGCATCGGAACCGGCGTACATGCCGTCAAGCGGCCCGCCGACCCATGTCAGCTGGGCGTTGTCGGCATAGCCACGCATGATGACGGACGTGTCACCGGCGCCAATGGCGCTAAAGTGAATCTGCGCGGCATCGCTCATCGGGCTGGCGACAGCGCTGCCGATCGAAGCAATAGCGAGGATGACGGCGAAGATCGCTTGTTTCATGAAATTCTCCCTGGTTGGGTCAGTCGGACGGAAAAAACCGGTGTTATCGAGGTGAACGGATCTGCGGATGATTTATTCCATCTATTTCAAATTAATTTTCGCAGGCGTTTCGTCGCGCGCTATTTGGGAGAGGCGGATCATCGCTTCCAGCGCCAGAGATGCCTTTGTCTTGTACCGTTCGGGATGGCGCAACATGTAGAACGCGCGCTCCGGCAAGTCGATGTTTGCTTTCGCCAGCAAACCTGCCCGCAGATGCGAGGCTACTACCAGTTCCGACATGGCGGTGGCGAACTTGCCGGCCATCACAGCGGAGCGGACCGCTTCGTTGGACGGCAATGTGAGTGCGATATCGAGTGCATCGAAGTCGACATGCATCGCCTGAAGTGCGCACTCGAGCGCCGAGCGCGTGCCGGACCCCTTTTCGCGCAAGATCCACTGTGCCTCAAGAAGATCCGCGTGCAGCAGCCTCCTCCCTGAAGCCCATGGATGGTGCGCTGCGACTACAGCGACGATCTGGTCGGATGCGATGGCATCGACCGATAGTGTCGGCTCGTCGATGGCGCCCTCGACAAAGCCAAGGTCGGCGCCCCCCTGAAGCACTGCTTGGGCGACATTATGGGTGTTATCGATGGTCACGCTCAGTGCGATCGCCGGATGCGCTTGGCGAAATTGCACGAGGTACTCGGGTAGCCAATAGCTGGCGATAGTCTGACTCGCATGAATGGTCAGCGTGCCACGTTTCATTCCACCCAGCTCGGCCAATGTCAGTTCGGCGGCGCGCGCGCTGGCGATCGTGCGGCGTGCTTCTATCAGGAAAATACGGCCCGCTTCGCTGATCTCGATGCCGCGGCCGACGCGATTGAATAGGGCAGTACCATAGCGTTCTTCCAGCACCTTGATCGAAGCACTTACCGCTGAAGGGGTGAGCGCCAACACTGCGGCGGCCTGGGTCAAATGCTGTCGCTCGGCGACTTCAACAAAAATCCGCAATTGTTCTAGTGTCATCTGATTGTTCAATTCTATTGAACGATATATTCGATATTGTAAGATGGACATAACAATCTGTCGACTTGATAATCGTTCTATTGAATTCGAGAATCAGGAGCGGCAAATGGTCAAGCAACCACTAAAACTCGTTCGCAACGCGCTGCCAGGCTTGGCACTTTGCGCTGTGGTTACTGCGATAGCTTACGCAATGGAAAACATCGAAAGCGCTTTATTTGGCCACGCATGGCTCGAAAGCCTGGTGCTGGCCATTCTTCTAGGCACCGCCGTGCGGACGGTGCATCGGCTCGATACTCGCTTCGAAGACGGCATCCAAGTCGGTGCGAA
>NZ_ATYR01000074.1 GCF_000427785.1 Massilia alkalitolerans DSM 17462
GCCCACACTTATCGACTGTTGATTGTTAAAGAACTGTTGTTCTGTACTACCTTGCTGCACCGTACGAAGCGTTGTGTTCGTCAGCAGCAGAGAAGTGAGATTATGCAGTGTTTCGCTTAACTCGTCAACCCCTCGTCTCTTTCGCTGTCGCTGCTGTAAAAGCTGCTGTGTGCGTCGGAGAAACGAGACTATAGCAAACCTGGTTTGGAAGGGCAAGGGCAGCGTTTGCCGGAAGCGACTGTACAAAGGAAGCTACACGCTTCTCCTTGGCGTCCGGCCCCTGGCGTTCCATAGTGGGTCTAGGCATGTGGACATTGAAGGAAGGAGGTTTTCCGCGTACTGTTAGACCATGGAAAAAATTGACCAGGCGAACGATTCAGATGACCTAGAGATGCGCAATATCATTGAAGAGGCGCGAGTCGTTCTGCCTGGTGTCCAGGCTTTATTCGGTTTCCAGACGATCGCGGTCTTCAACGATCGCTTCGAAGAGCTGGCGTATTACGCGAAGGCCTGCCATGCCGCGGCGCTCATCATGGTGATCGTTTCCGTCGCCATGGTCATGACGCCGGCGATCTACTACCGCACCTGCCGGGGCCACGCCACGGGGGCGATGGTGAAGCTGTCGTCGGTGATGATTCGCGGTGCGCTCTGCCCGCTTGCGATCGGCCTGGCCCTGGACATGTTCACGGTCATTCATATCGTCACGGCGGGCATGTCGGCACGCATGACGCTCAGCGTTGCCGCGGCGCTGGGAACGCTCTTGCTGTTGTCGGGTTTGTGGTTTTATGTCCCACGCCGGGCGCGGGCAATGGCTCGTAAAAATCGTCGTCCCTGAGCGTTTTCGCTTATGTGAGTTGTCGAACAGATGAGTTTTCTTGCAGCCGGATAATCAGTGCTGCGACATCAATCGGGATCCGATTGAACCGTGCCCTGGCACTATGGTCGAAGCACGTCAGCCTGCATGACGCGGGGAGTATGTTGAACTGGGCTGCATTCACCGACCCGAAGTTCCGATATCGGGGGGAGCGTTACGGTGGTGAGTGTTGGCCCAGCCGTGCAAAGTACCGGCGACTTCGGCGCGTAAAGGCAAGGGCGAGCTAGTCGGCACGCCTCCCACCGGGTCGCGGTGTCGCACAGCTGGGACCTGGCCGGGAAACCGGTCGGGCGGAAGCCTCGGTTCATGACCGGGGCTTTTTTTTGCCCAAGGCTGGGCGCCGGCGGCGCAGTCGCAACTTTGGGGTAGCGCGGCCGAGGGCTCTCGAGAATACGGCACAAAGCAAAAAACCCCACCAGAATCATCTGGTGGGGTTTTTCTTATAACTAGCCTGACGATAACCTACTTTCACACTGGTTGCAGCACTATCATCGGCGCAAAGTCGTTTCACGGTCCTGTTCG
>NZ_ATYR01000075.1 GCF_000427785.1 Massilia alkalitolerans DSM 17462
TTGAAACGCTGCGCCAGAAGCGCATCATCCTGCCGGCGCTCACTGTCATCGAGCGGGCCTGCGCCGAGGCCGTGACGCGGGCCAACCGGCGCATTTACCGCGCGCTGATCGATCCGCTGGAGCGGCACCACAAGCGCTCGCTTGACAACCTGCTCAACGTGGCGCCTGACATGAGCATCACCTGGCTTGTGTGGCTGCGCCAGTCTCCGCTCAAGCCCAATTCCCGCTACATGCGCGAACACATCGAAAGGCTCAAGGTGTTTCAGTCTCTGGCACTGCCGGAGGGGCTTGGCCGCCAGATCCACCAGAATCGCCTGCTGAAGATGGCGCGCGAGGGTGCGCAGATGACGCCGCGCGACCTGGCGAAGTTCGAGGATGAGCGGCGCTATGCGACACTGGCGGCGCTGGCCATCGAAGGCATGGCCACCGTGACGGACGAACTGGTCGACCTGCACGACCGCATCATGATCAAGCTGTTCAGCGCGGCCAAGAACAAGCATCAGCAGGACTTCCAGAAGCAGGGCAAGGCCATCAACGACAAGGTGCGCCTGTACAGCCGAATCGGGCGCGCGCTGGTCGAGGCCAAGGAATCCGGCATGGACCCGTATGCCGCGATCGAGGCCGTGCTGCCGTGGACAGACTTCACGCAAAGCGTGACCGAGGCGGCAGAACTGGCCCAGCCCGAGACGTTCGACCACCTGCACCTGGTGGGAGAGCAGTACAGCACCCTGCGGCGCTATACGCCTGAGTTCCTCGATGTGCTTCGGCTTAAAGCTGCGCCGGCGGCGCAAGCGGTGCTGGACGCGATCGACGTCCTGCGCGAGATGAACATGACCGGGGCGCGCAAGGTGCCGGACGATGCGCCGATCGCGTTCGTGAAGGCGCGGTGGAAGCCCCTGGTCATCACCGACGACGGTCTTGACCGCCGCTTCTACGAGATTTGCGTCTTGTCGGAGCTGAAGAATTCGTTGCGGTCGGGCGACATCTGGGTGCAGGGTTCGCGCCAGTTCCGGGACTTCGAGGAATACCTGCTACCCACGGAAAAGTTCGGGGCGATGAAATCAGCGCGCGAGCTGCCGATCGCGGTCAACCAGGACTGCGACCAGTACCTGCACGACCGCTTGCTCTTGCTCGAACAGCAACTGGCCACCGCCAACCGGCTCGCGCTGACGAACGAACTGCCCAATGCGATCATTACTGAGACAGGACTGAGGATCATCCCACAGGACGCC
>NZ_ATYR01000076.1 GCF_000427785.1 Massilia alkalitolerans DSM 17462
TAAGCGATGAATCAAGACCGCTCTGGCAAGCGCATTGCGCGACTGCTTGCCAAGCGTATCAGACTGTAACTTTCTGCAATACCACCAAGTTTCTCGTATTAAAAAAATACAGATCCTCGATTTCTAACGGTAGCCGCTAATCGGGCAGTGCTTCAAACGATGCCGAGCATTTTTATCAGGAAAAAACTGATGACTGCCAACGCCAGCAGCGACAACACGACAACTGCGGCGACCCGGCAACCGGCCCGCATGACTGAGCGCGCATCGACGCCGAGTCCGAGTGCGGCCATCGACATAATGGTGAGGAAATTCGCCGTCACGTGCATCGGCGCAATTGCCGCCTCTGGAATGGCGCCGAACGAGCGCAAGGTCAGCAGTAGCAAAAAGCCGACGATGAACCACGGGACCATATGCGACAGCGCAGGACGACGACCACCTTCGCGCCGACCAATCAGCGACAGTACCAGCACGACTGGGCCCAGCATCAGCACCCGCACCAGTTTCACCAGGGTGCCGATGTGGACGCTGCTAAGCGATATCGATGAGGTCGCGGCCAGCACCTGGGGCACCGCGTAGACGGTCAGCCCGGCAAAGACACCGAACTGCGTTGGTGAAAACGACAACAGTGACACCATTAGCGGCAGCACCAGCACCACGACAACGCCAAGCACGGCAGTGAAGGCGATCGCCGCAGCGACGTCCTTTCCATCCGCATCGATAACCGGGGCCACCGCGGCAATGGCAGAGTTACCGCAAATCGAATTGCCGCAGGCAATCAAGATGGCCATCTTGCGCGGCAGACCAAAAGCACGGCCAAGGGCAAAGCTGAGCGCAATCGCGATGGCGACCACTGCCGCGATGCCGCTCATCAGACCGATGCCGTTTTCGAGCAGCGCACCGGCGCTGACCGAAGCGCCCAGCAGCACGACCGCGATTTCCAGCAATAANTTCGCACCGACTTGGATGCCGTCTTCGAAGCGAGTATCGAGCCGATGCACCGTCCGCACGGCGGTGCCTAGAAGAATGGCCAGCACCAGGCTTTCGAGCCATGCGTGGCCAAATAAAGCGCTTTCGATGTTTTCCATTGCGTAAGCTATCGCAGTAACCACAGCGCAAAGTGCCAAGCCT
>NZ_ATYR01000077.1 GCF_000427785.1 Massilia alkalitolerans DSM 17462
CCGAACAGGAGGCGGCCACGCTGCGCGCCAACTTCCAGGACGGCCGCGAGGCGCTGGCCGTGCTGCGGAGCGAGAAGGCCCAGCTGGAACACACATTGCACGAGCAGCGAGACGCGGCCAGGGAGCAAGCCCGCAAGCTGTACGAGGCCACGGAAGGACTGACGGCGACGCGCGAGTTAGCTAGCAGCAGGCAGTTTGAACTGGAAATGGTGGTGGAACGCCTGGAGCATGCCCACCAGGCGAATGAGCGGCTGGAGGCTCGCGTTAGCGAGCTGGAGGGCGAGAACGCGGATTTGAAAAAGAAACCCGCCGCAGCCAGTCCGAAAACACGGAAGACAAAAACGTAAAGCGCTTTACCTTTTTAAATTTAATGGGTTCGAATGATGCGAACCATTGTCAGGGCGATCCTTCTACCGGCGCACCACACAAACCTTTCAGCGAAGGATCGGACCGAATGCCACGCCGCTCACTGCTGTCCGATACCGAACGCGACAGCTTATTGGTATTGCCNCAAAGNCAGGATGATTTGATTCAGCAATACAGCTTCACGGATGCCGACCTGGCGTTGATCCGGCAGCGGCGCGGGGCAGCGAATCGCCTTGGGTTTGCGGTCCAGATGTGCCTGTTGCGCTATCCCGGCTACGCGCTTGCCAGCGACACCGCGCTGCCGGATTCGGTGTTGCACTGGATCGCCAAGCAGGTGCGCAGCGACGCCGGCGCCTGGCCGGAATACGGCGAGCGGGAGAAGACGCGCAACGAACACCTGCACGAGCTGCGCGCCTACCTGGGACTGTCAGTCTTCGGCCTGCCGGACTTCCGCAAGCTGGTGGACAGCCTGGCCGACCTCGCTATGCAGACCGACAAGGCGATGGTCCTCGCCGCGCATTCCNTTGAAACGCTGCGCCAGAAGCGCATCATCCTGCCGGCGCTCACTGTCATCGAGCGGGCCTGCGCCGAGGCCGTGACGCGGGCCAACCGGCGCATTTACCGCGCGCTGATCGATCCGCTGGAGCGGCACCACAAGCGCTCGCTTGACAACCTGCTCAACGTGGCGCCTGACATGAGCATCACCTGGCTTGTGTG
>NZ_ATYR01000009.1 GCF_000427785.1 Massilia alkalitolerans DSM 17462
GCAGTGTTCGAGGCAAACCCCATATTTCCAGGTTCGGACATGGCGTCATCCGAAAGCTCCTGTACATGCCAGCAATGTGTACACTTTATCGCACGACCTGGGCAAGGCCTTTCCTTGAACGCCTGACGCGTAATGGCAAGAAGCCGATGACGATCATTGTTGCCATGATGCGCAAGCTGCTTCATGTTGCCTTCGGTGTGCTAAAAGCTGGCGAAAAGTTCGATCCGGCCTTGCACACCGTTTGACGACCATAACAGTATCTACAAAGGCAGAGGCTAGCGTGCGGCGCCGCTGCCGATGTGCTTGTCCAGGAACTTCTCCACCCGTCCCCAGAAATCTACCCTGGTCGACAGCTGCGACCAGCCATGCCCCTCTTCGGGGTAGACCACCCATTCCACCTCCTTGTTGTGGCTTGCCACCGCGTCGCGGAACTTCTTGCCGTGGTAGAGCGGCACGCGGCGGTCCGACGCGCCGTAGGCCAGCAGCACCGGCTGGGTGATGCGCGCCGCCTGTTCGATCGGCGAGGTGGCCTTGAGCTGGGCCGCGTCCTTGACCTGATCGCCGACCAGCAACGGCATGCCGTGGATGCGCCAGTCGTCCTGCAGGTCGGACTTGAAACTCCAGTGGCCGTCGTAGAGCAGGTTGATGTCGGTGACGCCAAAGTAGTTGACCGCGCACTTGTACAGGTCGGGGTCCTTGACGAGGCCCATCAGGGCCGCGTAGCCGCCGTAGCTGCCGCCCGCGATGCAAATGCGCTGCGGATCGGCATGACCCTGCGCGATCGCCCAGCGCGCGCCGTCGGCGATATCGTCCTGCATCGCCAGGCCCCACTGTTTCCAACCGGCGCGGTAGTGCGCCTGGCCGTAGCCGCGGCTGCCGCGGAAGTCCGGCTCCAGCACCGCGTAGCCGCGCGAGGCCAGGAACTGGGAGGTCGGGTTCCAGCCCCAGTGGTTGCCGCGCAAATAGGGGCCGCCGTGCACCAGCATCACCAGCGGCAGGTTCTTCTTCGCGCCGCCGGCCGGCAGCGTGAGCAGGGCCGGGATCTCACGTCCGTCGCGCGCCTTGTAGCGCACCGGGTCCTGGCGTCCCATGCGGGCCGGGTCGATGCCGTCGCGGCTCTTGCCGACCAGGACGAAGGCGCCGGTCTTCGCGTTGTAGGCGCGGTAGGTCACCGGGCACGTGTCCGAATACGAGCGCACCAGCACCCATTGTGCGTCGAGCTGCGAGGGCACGGAGATGGTGTTGACGGTGCTCGGCAGTTGCTTGTCGACGGCTTCCTGGACGGCCTGCATCTCCTTGTCGAACCAGACATTGGCGCGGGCGTCGGTCTCGATCGAGACGCCCAGCACCTTGCCGCGGCGGGTCACCAGGCCGCCGGTGAAGTCGTAGCCGCGGGTGACCACGATTGGCTCCGGACTGAGCTTGCCGCTGGCCAGGTCGTAGGTGTGCAGCGAGGCAGTGTCCTGGCCCGCCTGGGCCAGCACGAACAGCGTGCCGTCGGCGCCGAAGCCGACCGGCGTGAATGCGTCCTTGCTGCCGGCATAGGTGGCGAACTGCGCGATCGTGCGCCAGGTCTCGCCGTCCTTTTCGCGGTAGTAGATGGTGGTCTTGCCGTCCTTGCTATGGGTCGCGAGGCGCGGTTCGCCCGCGTTGTCGAGCAGCCAGCCATCGATGGTGCCCGGGCGCTTGACGGGCCAGGTCTGTCCGGTGCGCGTATCGAGCTGCAGGAGGCCGACGGTGCGCACCTCGCCGAGCTCGTTGAACTCGGGGGTGACGACATAGGCGCGGTCCGAATCCTGGGCGCCGCGCTGGCGGAGCATGAAGGTGTTCCAGGACAGGATGCGGCGGTTGATGTTGGTGCCGGGCGTCTGGGCCTCGTGGGGGCCGCGCCGGTGCGCCAGCTGACGCATGGCCGAGCCGTCGCGGTCGACCGCATACAGGCCGCTGGACAGGACCTGGCCGCCGGGGCCAGTCTGCTTGTCGCTGACGTTGAACAGCAGGCGTTGGTCGCTCACCCATTCGAAGTCGAGGATGTCGGCATCCTTGAAGCCGGCAACCATGCGCGGCTTATTGTCCTGCAGGTCGAGTACCACCAGCGCGTCGCGCCGGCCAGGTGCGGCCGAGATCGCGGCCAGGTAGCGTCCGCTCGGCGACAGCGTCGCGTCTTCCAGCAGGGGATTGGAGAAAAAGGCGTCGATCGGCATCGGCGCAGTATCAGCCGCGGCTGCAGCTCCCGCCGCAAAGGCAGGACCGGCAAGGGCGGCGCCGATGGCGAGGCCGGGGAGCAGGCGTGCGCACAGGGAGAACAGTGGAAGCATGGACTCTTTCTGAACAGTTATCGGCATGGCTGGCTTTCAAGGCTTGGCCGCACCCGCGCCGATGTGTTTGTCGAGGAAGCGCTCGACCCGGCCCCAGAAGTCGACCTGGTTCTTCGGCAGCGACCAGCCGTGACCTTCTTCGGGATACTCGACCCATTCGACGTTCTTGTTGGTCTTCATGACGGCATCGCGGAACTTCGTGCCGTGGTTGATGGGCACCCGCTGGTCGACGCCGCCGTAGGCCAGCAGCAGCGGCTGGGTGATGCGGGCGGCCTGCTCGATCGGTGAAGTGGCCTTGAACTGGGCCGCGTCCTTGACCGGGTCGCCGACCCTTTCCGGCATGCCGTAGGCCTTGAACTCGTCCGAGGTGTCGTTGGTGAAGCTCCAGCCGCCGTTGTACAGAAGGTTGATGTCTGTGACGCCCACCCAGTTGATGCCGCATTTGTACAGGTCCGGATCGTTCACCAGTCCCATCAGCGTGGCGTAGCCGCCATAGCTGGCCCCGGCGATGCAGACGCGCTTGATGTCGGCGATGCCTTTGTCCGCCGCCCAGCGCACGCCGTCCGCGACGTCGTCCTGCATCGCCAGCCCCCATTGCTTGAAGCCGGATGTGAAATGCTTGATGCCGAAACCCAGGCTGCCGCGGAACTCCGGCTCGAGCACGGCATAGCCGCGCGACGCCAGGAACTGCGAGTACGGGTGCCAGCCCCAGGAGGCGCCGCGTACCCAGGGGCCGCCATGGACCAGCACCACCATCGGCAGCCCGGTGCGCTTCGCGCCCGGCGGCAGCGTCAGCAGGGCCGGGATCTCCATGCCGTCGCGCGCCTTGTAGCGGATGAACTGCTGGCGTCCCATCTGTCCCGGATTGATCTTCGGACGCGCGTCGGCGATCTTGTTCAGCAGCTTCGTCTGCGTGTTGTAGAGCGAGTAGGTGCCGGGCATGACGTCCGAGTACGACCACACCAGCACCCACGGCGACTCCGGCTGCGCCGGGACCGAGACGATGTTGATGGTCGACGGCAGCAGCTTGTCGACCGAGGCCTGGATCGTCTTCATGCCCGGGTCGAACCATTCGTTTGACTCGGCATCGGTGCGGAAGCGCACGCCCAGCACCTTGTCGCGGTTGCTCACCAGGCTGCCGTCGAAGTCGTAGCCGGCAGCGACCAGCACCGGCTGCGGGTCGATCTTGCCGGTGGCCGGGTCGAGAACGTGGACCGAGGTCGTATCGCGTCCGCCGCTGCGCGCCCGCACGAACAGCTTGCCGTCCGACGCGAAGCCGATCGGCTCCAGCTCCTTGCTGCCATCGCCGAAGGTCGGGAAGCTGGCCAGCACGCGCCACGCCTGGCTCGATGGATCGCGGTAATGCAGCGTGGTCGTGTCGCGCTCCTGCGACGTGGCCAGGCGCGGTTCGCCCTTGTGGTCGAGTGTCCAGCTGCGCACGCCGGCAACGGGGCGGGATACGGTTTGCGTGGCTCCGGTCAGGGTATTCAGGCGTAGCAGGTCGACACTGCGCACCTTGCCCGCGGCGTCGAGGTTGTGGCTGGTGACATACACGTATTCCGAATCCTGAGCGCCTTCCTTATCGAGCATGAAGGTGTGCCAGGGCAGGACCTTGCGCGTGGAGCGGGTGCCGTGGGTCGCGCGATTGCCGACGCGGTCGGCCAGTTCGACGAAGCGCTCGCCATCGCGATCGACGGCGTACAGGCCGGGCGCATAACGCATATCGCCCTGGCCTACGCCTTTTTCGCGCGTGTCGAAGAGCAGGCGCTCGTTGCTGATCCACTGGAACTCGCCGATGCCGGCGTCGGTGTACGAGGCAACGACCTTGGCGCTGTTGGACTGCAGGTTCACTACCACCAGCGCGTCGCGCCGGTCGGGCGTGCTGGAGCGCGCGGCCAGGTAGCGTGCGTTCGGCGACAGCTTGGCGTCGCTGACCGGGGAACCGGAAAAGAAGCTGGCGATCGACGGCAAGGCAGCCGCTGCCGGGGCCTGCGCCTGTGTTTGCGCGTGGGCGCCAGGCAGGGCACAGGCGATGCTGGCGGCCAGTGCAGCGCCGGACAGCGCGCGCAGGAGGGATGGTGTCATGTCAAATCTCGAAGTGAATCGTTGCGGAAAAATGGCGACCCAACAATAGCAGCCACCGCCGCTCACCGGAACCCTTCGGACGACATCCATGCGCCATGCATATGCGCTGTCGCGCCGGCGCAGCAGTGCAACGCGCTCTCTACTACTGCTCGTCCTCCGGCGCACGGATGTAATCCACCATGCCCAGGCTCGCATGGCTCGGCGGCGCGCTCAGCAGGCTGCCGATCACCGTGGCCAGCAGCCCCGCCGGCACCCCGAACACGCCGGCCGCCAGCGGCTGGATGCCTAGCCAGGACTGATCCAGGCTGCCGCCCAGGGTCGGGCTGGCGCGCAGCATGTACCACAGGCAGACCAGGAAGCCGGTGACCATGCCCGCCATCGCCCCCATGTGGTTGGCGCGCTTCCAGAACACGCCCAGCACCAGCACCGGGAAAAGAGTCGAACCGGCGAGCGAGAACGCCGCGCCGACCAGGGAGAGGATGTCGGCGGGCTTCTGCGAGGCGGTATAGGCCGCGATGAAGGCCACCGCCAGCAGCAGCAGCTTGGAGATCGTCACCCGCTTCTGGGTCGAGGCGCCCGGATCGACCATCTTGTAGTACACGTCGTGCGACAGCGCGTTGGAAATCGCCAGCAGCAGGCCGTCGGCCGTGGACAGCGCCGCGGCCAGGCCGCCGGCCGCCACCAGGCCCGAGATCACGTAGGGCAGGCCGCCGATCTCGGGCGTGGCCAGCACCAGCACGTCGGCGTCGATCGCGATCTCGGCCAGCTGCACCACGCCGTCGCGGTTGACGTCGGCGATGCTGAGCAGGGGACTGACCTTGTCCACGCTGGCCCAGTACGAGACCCAGGTGGGCAGCGACGAGAAATCGCTGCCCACCAGCGCGGTATAGATGTCGTACTTGGCCAGCACTGCCAGCGCCGGGATGGTCAGGTAGATCAGCAGGATGAAGAACAGGGTCCAGAACACCGACACCCGGGTCTCGTTCACCGAGGGTGTGGTGTAGGCGCGCATCAGGATGTGGGGCAGGGCGGCGGTGCCGAACATCAGGCAGAACACCACGGCCAGGAAGTTGTTGCGGCGCTTGTCTGATTCCTCTTCGGTCGCGCCAGGGAAGGGCACCGTGTGCGGCACCGGCGGGCGGGCGCGCGCCAGGTTGGCGTCGCGCTGCTCGAGCCACAGGGCGCGCGCCTCGTCGGCCGAACCGGGATAGGTATTCAGGGCGCGCTCGGCCTGGCGCACCTCGACCAGCGAGGCATTGCTGGCGCGTACCGCGGCCAGGTTGCGCTGCGCTTCCAGCTGGCCTGTCTCCCACGAGGCCGGCAGGGCGGCCAGGCGCGCCGCATATTCGTCGGCACGGCGCCGGAACTCGGCCCGCACCTGTTCCTCGCGCGGGTCCTTCTCCAGCTGCTGTTCGCGCGCGGCCAGCTTCTGTAACAGCGAGCCGTAGGCCACCTGGGGTATGGGATTATCGGCATGCTTGGCCGCCAGCCAGATGCTCGGGATCAGGAAGGCCACCAGCAGGATGATGTACTGGGCCACCTGGGTCCAGGTGATGCCGCGCATCCCGCCCAGGAACGAGCAGACCAGGATCGAGGCCAGGCCCAGGAAGATCCCGACCGAGAAATCGACGCCGGTGAAGCGCGAAGCGATCAGGCCGACCGCATAGATCTGGGCCACCACGTAGGTGAAGGAGACCAGGATGGTGGCGCCTACCGCCAGCGCCCGTACCGGTCCGCCGCGTCCGCCCGCGCCGCCGCCGTAGCGCACCGCCAGGAAATCGGGGATGGTGTATTGCCCGAACTTGCGCAGGTAGGGCGCGATGAGCAGGGCCACCAGCACGAAGCCGCCGGTCCAGCCCATGATGTAGGCCAGCCCGTCGAAGCCATACAGGTACAGGCCGCCGGCCAGGCTGATGAAGCTGGCCGCCGAGATCCAGTCGGCGGCCGTGGCCATGCCGTTGAACAGGGCGGGCACGCGCCGCCCGGCCACGTAGTATTCGGTGACGTTCGAGGTGCGCGCCACCACGCCGATGGTGGCGTACAGGACGATGGTCGCGAACATGAAGATGTAGCCGATCCACAGGCGCGGCATGCCTTCCTGCTCGAGCAGGGCCAGCGCGACCAGGAACAGGGCGAAGCAGGCTGTATACCAAAGGTAGTAGCGCGACAGCTTGCGGAAGTAGGGCGGCTTGTTCGCGCTCATGCGCTCTCCCGCGCGGCGTCTGGGTACAGGCGGTCGAGCCGGCGCATGCGCCAGGCGTAGAACACGATTACGGCGAGCGACACCAGCGAGGCGCCTTGCGCCGCCATGTAGAAGGACAGGGGCCAGCCGAACAGGGTGAAGCGCGACAGCTCGCGCGCGAAGAACACGGTGCAAAAGCCGGTGCACAGCCACACCACCAGCAGCGCCGCGGTCAGGCGGCGCGTCGCCTGCCAGTGCGCGGCGCGGGCGGCGGCCAGGCGCGCGTGCGGATCGCTCGGCGTAGGCGGGGAATCAGTCGGCATCGATGGGTTCATGGACAGGAGGCGGGAAGGTCAGGCGGAACAGGCTGCCGGGATACTTGGGCGAGTGGCTGCGCGGGTTGTTGAAGATGTCGATCTCGGCGCCGTGCTGCTGCGCGATCTCGCGCACGATCGCCAGCCCCAGGCCGCTGCCCTGCACGTTGCTGCCGAGGATGCGGTAGAAGCGTTCGAACACGTTGGCGCGTTCGCTCGGTGCGATGCCGGGACCGGTGTCTTCGACCTCGAGCAGGGCATGCTCGCCGTCGCGCCGCACGCGCACCGTCACGCTGCCGCCCTGCGGTGTGTAGCGCAGCGCGTTGTCGATCAGGTTCGACAGCAGTTCGCGCAGCATCAGCGCGTTGCCGGCGATATGCAGGGTTTCGTGCGCGGGCGTGTCGGGCGATTCGTAGCCGAGGTCGATGCCATGCGCGAACGAGGCCTGCACCCAGTCCTGCACGGTGGCGCGGGCCAGCTGGGCCAGGTCGATTTCCTCGAAAGCGAGGCCGGCATGCGGCTGGTTCTCGGCGCGGGCCAGGGCCAGCAGCTGGTTGACCAGGCGCGTGGCCGATTCCGAGCTCTTGGCCAGCTGCTCGAGCGAGCGGTGGATCTCGCCCGGGTCGACCTGGCGCAGCGCCAGCTCGGACTGCATGCGCATGCCGGCCAGCGGGGTCTTCATCTGGTGCGCGGCGTCGGCGATGAAGCGCTTCTGCATCTCGACGGTCTGGGCCAGGCGCTCGAGCATGTCGTTGAAGGAGCCGACCAGCGGCGAGATCTCTTCCGGCACCTGGCGCGGGTCGATCGGCGACAGGTCGTCCTGCGGGCGCGCGCGGATGCGCTCCTGCAGCTCGGCCAGCGGGGACAGGCCGCGCGACAGCGCGAACCAGACCAGCGCCAGGATCACCGGCAGGATGATGAACTGGGGCAGGATCACGCCCTTGATGATCTCGTTGGCCAGGTGGGCGCGCTTGTCGAGGGTTTCCGCGACCTGCACCAGGGCCAGGCTGGGCGGCGTGCCCGCCGGGCGCGCGCGCAGCGGGTCGAGGTTGACCCAGGAGTAGGCGACGCGTACCGGGGTGCCGTGGATGCTGTCGTTGCGGAACACCACGGTGCCGCTGCGGGTGCGCTCCTCGGCGTCAGGGGCGGTGTTGCGCGGGCGCGGCAGGTCGCGGTCGCCGTCGAGGTGGGCGCCGTCTGGCCCGCTGATCTGGAAGTAGACGCTGTCGACGTCGTCGGCGCGCAGCACGTCGGTCGCGCTGCCGGGCAGCTGCACCTCGGGCCGGCCGGCCACCGTGCGGATCTGCTGCGACAGCACGGTGACGCGGTCTTCCAGCGCGTCGTCGAAAGGCTGGTTGGCGATCGACTTGGCCACCAGGTAGGTGATCGCGATGCTCATCGGCCACAGCAGCAGCAGCGGGGCCAGCATCCAGTCGAGGATCTCGCCGAACAGCGAGTGACGGATGTTCTCGTCGGGCTCGGGATTGGGCGGGACCCAGGGCCGGCGCTCGGCGGACAGGGACGCGTCCTGCCCCGCGCCCGGAGGCGTGTCGGCAAGCCCGGCGTCGCGTTCGTTCACTTGTTCTCTGGAGCCGTCGCGCGCGGGGCGTCGGAGTATTTCTCGAGGCAGTAGCCGAGGCCGCGCACGGTGGCGATGCGCACGCCGCCGACCTCGATTTTCTTGCGCAGGCGGTGCACGTAGACCTCGATGGCGTTGTTCGAGACTTCCTCGCCCCATTCGCACAGGTGGTCGACCAGCTGCTCCTTGGAGACCAGGCGCCCGGTGCGCGCCAGCAGCACTTCCAGCAGGCCGAGCTCGCGCGCCGACAGGTCGAGCATCTGGTCGTTGATGTAGGCGCTGCGGCCGACCTGGTCGTACACCAGCGGGCCGTGGCGTACCACGGCGGGGCCGCCGCCGGCGCCGCGGCGGGTGAGGGCGCGCACCCGCGCCTCCAGCTCGGACAGGGCAAAGGGCTTGGCCATGTAGTCGTCGGCGCCGAGGTCGAGGCCCTCGACGCGCTGCTCGACCGAGTCGGCGGCGGTGAGGATCAGCACCGGCAGCAGCGAGGAACGCGCGCGCAGGCGACGCAGCACTTCCAGGCCGGACAGCTTGGGCAGGCCGAGGTCGAGGATCAGGAGGTCGAACTCCTGGGTGGACAATGCCGTATCGGCATCCTGGCCGTTCTTGACGCAATCGATGGCATAGCCGGACTGGCGCAGGGAACGCGTTAGCCCATCGGCAAGTACGCTATCATCTTCGGCGAGCAGAATTCGCATGGGGGCACCTGTAAAACGTTAGACCTTCAACAGGCCTTATTGTGTTTGATTTATCGCAACAATGCGAGCCTCGCAGATAACAACACCGCGATTTTTTTCGCTTGCCTAAACCACTGGATTTATATACAGTAGTGGCTTGATTTCGCGTGCGGGAAAACTGGATTTTTATACAGTGGTTCTCTTGATTTAAGCGGTAGCGCCCCTACCTTGCCTACTCCACAGCTGAAAGTACATCATGGACGACAAAAAACTCGCATTAAACGTTGCCGAAAAAGGCAAAGCGCTGGCAGCTGCCCTGGCGCAGATTGAAAAGCAGTTCGGCAAGGGCTCGGTCATGCGCATGGACACCAACGCACCGGTCGAGGAAGTGCAGACTGTTTCCACCGGCTCGCTGGGCCTGGACATTGCGCTTGGCGTCGGCGGCCTGCCGCGCGGCCGTATCGTCGAGATCTACGGTCCGGAGTCGTCGGGTAAAACCACCCTGACGCTGCAGACCATCGCCCAGATGCAGAAGCTGGGCGGCACCTGTGCCTTCATCGACGCCGAGCACGCGCTCGACGTGACCTATGCGCAGAAGCTGGGCATCAACCTGGGCGACCTCTTGATCTCGCAGCCGGACACCGGCGAGCAAGCCCTCGAAATCACCGATGCGCTGGTGCGTTCGGGCTCGGTCGACCTGGTGGTCATCGACTCGGTGGCGGCACTGACCCCGCGCGCCGAAATCGAAGGCGACATGGGCGACTCGCTGCCGGGCCTGCAGGCGCGACTGATGTCGCAGGCGCTGCGCAAGCTGACCGGCTCGATCAACCGTACCAATACCCTGGTCATCTTCATCAACCAGATCCGTATGAAGATCGGCGTGATGTTCGGCAGCCCGGAAACCACCACCGGCGGTAACGCGCTGAAGTTCTACGCCTCCGTGCGTATGGACATCCGCCGTACCGGCTCGATCAAGTCGGGCGACGAAGTGATCGGTAATGAAACCAAGGTCAAGGTCGTCAAGAACAAGATCGCGCCGCCGTTCAAGGAAGCCCACTTCGACATCCTGTACGGAGAAGGCACCTCGCGCGAAGGCGAAATCCTGGATCTGGGCGCCGACAACAAGATCGTCGAGAAGTCGGGTTCGTGGTACAGCTATAACGGCGAACGCATCGGCCAGGGCAAGGACAACGCCCGTCAGTTCCTGAAAGACCGTCCGGCACTGGCACGCGAAATCGAGAACAAGGTCCGTGCTGCGCTGGGCGTACGCGAACTGCCGCCGGTCCTCGCTGCTGTCGAAGACAGCGGCAAGGACAAGCTGAAGGCAGTCGGCGAGTAATCGCCGGGCTTGTAGAGTGCCTATGCCTGCACCCCAGCTGAGCCTGAAAGCGCGCGCGTTGCGTTATCTCTCGATGCGCGAGCACAGCCGGCTCGAGCTGGGGCGCAAGCTGGCCCGTTATGCCGAGGAGGGCGATGACGTGGAAGCCCTCCTGGATTTCCTTGAGAAGAACAACTGGCTGTCGCAGGAGCGTTTTGCCGAATCCCTGATCAACAGGAAAGCAAGCCGCTTCGGCAACAGCCGCGTGATGGCCGAGCTGCAAAGCCACGGCGTCAACGGCGAAGCGCTGGATGAGATCAAGGCCGCGCTCGCCGACAGCGAGACCGCACGCGCCACCGAAGTCTGGCGGCGCAAGTTCGGCACCGTCGCCGCCGATGCGGCTGAGCGTGCCAAGCAGATGCGTTTCATGCTGCAGCGTGGTTTCTCCCAGCGCGCTGCACGGATCGCGATGCAGGGCGCTCCCGACGACGACGAGCTGTAAACAGGCTGGAGTTCGAGCCTGTTGACCTGACGAGCCGGCCTGGCCCCAGGCTTGCTCTGACGATATGCCAGGCGTGGCCGCAGGCCTGATGTATCACCCTCGATCATTGCGCTTCTCTATATAGAAGCATGGCTCCGGCGCCAGCGTGGAGCGTCATCCCCGATATGCCCAGGCATATTCCTCAACGGACGATGGCGCTGCACGCTGGCGCTGTGCGTTTACGGAGCGTATGCGGCGCGCCGCTGTCGAGATTGGTCTTACCAACCCGCCAGACCCGTCCAGCCAAAGCAATATTGACGGCTCAGCAAGAAACCAGTCCAATCTTGCCTGCAGTGCAGCAAAAAGCCCTCTGTTGCAGTGCAACCGCCAACGCCGTGTGCTAAACTTTCACGGTTTAAGCAGCGCCGCATGAGCGGTTGTTGTCGTAGAAGCTACGGCAACGTGCATGAAGCACACTGGCTGCACCACTAACCGCCGCGTAAGCGGCATTGGTTTTTATGCCCCTGTCTCCTCCCGTATCGCGCTCGCTCCGGCATACGCGCGCCATCACCGTCGAAGCCTATGCGCGCGACGATGGCCTGTGGGATCTGGACGCCAGTATCCGCGACGTCAAAACCCGTGACATTCCGCTCGCCTCCGGCACCCGTCCGGGCGGCACGCCCGTGCACGACCTCAAGCTGCGCGTCACCATCGACCGCAAGTTGACCATCGTGGACGCCGAAGCCGCGTCCGATTCCGTTCCGTATCCCGGTTTTTGCGAGACCATCGGCCCTGCTTACAAAAAGCTGGTCGGCCTGTCGCTCGTGAACCACTTCCGGCTGCACCTGAAAGACCGCCTCTCTGGCGTGCTCGGCTGCACCCACCTGACCGAATTGGCCCAGGTGCTGCCCACGGCAGCGCTGCAGGCCTACGCCGACGACGTCTTCGACGATCGCGGCGGCGCCGACGCAGATGCGAATAAAAGCGCGGCCGAACGGCCCTTCGAGCTCGACCGTTGCCATGCGCTGCGCAGCGACGGACCGGCCGTGGCCACCTACTATCCCCGCTGGTCGATCAAAGCCGTGTCGGGTTAGCATTCGCTGTTTGTCATTTTTTTGTAATTCAACCGTATTACTCATTCAGTAAATAGAAGAAGGGAAGCCAGCATGAAGATCCATGAGTATCAGGGCAAAGAAATCCTCCGAAAATTCGGAGTGACCGTTCCGCGCGGCATTCCGTGCATGAACGTGGAAGAGGCCGTGAAGGCAGCTGAAGAGCTGGGCGGCCCGGTCTGGGTCGTCAAGGCGCAGATCCACGCAGGCGGCCGCGGCAAGGGCGGCGGCGTCAAGGTTGCCAAGTCGCTGGAACAGGTCAAGGAATACGCCGACCAGATCATGGGCATGCAGCTGATCACGCACCAGACCAGCCCGGAAGGCCAGAAAGTCCGCCGCCTGCTGATCGAAGAAGGCGCCGACATCAAGAAGGAACTGTACGTTTCCCTGGTAACCGACCGCGTCAGCCAGAAGGTCGTGCTGATGGCCTCGTCGGAAGGCGGCATGGACATCGAAGAAGTCGCGCACAGCAACCCGGAAAAGATCCACAACGTCGTGATCGAACCGTCGGTCGGCCTGACCGATGAGCAGGCAGACGATGTCGCCCGCAAGATCGGCGTGCCGGAAGCATCGATCGTCGACGCGCGCACCAACCTGCAAGGCCTGTACAAGGCCTACTGGGAAACCGACGCATCGCTGGCCGAAATCAACCCACTGATCCTGACCGGTTCGGGCAAGGTCATCGCCCTGGACGCCAAGTTCAACTTCGACTCGAACGCCCTGTTCCGTCACCCGGAAATCGTCGCCTACCGCGACCTGGACGAAGAAGATCCGGCTGAAGTCGAAGCATCGAAGTTCGACCTGGCCTACATCTCGCTGGACGGCAACATCGGCTGCCTGGTGAACGGCGCCGGCCTGGCCATGGCCACCATGGACACCATCAAGCTGTTCGGCGGCGAGCCGGCCAACTTCCTGGACGTGGGCGGCGGTGCAACCGCAGAAAAGGTCACCGAAGCATTCAAGATCATGCTGAAGAACCCGGGCCTGAAAGCCATCCTGGTCAACATCTTCGGCGGCATCATGCGCTGCGACGTGATCGCCGAAGGCGTCATCACCGCATCGAAGGCCGTGTCGCTGCAAGTGCCGCTGGTCGTCCGCATGAAGGGCACCAACGAAGACCTGGGCAAGAAGATGCTGGCCGATTCGGGCCTGCCGATCATCTCCGCCGACACCATGGAAGACGCAGCGAAGCAGGTCGTTGCCGCTGCCGCTGGCCAAGCCTAATTCGCGAAGGAAATAAAAATGTCGATTCTGATTAACAAAGACACCAAAGTCATCACCCAAGGTATCACCGGCAAAACCGGCCAGTTCCACACCCGCATGTGCCGCGACTACGCGAACGGCCGTGAAGCCTTCGTGGCAGGCGTGAACCCGAAGAAAGCCGGCGAAGATTTCGAAGGCATCCCGATCTACGCATCGGTCAAGGAAGCCAAGTCGGAAACCGGCGCCACCGTGTCGGTGATCTACGTTCCGCCGGCAGGCGCAGCCGCCGCCATCTGGGAAGCTGTTGAAGCCGAACTGGACCTGGCAATCTGCATCACCGAAGGCATCCCTGTCCGTGACATGATGGAAGTCAAGGACCGTATGGCCAAGGCCGGTTCCAAGACCCTGCTGCTGGGCCCGAACTGCCCAGGCTTGATCACCCCGGACGAGATCAAGATCGGCATCATGCCGGGTCACATCCACAAGAAGGGCCGTATCGGCGTCGTGTCGCGCTCGGGCACCCTGACCTATGAAGCAGTCGGCCAGCTGACCGCCCTGGGCCTGGGCCAGTCGTCGGCAGTCGGTATCGGCGGCGACCCGATCAACGGTCTGAAGCACATCGACGTGATGCGCATGTTCAACGACGATCCTGACACCGACGCGGTCATCATGATCGGCGAGATCGGCGGCCCGGACGAGGCGAACGCTGCTCAGTGGATCAAGGACAACATGAAGAAGCCGGTCGTCGGCTTCATCGCTGGCGTCACCGCGCCTCCGGGCAAGCGCATGGGCCACGCCGGCGCGCTGATCTCGGGCGGCGCCGACACCGCGCAAGCCAAGCTGGAAATCATGGAAGCCTGCGGTATCACCGTCACCAAGAATCCGTCGGAAATGGCTCGCCTGCTGAAGGCCATGCTGTAATCTGAGCAGTTCAAGGTCGACGAAAACGGGGAGCGTGAGCTCCCCGTTTTTTTACCACTCGGTAAATTATTGGCATGCCATGACCAAGGCCCTTGGTATGCATGACAAATTACGTTCCATAAACTGTCCAGCTGACAAAAATTGCTGAGCTCAAGTGACAAATTTTGTCACTCCTCAAGCCAAAACCTGTCCTGACACGGCGTTTCCGTATCTCCCTGCTAATAAAATCAGCATTTTTCGGGCTGGCACACGCCTTGCATATAGGAAAGCGTGGCAACAAGCAGTAACCCAATTACCCGAAACACTACCCTGGAGAGATAGAAATGAACATCAAGCAAATGCAAACCAAGAAAGCTGAAGGCGGTTTCACCCTGATCGAACTGATGATCGTCGTCGCGATCATCGGTATCCTGGCTGCCGTGGCAATCCCGGCCTACCAGGACTACATCGCCAAGGGCAAGGCAGCTGCTGCCTATGCGGACATCGCAGCGGGCAAGACTGGCTATGAAATGGCCTTTGTCGAAGGAAGTGCAACCACGGCTGAAGGTTACCTGGCCAAGGCTGGCCTGCCTGCCAAGACCGGTAACTGCGGGACGATTGCAGCTGCAGTTCCTAGCACCACCGACGGCTCGGCTGCTGCTCTGACCTGCACCATTGCAAGCCCCGGCCGAATTGGCACCGAAGGTACTGCGAAGATCATCCTGAACCGTAGCGCCGAAGGCGTCTACACCTGCGCCACCGAAGGTTTCTCGAAGGATGACTACAAGCCGGCAGGTTGCGATCTGGCCACTACTACTCCTACCACGTAATATTGTGTAGTACGTTAGTAGGCGACCGCGAAAGCGGTTAGCAAAGAGAGACCGCCGCGGCGGTCTCTTTTTATTTTACGCCAGCATGGGGCACTCTTGTCGGTGAAGTCCAGTTGCGAACTGACCACAGAAAGCGAAGTGAAGCATATCCGCATGAGGGGTAACGGTTGCAATGGACAAGAACCGACGTAAGGCAGCCGAGCAGGGCGAGCGGGAAACAATCCGCAAGCTCTTTTGGTCAAAGCAAGGTGGCGTAAATCTGGCAGGAGTTGGAAGCTGCTCGAGCATTCGAAGCGAATGCTTCAGATGCCCGGAGCGGGGCTCGTCAAATGGAGGCCAAAGTGAAGCTGAAGCCTACTTCGACAGTGAAGAGTCCGATCGACCGGACTGGGCAGGGAGGGAAGCGGGCACGGTTCGCGGTTGGTACCGTGACATCAACCGTCCAGGTACCGGTGCGGACTCGTGGGCGGGAGGGCGGCCAGATTTGTCCGCTCCTATCCCGGTTTTAATACTTAATAACGCGGCCGCTGTGGCCTCTGCGGCATCATTCCTGGCGTTTCAGATAACGATCCAGCCAGTTCATCACCGTGTAATGCCACTGCACCGAGTTCGCTGGCTTGAGCACCCAGTGATTCTCGTCCGGGAACACCAGCAGCTGGCTCTCGATGCCCTTGCGCTGCAGCGCGGTGAAGGTGGACAGGGCCTGCGCCGTCGGGATGCGGAAATCGAGGTCGCCCTGGATCACCAGCATCGGCGTCTTCCACTTGTTGACGTGGTGGACCGGGTTGAAGCGCTCGTGATTATCGGGCGCCGCGAAATAGGCGCCGCCGTTTTCCCAGTCCGTGAACCACTGCTCCTCGGTCGAGTAGGCCATGCCGCGGCTGTCGAACACGCCGTCGTGGTTGACCAGGCAGCGGAAGCCGTCGTTCCAGTTCCCCGCGATCCAGTTCATCATGTAGCCGCCGTAGGATGCGCCCAGGGCGCAACTGCGTTCGCGGTCGAGCCATGGGAACTTCTTCACGGCCGCGTCCAGGCCCTTCTGCAGGTCCACCAGCGGCTTGCCGCCCCAGTCGCCGCTGATCGAATCGGTGAATTTCTGGCCGTAGCCGGTCGAACCATGGAAGTCGATGAACACGGTGGCATAGCCCGCGCCCGCGTACACCTGGGGATTCCAGCGATAGCTCCAGCCGTTGCCGAAGCTGCCCTGCGGCCCGCCGTGCACCAGGAAGGCGATCGGGTACTTCTTGCCCGGTTCGGCATTCCAGGGTTTCATCACGTGCCCGTACACCGTCTCGCCATTGGCGCCGGCAAAGCTGAACTGCTCGTACTCGCCCCAGCGCACGTCGGCCAGGCGCTCGGCGTTCAGCCTGGTCAGCTGCCTTGGCCGGCTGCCGGGCTGCATGGCGAACAGCTGCGCGCCGGAGGCCAGGTCGGCCTGGGTATAGACCACCGTATTGCCGCGCACGTCGAAGGCGCCGACCGCGCCCTTGTCGGTCAGCGCCGTCACCTTGCCGCTCGCGACGTCGACCGAGAACAGCCGGTGCTGGCCCAGGTCTTCGGCATCGACGATCAGGGCCTTGCCGTCGGCGCGCCAGTGCAGGCTGCCGGCGGAACGGTCCCAGTCGGCAGCCAGCTTGCGCTTTGCGCCGCTGGCCACGTCCATCAGCATCACCTGATAGCGGTCGGCTTCGAAGCCGGGACGCGCCATCGCCAGGTAGGCAAGGGTTTTTCCATCAGGCGAAAACACGCCCTTGGTATCCCAGGCCGGGTTGTCGGCCGTGAGGTTGCGCGGGGCGCCGCCCGCCGCCGGCACGGTGTACAGGTCGAAGTTGGTCGACCAGGCCTCGGTCTTGCCGGCGATGCGGGCCGCGAACACGATGGTCTTGCCGTCCGGGCTGAAGCGGAACTCCTCGCGGTCGCCAAAGGGCTTCGAGGGCACGTCGCCGTCGAGCGAGCCCGATAGCGCGACCAGGGCGCTGCCTGCCTTGCCGGCGCTGTCGAGCGGCGCCGAGAACAGCACGTTGTTGCGCCCATCCTTCCAGGTGTCCCAATGACGTACGAACAGGCGGTCGTACAGCTTGCCACTGCTCTTGTCCTTGTCCCTGGCGTCGAGACGCTGCTTCGTGCAGGCGAGATCTGCGCAGTCACGGAAGACCGACAGGCTCATCGCCAGGCGGCCGCCTGCCGGCGAGATGCGGAAACTTTCCACGTCGAGGGGGAGGTCGGTGACCTTCACCGGCTCGCCCGTCGCGCCGCCCGCCAGCGGAAGGCGCCACACTTGCGACGAGCCCGAACGGGACGACAGGAAATAGATGGCGTCGCCGGACGGCGACCATTCCGGTTCGGTACTGCTGGAAGCGTGATTGGTCAGGCGCTGCGGCGCCGCCCCGGCAGTGCGCAGGTCGAGCATCCACAGTTCGGTGTGGCCACGGTTCTTGCTCATGTCGGTGCTGCGCACGGTGTAGACGACGCGGCTGGCGTCGGGCGACACGGCCGGGCTGCCCACCCGTTCCATGTTCACCAGGTCTTCCACGGTAAAGCCGCGCGGCGCGGCGCTGGCGCTCGTCGCGACAAGGGCCGCCGCCGCCATTGGCAGCAAACCCGACAAACGAATATTCATGCTCCATCCTTGTTGTCATCTGGCAAGCGGCAGGGCGCTGCTTACGCAGGCCGGCAATTTACCATGGACATCGTTTGGAGCGGGTGAAGGCGCGTCCCTAGACAATCTTGAGCCGGTCCGCCAGCAGCGCCTCGTAGGTCATGTTCTGCAGCAGGGTGTAGTGCACCGGATCCAGGTCGACGAACTGGACGCCGTAGCTGTAGACATCGGGCTTGTCCGGCGCCGGCCGGGCCACCGTCATGTTCCTGATCGCGGCCAGGGTCTCCACCGGCACTTCCTCGTTGGTGGGCGGCGTCGCCAGCATGAACGCCAGCGTGAGCACTTCGCTGTCGGCCGGCAGCGGATAACTCGAATCGATCCTGGCCCCGGTCACCGAGACGTTGGCCAGCGTGCAGGCGATCGGTGAGGCGGCCCCGCTCGCCTTGAACACGCGTGCCGGAATGTCGGCCTTGACCCGCATCGCACCGCGCAGGCTGGTGCCCTGGATCGCGGTCGGGAAGGACAGGTGCACGTAGTTCAGCGGCCGCGGGAACACCCGCTCGACCGAGCACGCGAACGAGCACACGATCACCCCCGAAAACACCCGGACCGTTAGCGGATCGCCCTCCGTCATCGCGATCGGCGCGCCGTTCTCGGTCGGAATCTTGATGATGAGGTATTCGTCCTTGACGTAGCCGATCAGGGTCGAGAAATACTGGGCGGGCTTGAGGTGCCGGTGGGTCATCACCTGCAGCCGGACGCCGACCTGCAAGTTCATGGTTTCGAACTCGACATCGTGGGGCTTGAGTTCGCGGGCTTGTTCGGTGTTCATGTGATGCCGGGGGCTGGTTCGCCGTCGGGATGGCAGACGGAAGGCGGCATCATATCAGCTTATATGTACGCTGGCAGCGCTCTATTCGAGTGGTGAATATTGGTGAGATTGTGAGCAGAAAATCCATTTCGCGGAGACCACCGCCGATGCTGTGATCGGCGGTGGGAGCATGGCTTACTTCGGCATGATGACCGTATCGATCACGTGGATGACGCCATTGTCCGCCGCGATGTCGGTTTTCGTAACAGTGGCCTTGTCGACCATGACCTTGCCGCCGCTGGTGCTGACCTTGAACGCATTGCCCTCGACGGTCTTGACCATGCCCGGCTTGACGTCCGCCGCCATCACCTTACCCGGAACCACGTGGTAGGTGAGGACCTTGGTCAGTGCTTCCTTGTCCTTGAGCAGGGCGTCCAGCTTCGCCTTGGGAATCTTGGCGAATGCCGCATCCGTCGGCGCGAACACCGTAAACGGACCGGGACCTTTCAGGGTGTCGACCAGGCCAGCCGCCTGCACGGCGGTGACCAGCGTATTGAAGCTGCCGGCCGACTTGGCGGTGTCGACGATATCGGCAGCCTGGACCGAGCCGAGGGCCAGGGCAAACGGGACAGCGAGGAAGAATCGTTTCATGATGCGCTCCTTGGGTGGGGGTGAATGAAATGAACTTGTCCCGATAATATAGAAAATTTTGGCGAAATGTCTAAGACTTGAACCTATAATTACAAACATATATGGTTCAAAAACGGTACATGAACATGGTAAATTTCGAAAAAGCGGTTCATCAGACGGTTGTGTATCGTGCCGGCACAGCTGCCCGCATGGCTGGCTTGCCAGTCGAAACCTTGCGTGTATGGGAACGGCGCTACCAGATATCCGACACCCAACGCTCCACGCATGGGCAACGTCTTTACTCGGCCGAGCAGGTCGAGCGTCTGGCCTTGCTCAAGCAACTGGTCGATCAGGGACACGGTATCGGCTTGCTGGCCAGTCTCTCGCGTCAACAATTGGAATCGTTGTTCGAGCAGCACAACCCAGGACAGTCCTCCTTGTCGGCTGTACCGATACGTACGGTGGTCGTGGGAGCAAGCCTGCCGCGCAGGCTGGTCGCGCTCGGTGCCGACGCCATCGGGCTCGACCTGCGCGTGCGCTGCGCCACGCTGGCCGAGTTGGACCAGCAGGAAGTCGGCGATGATGCCGAGGTGTTGATTATCGAGAAGGCGGAACTGGACGATACGGTATTGCCCCGCATCGAGGCCCTGCGCGGGCGCATTCCAGCCGCGATCCTGGTGCTGTACCGTTTTTCGTCGGGCGCAACGATCCGGGCCTTGCGCAACGCCGGGTGCCTTGTGGCGCGCCTGCCTGCCGATTTGGGTGAACTCCTACCCTTGTGCCGGCTTGCCATGCAGGGAGAGCGGCTACCCCTGTCTCACACACCACCACCCGTGCCTGCGCCGCGCTATGGAGACGAAACACTATCGATGCTGGCACAAACAAGCGGGCGCCTGGCCTGCGAGTGCCCGCGCCATCTGGCCGAAGTCTTGATGACCGTTGGGAGTTTCGAGCGCTACAGCGCCCAGTGCGCGGTACGCAGTCCGGAAGACGCCGAACTTCACGCGACCCTGCAACGCAGCGCGGGCCAGGCCCGCGCCCTGCTGGAAGACGCCCTGGAACGGCTCGCGCTTGCCGAAGGAATCAACGTGGTGACGAGCCGCGCTTGAGAGTGCTGGCTGCGTCAGGACAGGGCGGCCGTCCAGTCCCCGCTCTTGCCGCCGTGCTTCTCCAGCACCCGCACATTGGTCATCACCATGCCGCGATCGACCGCCTTGCACATGTCGTAGATGGTCAGCAGGCCGACCTGCACCGCCGTGAGCGCCTCCATCTCGACCCCGGTCTTGCCGATGGTCTCGACCTGCGCCCGGCAATGCACGCTGCTGGTCACCGCGTCCACCTCGAAATCCACCGCCACCCGCGTGATCGGCAGCGGATGGCACAAGGGCACCAGGTCGCTGGTCCGTTTGGAAGCCATGATCGCGGCGATCCTGGCAATCCCGATCACGTCGCCCTTTTTCGCATTGCCCGACTGGATCAGCGCCAGGGTCTCCGGCTTCATGCGGATGCTGCCGGCCGCCACGGCGATGCGGTGGGTGTCCTGCTTGGCGCCGACGTCGACCATGTGGGCCTGGCCGGTGGCGTCGAAGTGGGTCAAGTGCTCTGCGGGCGGGGTAGAAGTGCTCATTGCTAACTGAATAAGGTTGTGGAACAAAGTGTTTCGCCGTGCAGCAACGCGGCTGCGGATAGGGTTATCATAGCATTGTGAACTACGCTCCCCGCCCAGCATCGGCGCGCCGCTGGCGCCCTGCGTTGACCGCCATTGCCCTGTGCACGGCGGCCGCCCTCGCCATTGCCGCCCCCGCCGAGCCACTTCAAAAGCCGAACAACCTGCGCCTGCCGACGCTTGGCGACACCGCGCGCCAGGACTTGTCGCCGGTACTCGAGCGCAAGCTTGGCGAAGAGATCATGCGCGACGTCCGGCGCGACCCGGCCTATCTCGACGACGACCAGATCACCGAGTACCTGAACAACCTCGGCAATGCGCTGCTCTCGTCGGTGCCCGGCGCGCGTGGCGAGAACAACACCGATTTCACTTTCTTCGCCATGCGCGACGCCAACCTGAACGCCTTCGCCCTGCCGGGCGGCTTCATCGGCGCCCATACGGGCCTGATCGTGGCGGCGCAGAAGGAGTCGGAACTGGCAGGCGTGATGGCGCACGAGATCGGCCACGTGTCGCAGCGCCACATCGCCCGCATGATCGGACAGCAGAAGCAGGATGTGCTGCTGCCGCTGGCCTCGATGATCCTGGCCGCGCTGGCCGCCAAGGCAAGCTCGGATGCGGCGATGGGCGTCCTGATGGGCGGGCAGGGCCTGGCGGTGCAGCGCCAGCTCAATTTCAGCCGCGAGGCCGAGCGCGAGGCCGACCGCGTGGGTTTCCAGATCATGGGCGCGGGCGGCTATGACGTCACCGGCATCGTCGGCTTCTTCAGGCGCCTGCAGAGCGCCACCAAGCTGTCGGGCGACATTCCCGCCAACCTGGCGCACCTGAGCAGCCACCCGCTGACCGCGGAGCGTATCACCGACATGCAGGCGCGCATCCGCGAGATGCCGAAAAAGCCGCGCGTGGACAACCTCGACTTCCAGCTGGTGCGCGCGCGTGCCCGCGTGCTGCAGGACGAAAGCGTCGGCGGCCGCCGCGACACCAGGACCGCATTCGAGACCCAGCTCAAGGAATCGCATCGCCACCTGCAGGCCGGTGCGCAGTATGGACTGGCGCTGCTGGCGCTGCGCCAGGGGAACCTGGTCGAGGCCCAGGACTGGCTCGACAAGGCGCGCGCCACCGTCAAGCCGAAGGAGGGCGTACTCTCCAGCGAATCGAATGCGGGCGACGGCGCGGCGATGTTCGCCGGCCTGTCCATCGAGATCAAGCTGGCGCCTGGGCAGGCGCCGGCGATGGCCGGGCAGGCGGTGCAGGAAGCGGATGCCGCACGCCAGCGCTATCCGCTGTCGCGGGCCATCGCGCGCCAGTACGGCGAGGCGCTGATCGCGGCCGGCAAGCACGAGGAGGCCACGCGCTTCCTGCGCGACCAGACCCAGCTCTACCGCGAGGAACCGAAGCTGCACGACATGCTGGCGCGGACCTATGCCAAGCAGGGCAAGATCGCCCTGCAGCACATGGCGCTGGCGGAATCGTATGCGCTGGCCGGCGCATTGCCGGCGGCGGTGGCGCAGCTCGACCTGGCGCGCAAGGCGGGCGACGTGTCCTTCTACGACCAGGCCGTCATCGATGCGCGCGAGCGCGAGCTGAAGGCGCGCCAGAAGGCCGAGAAGGAAACCGAGAAGGACTTCCCGTAGATCAGGTCCCGGGCGCCTGCACGTAGCCGAAGCGGCGCTGCAGCGCTTCCGCCGCCAGCCGTTCGACGCGCACGCGCCCGCCCGGCAAGGCCAGCGCCAGCTCGGCCGAGTCGTCCTCGAGCCAGGCCATGATCGCTTCCACCGAGGCCGGCTGGCCGTCGAGCTCCATGCGCGCCAGCACCTGGGCCACGTCGCGGTCGTCGAGCTGGGCCACGATCTCGCCGGCCTGCAGGATCACGGCGCCGGCGTCGCTCATGTAGGCCGCTTCCACCGCCGCCAGCGCCTGCCCGGTCTGCAGCACGAAGCCCTGGGCCGGGTCGGTGCGCGCGATGAAGGGCGTCGCTTCCAGGTTCACGTACACGCGTTGCGGACCGTTCTGAAAATACCAGCGGCCCTTGTCGTCGTGCGCGTAGTTGCGGTTGATGAAGCCCACCAGCGCCGCATTCGCCAGCTTGTCGCCCGGCGCGCCCGCGCGCTGCGCCGCCTCGTCGCGCATGCGCCAGTTGCCGCGTGCATCCAGCGCCAGCCAGCCGTAGCAATGCGGTACGTTCGGCCATTTGGCCATTGCCTGTTTTACGATGTCGTCCATAGTCTCAAGCTTCGCATGGTTCGAGCGCGCCGGGCGCGCGGGTTGCTGCAGGCGCTGCGCTGTCGAAGAAGGCCAGGATACGCCGCGGCAGCCAGTCGATCCGTCCGGGGAAAGGCCCGACGGCGAAACCGACATGCCCACCTTCGTCAGGATACTCCAGCGTCACCGCTTTCGAGGCGGACTGGGGCAAATGCTCTCCCGGCAGGAACGGGTCGTTGCGGGCGTTGAGCACCAGGGTCGGCACGGTGATCTCGTGCAGCACGTGGCGGGCGCTGGCGCGGTGCCAGTAGTCGTCGGTGTCCTTGTAGCCGTGCAGCGGCGCGGTCACCACATTGTCGAAGGCGTAGAGGTCGCGCGCCGCCAGCAGGGCGCTGCGGTCGAACAGGCCGGGATAGCGTTCCAGCTTGGCCAGGCACTTGGGCTTGAGCGTCTGCAGGAACATGCGCGTGTACAGCAGGTTGAAGCCGGACGACAGCGCTTCGCCGCCGCGCGCCAGGTCGAGCGGCGCCGACACCGCGCAGGCCGCCTCGACGATGTCCGCTCCATGGCCCGATTCGCCCAGCCAGCGCAGCAGCGCATTGCCGCCCAGCGACACACCCGCCGCGAACAGCGGACCGGGGGCACGGGCATGGAGCTTCCTCAGCACCCAGTCGACCTCCGCGGCATCGCCGGAATGGTAGAAGCGCGGCATCAGGTTGGCTTCGCCCGAGCAGCCGCGGAAGTGCGGCACCGCGCCGGACCAGCCGCGCGCGCGCAACGCCGCCATCAGCGAGCGTGCGTAATGGCTGTTGGACGAGCCTTCCAGGCCGTGGAACAGCACGACCAGCGGCTTGCCCGGCTGGCCGTCGACGAAGTCGACATCGATGAAATCGCCGTCGTCACTTAGCCAGCGCTCGCGCCGGTAGTCGACAGCGGGCTTGGCGACGCAGGTCGCCGGATAGATGGTCTGGAGGTGGCCGCCAGGCAGCCATGCGGGCGCGCGATAGTGCATGGAGGATTGGTGCGGCTGGCGCCGCACCGGGGAAAATCAGTGGTGCTTGAGCTCGACGCCCGGAGCCAGGCGGTACTGGGTGCCGCAATACGGGCACTTGGCATCGCCGTGGTGGTCGAAATCGAGAAAGACGCGCGGGTGCGAGGACCACAGCGGCATTGCCGGATTCGGGCAGTGTGCCGGCAGGTCTTTGGCCTCGAGTTCCACCACGGGCATCGTCTTTTGGTTCATCTGTTTTTCTCCATGAAAGGGAAATGGCAAAGACAAGATTCTATCCGATTCAACCTGCATATCGAAATGATCGGTAGAATTACCAGCTGATCATAAACGAGCCCGGGGGTCTACGCTGCCAGCCCGGCACCGCACCCTCAGATGCGTTTCATGTCCGACCGTTTCAAGTCCGCCGCCGCACCCGCCCTTCAAGGCGGTTGCAGGAAAACAACATGAGCCCGGCATCGCCGCCAGGCCAGCAAGCCGCTGTCACCACGGAGCCCGTCGAAGCCCACGACCCCGCCGCCTGGCGCGAGGGCTTCAAGACCGGCCTGCCTTCGCTGTTCGGAATCGGCGCCTGGGGCCTGGTGGTGGGCATTGCAATGGTCAAGAGCGGCCTCACCGCCGCGCAGGCGGTCGGCATGACCCTGCTGGTCTTCGCCGGATCCGCCCAGCTCGCTTCACTTCCCCTGATTGCCGCCGCAGCACCGATCTGGGTCATCTTCGCCACCGCCCTGGTCGTCAACCTGCGCTTCGTCATCTTCTCCGCATTGCTGGGCCCGCACTTCGCGCACCTGCCTTGGAAGCAGCGTTTCCTGCTCGGCTACGTCTCCGGTGACCTGACCGTGGCGATGTTCCTGCAGCGCTATCCGACCGCCGAACGCGTGGCCGGCAAACTGTCTTACCTGAAGGGGTTGATGTACCCGAACTGGTTCGCCTGGCAGATCGGCTCGCTGACCGGCATTTTCCTGGGCAGCGCCATCCCGACCGAATGGGGGCTGGGCTTTGCCGGCACGCTGGCGATCCTGTGCATCATGGTGCCGCTCATCATCAACAATGCGGCGCTGTGCGGCGTCGCGGTCGCCATCGCGGTCTCGGTGCTGGCCTACGGCCTGCCGTACAAGCTCGGGCTGCTGCTGGCCGTCCTGGTCGGCATGGTCACTTCGATGTTTGTCGAAGAGTCCCTCGCAAAACGAAAGGCACGCAATGGCTGATTGGGAAATCTGGGTCACCATCGGCGTGCTGTGCGTCGCCACCGCCGCCACCCGCAGCTCGTTCTGGCTGATCGGCCACCGCGTCACCATCCCGCCGCGGGTGCAGGAAATGCTGCGCTATGCGCCGGCCTGCGCGCTGGCCGCCATCATCGGCCCCGACCTGCTGATCGACACCCAAGGCCAGACCCAGCTCACGCTGGCCAATCCCAAGCTGATCGCGGCGCTCGCCGCCCTGGCTTTCTACCTGTGGCGCCGCAGCATGCTGATGACGATCATCTTCGGGATGCTGGCCTTTACACTCTTGCGCGTCCTGCACGTTTTTCAATAGCTGCGCTAATGTACAATGACGGTTTTTCACTATTTCATTGTTGACTAGCCAATGGACGACGTTCTCAGTTTCACCCGTTTGCAAGACCTGATCGACCGCGATGCGCTGAAGGACAAGCGCGTATTCATCCGCGCCGACCTGAACGTGCCGCAGGATGACGCTGGCAATATCACTGAAGACACCCGTATCCGCGCCTCCGTGCCGGCGATCCGGGCTGCCCTGAAGGCCGGCGCCGCCGTGATGGTCACTTCGCACCTGGGCCGTCCGACCGAAGGCGAGTTCAAGCCGGAAGACAGCCTGGCGCCGGTCGCCGCGCGCCTGTCCGAGCTGCTCGGCCAGCCGGTGGAACTGAAGCAGGACTGGGTCGATGGCGTGGATGTCGCGCCGGGCCAGGTTGTGCTGCTGGAAAACTGCCGCGTCAACAAGGGCGAAAAGAAGAACAGCGACGAGCTGGCCCAGAAGATGGCCAAGCTGTGCGACGTCTACGTCAACGACGCCTTCGGCACCGCGCACCGCGCCGAAGCCACCACCCACGGCATCGCCAAGTTCGCCCCGGTGGCAGTGGCCGGCCCGCTGCTGGCCGCCGAGCTGGATGCGCTGGGCAAGGCCCTGGGCCAGCCGACCCGTCCGCTGCTGGCCATCGTGGCCGGCTCGAAGGTGTCGAGCAAGCTGACCATCCTGCAGAGCCTGGCCGGCAAGGTCGATAACCTGATCGTCGGCGGCGGCATCGCCAACACCTTCATGAAGGCCGTCGGCCTGAACATCGGCAAGTCGCTGGTCGAGAACGACCTGGTCGGTGAGGCCAAGCAGATCATCGACATGATGGCCGCGCGCGGCGCGCAAGTGCCGATTCCAGTGGACGTGGTCTGCGCCAAGGAATTCAGCCCGACCGCGGCTGCGACCGTGAAGGACGTGGCCGACGTGGCGGACGACGACATGATCCTGGACATCGGCCCGAAGACCGCCGCCATGCTGGCCGAGCAGGTGGCCAAGGCCGGCACCATCGTCTGGAACGGCCCGGTGGGCGTGTTCGAGTTCGACCAGTTCGCCGAAGGCACCAGGACCCTGGCAATGGCGATCGCCAAGTCGAACGGCTTCTCGATCGCCGGCGGCGGCGACACCCTGGCTGCGATCGCCAAGTACGACATCGGCGACCAGATCGGCTACATCTCGACCGGCGGCGGCGCCTTCCTCGAGTTCCTGGAAGGGAAGACCTTGCCGGCAGTCGAGATCTTGCTCCAGCGTAAAGTCAAATAATCAGTACCAGCGCAGCCCCGGGGGCTGCGCTTCTCTTTTCAGAACCAAGGATTCCAACCACATGCAAGCTGCGCGCCCCATGTACAACGCCACCAAGATCGTCGCCACCATCGGCCCGGCATCGACCGATTTCGATATCCTCGTCAAAATGATCCGTGCCGGCGTCGACGTCGTGCGCCTGAACTTCTCGCACGGCAAGGCGCAGGACCACATCGACCGCGCCGCCCTGGTGCGCCGCGCTGCCGCCGAATGCGGCGTCGAAGTGGCGATCATGGCCGACATGCAGGGTCCGAAAATCCGTGTTGGCAAATTTGAAGAGGGCAAGATTTTCCTGAACAATGGCGACAAGTTCATCCTCGACGCCCGCTGGGGCGAGAACGGCGAGCTGGGCAACCAGGACCGCGTCGGCCTCGACTACAAGGCCCTGCCGCGCGACGTCAAGCCGGGCGACAAGCTGCTGCTGAACGACGGCCTGATCGTGCTGGTCGTCGACAAGGTCATCGGCCACGAGATCTTCACCACCGTGAAGGTGGGCGGCGAGCTGTCGAACAACAAGGGCATCAACCGCCAGGGCGGCGGCCTGACCGCGCCGGCCCTGACCTCGAAGGACATGGAAGACATCAAGACCGCGATGAGCTTCCAGGCCGACTACCTGGCGATCTCCTTCCCGAAGAACGCCACCGACATGGAAATGGCGCGCCAGCTGGCCAACATCGCCGGCGAACCCTACGGCCACAAGCCGATGATGATCGCCAAGATCGAGCGCGCCGAAGCCATCCCCGTGCTGCAGGAAATCCTGGACGCCTCGGACGGCATCATGGTCGCGCGCGGCGACCTGGCGGTGGAAGTGGGCAACGCGGCCGTGCCGGCGCTGCAGAAGCGCATGATCAAGATGGCGCGCGCCTCCAACAAGCTGGCCATCACCGCGACCCAGATGATGGAGTCGATGATCGTCAACGCCGTGCCGACCCGCGCCGAAGTGTCGGACGTGGCGAACGCCGTGCTGGACGGCACCGACGCCGTGATGACCTCGGCCGAGACCGCATCGGGCAAGTATCCGGTCGAGACCGTCGAAATGATGGCCGCCATTTGCCTCGAAGCAGAACAATCCGAATACAACAAGCAGGACGCAGATTTCCTGAATGTCCAGTTCACCCGCATCGACCAGTCGATCGCCTACGGCACCCTGTTCACGGCCCATCACCTGAAGGTGAAGGCGATCGTGGCGCTGACCGAATCGGGCTCGACGGCACTGTGGATGAGCCGTCACTCGATCGATACCCCGATCTTTGCCCTGACCCCGCTGCAGACGACGCAGCGCAAGGCATCGCTGTACCGGAACGTGCGAGCATTCCACCTGCTGCAGGAAGGTGGCAGCCACGCGGTGCTGCGCAAGGCCGAAGAGGTCCTGATTCGCGAAGGCATGGTGCGCAAGGGCGACCTGATCGTCGTGACCTGGGGCTCGCCGATGGGGCAGGCCGGCGGCACCAATGCGCTCAAGATCGTGCGCGTGGGCGAGCTGGACGAAATAGTTTCTTAATTGTTTGGAGTAATCAACCATGGCACTCGTATCGCTGCGTCAACTGCTGGACCATGCCGCCGAAAACGGTTATGGCCTGCCGGCTTTTAACGTCAACAACCTGGAACAGGTGCAGGCCATCATGGCCGCCGCCGACGCGGTCAACGCGCCGGTGATCATGCAGGCCTCGGCCGGCGCCCGCAAATACGCAGGCGAAGCCTTCCTGCGCCACCTGATCGACGCCGCCGTCGAAGCCTACCCGCACATCCCGGTCGTCATGCACCAGGACCACGGCCAGTCGCCGGCGGTCTGCATGGCCGCGATCCGCTCGGGTTTCAGCTCGGTGATGATGGACGGTTCGCTCGAAGCCGACGGCAAGAGCGTGGCTTCGTATGAGTACAACGTCGAGGTGTCGCGTGAAGTCGTGAAATTCGCGCACTCGATCGGCGTGACGGTCGAAGCCGAACTGGGCGTGCTCGGTTCGCTCGAGACCATGAAGGGCGACAAGGAAGACGGCCACGGCGCCGACGGCACCATGACCCGCGAGCAGCTGCTGACCGACGTGGCCCAGGCCGCCGACTTCGTCGCCAAAACGCAATGCGACGCCCTGGCGATCGCCATTGGCACCTCGCACGGCGCCTACAAGTTCACCCGCAAGCCGACCGGCGACATCCTGGCGATCGACCGCATCAAGGAAATCCACGCCCGCATCCCGAACACCCACCTGGTGATGCACGGCTCCTCGTCGGTGCCGCAGGAACTGCTGGCGATCATCCGCGAATTCGGCGGCGACATGAAAGAGACCTACGGCGTGCCGGTCGAAGAGATCCAGGAAGGCATCAAGCACGGCGTGCGCAAGATCAACATCGACACCGACATCCGCCTGGCCATGACCGCTGCGATCCGCAAGTACATGTTCCAGAACCCGTCGAAGTTCGACCCGCGCGACTACCTGAAGCCGGCCCGCGAAGCCGCCACCGAGATCTGCAAGGCGCGCTACCTGTCCTTCGGCTGCGAAGGCATGGCTGCCAAGATCAAGCCGGTGCCGCTGGAGAAGATGGCCGAGCGCTACAAGGCAGGCGAGCTGGCGCAGATCGTGCAGTAAATGCTGGCCGGTGCGGAAGAGGGCGCGGGCGACTGCGCAGGAATCCGCACCGCGAGCATCATCACCGCTCTATCCAACGTCATCCCCGCGCAGGCGGGGATCCAAGTTCGTAGCTCAGCAGCCAGCTCCCGTAGCCGGTACGCGAACAAAATTGGGTTCCCGCCTTCGCGGGAACGACGAGATGCAAATTGACGTAAAATTACGCACTGGCCCAGGCCACCCCCAGACCTGACCCACTCGACCGGTACCATCCCGGTCCCGTTTCCCTGATATCCCTTCTATGAACAGCCTCTACAAATCCACCATCAAGTCCCTGCCATTGCTCGGTCACGGCAAGGTGCGCGACAACTACGCTGTCGGCGACGACAAGATCCTGATCGTCACCACCGACCGCCTGTCGGCCTTCGACGTGGTCATGAACGAGCCGATCCCCGGCAAGGGCATGGTGCTGAACCAGATGAGCGACTTCTGGTTCGAGAAGCTCGGCCACATCGTGCCGAACCACCTGACCGGCGTAGCGCCGGAAAGCGTGGTGGCCCCGGATGAAGTCGAGCAGGTGCGCGGCCGCGCGGTCGTGGCCAAGCGCCTCAAGCCGATCCTGGTCGAAGCCGTCGTGCGCGGCTACATCATCGGCTCGGGCTGGAAGGATTACCAGGAAAGCGGCGCCGTCTGCGGCATCCAGCTGCCCGCCGGCCTGCGCCAGGCCGACAAGCTGCCGCAACCGCTGTTCACCCCGGCCGCCAAGGCCGACATCGGCGAACACGACGAGAACATCTCGTTCGAAGACATGGAAAACCGCATCGGCAAGGAACTCGCCGCCAAGATGCGCGACATCAGCATCCAGCTCTACACCACGGCCGCCGAATACGCCGCCACCCGCGGCATCATCATCGCCGACACCAAGTTCGAATTCGGCCTGGACGACAATGGCGTGCTGCACCTGATGGACGAAGTCCTGACCGCCGACTCCTCGCGCTTCTGGCCGGCCGACTCCTACGCGCCGGGCATGTCGCCGCCGTCCTTCGACAAACAATTCGTGCGCGACTACCTGGAAACCCTGACCGATTGGGGCAAGACCGCCCCGGCCCCGGCCCTGCCGCAGGACGTCATCGAAAAGACCCAGGCCAAGTATTTCGAAGCCATCGAACGCCTCACCGGCGAGAAGCTGAAGGCCTAAGAAGATGAGCGAGCAAGCAAACAAGCCAGTCGTCGGCGTCATCATGGGTTCCTCGTCCGACTGGGACGTGATGAAGAATGCGGTGGACGTGTTGAAGCAATTCGGCGTGCCTTTCGAGGCGCAGGTGATCTCGGCGCACCGCATGCCGGACGAGATGTTCACCTATGCGGAAACCGCACGCGAGCGCGGCCTGCGCGCGATCATTGCCGGGGCAGGGGGCGCCGCCCACCTGCCGGGCATGGTGGCCGCCAAGACCATCGTGCCGGTGCTGGGCGTGCCGGTGCCCTCGAAATACCTGCGCGGCGAGGATTCGCTGCTGTCGATCGTGCAGATGCCGAAGGGCGTGCCGGTGTCGACCTTCGCCATCGGCGAAGCCGGCGCCGCCAACGCGGCCCTGACCGCGGTGGCGATCCTGGCTGCCACCGACGATGCGCTGGCGCAGAAGCTGCTGGCCTTCCGCGCCGAGCAGACCGCGGCCGCCCAGGCCATGACCCTTCCCGTCCTGACGCATGAGTGAATCGTTTCTCCCATCCGCCAATCCGTCGGCCTGGCTCGGCGTGATGGGCGGCGGCCAGCTCGGCCGCATGTTCGCCCACGCTGCTCAGGCGATGGGCTACAAGGTCGCGGTGCTCGAGCCAGCCGCGGACTGTCCGGCAGGGCAGGTCGCCGAGCGCCTGATCAACGCCAGCTATCTTGACGCGAACGGCCTGGCCGAACTGGCCCAGACCTGCGTCGCCGTCACCACCGAATTCGAGAACGTCCCGGCCGATAGCATGGCCTGGCTGGGCGAGCGTGCTTTTGTTGCGCCTGCCGCGTCCTGTGTATCGATCGCCCAGGACCGCATCGCGGAAAAGCGCTTCTTCGTCGAATGCGCCCCGGCGTCCGGCGTGATGCCGGCGCCGCACAAGACCATCGCTTCGCATGCCGACATCGACGCCATCGATGACGATCTGCTGCCCGGCATCCTGAAGACCGTGCGCATGGGCTATGACGGCAAGGGCCAGGTGCGGGTGCGTACCCGCGAAGACGTGCGCGCCGCCTTCGACGCCATGCAGGGCGTCACCTGCCTGCTGGAGAAGATGCTGCCGCTGGCCTACGAGGTGTCGGTGCTGACCGCGCGCGGCCATGACGGCGCCTCCGTGGTTTACCCGATCGCCGAGAACGTGCACCGCGACGGCATCCTGTTCACCACCACCGTGCCGGGACCGAACGTCTCCGACGCCTGTGCCAAACAGGCGCAGGATGCGGCGCGCGCCATCGTGAACCAGCTGGGCTATGTGGGCGTGCTGTGCATCGAATTCTTCGTGCTTGCCGACGGCAGCCTGGTGGTCAACGAGATGGCGCCGCGCCCGCACAACAGCGGCCACTACACCATCGACGCCTGCGTCACCAGCCAGTTCGCGCAACAGGTACGCGCGATGGCGCGCCTGCCCCTGGGCGACGTGCGCCAGCATTCGCCCGCCGTCATGCTCAACATCCTGGGCGACGTCTGGTTCGAAGGCGACAGCGCTACCCCGCGCGAACCGGCCTGGGACCGCGTGCTGGCGCTCCCCGGCGCCAACCTGCACCTGTACGGCAAGGACGACCCGCGCCGCGCACGCAAGATGGGCCACGTGAGCTTCGTGGCGCCGACGCTCGAACAGGCGCAGGGCAGCCTGCGCCAGGCCTGCGCCATCCTCGGAATCCCGGAGTAAGGATGGCAAGCGAGAACATCGACCAGGCCGCCATCGAGGCTGCAGCACGCGCGCTGGAGCAGGGCGCGCTGGTCGCCTTCCCGACCGAGACCGTGTACGGCCTCGGCGCCGATGCCGAGAACCCGGCCGCGGTCGCGGCCATCTATGCCGCCAAGGGCCGCCCGCAGGACCATCCGGTGATCGTGCACCTCGCTCCCGGAGCGCCGCTCGACTACTGGGCCGCCGATATTCCGGTTGAGGCCCAGGCGCTGGCCGATGCCTTCTGGCCGGGCCCGCTGACCATGATCCTCAAGCGCGCGCCGAACATCCCGGACGCCGTCAGCGGCGGCCAGGACACGGTCGGCCTGCGCTGCCCGTCGCACCCGGTGGCGATCGCGCTGCTGCGCGCCTTCAAGGGCGGCAAGGGCGGCGTGGCGGCGCCGTCGGCCAACAAGTTCGGCGCGGTCAGCCCGACCCTGGCCCAGCACGTGCGCGACGAGTTCGGCCAGGACGGCTCGGTGTCCATGGTGCTCGATGGCGGTGCATCCATGGTCGGCATCGAATCGACCATCGTCGACCTGTCGCGCCTGGCCACGCACGGCCCGGTGCTGCTGCGTCCGGGCCACATCAGCGCCGAGGCCATCGCCGCGGTGATCGACCAGTTGCCAAGCGCTCCCGACGCCGCGGCCCCACGCGCCTCGGGTACGCTCGAATCGCACTATGCGCCGCATACGCCGGTGGCGATGCAGGACAGCGCCACGCTGCGCCAGACCCTGCTTGAACTGGCGGCGGCGGGACGCAAGGTCGCGCTGATCCACTATTCGGATCTGCCGAGCACCCACGCCGCGCTGCGCCTGCCGACCACGCCGGATGGCTTCGCCCACGCCCTGTACGCCGCGCTGCGCGCAATGGACGGCCAGGGCGCGGACCTGATCCTGGTCGAGGCGCCGCCACAGGGCGGAGCCTGGCTGGGCGTCAACGACCGCCTGCGCCGCGCCGCCCATGGCTCGACCGGCATTGTCCACGGTCTGCTGAATCAAGCCGCTCCGTAGCCGACGGCTCCTCGCCTGTAGTGTTCATTCACAACGCCCGTACGTACGGGCGTTGTTCTGTATCACACCGTTCAAAAACCCTTTCTTTCTGGATCGATAGCGGCGCTATAATCGCCGCCCGATCTGTTTGCCACGTGTCACTAAAAACTGACGTGCGGGTAAGCAATTCCTATACAAGCAAGTTGAACACTGGCATATTATTACGAAACGAATAGCACGTCCGTTCGTTTTAAATAAAACCAATTTAGGAGACACAATGCGTCAAACCAAACTCGCGCTCGCCCTGCTGACGGCAGCGGTGCTGGCAGCCTGCGGCGGGACCAGCCCAAGCGGCGGCGACCAAACGCAAAAACTCAGCTTCACCCAGCAGGTCTCCTTCGGCGACAGCCTGTCGGACGTCGGCACCTACGCCGTGGGCGCGATCAAGCAGGCCGGCGGCGGCAAGTTCACCATCAACGGCGATGGCACCGCCAAGAATCCTGAGCTGAACGGCAAGATCTGGGTCGAATTCCTGGCGGCCGAGCTGAAACTGCCGGCGCCGTGCCCGGCCCAGACCGGCCTGGTTGGCGATGCCAGCCGCGGCTTCTCGGTCCCGATCGTCCAGAACCTGAACTGCTTCAATTACGCCCAGGGCGGTTCACGCGTGACCAACCCGATCGGTCCGGGCAACCCGTTCACCGGTTCGCCGCTCGGCGAGACCACCGTGCCGCTGGTGACCCAGGTCGCCAATCACTTGTCCCGCACCGGCAACAAGTTCAGCGGCACCGAACTGGTCACTTTGCTGTCCGGCGGTAACGACATTCTGATGCAGTTGAACCAGCTGTCGACCGATGCCACCGCCGCCGGCGCCGCCGCAGGCGCACAGGCCTTCGCGACCTCGCTGGCGATGCAGCTGGCCGCCGGCGCCACCAATCCGCAGGCCGCCGCCCAGGCGATCGGCGTGGCTATCGCCACCGAGAGCGCCCGCCCAGGCAGCACCTCGCAGACCATCGTTGCCGCCGCTGTCGGCGCCGCCGCCCGCCAGCCGGGCAATGCCGTAGTGGCCCAGGCAAGCGTGTACGGCCCGATGGTCGCCAAGGCCCAGTCCGATGCGAGCGCAGCCGGCGCCAAGGCCGGCGCCGACTACGCTACCGCCACCGGTCCGAAACTGGTCCAGGAACTGGGCCTGGCCGGCGCGCAGATGGCAGCTGTCGTGAAGAACGAAGTGCTCGGGAAGGGCGCCAAGTACGTGATCGTCGCGAACCTGCCGGACGTCGCCGGCACCCCGGCAGGCAAATCGAAATCGGCCGAGATCCAGACCCTGATGACCGCCATGATCGACGCCTTCAACAAGCAGCTGAAGGCTGGCCTCGGCGCTGACGATCCGCGCGTCCTGTATGTCGACTTGTATGCGGTCAGCAATGACCAGAACAAGAACCCGGCGCCCTACGGCCTGACCAATACCACCACGCCGGCTTGCGGCCTGAATGCGCTTGGCACCACATCCCTGATCTGCACCAACGCCAACACGGTGGCCGGTGACGTCAGCCGCTACATGTACGCCGACGACATCCACCCGACGCCGTTCGAGAACAACCTGATCGCACGCCTTGTTCTCAAGGAAATGGCGGTCAAGGGCTGGCTGTAAAACTGCAGCGAGGCCTGCCTGTACAGGGCAGGCTTCTACAATAATCAGGAGAACAAATGAAAGTACGTTTCAACAGCCTCATCAAAGTGCTGGGCGTGGCCGCCGCGCTGGCCTGCGCTTCGACGGCATCGGCACAGTCGGCCGGCCAGCTCACCGCCAAGATCGGCGCGAACCAGCTGACCCCAAAGGTCGTGAGCGGCGACATCGGCGCGCCGGCCCTTCCGGGCAGTAAGGGCGATGTCGAAAAAGACACCCAGCCCGTGCTGGTCCTCGCCTACGGCCTGACCGACAACATCTCGCTCGAAACCGCCCTGGGCACGCCGTACAAGCACAAGATCTACGGCGCCGGCGCCATCGCAGGCACCGGCCAGCTCGGCACCGTCGAGGCGCTGCCGGCGACGCTGTTCGCGCAATACCGCTTCGGCGCACCGAACGCGCTGTTCCGTCCCTTCGTCGGCATCGGCGCGACCTATGCCTACTTCATGAAGGAACGCGGCTCGGCCAAGATGACCGCGATCACCAACCCGGGCAGCGGCGTGCCGACCACCTTCAGCATCGACAACAAGTTCACTTACACCGCCCAACTCGGCATGGCGGTGAACTTCAGCGAGAAGTGGTTCGCCGACGTGACCGTCAACAAGGCCCGCCTGCGCACCGACGTGCATTTTTCGACCGGCCAGACCCAGCACATGAAGCTGGATCCGGTGGCGGTGGTGGTGGCTGTCGGCTACAAGTTCTGAGCAGCGTCTCATCCTGTCCGAAGGCCCGCCGCGTGCGGGCCTTTTTCTTTGCTTGTGGCGCACCATGAAAAAAGCCCGCGCAAGCGCGGGCGTCAGAACTTGTAGCGCAGCCCCGCGAGGAACTCGCGCCCGGTCACGTTGTTCACGACCGCAGGCCAATTCAAATAAAAACTGGCCTGACCTATCCCGTGTCAGGGATTGCTTGACGACAGGGTCGTGTTGTAGAGCTTGCCGCCGATGGTGACCTTGTCCAGGGTGATGCCGGTGGCGTTGTGCAGGAACCAGGGCTGGGCTGCGTTCTTCGGCGTGCCGAAGTCCGAGTCGCTGATGCGCATGCGCTGGATCGGCAGGATCGGGGTGCCGGCCGGTCCGTTGAAGCTGGACGCCACGGGCCCGAGCAGCACGAAGGCCTGGTAGCACGAGAACTTGCCCGAGCCGGTATCCACGTTGCCGGCACGGACGCCGCTGATGACGATGTCCGACACCTGCGGCGGCCGGGTGCGCACCGCGTCGTCGCCCGGCACGTAGTCGCAGTCGATGGTGATGATCGCGCCCGCGGTCGAGGCTACCGGCTGGGTGATTTCCTTCGCGCCCGGCAGCGGCTTGTACATCATCGGCTCGATCCTGACGCCGTTCGGCAGGGTGACGTCGCGCACGTACAGGTGGCGCAGGAAGCCGCCCCGGTTCATGTTGGTCTTCAGGCGGATCGCCGTGTTCAGCGGCTTCTTGGCCCAGTGCATGTTGCGGAACTCGAGCTGCTGCGCATACACGTGCTCGATGCCGCCGGCCATTTCGCTGCCCAGGGTCACGCCGCCGTGGCCGCTGTTCATGATGCAGCGTTGGATCACGATGTTGCGCGTCGGCCCGAACCCTGTATCGCGGTTCTTGCCGGCCTTGATCGCGATGCAGTCGTCGCCGTTGTTGAAGGTGCATTCCTCCACCAGCACGCCGTCGCAGGCTTCCGGGTCGAAGCCGTCACTGTTCGGGCCCAGGCTTTCCATGTTCACGCCGCGCATCGCCAGGTCCCGGCAGTTCACGGGGTGGTGCAGCCAGAACGGCGCCGCATTCACCTGGTAGCCCTGCAGCAGTACCTTGCTGCAGCCGATGAATTCGATCATGCAGGGGCGCAGGAAGTGGCCGTGGCCGAACACGCGGCGCGCCACCGGCACGCCCGCTTCCGACAGGGCCGGCAGGTAGCGCGAATCGGTCTGCCAGCCTTCGCCCTGGATCAGGGCGCGCTGCGCTTCGGGCAGGTTCGGCGCCACCTTGTCCAGCGACAGGTTGGCCGGGTTCGGTGCGATCTCGGTACGGGTGCGTACCGGCGTGCCGCGGCCTTTCCAGTCCCACCAGCACTCGTCCGGCTTGTCTTCAAAAGGCACGCCGCCCTGGCCGTTCAGGATGCTGGTCCAGTCGGCGCCGGTGAGCGCGATATTGGTCTGGTTGTGGGCATAGACCAGCGGCGAGTAGTTCAGGACGTCGTTGCCCTGCCAGCGCGACAGGGTCAGCTTGCCGTTGGCGCCGCAGTCGAATTCGCCGTGGCGCGCATAGTGTTCCGGATTGGCCGAGAAATGCACGCGCGCGTTTGCAGCCAGGTGCACGTGCACGTTCGAGCGCAGCACGATCGGGCCGGCGCAGTACCAGTCGCCGGCCGGGATCACGACCCGGCCGCCGCCCTTGGCGTGGCAGGCCGCGATGGCCGCCGTGATTGCCGGATAGGCGTCGGGCGAGCCCTTGGCCGGGGTGCGCAGGACGCCGTTGACCAGGGACGCGGTCTGTCCCTTGACCTCGACCATCGAGCAGGGCTTGGCGCCGAAGGCGGTGATCGGGAAGTCTTCCTCGCGGAAGCGCAGCGGGGTGGCGAAGCGCGCGACGATGTCGGCGGCGCGCTGCCATGGATCGCCCGCGGTCTTGTTGGCGGAAGGAGTGGAGACTGCGCAACCTGAGCCGGCGCCGGCGAGCAGCAGGCCGGCGGCGGGAACGGTGCGCAGCAGGGCGCGGCGGCGGGGCTGGAAGCGCATGTTCACCTCACTTGCCCGACTTGGCCGGGTTTGCGAGGATCACGCGCACCGGATTGCCGTCGCGCGCAGCGGTGTCCTGCGCCAGGCGCTGCCACTGGGCGAGCGTGGTGACGTCGCCGGCGCGGCTCCAGGCGCCGCCGGCGTAGTAGCGCAGCGGCTTGCCGGAACTGGCCTTGGCCAGGATCAGTTCGTTCAGCTTGTCCTCGGTGAAGCCTTCCGCGCCCGGCAGCACGACCGCGGTGCCGAAGGCGCCATTGCTCTTCTGCTCGATCCACTGCAGCAGCACCGGACCTTCCCGCTTGACCGCGATGACCGGGTCCTGGCCCTTGTCGCTCGGGTTCTTGTTCAGGCCCACGGCAACCGTGATCGGCTCGCTGCCTTCGAACTGGAAGGTACTCTCGATGCGGTCCAGCTGGCGGCCCGCGTCGACGGTGAAGCGCTTGACCTCGCTGACCGGCTTGCCGGCCGCATCCCAGGCGGCGTAGTGCAGCTCGAAGACGGCGCGCACCGGGCCGTTGGCCAGCACCTTCCACGAGGCGTAGTTCACGCTGGTGTACAACTGCTTGCCGTCCCACACGCCGGTGCCGCCGGCGCCGCGCGACTTGCCGACCTGGTACATGTCCATGCCCTCGCCCTCGTCCTCGTGGTAATGGTCATGGCCCTTGTTGTACCAGCGGTCGATGATCGGGTAAGGCACGCGCTTGAACCACAGGTCCAGGCCGCTCGTCACCAGCACTTCCTTGTTCATGCCGGCCGGCGAGGGCGCGGCCAGGGCCGGGCCATAGGTGCGGTGCGCAACCTTGTCGTTTTCCCAGGCGAAGTCGTCGAGGCGCTCCTGCACGTAGCGGGCGTAGGCCTTCTGGGCGAACACCGGCGCCACCGTGTCGATCTTCTCGACGGTGAAGCTGGCGCTCTTCTCGCCCGGGCCGAAGCTGTGCTGGAACAGCAGCTCGCCGTAGGCGATGCCCTTGTTCTCCGGATCCTTGGACAGCGGCGCCACATTGGTCACCTGGTAGGGCAGCACGCGGCCCTTGGCGTCCTTCACGGCGATCTTCTGGATCAGGGCGCCCGGCAGGGCGGCGTTGACCTCGCTCCATGGGATCGAGATGGTCTCGGACGGACGTGCGATGGACAGGTCGTGCTGCACGGTCACCGCCAGTTTTTCGGCGGCGTAGGCGTTCAGCGATGCGGACAGCGCCGCGGCAAGGATCAGTCGTTTCATGGCTTCGCTCGGTGATGGGCGCATCATTGCTGATGCTTGTTGTAGTCGGTCTTGCCCCCTTTGGGCACGTAATGATACGTGCGAACCTTGTGCTGGATCTCGAAAGCTGGGTTATTGATCATCTTGATGATCTCGGCGCCGGCCAGCAGGGTCGGGCCGTAGCCGTGCAGCGCGTGCGCGCTGGTCGGGCGGTTGTAGTAATAGACCATGTCGCTGGCGAGCGTGGTCCCGACGCAGGTGCCTTCCACTTCACCCTTGGCGGTGATGCGGGTCGACAGGCCGACCCAGCCGGCCTGCGCGATCGAGCCGTAGGTGGTGGCCGGGATCCAGCCCTGGTTGACCGCGTGCGCGATCACGTAGGTGAACATGGCGCTGGCCGAGGTCTCGAGGTAGGAGTCGTTCCGGTCGATCATCTGGTGCCACAGGCCGGTGCCCGACTGCAGTTCGGCGATGCCCTTGATCGCGGCGCGCAGCTGGTTCAGCACCGGCTGGTAACCCGGGTGGTCCTTCGGCAGCACGTCGAGCAGGTCGGACATGGCCAGCACCGCCCAGCCGTTGGCGCGCGCCCAGTAGAAGCGCGGCGCGTCCGGGTGGTTGGCGTGCCAGCCGTGGGTGTACAGGCCGTTCTGGGGGTTGAACAGGCGCTTGCTCATGCCCATCACGTTGTTGACAGCGTCGTCGAAGTGCTTGCGATCGCCCGTCATGCGGCCCATCTCGGCCAGCAGCGGGATGCTCATGTACATGTCGTCGCCCCACAGCGACACTTCCTGCGGGCGCTTGCGCGCCATGGTGCCGTCTTCCAGGCGGAACTGCTTGTTGACCACCCAGTCGCTGCAGGTGTCGATCATGGGCTTGAGGTCCGGGCCGACCTTGGCCACGCGCGCGCGGATCAGGGCGGCGCACATCGAGCCGGAATCGTCCAGCGAGTGCGGGGCGAGGAAGCGCGCGAAGCTGTTGGCCCGGTCGAGCTGGAACTTCTGTTCCTGGGCGCGGAAGTAGGGGAGGGTCTGGGAGAAGAACTGGAAGTGGCGCTGGCTCATCGCCGTGAAGCTCTTGTCGCCGGTCGCTTCGGCCGCCTTCAGGAGGCCCGAGTGGACCACGCCCATCTCGTACACCTGGATGCCGTAGTCGCCCGCGCTGGGTTCGAAGATGGCGTCGGCGTTCGGCGTCTTCAGGTCGGTGATCTGGTCGCCGGTCTTCCTGTTGATGATGCGGGTCGGCGTTGCCTGGTCCATGTAGCCGCGGATCGCCTTGAGCTGGGCCGTCACTTCGGCCACCACCGGCTTCTTGTACGGCACCGGATAGGTGCCTTCGGAGTGGTCCAGCAGGTTCTTGTTGTCGGTGTTGCGGTAGTGGCCACCCTGGGCCAGGGCGGGGCCGCAAGCGAGTGCGCAGCCAAGAACGGTGGCAAGCGAGGCTGCCAGAAGCGAGGTCTTCATATGTCTCCAGTCGGGCGGATTTGTCTGACTTATACGTCTAGCTACTATCTGACTACTTATTGGTCAGGCCATTCTAATTTGGTCCGACCAAAATAGCAATGTGGACTAGCCACTGCCCGAAATTGTATGGCATACTGAAAAAGAACCTACCGACCAAGGCATCACACCATGAACACCCAAGTTCCGCGCACAATCCGCATGCAGGCCAGCGACAACGTCGCCATCGTCGTCAACGACGGCGGACTGCCCGCGGGCACCGTTTTCCCGGACGGCCTGACGCTCGTCGAAGGGGTCCCGCAGGGGCACAAGGTGGCACTGGTGGACTTTGCCGATGGCGACCCGGTCATCCGCTACGGCGTGATCATCGGCTATGCCAATGGCGCGATCGCGCGCGGCAGCTGGGTGTCGGAACGCGTGCTGCGCATGCCGGCCGCCCGCTCGCTCGACGACCTGCCGATCGGTACCCATGCGCGCCCGGTGACCGAAGCGCTCGAAGGCTATACCTTCGAGGGTTACCGCAACAAGGACGGCTCGGTCGGCACCCGCAACATCATGGCGATCACCAGCACCGTGCAGTGCGTCTCGGGCGTGATCGACTACGCGGTCAAGCGCATCAAGGAAGAACTGCTGCCGCGTTACCCGAACGTCGAGGACGTGGTCGCGCTCGAGCACGTGTACGGCTGCGGCGTCGCGATCGACGCGCCGGGCGCCGACATCCCGATCAAGACCATCCGCAACCTCTCCAAAAACCCGAACTTCGGCGACCACGTCATGGTCGTCAGCCTGGGCTGCGAGAAGCTGCCGCCGGCGCGCCTGTTCCCGGCCGGCTCGATCCCGATCGGCAATGCCGAACCCTCGGTGGTTACCCTGCAGGACCAGCAGCACGTCGGCTTCATGTCGATGATCGACAACCTGATGCAGACCGCCGAGAAGCACCTGGCGCTGCTGAACGCGCGCCAGCGCGAGACCTGCCCGGCCTCCGACCTGGTGGTCGGCGTGCAGTGCGGCGGCAGCGACGCCTTCTCGGGCGTGACCGCCAACCCGGCCGTCGGTTTCGCCACCGACCTCATCGTGCGTGCCGGCGGCGCCGTGATGTTCTCCGAAGTCACCGAGGTGCGCGACGGTATCGACCAGCTGACCGCGCGCGCCGCCACCCCGGAAGTGGCCCAGGCGATGGTGCGCGAGATGCAGTGGTACGACGATTACCTGGTGCGCGGCGGCGTCGACCGTAGCGCGAATACCACGCCCGGCAACAAGAAGGGCGGCCTGTCGAACATCGTGGAAAAGGCCATGGGCTCGATCGTCAAGTCGGGCACCACGGCGATCACCGGCGTGCTGTCGCCGGGCGAGAAGCTGCAGCAGAAGGGCCTGATCTACGCCGCCACCCCGGCCAGCGATTTCATCTGCGGCACCCTGCAGATGGCCGCCGGCATGAACGTGCACATCTTCACCACCGGCCGCGGCACCCCCTACGGCCTGGCGGCGGTCCCGGTGATCAAGGTGGCCACCCGCACCGAACTGGCGAACCGCTGGCACGACCTGATGGACGTGAACGCCGGGCGCATCGCCAGCGGAGAAGCTAGCATCGAGGACGTGGGCTGGGAGCTGTTCCGCCTGATCCTCGACGTGGCCAGCGGCCGCAAGACCTGGGCCGAACACTGGAAACTGCACAATGCGCTGGCGCTGTTCAATCCTGCGCCGGTGACCTGAACCAAATATTGTAGGGTGGTCGGCAGAGCCGACCACCCTACGAGACCAAGGAGTCGAATAATGACCGAAGCTGTAAAAGGCAAACCCTTCAAACGCATCCTGCTGACCGGCGCCGCCGGCGGCCTCGGCAAGGTGCTGCGTGACCGTATCAAGCCCTGGGCCGAGGTCGTGCGCTTGTCCGACGTCGCCGACATGGGCGAGGCGCGCGAAGGCGAAGAGATCGTCCAGTGCGACCTGGCCGACAAGGAAGCGGTGCTGAAACTGCTGGAAGGCGTGGACGCCGTGCTGCACTTCGGCGGCATCTCCACCGAGAAGCCCTTCGAGCCGATCATGCAGGCCAACATCCTTGGCGTGGCCAATTTGTATGAAGCCCTGCACAAAGCCGGCACCAAGCGCGTGATCTTCGCCAGCTCGAACCACGCGATCGGCTACCACCACGTCAACACCGTGCTGGATGCGGACTCGCCGACCCGCCCGGACAGCTACTACGGCCTGTCGAAGGTCTTCGGCGAGCAGATCGCGCGCTACTACTTCGACCGCTTCGGCATCGAGACCGTCTGCATCCGCATCGGTTCGAGCTTCCCGGAGCCGGCCAACAAGCGCATGATGAGCACCTGGTTCTCCTACGACGACCTGACCGAGATGCTGCGCTGCGCGCTGTTCGCGCCGCGCGTCGGCCACACCATCGTCTACGGCATGTCGGACAACGACAGCGTCTGGTGGGACAACCGCCTGGCCTCGCACCTGGGCTACAAGCCGAAGGACAGCTCGTCGAAGTTCGCCCACCTGTTCCCGGACACCTCCCAGTTCCCGGCCAAGGACGACGTCACCACCATGTACCAGGGCGGCAAGTTCCTGCTCGACGGCCCGCAATACTGATCCGTGACGAGAGCCGTGCTGGAACGCCTCACGCTGCGTAACGACCGCCTGCTGGCCGAGATTGTTCCGCAGATCGGTGGCGGCCTGGCGCGGCTGGACTGGCTGGATGGCTACCAGGCGCAGCCCCTGCTGCGCGGCTTGCCGCCGGACGCGACGGACACGCCGCTGCCCGGGCAGCTGGCCTGCTTCCCGCTGCTGCCCTGGTCGAACCGGATGGCGCCCTCGGGCTTTGCCTTCGAAGGCCTGCGCCACGTGCCCGCGCCGAACCGGGCCGGGGAGCCTTGCCCGATCCACGGCGACGGCTGGCAGCAGCCCTGGCGCGTCGCCGCCCACCATGATACCTCCCTGACTTTAAGCCTGGACCGCTGGGACGCGGCGCCCTTCGCCTATACGGCCGAGCTGCACTACATCCTGGACAAGGATGCGCTGGTCGTGGAGCTCAGCGTGCGCAATGCGGGCCGCAGCGCGCTGCCCTTCGGGATCGGCCTGCATCCGTGGATGCCGGATCCCCAGGGCGCCCGGCTGGAAGCCGGCGCCAACAGCGTCTGGATGGCCGGCCCCGACAAGCTGCCGCTGATGCGCCAGGACATTCCGCCCGAGTGGCGCTTCGCCAGCCCCGCGCCTTTGCCGCAGGACGGCGTCGACAATGTATTCGAAGGCTGGCACGGCGCCGCCCGTATCACCTGGCCGCAACGCGGCCTTGCACTGGAGGTACAGGCCGACATGGATTACTTCATCCTCTACGTTCCGCCGGGACGCGATTTCTTCTGCTTCGAGCCGGTGGACCACCCGATCAACGCGCACAACCTGCCTGGCTATCCGGGTCTGACGGTGCTGGCGCCGGGCGCGAGCTTGCGGCGCCGCTGCGTGTTCCGGGGAGCGGCGCTGTGAGGCGAGTTTCTTTCGGCCTGCTGCTGGCACTGACGGTCACTGCGGCCCTCTCCCAGGCGCCGTACAACGCCGATACCACCTACCGCAAGCTGGTGCGCGACTATCCCGACATCCGCATCGCCAGCGCCGAGGCGCCGGCCCCGGTCCAGGTGCGCAAGGACCTCGAGTATGCGCGGCGCGGCGACCTGTCCTTGGGGCTCGACCTCTACCTGCCCGGTCCGGGCGGCAAGCCGGCGCCACTGGTGATCCTGGTCCACGGCGGCGGCTGGGGCACCGGGGAGCGGAGCAACATGGCGCCGCTGGCGGCGCGTCTTGCCGCACGCGGCTACGCGGCCGCCACCGTCAGCTACCGTTTGTCCGGACAGGCGCGCTACCCGGCCGCGATCGAGGACGTGAAGGAAGCGCTGCGCTGGCTGCGCAAGGGCGCGGGCAGCCATGGCATCGACCCGGCCAGGGTTGCGATTGCCGGCGGCTCGGCCGGCGGCCAGATCGCCTCGCTGGTGGGCATGCTCGAGCCGCAAGCCATCCGTGCGGTGGTCAACATCGACGGCCTGTCCGATTTCACCTCGGAGGAAGCGCGCAGGCACGAAGACGACCCGAAGAAGAATCCTTCCGCCGCCGGCGCCTGGTTCGGCGGCCGCTACGCCGAGAAGGAAGCGCTGTGGCGCGAGGCTTCGCCGATCAATCACGTAGGCAAGAACAGCCCGCCCGTGCTCTTCATCACCAGCGGCGTGCCGCGCTTCTCGGTGGGACGCGAGGCGATGGCGGCCAAACTGGCCTCGCACGGCATCCACTCGGATACCGTGGCGCTGGCCGGCACCCCGCATTCGTTCTGGCTGTTCGATCCCTGGGTGTCGCCGACCGTCGACGCCATGGCGGCATTCCTCGAGCGCGTGCTCGGCCCCGTGCCTGCACGCGCGCCGTGGTCGCCCGACCTCGGCGACGGCCGCTACCGCAACCCGATCCTGCATGCCGATTATTCCGACCCGGACGCGATCCGCGTGGGCGACACTTACTACATGGTGTCCTCGAGTTTCGCCAACGCCCCCGGCCTGCCGCTGCTGGTCTCGAAAGACATGGTCAACTGGGAGCTGCAGGGCCATGCGCTGCCCCACTTGGTGCCGGGCGCGCAGTTCGCCGCGCCCCAGCACGGCAAGGGCGTGTGGGCCCCGTCCCTGCGCCACCACGACGGCAAGTTCTGGATCTTCTATCCCGACCCCGACAACGGGATCTACGTCACCACCGCGAAAGACTTCAAGGGTCCCTGGAGCACCCCGCACCTGCTCCTGCCCGGCAAGGGCATCATCGACCCGGCCCCGCTGTGGGACGAGGACGGCAAGGCTTACCTGATCCACGCCTGGGCCAAGAGCCGGGCCGGCTTCAACAACGTGCTCACGCTGCGCAAGATGGACCCAAGCGGCCGCAGCCTGCTCGACAGCGAAGGCAAGGTGGTCATCGACGGCGACAAGCTGCCCGGCTACCGCACGCTGGAAGGACCGAAGCTGTACAAGGCGAACGGTTATTACTACGTGTTCGCACCCGCGGGCGGCGTCGAGCATGGCTGGCAGTCGGTGTTCCGCTCGCGCAGCATCGAGGGCCCCTACGAGTCGCGCATCGTGATGGAGCAGGGCGCGACAAGCATCAACGGACCGCACCAGGGCGCCTGGGTCAGGACGCCGCAGGGCAGCGACTGGTTCTTCCACTTCCAGGACAAGCGCGCCTATGGGCGTGTGGTGCACCTGCAGCCGATGCGCTGGAACGACGGCTGGCCCGTGATCGGCGAGCCGTCAAGCAAGCCGGGCGTGGGCCAGCCGGTGACCGAACATGCCAAGCCGCTTGCCGGCAGCTTTGCGCAGCAGGTGCCGGCAACGAGCGATGAATTCGATGGCAGGGCCCTGGGCCCGCAGTGGCAGTGGGCAGCCAACCCGGATTCGCGCTGGTATGCGCTCGACGCTAGGGCAGGCCAGCTGCGCCTGTTCGCGCAGCCGGAGTTGCCGGTGCGCTCGCTGCCCTCGGTGCTGACCCAGAAGTTCCCGGCGCCCACCTTCGGCGTCACCGCCAAGGTCGACCTGCGGGCGCAGCGCGACGGCGACCAGGTCGGCCTCGGCACGATGGGCCTGGCCAGCCACTGGTTCGGCCTGCGCCGCGTCGCGGGCAAGCCGCGCATGGTGCTGGTGCGCTGCGGGCAGGACAACAAGTGCAGCGAGGAGCTGGGCGCGGAACTGCCGGGCTTCGCGGCCCACCTGCGCATGCACGTAACGGCCGGCGCCCGCGTCGCCTTCTGGTACAGCGCGGACGGCCTGCGCTACACGCAGCTCGGTGCGCCATTCGACGCCACCATGGGCCGCTGGGTCGGGACGCAGGTCGGCCTGTTCGCCACCGGGGCGGCGGGCAGCCACGCGGACGTGGACTACCTGCGCATGACGCCTTGATGCCGCTTTCGGGGTGATAGTATTGCCGGACTTTCGTTCTTGAAGACTGGAGACGTCATGGCCCTCGACCCGCAGCAGACCTATGTCCACCTGGCCGACGATGGCCTGGCGCGCAGCGTGCCAGGCGAGTCTTTCTGGCAGCTGCCGCCAGCTGAACTCGATGCCTTCGGCAAGGGCTGGCTGATCAGCGAATTCTCGTTCACGCAAGATTGGCCGAACTGGGAAATGCATCCGCACGGCGACGAATTCGTGTACCTGCTGGCAGGCAGTGTCGAGCTGCTGCTCGAACGCGACAGTGGGGTAGAGACGATCATGCTCGAGGGCAGCGGCGCCGTCGTGGTGCCGCGCGGTGTCTGGCATACTGCCCGGGTACGCCAGCCGAGCCGCATGCTGCACGTCACACGCGGCGAAGGGACCGAGAGCCGGCCGGCCTGATCGACACGATACTTCCTCTACAATGTGCGCGACCATCATCATCCACTTGTCTTGCATATGAACCCAGCTCGGCACATCTTCTCGACGCTGTTGGCCATGGCGCCACTGTTGGCCATGCCGCCTGCCATGGCCGCGACAGCCCCGAATCCGTCGGCGGACGCCGCGATCCGGGCGCTGGCCGACCAGGCCGTGCGCGAGATCGTGCGCAAGGATATGGCGGCGGTGTACGCCGCCACGTCGCCCAAGCTCAAGGCGGCCTATTCGCGGGAAGTACTGATCGGGGCGCTGGAGACCATGCAGAAGGGTTTCGGGAACATCAAGGAGTACCGTTATCACAACACGGAACACGGCGTGCGTGGGGTGAAGGACGAATGGATCCGTACCGTCAGCTACCGCTACCATGTCAAGACCGACAGGTTCGACGAGGGCACTTACCTCAGGGTCGAGGTGACGAAGGAGCAGGGCCGGTATTACATCGCCGGCTGTGGCATGGAGCGGGTGCTGCTGAGGATCCCAGGTCCGAAGAAGTGACAATCCGCAGCTGTGAAGGCAGGCCGCGGCATCGGCTTGCTTTCGAGCTGCTACACTCGCAGCTCTTTTCCGTATCAATTCTTGAGCAGAACATGAAGAGCAGTTCGAACAGCGGTCTCGTCTATTCCACCGAGAGCGGCCGCATGTGCCCCGCATGCCGCAAGCCCGTCTCGGCTTGCGAGTGCAAGGCCCGGGCCGCGGTCAAGGGCGACGGCGTGGTGCGCGTCTCCTTGCAAACCAAGGGCCGGGGCGGCAAGAGCGTGACCATCGTCAAGGGCCTCGCGCTCGATGCCGCTGAACTGGCCCAGCTGGGCAAGCAGCTGCGCACGGCATGCGGTTCCGGCGGCACCGTGAAGGATGGGGTGATCGAAGTGCAGGGCGAGCACTGCGAGCTGATCATGGAAACGCTCAGGAAGCTCGGGCACCAGCCGAAGCGGGCCGGCGGCTGAGCGCTCAGCGCTCAGGGGCCTGCGCGCCGCCTGCGCGCAGCCGGTACCAGCCCATGCCGATCAGTTCGTACATGGCATACCAGGAGCGGCGCAAGCCCTCAGCACTGGGCACCCAGGCATGGATGCTGCGGGCCTGGCCGGTGAAGAACATGGTCGGTGCGTCGACCACCTCGAGTCCGGCGCGTTCGAACGCGGCGCGGGCGCGCGCCATGTGCATGGCATCGGTCACCAGCAGGACACGCCGGACCTCGTCCGCGCGCAGCAGCGCGGCGCTGTAGGCGGCATTTTCCGCGGTGTCGCGCGAACGTGCTTCGACCCATTGCACCGGCACGCCGAAATCCTCGCGCAAGGCGGTCGCCATCGCATCGGCCAGCGAATAAGCGCGTTCACCGGCGGGCGGCTCCCCGACGGTGCCGCCGCTGACCAGGATGGGCAGCTTCGTGCGCCGCTGCAGGTGGGCCGCGTAGCGCACGCGCGCCAGTGCGAAATAATCGGGGATGTCGCGGCCGCCGTACTCGGGGGCGTTACGCAGCCGTCCGGCCGCGAGCACGACGATCGCCTGGGCGCCGGCGCGTTCCGGCGCGTGCAGGGGCGCGGTCATCCGCTCCAGCGGCCTGACGAACAGCTCGGCCACCTTCGGCATCGACAGCAAGGCCAGTAACGCCAGCCCGGTTCCCGCGAGGCTGCGGCCGATGCGCGGCCAGCGGCGCCATAGCGCCAGGCCGATCAGGATCAGCAGGAACAGGTTGGCGGGGGGAAGAATCAGGCTGCGCGGGATGGCGTTGATCAGGTCGAGCATCGATGTCGGGTCGGGAACGGTGGCGTGGAGGCCCGCCCCCGGAATGCGAGGGCAGGCTGTCAGTCCGACATCCTAGCTCATCAGGCCTGCAGGGTGGTGTTGTAGACCTTGCCCGCGATGGTGACCCTGCTCAGCTTGACGTTGCGGACGTTGTAGATGAACCAGGGCTGGTCCGCGTTCACCGGGGTGCCGAAGTCGCAGTCGGTGATGGTCACGTCGCGGATCGGCAGGATGTCGACCGGCTTGTCGCCGTTGTAGTCGAAGGCGACCGGGCCGAGCAGGAGCAGCGCCTGGTAGCAGGAGCGCGGGCCATCCGCCGTGGCAACGTTGCCGACCCTGACGCCCGAGATGTGGATGTGCTCCACGACCGGCGGGCGGGTGCGCACGTTGTCGGCGTTCGGCGCGTAGTCGCAGTCGAAGGTGATCACGGCGCCGGCTCCGGCGCCCACCGACTTCGGCTTGATCGGTGAGCCCGGGAGCGGGGTATAGAACTGCGGCTTCAGGTTGACCCCGTTCGGCATGGTCACGTTGCGCACGTAGAAGTGGCGCAGGAAGCCGCCGCGGTTCATGTTGGTCTTCAGGCGGATCGCGGTGTTGAGCGGGTCGGTCGCCCAATGCGTGTTGCGGAACTCGATGTCCTGCGCATACACGTGCTGGATCCCGCCCGCCATCTCGCTGCCCAGCGTGACGCCGCCGTGGCCGCTGTTCATGACGCAGTTCTGGATCACCACGTTCTGGGTCGGGCCGAACTGGGTGTCGAGGTTCTTGCCGGCCTTGATCGCGATGCAGTCGTCGCCGCTGTTGAAGGTGCAGCCGTCGACCAGCACGGTGTTGCAGGCTTCCGGGTCGAAGCCGTCGCTGTTCGGTCCCATGCTGTCCATGTGCACGCCGCGGATCTCGACCTTGCTGCAGTTGACCGGGTGGTGCTGCCAGAACGGCGTCTGGTTCAGCTGGTAGCCCTGCATCAGCACATTGGTGCAGCCGATGAATTCGACCATGCAGGGGCGCAGGTAGTGGCCGCGGCCGAACACCCGTTTTGCGGCCGGCACGCCCGCTTCCGACAGGGTCGGCAGGTAGGCTTCGTCGGTGCGCCACTTGTCGTTCTTGCCCTCCATGAGGGCGACCTGGGCGTCGTTCAGATGCGGGGCCACTGCCCGGATCGAGGAGGGATTGAGCGGGTTGACGGCGATCTGCGTGCGCTGCGGGTTGGGCGCCTTTCCTGCCACGCCCTTGCGCTTGCCTTTCCAGTCCCACCAGGTCTCGCCATCGGCGCGCGGCACGCCGCCCTGGCCGTCGAGGATGCTGGTCCAGTCTTCGCCGGTGAGGGCGATGTTGGTCTGGCCGTAGGCGTAGACCATCGGCGAATAGTTCAGGCAGTCGTTGCTCTGCCAGCGCGAGATCACCAGCTTGCCATTGGGGCCGCAGTCATAGTCGCCGTATTTGGCGAAGTCTTCCGGATCGTTGCTGAAGTAGACGTGGGCGCCCTTGGCCAGGTGCACGTTGACGTTGGATTTCAGGACGATCGGTCCCTTCACCAGCCAGTTACCGGCCGGGATCACGACCCGGCCGCCGCCCGCCACGCTGCAGGCGGCGATGGCCGCCGCGATCGCCGCGTAGCAGTCATGGGCGCCCGGCGCCGGCGTGCTGACCTTGCCCTCTTCGTGGTCGGCCACGTAGCCGCTCACCATGACCGCCTCGCAGGGCTTGGCGCCGTAGGCGGTAATGGAAAAATCGCGCTTGGGGAAGACGAGCGGCTTCTTGAACCCGTCGATGATGCTTTGGGCGCGCGCCCAGGGATCGTCTTGTGCCACCTTGGTTCCTCCGCTTGCGGCGAGCGCCGGTCCCACAGCCAGGCCGGCCACCGATGCCGATGCAGCATACAGCAGCGAACGGCGTTGCGGATTGATGTGTCGCGTTGTCATGGTGTTTCCTTTTATTGGCCGGCGCCGGCGTGCGCGCGCACATGGGCGGGCACGGCATCGGCTGGGAGCGGGTTGAAGGGATAGGGTACGGTCCAGGAAGGCGTGCCGGCGCCGCAGGGCGCCAGCGCGGCGCCGTTCAGCAGCGAACCGGTATCCAGGAAGCTGCCGGCATCGGCGCCGGTAGCGAACGGACGCACGGCGTCGGCACAGGAGCGGCTGCCCGCGATCTCGAAGGCGTTCGCATGCGAGACGATGCGCGCCCCTTTCGCCACGCCGACGCTATAACCGTGGCGGTAGACCGGGTGCTTGCGGTCGCCGACGTAGTAATTGTTGAAGAGGTGGACCTGGCCGAAGCGCACGCGCGGCGAGCGGCTGGCGACGTGCTCGAACAGGTTGTTGCTGATCGTGACGCGCAGGCGCCCGGCGTCGTCCAGCGCCTTGTCGCTGGCGCCGATCAGCATGTTCTTGGCGTGCAGCGCGAAATGGTTGTACGAAACCGTCACGTAGTCGCTGCCCTCGCGGATGTCGAGCGAGCCGTCGTGGCACTGCTTGACCTTGCCGTGTTCGACCGGCAGCGTGTCGTCCGTGACCGGGGCATCGGTGAAGCTGTTGCGGTCGACCCAGACGTGGTGCGAGGCGATGATCGAAATGCCGTCGAAGTCGGCATTCCAGCCGCCCTCATCGCCATCCTGCGGGTCCCATTCGGGTGCGACGTCGCAGGGGTTGCGCAGCCTGAGCTTGCGGATGACGACCTGCGAGACCTTCGACACCTTCAGGTGCGCGTTGATGAAGCCCGCGTCCGGGCTTGTGCCGACCAGCGTGGTATGGGCGGGCAGCGCCACCAGGCCGCGCTTGGCCTGGTCGGCCTTGCTCGCATAGGGACGGCCTTCGCCCATGTCGATGAGGCCGGCCACCTGCACGATGCGGCTGCCCTGGATGCCCTTTCCCAGCGCCTGGCGCAGTTGCGCGGCATCGGTGACGGTGAAGACGTTGGCGGCCGGGGCATCGGCGCCGCCGCGGGTGCCGCCGGCCTGGGCGGCCCAGCCGTCGGGTGGCGCCGCCTGGCGAATGGAGAAATCGGGAGAAGCCGCGAGCGCGTGGCTTGCAAGTGCGCCCGACAAGATCAGGGCGAAGGGAAGGTGCTTCATCGGGGAAGAGAATATGCGCAGGGCGGACGGGTCAAGCGTCCGCCCTGCGTTGGTCACGATCTGAAGACGCTTAGAACGTGTAGTCCGCGCGCAGCGTGAAGGCGCGCCCGATCGGCTTGGCGATGTTCTGCGCAAACACGACACGCGAGGACAGGCGCTGGTTCGACAGTGGCGGCTCTTCGTCGAACAGGTTGTTCACGCCGGCGCCGATCTTGAGCTGCTTGTTCACCTTCCAGCTGGTCGACAGGTTGTACACGCGGTACGGTGCGATCACGTTGTAGAACGGCTGGCCCGGCTGCTGGGTCGGCAGCGCGTTGGTGTCCTCGTAGCTCGACGTGTACTGCTGCGTCAGCTGGGCGAAGAACGGACCATAGTTCCAGTTCACGCGCGCCTGGCTCTTCCACTTGAAGATGTAGGTGTTGGCCGAAGTCGAACCGGTGGACAGGGCGCCGATCCGGCCGACGCTGTCGACCCATGGGCTGCCGACGTCGTTCTGGCCTTCGTACTTGTCGGTATAGGTGCCGTCCATCGAGAAGCCGAAGCGGCCCCAGTTCTTGGTCGGGTACGAGTAGTTCAGGCTCAGGTCGATGCCCTGGGTCTTCAGGCCACCCATGTTCAGGCGCGTCTTCGTGATATACGCAAGCGTGCCGTCCGGGTTACGCACGAACAGGTCCTGGTAGCGCGCCAGGTTGTCGAAGATCGAATCTTCGTTGATCTGCGCGATCGTCCCCTTCATGTCGATCTTCCAGAAGTCGACGGTAGCGACGAAGTTCTTGACCGGTTCGATCACGAAGCCGATGGTGTAAGTCTTCGACTTCTCCGGCTGCAGGTCCGGGTTGGCGCCGGTGAGCGTGGTCAGGCGCGTATTGCAGACGCGCTCTGCGTCCAGGCCCAGGCCGGCATAGCGCGGATCGGTGGTCAGGGTGCCGGAGCCGGCCACGTTCGGCGTGGCGCTCGGGCACAGCAGCGGATCGTCCCAGCTCGAGGTCGACGGCGTCAGCGTGCGCGGCACACCGTACAGCTCGGGCAGGGTCGGCGCGCGGAAGCCGGTGCTGACCGTGCCGCGTACCATCAGCTGTTTCATCGGCTGGTAGCGGAAGCTGGCCTTCGGATTCCAGGTCGAACCGAAGTCGCTGAAATGGTCGCCGCGCACGGCGAAGTTCAGGTTCAGCTCCTTCGTGACCGGCGCATCGAGTTCGGCATACAGGCCGGCGACGCGGCGCGCGCCGCTCGGGTTGTTGCCCGGCGAGCCCGAAACGCGCCACACCACCTCGTCGGCGATCATGCGCGCATCTTCCTCGTAGGTTTCACGGTGCCAGTCGCCGCCCACGGCCAGGCCCAGGGAGCCGCCCGGCAGGTCCATCAGGGTGCGGCTCAGGTTGAAGTCGAGGCCATAGTGGCGCACGTCGGCCACGCGGAAGTCCTCGCCGTCGGCCGAGATGCTGTCGAGATAGGCACGGCCGGCGGCATCCTGGGCGCCGAACGGGTTCAGGATGCCGTTGGCGACGCCGGCGTACACGCCCGGCGTGCGCACGAAGTTTTCCTTGAAGCCGGTGTCGCGGTGGCTGTAGCCGTAGGAGCCGCCAACGCGGTAGTCCCAGCCCTTGATCTGGCCTTCGTCGGCAACCACCAAACGGGCATTCTTTTGCACGTCGTGCAGCTTGGCTGCGCCCAGCTCGTCCAGGCTCCAGGTCAGCGCCAGGTCTTCGCCGTTCAGGCCGGCCACGGCCGGCACGCCGCCGCTGCCGCCCGGGTACCACTTGCTGGCCTTGGTGATCATCAGGGGCTTGCGCGAAGCGGTCCGGACGTCGTAGTTGGTGTTCGCGCCGAAGGGCTGCGGCGGGCTGATGGCGTCGATGTAGGAGCGCGACAGGTTCAGTTCCACCGTCAGCACGCCGCCGTCGCCATGCGCCAGGCTACCCTTGGTGAACAGGGTGACCTGCTGGTTTTCCGGCAGCAGCTGCGGGTAGATGGTCGGGTCGGTGATGCAGGTCTTGCCGCCGTTGGCATTGGTGCGGGTCGACGGCACCGTGGTCTGCGGCAGGCCCGGCGCCACGCAGCCGGAGGCGAAATACGGGTTGCCGGTGATGTTGGCCGACTTGCCGTTGCGGTAGATCGTGTAGTTCGCAGGCGATGCCGAGCCGCCCGAGGTGTTCGAGGTGAACGGGTTGCCGCCGAGGGCAGCCAGCTTGACCGGATCCCAGATGTTCGGGCGGTCCTTCTGCATCAGCGACTCGCGGCGCTGGGCGCTGAAGGCGGTGTAGACGTTCCAGCCGTCGGTGGCCATGTCGCCCTTGCCGGCGACGAGGGTCACGCGCTTCTGGTCGCCGCCGCCGGATTGTTCCGGCTGCACCGTGCTGGCGTGGACGGTCACGTCCTTGACCGATTTCTTGGTGATGAAGTTGACCACGCCGGCAATCGCGTCGGTGCCGTACAGGGCCGATGCGCCGTCACGCAGCACTTCGACGCGCTCGATGGCCGCCATCGGGATCACGTCGACGTTGACCGAACTGGCGCCCAGCGCCTCGTTGGCCAGGCGGCGGCCGTTCAGCAGCACCAGGGTACGGTTGGTGTTCAGGCCGCGCATGTTGATCATGGTGCCGCCGCCGCCGCCGCCGACCGGTTCGTTGGTCGCCGCGACGGTCAGGGCCACGGCGACTTCCGTCATCGTGGTCAGGCCCTGGTTGGTCAGTTCTTCGGCCTTGTAGGTGGTCAGCGGAAGGGCATTCTCGGTGGCGAGGCGCTTGATCGAGGAACCGGTCACTTCGACGCGCTGCATCGGCGCTTCCTGCGCGATGGCGGTGTTGGTCAGGGTCAGGACTGCGGCAGTGATTGCCGACAGAAGGAAGCGTGGTTCGGTGATACGAGTTTGTTTCACTTGAAGTCTCCTGCTCAAATCAGAATTGCGTCCGGGTGTGTCCCTGGATCGCGCGAAGGGATACGCCAGGTATCCGCGCGGTGGTGACGAGGTCACTGCCGTCCAATGCACAGCGCTGTGGTCCGCGGCAGGCCATCCTCGTGCGACGGCGGAAGGGATCAGCAGATGATTAATTGGTCTGTAGCGGATTCTACTTTGGTCTGACCGCTTTCGCAATCTGGACGAACCACTTATTTTCTGGTCTGTTCGTAAATACGAGGCGGCTGGGCCAATTATTTAAACAGCAATATTCTCTCGCAACAGGAAGGCGACCTGGAAACGCAGGGAGGGGAGCGAGCGGCGAGACGGGTGGGCAGCCGGGCCGATGGCCCGGCCCGAACAAGGAATCAGCCGCGCGAGAAAGTGCGGGTCACGCGGTCGAGGTGGGCGCGCATGGCGGTGCGGGCACCGGCCACGTCGTGCGAGGCGATGGCGGCGAAGATGTTGCGGTGGTCGATCAGGGTCTGCTGGCGCAGTTCTTCGGTCTGGAAGTGTTCCTTCAGCTTGTGCCAGAGCGAGCCGCGCTGGCTCCACAGGTATTCGATCACTCCGACCATCGCGCTGTTGCCGGTGGCGCGCGCGATCGCCAGGTGGAAGTTGCGGTCGGCCGATTCGTTTCCGCTGCGGTCTTCGTGGTGCTGCTCCATCTCTTCCACCGCGCGCAGGATGGCGTCGATGGCCGAATCGCTGGCGTGCTTCGCGGCCAGCGCCGCGACTTCGACCTCGATCAGGCGGCGCGCGGCCAGCACTTCGAACGGCCCGGGGCCGGCGGTCGGCACCTCGGCCTGGGGCTGGGCCTGTTCGCTGACGTAGACCCCCGAGCCGCCGCGCACTTCGACCGTGCCGCCCAGTTCCAGCGCGATCAGGGCTTCGCGCAGCGAGGTGCGGCTGACCCCGAGCTTGGTGGCCAGCTCGCGTTCGGCCGGCAAGCGCTCGCCCGGGCGGATGTTTTCGGCGCGGATCAGTTCCTCGATCTTGGCCGAGACCACCCGGTACAGCCGTGGCTCGTTGACGCTGTTGTCGTTCAGCGCAGCGGATTTCTTCATCGATGGGTCCGTCGTTTGTAAATATGGTGGCCGATGCCAAACCAGCGATCTTAGTTTGGTGCGGGTATTGTTGCAAGTGGACCAACCAATTATAAGTCAACAGTGTGGCATTGCCGCTTGCGACTGTGCTTTTCGGTCATTATCCAGGCTGTCGAGCAGCTCCCGCAATTCCAGGATGTCTGCGGACGACAGCTTGCCCTGTTTGCCAAACTGCGCAACGAGCAGCGCGATGCGCCCGCCGAACAGGCGCTGCACCAGGCTTTCGCTCTCGCGCGCCAGCCAGGCCTCGCGCGGCAGCACCGCGTGGTAGAGGAAGCGGCGGCCATCCTTCTGGGCCGCGATCGCCCCCTTCTTGAGCAGGCGGTTGAGCAGGGTCTTGACGGTGGCGGTCTGCCAGTGCTGGCTTTCCGATAGCGCGACGACCACCTGTTCGGCCACCACCGGGCCGGGCGCGCGCCACAGCACTTCCATGACGTGCGACTCGGCGTCGCTGATATTGATGGGGGAAGGATTCGACATGACAGCACCATTTACAGTTGTAATCTTCATTTAGGATTACATCTGTAAACGGGGCTGTCAAGCGCTGCGCGCGCCTTGATGCGGCCGGGATGGCCGCTATTTCCTCAAGGCTGGGGATTCCAGCCGCGGCCCGCGAACACCGCGGCGCGAGTCGACAGGCGCTCGGCCTGCGCCCGGTCCATCTGGTAGCCGCCGTAGCTACGCGGCTGTCCGTCTTCCGAACGGTTGCCGTATTCGCGCCAGCCGCCCTCCAGGGGATTCGGCAGCGGCTTGCGGTACCAGGCATCCGCGGCGATGTGCGGGCCGACGCTGCATTCGATGAAAGCGACGTTGTCCCAGGTGTTGGCGGTGCCCGGCGAGCGCGCGAAGTACGTTGCGCCGTCGGGCGGCAGGTTGCCCGCCGGGCCGGGGCCGCGCGTCAGGCGCGAACGCAGGAACACGAAGCCGGGGTCGTCCTTGCCCACGGTGCGCGCCTGCACGATGTAGCCGCCGCTTTGCGGGTTGGCGCTGTCGCCGACGGTGCGCAGTTCGCTCTCTTCGAACAGGGCGGCGCGGTTGTTCCCCCAGACGAAATCGACGTTGCCTTCGATCAGCGAGCGGTAGAACCAGGCGTAGCCACGCAATTGCAGTGTGTCCTGCTCGCTGACGAAGTGCGCATTGCGTGCGATCAGGCGGCCTTGTTCGCTGAAGAAGTAGATGGTCTCGGCCTGGGCTGAGTGACCGTCGCTGCGGCGCGTGCTGTTGTGCAGGGCGATGTCGCGCAGTTCCAGCATGTCGGCGTCCTGTGCCAGGAACAGGGCGCGGCCGCCCGTCACACCAGCGGAGCCGGCCGGTTGTCCGGTACCCGAACCGGGGTTGCGGGTGTCGCTGTTGGCAGCGCGGATGATGGTCGCATCGACGCTCTGCCCGCGCAGCATGACATTGTCCTTGTCGACCAGGTAGAGCAGTTCCGGATAGACCCCGTCGCGTACGTTCACGGTAAGCGCCTGCTCGCGCGGCAGCGACATGGCGTAGTCGAGCGCTCCCTGCACGGTGCGGAAGTCGGCGCGGCCGTCGTCGTCGACGGTCACGCTGTCGCCCACGGGCTCGAAGGGCGTGGTGCGGAAGGACCAGCGCGCACCCTCGAAGCCGTTCACGCGGACCAGGCGCGCGTCGACCACGGCCTCGTACTCGAGGCCGCGCTCCAGCGTCACCGGCATGCGCACGTACAGCTCCTTGCCGAGCACCCGGATCGGATGCTGGCGCACCAGGCGCTGGCGCGCGGCCGGTCCCATCGCGATCACGGTCTCTCCGGGGCGGATGACCGCAACCAGGGTGTTGTCACGCTTGCGGTAGATGCGCACGCTGCCTTCGCCGGTGAGCACCGGTTCGTCGGCAAAGACGAGGCGCAGCGGCGTGTCGGGCGGCACCCCGCGCTCGCCCCTGGCCGGATGGGCGGTGGCGGAAGCGGGCAGGGCAGCTGCGGCCGGCGTGGCGAAGGGCGCGCCTACCTCGACCGTGAATACGGCCTGCGCCCATGGGTCGTCCAGGCTGCGTACCGTCACCGTGGTGCGGCCCTCCGCCAGCGGGGCCAGGCGCAGGGCGCCGCTCTCAGCTTCCGCGCCGGCAATGCGCGGATCGGCGGAGACTGCGGCGATGCGCGCGGCGCCGCCGACCCGGACGGTCTCGGGCGTGTCGCCGGCCTGCAGCCCGATGCGGTCGGCGCCGACGTGCACGGTCACGCGTTCGGGCGGCGTGCCGGCAGGGCCGCCGCGCAGGTCGAGCAGCGCATTCGCACCGGCATCCCAGCTGATCGGCTGGATGGCAGCGAAAGGTGGCGCCACCAGCCAGGTGGCGCGGTCGCCGTCCACCGAGACGTTCAGCACGTTATCCTGCGGTCCCGGTTCGGCCGCATAGCGCAGCACTACCGGCGTGCCCGGCAGCGAGGCATTGCGGCGCACCTGCTTGATGCGCTTGAGCTCGCCGCCGCGCGACTCCAGCAGCTCCACCACCCAGACCTTGCGGTCGTCGCTGAGCCGCAGGCTGGCGCCCTGCCAGTCTCCGTTGGCGTCCTGGCGGGCGCGCAGCAGGAAGGGACTGCCTGCCACCGGGACGAAGCGTGCCTCGGCATAGCCGTCCGCACCCTCTTGCAGGAGACGTGGGCCGGCATGCTCGTGCACGTGGCGCGCCACCTCGTTCGCGGGCAGCGCCGTATAGCGGTAGGGCACGCGCCAGCCGGCGTTGCCGCCGTAGGCGCAATCCGCGAGAGGCCTGCCGTTCAGCAGCGAACCGCTGTCGGCAAAGATGCCGGGGCTGGAGGCCGGGTCGCGCACGATCTGCTTGCAGCTCGTGGCGCCGGCGACGTCGAAGGCATTGGCATCCGAGATGATGCGCGCCGCGTGGGCGGCGCCGACACTGTAGCCGTGGCGGTACACCGGGCGCTGGCGGTCGCCGACGTAGTAGTTGTTCAGCATGTGCACCTGGCCGTAGCGCACGCGCGGCGAGCGTTCGGCCACGTGCTCGAACAGGTTGCCTTTCAGGGTCACGCGCAACTTGCCGGCTTCGCCGGTGGCAGCGTCGCTCGCGCCGATCAGCATGTTCTTTTCGTGCTCGGCGAAGTGGTTGTAGGTCACGCTGACGTAGTCGGAACCACGCGTGATGTCGACTGCGCCGTCGTGGCACTGCATGATCTTGCCGTTCGCGACTGCTTGCCTGTCGTCCGTCTGTGGCGCGTCGGTGAAGCTGTTATGGTCGATCCAGACGTGGTGCGAGCCGGAGACGGTAATACCGTCGAACTCGGAATTCCAGTTGCCCTTGCTGCCGTCGTGCGGATCCCAGACCGGGCCGACGTCGCAGGGGTTGCGGATGGCGAGGTTGCGGATGACGACCTGTTCGACGTTCGCGACGACCAGGCTGCCGTGGACAAAGCCGGCGCCTGGCGCCACCCCGATCAGGGTGGTGTTCGACGGGATGCGCACGATGCCGCGCTGCGCCTGGTCCTTTGTATCGCGGAACGGACGTCCCTTGCTCATGTCGATGCTCGCCGCCACGCGCACGATGCGCGCCGGCGCTGTTGCGCTCAGGGCCGCCAGCAGCTGGGCGCGGTCGCGCACGGTGTAGACGTGGGCGGGGCTCGCCAGGGCGCCGCCGCGGGTGCCGCCGTCTTGTGCCGCCCAGCCGTCGAAGGGCGCATGCTGGCGCTCGGCCGTGGGGACCGGCACGGCCGCGGTGGCGGGACGGAACGGAGGAGGCGTGACCGGCGCTGCCGCGGCACCGGCCGCCGCCAGGGCGATCAGGGTGAACGGCGCCTTCACTGCGCGCCCCGCATGGATGCGGACAGCGCCGGCACCTTGCGCACCAGCTCCCTGGCCATGATGCCGGAGAAGCGTTCCGCGCCGAGCGGGCCGAGGTGGGTGTGGTCGAAGTTGGCGCCGCTACGTGCCAGCTTGTCCGCTTCCTGCGATCCCATCTCCTGCACGGCGGCCAGCGACAGCGCGTTCAGGTCGACCAGCGGCGTGTGCGTGGCGCGCGCGATCTTGCGCACGGTGGCGGCCCAGGGCGCCAGGTCATTGTGCACGTAGCCGTCCTTGAAGATGCGGCGCGTCAGGGGTGTCACCAGCACCGGTTCGCCGCCGAGCGAGCGGGCTTCTTCCACGTAGCGCTGCATGTTGGCGGGGAATTCGGTGACGTAGTCGGTGGAGCGTCCCGGCTTGCCCGGCTGGTCGTTATGGCCGAACTGGATCAGCACATAGGTCTTGCGGAAGCCCGCGCCCTTGCGCAGCAGTTCCATGACCTCGTCCCAGCGTTTCTCGGCCCGGAAGCTGCCCGAGCTGCGGCCGCCGCGCGCCAGGTTGTGGCAGGCCGTCTCCGGCGTCAGGCGCGCGCACAGGGCGTCGCCGTAGCCGGTGGTACTGGCCATGGTGGAGTCGCCGACCAGGATCACACGGTCGGGCAGGGCGGCGGCGTTGGCGCAGGTGGCGAACAGCAGGGGAAGCAGGCAGGCGAGGGAACGGGCAGGACGTAACATGGGGCGGACTCCTAAAGGTTCGCCAGATTCTATTTTGGCCTGACCAATTTATCAAGCGGTCAGGCCGGGTTGCGGAGCCTGCCCGTTGTGGCGCCGCTGACACAAGTTATTTGAGATGTCTTGTCATAAGACGTCATACAACTTGTCTTGATATATAATTGTCTTATCTCTCATTCCATCCTTTATTCACGATATGGTCCCCATCCAGCGCAAGCCCCGTAACCTCGCACAGGGTGTCGTCGAACAGATCAGCAGCAGCATCCGCCAGGGTATCCTCAAGCCGGGCGAAAAACTGCCGACCGAGTCCTCGATGATGGCGCAGCACGGCGTGAGCCGCACCGTGGTGCGCGAGGCGATTTCGCACCTGCAGGCCTCAGGGCTGGTGCAGACGCGCCACGGCATCGGGACCTTCGTGCTGGAACGCCCGCAGTCCGGCCTGGGCATCGATGCCGAAAGCATCCTGACCCTGCGCGACGTGCTGTCGATCCTGGAGCTGCGCATCGGTGTCGAAACCGAAACGGCCGGCCTCGCCGCAGTGCGCCGCACCGACGAGCAGGTGCGGGACCTGGGCGTGGCCCTGGCCGAGATGCATGAGGCGATGGCGGTCGGCAGGTCGGCGGTGGATGCGGACAAACGCTTCCACCTGCTCATCGCGCAGGCCACCGGCAACCGCTATTTCGAAGACATCCTCACCCAGCTCGGCAACGCGATCATCCCGCGTGCGCGCCTGAACACGGTGGAGCTGGAGCAGGACAAGCCGGCCAATTTCAACGAGCGCGTCGGCCGCGAACACGACGACATCTTCCGCGCCATCGAGCGCCGCGATCCGGAGGCCGCACGCGCGGCCATGCGCACCCACCTGTCCAACAGCCGCGAACGGCTGGTGCAGGCGCAGCGCCGGATCGAATCCATGATCAATTAAAAAAAGTCGCACTTTCTGCTTGCGAGCTCATCGCTTAGGTTGTACGATGACATACAACCTAGCGCGGTAATCCTTTCTTCACCCGTATTTCACACATCTGTCCTGGAGACTCTGTAATGCAAGCACTCGAACTACAAAAAGTCCTGTCGCACGGCCTGCTTTCCTTCCCGATCACCGACTTCAACGCCGAACTCGACTTCGATAAAGCCGGCTACCAGAAGCGCCTGGAATGGCTGGCGCCGTACGGCGCGACCGCGCTGTTCGCCGCTGGCGGCACCGGCGAATACTTCTCGCTGCATGGCGACGAGTACAGCCAGATCGTCAAGACCGCGGTCGACACCTGCGCCGGCACCGGCGTCGCGATCCTGGCAGGCTGCGGCGGCCCGACCCGCGCGGCCATCGCCCACGCACAGGAAGCCGAGCGCCAGGGCGCCCAGGGCCTGCTGCTGCTGCCGCACTACCTGACCGAATCCAACCAGGATGGCCTGATCGCCCACGTCGAAGCGGTGTGCCGCTCCGTGAAGATCGGTGTCGTGGTGTACAACCGCGCCGCCTGCCGCCTGAGCGCGGACTCGCTGGCCAAGCTGGCTGACCGTTGCCCGAACCTGATCGGCTTCAAGGACGGCATCGGCGACATCGAACTGATGGTCTCGATCTACCGCAAGCTGGGCGACCGTTTCAGCTACCTGGGCGGCCTGCCGACCGCGGAAGTGTATGCCGGCGCCTACAAGGCCCTGGGCACCCCGGTGTACTCGTCGGCCGTGTTCAACTTCGTGCCGCAGCTGGCAATGGACTTCTACCACGCCACCGCCAGCGGCGACACCGCCACCACCAACCGCCTGCTGGACGAGTTCTTCCTGCCGTACCTGGAGATCCGCAACCGCAAGGGCGGCTACGCAGTCAGCATCGTCAAGGCCGGCGCACGCCTGGTCGGCCACGGCGCAGGTCCGGTGCGTCCGCCGCTGACCGACCTGACCCCGGCAGAAGACGAAATGCTGCTGGACCTGATCAAGAAGCAAAAGAACCCGGTGTAAGCCATGCAGATCACTGGTGAAATGATCATCGGCAGCCAGCTCGTCCGCGGTAGCGCGGGCGAGGTGAAAGCCTACAACCCATCCACCCGCGGCGAGTTCGAGCCGGCCTTCGGCCAGGCGACCGGCGCCGACGTGGAACGTGCCTGCGAACTCGCTGCCCAAGCGTTCGACCCGTACCGTTCGCTGCCGCTGGAAGGGCGCGCCCGCTTCCTGGAAGCGGTGGCGGAACAGATCCTGGCCATCGGTTCGGCCCTGATCGAACGCGCCCAGCAGGAAACCGGCCTGCCGCAAGCCCGCCTGGAAGGCGAGCGCATGCGCACCGTGACCCAGCTGCGCCTGTTCGCGAAAGTAGTGCGCGACGGCCGCTTCCTGGGCGCGACGATCGACAGCGCGCTGCCGGAACGCACCCCGCCGCGTCCCGACCTGCGCCTGGCCAAGATCGGCCTCGGCCCGGTCGTGGTCTTCGGCGCCAGTAACTTCCCGCTGGCCTTCTCGGTCGCGGGCGGCGATACCGCATCGGCCCTGGCAGCAGGCTGCCCGGTCATCGTGAAAGCCCACGGCGCCCACCTCGGCACCTCGGAACTGGTCGGCCGCGCCGTCCAGCGCGCGGTGCAGGAGTGCGGCCTGCCGGAAGGCGTGTTCTCGATGATCTTCGGCGACGGCCGTACCATCGGCCAGCAGCTGGTCAGCCACCCGGCCATCAAGGCGGTCGGCTTCACCGGCTCGCGTGGCGGCGGCACCGCGCTGATGCGCACCGCGGCCGCACGTCCGGAACCGATCCCGGTCTACGCCGAGATGAGCAGCGTGAACCCGGTGTTCCTCCTCCCTGGCGCGCTGGAAGAGGGCGGTTCGCTTCTTGCGAACGGCTTCGTCGACTCGCTGACCCTGGGCGTGGGCCAGTTCTGCACCAACCCTGGCCTGGTGTTCGCGGTCAAGGGCGCGGCGCTGGACGCCTTCACTGCGGCGGCCACCACGGCGCTGGCAGCCAAGGGCGCGGGCACCATGCTGACCGCCGGCATCCATGACGCCTACAACAGCGGTATCGCACGCTTCGGCGCCGCCAAGGGCCTGCGCCTGGTGGCCCAGGGCGGTACCGAAGGCATCGGCTGCGCCGCGCAGGCTGCGCTGTACGAGGTCGATGCTGCGGACTTCATCGGCAACCCGGAGCTGCAGGACGAAATCTTCGGCCCGGCCGCGCTGGTGGTGCGTTTCGACAGCGAAGAGCAGATGCTGCAGGCGGCCGAGCAGCTGCATGGCCAGCTGACCGCGACCGTGCACGTCAAGCCGGCCGACCATGCACTGGCCGCAAAGCTGCTGCCGGTCCTGGAACGCAAGGCGGGCCGGGTGCTTTTCAACGGCTTCCCGACCGGCGTCGAAGTGTCGCACGCGATGGTTCACGGCGGTCCGTTCCCGGCCACCAGCGACAGCCGCACCACCTCGGTGGGCGCGAGCGCGATCGACCGCTTCCTGCGGCCGGTGTGCTACCAGAACGTGCCGGAGGGCTTGCTGCCGGAGGCGCTTCGCGACGACAATCCACTGCGCCTTGCGCGCGTGCTGGATGGAGACTTGAAAGTCGCAGAGTAATGTGAGGGGGCGCAAGGTTCGACTTTGCGCCCCCTTTTCGACCGATTGAAGCACCAGCCGGAGGAGACGCCGGCTGTTTCGTTTGAAAAGAACTGATCCCATGAATCAGCAAGTCATGAGCGCAAATGCGAAGCAACGCGCAGAGCAGACCCCCGGGCTCACCTCGACGGTGGGCAAGTATCGCTGGACCATCTGCGCCCTCCTGTTCTTCGCCACCACCATCAACTACCTCGACCGCCAGGTCCTGAGCCTGCTGGCGCCGCTGCTTACCAAGGAATTCGGCTGGTCGAACACCGACTACGCCAACATCACGGCAGTCTTCCAGTTCGTCTACGCCATCTCGATGCTGTTCGCCGGCCGCGTGATCGACCGCCTCGGCACCAAGCGCGCCTTCGTCCTCGCCATCGTGGTCTGGTCGATCGGCGCCATCGCGCACGCCTACGCCATCGGCATCGGCAATGCGGTCAACAGCGTGTTCACCACGCTCGGCCTGGCCGCGGTGCCGGTCTCGATCGTCGGCTTCATGGTGGGCCGCGCGGTGCTGGCGATCGGTGAGGCGGGCAACTTCCCGGCCGCGATCAAGGCGACTGCGGAATACTTCCCCAAGCGCGAGCGTTCCTTCGCCACCGGCATCTTCAACTCCGGCGCCAACGTCGGCGCGATCCTGGCTCCCTTGACCGTGCCCCTGATCGCCGAGTACTGGGGCTGGCAGGCCGCCTTCATCGCGGTCGGCGCCATCGGCTTCATCTGGATGGGCATCTGGATCTGGCTGTACGACACCCCGGATCGCCAGAAACGCCTTAGCGCCGGCGAACTGGCCTACATCAACAGCGACAGCTCGCCTGCGGACGCGAACCCCACCGCCGCAGCGGCCAAGCCGAAGGCATCCTGGTTCAAGCTGCTGGGCTACCGCCAGACCTGGGCCTTCGCCTTCGGCAAGTTCATGACCGACGGCGTGTGGTGGTTCTTCCTGTTCTGGCTGCCGAAGTACATGTCGGCGCAGTACGGCCTGACCGGCCCGGAGATGGTCCTGCCGCTGGCGGTCCTGTACAGCATGACGATGGTGGGTAGTATCGGCGGCGGCTGGCTGCCGACCTGGTTCATCGACCGCGGCCACAGCATCTACCAGGGCCGCATGCGCGCCATGTTCACCATCGCCCTGTTCCCGCTGGTGGTGCTGCTGGCCCAGCCGCTCGGCTACCTGGGCTTCTGGATCCCGGTGATCCTGATCGGCATCGGCGCCTCGGCGCACCAGGCCTGGTCGGCCAACCTGTTCACCACCGTGTCCGACATGTTCCCGAAGCACAGCGTCGGGTCGGTGGTCGGCATCGGCGGCATGGCCGGCGGCCTGGGCGGCGTGCTGCTCACCAAGCTGGGCGGCTGGCTGTTCGACTACTACGGCGCCCTGGGTCACCTGGAAACCGGCTACCTGATCATGTTCTCGATCTGCGCGCTGGCCTACCTGACGGCCTGGCTGGTGATGAAGGCCCTGGTGCCGGCACACCGCGAGATCACCGACCTGTAATGGCAGGCATGGAGATCGACCGTATCGAAGGCGTGCACTGCGCCACCGGCGAAAGCCCCACCTGGAACGCGCTTGAGCAAGCGTGGTACTGGGTGGACATCCCGGCGCGCCGCGTCTGGCGCATGGACCACGCCACCGGCGCGCTGCGCCACTGGGAAGCGCCCGAGATGGTGGCCTGCATCGCAGGCGCCGTCGACGGCAGCCTGGTGGCCGGCATGGAAACCGGCATCCATCGCCTGGTGCTGGGCGAGGACGGCAAGGCCGAGGCCACGCGCCTGGCCGCGCCGCCCGCGCTTGAACTGGGCGAAGGCATGCGCTTCAACGACGGACGCTGCGACCGCCAGGGCCGTTTCTGGAGCGGCACCATGTTCATGGACATGGGCGCGGCACGCGCGGTCGGCGGCTTGTACCGCTACAGCGCGGACGAAGGGCTGCACGGCCCGGTCGTGAGCGGCCTGCTCACGCAGAACGGCCTGGCCTGGTCGCCCGACGGGCGCACCATGTACCTGTCGGATTCGCATCCGCAGCGCCGCACCGTGTGGGCCTTCGACTACGACATCGAGCAGGGCATACCGCACAACAAGCGCGTCTTCCTCGACCTGACCGGGCAGAAGGGCCGCCCGGACGGCGCCGCGGTCGATGCCGACGGCTGCTACTGGACCTGCGCCAACGACGGCGGCCTGGTACAGCGCTTCACGCCCGGCGGGAAGCTGGACCGCGAGATCGCGCTGCCGATGGCCAAGCCTTCGATGTGCGCTTTCGGCGGGCCGCAGCTCGATACCCTCTTGGTGACGTCGATCGACCCGGGTACGGGCGGCGAGGCCGGTTCGGTGGTGCTGTTGCGCCCGGGTGTGCAGGGCGTGGTGGAAACGCCCTTCGGCGCAAGCCGCGCCTGATTCGACTTTTCGGGCTCCACGCGCTAACCTGTACGGTTTCGTGTGGAGTGCTGAAAACATATGCAGGACAATAGGGAAGCGAAAGGCATCCTGCCACCGCTGCCGACGCTGGCGGCAACGCCGGAAGATGCCGCGGCCAGGAAGCTGGCGCAGGAGGAGCGCGACGCCGCGGTACGCGGCGTCGTCTCGATCGCCGCGATGCGCCAGGCCGTCAAGGGCCATGCGCGCGGCCTGCCGATCCTTTCCGAGGTGCCGCGCCTCAAGCGGATGGACGCGACAGCCTTTGCGGCGCGCGCCGCGCAAGGACTCCCCTTCATCATGACCGGCCTGGTCAACCGCTGGCCCCTGTGCAGCCTCACCCCGCTCGAGCTGCGCGAACGCTACGGCGATCTGCCGGTGCGCGCCCGCGTCGGCGACTACATCCGGCAACCCTTCCGGGCCGACCGCCCGATGCGCGACATGTCCCTGCGCGCCTACCTCGACCTCGAGCCCGAACGCATCCACGGCGCCGGCGAGCCGCCGCCCTATGTCGGCAACCTGGAACTGCGCGAGCTGAACCGCCTGTGCCACTGGCCTGCCTACTTCGGCAAGATGGGGCCGCCCCGTTTCTGGCTTGGGCCCATCGGCACGATGACGCCGCTGCACTGCGACTTCGACGACAACATCTTCGCGCAGATATGGGGCTGCAAGCGCATCTTCCTGGCGCCGCCGCATCACGACGCATTCCTGTACGCCAGCGAAGCCAATCCTGTGCTGTTCGGTTCGCCCTTCGACCCCGAGGTGCCCGACTACGACGCCTATCCGCTTGCGCGCCAGGCGGCCACGGTGTCCTGCGTCGTCGAACCCGGCGACATGCTCTACGTGCCGGCCGGCTGGTTCCACCAGGTGCGTGCGCTGGAATTCTCGCTGTCCTCCAACCGCTGGGCGCGCGGCGTGCCGCTGGCGCTCGGGCTTAATGCACCGTGCGCGCGTACTGCGTGAAATGCTCGGCGCTGAGCGCGTGCTGGTACAGGAAGCCCTGGTAGATGTAGCAGCCGGCGTCCGATAAGAACTGGCGCTGGCCCGCCGTCTCGACGCCTTCCGCGATCACCTGCAGGCCCAGGCTCTCGCCCAGCGCGATGATCGAGCGCACGATGGATGCGTCGTTCTGGTCGGTGAGCACGTCGCGCATGAAGGACTGGTCGATCTTGAGCTGGTCGAGCGGCAGCTTGCGCAGGTAGGCCAGCGACGAGTAGCCGGTGCCGAAGTCGTCCAGCGAAAAGCTGATGCCGCGCTGCTTCAGGGTGGCCATGGTGTGGGCGGTGTGGGTGAAGTCGCTCACCACCAGGCTTTCGGTCAGCTCGAGCTTGAGGCTGGACGGCTGCACCCCGGTTTCTTCGAACACCTGCTGCAGCATCGGCACGAAGTCCGGCTCGATGAACTGGCCGGCGCTGACGTTGACCGACATCGTCAGCCCGGCCGTGTCGGGAAAACGCTGCCAGCGCGCCAGCTCGGCGCAGGCGGTGCGCAGCACCCAGCGCCCGATGTCGATGATCAGGCCGCTCTCTTCGGCCGCCTGGATGAACTCGGCCGGATACAGCAGCCGGCCGTCCGGCAGGCGCCAGCGCAACAGCGCTTCGGCGCCGATCACGCGGCTGCTGCGGTCGAGCTGCGGCTGGTAATGCAGCACGAACTCTTCGTCGCGTAGCGCGCGCCGCATCGCACCTTCCAGCTCGGCCCGGGCCGACCACGCCGCCTGCACCGCCGGGTCGTGGAAGCGGTAGGTGTTGCGGCCGCAGGCCTTTGCCTGGTACATCGCGGCGTCGGCCTGGCGCAGCGTCGACTCGACCGTGTCCACGGTGCCGCACAAGGTGGTCACGCCGACGCTGACCGACACCGAATACATCATGTCGGCCAGCTGGAAGGGCGCCGCCATCGCGGCCACCACCTTGCTGGCCACCGTCTCGGCCTGGGCCGCCGCGCCCTCGCGCGTGTCTTCCACCGGCTGGATCAGGATCACGAATTCGTCGCCGCCCAGGCGCGCCACCATGTCGGCTTCGCGCACGCAGTGCTCGAGGCGGCGCGCCACCGCCTGCAGCAGCATGTCGCCGGCGGCGTGGCCCTGCGAGTCGTTCAGGTACTTGAACTTGTCGAGGTCGCAGTACATCAGGGCGCCGCACTTGCGCGTGCGCGCACTGCCCAGCAGGGCGCGGCGCAGGTGGTCGAGCAGGCTGGCGCGGTTCGGCAGGTCGGTCAGCGCGTCGAAGAAGGCGAGGCGGTAGATCTCCGCTTCATTGTGCTTGCGCTCGCTGATGTCGGTGCTGATCACCAGGATCTTCTGCTGCGCGCCCGACTCGCGGTCGGCGGCCATCAGCGTCCAGCGGGTGTCGGTCTCGATGCAGACGCCGTCGCGCCGCAGGTGCGACAGCTCGCCCGTCCATTCGCCGTTGGCGAGCGTGTTCTCGTAGGCCGCATGGTAGGCCCGCTGTTCCCCGCACAGCATGTCGGAAAACTTCTTGCCGCGCGCTTCGCGGGCGCTCCAGCCATAGAGCCGTTCGGCGCCGTTGTTCCAGTAGGTGATGCGCGAATTCAGGTCCATCGCGATGATGGCATCGCGCGCCTGCTGCAGGTAGGAAGCCTGTTCCTGGACCAGCATGTTGGCATTGCGCAGCTCGGTGTAGTCGAACATGAAGCCTTCAAGGATCTTGCCTCGCCCCTGAGGCGGCGCGGCCCCTTGTTCATATACCCATCTGGTTTCGCCGTTGGCGCAGCGGATGCGATAGGTCAGCTTGAAGGCACGTCCCTGCTGGAGCGCCAGGGCGACGCCGCGTTCGGCGCCGGCGCGGTCGTCCGGGTGGATCAGGCTGGCGAAGTTCAGTCCAGGGCGCGCCAGGAAGGCGGCCGGAGGATAACCGGTCAGCTTTTCCACGCCGTCGCTGATGAACTCCATGGTCCAGTCGGCGTCGTACCGGCAGCGGTAGGCAACGCCAGGCAGGTTCTGGAGCAGCAGCTCGAGCGACAACGCACGGGCGTCGCTGAGAGCAGGCGATTGCGGTCCGTCAAGAGCGCTCATCCGGCCTCGCACATGGTCTGAGTTACCGCTAGTTCTGGTTATGAGAATCCGGTAACTATCCTAGCGCAAATTTGCACCGTATTGACGTAGCGCGATTGAAACTAGAAAAGAATTGTTGTAACTCGGCCAGTGCGAGAGGAAACAGTGCGCCACCGTACGGCGGCGCGCCTGGAGGATCAGAACGCGGCGATGCCAGTCTGTGCGCGGCCGAGGATCAGCGCGTGGATGTCGTGGGTGCCTTCGTAGGTGTTGACCACTTCGAGGTTGACCATGTGGCGCACAATGCCGAACTCGTCCGAGATGCCGTTACCACCGAGCATGTCACGTGCCGTACGGGCAATATCCAGTGCCTTGCCGCAGGAGTTGCGCTTCATGATCGAGGTGATCTCGACGGCGGCGGTGCCTTCGTCCTTCATGCGGCCCAGGCGCAGGCAGCCCTGCAGGCCGAGGGTGATTTCGGTCTGCATGTCGGCCAGCTTCTTCTGTACCAGCTGGTTGGCGGCGAGCGGCTTGCCGAACTGCTTGCGGTCCAGCACGTACTGGCGCGCCGTGTGCCAGCAGTCTTCGGCCGCGCCGAGCGCGCCCCAGGCGATGCCGTAGCGCGCCGAGTTCAGGCAGGTGAACGGACCCTTCAGGCCGCGCACGTCCGGGAAGGCGTTCTCTTCCGGGCAGAACACCTCGTCCATGACGATCTCGCCGGTGACCGAGGCGCGCAGGCCGAACTTGCCGTGGATGGCGGGAGCGCTCAGGCCCTTCCAGCCCTTTTCCAGCACGAAGCCGCGGATCGCGCCTTCGTCGTCCTTGGCCCAGACCACGAACACATCGGCGACCGGCGAGTTGGTGATCCACATCTTGGAACCGCTCAGCGAATAGCCGCCCTCGACCTTGCGGGCGCGGGTGACCATCGAGGCCGGGTCGGAGCCGTGGTTCGGCTCGGTCAAGCCGAAGCAGCCGATCCATTCGCCGGTGGCCAGTTTCGGCAGGTATTTCTGTTTGGTTTCCTCATTGCCGAATTCAAAGATCGGCACCATCACCAGCGAGGACTGCACGCTCATCATCGAGCGGTAGCCGGAGTCGACGCGCTCGACTTCGCGTGCGATCAGGCCATACGAGACGTAGTTCAGGCCCGGGCCGCCGTATTGTTCCGGGATGGTCGGGCCGAGCAGGCCGAGTTCGCCCATTTCGCGGAAGATCGCGTTGTCCATGCGTTCGTGGCGGAAAGCCTCGAGGATGCGCGGCTTCAGCTTGTCCTGGCAGTAGCTTGCCGCAGCCTCGCGCACCATGCGTTCTTCATCGGTGAGCTGGCTGTTCAGCAGCAGGGGGTCGTCCCAGTGGAAGGCGGCTTTGCGGGGCGAATCGGAATGGCTCATGGATCTTCCTGTCTCGATAGGTTCTTGTACGAGGCGCACGCCAGTCTGAAGGCACGCCATAGCTTGACCATTATAAGAATGGTGCGCCGCCGTATCTTTTGAATCTGCGACAAGCATTTTCATTTTTGCTCGGTCGGAAATTCGCGCGCCGACGATGGCGGATTATTGTGTAAACGATACTGCTTGCGCCAGGCCGGCATTGCGTAGACGTAGCATGTCGCGTGTCGGCGCCGAGCCGAAATGGCGAGCATATTCACGGCTGAACTGCGAGGGGCTGGCATAGCCGACACGCTGGCAAGCGAGTCCGGCATCCATGCCGGTCGACAACATCAGGCGGCGTGCTTCCTGCAGGCGCAGGGTCTTCTGGAACTGCAGCGGGCTCATCGAGGTCAGCGACTTGAAGTGCTCGTGCAGGGAGGAGGGACTCATGTGCGCCAGCTCGGCCATGTCGTCGATGCGGACAGGACGGTCGTAATTCCGGCGGATCCAGTCCACTACCTTGCCGATACGGTGCGACTCGACGCGGCCGAGCTGGGCCAGGCGGGCGCCAAAGGGGCCGCGCAAGAGGCGCAGCACGATCTCGTCGATGGCCAGCGGCGCCAGCAGGGCGGCATCCTCGGGCTGGCTGGCCAGCGCCATCAAACGCGCCGCGGCGTCGACGACGGCTTCGCCCGCCTGCGCCACGTACACGGCACGCCTGTCGCGAACTGCCGGCACACCTTCCGGATAGGCCTTCAGGATCAGTTCCGCCAGCCGCTGCTGGTCGAAATCGAGCCGGAAGGACAGGTAGGGCGCGGCCACGCTGGCTTGCCTGATCATGGCGGCGATCGGCAGGTCCAGCGAAAAGATCATCATGCGCGAGGGATCGTATTCATAGGACTCTTGGCCCAGCATGACCGTCTTGGCGCCCTGCGCAACGATGCACAGGGCAGGGCGGTGCAGGCCATGCACCAGTTCCGCGCTGGTGGTCGAGGCGCGGATGGCATGTACGCCCGGAATGCAGGTCTCGAATGAACCGTCCTGCGGCGCAGTGGCAAGCAGCAGCCGCGCCAAGCGCGCAGGCATGGCCGGCTGCTGGGGCGGCTCGCTTGTCTGGACACCGGCAAGGATGGGGAGCTGGTCGGGCGAGTTCATGGCGCTATCGGTCGCAGGATACCACCAGTGCCGCTGCAGTGCTCAGGCATCGTGGTCCGTCGAGCGCGACAGTCCAGCCAGTTCGTTCAACTCGATGAGCCGGGCATCGATCGCGGTTTGTGCCATGGCGAGTGCATCACTGCCTGCAAGGAACTGCTTCGGCGGATTGTCCATCCCGGCCAGGTGCACCACCAGCTTGGCGAGCTTGGCCGGATCACCCAGCTGCTTGCCATGGTAGGCGCCATACGCGTTCTCGACCGAGCCGTGGGCCGCATAATCGTCGATCACCTTCTGGCCGTAGCGCACCGAGCTCTGGTCGAGGAAGTCGGTACGGAAGAAGCCCGGCTCGACAGTGCTTACCTTGATGCCGAACTTGGCCAGCTCCAGCCCTAGCGAAGACGACAGGCCTTCGATCGCGTACTTGGTGGCACAGTAGACCGAGGCGCCATCGAAGCCGGTGACGCCGGCGATCGAGCTGATGTTGACGACGTGGCCCGCGCGCTGGCGGCGCAACACCGGCAGGGCGGCACGCAGCACGTGCATCACGCCGAATACATTGACCGTGAACTGCTGTTCGATGTCGGCCGGGGACAGCTCCTCGAAGTTGCCCAGCAGCCCATAGGCGGCGTTGTTGACGAGCACGTCGATGCGGCCGAAGCGGGCGACGGCGGCCTCGATGGCGGCCGCCGCTTGCGTTTCCTTGGCGACGTCGAGTCCGACCAGTTCGACCTGCTCCGAATCGACCGAGGCGAAGGTGGATGTCAGCTGTGCAAGGCTGCGAGCCGCCGCGACAACGCGGTCGCCGTCGGCGATAGCTGCATGAGCAATTTCTGCGCCGATGCCGCGGCCGGCGCCCGTAATGAACCAGACTTTGGACATGATCTCTTCTCCATGATATGCCGCTTGAGGCGGCGTTAAGGTGAAGAGCATGGTAGGGCGCGAGGCCCGGCGGGATTTGCCTGAAAATCCGGAGAGCTGGCGTGATCCTCGCCAGCTGCACTGGAAACGGGTTTAAAAGGTCGCCCTAGCCGGTTGCACCGAAGCGCCCGCCATGGAACAGCAGCGCCGACTGCGGATGCACGGCGCATTCCTCGACTTCGCCCACGAAGATGACGTGGTCGCCTTCCGGATAGCGGCTGCGGTTGTGGCATTCGAACCAGGCCGAGACGCCCTTCAGGATCGGCAGGCCGGTGCGCGACAGTTCGTACTCGACGCCGGTGAAGGGATCGTCGATGCTGCGGCGCGAAAAGCGCAGCGCCAGGTCCTGCTGGCCCGCGCCCAGCACATTGATGACGTAATGCGAGTTGCCGCTGAAGATGGGCAGGCTGTTGGCGCCGGCGCCCAGGCTCCACAGGACGAGCGGGGGCTCGAGCGAGACCGAGTTGAAGGAACTGGCGGTCAGGCCGCGGAACGAGCCGTCGGCAAGGCGCGTGGTGATGACGGTGACACCGGTGGCGAATTGCGACAGGGCGTGGCGAAAATGCGCCGAGTCGAAACCGCGCGTCGTGGCACGGGGAGAGCGTGTATTCATTGGACCGCCATTATGCCACTGTCGGGCGGCCGGCCGGGTTTTGATCCCGAGCGCACTGCATGAAAGTGCGCTTTGCGTTACATTAAGAACTATCGAATCTGACGAAATAGCAAAGGTGCGTGCAATGAGCGAACAAAGCGGGAGGGAGGTAGCCATCCTGGGGGGCGGATGCTTCTGGTGCCTGGAAGCGGTCTACCTGGAGGCGCGCGGCGTGACGCGCGTGGAATCGGGCTACATGGGCGGCCATGTCGATCAGCCGAGCTACGAACAGGTGTGCGCGGGCACGACCGGCCACGCCGAGGTGGTGCGGCTCGAGTTCGACCCGACGGTGATCAGCTACCGCGACATCCTCGAGATCTTCTTCACGATTCATGATCCGACCACGCCTGACCGCCAGGGCAATGATGTCGGCCCGCAATACCGCTCGGTGATCTTCACTACCTCGCCGGAGCAGGAGGCGATGGCGCGCAAGGTGATGGCCGAGATGGCGGCGGTATGGGATGCGCTGATCGTGACCCAGCTGTTGCCCCAGGAGACCTGGTACAAGGCCGAGGACTATCACCAGAATTATTTTGCGCAGCATCCGCTGCAGGGCTACTGCGCCTTCGTGGTGGCGCCGAAGGTGGCGAAGTTCCGCAAGACCTTCAGCGAGCGGCTCAAGTAGGGTGGTCGGCTTGCCGACCGTGCGTTCAACCAGCAACAGAATAGCCGCGCGGGCAGCAATGCCGTGATTTGAACGCGCGGCCGGCGGAGCCGGCCACCCTACGGTGTAACGGTATTCATGTGTCGAGGTACATATACCGCCGCGACCAGGGCAGCTGCGCCACATCCCCATCCGCCTTCCCGCACACGATCTGGTACAGGCTGATCCTCCTGTGCGCGAAGGCGTAGGCGCAGCCCGCCAGGTAGACGTGCCAGATGCGGAAGCGCTTCTCGTCCGTCAGCGTCCGGACATGCTCGGCATTGCTTTCGAAATTGTCGGTCCAGATCGCGCAGGTCTTCGCGTAGTGGCGCCGCAGGTTTTCCACGTCGCGCACTTCCAGCCCGCCTTCCTGCATCGCCCGCACCACCGTGGCCAGGTGGGCCAGCTCGCCGTGCGGGAACACGTACTGGTCGATGAATTCGCCGCCGCCGTAGGGCGTGGCACTGTTGTCGACATTGGTGGTCGTGATTCCGTGGTTCATCACCACGCCCCCCGGGGCCAGCAGCCGGTTCACGCGTGAAAAATATTCTGGCAGGTGCTGCACGCCGACGTGTTCGAACATGCCGACGCTGGTGATGCGCTCGAAGCTGCCGTCGACGTCGCGGTAGTCCTGCAGGCGAATCTCGACCTGTCCCTGCAATCCGGCCCGTTCGACCCGCTCGCGCGCAAGCCGGGCCTGGTTCTCGGACAGCGTCACGCCGACGCAGCGTGCGCCGAAGGCCTGGGCCGCGCGCAGCACCAGCGCACCCCAGCCGCAGCCGATGTCGAGCAAGGTCTGTCCGGGCCGCAGGTCGATCTTGCGCAGGATGTGGTCGATCTTCTTTTGCTGCGCCGTGGCCAGGTCTTCGTCGCCGTTCTCGAAGTAGGCGCAGGAATACACCATGGCCGGGTCGAGCCAGGCCGCGTAGAAATCGTTGGAAACGTCGTAGTGGTAGCGGATCGCTTCGGCATCGCTCGCGCGCGTGTGCGGGACTGCGCGGCGCAGCATGTCGCCGAGGCGGCCGCGTCCCTTGTCCAGGCTGGCCGCCAGGGCGTTGCCGACGTTGATGATGTCGGCCGCCCGTCCCTTGATGTCGATCGCTCCCTCGACGTAGGCGCGCCCCAGGTTGTACAGCGAGGGCGAGCGCAGGTAGCGCAGGGCAGAGCGGTCGGGGACGCGGATGGTCACCCGTGCTGGCTCGGAGGAAAACTCGAGTTGGCGGCCATCCCACAGTTCGACCCGCAAGGGCAGGGACAGCTTGTCACGCAGGCCTGCACTCCAGGCCGACAATACCATTTGCTCGAACACGCTCACCTCCGGCATAGGTGGCCGGCGTGCCGCGCAGATGCGAGCTCGCGCTGCGGCCGGCCTAGGGTTGCAAACGCAGGCGGGTCCAGCTGCCGTCTTCCTGACGCTCGTAGACGATGCGGTCGTGGAAGCGGGAGCGGCGCCCCTGCCAGAATTCCAGGCGCTCGGGCACGAGGCGGAAACCGCCCCAGTTGCCTGGACGCGCAGGATCATCTCCAGCTTGCCGTGCTACGGCGTCGTAGTTCTGTTCCAGCTCAGCGCGGCTGCCGATTGGAGCGCTTTGACGAGAGGCGATGGCCGACAAACGGCTTTTCAGCGGCCGGCTGCGGAAATACCGGTCGCTTTCTTCGTTTGAGGTGCGCTCTACACGTCCTTCGATGCGCACCTGGCGTTCGAGTTCGCTCCAAAAGAACAACAAAGCGGCGTATTGATTATCCTCCAACTCCTGGCCTTTGCGGCTGTCGTAATTGGTGTACCAGGTGAAGCCGCGTTCGTCGAACTGCTTCACCAGCACGATGCGCGAACTCGGGCGGCCGTTGGCGGCCACCGTGGCCACCGACATGGCGTTCGGCTCGTTCACCTCGGCCTTCAGCGCCTGCTCGAACCATTGCGTGAACTGGAGCATCGGGTCGTCCATCACCTCGTTCTCGTTCAGGCTGGCCTGGCCGTAATCCTTGCGCAGGTCGGCGACGGCCTGGCCGATCGCCGGGGCAGGGGAGGCCACGCCGATACCGCGGCGCGCCTGCATGGCCTTGCCCAGCTGGGCCATCTGTTCCGGGCTGAACAGGCGCAGGGCCATCGGCGCCATCGTGCCTTCCTCGCGTTCCATGTGGGAAAGATAGCGCTGGCTGAAACGCTGCACCGCGCTGGCCGACAGTACGGTCGACCCGCCTTCGGCGATGGCGGTCAGCTGCTCGTGCAAGTCCTGCCAGATCGCGTCCATGTCCTTGTGGTCCTGCAGGATCACCGGCGCCAGCGCCTGCAGGGTGGCGGCATCCTCGCCTTGCGCCACGGCGCGCAGCATCGGGATCAGGTCCTGTTCCTCGTCGTCGTGGTGCAGGTGGGCCGCCTTCTCGAAGTATTTCAGCACCGCTGCCGCGGCCTGGCGCGCCTGTTCGTCGGCGCCGAATTCCGGCAGGTGGGCGAGCAGCTTGTCGAGGGTCGCCAGCTGCTTGCGGATGCGGTCGTGGCAGTGCTTGAGGACGGCGATCGGCTGGTCGAAATCGGGGGCGGTGTCGTGGAGGTGGAGAGTCATGGGGCGTTTTGTTGACACACGAGAAGAATTTGGTTGACTAGTAGCTATTTTAGTGCAGATGCGCAATCGAGGTCCGTTAAAATGGCGGGATGAACCTGACCGATACCCCTACTCTTGCAGCTACCCTGGACGACGAAGTCGACTTTGCGCGCCGCTTCGGCGGGATCGCGCGCCTCTATGGCGAGCGTGCCCTCGAACGCTTCCGTGCGGCGCACGTTTGCGTGATCGGTGTCGGCGGCGTCGGTTCCTGGATCGTCGAGGCGCTGGCACGCAGCGCCGTCGGCCACCTGACCCTGATCGACCTCGATAACGTGGCCGAATCGAACATCAACCGCCAGCTCCAGGCGCTCAGCTCGACCATCGGGATGCCGAAGATCGAGGCGCTCAAGGAACGCATCGCGCAGATCAACCCGTTCTGCAAGGTTACCCTGGTCGAGGACTTCATCGACCCGGAGAATATCGAGACGATGATCGCCGGTAAAGGTTTCGACTACGTGGTCGACGCCATCGACGGCGTCAAGTCGAAGGCGGCCCTGATCGCTTACTGCAGCGCCAAGGCCTTGCCCCTGATCGTCATTGGCGGCGCCGGCGGCCAGACCGACCCGACCAAGATCGAAGTGCGCGACCTGGCCCGCACCGAGCAGGAACCGCTGCTGAAGAAAGTGCGCAAGATCCTGCGCGCCCAGTACGGCTTCGCCAAGGGCGAAAAGAACAAGTACCACATCGATGCCGTGTTCTCGATGGAACCGCTGCGCTATCCGGATGCCGGCGATGCCTGTGCGATCGACCCGAACGGCGTCACCGGCCTGAACTGCGCCGGCTTCGGCTCGAGCATGGTGGTCACCGCCACCTTCGGCATGGTGGCGGCCGGTCACCTGCTGCGCAAGCTGGCGGATGCCGCTAATGCCGAGCCGGTGGATGCTGTCGATGCTGTTGCTGAAGCGCAAACTGTGCAAGCCGAAGCGGCCTTGCTATCATAGGATCAGTTATTGATCACTTTGATGGAAGAACCCACATGATCCGTCGTACCGCATTCGCAGCACTGCTGCTGGCCGCCGCTGCCGGCGCCACCGCCCAGGACAGCGCCACCCAGCAACAGGACGCGTCCAAGCCCACCACCCAGCCTGCGCCGGAGCAGCAGAACGTCCCGCAGGCGACCCAGCCGCAGACGGTCCAGCCGCAGGCCGAACCGGTCGTCCCGGCCGCGCCCACCCCGCAGGTCGAGATCATCGACCGCGTGGTCGGCAAGGGCAAGGAAGCCAGCGTCGGCAGCAAGGTGCTGGTCCACTACACCGGCTGGCTGCACAAGCCGCTCGCGCCCAAGCAGCGCGGCAAGAAGTTCGACTCCTCGCTCGACCGTGGCGACCCGCTCGAGTTCCAGCTCGGCGCCGGCATGGTCATCAAGGGCTGGGAGCAGGGCGTGCAGGGCATGAAGGTGGGCGGCAAGCGCACCCTGGTCATCCCGAGCGCACTGGCCTACGGCAAGCGCGGCGCCGGCGGCATGATTCCGCCCGATGCCGACCTGATCTTTGATGTGGAACTGGTGAACGTGAAGTAAATCTAAAGCTAACGACTCTCGGGAGACCGGCATGCGCATCGCGAACGACGTTACTGAACTGATCGGCAACACCCCCCTCGTACGAATCCGCAGGCTGGCCCCGAATGGCGGCGCCGAGATCCTCGGCAAGCTGGAATACCACAACCCGGCGCACAGCGTGAAGGACCGCATCGGCCTGGCCATGATCGAGGCCGCCGAGCGGGCCGGCATGATCAAGCCCGACACCGTCATCGTCGAACCCACCAGCGGCAACACCGGCATCGCGCTCGCGATGGTGTGCGCCGCGCGCGGCTACCGCTGCAAGCTGGTCATGCCCGAGACCATGAGCAACGAGCGGCGCATGCTGCTGCGCGCCTATGGCGCCGAGCTGGTGCTCACGCCGGGCAGCGAAGGCATGCTGGGCGCGATCCGCCGCGCCGAGGAACTGGTCGCCGCCGACCCGAACTGCTTCATGCCGCAACAGTTCAACAATCCGGCCAACCCGGAAATCCACCGCAACACCACCGCCGAGGAAATCTGGCGCGACACCGACGGCCGGGTCGACATCCTGGTGGCCGGCGTCGGTACCGGCGGCACCATCACCGGCGTGAGCGAAGTCATCAAGGCACGCAAACCCGGCTTCCAGGCCATCGCGGTGGAGCCGGAAGCCTCGCCCATGCTGTCCAAAGGGACCAAGGGACCGCACCCGATCCAGGGCATCGGCGCCGGCTTCGTGCCGGCGGTGCTCAATACCGGCGTCTACGACGAAGTGATCACCGTGAAGAACGAGGATGCCTTCGAGACGGCGCGCGTCGCGGCGCGCGAAGAGGGACTGCTGGTGGGGATTTCGTCGGGCGCCGCCTTGTGGGCGGCGGTGCAGGTGGCGCAGCGGCCGGAGAATGCCGGGAAGCTGATCGTGACGATCATTCCGTCGTTCGGCGAGCGTTACCTGAGTACGGCGTTGTACGCCAACCTGGCCGGCTAGAGTTCGCCGGCCCGGCCGCACTCAGTGCGCGTGGGCATGGTCGTGATCATGGTCATGGTCATGACCATGATGATCTCCCAGCGTACAGCCATGATGCGTCGTCCCTTCCTCCACCTGCAGCGTGCAGTGGTGGATCCCGAAGTCGCTGCGCAGCTTGGCCACCATCTCGTCCAGCACCCGGTCCCCCGGATACCCGCCCGGCATCACCACGTGCGCCGTCAGCGCGTTCTCGGTCGTGCTGATCGCCCAGATGTGCAGGTCGTGCACTTCCTTCACGCCAGGCTGGCTGCACAGGAAGCCGCGCACCGCGTTCGCATCCACGCCGGGCGGCACCGCCGCCATCGACAGCAGCACCGATTCGCGCAGCAGCGACCAGGTGCCGATCACGATCACGACCACGATCGCCAGGCTCACCGCCGGGTCGACCCAGGTCCAGCCGGTGCCCATGATGAGCAGACCCGAAATCACCACGCCCAGCGACAGCGCCGCATCGGCCGCCATGTGCAGGTAGGCGCCGCGCAGGTTCAGGTCGCTCTTGCTGCCGGCCATGAACAACCAGGCCGAGAAGCCGTTGATCGCGACGCCGATCCCCGCCACGATCGACACCGTCAGGCCCTGTACCGGCGCCGGCTCGCTGAAGCGTTGCACCGCTTCCAGGGCGATGGCGCCGCAGGCCACCATCAGGAGCAGGCCGTTGCCCAGCGCCGCCAGGATCGAGGAGCCGCGCAGGCCGTAGGTGTAGCGACCCGTCGGCGCGCGCTTGGCCAGCGCCGCCGCGCCCCAGGCCAGCACAAGGCCGAGCACGTCGGACAGGTTGTGACCGGCGTCCGCCATCAGTGCGGTGGAGTGGGCGATGAAGCCGTAGGTGAATTCGATGGCCACGAACAGCGCGTTGAGGCCGATGGCCAGCGCGAAGGCGCGCTCGTGCCCGGCCGGATCTGGCATGTGGTGATGGTGGTGGCCGAAACCATGGTGGTGGCCATGATCGTGGTCGTGATCATGGTGGTCGTGCGTGTGGGTGGTGCTCATGCGTCCATTCCGTTGACTGGTTCGGCGATGTGTTCGAACATGTTGGCGAGCAGGCTGCTGATGTGGGCGTCGGCAGCCGAATAGAAGACCTGCTTGCCCTGGCGCTCGGCCTTGACGATGCGCGCCGCGCGCAGCAGGCGCAGGTGGTGGCTGACCAGGGAGCTGGACAGGTCGAGGGAGGCGGCGATGTCCCCCACGGCGGTCGGCTGCGCCAGGCAGGCCAACACGATGCGCAGGCGGGTGGCGTCGCCGAGCAGGTGGAACAGGTCGGCCAGTTCTTCGACGGCGCCGGCCGCGTGTTCGAATTCGGTAGGTGTAGTCATGATTAACATGTGTAGATTTGTTCACATGTTAGGCGAAATGCTCGTGACCGGCAAGCAGTACGGCAGCTGAAAATTGATGCGATTGCGCAATGACTTGTCGGATCAGTCCGGTATGTTGGCCGATGTACTTTTATTTTCATACCGTCCGCTGAGTATCGCGGACTCACCGAAGAATAGCTTTCCCACATGACCACGATACTGGCGGAACAAATTGCCGTCGAGCTTGCCCGTTTTTCAAGCACGACAAGGCTCTATGAGCTGAGCATCGACGACAGCAGCGCTGACTTCGGTTCGAGAGAGTTGTTGGTCGAGGCTTTCCTGGCCGATGACGCCTTGAACGAGCTCGATGTGCGAGACCTCATTGTCCTGTCGACCAATGCCCACATACAGCTGGAAAAACTGCTGGGACAGTCGGCGAGCCTGCAGATTGCCCTGGCCAACCGTAGCCGCACCAGTTTCGCCGGGGAGATCAGCGAAGTAGCAATGCTTGGCAGCGACGGCGGCCTTGCTCGCTATCGGGTGCGCATCTCGCCATGGCTATGGCGTCTTGGCCAGGTACGCAACAGTCGCGTGTGGCAGGACAAGACCGTGATCGGGATCGTCGACTCGGTGTTTGAGGCTTATCTGCCGCTGGCGCAGTGGCGCTGGAGCGATGAGATTTCGTCTTTTATGGCAGGCACCGCGCCGCGCGGCTACTGCTGCCAGTACCGTGAATCCGACCTCGATTTCATACGCAGGATTCTGGCAGAAGAGGGAATCAACTGGCGCTTCGAACAGACCGACCAAGGACCTGCGATGCTACTGTTCGCCGACAGCAGCCACGGGAACGCGGTGCCGGAGGACCCCAGCAGCGAGATCGATGGCGGAATCCGCTATCACGGCGCCGGTGCCGTCGAACATCAAGACACGGTGCAAGCCCTGGTTGCGCAATGCCGCCTTCATGCTTCGCTTACCACTGTGCTGAGTTATGACTACAAGGCCAGGCAGATAGTGGCCGCTGCTTCGCCTAGCCGTCTGTCCAGTCATCGCAGCTTGTCTGGCTTGGAAACCTGTGATGTGCCCGGCCAATACGCATTCAAAGATCGGCGCCATGCTCGAGGCCACGCCGACCTGCGGATGGAAGGGCAGGAAGCGCGCAGCCACTTGTGGCGTGGCCGTTCGACAGTCCGTAGCCTGCGTCCGGGGACGCGTCTCACCATCACCGGTGCGCCGCTGCAAGAGCTCGGTGAGTCGGCGGGGTTCACCGTGTTGCGCGTGACGAGCGTGGGCGTCAATAACCTGCCCCCGCCGGCACAGCATGCGCTCGCAGAACTATTCGGACCCCTTCCCGAATTGCTGCAGGAGTGCAGGCGCCCACATGCGCTTGATGACATGGCGCTCGCCGTCGGCCGGGCTGTCGAATCCGGATATGCCAACTGCTTCGAGGCAGTCCCGGCTGCGTTGCCGTGGCGCCCTTGGCTGCCAGGCTGCGTTGATGGTGCTGAGCCGAAACCGACTGCCATGGGTGCGCAGAGCGCGGTCGTCATCGGCTCTGATGGCAACGACGAGCCAAACGGCGCGGATGAACTGTATTGCGACCGGCTGGGTCGGATACGCATTCGCTTTCACTGGCAGGACAGCGGCAATGCGAGCTGCTGGGTTCGGGTCGCTCAGCGGGCGGCCGGCGGCAGCGTGGGCAGCCAGTTCTTGCCGCGCATTGGGCAGGAAGTGCTGGTGCAATTCCTGGAAAATGATATCGACCGGCCGATCGTCGTGGGCGCCCTGTACAACGGACAAGGCGAGAGTGGAATTGCGCCGACGCCAGGAGGCAGGACTATCCGGCGGCACGACGAGACCTGCTTTGGGCGTGCCAATGACCATGCGACCTCAGCGCAAGGCGAACTAGCTGGCGGCTACAGTCCGGTATGGCACGGCGCCTCGGGCGACAATAGCGGCCACCGGAATACTGCCTCACAGTTGGGCGTGCGCAGCAAGGAATTCGGCGGCTCGGGCTACAACCAACTCGTGTTCGATGACACCGATGCGCAGGGCCGCGTTCAGCTCAAGTGCACCCATGTTGCGGCAGAACTGAGTCTTGGGCATCTGATCCATTCAGCTGACAATTACCGTGGCAGCGTCCGCGGCCTAGGCGCCGGACTGCATACCGATGCATATGGCGCTGTGCGGGCGGCTGGGTTGCTGGTGACGAGTTACGGTGCCACACATAACTCAGCCCGTAGAGAACCTGCTGGCGAGAACAAGGGGGGCCTTGGCGTTTTACGTCAGGCAGCCTCCCTCGCCGCAAGCTTTCATTCAGCCGCGACAACGCATCAGGCGGTCGGTTTCGCTTCGCATAAAGGGGCCATGACGGCCCATACGAGCGTGCTGGACGATAAGAACGCCCCGCTCGAGGCGATGCTGACTTCGGTGTCGGGCATGGTTGGCAGCGACAGCCTGGACCGAGCCAGGACAGACGCGGCTGCCAGGACCACGAATGACGGTGACGGCAAGTTGCCGCATGCGAGCGACCCGATCATGACGTTTGCGGCGAACGACGACTTCAGCGCGATGGCAGGACAGAGCTTCCAGTTGGCAAATGGCAAAACGCTTTCTGTGTTGAGCGGACAAGATGTCCAATTTGTCGACGGTGGACAGTCACGTTTGCATACGGGCCAGGCCATCGGCGCTTTGGCGGGCGCCGTCAAAGCCGGAGAACAAGGCCTTGGTTTGCAGATGATCGCCGCCGCGGACGCCATGGATATTCAGTCACAGGCGGACGGTATCGCAGTGCAGGCGCGGGACGAGGTGACGCTCACCAGTGTCAGTGCGCGCATCGACCTGGCCGCAGCAAAAAGGCTCAGCCTGTCGACAGCGGGCGGGGCAAATATCACGATCGAAGGCGGAAACATCACGTTCCAGTGTCCCGGCAAGCTCACCGCACATGCCGGAAAGAAGAGTTTCTCCGATCCGGCGAAGCTGGATTTCGAGATGCCGGCACTGCCACGCAGTATCTGCATTGCCTGCCTCAAGAAATCATTGGCTGCGGCCCCCGCCTTCACGATGGTGGAATGACATGTTCATCGATGCGTTTTCCATTCAATGGCTGGACGATCTGCATGCACGTGCGGCGCAGCTGGCTCCGGCTGATCGACTGTATGTCCTCGTCGACGGCGCATTCCTTCCTGGCTTGCACAAGAAGCTCGCAAGCGAACGCAAAGCCATTCTGTTTGCTTTGCTCCCGGGCTGTTCGGAAGAAGCGGGGAACGCGTCGCCATTCCTCACACCGTTTGACCCTGCGGACAAGACATTGAAGGCATTGCTGCAGCGCTGCGACCGCTGGCCGATGCTCAGCGTGATCGCCACGCCGGAATCCCTCGAGCAACTGGCACGCCGCTTGTCAGCCTGGTGTGTCATCGAGGTGGACGGCCAGGTTTTCAATTTCAGATTTCCAGATACGCGGCGCTTACCAGCCATTGTCGATGTGCTCAATCCGACACAGCGCGCCCAGTTCCTTGGTCCGGCGACGGGCTGGACCTACATCGGGCGGGATGGTTGCTGGCATGCGCTTTCAGTCGAGAGTTCAAGTGAGTGCGCCGCTGATAACCCGGTGCTGGATGAACGCCAGTTCGCAGTCCTGGCTGGAGATAGCCATGCCGATGAGTTGATGGCCTTGCTGGGTGACCGCGGGCATGAAGTCTATAACCGTCCTTCGAGAACGCATGCGCTGCTCAGCGCAGCATTAGGCGCTGCACGGAAGGCAGGTATGGGCGATCACAGTCTGATCGAATGGTGCGAATGGTTCTGGAAGCAGGATCTCTTATGTGAAGAAGCAGCCGTAGCCAACATGCTGCAGACCTGGCGAAGGACATCATCATGAGGACGAACATGCTCAAGCCGATCTGGAAATATGCTGTACCGGTGCTGGCCTGCCTGTTGATTCAACCCGCTCTCACCGCGTGTAGTGAGTCAACAACCGTGGACGTCAATCTTCATGGCGTCAACCACACCGTGGACACGTTTAGTTATTCCGTCAAGAATCCGGCGCTCAAGGATCAACCCGCCGCAGGCGGCGAACTGATAGATCCTTATGGGGCCGGTGGGACGACGTGTTGCGCGACGCTGCCCAAGACTTGGCGTCCCGGTATCAAACTGCAGGTGAACGCGACGCACTGGGTAGATAGAGGTCCAGAAAAGGGGCTGCTTGAAGTTAAGGAAACCCACCTCGTCGAGGTCCCACAATACCCTGACGGCAAGCCTGGTGAGCTGTGGGTGTTGCGTACCCCGGACGGTAAGGTCGCTGTCGTATCTAGTGACTTTCAGCCCGACCATCCGAATTGGCCAGGGCAAATAAAAGGCTGGCCGGTTCCCTCTCATGAGTATCGCCTAGAACGGTGGAAAATTTTTCTAAATTATCACCTTGCCAGCGTGGATGCTGCGCTATCCCTACTTCATGATTTGGAAGAGGATCCGAAGAAGGGGTGTATAGAAGCGTGGGAACATGCAAAACAATATGATCGTGACAGTATTAAAGCGTTTACTGGTCCGGAAGACCCACGATATCTTGTGCAACTTAAAAAAGACTACGAAAAATTCTTTGAGAACAGCAAGAACAGAGTAAATCAAGTTATGGAGGAGAAGCCATGACAATGATGCTTGCTCCATTAGTAGGCGAAAACTTTTCCTCTGTGGTCGATCCGAGCATATTTTTTCAAAGAAGGAAATAAGGGATATGTCGGAACGCTATGATATACGGGAGCGTCCGCCAATTGGAATTCCGGAGAAATCGTGCAATACAAACTTGTTCTTCGGCTTTTTTTTTTGACGGTACCAAGAATAACTACGAACAAGCCGAGACCACGAAGAACCATTCGAACGTCGCCCGCCTCTACGATTGTTACCCCGGCTTGAGCGTCCCTGGAGTCCTTCCCACTTCGACTGACTGGGTACACGAACTGCCCAGATATAAGCATTTCTTCCGAGTCTATGTCCCGGGCGTCGCATCCCCTTTCCCGCAAGTAGGCGATAATGGAACCGGCATGCAAGCTACCTCCGGCGCCGCAGCAGGCGGATTCGGCGACTTCAGGATAGTGTGGGCATTGATCCAGGCCGTGAACAACCTTCACCGGTTTCTTCTGAAGACGCCGCTGATATCGGCAACGGAAGAAAAAGAGCTGTGCCGGACCCTCATCCTGAATAAAAGCACACGCGCACTCCTTGATGGCAGGGGAGGCGACCTCGGCTTGAACAGTCGCGAAAAGCAGGTGCCACAAAAATTCAAGGAAATGCTGCTGAGATTGCATGAGGCCGTTTCCAGGCATTGGCCGAACGAGAAAACAGGCAAGCCGGCCAAGATTGACCCGGGTATCGTCAAGACGATCTATATGTCGGTGTTCGGTTTTTCGCGCGGCGCCACGGAAGCCCGTGTGTTCGTAAACTGGCTGCAATCCCTTTGCAAGCTGGACGCCAGGCTTAGAGGGAAAACGGGAGCGATGTCGCTGGGTGGCTTTCCGGTGCACTTCGACTTCCTGGGTCTGTTCGATACCGTCGCTTCCGTTGGATCCGCAAACTCGTTTGGGTTCTTCGATGGGCATGGACTTTGGGCAGATGCCGAAGACAGCATGCGTGTCCCGGCAGGCATGAACTGCCTGCATCTCGTTGCTGCGCACGAGCTGCGCCGCAGCTTTCCGGTCGATTCGATCTCGGTCAACGGCGTCCTCGCCGAAGGCTGCACGGAAATCGTCGTGCCCGGGGTACATTCGGACGTCGGCTGCGGCTACTGTCCCGGCGAACAGGGGCGCGGAACCGATCCGGCGGGAGCGGACATGCTGACGCGAATTCCGCTCCTGATGATGTACAAGGCCGCTCGCCTGAACGGTGTTCCCTTGAAGCTTGAGCTGGCTAGCCCGGTTGCGAAGCAAAGGTTCGCCTTGAAGCCTGAGGCGATCGCCGCCTTCAACGCCTACATCGCGACGTGCAAGGAAACGAAAGGCCCGATTCACCGGATCATGCGCGAGCAGGCGCGCAAGCAGATCGAGTGGCGGCTGGCCCGGCGGGTCACCGGAACGACCCCATTGCATAAGAGCCCGAGCTTCCTCCGTTCATCCGTGTTCGACCAAAACGATCTCCACAGCGCGGCCCATGAATTCGAAGAGGAGATCAAGGCATTTGTTACCTGGCTCAAGGAGAAGGGCAGGCAGTTCATCCCTTCAGTTCAGAAAGCCGGATTCGGCAACAGCCATGCGGCCGAGTGGGAAGAGACTGCGACCTGGTGGGAAAAGGAAAAGAGCCTGAATCCAGCTGTACTGGAGTTCTTCGACAACTATGTCCATGACTCCAGGGCCTGGTTCAAGCTCATACCCGGTAATCCGGACAACGAAAAAGACATGCTGACCATGCTCGATAAATGGGTAAAGCGACGCAAGGCGGTGGCAAGCCATAACGAAGTTCGATCCAAAATGCGTGGCCGGGGAAACTCTGTATATCAAATGCGCGCAGACGATGGACTGAACGAAGAGCAGCGACGTGCCGTGGAGGAATACCAGAAGCACGGCAAGATTCCTCGCCTTGTTACTGAAGGACGGGAGCCTTGGGGGTCTGCTTCCGATCTGATCGCCTGCGCAGGCTATCTGAGATTCCGGAAAATCTACGCAGGCTCGGATTCCGATCTCATCTCCTGATTTGCAACCGGAGCAAATTCATCGGACGCGCGGCAACTGCCCATCGCTATCGCGCACCTCCACCGCCCCCAGCCCGAGCGGCTGCAGCTGCGGCAGGATGCGCTTGCGATCACCCACGGCGACCACCTTCATCTTGTCCGGCGCCAGGTACTTGCGCGCCGCGGCCTGTACCTGCGCCGCCGTGACGGCCGAGATTTGGGCGGGCAGGCGCGCGTAGTAGTCGAGCGGCAGGCCGTAGATGAAGATGTCGGCCATGCTGGCGCCGATGTCGGCATTGGTCTCGAAAGCCCCGGGCAGCGACAGCACCTGGGCATCGCGGGCGGTGTCGAGCTCGGCGGCCGGCAGCGGCGCATCGCGCATCGCGCTCACTTCGCTGAAGATCTCGCGCACCGAGTCGCCGGTGGCGTCGCGCCGCACGCTGCTGGCGATGACGAAGGGGCCGGGCGTGCGGTCGTAGCGGAACCAGGACGAGATGCCGTAGGTGTAGCCCTTGGTCTCGCGCAGCTTGTCGTTGAGGCGGCTGGAGAACATGCCCCCCAGCGCACCGTTCAGGACCTGCAGCGCCGGGAAGTCCGGCGTCGTGCGCGCCACCCCGATGCTCGTCACGCGCAACGCGGTCTGCACCGCGCCCGGCTGGTCGACCAGCACCAGGCGCGCGGGCGTGCCGGCGGGCTCGCCCGCACCGCCGTCGGGGACGTCGGCACGCGCCCAGGCCGCGAAGCGCGCTTCCACCAGCGCCTTCAGTTCGCCGCGCGCGATGTCGCCCGACACCACCAGCGCGGCATTCCCGGGCACGTAGTGGCGGCGCCAGAAGTCCACCAGGTCGTCGCGCGTGACGGCGCGGATCGCCGGTTCGGTGCCGAGCTGGCCATAGCCCTTCGGATGTCCGCTGCCGTACAAGGCGCCGGCCGCGGCCACCGCGGCCACGGATTCGGGATCGTCGCGCTGCTGGATCAGTTCCCCGATCCGGTCGGCGCGCTGGCGCTCGACTTCGGCGTTGGGGAAGGCCGGGCGCAGCACGATGTCGGCCATGATGTCGAGCGCCGGCGCGAAGTTCGCGCGCAGCGACAGCAGCGACACCATGGAGGCGTCGGCGCCGGTGCCGGTGTCGAGGAAGGCGCCGAGCTGCGCGATCTCGTCGGCAATTCTAGGAGCGCTGCGCGTGGCCGTGCCTTCCTCCAGCATCTGCGCCGTGAAGCCGGCCAGGCCCGGCACGCCGGCGGGGTTCTCGGCGCTGCCGCTGCGCACCACCAGCTGGGCCGCCACCAGCGGCAGGCCCGGCTTGTAGTGGTGGATCACGGTGAGGCCGTTGGCGAGCTTGAAGGACTCGCCCTGCGGCAGCGTGAAGCGCGGGGCCGGCCCCGCCTTCGGCTGCTGCGCGCGCCAGGGCTCCGGCACATTGGTCGCTTCATGCGCGGCCACGGCGGCCGGCTTGGCGGCCTTGCCGGCTTTCGGCGCAGGCGCAACCCGCGGGTCGTCGATGACGGGCTTGCCGGGCAGGCCGGTGACCACCGCGCGCGCCTGCTGGCGCAGGTAGGCACGCACGGCGCGCTGCACGTCGGCGGGCGTGATGCTGCGCAGCTGCGCCACGTCTTTTGCCAGGTAGCCCGGGTCGCCGGTGTACTGGTTGTAGTGGTTGAGCTGGTCCGCCAGTCCGTCGCCGCCCAGCTTTTCGACGGTGCTCAGGAGCGCGGTCTCGAGGCTGTTGCGGGCGCGCTCGACTTCGCGCTGCGAGGGGCCGTGATCGCGCAGCTGGGCCAGCTCGGCGTCGATCGCCGCTTCCAGCGCGCGCGCTTCGACGCCGGGGCGCGCGGTGACGTCGATGACGAAGGTCGACACCAGGCCCTGGGAGTTCTGGCTGGCGTCAACGTCCTGGGCGATCTGGCGCTCGTACACCAGCTTCTTGTACAGCCGGCTCGATTTGCCGCCGCCGAGGATCTCGGCCGCCACCGCCAGCTCGGTGTCGCCCGGCTGGTAGGCAGGCGGCGTGAGCCAACCCATGAAGATGCGCGGCAGCTCCACGCGGTCGCGCACGACCACGCGGCGCTCGCTGGTGATCGGCGGCGTCGTTATGCTGGGGCGCGCCACCGGCGGGCTGCGCTTGAAACTGCCGAAGTAGCGTTCGACCAGGGCGCGCGTTTTCGCCTTGTCGATGTCGCCGGCGATCACGATGCTGGCGTTGTTCGGCCCGTAGTAGTGCTGGAAGAACTGGCGCACGTCGTCGAGTTTCGCGTTCTGGATGTCGGCGTGCGAGCCGATGATCGAGGCGTAATACGGATGGCCCTTCGGGAACAGCGCATGCGCCAGCGCTTCCTGCACCAGGCCGTAGGGTTCGTCCTCGACGGTCTCGCGGCGTTCGTTGCGCACCACGTCCTGCTGGTTGGTGAGCGCCTTCTGGTCGAGCACGTCGAGCAGGTAGCCCATGCGGTCGGCGTGCACCCACAAGGCCAGCTCCAGCTGGTTGGAGGGCACGGTGTCGTAGTAGCTGGTCTGGTCGTAGCCGGTGCCGCCGTTGCTGTCGGTGGCGCCGGCGCCTTCCAGCAGGCGGTCGGCCATGCCGCGCGGGATGTGGCGCGTCTGCGCGAACATCATGTGCTCGAACAGGTGGGCGAAGCCAGTCAGGCCGGGCGCTTCGTTGGCCGGGCCGACGTGGTACCAGATGTTCACTGCCACGATCGGCAGGCGCCGGTCTTCGACCAGGATCACTTGCAGGCCGTTGGGCAGGGTGGTTTTTTCGAAAGCGACGGTGGGCAGGGGCGGCGGCGCCGACTGGGCGCCAGTGGGTGGAGCGAATGTGGTCATCATCAATATCAGGGCGAGCAGCCGGCAGTATCTCATGTGGTGCTCCTTCTGTGGCGCTCAGTGTCGGTGATGACTCAGTGGCAACTGCCGCGTCCGTGATCGGGCGTGGCCCCAGGCGGCACCTGGCTGGGGTCTGCCGGCAGGAAGCGCCACGCGTAGGCGCCGTCCAGCAGGCGCAGCTCCAGCACCCCGTCGTAGCTGGCTTCGCGCACCTCGCTGTTCGGCGTGAACTGCAGGAAGGGCGTGGCATAGGCGCCGCCGGTGCCGACCACGAACTGGCGCACGCCCCTGGCGCGGTCGAGCCGGCCGTCGGCATCCTGCGGCGCGAAGCGTTCGTAGTCATGGTCGTGGCCGGACAGGACCAGCTCGGCGCCGGCAGCATGCAGCAGCGCGAAGGCGTCGCGCAAGCGTCCTTGTTCGCGGAAATGGCCGCCCGAGGTGTACAGCGGATGGTGCCAGAAGGCGAGCGTGCAGGCGGCCTTCTCGCGCGCCAGTGTGTCGCGCAGCCAGCCGATCTGCTCGGCGTGCGCCGCCCCTTCCAGGTTGCTGTCGAGCGACACCACCAGCCAGCTGCCGAGCCGCAGGCTGTACCAGCTCTTTCCTTGCGGTTTGGCCCGCGCGCCGAAATACGCGAAGTAGGGGGCGGCGCCCGGCGTCGCGTATTCATGATTGCCGGGCGTGGGCCAGGTGCGCTCACGGAAGCGTCCCCAGGTCGGGTGGTAGCAGTGTTCGAACTCGGCCGCCGCGCCGACCGGGTAGGTGTGGTCGCCCAGCGACAGCACGGCGGACCTGGGATTGGCGCGCAGCAGTGGTTCCACCAGTTTGGCGGTGGCGGCCGCGCCCGACCAGCGCGGATCGGGGTGCTTGCAGCGCGCGATGTCGCCCGCCGCATACACGGTGTACCCGGCGGTATCGGTGTCGGCAGCGGCCTGGGCACATCCCGGCCCGGCGGCTGCGAGCAGCGCCAGGCCGCCCAGCAGGCGCGGCGCCATGCCAGTCATCGAGGCTTGCCTGCCTACTCGATGAAGCGCAGCAGGCCCTGCAGCGCATGCGCCACGGTCTGCTCGCGCACCGCCTTGCGGTCGCCCTGGAACACCAGGCGCTCGGTATAGGTCGTGTCGCCGCGCGACCAGCCGAAACAGACCGTGCCCACCGGCTTGCCCGGCACCGCGCCGGTCGGTCCGGCGATGCCGGTGGTCGACACCGCGACGTCGGCCGTGCTGTTGGACAGCGCCCCCTCGGCCATCTTCCCGGCCACTTCCTCGCTCACCGAGCCGAATTGCGCGATGAGCGCGGCCGGCACGTCCAGCAGCTCGGTCTTGGAGTTGTTGGAATAGGTGACAAAGCCGCAATCGAACCAGCCGGTGGAACCCGGGATTTCGGTGATTGCCTGGGAGATGCCGCCCCCGGTGCAGGATTCGGAGGTGGCCAGCACCAGGCGCTTGGCCTCGAGCGCCCGGCCAACTTTCGTAGCAAGATCTAGGATATCGTTCGTCACGTGAAGCTCCTTTGAATGCAATTGACCGCGCTATAAGCGATGAGCGGGCCGAGGCCGATGTGGCGCACGCGAGCGGCGCGCGGTTTCATTCTAGCGCGGTCCGTGCCGCACTGACACAGAAAGCGTGCACTTCAAGCATGCATGCATGCTTTACCCGTCATGCATACTGGATGAATCGTGAAAAGTTCCGTGCGACATGACACGAAGGCGTCGGCTATGCTGTTTGCGCCGCCGCGTCCGGCCGGAGGCATTTGTATTGACAATTCCGTTTGAGGTAGGACCCTTGGAGGCCGCATGACCCATCGCCGTTCGATCCGCAGCAAGCTGGTGCGGGCGGTGATGACCACCACGTTCGTCGCCTTGCTGGTGTCGGTGGCGATCATCATCTTCTACGACCTGCGCAGCTACCACCGCAGCCTGCTGAACGACCTCGCCACCCAGGCGGAACTGGTCGGCCACATGAGCTCGGCCGCGCTGACCTTCGACGATCCGCGCCTGGCCAAGGAGAACCTGGCGCTGCTGCGCACCCGCCCCCAGGTGCGCGCCGCCGCCATCTACGACGCCAACGGCGAGCTGTTCGCTTCCTACCAGGCGGCCGGCGAGGCGAGCGGGCTGCCCGAGCGCCTGCCCGCCGTCCCCGCCAGCGATCGCGACAACCTGGTCATCCACCACCGCATCGTCGAGGATGGCGACGCGCTCGGCACGGTGTACCTGCGCGCCGAGAACCAGCTGCTGGCGCGCACGGTCGACTACCTCAGCATCGCCGCGGGCGTGACGCTGCTGGCCATGTTCGTGGCCTACCTCCTGATGCGCCGCATGGGCCGGGTGGTGACGGCGCCGATCGTGGCCATCACCGAGATCGCGCGCGACGTGGTCGCCACCCGCGATTATTCGCGCCGCGCGCCGCGCATCAGCAACGACGAGGCCGGGGAGCTGGTCGATTCCTTCAATGCCATGCTGACCGAGATCGAAGGGCGCACGCGCGAACTGGAGACCTCGAGCAGCGAAATCGCGCGCGAGGCCGCGGAACGCTCGCGCGCGCAGCAGGAAGTCATGCGCCTGAACGAGCAGCTGGAGCAGCGCGTGGACGAGCGCACCCTGCAGCTGGCGCTGGCCAACGCCGAGCTGGCCAATGCGATCGAAGAGGCGCGCAGCGCCAACCAGGCCAAGTCGGCTTTTCTTTCGTCGATGAGCCATGAGCTGCGCACGCCGCTCAACGCGATCCTGGGCTTCGCCCAGATCCTGACTTCCGACACGCTGCCCTCGACCCTCGAGCAGAAGAAGGAGTTCGCCAACCATATCCTGAAGAGCGGCCGGCACCTGCTCACCCTGATCAACGAGATCCTCGACCTGGCCAAGGTCGAGTCGGGCACGGTGACGCTGTCGATGGAGCCGGTGGCGCTCTCCAACACGCTGCTGGAAACCCGCACGATGGTCGAGCCGATCGCGGCAAGCCGCGGCGTGCGCGTGCTGTTCCCGGAAACGCCTGGCGCGGTGGTGCTGGCCGACCGCACCCGCTTGAAACAGGTCCTGCTCAACCTGCTCTCCAACGGGGTGAAGTACAACCGCGAGGCCGGCGCCGTGGTGGTCACCTGCGAACAGGTGGCCCCGACCCGGCTGCGCCTGTCGGTGCAGGACACCGGCGCCGGCCTCGATGCCGAACAGGTGGCGAGCCTGTTCCAGCCCTTCAACCGGCTCGGCCAGGAGGGCGGCAGCCAGGAGGGCACCGGCATCGGGCTGGTGGTCACCAAGCGCCTGGTCGAGCTGATGGGCGGCGAGATCGGCGTGTCCAGCAGCCCGGGCATGGGCAGCGTGTTCTGGATCGAACTGGCCACCACCGCGCCGCTGGCGGCGCAGGCGGAGGACGCGGCCGGCGAGGTGCAGGAAGTCCATACCGTGCCGGACGAAGGAGAACCGCAGCTGATTCTGTACGTCGAGGACAACCCCGCCAACCTGCGCCTGGTGGAAGAGATCGTGCGCTTCCGTTCCGACCTGCGCCTGCTGTCGGCGCACGACGGCCACGTCGGCCTGTCGCTGGCGCGCGCGCACCAGCCGGCGATCATCCTGATGGACCTGAACCTGCCGGGCATGAGCGGCATCGAGGTGCTCAGGCAGCTGCGCGCCGACCCGCTCACCGCCGGCATCCCGGTCATCGCCCTGACCGCCAACGCCATGCAGCGCGACATCGAGCGCGGCATGGCCGCGGGCTTCACCCGCTACCTGACCAAACCGATCGACATCGACAAGTTCACCGACGCGATCAACAGTACGCTGGCCAAAGCAAAGCCAGCCGAAAGGAAGGCCGAATGATTTCACTGTCCGACATCCGCCGCGCGCGCATCCTCGTCGTGGACGACGAACCCGTCAACGTCCAGCTGCTCGAATACCTGCTGAAGACGACCGGGTACGAGAACGTCTCGGCTACCTGCGACCCGCGCCAGGTGGTGTCGATGCACCTGAAGCATCGCTTCGACCTGATCATCCTCGACCTGCACATGCCGGCCATGGACGGCTTCGACGTGATGGAGGCGCTCAAGCCGCTCGAGAGCGATTCCTGGCTGCCGGTGCTGGTGGTGACGGCCGAGCCGGACAAGAAGCTGGCGGCGCTGGAAGCGGGCGCGCGCGACTTCATCGGCAAGCCCTTCGACACCGTGGAGGTGATGACGCGCATCCGCAACCTGCTGGAAGTGCGCCTGCTGCACCGCGAGTCGCAGGACTACGGGGTGCAGCTGGAGCGCGAGGTGTGCGAGCGCACCGCCGAGCTGGCGCGCTTCCGCGGCGCGATGGATGCGACGCCGGACGCGATCTTCCTGATCGATACCGCCTCGATGGCGATGGTCGACGTCTCGGACGGCGCCTGCCGCATGCTCGGCTTCTCGCGCGAGGCGCTGCTGCGCATCGACCCGGTGGCGCTGGGCCTGGCCACGCGCCAGCTGCTCGAGCGCCACCTGGCGGCCGATGCGCTGGCCCATGGCGGCGCGCTCACCTCCGCGCCCGGCGCGGACGGCGAGGGAGACAAGCCGGAATTCGGCGCGCTGCCCGGCGACATCGTCGAGACCGAGCTGCTGCGCGCCGGCGGGCAGGGCGCGGTGCCGGTGGAGATCAGCTGGAAGCTGCAGGACCTGGGCAAGAGCCGCATGCTGATCGCGGTGGCGCGCGACATCAGCGAGCGCCTGCACGCCCAGGAACGCCTGCGCCACATGGCCAGCTACGATGCGCTCACCGGCCTGCCGAACCGCACCCTGTTCTTCCAGAACCTGCGCGACGCCATCGAGCTGGCGCGCGACAAGAACTGGCGCGTGGCGGTGCTGTGCATCACGCTCGACCGCTTCAAGATCATCAACGATTCGCTCGGCACCTCGCGCGGCGACGAGCTGCTGCGCCAGTTCAGCACGCGCCTGGTGCGCGTGGTGCGCCTGCGCGACACGGCCGGGCGCCTGGGCGGCGACGAGTTCGCCCTGATCCTGACCATGACGCGCGACCAGCAGGAGGCGGTGAACGTCGCCAACGAGATCCGCGAGTCGCTGCGCGCGCCCTTCGACCTGCACGGCCAGCAGGCCGCGCTGACGGCCAGCATCGGCATCGCCATGTACCCGGAGGACTCGACCGAGCCGGGCACCCTGATCAAGTATGCCGACACCGCGATGGTGCGCGCCAAGGAAGCGGGGCGCGACGGCTACCGCTTCTTCACCGCCGGGATGAACGTGCAGGTGCTGGCGCGCCTGGACCTCGAGCTGGCGCTGCGCAGCGCGCTCGAGGACAAGCAGTTCGTGCTGTACTACCAGCCCAAGCTGGAACTGAATACCGGCCGCATCTCGGGCGTGGAAGCGCTGCTGCGCTGGAACCGGCCGGGCTTCGGGCTGGTCTACCCGGCCGAGTTCGTGCCGCTGATGGAGGAAACCGGGCTGGTGGTGCGGGTCGGCGAATGGATCGTCGACGAAGCCTGCCGCCAGATCGCGGCCTGGAACGCAAGCGGGGTGCGCGACGTGCGGGTGGCGGTGAACGTGTCCAGCCGCCAGTTCGTCGAAGGCGACCTGGAAAGCGTGATCCGCGCGGCGCTCGACAAGCACGGGGTCGAGCCCGGCATGCTGGAGCTGGAACTGACGGAAAGCGCGCTGATGTCCAATGCCGAGCACACCATCGCCGTGCTGGGCCGGCTGAAGGAACTCGGGATCCGCATTGCGATCGACGACTTCGGCACGGGCTACTCGAGTCTAGCCTACCTCAAGCGCTTCCCGATCGACAAGCTGAAGATCGACATCGCCTTCGTGCGCGACATCGTGACCAATCCGGACGATGCGGCGATCGCACTGGCCATCATCAGCATGGCGCACAGCCTGCACATGCAGGTGATCGCCGAAGGCGTGGAGACGCGCGCGCAGATGGCGTATTTGCGGCGCAACCGCTGCGACGAGATCCAGGGCTTCCACTTCTCGCGCGCGCTGCCCGCCGACGAGCTGGCGCGGCGGGTAGAAGACAACCGCGCCCAGCCGGACCAGCCGAAGGACCAGGACGACAAGGTCCAGACCCTGCTCATCGTGGACGACGACGTCAACGTGCTGACCGCGCTGCACCGCCTGTTCAGGCGCGATAACTACCGGGTGCTGACGGCCTCCTCGCCGGCCGAGGGTTTCGAACTGCTGGCGCTGTACCGGGTGCAGGTGATCCTGTGCGACCAGCGCATGCCGGTCATGAGCGGCACCGAGTTCCTCAGCAAGGTCAAGGAGATGTATCCGGAGACCATCCGCATCATCCTGTCGGGCTATACCGGTGTGGAGACGGTGCTCGATTCGATCAACCGCGGGGCGATCTACCGCTTCTACACCAAGCCCTGGCACGACCTGCAGCTGCGCGAGAATATCCGGCTGGCGTTCCGGCACTACTGGCTGACCTACGGGCCCTACGACGATCGCAAGACGCCACGTGAAGATGCGGAGAAAACGGGCGCGGTCAGCTGAAGTGATCCCACCCGCTCAGCTTGAGATCGAGCGGTATTCCCTGAGCATCCACGAAGCGCAGCCCTGGCGCCGCCTCGATCCAGCCAACGCGGGTGACAGGCGTGCCGCTGCGCCGTCCGGCTTCCAGCACCGCTTCCCGGTTCGCCGCCGGCGCCGTGAAGCACAGCTCGTAATCGTCGCCGCCCGCCAACGTGAAGCGGCGCCGCAGCTCGAGCGGTTGCCGCGCCAGCACCGGCCCGGCCGGCAGCGCGTCCACCTCCAGCGTGGCGCCGACCTTTGACGCCGCCAGGATGTGCCCGAGGTCCCCCACCAGCCCGTCCGACACATCGAGGGCCGCATGCGCGACCGGCTGCGCCGCCAGCGCCAGCCCCAGGGCCAGGCGCGGCGCCGGCATGTGCATGCGCTCGGCCGCCTGCGCGTGGTCCTCGTCGGGCAGCGCCACTTCCGCCAGGTAGCCGGCCAGGGCCAGCCGCGCGTCGCCCAGCGTGCCCGAGATCCAGATGTCGTCCCCCACGCGCGCCGCATCGCGCCGCAGCGCATGCCCGGGCGCCAGCTCGCCGAACACCGTGATGCAGATGTTCAGCGGTCCCTTGGTCGTATCGCCGCCGATGAGCTCGCAGCCGTGGGCGTCGGCCAGCGCGAACAGCCCGCGCGAGAAACCCTCCAGCCAGGTCGGATCGGCGGCCGGCAGTGCGAGCGCCAGCGTGAAGCCGACCGGGCGCGCGCCCATCGCCGCCAGGTCCGACAGGTTCACCGCCAGGCTCTTATGACCCAGATTGACGGGATCGGCGCCGGCGAAGAAATGCCGGTCCTCGACCAGCATGTCGCTCGAGATCGCCATCTGCATGCCGGGGGAGGGCGTGAGCAGGGCGCAATCGTCGCCGATGCCCAGGTCGGCCCGGCCAGGGCGCTCGCGCTTGAAGAATTGTTTGATGAGGTCGAATTCGGAAAGCATCTGCGCATTGTAATCGCCCCCTTTAACTAGAAGCTGAGCTAATGGTAGAGCTTGAATTATTAGCAATACTTATATATCTATGACTGCCTGTTGAAAATACGTAGCCTTTGTCAACTGTTCGTCTGATAAAATTGGAGGTTCCCCTCTAGTTTCAGGAAGGCTGCCCGGCATGGACTCGTCATCGGACAAGAAAGAAGAATTGCGTCAACAGCTGCGCGCAGCAGCTCTCGAATATCACCAGATTCCCCGCCCCGGCAAGATCAGTGTCACCCCGACCAAGGGCCTGCTGAACCAGCGCGACCTGGCGCTGGCTTACTCGCCGGGCGTTGCCGCCCCTTGCGAGGAGATCGTCAAGGACCCGGCCAACTCGTACAAGTACACGGCGCGCGGCAACCTGGTCGCCGTGATCTCGAACGGCACCGCCGTGCTCGGCCTGGGCAACATCGGCCCGCTGGCCTCCAAGCCGGTGATGGAAGGCAAGGGCGTGCTGTTCAAGAAGTTCGCCGCGATCGACGTGTTCGACATCGAGATCAACGAGAACGACCCGGACAAGCTGGTCGACATCATCGCTTCGCTCGAACCTACTTTTGGGGGCATCAACCTGGAAGACATCAAGGCGCCGGAGTGCTTCTACATCGAGCGCAAGCTGCGCGAGCGCATGAAGATCCCGGTCTTCCACGATGACCAGCACGGCACCGCCATCATCGTCGGCGCCGCCATCCTGAACGGCCTGAAGGTGGTCGGCAAGGATATCAAGAACTGCAAGCTGGTGGTCTCGGGCGCCGGCGCGGCCGCGCTGGCCTGCCTCGACCTGATCGTCGATCTCGGCTTCCCGCTCGAGAACATTTTCGTCACCGACCTGGCCGGCGTGGTCTACAAGGGCCGCACCGAGCTGATGGACGAGGACAAGGCGCGCTTCGCCCAGGATACCCCGCACCGCTCGCTGGCCGAGGTGATCCCGGGCGCCGACATCTTCCTGGGCCTGTCGGCAGGCGGCGTGCTGAAGCAGGACATGGTCGCGCAGATGGCGCCGAACCCGCTGATCCTGGCGCTGGCCAACCCGAACCCGGAGATCCTGCCGGAAGACGTCAAGGCGGTGCGCAGCGATGCCATCATCGCCACCGGCCGTTCGGACTACCCGAACCAGGTCAACAACGTCCTGTGCTTCCCCTACATGTTCCGCGGCGCGCTGGACTGCGGCGCGACCACCATCACCCGCGAGATGGAAATCGCGGTGGTGCACGCGATCGCCGACCTGGCCCACGCCGAGCAGTCGGACATCGTGGCCTCGGCCTACGGCATCGCCAACCTGTCGTTTGGCCCGGAATACCTGATCCCGATGCCCTTCGATCCGCGCCTGCTGACCCACATCGCCCCTGCGGTGGCCAAGGCGGCGCAGGACGGCGGCGTCGCCACCCGTCCGATCGCGGACCTGGCCGCCTACGCCGAGAGCCTGCAGCAGTTCGTGTACCGCAGCGGCACCTTCATGAAGCCGCTGTTTTCGGTGGCCAAGGCCGCGCCGATGGAAGCCAAGCGCATCGTCTACGCCGAGGGCGAGGACGAGCGCGTGCTGCGCGCGGTGCAGGTGGTGGTCGACGAGAAGCTGGCGCGCCCGATCCTGGTCGGCCGCCCGGCGGTGCTGGAAAAGCGCATCGAGAAGTTCGGCCTGCGCCTCAAGCTGGGCCAGAACGTGGACGTGATCAACCCGGACTACGACGAGCGCTACCGCGACTACTGGCAGACCTACTACGAGATGGCCAAGCGCAAGGGCGTGACCGTCGACCTGGCCAAGATCGAGATGCGCCGCCGCCACACCCTGATCGGCGCCATGATGGTCCACAAGGGCGACGCGGACGGCCTGATCTGCGGCACCTACGGCACCACCCAGATGCACCTGCACTACGTCGACCAGGTGCTGGGCAAGCGGGCGGCATCGAAGGTATACGCGGCGATGAACTTCCTGATCACCCCGGACCGCCAGCTGGCCATCGTCGACACCCACGTCAACGAGAACCCGAACGCCGAGGAGCTGGCCGAGATCACCGTGATGGCGGCCGAGGAGATGGAACGCTTCGGCATGCAGCCGCGCGCGGCCCTGCTGTCGCATTCGAACTTCGGCACCTACAACAGCGAATCGGCCCGCAAGATGCGCGCGGTGCTGCCGCTGGTGCAGCAGGCCAAGCCGGGCCTGGAAATCGACGGCGAGATGCACGGTGACACCGCGATCGAAGCCAAGGTGCGCATGAAGATCATGCCGAACTCGGCGCTGACCGGCGACGCCAACCTGCTGGTGATGCCGAATATCGACGCCGCCAACATTTCCTACAACCTGGTCAAGAGCGCCGCCGGCAACGGCATCGCGATCGGCCCGGTCCTGCTGGGCTGTGCGCGTCCCGTGCATATCCTGACGCCGTCGTCGACGGTGCGCCGCATCGTCAACATGACGGCCTTGTGTGTCGTGGATGCGGTCTCGCAACGGTAAGTAAGTACCAACAAGCGGTATAACGCACGCCTGACGCGGCTCTTTGAGCTGTGTCAGGCGTTTTTGTCTCAGAATTTCACAATTTGTCTTCGCACAAATACAACGGTAACAATCCGTAAGCGGGCGCCGGGTGGCATACTTTTCAAGGCATAATGTCGAGATAAAGTGTTGCATTAATTGCAGCACTCTCTACCGTGTCAAGGTAGACAACTTCTCCTCTCTGATACAATCCCGGCTTTCCTGAGTCTGGCTGCCTGCAAGACCATCTTCAAGAACCCAAGAACATGCAAACAACGAAAAGAGCCCTGATCACTGGTATTACCGGCCAGGATGGCGCCTACTTGGCGCAGATTCTCCTGGAAAAGGGTTACCACGTGACCGGCACCTTCCGCCGCTCCAGTTCGGTTAACTTCTGGCGCATCGAAGAGCTCGGCATCGACAAGCATCCGAACCTGGCGCTGGTCGAATACGACCTGACCGACCTGTCCTCGAGCATCCGCCTGATGGAAAGCAGCCAGCCCGACGAGGTCTACAACCTGGCGGCGCAGAGTTTCGTTGGCGTGTCCTTCGAGCAGCCGGTCACCACCGCCTCGATCACGGGCCTGGGCGCGGTCAACCTGCTCGAAGCCATCCGCATCGTCAATCCGAAGATCCGCTTCTACCAGGCCTCCACCTCAGAGATGTTCGGCAAGGTGCAGTCCATTCCGCAGGTCGAAGAAACGCCTTTCTATCCACGCAGCCCCTACGGCGTGGCCAAGCTGTACGCCCACTGGATGACCGTCAACTACCGCGAGTCCTATGGCATCTACGGTTCCTCGGGCATCCTGTTCAACCACGAGTCGCCGCTGCGCGGTCGTGAATTCGTCACCCGCAAGATCACCGACTCGGTCGCCAAGATCGTCCTGAACAAGCTTGACGTGCTCGAACTGGGCAACCTCGACGCCAAGCGCGACTGGGGCTACGCCAAGGAATACGTCGAAGGCATGTGGCGCATCCTGCAGGCCGACGAACCCGATACCTTCGTGCTGGCCACTAACCGCACCGAGACCGTGCGCGACTTCGTCAGCATGGCCTTCAAGGGCGCCAATATCGACATCGAGTTTTCCGGCGAAGGCGAGAACGAAACCGGCCGCTGCGCCCGTACCGGCAAGACGCTGGTGCGCGTGTCGCCGAAGTTCTACCGCCCGGCCGAAGTCGACCTGCTCATCGGCGATCCGTCCAAGGCCAGGCGCATGCTGGGCTGGGAGCCCAGGACCACGCTGGAAGAACTGTGCCAGATGATGGTCGACGCCGACCTGCGTCGCAACGAAATCGGATTCTCGTTCTAAGATCATGGAACGCATGGCCACGGACGACATCCCGGCCTTCATCGGCGGGAGGGAAGGCGAGGGACGCCGCGCGCTCATCACGGGCCTGCGCGGCTTCACCGGCTATTACATGGCGCAGGAGCTCACTGCGGCCGGCTACCGTGTCTACGGCACCGTCATGCCGGGCGAAGAGCTCGGACCGGACATCGTCGCGGTCGACCTGTGCGATCGCGAAGCCGTGGCGCGGATGGTCGACGAGGTGCAGCCCGACGTGGTCGCGCACCTGGCCGGCATCGCCTTCGTGGCCCATTCGGATGCCGAACTGATCTACCGCGTCAACGTGGTCGGCACGCGCAACCTGCTCGAAGCGCTGGCCGCCGGCAAGCACCGCCCCACCAGCGTGCTGCTGGCCTCCTCGGCCAACATCTACGGCAATGCCAGCGTGCCCGTCATCGACGAGAACGTGAGCCCAAGCCCGGCCAACGATTACGCCGTCAGCAAGCTGGCCATGGAATTCATGGCGCGCCTGTGGATGGACAAGCTGCCGATCACCATCGCGCGCCCGTTCAACTATACCGGCGTGGGCCAGACCGAGAACTTCCTGCTGCCGAAGATCGTGTCCCATTTCCGCCGCAACGAGAAGCGCATCGAGCTGGGCAACCTGGCGATCGCGCGCGACTTCTCCGACGTGCGCATGGTGGCGCGCGCCTACCGCCGCCTGCTGGCCGTGGCGCCTGCCGGCGAAGCCTTCAACGTCTGCTCCGGCAGTTCGCACTCGCTGGCCAACCTGATCGACATGATGAGCGAGATCGCCGGCTACCACATCGACGTGCACGTCAACCCGGCATTCGTGCGCGCCAACGACGTGCTCACGCTGTCGGGCAGCAACAGCAAGCTCACCGCCGTCATCGGCCAACTCGACCCGACGCCGCTGTCCGAGACGCTGCGCTGGATGTACCTGGCGTGAGGGCCGGCGGTCTCACCGTCGGGCTCGGAACGACCATGATCGAACCGGGCCTGACCGGCGGCCGCCTCGACGGCATCGGCGTCTATACCAGCGCACTGATGCGGCACTTGCCGCGCACCGGTTGTAGCGTCGTCCCGTATTCCTGGCCGCGGGTCCGTTCGAAGGGGCAGGGCATCAGCATCGGCCAGCCCATGCCCCAGTCCTTCGAAACCGCTTCCCTGGTCGACCTCGCCACGCCTGGCGCGCACCGCGTCCACATGCCGGCCGACCTGTTCCACGTCACCGATTACCGCATCGTGCGCATGGACTGCCCGGTGGTGGCGACCCTGCACGACGCATTGCCGATCAAGTACCCCGAGTGGTGCAACCCGCGCCTGCGAAGCCTCAAGAACTGGCTGCAGCGCAAGGCCGCCGCCAAGGCCGACCACGTCATCGCGCTGTCGCATTTTGCGATCGACGAACTGGTCGAATGCTTCGGCGTGAACCCGAACCGCGTCTCGGTCGTCTACTGCGGCGTGGACGAGGAATGGCTCGAGGCGCCCGACGCGGAGGCGATGGCAGCCACGCTTGCACACTACAAACTGCGCCCTGGCTATTTCCTCACTGTCGGCACACTGCAACCGCGCAAGAACGTCGGCCGCCTGCTCGATGCCTGGCTGACGTTGCCGAAGGCCCTGCGCGACGAGCGCGCGCTGGTGGTGGTCGGCGCGCGCGGCTGGCGCTGCGAAGCGCTGGTCGCCCAGCTCCAGGCGGCGCAGGCCAATGGCGAGAACGTGGTCTGGCTCGACAAGCTCACCGACGCCCAGCAGCTGCGCCACCTGTATGCCGGCGCCGGCGTGTTCGCCTTTCCTTCGCTGTACGAGGGCTTCGGCATCCCGGTGGTCGAGGCCTTTGCCTCGCGCGTCCCGGTGGTGGCGTCGAACGCCAGCTCGCTGCCCGAAGTGACGCAGGGCGCCGCGCTCGAGGTCGATCCGCTCGATACGGGCCTGCTGGCCGACGCTTTGCAGACCCTGGCTACGGATGCCCGCGAGCGCGCGCGCTGCATCGCCGCCGGCCGCACGCGGGCCGAACAACTGACCTGGCACGCTACCGCACGGCAGACTGCCGAGGTGTACCGTGCGCTACTTTCGCAGTAAGCTTCCAACATGCGTGTCCTTCATTTCTACAAGACGTACTATCCGGACTCCCTTGGCGGCATCGAACAGGTGATCCGCCAGCTGTGCGTCGGCACGACGCGCCTGGGCGTCAACAATACCGTGCTGTCGCTGTCGCGCCAGAAAGACCTGGCGCCCTATACGCTCGATGGGCACACCGTGCACCGCGTGCCGCAAAACTTCGAGATCGCCTCGAACGCCTGCTCGCTGCAGGCCATCGGCGCGCTGTCGCGCATGGCACGCGAGGCCGACGTGGTGCACTACCACTTCCCGTGGCCTTTCATGGACCTGGCGCATTTCATGGCGCGCGTGGACAAGCCGACCGTGGTCAGCTACCACGCCGACATCGTGCGCCAGAAGCACTTGCTGCGCCTGTACCAGCCGCTCAAGTACCGCTTCTTCGACAGTGTCGATACGGTGGTTGCGGCCTCGCCCAACTACCTGGCCTCCTCGAGCGTGCTGCAGCGCTACCGCGACAAGACCCGCATCATCACCTACGGCCTGGACAAGTCCACCTATCCGCACGTCGAGCCGTGCCGCCTGGCGCACTGGCGCGCCAAGGTCGGCCCGAAGTTCTTCCTGTTCGTCGGCGTGCTGCGCTACTACAAGGGCCTGCATGTCCTGCTGGAGGCGGCGCGCGGCCTGGATTACCCGATCGTGATCGTCGGCACCGGACCGGAAGAGCAGGCATTGCGCGAGCAGGCGGCGCGTCTCGGCCTGAAGCACGTGATCTTCACCGGCGGCGTCGACGACGCCGACAAGGCGGCGCTCCTGAGCCTGTGCCATGCGATGGCTTTCCCCTCGCACCTGCGGGCGGAATCCTTCGGTATCTCGCTGCTGGAAGCGGCGATGTACGGCAAACCGATGATCTCCTGCGAGATCGGCAGCGGCACCACCTACATCAACCAGCATGGCGAGACCGGGCTGGTGGTGCCGCCCTCCGACGCCGCAGCGCTGCGCGGCGCGCTGCAGGCGCTGTGGAACGACACCGAGATGGCGCGCCGCATGGGCGTGCGCGCGGAACAGCGCTACCACGAGCTGTTCACCTCGGAGCAGATGGCGGCCAACTACACCGACCTGTACAAGGAGCTGGTGGCGCGCAAGGCCACCGCGAATGCGCGCGGGAGCGTGGGGCTGGCGGGCGTGCCGCCGACGCGATAGTTTAAGCCTCAGCCCAGCGCTGCTGCACCGCCCGCACCGCCGGCATCTGTTCGATGAACAGGTCGACCAGCGCCGGATCGAAATGGCGCCCTTTCTGCTCGCGCAGGAAGGTCAGCGCTTCATCCTCTGTCCAGGCCTTCTTGTATGGCCGCTTCGAGGTCAGCGCGTCGAACACGTCGGCGATCGCCACGATGCGACCGACCAGCGGGATGTCCTCGCCGCGCAGGCCGTTCGGGTAGCCGCTGCCGTCGTACTTCTCGTGGTGGGTCAGCGCGATCTGCGAGGCCAGCGCCAGCATGCCGCCGCCATGCTCGCCGATGATCTCGGCGCCGATCGTCACGTGGCTCTGCATCACCTTCCATTCGTCCGGATCGAGCGGCCCGGGTTTCTGCAGGATGCGGTCCGGGATGCCGATCTTGCCCACGTCGTGCATCGGCGCGGCGTGCAGCAGGTCGTCCGCTTCCACTTCGCTCATGCCCGCCGCGATGCCGAGAATGCGCGAGAAGTGGCTCATGCGGATCACGTGCAGGCCGGTCTCGTTGTCCTTGTATTCGGCGGCCAGGCCGAGACGCTGGACGATTTCCAGGCGCGTCGCGCGCAGCTCCTCCATGCGCACCAGCGACAGGTGGGTGCGCACGCGAGCGCGCACGATCGGCGGACTCACCGGCTTGGTGATGTAGTCGACCGCGCCGGCTTCGAAGCCTTCCAGCTCGTCGGCGGTGTCGGTGAGCGCGGTCACGAAGATCACGGGAATCGCCGCGGTATCCGGGTTCGCCTTGAGCGAGGCGCACACTTCGTAGCCGGACATCCCCGGCATCATCACGTCCAGCAGCACCAGGTCGGGGGCTTCCTGGCGCGCCAGCTCGAGCGCGCGCGCGCCGTCCTTGGCGAACAGCAGGCGGTAGTGGTCCTGCAGGATCTGGCGCAGCAGCTGCAGGTTGCTGGCTTCGTCGTCGACCGCGAGGATCAGCGGCCGGTTGTTCGGTTGGGTCATGCTCGTCAATCCTGAAAAACTATTCCTTATTCGCCCAGCGTGGCCATCACGGCCTCCAGCTGTTCCAGGGCGGAGTCGAACTCGAAGTCGCCGATCGCGCCCTGGATCTGGGCCACGCGCGGCGCCACCGGATGGCCGGCCAGCGCCGCCACCAGGCCGGACAGGGCGGCATCGTCGAGGGCGCCGCGGCGCAGCGCCTGCAGCAGCACGCCGCCGGCGCGGCGCGCGCGCGCCAGGTCATAGGGCGCCGCTTCGGGTGCCACGGTCGGCTGCGGGCTGCCGGCGCGGATCGCGGCCAGCGCGTCGCCCAAGGCGGCGCTGGCGGTTTCCAGCGCCTGGGCGGCCTCGCGCTCGTCGGTCGGGACGGTGTTGGTGGCCTGCTCGAGCCTGGACAGCGCGTCGGACAGCTGTTCCAGACCGACGTTGGCGGCCACGCCGCGCACCTTGTGCGCCAGCATGCGCAGCTGCTGGTGCGAGCCGCCCGCCGCGTGCATCTTCAGCGTGGTGGCCAGGTCGGCGTACTGGCGGCCGAAGTGATCGAGCGCCTCGGCATACACGTCGGCCTTGTCGGCCCAGCGGTGCAGGCCGACGCGGCGGTTCAGCACCTCGCGCGCCGCGGCAGGCAGCGCAAGCGCGTCCTTGTCCGCCTGCTGCTGGTCGAGGCCCAGCACGCGCGCGATCTCGTGCGACAGCGTGAACCAGTCGACCGGCTTGGTGGCGAAGCCGTCCATGCCGACTTCGACGCTGGCGCGGCGGTGCTCGGCCAGCACGCTGGCGGTCATCGCGATCACCGGCGTACGGCGCTTGCCGGTGGCCGCCTCGTGGGCACGGATCGCGCGGGTGGCGGAGAGGCCGTCGAGGGTCGGCATCTGGAAGTCCATCAGCACCAGGTCGAAGTCGCCTTCCCTGGCCTGCTCCAGCACCGCGGCGCCATCCGCCACGGCGGTGAGCGTGTGGCCGCGGCGCGCCATCAGGAGCTGCAGCAGCTCCAGGTTCTGCGGCACGTCGTCGGCGGCCAGCACGCGCAGCGGCGGCAGCACCGCGGCGCTGCGCACGCGCGGCGCCTGCTGCGCGAAGCGTGCCAGCACCAGCGGCAGATGCACGTGGAAGCTGGTGCCCTTGCCGAGTTCGCTCTCGGCCCAGATCTTCCCGCCCATCAGCTCGACCAGCTGCTTGCTGATGGTGGTGCCCAGGCCGGTGCCGCCGAAGCGGCGCGTCATCGAGGCGTCGGCCTGGGTGAAGGGATCGAAGATCGCCTGCAGGCGTTCCGGCGCGATGCCGATGCCGGTGTCGCTGACGATGATGCACAGCTGGTCGCCCTCGGCACGCACGCGCAGGGTCACGCTGCCTTTCTCGGTGAACTTGATCGCGTTGTCGAGCAGGTTGGTGAGCACCTGGCGCACCCGCAGCTCGTCGCCGCGCAGGCCGGTCGGCAGCGCCGGATCGTAGTGGATGTCGAGGTGCAGGCCCTTGGCGCGCGCATTCGCGGCCAGCGTGGACGACAGCTCGTCGATCAGGGACAGCAGGTTGTAGTCGTTCTGCTCCAGCTCCACCGCGCCCTTTTCCAGCTTGGCGGTGTCGAGGATCTCGTTGAGCAGGCGCAGCAGCGCGCGGCCGGCGCTGCGGATGGTGTCGAGGTGGCGCCGCTGTTCCTTGTTCAGCTCACCGTCGAGCAGGACGTCGGTGAAGCCGAGGATCGAATTCATCGGCGTGCGGATCTCGTGGCTCATGTTGGCGACAAAGGTGGCGCGCGCGGCGGCGGCCTGCTCGGCCTTGTCCTTGGCGTCGCGCAGCGCGTCTTCCATCTGGCGGCGCTCGGTGATGTCGAGGATGACCCCGTCGAGCCAGGTGACCGTGCCTTCGTCGTCGCGCACGCCGCTGCCGTTTTCCCACAGCCAGCGCACGCTGCCGTCCTTGTGCAGCAGGCGGTATTCGACCAGGTAGGGGCGGTCTTCGCGCAGCGCGGCTTCCAGTTCTTCGTTCACGCGCACGCGGTCGGTCGCGTGGATCAGGGTGCCGAACAGGCGGCGCGGATGGTCGCCCAGGAAGTCGGCGGCCGGGTAGCCGGTGACGCGTTCGACCGCGTCGCTGATGAAGACCATCGGCCATTGGCCTTCCAGCGTGCAGCGGAAGGAAATGCCGGGGATGTTGGCGATCAGGGAACGGAACTGCGCTTCGCTGGCATGCAGCGCCTGCATGATCGCGCGGCGCTCGCTGATGTCGGTGATGAAGCAGACGAACAGGTCCTGCTTGTCCAGGCGCGCATGGCCGATGGCGCGGCGGATCGGCACCAGGCTGCCATCCTTGCGCTTGCCCATGATTTCGCTGCTGCCCGACATCGCCGGGGTAAATCCTTCGGTGATCAGGCCCAGCAGGCCGTCGTGCGAGGGCGCGTCGTCATCGGCGATCAGGAGGCTGGCGCTGCGGCCGACGATCTCCTCGCGCCGCCAGCCGAAGATGCGCTCGGCCGAGGCGTTGAATTCGGTGATGGTGCCGTTGCGCGCGATCGTGATCACGCCGTCCACCGTGGTGGTGAGCAGGGCGCGCATCCAGGCTTCGCTGCGGCGCAGCTCGAGGAACATCATGCGGTAGCGCAGCAGGCCGTTGGCCGCGACCACCAGGCCGGTAAAGACCATGGTGATGAGCGAGATGGCGAGCGCCAGGAAGTCGCTGTTCGAGGAGCCCATGCCGGCCGGGTCGGCCTGGCCGACGAAGCGCGCGGCGGCCATGCCGGTGTAGTGCATGCCGGCGATGGCGCAGCCCATCACGATGGCGGCCAGCAGCAGGCGGCGCGATTCGCTCAGCGAGCGGAAGCGCTTCAGGCCGAAGCGCACGCCCAGCGCCAGCGTGGCGAGCACCACCGCCACCACGATCGACAGGGCGAACATGGCCGGGTCATAGCGCAGCTGCAGGCGCATCTGCATGCCGGCCATGCCGGAATAATGCATGGCGCCGATGCCGGCGCCGACCAGCACGCCACCGACCAGCAGGCCGACCGGGCCGAGACGCTGGCGCGAAATCAGCGACAAGGCCACCGCCGAGGCGCCGATGCTGGGCAGCGCCGACAGGATGGTGGTCATCGGGTCATAGGTGATCGGCGTGCACAGGTTAAATGCCAGCATGCCGATGAAGTGCATGGCCCAGACGCCGGCGCCGAGGGCCAGGCTGCCGCTGCCGAGCACGAGCGCGCGGTGGCTGCGGCTGGCGGCCGCCTGGCCGGCGATCTGCAAGCCCATCCAGGACGAGAAAATGGCGATCAGGACCGACAGCAGGACAAAGCGCAGTTCATAGACGCCAAAGGTGAGCAGCGACGGATCGTCCGGAACTGAAAATAATTGCAGCATGGGGGCGGCTTTTGCGGTGATTGGGCAGTGAAAAGCGCCCGGGAAAGGTCTCAGCAGTATCTCATTTTCGCGTGGGAAAGTCTCGTTGAAGGTAGGCATCATGCGGGTTTGACCCGTATTTCTGTAGCGCAGGCGCCACCCCCACGGCTACTGTACCGACATGCATTGCGGAAAAATTCCCTGTAGTGCTACTCTGCATTGATAAATCAATACAAGTGCGTGTGGATAGCGCAATGCGCAGGCGATCCAGCCAGGGAAGAACCTTGCTTACTCGAATTCTCGCGATAGCACTCGCTGTTGCCGGCGCCGCCGCCAGCGCCGCCAATGCCGCCGTCGGGACGGCGCCTGCGGCCCGGCCGCGGCTCTACATCACGACCGAGACCTCGGCGCCGTCGAGCATGCTGGAGGGCACGCGCGTGACCGGCATCGCCACTGACAAGGTGCGCGAAGCCATGCAGCGCGCCGGCGTCGACTACAGCATCGAACTGCTGCCCTGGAAGCGCGCCTACCTGGCTGCGCAGCAACGCCCGGATGCCTGCGTGTACTCGACTTCGCGTACGCCGGAGAGGGAAAACCTGTTCAAATGGGTGGGGCCGACCGCGGTGGCCGAATGGGTGATGCTGGCGCGCGCCGACAGCAAGCTGACGCTGCGTAGCCTCGAGGATGCGCGCGGCCTGCGCATCGGCACCTACAACGGCGACGCCCGCGATGCCTACCTGCGGGCGCGGGGCTTCCGTGTCGACGCCGCGAATGAAGACCTGGCCAACGCCGGCAAGCTGCTGCTCGACCGCATCGACCTGTGGGCCGCCAGCCTGCGCACCGGCAGCACCATCCTGACCCGCTACGGCTATGACAAGAAAATCGTGCCGCTCTTGGTGTTCAACCGGATCGAACTCTACCTGGCTTGCAATCCCGGGGTGCCGGATGCGGTCGTGGAGCGGCTGAACGCGGCCTTCGAGGCCATGGGGCGGGATGGTACGGCGCGGCGTATCGAGCGCAGCTATGAGAACTGGGGTGGGCCGATCAAACAGCCGTAATGCGCGCCCGCATGGCCTGGCCGGTGGCAGAGGATTGTGAGGTGTAAATTATTCCGACGGAAATGTCGGGGAAAAACGAGGGGCAGGTCAATGTCACTGCCATGCTGGTGGGGTGGTGCCTCCGGCCGGAATCGAACCGGCACGCCTTTCGGCGCTTGATTTTGAGTCAAGTGCGTCTACCAATTCCGCCACAGAGGCCCAATAGCAGGCGCGCATCTTAGCACATCGATTGCACGGATGACCAGCACCGGCGAAAGTATTGCGGCGAGGACGCCTGTTACGGGCCGGTAGCGGCCTGTAGCGACGCCGCTGCCCACACAATCAGCAGGAAATGCGCTGCTGCAGCAGCCTCAGGCTGCCTACCGGGCCCACCACCTGCAGCGTGTGCGGCTGCACCGCCACTTCGATCGAGCCCTCGCGGCCGCGCAGCCAGGGCAGCGGGCGGAAGTAGCTGATGCGGTCGGCATCGGACCTGGTGCGCCGGTAGCCCAGCGAGACCAGCGCTTCGTCGAGCGTGCTGATCATGTGGTGGGCATCGAAGCGGGTGCGCATCTCGAAGCTTCCCGGGCCCATCATGGCCACCGGCATCAGTCCACCGACCAGCGCCGGCAGCACGATGAAGGGCAGCGGGGTTTCCGGGTCGATGAGGTGCAGCACCAGCATCAGCAGCGGCAGGCCGACTGCCATGGTGAGGACCCACGGGAACAGCTGCCGCCAGGTAGCGGGGCAACGCAGGAAGAACGGCCGCTCGCGAATACGAACAATTTCCGAAAAGGTAACGCTTTTCATGGTATCTCCTCGCAGCGCTGCTCGATCGGTTGCGCCCGTATGGCAACAAAAAACGACCTGTTTCATTGTGCCGGTCTAGCTTACGGGGCAGTTGACTCCGCTCAAGCGCGCTATCTTGCATACATAGGTTCTCACATCAGGCTGGTGTGCTGCGCACCGGTGAAAGAGATGCAGGAATCGTGCCAGAACGAAAAAGGCCGCCGGCTGGAATGCCGGCGGCCTGCAAGGAAACAGTCAGGAGGGAGGAATCAGCGGCTGCGCTGGAGCAGCCGGAAGCGTTCGTCGCGGTCGGAGGCGCGCCGGCCTTCCCACAGCACGGTGCTGCCGCGCACGCCGTAGCGGCGCGCCAGCTTGTCGTCGTCGCGGTTCTTGATGCTGTCCTGGAGCAGGACATAGTTGCAGCGCCCGCCCGCCAGCGTGGTGAAGGGCAGCCGGCCGAAATAGGCCAGCGACGCGCGCTGGGCCGGATTCACATTGGTTTCGATGCAGTCCGCGTCATGCGGCAGGGTCGCCGCGATCTGCTGGGCCACGCCGGCGTAGCTCTTGCTGTAGTTGAGGTCCGGCAGGAACAGGGTCATCAGGAGCACCCACAGCAGGATCAGGCCGCCCGATGACAGCACCACCGCACGCCACAGCACCGAGGGCTGGCGCGACAGGCGCCAGTGGACCAGCATGATCCAGCCGACGCTGGTCGCGGCGGCCACCAGGAAGGCGATGATGCCGACTTCCGGCTTGAAGCCCGGCACCAGCTTGAGCGCGTTCTTGGCCAGCTGGGCCGGCCAGCCGGTGAGCTTGGCGATCCAGAACAGCCACACCAGCGCGCCCAGCATGGTCAGCACCATCACCGAGAACCAGTCGATCGCATTGATCGCGCCGCGCTTCATGGTCGGCAGGCCGAAGGCTGCCATCAGCGCCAGCGGCGCCAGCATCTTGAGGAAGTCGCTGTTTTCCGGCTCCGGGTCGCACAGCAGCAGCAGCGCGAGGGCGACGAAGAACATCACCGGCATCACGATGTGCAGCAGGTGCTGCTGGCGGCGCCAGGCCCAGATCGCCCACAGGGCGAACGGCCAGGCCGGCCAGAAGAACCAGACGCCGATGCGGAAGAAGCCCTTCAGCGAGGCCAGGCTGGGCAGCGCGAACTGGCCGGCATTCCAGTCCAGCCATTCGCCGACCGGCGACAGGCCGTAGGGCTGGACCAGCGCGGCCGGCACGATCCAGGCCAGGGTGATAAGAAATCCGACACCTGCCGCGATGGCCAGGTGGCGCAGGCTGTCGCGGGTCGCCAGCTTCAGGTAGCGGGTGCAGGCGTACAGCGCCAGCACCAGCACCGCCGGCACCACGATGCCGCGCGTGAGGGCCAGGGCGCCCAGCGACAGGCCGACCAGCACGGCATTGCGGGTCGAGGAGGTCTCGACGTAGCGCACCGCGCGGTACAGGAAATAGGCGAGCAGGGCGCCCTGCAGGGTGGCGGCCAGGGTCAGGTGGCTCTGCACGAGCAGGCCCAGGCAGCCGAGGTAGATCAGCACCGCGGTGTCGCCCAGCGTGCGGCCGTAGTCGTCGGGCTCGGGCTGGCCGCCGAAGGCCAGGCGTAGCGGCTGCGCTTCGGCGCGGCGGCCCAGGTGGAAGGCGGTGTACCAGAGCGACATGGCGCCGGTGACGAAGATGCCGATGGTGGAGACGCGCGCGGCCAGCACGTCGCCCAGGATCCAGCCGAACAGCTTGATGCACAGCGCGCCGAGCCAGAAGGCCAGCGGGCCTTCCTGGGCGGCTGCCAGGCCGGCGATGTTCGGGTACAGCCAGTCGTCGATGCCGCCGTGCGCCATCGTCCACATGATGCCGAAGGGGCCGGCGTCTTCCTTCCACGGGTGGCGGCCGATCAGGCCCGGCAGGATGTACAGCATGCCCAGCGCGAGCAGGGCCCAGCGGGGCAGTGCCAGTGTGGCGGCAGCGGGAAGGCGGACGGGTTTCATCGTTCAGTGCAGCGGGAAAGAATAGTCGCGTAGTATAGCCGCGAAAAAAAAGAAGCCGGGGATACCGGCTTCTTTTCTGGCAACTTCGGGCCCTGCGGACCCGATGCTTGCGTGGTGCCCGGACAAATTAGCCGTTGGCGACCGCGGTCTTCGAACCGACCGAACCGAACTTCTGGCGGAACTTCTCGACGCGGCCAGCGGTGTCGACGATCTTGTGCTTGCCGGTGTAGAACGGGTGCGATTCAGCCGAGACTTCGATCTTGACCAGCGGGTATTCTTTACCTTCGTGGGTAGCGGTTTCGCGGGTGTTGATGGTCGAACGGGTGATGAACTTGAAGTCGCAGGACACGTCGTGGAACAGGACTTCGCGGTAATTCGGGTGGGTATCGGTCTTCATGGATTGCTTTCTCTATAGTTGGTAGCCAAACGGCACTTCGTCGGTCGTCCTGCTTCTTGACCCGATTGCCGATCACTTGCCAGGGGTGGACTGAACCGGCGATTATAAGCCGCCTCGGCGCTCCCGGCAAGAAAAAGGGCGGCCCGCAGGCCGCCCGATTCGCGCGATGCAAGGTCGGTGATTAACCGCCGCGGCGCATCATGTCAAAGAATTCGACATTGTTCTTCGTCGCGCGCATCTTGTCGAGAATGAACTCCATCGCCTCGATCTCGTCCATCGAGTACAGCAGCTTGCGCAGGATCCAGATTTTTTGCAGCTGGTCCGGCTTGATCAAGAGTTCCTCGCGGCGGGTGCCCGACTTGTTCAGGTTGATCGCCGGATAGACGCGCTTCTCGGCCAGGCGGCGCTCGAGGTGCACTTCCATGTTGCCGGTGCCCTTGAATTCTTCATAGATGACGTCGTCCATGCGCGAGCCGGTCTCGATCAGGGCGGTGGCGACGATGGTCAGCGAGCCGCCTTCCTCGACGTTACGCGCCGCGCCGAAGAAGCGCTTCGGACGCTGCAGGGCGTTGGCGTCGACACCACCGGTCAGCACCTTGCCCGAGGCCGGGATCACGGTGTTGTAGGCGCGCGCCAGGCGGGTGATCGAGTCGAGCAGGATCACGACGTCCTTCTTCATCTCGACCAGGCGCTTGGCCTTTTCCAGCACCATCTCGGCGACCTGCACGTGGCGGGTGGCCGGTTCGTCGAAGGTCGAGGCGACCACTTCGCCACGCACCGAACGCTGCATCTCGGTCACTTCTTCCGGACGCTCGTCGATCAGGAGGACGATCAGGGTCACGTCAGGGTGGTTGGCGGTGATCGCGTGGGCGATGTGCTGCAGCATGACCGACTTGCCCGATTTCGGCGAAGCGACCAGCAGGCCGCGCTGGCCCTTGCCGATCGGCGAGATCAGGTCGACGATACGGCCGGTGATGTTCTCGGCGCCGTTCATGTCGCGCTCGAGGCGCAGCGGCTCGTTCGGGTGCAGCGGGGTCAGGTTTTCGAACAGGATGCGGTGCTTCGAGGCTTCCGGCGATTCGCCGTTGACCTTGTCCACCTTCACCAGCGCGAAGTAGCGCTCGCCGTCCTTCGGCGTACGCACTTCGCCTTCGATCGAGTCACCCGTATGCAAGTTGAACCGGCGGATCTGCGACGGCGAGATGTAGATGTCGTCGGTCGAGGCCATGTAGCTGGCGTCCGGCGAGCGCAGGAAGCCGAAGCCGTCCGGCAGGACTTCGAGGGCGCCGTCGCCGAAGATCTGTTCGCCCTGCTTGGCGCGTTTCTTCAGGATCGCGAACATCAGTTCCTGTTTGCGCAGGCGGGCTGCGTTGTCGATGTCGAGGCCGATTGCCATCTCCAGCAGCGCGGAGACGTGCATTGCCTTCAGTTCAGATAAATGCATGTTTGTGTGGGTGTCCCGTGACGGGAAAGTAAAGGTAGGGGAGGGAACTACGTGGGTTTATTAAGTTGGAAGCACCGGAGCCGGTTTGCTTCCCGACAATGACGGCAGCGCGGGCGCGCTGCCGCCGCTCATGGTAGCAGTATCAGATATTGCTGTCGATGAACTGAACCAGCTGGCCCTTGGCCATGGCGCCGACTTTTTGCGCAGCCGCTTCCCCGTTCTTGAACAGGATCAGGGTTGGGATGCCGCGGATGCCGAACTGGGCCGGTACGGCCTGGTTGGCGTCGACGTCGACCTTGGCCACCACCAGCTTGCCAGCGTACTGCTGGGCGACTTCTTCCAGGATCGGTGCAATCATCTTGCACGGGCCGCACCACTCGGCCCAGAAGTCGACCAGGACCGGTTGCTCGGACTTGAGCACTTCGGCATCGAAGTTTGCATCGGTGATGTGTTTAATGTTTTCGCTCATATGTTCCTCAAAAGAGGTAAGGATCAAGTTACGCCTGGCGGCCTGTGCCGATCCGGCGTGGTCCCGCCGGCCTGCGCGTACTGCTCATCGCGCTTCTCATCAAATAATTAGCTGCTACACAATGGTGGAGGCACTGTGTGCAAAATTCAATATGGAAAAACGGCAGGGGGTGTCAGGCGGGGATGTGCCGAATAATACCCCATTTTTTCAAAAAGTGTGGACCGGTTTGTACAAAATCTCAACATTGCACCGCAAGGCGCAGCTGCTCGATCGCCAGCGGCTTGCGGAAGGCGCCCGCCACCCGCAGCCCGAGGGCGCGCGCCAGCTCGGTGGCGGCGTCGCGCACACCGTCTTCCAGCGCCGACACCAGGATCACCCGGCCGCTGAATCCCTGGCCGGCCGCGGCCTGCAGGAACTCGATGCCGTCCATTTCCGGCATCGCCAGGTCGCAGATCAGGAAATCCGGCGCATGGCGCGGCAGGGCCGCCAGCGCGCGCCGCGCGTCCCACTCGGCATGGACGTCGAAGCGGCCGCTGCCGCCAGTCTCGTCGACCATGTCGAGCATCTCGCGCAGCACGTCGAGCATGAAGCGGTCGTCGTCGAGCAGCAGCACGCGGCGTGGTGCGGCATGCGGTGCGGGCGAAGAGGGCGGCTTCATGCGGGGAAGATGGGCGGCATTCGGAAGGGAGCCATTATGGCGAATTTTTCCAGTTCCGTGCAGATATTGAACAGCTTCGGCCTCAAACGCTGCCGGTAAACCGCGCCAAGTGGCCAGGATGCCACATCGTGGCCACCGAGGCGACCCGTCCGCCCGAGGTGGTACGGCGGTGCAGCAACAGGCAGGGCTGGCCTGCGCCGATCGCCAGCATCGGCGCCACCTCGCCCGGCGCCGGCTGGGCTTCGATGGTGTAGCTGGCGCCCTGCAGCGGCGCGGCCGCCATCAGGTGCTCGTTCGGGGTGATGGCGCTGAAGTCCTGGTCCAGGTAGCGCGGCGCGCATTCCGGGTTGACCCAGCGGTCTTCGACCTGGATCGGCACGTCGTTCTCGAAGTGGACGATGATCGAATGGTAGAGCGTGGCGCCAGGTGCCAGTTCGAACTCGGCCGCCAGCTCGTCGGTGGCGATCTCGGCGCGCAGCAGGCGCAGGTGGCTGCGGTGGGCGCGGCCGCGCGCGCGGATCTCGTCGGCAATATTGCGGATCTCGACCAGGGTGGCCTGGTACTTCTGCGGCGCGACATAGGTGCCGGAACCCTGGCGCCGGGTCAGCACCTGCTCGGCGGTGAGCTCGCGCACCGCCCGGTTGACGGTCATGCGCGAGACGCCGAACTGGCGCACCAGCGCCTGCTCGGAGGGCACCAGGTCGCCTTCCTTCCAGCGGCCGGAGGCGATCTCGCCGACCAGGTAATCCTTGATGCGCTGGAAAATGGGGGTGCTGTCTTGCGTGATCGGTTCTTCCAAACTACTCTCCGGGAAGGTTTGAAGCGGCATGCAGCCGCCGACACCAAATTCTAGCATCGCAATTCGAAAGCAATACCCGGAGTGCCCCGCGGCCGCCAGGCGGCTAGGCTGACCCCATACTTATCGAACCGGGACTTCACCATGACCGCCATGACCAGCATCTTTGATACCGACGAGGCGCGCTGGGCCGCCGTGCAGCGCCGCGACCGCGACGCCGACGGCCAGTTCACCTATTCCGTGCGCAGCACCGGCGTGTACTGCCGGCCCTCCTGCCCCTCGCGCGGCGCGCTGCGCGCCAACGTGGCCTTCCACGCCAGCCCGCTTGAGGCCGAGGCCGCGGGCTTCCGGGCCTGCCTGCGCTGCCGGCCGGACCAGCCGCCGCTGGCGCAGCGCCAGGCGGCCGCGGTGGCGCAGGCCTGCCGCCTGATCGACGAAGCGCAAGACGCCCCCGACCTCGACAGCCTGGCGCAGGCGGTGGGCATGAGCCGCTTCCACTTCCACCGCGTCTTCAAGGCGCATACCGGCGTCACGCCGAAAGCCTATGCCAGCGCGCGGCGCGGCGCACGCCTGCAGCAGGGCCTGGGGGCGGCGCCCAGCGTGACCGAGGCCCTGTACGAAGCCGGCTTCGGCTCGAGCGGGCGCTTCTACGACGCCAGTACCGGGCTGCTGGGCATGACGCCAGGCCGCTACCGCGCGGGCGGGCAGGGCGAGACCATCCGCTTCGCCGTCGCGCAATGCTCGCTCGGCGCCATCCTGGTGGCCAGTACGGAGCGCGGCATCTGCGCGATCCTGATCGGCGACGAGCCGGAACCGCTGGTGCGCGACCTGCAGGAACGTTTTCCGCAGGCCGAACTCAGAGGGGCGGAAGCCGAGTTCGAACGCACGGTGGCCCAGGTGATCGGCTTCGTGGAGGCGCCGCGCCTCGGCCTCGACCTGCCGCTCGACGTGCGCGGCACCGCCTTCCAGCGCCGCGTATGGGAAGCGCTGCGCGCGATTCCTGCCGGCTCCACCGTCAGCTACAGCGAACTGGCCGAACGCCTGGGCATGCCGACGGCGGCACGCGCGATCGCGGGGGCCTGCGCGGCCAACCCGGTGGCGGTGGCGATTCCCTGCCACCGCGTGGTGCGGCTAGATGGCGCCCTGTCCGGCTACCGCTGGGGGATCGAGCGCAAGCGCACGCTGCTCGACCGCGAGGCGGGCCAGTGAAGGAGATCGATTGGGAGCGCGTGGCCGGAGAGCTGGACGCCTTCGGCTGCGCCGTGATTCCCGGGCTGCTGGCGCCGCGGGACTGCGAGGCCGCTGCCGCCTTGTACGAGCGGCCGGCGCTGTTTCGCAGCCGCGTCGTGATGCAGCAGCACGGCTTCGGGCGCGGCGAGTACCAGTATTTCGCGTATCCGCTGCCGGCGCCGCTCGACGCCTTGCGCAGCACGCTGTATCCGCCGCTGGCCGGCATCGCCAACCGCTGGCATGCGCAGCTGGGCGTCGAGGCGCGCTTCCCGCCCGCGCATGCGGACTTCCTGGCGCGCTGCCACGCGGCCGGCCAGGGCAAACCCACGCCGCTGCTGCTGCGCTACCGCGAAGGCGACTACAACTGCCTGCACCAGGACCTGTACGGAGAACTGGTGTTCCCGCTGCAGGTGGCGGTGCTGCTGTCGCGGCCTGGCGTCGACTTCGAGGGCGGCGAGTTCGTACTGACGGAGCAGCGCCCACGCATGCAGTCGCGCGCCGAGGTGGTGCCCCTCGGCCAGGGCGATGCGGTCGTGTTTGCCGTGAACCAGCGCCCGGTGCAGGGCACGCGCGGGGTGTACCGGGTGGCGATGCGCCACGGCGTCAGCCGGCTGCGGCGCGGCCTGCGGCACACCCTGGGGATCATCTTTCACGATGCAGGCTAGAGCGGCTATGCCCGTGCCTTGATTTTCTATACACTCTCCGTGCTGCGCCCACGAGGCGCGGACCATCATAAAAACGGAGAATAGATAAGCATGCGCGCGCGCCAGATCCCCCTGTCTTCCCGGCTGTTCAGTTCCATCCTTGTCCTCGCCGGCCTCGGCGTCCTCGGGTCGGCCCACGCCGACACCGTCATCACCAACGCCAATGGCTACACCCTGAACGCCAAGGGCGAGCTGGTGCAGTTCAGCGCGCTCGCCTTCGACGGCAAGGGACGCATCACGGCGGTGGGCAGCAATGCCGAAGTGACGGCGAAGGCGAAAGGCGCACGCCAGGTGGACATGCAGGGCCGCACCGTGCTGCCGGGCCTGATCGACGCCCACGGCCACGTGTTCGGCCTGGGCCAGCAGCTGACCCAGCTCGACTTGGCGAGCACTACTTCGCTGGACGGCGCCATCAAGGCGATCGCCGGCTACGCCAAGGCGAATGCGAACCATGCCTGGATCCGTGGCCGCGGCTGGAACCAGGAGAACTGGAAGCTGGGCCGCTTCCCGACCGCCGCCGAACTCGACGCCGTCGTGTCCGATCGCCCGGTCTGGCTCGAGCGCGTGGACGGCCACGCCGGCTGGGCCAACAGCCGCACGCTGGCGCTGGCCGGCATCACGAAATCGACGCCGGATCCGGCCGGCGGCAAGATCATGCGCGATGCGAATGGCGAAGCCACCGGCGTGCTGGTCGACGCGGCGCAGGAACTGGTGACCAAGGTCATGCCGGCCCAGACCGAGGCGGAAGGGCGCGTCATGCTGGATAAATCGCTGCAGGAAATCGCGCGCATGGGCCTGACCGCCGTACACGACGCCGGCATCGGCGTGGCGGAAGACCGCCTGTACCGCGACTACGCGGACAAGAAGAAGCTGACCGCGCGCGTGTATGCCATGATCGGCGGCACCGGCGAAGATTTTGACCAATTGGCAAAAAATGGCCCGCTGAAAGACTACGCCGACGGCATGTACGCGCTGCGTTCGGTCAAGCTGTATTCGGACGGCGCGCTGGGCAGCCGCGGCGCGGCCCTGCTCAAGCCCTACAGCGACGAGCCGCATTCGCACGGCCTGCTGTTCTTCAAGACCGCGCAGATGGACGCCATGATGACCAAGGCCATGCGCAAGGGCTACCAGGTCAACGTGCACGCCATCGGCGACGCCGGCAACAAGCAGATCCTCGACATCTACAAGAAGGAACTGGCCGCCACCAAGAGCGCAGGGCAACGCCACCGCATCGAGCACGCCCAGGTGGTAACCCTGGACGACATCCCGCGCTTCAAGTCGCTCGGCATCATCCCGTCGATGCAACCGACCCACGCCACCTCGGACAAGAACATGGCCGAGACCCGCGTCGGCCCGGAACGCATCAAGGGCGCCTACGCCTGGCGCAGCTTCCTGCACCAGGGCTCGCGCATCGCCTGCGGCTCGGACTTCCCGGTGGAGTCGCCGAACCCCTTCTTCGGCATCCACGCCGCCGTCACCCGCATGGATCACGCGGGCCAGCCGGTGGCCGGCTGGTATCCGAATCAGGCCATGTCGCTCAAAGAGGCCTTCCGCTGCTTCACCCTGGATGCGGCCTACGCCGGCCACCAGGAAAACAGCCTGGGTTCGCTGGAGCCGGGCAAGCACGCCGACTTCATCGTGATCGACCGCGACCTGTTCCGCATGCCGACTTACGACATCTTCAAGACCGGCGTGCTCGAGACCTGGGTGGGTGGCAAACAGGTGTTCAAAAAGTAAGCGCGGAGGGGCTGACAAAATCGATTGACTTGGTTGTATAGACAACTTAGACTCATTGCTGCACGTGGTGCGCGTCCTTGTTGCGCGCACCATTTCCAACCCAGGAGCCGCCATGAACTCACCGATGCCCCACGACCCCCGCTTCGACCCCACCCGCGTCATCCGCGCCCCGCGCGGCAGCGAACTTTCCTGCAAGAGCTGGCTGACCGAAGCCGCCTACCGCATGATCCAGAACAACCTCGACAACGAGGTGGCCGAGAACCCGCAGGCACTGGTGGTCTACGGCGGCATCGGGCGCGCCGCGCGCAACTGGGAATGCTACGACCAGATCCTCGCCTCGCTGCGCGAGCTGGAAGACGACCAGACCCTGCTGATCCAGTCCGGCAAGCCGGTCGGCGTGTTCCGCACCCATGCGGACGCCCCGCGCGTGCTGCTGGCGAACTCCAACCTGGTGCCGAAATGGGCCAACTGGGAACACTTCAATGAACTGGACCGCAAGGGCCTGTTCATGTACGGCCAGATGACCGCCGGCAGCTGGATCTACATCGGCACCCAGGGCATCGTGCAGGGCACCTACGAGACCTTCGCCGAAGCCGGGCGCCAGCACTTCGGCGGCGACATGGCGGGCCGCTGGATCCTCACGGCCGGCCTGGGCGGCATGGGCGGCGCCCAGCCGCTGGCCGCCACCTTCGCCGGCGCGGTCTCGCTGAATATCGAATGCCAGCAGAGCAGCATCGACTTCCGCCTGCGCACCCGCTACCTCGACAAGCAGGCGCGCGATATCGACGAGGCGCTGGCGATGATCAAGGAATACACCGCCAAGCGCGAAGCGGTCTCCATCGGCCTGCTCGGCAATGCCGCCGACGTGCTGCCGGAACTGGTGCGGCGTGCACGCGCGGGCGGCCTGGTGCCGGACCTGGTCACCGACCAGACCTCGGCCCACGACCTGATCAACGGCTACCTGCCTTCCGGCTGGACGGTCGAAGAATGGAAGGCGGCCCAGCAGGACCCGGCCCAGCACGCGCGATTGACGTCCGCTGCTGCGGCATCCTGCGCCACCCATGTGCGCGCCATTCTCGACTTCAAGGCCATGGGCGCCTACGCGGTCGACTACGGCAACAACATCCGCCAGGTGGCCAAGGACGAGGGCGTCGCGGACGCCTTCGACTTCCCGGGCTTTGTGCCGGCCTACATCCGTCCCCAGTTCTGCGAGGGCCGCGGCCCGTTCCGCTGGGTGGCGCTGTCGGGCGACCCGGAAGACATTTATAAGACCGACGCCAAGATCAAGGAACTGTTCCCGCAGCACGCGCGGGTGCACCGCTGGCTCGACATGGCGCGCGAGCGCATCGCCTTCCAGGGCCTGCCGGCGCGCATCTGCTGGCTCGGCCTGGGCGAGCGCCACCTGGCCGGCCTGGCCTTCAACGAGATGGTGCGCACGGGCGAGCTGAAGGCACCCATCGTCATTGGCCGCGACCACCTCGACACCGGTTCGGTGGCGAGCCCGAACCGCGAGACCGAAGCCATGCGCGACGGTACCGACGCGGTGTCCGACTGGCCGCTGCTGAATGCCCTGCTGAACACGGCCGGCGGCGCCACCTGGGTGTCGCTGCACCATGGCGGCGGGGTGGGCATGGGCTATTCGCAGCACTCGGGCGTGGTCATCGTGGCCGACGGTACCGAGGCGGCAGCCAAGCGACTGGCGCGCGTGCTGGTCAACGACAGCGGCTCGGGCGTGATGCGTCACGCCGACGCCGGCTATGAAAGCGCAATCGAGACGGCCAAGCGCAATGGCCTGACTCTCCCAATGATCAAGTAAGGCAGTACACCATGAACGACTCGCACCACCATCTGACCCTGCAACCAGGCGAACTGACGCTCAGCGACCTGCGCGCTGTCTGGGCCGCCCACGTGCCGCTGAGCCTCGCCCCGGAAGCCTGGCAGGCCGTCAACGCCTCCTGTGCCCTGGTCCAGCAAATCACCGCCAAGGGCGACCCGGCCTACGGCATCAACACCGGCTTCGGCATCCTGGCCAAGGCCCACATCCCGAACGACCAACTGGAAGCGCTGCAGCGCAACCTGATCCTGTCGCACGCGGTCGGCACCGGCGAACTCATCGCCGACAACATCGTGCGCCTGATCGTGCTGACCAAGATCGGCAGCCTGGCGCGCGGCTATTCCGGCGTGCGCCCCCTGATCATCGAGACCCTGATCGCCCTGTACAACGCAGGCATCATGCCGGCGATTCCCTCGCAAGGCTCGGTCGGCGCCTCGGGCGACCTGGCGCCGCTGGCGCACATGACCCTCGCCATGCTGGGCGTCGGCCCGGTGCGTTACAAAGGCGAACTGATGGACGCCAGGCAGGCGCTGGGCGCCGCCGGCATCGAGCCGGTGACCCTGGCGGCGAAAGAGGGCCTGGCCCTGATCAACGGCACCCAGGTCTCGACCGCGCTGGCCCTGCACGGCCTGTTCATGGCCGAGCGCGTGCTGGAAGCGGGCATGGTGGCCGGCGCCCTGTCGGTCGATGCCGCGCGCGGCAGCGACGCCCCGTTCGACCCACGCATCCACGCGGTGCGCGGCCAGCCGGGCCAGATCGCGGCAGCCGCCATCTACCGCGAGCTGGTGGCGGGCAGCGCCATCCGCGCCTCGCACCTGGTGGGCGACGAGCGCGTGCAGGACCCGTACAGCCTGCGCTGCCAGCCGCAGGTGATGGGCGCGGCGATGGACCTGATCGCCAATGCCGGCCGCACCCTGCTGATCGAGGCGAACGCCGTCACCGACAACCCGCTGCTGTTCCCCGAGGATGGTGCAATCATCTCAGGCGGCAACTTCCACGCCGAACCGGTCGCCTTTGCCGCCGACACGCTGGCGCTGGCCATCGCCGAAGTCGGCGCGCTGTCGGAACGCCGCATCGCGCTGCTGATCGACGCCAACCTGTCCGGCCTGCCGGCCTTCCTGGTGAAGGAACCGGGCCTGAATTCGGGCTTCATGATCGCCCACGTCACCGCCGCCGCGCTGGCCTCGGAAAACAAGTCGCTGGCCCATCCGGCCAGCGTCGACAGCCTGCCGACCTCGGCCAACCAGGAAGACCACGTCAGCATGGCCACCTTCGCGGCGCGGCGCCTGGACCAGATGGCGCACAATACTTCCGTGATCGTGGGCATCGAGCTGCTGGCGGCGGCGCAGGGCATCGAATTCCACCGCCCCTTGAAGAGCTCCGAGCACCTCGAGCACGTGCACGCCCAGCTGCGCGCGCGCGTCGCCCCCTACGATGCCGACCGCTTCTTCGCCCCGGACATCGAGGCCGCGCGCCTGATGGTCGTGAACGGCGAACTGTCGGCGTCCTGCAAGGAATTGTTCACCGTTCTGCATCCGTAACTACCAATCAGGAGAGGCAATGGATTTCCGGTTCAAGGCAGGCAGGCTTCCCATGCTCGTGTCGATGCCCCATGCGGGCACCGACATCCCGGACGAAGTCGCAGGCAGCATGGCGCCCTGCGCCACGGCGCGCGCGGACACCGACTGGCACCTGCCGGAACTGTACGGCTTCCTGGAAGAGATGGGCGTGTCGACCATCTCGGCGCGCTGGTCGCGCTACCTGATCGACCTGAACCGCCCACCCGAGAACACCAACCTGTATCCCGGCATGGACACCACGGGGCTGTGCCCGGTCGACACCTTCGGCCGCGAGAGCCTCTACCTGCCGGGCAAGACGCCGGACGAAGGCGAGGTGCGGCGCCGCCTGGAGCGCTACTGGATGCCCTACCACGAGCAGTTGCGCGCGGAGCTGGACCGCCTGAGACGTGAATTCGGCAGCGTGGTGCTGTGGGACGCGCATTCGATCGCTTCGATCGTGCCGCGCTTTTTCGAAGGCCGCCTGCCTGACCTGAATTTCGGCACCGCCGAGGGCAAGTCCTGCGCTCCCGGACTGGAACAGGCCGTGGTGGGCGTCGCCCGCGCCCAGGACCGCTTCAGCATCGCGGTCAACGGCCGCTTCAAGGGCGGCCACATCACCCGCAAGTATGGCCAGCCGGAGCAGGGCGTGCACGCGATCCAGCTCGAGATGTGCCAGTGCCTGTACATGAACGAACAAGCCCCGTTCGACTATCGTCCTGAGGTGGCGGCGCAAGTCCAGCCGCTGCTGCGGGACATGATCGGTGCTGCAGTGACGTGGGTGCGTGCATGAGAGCCCTGTTCGCCCGCCATGCGCTGCTGCCGGATGGTTGGCAGCGCGACGTGCTGCTCGAATGGGATGCGCAGGGCGACCTGACCCGGGTCGACGCGCAGGCCGCGCCGCCCCTGGGCGTGGCGCGCGCCGACTACGTCTTGCCGGGCATGGTCAACCTGCACTCGCACGCCTTCCAGCGCGCGCTGGGCGGGCTGACCGAGCGTGCCGGCGAGGGTCCGGACAGCTTCTGGACCTGGCGCGACCTGATGTACCGCTTCGCCGCCAGCATCACGCCCGAGCAGATCGAGGCCATCGCCGCCCAGCTGTTCGTGGAATGCCTGCGCCATGGCTATACCTCGCTGTGCGAGTTCCACTACCTGCAGCGGGGGCCGGATGGCGAAGCCTATGCACGACCGGCCGAAACCGCCGAGCGCGTGGCTGCCGCCGGCCAGGCCACCGGCATGGGCCTGACCCTGCTGCCGGTGCTGTACAGCCATGCCGGCTTCGGCGAGCAGCCTTTGCGTCCGGAGCAGCGGCGCTTCCGCACCGGCGTCGACGATATCCTCAGGATCGTCGAGGCGCTCCAGCCCCTGCGCGGCGGCCAGCTGGAAGTCGGCGCCGCGCCGCATTCGCTGCGCGCGGCCAGCATCGCGCAGGTGCGCGAGCTGGCGGCCGGCCTGCCGGCCGGGCGTCCGCTGCACATCCACATCGCCGAGCAGATGCCGGAAGTCGAGCAGAGCATCGCCTTCAGCGGCCGGCGTCCGGTCGAGTACCTGGTGGAGCAGGTCGGGCTCGACGAACGCTGGTGCCTGGTGCATGCGACCCACCTGAACGATGCCGAGGTGGCGGCGATCGCGAAGAGCGGCGCCGTCGCCGGCCTGTGCCCGAGCACCGAAGCCAACCTCGGCGACGGCCTGTTCCCGCTGCAGGCCTACATCGGGCTGGGCGGCCGCTTCGGCATCGGCAGCGACAGCCACGTATCGCAAAGCCCGGTCGAGGAGCTGCGCTGGCTGGAGTATGGCCAGCGGCTGGTCCACCAGCGCCGCAATATTGCATTCACACGTCAACAGCGCGACGTCGGCCAGTACTTGTGGCAGACTGCCTTGCGCGGCGGCGCCCAGGCGGCCGGCCGCAAGGTGGGCGCGCTCGCGCAAGGCCTGCGCGCCGACCTCCTGGTGCTGGACGGGAGCCATCCGAACCTGGACGGTGTGGGGGACGAGGACGTGCTCGGCCGCTTCCTGTTCTGCGGTAACGACAACCTGGTGCGCGACGTGCTGTGCGGCGGGCGCTGGGTGGTGCAAGGCGGACGCCACGTGGCGCAGGAGGCAGTCACGCAGCGCTACCGCCAGGCCATGAACGAATTGCGTGAGGTGAGCCAATGACCGTACTGATCCCATTCGCTGGACTGTCGCCGGTGCTGTGGAAGAACGGCGGCGGCAGCACGACCGAAATCGCCATCGGGCCGCCGGACTCCGGTTTCGAGGACTTCGACTGGCGCGTGAGCCTGGCCACCATCGAGAAGGATGGCGCCTTCTCGGCCTTCCCCGGCGTGGACCGTACGCTGGCCCTGGTCGAGGGCCACGGCATGACGCTCGAAATCGACGGCGAGCCGACCCTGGTGACCGATACCGAGCCGGTGGTGGCCTTCGACGGCAGCTCGCAGGTCATCGCGAAACTCAGCCGCGGCGGCAGCACCGACTTCAATGCCATGACGCGCAGCGAACGCTGCTACCACACCTTCGGCCGCCGGCGGCTGTCGGGCGATTCCACCGCATCGTCCACATTCGTGGCGCGCGCCGACGTGACCGTGCTGTTCCTGGCGGAGGGCGACGCCCTCGAGCTGCGCAACGAAAACGAGCGTATCGGCATGGTGCGTTACGACGCGGTGGTGCTGGAGCCCGGCTCGACTTGGCGTCTAGAAGCGGGGCAGGGCATGATCTACATCGTGGACGTCTGGTACCACGAGGAAGAAGACGAAGAAAGCTATGAGTGACGCTGTGGACCTGCTGTTCACCAACGTGAATCTGGCCACGATGGTGCCTACCGCCGTGGACGGCTACGGCGAGATGCCTGACGCCGCGCTGGCCGTGAAGGATGGCCGCATCGCCTGGCTCGGCGCGCGCCGCGATGCGCCGCCGGCCACCGCGGAACACGACTGCGGCGGCGCCTGGATGACGCCGGGCCTGGCCGACTGCCACACTCACGTCGTCCACGCCGGCAACCGCAGCAACGAATGGGAAGCGCGCCTGAACGGCGCCAGCTACGAAGACATCGCGCGCCAGGGCGGCGGCATCATGTCCACGGTGCGCGCCACGCGCGAAGCCGACGTCGCGGCGCTGCTGGGGCAAAGCCTGCCGCGCGTGGCCAGGCTCTTGTGCGAGGGCGTCACGACGCTCGAGATCAAGTCGGGCTACGGCCTGGCGCTGGACGCCGAGGCGCGCATGCTGCGCGCCGCGCGCGCAGTGGCCGAGCGCCTGCCGGTGCGGGTGGTCACCACCTTCCTGGGCGCCCATGCGCTGCCGCCGGAATTCGCTGGCCGGCCCGACGATTATGTGACTGAAGTGTGCGAACGCATGCTGCCGCAGCTGGCGCAGGAAGGGCTGGTCGACGCGGTGGACGCCTTCTGCGAACGGATCGGCTTCACCCATGCGCAGACCGAGCGCATCTTCCTTGCCGCACGTGCGCTGAAGCTGCCGGTCAAGCTGCACGCCGAACAGCTGTCCGACCAGCAGGGCGCCGAACTGGTGGCGCGCCATGGAGGCTTGTCGGCCGACCACCTCGAATACCTGAGCCAGGCCGGCATCGACGCAATGGCGCGCGCGGGCACGGTCGCGGTGCTGCTGCCGGGCGCCTATTACTTCCTGCGCGAGACCAGGCAGCCGCCGATCGCGGCGCTGCGCGAAGCGAAGGTAGCGATGGCGGTGGCCACCGACTGCAACCCCGGCACCTCGCCGATGACCTCCCTGCTGCTGGCCATGAACATGGCTTGCACCCTGTGGCGCCTGACGCCGCAGGAAGCCTTGCTGGGCGCCACCATCCACGCCGCACGCGCCCTCGGCCTGCACGAGGATATCGGATCGCTGGAAGTGGGGAAGCGGGCCGACCTGGCCCTGTGGGACATTGCCCGCCCGGCCGACCTGGCCTATGCCATGGGGTCGAACCCTTGCCGCAGCGTCGTCAACGGCGGTGTCTTGCGTGCTGCGCACATCAGCATGTGAACATACGGAGACAGGGCAAGCCTTATCCGTTACGCATGCACAAGTACTGCCCTCTTGAATAGGGTGTGCTTGACCTTCATCAAACCACCAAATTCCAGCTCGGGAATTATCAGTTCAACGGCAGCAAAAACTGGTTTGGTAACAAGGGTAACCGGATGTAAGGCCTAATGGAATATTAAGAATCCACACTTATAGTGCAAGCGTGTGATTCACCATCTCCCCTCCCCATTTGACAAAATGGGTTCGCCCACGGCGCCTCACGGCCTCGTGGGTTTTTCTTTATGCGCGTCGTTCGGCCAAGGCTGTGAGGGTGTCGCCGGTGACGCGGCAGATGCGCCAGTCGGGCAGGATGTCGGCGCCCATCTGCTGGTAGAACCCGATTGCCGGTGCGTTCCAGTCCAGCACCGACCATTCGAAGCGGCCGCAGTTGCGCTCGACCGCGATCTGCGCAAGGCGCGTCAGCATCCTGGTGCCATAGCCCTTGCCGCGGTGCGACTGGCGCACGTACAGGTCTTCCAGGTAGAGCCCCTTTTTGGTCAGGAAGGTCGAGAAGTTATGGAAGAACAGCGCGAAGCAGACCACTTCGCCGTCCTCCTCGCCGATGATGGCTTCGCACGAGGGGCGACTGCCGAACAGGCCCTCGTGCAGCAGGTCTTCGGTGGCGACCACCAGGTGTTCGAGTTTCTCGAACACCGCCAGTTCCACGATCATGGAATGGATGTGGGTAACGTCGGTGGGTTGGGCGGGACGGATGGAGAAAGTGGTGCTCATGGCGTTTCGAGTGGATTGTTCAGGTTTGCGGATTGCACGGGTTTGGCTGCGGGCGCGCGCAGGGCCCAGGCCACGCTGGCCAGGCACAGGACCATGCCGGCGAATTCGACCGGGCCGGGACGGTAGCCTTCGAGCTTGATCGACAGCAGCACCGACAGCACCGGCGTGATCACGCCGATGTAGACGGTCTTCTGCGCACCGATGCGCCCGATCAGGGTGAAGTAGGCGAAGAAGGCGATGACCGAGCCGAAGATCGACAGGTAGACCAGGCCGGCCCAGTAGGTCGGGCTGCTCGGGATGACGAAGCGGTCGCCATGCGCCAGCGACCACACGGTCACCAGCGACGCGCCCCACAGCATCGACCAGGCCATGGTCAGGGGCAGGTTTTCGCATTGTTCCTTCACCTTGGTGACGACGATGCTGCCGGCCGAACTGGCGATGGTGGCAGCCAGGGCGAGGATCACGCCGGCGATGAATGCGGGGCTGCCGCCAGCCTGGAAGTCGCGCCAGGCGCTGCCGATCGAATGCCAGAACAGCAGGGCGACGCCGGCGATCGCGACCACGCCGCAGGCGACGGTGCGGCGGCTGATGCCGGTGCCGAAGAACAGGCTGCTCAGCAGCGGCGTCCAGAACACCATCAGCGCGAACACCACCGCCACCAGGCCCGAGACCACGTACTGCTCGGATTGATAGGTGCACAGGTAGGAGATGCAGAAGGTGAGCACGCCCTGCAGCGCCATCCAGCCGTGGGTACGCAGCGGCAGGCGCAGGCTGTCGCGGCGCACCAGGCAGATGAGGAACAGGGTAGCCGCGGCCAGGAAGAATCGGTAGGCCACCGAGACGGCGGGCGGCGCTTCGCCCAGCTGCAGGGTGATGGCGAAGAAGGTCGAGCCCCAGATCAGGGAGGCGACGGTGAAGAGGACGGAAGAGGGCATCGCGCGAGTATACGTGCTCCCGCGCGTTCTTGCAGGTTGAATGAATACGCGCTAATACGCGAGATTCATGCGGCGGTACAGGAAGGACAGCACGAACAGCGGCCCAATCAGCAGGAAGCGCAGGTCTTCGAAGAAGGACGGCTTCTTGCCCTCGATCTTGTGGCCGACGAACTGCCCGATCCAGGCCACCACGAAGATCGCGATCGACACCGGCAGCACGGTCATGTCCGGCATCAGCGCCAGGAGTCCGAGCATCACGGCGCTCATGACGCCCATGCCGAGGGCGAACCCGCGCGACAGGCGGGTGTAGTAGTAGAGCGAGGCGAGCGTCGCCGCGATCGCCACCACTGGGTGGATCGCCCACAGGATGCCGAGCAAACTCAGGACGATCAGTGGGATGCACACGAAGTGGATGATCTCGTTGGTATGGTTGCGGTGGCTTTCGGCGTAGCGCGCCAGCAGGACGTCGATGTTGCGGGGGGATGCGCTGTGGTCCATGCTTGTCTCCGGTGGTTCTATTGTTTCGGCCGATTCTACACCGTCTCCAGCTCCTGTTGAACGCTGGGCCGCGGTGCCTGCAGGCGCAGGTTCGGATGCCCCGCGAACAGCTCGGAAATCCATTCGACGAACACGCGCACCTTGGCCGACAGGTGACGGTTCTGCGGGTAGACCACGTGCACCGGCAGCGCGTCGCTGCTCCACTCGGGCAGCACCTGCACCATGCGGCCTGCGGCAATGTGCTGCGTCAGCAGGTAGTCCGTCATCATGATGACGCCCAGTCCCGCCAGTCCTGCCTGCACGTAGGCGTTCGAGTCGTTCAGGGCGATCGACCCGGGAAGCGTCACCTCGATGCGCTCGCCGTCGCGGGTGAAGTCCCATTGCGAGATCTTGCCGGTCTTGGCCGAGAAGTAGTTGACGCAGCGGTGACGATCCAGGTCGCGCGGATGCTCCGGCATGCCGTAGCGTTCGATGTAGGCGGGCGAGGCAGCGGTGACGAAGTTGATCACACCGATGCGGCGCGCGATCAGGTTCGAGTCCACCAGCTCGCCGCCGCGCACGGCGCAGTCCACCCCTTCCTCGACCAGGTCGACCGGGCGGTCGGTGCTGCCGAGTTCGAGCGTGATGTCCGGGTAGCGTTCGAAAAAAGCGGGGAGGGCGGGAATCAGGATTTCCGAGGCCAGGCCGGTGGGGGTATCAATGCGCAGCCGCCCGCTCGGGCTCAGCCGGTGGCGCGACAGCGATTCCTCGGCATCGCGCACGTCCGACAGGATCTGCACGCAGCGTTCGTAGTAGGCTGCGCCGTCCGAGGTGATCATCACCTGGCGCGTCGTGCGGTGCAGCAGCTTGACCGACAAGGTCGATTCCAGCGTCTGCACCAGCGTCGAGACCGTCGCCTTGGGCAGGTTCAGCATTTCCGCCGCCTTGGTGAAGCTGCCGCAGTCGACCACCTGGATGAAAACTTCCATGGCCTGGAGCTTGTTCATGAGGATCTCACCTTCCTGATTTGGTCGATTGTTCGGCAATCTGAACAATCAATTCGTTATTGACATCTTTATCCGATTGTAGTTGAAGACTATAGTGTGTGCATCGCAACAAAATGTAAACACAAACGGAGCTGGACATGAGCATGCGGGACGGAATCTTCACCACGGTAGCAGTGACCCTGAGCGGGGTAGCGCTGGCAGGCCTGCTGGGGACCGACGCCTATTCGCAGGCTGCCGGCGCGGAAGCGCGCGGCCTGAAGGCACTCTCGATGCAGCTGGAACTGGATTGCGACGCATGCCCGGAAGGCGAATCGGGCCGCTGGGCCGCGGCGCCGGAAGGAGGCCGCCAATGAGCGCAGTACTCGAACGCGAAGAAGCCGCCACGGCCAGCGTGGACGTGCGCGAGCTGGAAGTGACCGGCGCACAGGGAGCGCTTGCCGCGCGCCTGTACACCGCCGGCACGCCCGCCAAGCGCGATACGCTCGTCGTGTTCTTCCATGGCGGCGGCTTCGTCTCGGGCGACCTGCAGGAGGCGGACGGGATCCTGCGCAAACTTGCCGAGTGCAACGAAGAGCGCGCGGTGCTGGCATCGAACTACACGCTGGCGACAGTGCAGCCTTTCCCGGCCGCGGTCGAAGATGCGCACGCCGTGCTGCTCTGGACCACCAAGCACAAGGCGAAGCTCGACTGGTCCGGCAAGAAGCTGGTGGTGATGGGCATCGAGGCAGGCGCCAACCTGGCCGCCGTCTGCGCCCTGATGGCGCGCGACCGCGCCGCGCCCAAGCTGGCCGGCCAGATCCTGATCATGCCGATGCTCGATCCGGGCCTGTCCACCTGCTCGATGCGCCAGATGAACCAGTGCCCGGACCGCGAAAAGCTCACCAGCGACTGTGCCGCCGCCTATCGCGGCTACCTGCCGCATGCCGCCGACCGCGCGCATCCGTATGCCTCGCCGCTGCGCTCGACCCGGCTGAAGAACCTGCCGCCGGCCCTGATCCTCTCGGCCGAGGACGATCCATTGTGCGATGAGGCCGAACAATACGGCGCCAAACTGATCAACGCCGGCGTGCGCACCACAGTGCGGCGCATGCCGCCGGCCCCCCTGCAGGAACCCGACGGGCGCAATGAATGTGCGTGCGAGGCGCACGCGCTCGGCGAGATCGCCACCTTCCTTGCGGGACTGGACCGCTGACCAGCCAGCGCCAGAGCTAACCATCCACTGCCTTCCCAAAAACCACGTGCCGCGCGCACGAGGGAGGCCCGTTTTTTCCCAAAAATTCGTCGCTGCGGCGACGTGAGGGAACCGTCTAACGAAAGAGGTGAGCCATGAACATGCACCACCTGCGCACCGTGCGCTGTTGACGCCAGCGCTCCCGCCGCGCTGAGCGCGCGGCCTCCATACCAGTAAGGAATTCGGCATCCACGCCTGCGGGCGTGGACAGGCCCTCTTTTTCCCCGCATCCGGCTCGTACCCGGCTACGGACAGGGAAGTTTTTGTCTCTTCAATAAGAAAGGTTGATCATGAATAACCAACAAAGCATGGGCAAGGTGAAAACACTCGTCGCACTGCTGGCGGCCGCGGGCATGGCAGCGGTGCTCGCCGGCTGCGCCGACGCCAACAGCCAGGACGGCGCAGCCGCGGCGGCGCCCGCCGCACCGCCGGTGTCGGCCGCAGTCGTCATCGAAAGGCCGGTGCTGGAAACCCAGGAATTCTCGGGCCGGCTGGAAGCCGTGGAAGAGGTGGAAATCCGTTCGCGCGTCAGCGGCTACATCACCGCAGTCAATTTCAAGCCGGGCGCCGAAGTGAAGAAGGGCGAAGTGCTGTTCGTGATCGACCCGCGTCCCTACCAGGCCGAAGCCGACCGCGCCGGCGCCGCCGCCAGCGCGGCCCGCGCCAGAGCCGACCTGGCGCGCCTGGAGCTGCAGCGTGCCGAGCGCCTGCTGGCGGACAAGGCGATCGCCCAGCGCGAGTTCGACGAAAAGGCCGCCGCCCAGAAGGAACTCGACGCCAACGCCAGGGCCGCGCAGGCCCAGTATGAAGCGGCGCGCCTGAACCTGGCCTATACCCGCGTCACGGCGCCGATCGACGGCCGCGTGTCGAAGGCCGAGATCACCCTCGGTAACCTGGTCGATGCCAGCGCCGTGCTGACCTCGGTGGTCTCGCTGGAACGCATCTACGCCAGCTTCGACGGCGACGAACAGACCTACCTGCGCGTCGGCGCCCAGCGCGACAGGGAAGCGGTGGTGAAGGTCGGCCTGGCCAACGAAGAGGGCTTCCCGCATGAGGGCAAGCTCGAATTCGTCGACAACCAGCTCGACGCCCGTACCGGCAGCGTGCGCATGCGTGCCACGCTTGCCAACAAGGACGGCGCCCTGGCGCCCGGCCTGTTCGCCCGCGTGCAGGTGGGCAGCGGCGAGGCCGGCAAGGCCGTCGTGATCACCGACCGCGCGGTCGGCACCGACCAGAGCCGCAAGTTCGTGGTCGTGGTGGGCAGCGACGGCAAGGCCGAGTACCGCCCGGTTACCCTCGGCCCGGTGGTCGACGGCATGCGCGTGGTGCGCTCGGGCCTGAAGGCCGGCGAGAAGATCGTCGTCAACGGCCTGCAGCGGGTGCGCCCCGGCGCCCCGGTGGCGCCGCAGATCGTGCCGATGGATGCCGCCATCGCCGCCAGGGACGGCGCGCGGCTGGCCCTGAATACCGTCAAGGAGTAAGACCATGAACTTCTCCCGCTTCTTCGTCGACAAGCCGATCTTCGCGGTCGTGCTGTCGGTGATCGTCTTCGTGGGCGGCCTGATCTCGATCTTCCAGCTGCCCGTGTCCGAGTATCCCGAGGTGGTGCCGCCGTCGGTGGTGGTGCGCGCCCAGTATCCCGGCGCGAACCCCAAGGTGATCGCCGAAACCGTGGCCGCGCCGCTGGAAGAGCAGATCAACGGCATCGAGGACATGCTCTACATGAGCTCCCAGAACACCTCGGACGGTGCCCTGGCCCTGACCCTGACCTTCGCGATCGGCACCGACATCGACCGCGCCGAGAGCCAGGTGCAGAACCGCGTCCAGCGCGCGCTGCCGCGCCTGCCCGAGGAGGTGCGCCAGATCGGCGTCACCACGGTGAAGAGTTCGCCCAACCTGACCATGGTGGTGCACCTGAATTCGCCGGACGGCCGCTACGACGACCTATACCTGCGCAACTACGCGGTGCTGAACATCAAGGACCAGCTGGCGCGCCTGAACGGCATGGGCGAGGTCCAGCTGTTCGGCTCGGGCGACTACGCCATGCGCGTCTGGCTCGATCCGCAGAAAGTCGCCGCACGCAACCTGACCGCCGGCGACGTGGTCGCCAGCATCCGCGAGCAGAACGTGCAGGTCGCGGCCGGCGTGGTGGGCCAGGGGCCGAGCAAGGATGCGGACTTCCAGCTGACCGTCAACACCCAGGGCCGCTTATCAAACGTCGAGGAATTCGGCGACATCGTGGTCAAGGCCGGCGAGGACGGCGCGGTCACGCGCCTGAAGGACGTGGCACGCCTCGAGATGGGCTCCAGCTCCTACGCGCTGCGCTCGCTGCTGAACAACAAGTCGGCGGTGGCGATCCCGATTTTCGAGGCGCCGAATGCCAATGCGCTGCAGCTGTCTACGGATGTACGCGCCACAATGGAAGCGTTGTCGAAGGACTTCCCGGAAGGCGTCGAGTACAGCATCGTGTACGACCCGACCCAGTTCGTGCGCGAGTCGATCGACTCGGTGATCAAGACCCTGCTGGAAGCCGTGGTGCTGGTGGCCCTGGTCGTGATCGTGTTCCTGCAGACTTGGCGCGCTTCGATCATCCCGTTGCTGGCAGTGCCGGTGTCGGTGGTCGGCACCTTTGCCGTGATGCTGATGTTCGGCTTTTCGATCAACACGCTGTCGCTGTTCGGGCTGGTGCTGGCCATCGGTATCGTGGTCGACGACGCCATCGTGGTGGTGGAAAACGTCGAGCGCAACATCGGCAACGGCCTGTCGCCGCATGACGCGACCATCCAGGCCATGAAGGAAGTGTCGGGTCCGATCATCGCGATCGCCCTGGTGCTGTGCGCCGTGTTCGTGCCGATCGCTTTCGTGTCCGGCCTGACCGGCCAGTTCTACCGCCAGTTCGCCCTGACCATCGCGATCTCGACCGTGATCTCGGCATTCGTTTCCTTGACGCTGGCGCCGGCCATGTCCGCCGCGCTCCTGAAAGCCCACGATGCGCCGAAGGACGCGTTGACCCGCGCCATGGACAAGGTGCTGGGCCGCTTCTTCGCCGCCTTCAACCGCTTCTTCGGCCGTGCCTCGCACAGCTACGAAGGCGGCGTGAAGACCGTCCTGCGCCGTAAAGCCGCGACGCTGGGCGTCTACCTGGCGCTGGGCATTGCCGCGGTGTTCATGTTCAAGGTCGTGCCGCCGGGCTTCGTGCCGGCCCAGGACAAGGGTTACCTGATCGGTTTCGCCCAGTTGCCGGACGCCGCCTCGCTGGACCGCACCGATGAAGTGATCCGCAAGATGTCGGCCATCGCCAAGGAAATCCCTGGCGTGGAATCCTCGATCGCCTTCCCGGGCCTGTCGATCAACGGCTTCACCAATGCGCCGAACGCCGGCATCGTGTTCACCGGCCTCAAGCCCTTCAGCGAGCGCAAGGGCAAGCCGGAGCAGTCGGCCGAAGCCATCGCCGCCGAGATCAACAAGCGCATGGGCAGCGTGCAGGATGCTTTCGTGATGGTGCTGCCGCCGCCTCCGGTGAACGGCCTGGGCACCACCGGCGGCTTCAAGCTGATGCTGGAAGACCGCGGCAACCTCGGCCACGACGAACTATATAAAGCCACGCAGGCGCTGCAGGCCAAGGCCTGGGGTACGCCGGAACTGGCGGGCGTGTTCTCGAGCTACCAGATCAACGTGCCGCAGCTGTTCGCGGACGTCGACCGCGTCAAGGCCAAGCAGCTCGGCGTGCCGCTGTCGACCATCTACCAGACCCTGCAGGTGAACCTGGGCTCGCTGTACGTGAACGACTTCAACCAGTTCGGCCGCACCTACCAGGTGCGGGTGCAGGCCGATGCGCAGTTCCGCTCGCAGCCGGAGCAGATCGCCCAGCTGAAGGTCCGCAACGACAAGGGCGAGATGATCCCGTTGTCGTCCCTGATGCAGCTGAAGGACAGCTACGGCCCGGACCGTGTCCAGCGCTACAACAACTATGTGGCGGCCGACATCAACGGCGGTCCGGCGCCGGGCGTGTCCTCGGGCCAGGCCCAGGCCATCATGGAGCAGCTGGCCAAGGAAACGCTGCCGAAAGGGATCGCCTACGAGTGGACCGAACTGACCTACCAGGAAGAACTGGCCGGTAACACCATGATCTACGTGTTCCCGCTGTGCGTGCTGCTGGTGTTCCTGGTGCTGGCCGCCCAGTACGAAAGCTGGACCCTGCCGCTGGCGGTGATCCTGATCGTGCCGATGTCGATCCTGTGCGCGCTGGTGGGCGTCAAGCTCTCCGGTGGCGACAACAACATCTTCACCCAGATCGCCCTGTTCGTGCTGGTGGGACTGGCCTCGAAGAACGCGATCCTGATCGTGGAGTTCGCCCGCGAGCTGGAAGACCACGGCCGCAGCATCGTCGACGCCGCGCTGGAAGCTTCGCGCCTGCGCCTGCGTCCGATCCTGATGACCTCGATCGCCTTCATCATGGGTGTGGTGCCGCTGGTGTTCTCGAGCGGCGCCGGCGCCGAGATGCGCCATGCGATGGGCGTGGCGGTGTTCGCCGGCATGCTGGGCGTGACCTTCTTCGGCCTGTTCCTGACGCCGGTGTTCTACGTCCTGCTGCGCACGCTGGCCAAACGTTTCGAGAAAAAGGCGCCGGTGGCGCCAGTCAAAGCCCCGGTCCTGGACCTGGAAGGAGTGCATTGAGATGAAAAGCATGATTGCGAGGGGCGTGGCCCCGCTGTTGGCGGCACTGCTGCTGACTGCCTGCGCCACCCCGGAATTCAGGCAGCCGGCCATCGAGACGCCGACCGCGTTCCGTGAATCGCAGGTGCCGGGCGCCCTTGAAGTGGAGGGCATCGAAGGCTCGCGCTGGAAACCGGCCCAGCCTGCGGAGCAGCAGCCACGCGGCCAGTGGTGGCTGGCCTTCAAGGACGCGGCCCTGACTTCCTTGATCGAGGAAGCCGGCGCCAACAACGCCAACCTGGCGGTGGCGGCCAGCCGCGTCAAGCAGGCGAGGGCGATCGCCGGGATCGCGCAAGCGGATCGGGCGCCGCAAGTCGGCGTCGGCATCGGCGCCCAGCGCGCCCGCCCGTCGGCGCTGGAAAGCGGCCTGCCGCAAGGCACGCCGACCCAGCCGGTGACGAGCTACACGGCCAACCTCACCGCCAGCTACGAGGTCGACCTGTTCGGCCGCGTGGCGGCCGGTGTGTCGGCGGCGCGCAGCGACGCGGCGACCTCGGAAGCCAACTACCGCTCGGTGCTGCTGGCGCTGCAGGCGGACGTGGCGCAGACCTACTTCCGCCTGCGCGCGCTGGATGCCGAGCTGGACACGGTGGCGCAGACCGTGCGCCTGCGCGAGGAGAGCGTGAAAGTGACGCAGCGCCGCTTCGACCTGGGTGATATCGGCGAATTCGACCTGTCGCGGGCCCGCACCGAACTGGCGACGGCGCGTGCCGAGGCGATCGGCCTGCAGCGCCAGCGCGCCAGCGCCGAACACGCGCTGGCGGTCCTGCTGGGCAAGCCGGCGTCGAACTACGTAGCCGGCAAGAGCCCGCTACTTGGCGCCACCGCGCTGCCCGCGATTCCGGCCGGCCTGCCGTCCTCGCTGCTGGAGCGCCGTCCCGATATCAATGCCGCCCAGCGCGCGATGGAAGCCTCGAATGCCCGCATCGGCGTGGCGCGCGGCGCGATGTTCCCGGCGCTCACCATCAGCGCCGCCGGAGGAGGTGTCGGCGGCGCCATGTCGGAAGTGTTCAAGTGGAGCAGCCGTTCCTGGGTGCTGGGCCTGCTCACCTCGATGCCGCTCATCGACGGCGGCCGCAACCGCGCCAACGTTGAACGCAGTGAAGCGGTGCTGGAGGAATCGGTAGGGACCTACCGCCAGAGCGTGCTCAATGCGTTTGCCGAGGTCGAGGACAACCTGGCCGGCCTGCGCATCCTGGCCGGCCAGTCCGAGCAGATCGACGCGGCACTGCTGTCGGCGCGCCGTTCGGCCGACCTGGCGCAGAAGCTTTACGACGCCGGCCGTTCCAGCTACCTCGAGCTGCTCGACGCCCAGCGCAACCTGGCGGCGGTCGAACGCACGGCCGTCCAGCTGCGCGGCAACCGGGCGGTGACGACGGTGGCCCTGATCCGTTCGCTGGGCGGCGGCTGGGATGCCGCCCGCGCCGATGGCAATGCCGTCGCCATGAAGTAGACCTGCCGTCGTTTCGTCTCCCGACGGTTTGCCCTTTGCGGCGGGTGCGTGAGTGCTCGCCGCTTTTTTTCGTCCGGCTACAATCGGGGCATGGTGAACCGAACTCCCTCCTTGACTGGCCTTGCGCCTGTGCTCGCACCGGATACCCGCGTCCTCGTCCTCGGCAGCTTTCCCGGCGCCGCCTCGCTGGCCGCAGGGCGCTATTACGCCCATCCGCGTAACCAGTTCTGGCGCCTGATCTCGGCGGTGATCGAGGAGGACCTGGCAAGCCTGCCGTATGAAGAGCGCTTGCCGCGCCTGCTGGCGCACCGCTTCGGCCTGTGGGACGTGCTGGCCGGCTGCGAACGCGAAGGCAGCCTCGATTCTGCCATCCGCAACCCGGCTGCCAACGATTTCGAACGCTTGCGCGCGCTCTGTCCGGAGCTGGAGACGGTCGGCTTCAATGGCCAGGCGTCGGGCAAGTTTGCGCCGCAGTTCGCGGCGGCTGGGTATCACACTGTTGTGCTGCCGTCGAGTTCACCGGCGCATATGGCGATGACGTTCGATCAGAAGCTGGAGGTGTGGCGCAGGCTGACGACCGCGCGAGAAAACCTGCAACACAGCCTATCGCCGCAAGCTTCACTGTTATGACTGTATTGGCTGAGGTCTTCACGCTATCCGTGAAATCCGGCTTCGCGCTGGTGGCGTATGGCGAGAATCAGAATGGCATCACTGGCGATTTCATAGCTGTAGAGCGCGACGTACCCGGTTCTGCCTTGAGAAATGACGAGCTCTCGCATCTCGTGTTCGGCCTGGCGACCGATCAATGGATGCCGGGCGAGTATTGTGATGGCCTCATCAATGAGATCAAGTGCCTCCAGTTGTGCCTCGGGGCCTTCGTCCGAAAGGAAGTCACTGATTCGTTCCAGATCAGACAGGGCGCGACTGGAATAACTTATTCTCGCCATGGCTTCTTGATCGGTCTGCCAGTTTGACCATCCTTGAGGCGTTGTCGCAGATACGCGCGCACATCGTCGGCATCATGTCCCAGACCTTCGTGCAGCATCTCAGCCTTGGCTTCAAGCGCTTGCGCGACAAAGCTCGAGCGTTGCTCGACCGAGTGAGCGGCCTGCCGGATTGCCTCGACCATGAATGCGTGGGGACTAAGACCCAGCTCCTGAGCAGCGGAAACGGCACGCTGCTTCAGTTCATCAGGAAGTTTCAGTGAGGTAGTTGTCATCGTCAGCTCGCATCTTTCAGGTGTTACCAAGGTAACACCTTTGCGTGCGAAGTTCAAGTGCATCGGCTGGCTGGGCCGCTCGCACCCCGACCGGGCGTCAGCGTATGTGCGTCCCGGTCGCACTTACCCTTCGCAGCATCGCCAGCTTGGCCGAATACAACTGCCGCATCTCCTGCCGCGTGCTGTTGTCGACCGCCTTGGCGATCTGCTCGCGCGCGTGCTGGACGTCGCCCAGGCGCAGGTGGGTCACGCCAAGCCAGAACAGGAACTCGTCGTTGTAGGGAGCGCGCTTGAGCTCACGTTCGAACAGGCTTCGCGCCTTGTCGAAGTCGCCCGCGCGCAGCGCCAGCATGCCCTGGTCGAAGTGGTAATAGGGCGGGAAGGGCTCGATGCTGGCGATGCGCTGCGCCAGCACCTGGGCCTCGGCGTGCTTGCCCAGCGTGCTGAGTACCGGCTGCAGGTTGCGCATGACCATCACGTTCTCCGGCTCGCGCAGCAAGGCCGCGCGGTAGGTCTGTTCGGCCAGCGCCAGATCGCCGTGCCGGTTGTAGATCACGGCCAGGGTGTTGAGCGCCGCGATCAGGCCGGGGCGCTTGTCCACCGCGGCGCGCGCCCACCAGTAGGCGTCGTCGATGCGATCCTGCACCAGCATCTCGGCCGCCCGGTTGTTCATGTAGAGCGCGACGATGTCGTCTTCGTCCAGTTCGCGTGCGCGCAGGCGTTCGGCTTCGTCCTGCGGGATGAAGTCGACCACCAGGAATTCGTTCAGGCCACTGCCGCGAAAGCCGCTGTCGACCGGTTCGCCGACGGCGACGTTGACGTGGGCACTGCCCAGGTACAGGTCCGCCTTGCGGCTCCAGGCATTGCCGACGTCGACGCTGCGAAAGCGCACCGGCATGCGCAGTTCCTTGGCGAAGGCCGCGGTCATGATCACGAGCGACAGGCAGTTGCCGGAGCGGTCCGCATAGGTTTCCGCGGCGGTGCGGGTCTTCGAGGATTCGTATTCGAGCTTCAGGTCGGTCTTGCTGTACAGCGCTTCGACCAGGCCGCGGCGCGAGCCGCTCTGGCGCAGGTACCTGTTGAAAGCCGGGCTGTTCAGGTAGGACAGCATCGCCGGACTGAGGGTGAACAAGTCCTGGGCGCCGACCGGTTCTGCCGGCGGCGCAAAGCGCGCGTCGGCGAAGGGAGGGAGGGGCGCGGCGGGTGGCTGTACGCTGGCGCAGCCCGCCAGCAGGGACAGCGACAGCAGGATGGCGAGGAACTTCATGACTCACTCCCGTGTGTACTTACAGGCAGTATCCGCCTGTACAGGAGTGATGTAAAGATATGTATCTACTGCTCGTGGAAGGCTTCCACCAGCTCGTCCAGCAACTCGGCCGTTTCATCGTCCGACAGCCCGAGGTAGGCGCAGGCGGCGCCGCCGCCCTTGTTCCATTCGAGCGATTCGGCATGGCCCTGGTAGCGGCAGATCGCGCTCTCCGCCAGTACCGAGAGGGCGACCAGCGAGCGCACCGCGGCGGCGCTCGCGGCGTCGTCGAGCACGGCGAAATCATGGTGGTGCAGGATGGCCCAGCCGACGTCGCCCGACAGGCCCCAGTTGCGCGCCAGCAGGCAGCCGAGCGCCGCGTGATTGGTGCTGTGGCGTTCGTCTTCGAGCACGGTGAATGCGCGCTGCGTTTCCAGCGAGGCGGCGGCATAGGTCGCGGCGTAGTCCGGGAAGCGCTCCATCAGCAGCGGCACGCCGGTGTCGCAGAACAGGCCGAAGGTGTGGGCCACGTCCGCCTCGCCGATGCGCAGGCGGCGCGACAGGAACACCATGGCCTGGGCGCGGCGCGTCGAGATGTCCCAGAAACTGGCGAGCGCGGCGCTGTTGGCGGGAATCGCCTGGCGCGCCAGCAGGCCGGTCATCAGGGCCGCAACCTGGTTAATGCCCAGGAACAGGATCGCCTGCTCGATCGACTTGGCCTTGCGCCGGCCGCCGTAGATCGCCGAATTGGCCAGCTTGAGCAGCGCACCGGACATGCCGACGTCGCTCGCCACGATCTTTCCGATCGCCTCCGGGGAAGGATCTTCCGAGGCCAGTTCGCGCTGCATGTCGGCAAGCAGGCTCGGCCGGGGTGGGATGCGGATCGATTTGATCAGGGCATCGACCTGGTCGAGGTGCGGAACGGGATCGGCGAGGGTATTCATGGGCGGGGCAGGAGGAAGTGCGGAAGGGAAGCGACCAACCTTGCCACTATACCCCAGCACTTATTTTATTGCAGCAAAGCAATGCAAAATGCTTGTCGTTAAAACCATATTTTGTGTCAATTTAACCAAAGCGACACCCCTGCACAGGCCGGGTTAGAATCCCGCCATGGCCATTTCGACAATAGCAGGAATCGATTTTTCCCAACCCGCGGAGATCGTCGCGCGCCAGCTGATCGGCGTGACGGTGCTGGTGGATGGCGTCGGCGGACGGATCGTCGAGACCGAAGCCTATGATCGCGAAGACCCGGCGTCGCACGCCTTTTCCGGTCCTACCGAGCGCAATGCCTCGATGTTCGGGCCGCCTGCCCATGCCTATGTCTATCGTTCTTACGGAATCCATTGGTGCCTGAATTTCGTGTGCCGTGAAGAGGGCCACGGCGCCGGGGTCCTGATCCGCGCGCTGGAGCCGCTCGTCGGCCTGGATCAGATGCGCGTGCGCCGCGATGCAGACGATGAGTGGCTGCTGTGCTCGGGCCCGGGCAAGCTGTGCCAGGCCCTGGGCGTGACCCGCGCCCTCAACGGCATGGCCATATCACAGGCGCCGTTCGAGATCCTGCCCGCCCCGCCGGGGCTGGAGGTCGTGACCGGACCGCGCATCGGGATTTCCAAGGCGATGGACGTGCCCTGGCGTTTCGGTCTGGCCGGCTCCCGCTTCGTTAGCCGGCCCTTCCGCTAAGCCGTCAGGCGCTGCGCCGCCGCTGCGTTCCCTTGGTGCTGGCGGCAGGCAGGGCCGCCACCGCGCGTCCGCGCATCGCGCTGCCGGGCGCACGGCGCTCGTGCAGGCCGTGGAAGCCCTCGTCGCCTTCCTCTTCCGCGTCTTGCCCATCCTCGGCCTGCGCCTCCGCGATGACGTCGGCGTCGTCGCCTTCGAACTTGAAGATCGATACCGCCTTGGCCAGGTTGACGGTCTGCTCGTGCAGGCTTTCGGCCGCGGCCGCGGCCTGTTCCACCAGGGCCGCGTTCTGCTGGGTCATGCCGTCCATCTGGCCGACCGCCTTGTTCACTTCGGCGATGCCGTCGGCCTGCTCGGTGCTGGCGATGCTGATGCGGCCGATGATGTCGTTCACCTGGCGCACCGAGGCGACGATGTCGCCCATGCTGGCGCCAGCCTCGCTCACCGAGGCGCTGCCGTCCTCGATGCTCTTCACCGAGTCGGCGATCAGGCCCTTGATCTCGCGCGCCGCCGCCGCCGAACGCTGGGCCAGCGTGCGCACTTCGGCCGCCACCACCGCGAAGCCGCGCCCCTGTTCGCCGGCGCGCGCCGCTTCCACCGCGGCGTTCAGGGCCAGCAGGTTGGTCTGGAAGGAGATGCCGTCGATGACGCTGGTGATCTCGACGATCTTGCGCGAGCTGGCCTGGATCGATTCCATGGTCGCCACCGCGCGGCCCACCGCCTGGCCGCCGTTCGCCGCCAGCTGCGCCGCCTCGGCCGCGAGATCCGACGCCAGGCGCGCGTTGTTGGCGTTTTCCTTCACTGCCGTGGTCAGTTCTTCCATGGTGCTGGCGGTCTGTTCGAGCGAGCCGGCCTGCAGCTCGGTGCGGGTCGACAGGTCCAGGTTGCCGGTGGCGATTTCCTTCGAAGCGGTGTCGATCGAGCGCACCGAGTGCAGGATGCTGTTCAGGGCGCCGTTCAGGCGCGAGATCGAGTGGTCGAGCGCGCGCGAGGTGTCGGCGATCTCGTCGCGCCCGGCGCCCGGCGTGCCGGACGGACGCAGGCGGCCCTCGGCCAGGTCGTTCACCACCGTGGCGATCGAATGGATATCGGCCAGCATCGCGCGCCGCACCAGCATCGTTACCACCAGGGACAGGCCGATCGACAGCAGCACCATGCCGGCCATGCTCATGCCGAGGGTTCGGAACTCGGCCTTGGCGGCGGCATGCGCTTCCACGCTCAGCTTCTTTTCGAGCGCGGCCAGGTTCTGCAGGCCGCTGTCGAGGGCGACGAACTGCTTCTCGGCCTTTTGCATCGAGTTGGTGGCGATCGACTGGTCGACCTGGGCCAGCTCGATGGTCTCGGCCACCATCTTGCGGTAGCTCGCCAGCCCTGCCAGTGCGCTCTCGATCGGGGCGCGCTCGCCCGGTGCGGCGCCTTTCGACAGTTCGCCCAGCCTGGCTGCAATCGCGGCATGCTTCTTGTGGATGTCGGCGGTCAGGGCGTCCAGGCGGTTCTTGGCGAAGCTGCCGTTCACCCAGGCCAGCAGCTGGTAGATGTTGGCATGCGCGAAGCGCGCTTCGCCCGCCACGTCGGCCACGGCCTGCAGGCGCGCGGCGCGCACTTGCACCATGTGCTCGAGCGAGGCGTTCTGGCGCACCATGCCGTAATAAGCGGCTGCCGACAGCATCGTCAGCAGCACCAGCACCAGGCCCGGGGCCAGCAGGAGTTTCGGGCCGATCCTCAGTTTGTTCAGCATGCTTGACTCCGGGCGTAAACGAAAGGGCAGGGCGCTTTACTTCTTGTAGATGCCGACTTCCAGCACCACGTCGTCGACGCGCTGGATGAAGGTCGTCTTCGGCTCGATCTTGCCGCTGGTCGGATTCTTGTACTGGTAGTCGACCCAGCCCTTGCCCTTTGCGGCGGCCAGTTCGATGATCTCGCGGCGGTACTTCTTGCCGTTCGCATCCGGCACGTCGGTCAGGTCCTTGCCGACGATCGAGGGGTTATAGGGGTGGGCCAGCACGATGCCGGTCTTCAGGTCGCGGATGTCCATGTAGAGCTCGCCTTGGACGTATTCCGCATCCTTCGCGTTGATCTTCTTCATCATCTCGTCCTTGCCCTTGGCCTTGACCAGGGCAACGCCGCGTTCGACCATCGCGATGGCGTCCTTTTCGGTCGGGCCATTGGCGAGGGCAGGGGTGGCGGCGATGGCCAGGCACAGGGCGGCCGTCGTGGCGAACAGTTTCATGTTGACTCCTTGAGTGAATGTTCTGGGATCAATATTGCTAAAGTGCATTGGCAAATGTACCGGGCTGGGATGAGCAGGAATTGCGATCGCGCAATCGCATTGCGGAGTCGGGATAGGAATGTTGCACATTGGTGTCAGTGGATGCTGAGCAGCTTCTATCATCCACCCTGCATGCAAATGGCGCCTGATGTTGTTTTAAGGCAGAGATCGTTGTTTCAATACAAACAGCTCATGTAGAATCGTCAGCTTTGTCCGCGAGCTGGCATGAAGCGAGAGAAACAGATTCCCTTCGGGGACGCGCTGGGGAAACCAGCCACACCACCGGGGCACCTGGCCTACCGCCGCGACATCGACGGCCTGCGCGCCGTCGCCGTGCTGTCGGTGGTGCTGTTCCATGCCTTCCCGGCGGTGCTGCGTGGCGGTTTCATCGGCGTCGACATCTTCTTTGTCATTTCCGGCTTCCTGATCACCAGCATCCTGCTGCGCGAGCTGGAGGCGGGCAGTTTCAGCTTCGCCGGCTTCTACGCGCGCCGCGTGCGGCGCATCTTCCCGGCGCTGGTGCTGGTGCTCGGTTCCTGCCTGGCCTTCGGCTGGCTGGCCCTGTTCCCGGACGAATACCAGCAGCTCGGCAAGCACGTGGTCGGCGGCGCCGGCTTCGCGGCCAACTTCTTCTACTGGGCCCAGGTCGGCTACTTCGACACCGCGGCCGACACCAAGCCGCTGCTGCACCTGTGGTCGCTCGGCATCGAGGAGCAGTTCTATATCCTGTGGCCGGTCGTCCTCCTGCTGGGCTGGCGGCTGCGCATGAATCTGCTGGCGGTGGCCGCCGTGCTGGCGCTGGCCTCGTTCGCCGTCAACCTGGGCGGCATCGCCGACCACCCGACCGCCACCTTCTATTCCCCGGCCAGCCGCGCCTGGGAGCTGCTGCTGGGCGCCGGCCTGGCCTGCTTGCATGCGCGCCCCGGCGGCGGCGCTTCGCGCCTTGCTGTGGCGCCAAACCTGCTCTCCTGGCTTGGCGCCGCCCTGCTGGCCGCGGGCCTGGTCCTGATTACGCGGGAAGACCCCTTCCCCGGCTGGCGCGCGCTGCTGCCCGCACTGGGCGCGCTCCTGCTCATCGGCGCCGGACCGCAGGCCTGGCTCAACCGCGTGCTGCTGTCGAACCGCCTCATGGTCTGGATCGGGCTGGTGAGCTATCCGCTCTACCTGTGGCACTGGCCGCTGCTGTCCTTTGCCCAGATCGTCGAATCGCGCACCCCGGCGCCGGCCATCCGCGCCGGGGCGGTGCTGCTGGCCGTCCTGCTGGCCTGGCTGACCTACCGTGTGGTGGAGCGCCCGCTGCGCGGCGGCAGCGGGCGCGGCAAGGTCGCGGCGCTGAGCGCGCTGATGCTTGCCTGCGCCGCCGCGGGAGGCTATATCTACCTGAACGATGGCCTGCCGACGCGCAAGCCGGTCCAGGACAACCTGGCCAACCAGAAGGCGCTGGTGCTGGTCGAGGACAAGGCCAATGCCGAGGCCTGCAAGAAGCGCTACGGTTTCGACTCGACCTACGAGTACTGCCTGCAGGCCGACGCCGCCAGGGACCCGACCGTGGTGCTGGTGGGCGACAGCCATGCCTACCACGTGGTGGCCGGCCTGACGAAGTACTACAGCAGCGTCGGCGAGAACCTCCTGATGCTGGGCACCCGCCATCCGTACTGGGGCCTCGACCCGCAGGGCGACCCCTACCAGCAGGCGACCCAGCCGATGCTGGAACTGGCTCTCGGCATGCCCTCGGTGAAGACCGTGGTGTTCTCGACCCACCTGCGCTTCGGCAGCGCGCCCGAGCACCGCGTCTGGGTGGATGCGGCGCGCGAGACCTTCCGCCGCTTCATCGCGGCCGGCAAGCAGGTGATCTTCATGAACGACGTGCCCATCATCAGCTTCGATCCGCGTTCCTGCATCAAGCGCGCCGGCGTGGCCTCGTCGGCCACCCGCGTGCCCTGCGCGATCACGCGCGCCGAATGGGAGCAGCAGGTGGTGCAGCACCGCGAGATCCTGGGTGGCTTCGCCCGCGAGTTCCCGCAGATGGCCTGGTTCGATTCGTCCATGGCCTTGTGCGACGACAGTACCTGCCACGCCATGATCGGCGGACGCCTGATGTACCGCGATACCAACCACCTGAGCTATGACGGCGACCTGCTGGTGGGCAGGCATTTCGCCGAATGGATGCGCCGGCGCGCGCCGAAATAAAGCCTGCATGGACGGCCCGGAGAATGCGCTCCGGACCGTCCTGTCCAGTAGTTGTCCCGTTCTGTCTCTCTCTTGTTTTAACCCCTACCGTAGGAACCGTCCGATTGATTGGCGGCAATTCTCAGCAGCTTTCCCGAACGTAAGATGAATTCTTAACGGCAACGTTTTACCCACGCCGACTAATTCATTCCTCGTTTCCTGGAGAATTCCCGTGATCATGACCGAATCGACGCCCTCCAAGTTCAAGCCCTATACCCGCCAGACGATCCACACGGCACGCCAATGGCAATGGCTGACGCCGGAGCTGCAGGAAGCCGTGCAGGTGGTGTCCCATGTGTTGCCGTTCCGCGTGAACGCCTACGTACTGGAGGAGCTGATCGACTGGGACAAGGTGCCGGACGATCCGATCTACCGGCTCACCTTCCCGCACCGCGACATGCTGCCCGCCAGCGAATACGAACAACTGCGCGACCTGGTGCTGTACAAGAAGGACGAGGCGGCCACCGCCAAGCTGGTGCACGGCATCCGCATGCGCATGAACCCGCACCCGGCCGGCCAGATGACGCACAACGTCCCGCGCGTCAACGACGCGCCGCTCAAGGGCCTGCAGCACAAGTACAAGGAAACCGTGCTGTTCTTCCCGAGCTCGGGCCAGACCTGCCACGCCTACTGCACCTTCTGTTTCCGCTGGCCGCAGTTCGTCGGCATGGACGACATGAAGTTCGATGCGCGTGAATGCAAGGAGCTGGTGTCCTATCTCGAGACCCATCCGGACGTCACCGACGTCCTGATCACCGGCGGCGACCCGATGATCATGAACACGCGTTCGCTGGCCGAGTTCCTCGAGCCGCTGCTCGAACCGAACCTGGCCCACATCCAGAACATCCGCATCGGCACCAAGTCGGTGGCCTACTGGCCGCAGCGCTTCGTGTCGGACAAGGACAGCGACGACCTGATGCGCCTGTTCGAGAAGGTGGTCAGGTCGGGCAAGAACCTCGCGATCATGGGCCACTACAACCATGCGGTCGAGCTGCGCGCGCCCGTAGCCCAGCAGGCGGTCAAGCGCATCGTCGGCACCGGCGCCACGCTGCGCATGCAGGGCCCCCTGATCCGCCACATCAACGAAGACCCGAAGAGCTGGGCCGAGCTGTGGACCACCGGCGTGCGCCTGGGCGCCATCCCGTATTACATGTTCGTCGAGCGCGACACCGGCCCGCGCGACTACTTCTCGCTGCCGCTGGCGCGCGCGCACCAGATCTTCCAGGAGGCCTACTCGATGGTGTCGGGGCTGTCGCGCACCGTGCGCGGTCCCTCGATGAGCGCCTTCCCGGGCAAGGTGGTGATCGACGGCGTGGTCACGATCAATGGCGAGAAGCTGTTCGCGCTGCAGTTCCTGCAGGCCCGCAATCCGGAATGGGTGCGCCGACCCTTCTTCGCCAAGTACGATCCGGACGCCACCTGGCTCGACCACCTCAAGCCGGCCTTCGGGCGCGACAAGTTCTTCTTCGAGCAGGAGAGCGGCGCTTCGTCGCATGGCCCCAGCGGGCGCGTCATCCCGCTGGTGCCGGCCGGCCAGCCGCGTGGCGGCGCTACCCAGGACGCGGCCTGACTCCGGACGCGCATCCACGCCCCCCGGACCTGGCCCATGCAGGATACCGCCACCGCGCCACGCCTGACCGGCGTGGCGGTTTTTTTCTACGTGTTCCTGCCGTTCGCGCTGGGACACTATCTGTCGACGCTGCTGCGCAACGTGAACGCGGTGCTGGCCCCCGACCTGATGGGGGCGCTCGCGCTCACGCCGGGCGAGCTGGGGCTGCTCACCAGCGCCTTCTTCTTCGCCTTCGCGCTGGTCCAGCTGCCGGTCGGGATCGCCCTCGACCGCTGGGGGCCGCGCAGGGTGCAGCTGTCGATGATGCTGGTCGGCGCGCTCGGCGCGCTGCTGTTCGCGCGCGGCACCGGCTTCGGGCAGCTGCTGGTGGCGCGCGCCGTCATGGGCCTGGGCCTGGGCGGCTGCTTCATGGCGGCGGTGAAGGCGGTGTCCACCTGGATCACCCCGAACAAGCTGCCTTCGGTGCACGGCTACCTGATCGCCGTAGGGGGACTGGGCGCCGCCAGCGCGACCATGCCGGTGCGGCTGGTGCTCGACTATACCGACTGGCGCGGCCTGTTCGCCATCCTGGCCGGGCTGACCGCATGTTCCGGCCTGCTGATCGCGCTCGTGTACCCCCGTGACAAGGGACCGCAGCCCAAGCGCGGACCGCTGGGGCAGGCGCTGCGCGAGGTGTTCCGGGCGCCGGTGTTCCGCAACACGGCCTCGCTGATCCTGATCCCGCATGCGGTGTTCTTCGGCATCCAGGGGCTGTGGATCGGACGCTGGCTGTCGGACGTCGCGCGCTTCCCCGACGCCGCGGTCGCCTACCTGCTCTACATGGGGATGGCGTCGGTGATCTTCGGCGCCATCGGGGTGGGCATGATCACCGAGTGGGCCGGCCGGCGCGGCATCGCCCCGCTGGACGTCGCCGCCGCCGGCATCGTCGTCTTCCTGCTGGTGCAGGCCGCCTTCGTGCTCAACTACAAGCCGAGCTTCCAGCTGCTGTCGGTGCTGTTCACGCTGGTCGGGACCATTACGGGAATCGAGTACGCCATCATCGCGCAGTCGATGCCGCGCGAGCTGACCGGACGCGCGGCGACCTGCCTGAACCTCCTGATCTTCATCGGCGCCTTTGTGGTGCAGGCGGGCTTCGGTCTCTTGGTCGGCCTGTGGCCCCTCGACGACGCCGGCCAGACTCCCGCCATGGCCTACCGCATGGCCTTTGCCGTGCTGGTGCTGGTGCAGTTGCCGGGCCTGGTCGGATTCGTGCGGCGGCGCCGGCGCCAGAGCGCGCCGGCGGCCGAGGATGTCGAGGAGGTCCAGGCGGTTCCCACCTGAACCGCTTCTCTCGCCGGGAAAGGATGGCGCGATATGGCCGGATTGGCTAGTATCGTGCTGTCCGCCCCCACCGAGAGAACACCATGCGCGACCACTTCCTGCTTCGCCTGTCCAGCGGCGCCATGTTCTTGCTGCTGGCCGCCTGCGGCGACCGCTCCACGCTGTCTCCCGGCGCCGACGTTGGCTCGCACCCGGTCCTGGTGTCGCCGGTCCGCTCCCTGGTTCCGACTGTGGACATCGCCCCCGCCAGGGGCTGGCCACCGGGCGGCAAGCCGCGCGCGGCGGCGGGACTGGCGGTGCGGGCCTACGCTTCCGGCCTCGACCATCCGCGCTGGCTCCACGTGCTGCCCAATGGCGACGTGCTGGTTGCCGAGAGCAATGCACCGCGGCAGCCGGCCAAGAAGGGCATCAAGGACTGGGTTCAGAAAAAGGTGATGGAAAGGGCGGGCGCGGGCGTGCCCAGCGCGAACCGCATCACGCTGCTGCGCGATGCCGACGGCGATGGCGTGGCGGAACTGAAAACCGTGTTCCTGACCGGCCTGAATTCGCCCTTCGGCATGGCGCTGGTCGGCGACACGCTGTATGTGGCGAACACCGACGGCATCGTGCGCTTCCCCTACCGCGCGGGCGATACCGCGATCACCGCGCAGGCAGCGCCTTTGGCGCCGCTGCCTGGCGGGCCGCTGAACCACCACTGGACCAAGAACATCATCGCCAGCCAGGATGGGCGCAAGCTGTACGCCACCACGGGTTCGAACAGCAACGTGGCCGAGAACGGCATGGACCACGAAGTCGACCGCGCCGCGATCCTCGAAGTGGATATTGCCACCGGCAAGACCCGCCTCTTCGCCGCCGGCCTGCGCAACCCGAACGGCCTGGCCTGGAACCCGGAAACCGGGGTGCTGTGGACGGTGGTGAACGAACGCGACGAGATCGGCAGCGACCTGGTGCCGGACTACCTGACCTCGGTGAAGGAGGGCGGCTTCTATGGCTGGCCCTACAGCTGGTATGGCAGGCACGTGGACGAGCGCGTCAAGCCGCAGCGCCCCGACCTGGTGGCCAGGGCGATCGTGCCGGACTATGCGCTGGGCGCCCACGTGGCGGCGCTGGGCCTGGCCTTCTATACCGGCGCGCTGCTGCCGCAGTTCGCGAATGGCGCCATCATCGGCCAGCACGGTTCCTGGAACCGCAAGCCGCTGTCGGGCTACAACGTGGTGTATGTGCCGTTCAGGGAAGGCAAGCCGGCCGGGAAACCGGTCGAGCTGCTCAGCGGCTTCCTCAACAAGGACGGCGAGGCGCAGGGGCGTCCGGTCGGGGTCGCGGTGGACGGGAAGGGCGCGATCCTGGTAGCGGACGATGTCGGCAACGTGGTCTGGCGCGTGACGCCCGCCGCCCGGTAATCAGGCGCAGCCGCTCACCAGCAGGATCGGCATCCCGGTCCACAGGATCCCCACGAAGGCCAGCACGGCGCCCAGCGCCGCCGCCCAGTCGAGCAGTCCGGCAGAACGCGCATCGCGCAGGATGCCGCGCTCGCGCCAGGCCAGCCACAGGCAGACCGCCAGCGCCGCCACGGTCGCGATCCCCAGCAGCAAGCGGTCCGGCCCGCCCGTGCGCATGACCGCCGGCGTGCACTGCGCCGCCGCCAGCAGGTAGCAGAAGATGAAATGCGCCGCCCATACCAGCAGGGGCAGGGTGCCGCGCATCAGTTGCCGGAAGAAGTGGTCTTGCATGGTCTACTCCATCAGCCACGGCATCAGCGCCGGCAGGCCATGCACCAGCGCCATGCCGGCCAGGCCCTGCAGCGTCGTGTAGTGCCAGAGCAGGGCGACGTTGTCGAGCGTGGCGCGGCTGCGCTCGCCCAGGTGACCGCGCCAGGCGCGCAGCACCAGGTAGGGGCCGGCGATCGCCAGCACCACCACGTGCAGGCCCTGGTAGCCGAGCAGCCCGCCGATCGCGGCGCCCCAGGCGCTGGCGGTCGGGTCGAGGCCGGCGAACTGGTGGCCGCGCAAATCGAACAGGAAGGAGGCCGTGGTGCAGCCCAGCGCCAGCAGCACCAGCCAGGGCAGGCGGCGCTTGCCGAGCGCGCGCACGGCCAGCAGCATCAGCACCGAACTAGCCATCAAAAGGCCGGCCGAGACCAGCTGCGACGACAGTTCCGGCAGGGCGGCGCCGGGCGGCGGGCAGACTTGCAGCCGCATCGACACGTGGACGTAGGCGTAGCCAAAAGACGTGAAGATGCAGGCGTCGACGATCAGCATCACCATCGTTCCCCACCACGACTGCGAGGCCGTGGTCTTGGCATTCACCGGCAGCACCAGGTCTTCGGCGACGCGCGCCTGGTCGATCGGCGGCTTGCGGTCCGATTCCCACAGCCAGGCGACGGTGCCGCCCACCGCCATCAAGCCGAAGATAAAGGCCGGCAGGATCGCCTTGACCGTCAGCAGCAGGAAGAAGCCGGCCGTGCCGAGGGCGGCGATGACCGGCAGCCAGCTGTCGGTCGGCAGCACCATCAGGTAGCGCGGCTCGGCCTTGACCGGACTGGTGGCGATGGTTTCGCGCAGGCCGGTGGCGGTGCCGGGCAGGTAGTGCTGGCCGCGCTCGACCTCTTCCGACAGGGTCGGCTGGTCCCACAGCGGATTGGTCGAGTGGATGCGCGGGATGCTGCGGTTGCCGTAGGATTCCGACGGCAGCCATTCGAGGGTCGGCGCATTCCACGGATTGCCCACTTCCTTTTCCGGCCGGCGCAGCGCGCGCACGGCGTCGACGATGAACAGCAGCACGCCGAAGGCGAAGATGAAGGCGCCGACCGTGGACAGCATGTTCAGCAGGTTCCAGCCGAGGTGCGCATCATAGGTGTAGACCCGGCGCGGCATGCCGTACAGGCCCGTGATGTGCATCGGGAAGAAGGCCAGGTTGAAGCCGCCGAACATCATCCAGAACACCCAGCGTCCCAGCTTCTCGGACAGGGGCTGGCCCTTGACCAGCGGCAGCCAGTAATACATCCCGGCGAACACCGGGAACACCATGCCGCCGATCAGGACGTAGTGCAGGTGGGCCACGATGAAATAGGTGTCGTGCGCCTGCCAGTCGAACGGGATCACGGCCACCATCACCCCGGTCAGGCCGCCCAGCACGAAGATGAACATGAAGCCCATCAGGAACAGCGCCGGGGACGTCATGCGCACCCGCCCGTTCCACAGGGTGGCGATCCAGGCGAACACCTGGATGCCGGTCGGGATGGCGACGGCCATGCTGGCGGCCGAGATGAAGCTCATCTCCAGCACACCCAGGCCGGCGGTGAACATGTGGTGGGCCCACAGCCCGAAGCTGAAGAAGCCCACGCCGACCAGGGCCACGATGATGGCGCGCCTCCCCACCAGCGGGGTGCCGGCAATGGTCGGGATCATGGTCGAGACCATGCCGGCGGCGGGCAGGAAGATGATGTAGACCTCGGGGTGGCCGAAGAACCAGAACAGGTGTTGCCACAGGATCGGGTCGCCGCCGCGCTCGGCGATGAAGAAGGGCCAGTCGAAGGCGCGTTCCAGTTCCAGCAGGGCGGTGCCGGCGATCACCGCCGGGAAAGCGAACACGATCATCACCGCCACCACCAGCATGGCCCAGGCGTACACCGGCATGCGGCGCAGCGTCATGCCCGGCGCGCGCGTGAACAGGATGCCGACGATCAGTTCGATCGCGCCGGCGATCGCCGAGATCTCGATGAAGCCGATTCCCAGCAGCCAGAAGTCGGCGTTCAGGCCCGGCGAATAGGTGTTACTGGTGTAGGGCGGGTACATGAACCAGCCGCCGTCCGGCGCCAGGCCGACGAAGATGGTGCAGAAGAAGGCCAGGCCGCCGAAGGCGTAGGCCCAGTAGGCATAGGCGGACAGGCGCGGGAAGGGCAGGTCGCGCGCGCCCAGCATGTTGGGCAGCAGGTAGACGGCCAATGCCTCGACGATCGGGATCGCGAACAGGAACATCATCACCGTGCCGTGCATGGTGAAGACCTGGTTGTAGGTATCGGGGCTGAGCAGGGTGTTGCCGGGCACGGCCAGCTGCACCCGCATGACCAACGCCAGGATGCCGGCCAGGACGAAGAACAGCAGGGCGGTGCCGATATACAGCAGGCCGATACTGGTGTTGTTCACCGACGTCAAGAAGCGCCAGCCGGTGGGCGTGCGCCAGACTTCCTTCAGGCGCTCGAATTCGCCGTCCGGGCGGGGCAATGAATTAGGCAAATGCGTGGGCAGCGGCTGCGTCATTTCAGGTGCTCGAGGTAGGTGGCCAGCGCGCGCAGCGTGTCGCGGTCGAGGTCTTGCGAGCCGGGCATGAAGACGCCGGGCTTGGCGGCCTGCGGGTCGGCGATCCAGCCTTTCAAGGTGTCGCGGTGATTGCGCAAGGTGCCGGCGCCGATGTGCATGCGGCTGCCGACGTGGGTCAGGTCCGGGCCGAGGCGCGATCCTTCGGCCACGCCGCGGATCGTGTGGCAGGCCTGGCAGCGCTGCTCCAGGAAAGCAGCGCGGCCGCGTTCGAGGATCGCGTTGTCGGCAGGCAGGGCAGGCTGCGCCTGGCGTGCCAGCCAGGCCTCGAAGTCCTGCGGCGCCAGCGCCACCACGTGCAGCGCCATCTTGGCATGCTGGGCGCCGCAGTATTCGGCGCACTGGCCGCGGTAGATGCCCGGCTTGTCGGCGCGCAGGGTCAGGCCGGTGACGCGGCCCGGCACCATGTCGCGCTTGCCGGCCAGCGAGGGCACCCACAGGCTGTGGATCACATCGGCCGAATTCAGGCCGAGGTAGACCTTGCGGCCGACCGGAATGTGGATCTCGTTGGCGGTGACGATCTCGCGTCCGCTCGCCGGGTCGTGGTAGCGCACTTCCCACCACCACATCTTGGCGGTGACCGAGATGGTGAGCGCGTCGCGCGAGGTCTGCGGCGCCAGTTGGGCGCTGCGCCAGGTGCTCCACCCCAGGAGCGCGGTGAGCACCACCACCGGAAAGGCGATGCCGCCGCCCCCGATCCACAGCAGCGCGCGCGCCGGCCTGCTTTGGCGTCCGCCTTGGCGCCGCAGGCTGAGGTACAGCAGCGCCATCACGGCGAGGAAGATCAGGGCGCCGGCGCCGAACATCACCCAGGCGAACTGGCTGATGATGGCCGCGTCCCAGCCGGCCGGCTCCAGGGCCGAGTGCAGGGTGCCGGTCACGGCGCTCACCGCAGGGTGTACAGGAAAGCCGCCATGTGGCGCGCCTCCTGTTCCGTCAGGCCCATGGGCGGCATCTCGGTGCCGGGTTTGACGGCATGCGGCACGCGCAGCCATTGCACCATGTTGGCGGGCTGGTTGGGGATGCCGCCGGCGATGTAGCTCAGGCGGCCGATGTAGTCGAGCGAAGGGCCGGCGCCGTCCGACTTGCCGTCCGCGCCCTGCACGCCCGGGATCACGTGGCATGCGCCGCACTGGTACTGGGTGACCAGCCGCAGTCCCTGCTGTACCTCGCCGCCGGGGACGATCGAGCGTGGTTCGTCCTTGCACCCGGCGAGCAATACGGCACATGCCAGCATCATGCCGGCAGCTTGTGGGGTTTTGCGGACGGAATCGCTGTAAAGACGGGTGCGCACGCTTGGAAATCAGAATTGTGGAGTGGCTTTTATAATACACAAAGAGTGATGTATTTTTTTTAACGAATCCAATCGGACGCACCCCGACATGCTCTCCAACCGCCGCAGGCTGATCGTGAAGACCGCTGTATCGACGTTGCTCGCGGCAGGCGTCACCGCGGGCGCGGCCGGCCTCGCGCTCCTGTATGGCGGCTGGTACAACATCGGCGCCACCGCCCAGCATTTCCCCTATGTGTACACGGTGCTGGAAAAGGGCATGGCGAACTCGGTGCGCCACCACGCACGCGAGGTGCAGGTGCCGCGCCTCGGGGGCGAGCAGCAGTTGCGCCTCGGCGCCGCGGTCTATCGCGACAAGTGCCTGCAATGCCACGGCGGCCCGGGCGTGGCCCAGTCCACCATCGGCATGAGCATGCAGCCGATCCCCGGCCCGCTGGTGGACGCCACCCAGCACTGGGAAGCGCGCGAGCTGTACTGGATCACGAAGAACGGCATCAAGATGAGCGGCATGCCGGCCTGGGAATACCACCTGGGCGAGGACGAGATCTGGGCGGTGGTGGCCTTCGTCAGGGCCATGCCGGCGATGAATGCGCGGGATTTCCGCGCCTGGACGGCGCAGCCGGGCGCAGCGGCCCTGGCGCAGGGAGAGGCGAAATGAGCGCCTTACGCATCGCGGCGGTGCTGGCGCTGGCCGGCCTGGCCGCCTGCTCGCCCAAGCGGCCGCCGGTCGGCGTGCAGGGCGACCCGGAACGCGGCAAGATTGCCGTGACGCAGTACGCCTGCCAGTCCTGCCACCTGATCCCCGGCGTGCCGGGCTCGAAGGTCTATGTCGGCCGGCCGCTCGAAGGCATGGCCGAGCGCAAGGTGCTGGCGGGGGCGGTGCCCAGCGACCAGGCCGGCCTGGTGCGCTGGATCCGCGATCCGCAGTCGATCGACCCGAATACCGCCATGCCGAACATGGGCGTGAGCGAACGCGATGCGCTCGATATCAGCGCATATCTGCTGAGCCAATAACCTGGCCGTCCGATCCTTGGTATCATCGCCCGCTGGCCCATGCTGGGCGTGTTCGGCGTTTGATATACAAGGAAGACAAGAATGAGATTGGTGCGCTATGGCCGCCCGGGCAAGGAAAAGCCGGGCCTGTTCGACGAAGAGGGCCGCCTGCGCGACCTGTCCGGGATCATCGACGACATCGACGCGTCGCAACTCTCGGACAAGGCGCTGCGCAAGCTGGCGAAGCTTGAGTGGAAGACGCTGCCGCTGGTGCGCGGCAATCCGCGCCTGGGCGTGCCGGTCAAGGGCGTCGGCAAGTTCATCGGGATCGGCATGAACTATGCCGACCATGCGGCGGAAACTGGCGCCGAGGTGCCGAAGGAGCCGATCTTCTTCACCAAGGCGATCAGCAGCCTGTCCGGCCCGGACGATCCGGTCCAGCTGCCGAAGGGCTCGAAGAAGACCGACTGGGAAGTCGAACTGGGCGTGGTGATCGGCACCCGCGCGCAGTACGTCAGCGAAGACGAGGCGCTCAAGTACGTGGCCGGTTACTGCGTGGTCAACGACGTGTCCGAGCGCGCCTTCCAGTTCGAGATGGGCTCGCAGTGGGACAAGGGCAAGGGCTGCGACACCTTCGGTCCGGTCGGCCCCTTCCTGGTGACGCGCGACGAAATCTACGACGTGCAGGACCTCGACCTCTACCTGGAACTGAACGGCAAGCGCATGCAGACCGGGAACACCGCGAACATGATCTTCACGGTGGCGCAAATCGTCAGCTACGTGTCGCGCTTCATGACCTTGGCCCCGGGCGACATCATCACCACCGGCACGCCGCCGGGCGTGGGCATGGGACGCTCGCCGCAGCGCTTCCTGAAGAAGGGCGACAAGCTCCGTCTCGGCATCGCCGGCCTGGGAGAGCAGCAACAGGAAATAGTCGCCTTCCCGAAGTAAGGGGCTAGTCCGGCAGGCGCGTCTCGCAGCCTGCCGGCACCGCCGTCCTGGCCGTGTTCATCACCATGGCCAGGAAGGTGTAATACCCGTTGATCCCCATGAGATCGACCACGCCGTGCTCGCCGAACAGCGCGAGCGCATCGGCATACACCCGGTCCGAGACCGATTTCCCCTCGTGCAGCTCGACGCAAAAGTCGTGCACCACCGCTTCGTCGACCAGCATGTCGCTTGGTCTGCGCCGCTCGGCGATCGCATGGATCACCGAGGCCGGGATGCCCACCTGGGCCGCGATCGGCGCGTGGATCGCCCATTCGACCTGCTGGTTCCACTGGCGTGCGGTGACCAGGATCGCCAGCTCCGACAGCCGCACCCCGATCGCGCTGCGGTAGCGCAGGTACTCGCCCATGCGCTGGGCGTATTCCATCAGCTCCGGGCTGCGCAGCAAGGGCACGAAAGGGCCGTACACCGCCCCGCGCGGCCCGTCGATGATGGCCTGCGCCGCGGCGCGCTGGGCCGGGGTCATGTCCTCCAGGGCGATCGGTCCGAGTCGGTCGGTCATAGGGACGAGCAATTTGTTGTAATTAGAAAATAATTGCACAGCGTTCTCTAAAAATCAAAAGAACCGGCGCCGGGCACGCTTATTGTCAAACTCTTGTTCTGACCAAGGAGTCGCAATGAGCCATATCCTTCACCGCAACCTGCGCCAGGTGCCGCCGACCGCGGTGTCAGCAAGCGGCATCCGCATGCGCGACAAGGCCGGACGGATCTACATCGACGCCAGCGGCGGGGCTGCCGTGTCCTCGCTCGGCCACGGGCACCCTGACGTGATCGCCGCCATGCACCGCCAGATCGACCGCTGCGCCTATGCCCACACCGCCTTCTTCACCACCGACGCGGCCGAGGAACTGGCCGACCGGCTCATTGCCGGGGCGCCGCAGGACATCGGCGGCGTCTACCTGGTCTCGGGCGGCTCGGAAGCGATGGAGACGGCGCTCAAGCTGGCGCGCCAGTACTGGGTGGAGGCGGGCGAGCCGCAGCGCCGCCTGTTCATGGCGCGGCGCCAGAGCTACCACGGCAACACCCTGGGCGCGCTGGCGGTGGGCGGCAACGAGTGGCGCCGCAAGGCCTTCGCACCGCTGCTGATGGACACCGTGCGGGTCAGCGCCTGCTACGAATACCGCGGCCGCGCGGCGCACCAGAGCGTGGACGACTACACCGCCGGCCTGCTCGACGAGCTGGAAACCAACATCCTCAAGGCCGGGCCGGAGAACATCATCGCTTTCGTCGCCGAGCCGGTGGTGGGCGCCACCGGCGGCGCGATCCCCCCGACGCCGGGCTACTTCCAGGGCGTGCGCGACATCTGCGACCGCTACCGCATCCTGTTCATCGCCGACGAGGTGATGTGCGGGATGGGGCGCACCGGCACCATGTATGCGATCGAGCAGGACGGCGTGGCGCCGGACATCATCGCGATCGCCAAGGGCCTGGGCGCGGGCTACCAGCCGATCGGCGCGGTGCTGGCGCACCAGACCATCGTCGACTGCCTGCGTAACGGCAGCGGCATGTTCCAGCACGGGCACACCTACATCGGGCACCCGGTGGCGGCCGCGGCGGCGCTGGAAGTGCAGAAGGTGATCGAGCGCGACGACCTGCTGGGGCGGGTGCGCAGCCGCGGCGCCACGCTGCGGCGCATGCTGGGCGACGTGTTCGGCACCCACGAGCACGTGGGCGACATCCGCGGGCGCGGCATGTTCCTGGCGCTGGAATTCGTGCAGGACCGGGCCGACAAGCGGCCGTTCGCGCCGGAGCGCAAGCTGCACGCGGCGATCAAGGCCAAGGCGATGGAAAACGGGCTGATGGTCTACCCGATGGGCGGGACCATCGACGGGCAGTACGGCGACCACGTGCTGCTGGCGCCGCCTTTCATTGCGACGGCGGCGGATCTGTCGGAGATCGTGTCGCGGCTGGCCGATGCGGTGGAGGCGGCGTTGAAGCAGTAGGCCAGGTCGACGTGAAACGCTGACACAGCTGCCCATTAAAGCAGGCTCAAAAACGTCATTCCCGCGAAGGCGACGCAACGCACTTGGATTCCCGCCTGCGCGGGAATGACGGTTTATAAGCTAACGCAGAGAAAAAGGACGACTAGCCGCTCAGGCCAGCACCTTCCTGATCCACTTCGAAATATCCTGCACCTCTTCCAGGCACAGCGAGTGCTGCATCATGTACTCGTGCCACTCGACCTGGTAACCCAGCGACACCAGCACATCCTTCGATTCGCGCGCACGCGCGAAGGGCACCACGTTGTCGTGGGTGCCGTGGGCCATGAAGATCGGCGTGGACAGGCTTTCCTGGGTGCGTTCATCGATGACCACGTTGGCCAGCGGCAGGTAGCCCGACAGGCACAGCATGCCCGCCAGCTTTTCCGGGTGGCGCATGCCGGTCTGCAGCGTCATCGCGCAGCCCTGCGAGAAGCCGGCCAGGATGATGCGCGAAGCCGGGATGCCGCGCGCCTTTTCACGCGCGATCAGGGCTTCCACGTCGCGTTGCGAGGCGCGCAGGCCGCCTTCGTCCTCGCGGCGGGTCAGCTCGGCGCCGGTGATGTCGTACCAGGCGCGCATCACGTAGCCGCCGTTGATCGTCACCGGCATGGTCTTGGCATGCGGGAATACGAAGCGGATCCCCGGCAGTCCCGCGAGGTCCAGTTCGTTCACGAGCGGGACGAAGTCGTTGCCGTCGGCGCCCAGGCCGTGCAGCCAGATGACCGCCACTTGCGGGTTCGGCGCGGTTTCGATCTCGATGTTTTGCAGCAGTTCCATGGCTTCCTTTGTTCGTTCAGGCAGCAGGGGGACGCAGCGCCGACTTCGGGCGGAAGGTCTTGCTGATGGACGGATTGGTTTCGATGTAGGGACCCTTGATGAGGTCGATGCAGTAGGGGACGGCGGCAAAGATCCCGCCGACGACCGTGTTGCCGGCATCGTCCTTCAGGCCTTCCAGCGTTTCCTTGATCGACTTGGGCTGGCCCGGCAGGTTCATGATCAGGGCCGCATGGTCCGCCGTCTCGCGGATCACCGCGGTCTGGCGCGACAGGATCGCGGTCGGCACGAAGCGCAGGCTGATCTGGCGCATCTGCTCGCCGAAACCCGGCATCTCTTTCGTCGCCACGGCCAGCGTCGCCTCGGGCGTCACGTCGCGCCGCGCCGGGCCGGTGCCGCCGGTGGTGAGCACCAGGTGGCAGCGCGCATTGTCGACCAGGTCGACCAAGGTGCGCTCGATCTCCGCGCGTTCGTCGGGGATCAGGCGGGTTTCGACCCGAAACGGCGTGGTGATCGCCTGCGCCAGCCACTCGTGCAGGGCCGGGATGCCCTTGTCTTCATAGACGCCGCCGCTGGCGCGGTCCGAGACCGACACCAGGCCGATGATCAGCTCTTGATGCGCCAGTTCAGGATTACTCGTCGTCGGACTCGTCATCGCCGGCTTCTTCCTCGTCGTCTGCTGCCGCCTTCTGTTTCTGCTTCTTGCCCAGGTCCTTCAGGATCTGGAAGATCTCGCGGTAGGCCTTGGGCGGCTTGTTCTCCGCCTGTTCCTTGCGCGCGTTGCGGATCAGGGTGCGCAGGTGCTGCACGTCCAGTTCCGGATTTTCTTCCAGCAGCTGGGTCAGGGCCTTGTCGTCGGCGAGCAGCTTTTCGCGGCGGCGCTCGAGGGCGTGCAGCGCGGCGGTCTCGGCCTTCGAGGCGCCTTTCCAGCCCTCGATGGTGCGCTTGATGACCTCGACTTCTTCCTCGTCCAGCGTGCGCATCTTCTTGCCCACGAACTGCAGGGCGCGGCGGCGGCCTTCGTGGTTGGTGATGCTCTGGCAGGTGAGGATGGCTTCCTTGACGTCTTCCGGCATCTCGACGCGCTTGACGCGGTCGCGCGGCGCCTCCACCAGCTGTTCGCCGAGCTTCTGCAGCTCGTTCGACTGGCGCTTGGCTTCGGACTTGGAAGGACGTTCGTATTCTTGTTCGAACTCGTTGGACTGGAAGCCAACGGAGCCGCGGTTTGGATTAGGCATGATCTATGGATTGACCCGGATCGATCCGATTGGCGTAGAGCCGGTCAGTGAAAATAGTAAACGGCTGCTATGATAACTGTTTTAGGGCGAGCCACGAAAAACACGACATGAACGACTCCGCGATCACTTCTACGTTTACCCATACCCAGGACCAGCTGAAACAGCTCGCCCGCGACGTGTTGGCCTTCGCGAAAGAGCAGGGCGCCACCGATGCTTCGGTCGAGATCAGCGAAGGCAGCGGCCTGTCGGTTTCCGTGCGTAAAGGCAAGATCGAGACCATCGAGCAGAACAAGGACAAGGGCATCGGCGTCACCGTCTACTACGGCCAGCGGCGCGGCAATGCCAACACTTCCGACTTCTCCACCAAGTCCCTGAAGGACACCGTGGAAGCGGCCTGGAACATCGCCCGCTTCACCGCCGAAGACGACTGCGCCGGCCTGCCCGATGCCGAGCTGCTGGAAACGAACCCGCGCGACCTGCGCCTGTTCTACCCCTGGCAGATCAGTACCGAGGAAGCCGTCGAACTCGCCCAGCGCTGCGAAAACGCGGCTTTCGAAGTCGACCCGCGCATCAGCAACAGCGAGGGCGCCAGCGTCTACGTACAGCAGTCGCACTTCGTCGGCGCCAACTCGCGCGGCTTCATCGGCGGCTACCCGTTCTCGCGCCACACGATCTCGGTCGCGCCGATTGCCGGCAAGGGCAACAGGATGCAGCGCGACGACTGGTACACCTCGGCGCGCGACCCCAAGAAACTGGCCAGTCCGGAAGCCGTGGGGCGCTACGCCGCCGAGCGCGCGCTGGCACGCCTGAACGCGCGCAAGCTGGACACCCGAACCTGCCCGGTGCTGTTCGAGGCCCCGCTGGCCGCTGGCCTGCTCGGCGCCTTCGTACAGGCCGTCTCGGGCGGTGCGCTGTACCGCAAGTCGAGCTTTCTGCTCGATTCGCTGGGCAAGCAGGTCTTCCCGGAGCACATCAATATCGTCGAAGACCCGCACCTGATCGGCGCGGTCGGCTCCGCGCCCTTCGACGAGGAAGGCGTGCGCACCACTCGCCGCAAGGTGGTGGAGAATGGCGTACTGCAGGGCTACTTCCTGTCCTCGTACTCGGCGCGCAAGCTGGGCATGCAGACCACCGGCAATGCCGGCGGCTCGCACAACCTCGACATCGTGTCCACGGCTACGCGCCGCGCCGACGATTTCGAAGGCATGCTGCGCAAGATGGGCACGGGACTGCTGGTCACGGAACTGATGGGCCAGGGCGTGAACTACGTCACCGGCGACTATTCGCGCGGCGCGTCTGGCTACTGGGTCGAGAACGGCGTGATCCAGTATCCGGTGGAAGAGATCACCATCGCGGGCAATATGCGCGAGATGTTCCAGCAAATCGTGGCGATCGGCAACGATGTCCTTCATCGTGGCAATAAATCGACGGGTTCGATCCTCATCGAAAAGATGGTCGTCGCTGGTAGTTGAAACTGGAGAATAAAAAATGAGCAAGTTCGTTCGCATTGACAAAGAAAACAGCCAGAAGAGCGTCCTGCTCAACCTCGACCTGGTCGCCACCGTCGAGCTGTCCCAGCCCTCCGACCTGCTCAGCTCGGGCAATGAGGCGCGCAAGGCCTACGTGAGCTTCCTGGCGCCCGACAAGACCACCATCGCCACCCTGCATTTCGACGCGCTCGCGGACGCCAATACCTGGGTCCACAAGCACCTGGGCGTCGAGCTCTAAGACAAGCGGAGGCGTCATGGCCAAGCTTGTCCTGTCGCAAGCCTTCGATTTCCGTAGCGCCCAGGCCTGGACCTGGATGCTGCGGGAAACCAACTTCAACCGCATCTCGATCGCGGACACCACCTACCGCCAGACCTTCCTCGGCGACTTCCCGCTGGCCTCGGACAGCAGCCTGAACGGCAAGATCGCCAGCACCTCCTTTTCCATCAAGGATGCGCTGGTCTACACCATCAGCGGACTCGACCATGCTGCCAGCCTGCTGGCCCCCTACGTCGAGCGCAAGGGCGACCGGCGCGGCCTGTACGAGCCTTTCCTGGCCGGGGACGATACGATCGAGGGCAGCGCCGGCGCCGACGGCCTGATGGGCTTCGCCGGCAACGACCGCATCCGCGGCGGCGGCGGGGACGACTGGATCTCGGGCGGCGCCGGTTTCGATTTCGCCCTGTACGCAGGCAACCGCGCCGCCTATAGCGTCACGCGCACGGCCACCGGCTTCACGGTGGCCGACAGCACCGGCGTCGAGGGGACGGACACCCTCGAGGGCATCGAGCGCCTGGTCTTTGCCGACACCAACGTGGCGCTCGACGTCGGCGCCGGCGAAACGGGCGGGCGCGCCTATCGCCTGTACGAGGCTGCCTTCAACCGCACGCCGGACGCGGCGGGCGTCGGCTTCTGGATCGGCAAGCTCGATGCCGGCGTGTCGGTGACGGCGGTGGCGCAGGGCTTCATCGACTCGCAGGAATACCGCGACGCCTATGGTTCCGCCTCGGGTTCGGCCCTCTCGCACCGCGAGCTGGTCACGCGCTACTACACCAACATCCTCGACCGCGCGCCGGAACAGGCGGGCCTGGACTTCTGGGTGCAGAAACTCGACAGCGGCGTGGCGCGCGCCGACGTGCTGGCCGGGATCAGCGAGAGTCCGGAAAACATCAACGGCTCGGCGGCGATCATCGCCAACGGCTTTGCCTACACCCCCTATGGCTGAGAACAAGACCAGAGCCAATGGCGCCAGCGTGCGCGCCTACCTCGATGCGATTCCCGACGCCGCACGCCGCCAGGACTGCGAAGCAATCGTGGCGATGATGAGCAGAGTGACGGGGGCGCCTCCCGTCATGTGGGGCGGCAGCATCGTCGGCTTCGACAGCTATCACTACAAGTATGCCAGCGGCCGCGAAGGCGATGCCCCGCTCGCCGGCTTCTCGTCGCGCAAGGGCGACATCAGCATCTATCTGTCCTGCGACGTGCCGCCGACGGACGCGCTGCGCGAGCGCCTGGGCCGGCACAAGATGGGCAAGGCCTGCCTGTACGTGCGCCGGCTGGAGGACGTCGACGCGCACGTGCTGGAGCAACTGGTGGCCGAGGCCGCCGCCGCGACGCGGGCGCGCTACGGCTGATAAAAAGCCCACCGGACCGCATGGTCGGGTGGGCTTTGCTGAGGCTGGCGACGCTCAGCCAGTCTGCTCGATCCGGCTGAGGCGCTGGCCGTAGATGCCCCAGGTGACCGGCTCGCCATCGACCGTGGCCTTGAGGGCCCAGCCGGTGCCGATTTTCTCGACCGTCACCTCGGTTTCCAGCTCCTTGGCCACCTTTTCCGCCCAGGTCTGGGCCGCGCCGCGGCCCTTGAACAGCTCCTGGCCTTCAAACACGACGGTGGCGTCGAACACGGAAGCGGAGAAGATGCTCATCGTCTGCTCCTTACTTCGCGCCCAATGCGCGCACCGCGTTCAGCACCGGCTGCAGCACCGACGCGCCCAGGCGCGCGCTGCGGGCGCCGTCCCAGCCCACCTGCGGGTCCGGGTCGTTGGCGTTGTCCTTGAACGGCAGTTCCAGGGTCAGCGACAGGCAGCCGAAGGCGTGGGTGATGTGCGAGGAGCCCATGGTGAGGGTCTCATCGGTGAACGGGGTCTTGCCGTAGCCGTGCACGTCCTGGAAGTCCGGGCTGGCGATCTTGAAGTCCTCGATGAAGCGCTGCTGCTGCGCGGCCTGGGCCTCGGTCCAGGTCGGGAGCGACTCGCTGCCGGCCACGAACACGTAGGGCAGGCCCTCGTCGCCGTGCACGTCCAGGCACAGGTCGACGCCGGTCTCGTGCATCTTCTTCAGGACCAGGAAGACTTCCGGACTGCGCTCCATCGACGGGTTCATCCACTCGCGGTTCAGGTTGGCGCCGGCCGCGTTGGTGCGCAGGTTGCCGCGCACCGAGCCGTCCGGGTTCATGTTCGGCACCACGTAGAACACCGATTCCTTCAGCAACTGGCGGCCGAACGGGTGGGCCGGGTCGAGCAGGGCGTCGAGCATGCCTTCGACGAACCACTCGGCCATGGTCTCGCCCGGGTGCTGGCGTGCGATTACCCAGACCTTTTTCTTTTCAGGCGAGGGTTCGCCGATGACCAGCATGTTCAGGTCGCGGCCGTCGACGGTGGAGCCGAGGTCCAGCATGCGCACGTTCTCGGCCATCTGGGCGCGGTCGAGCAGCTCCAGGTGGCGTTCCCACGAGTAGGGTTCGAAGTAGGCGTAGTAGACGCTGTCCATGCCCGGGGTGTGCTCGATCGTCATGACCTTGCCGTCGTAGGAGGTCGGCACGCGGAACCAGTTGACGCGGTCGTAGCTCGCCATCGCCTGGTAGCCTTCCCAGCCGGCCGGGTAGGCGGCTTGGGCCGCATTCAGGAAGCGGATGGTGCAGGCCTGGCCTTGCGCGCCCTGCAGGCGGAAGTAGAACCATTGCACGATGTCGGCGTGCGAATCCTTGCGGATGTTCAGGTCGATGGCGTTCGCGCTTGTGGCATTCACGACCTCGATGGCGCCAGCGTCGAACTGGCTGCTGATCTTGATAGACATGGGATGTCCTGTCCTTGGTTTGTTGCGGAAAAGGGTGATAATACTAGTTTTCAAGGGCGCTGCCGGATTTCGGCGGCCCTGCTACGACATGGAGCAGACATGCGCGTCCTGACGATCATCCTGACCATCCTCGCCTTCTGGTTCGGCGCGCGCATTGCGGACGACCCCCTGGCGGGCCTGCTGGCCGGCGCCGTCGTGGCGACCGTGCTGGTGCTGGTCCAGCGAAGGCGTCGTCAAGCGAGTCCCCCGAAGCGCTCGTAGAAGCCGGCATCGGCCGGCGGGGTCGTCGCGTCCTCCTTGCCCAGCATCGCCATGACGTGCTCTTCGGCCCGGGCTTGCGTGCGCCGGTAGATGTTCTTCGCCAGCTCATAGGCGTCGGTGCCGGGCCAGGGGCCGGGCAGTAGCGCGAGCGGCAGCATCGGATCGTGCAGCTGCACGCGGCGGTAGGCGTGGATCAGCAGCGTACGGATGGCGAACGCGTCCTGCGGGGCGATATCCCCGTCCATGTCCAGCAGAGGCGTGAAGGTCTCGATGAAGCCGCGGTAGCCGGCCACCACGCCTGACAGATCCCAGGCGTCGCCCATCAGCTCGGGCAGCGGGCGGGCGCCGACGCTGGGCAGTTCGGCCGCATCGCACACGAATACCTTTCCTTCCGCGCCGGCACGCACCAGGATCTCGCGCAGGGTGTCGCGATCCGGCGCCGGGTGGGTCATCACGCCGGTGGCCAGCATCGCGAAGCCTTCCCACTCCAGTTCCTTGCGCAGCAGCGCGCGCAGGTCGCCGTCGATGCTGCCGTTGGGGGCCAGCACGATGGTCCAGCGGCCATCCCAGTCCAGTCCCGGGGGCGAATAGATGCGGCGGTTGGCGCGCTCGAAACGCGGCAGGGCCTTCGGCTCCAGCGCATAGCGGCTGCGCCGGCCCTCGCGGCTGGCGGTCAGCCAGCCTTCCTGCACCAGGCGGAACACGCTGGTGCGCACCAGCCGGTCCGACACGCCCAGAGGACCCAGCAGTTCGATCATGCTGCCCAGCCAGAAGGCGCCGCCATGCGGGGCGATGGCGTCGCCGCACAGGGTCATCACCAGCGATTTATGGCGCGGCGGGTCGTTCGTCAGGAAGCGGTCTATCCATTCCGCGCTGGTGAGTTGTGCCATTGATAACGCCTCAATATGATTCAAAATTTTGGTGTACATCCAATTTTTTGTATCGTATTATGGTTTGGAGAGTTTCGCAACGGAGACCAGCATGTACGCACAAATGGTGGAGACCGGACTCAAGAAAGTCCGAACCGAAGAAGACATGAGCCTTGAAGAAGCGGCGTTCCAGGCGCGCATCGACGCCGGCATCAAGATCGAGCCGAAGGACTGGATGCCCGAGGCCTACCGCAAGACCCTGATCCGCCAGATCTCGCAGCACGCGCACAGCGAGATCGTCGGCCAGCTCCCGGAAGGGAACTGGGTCACGCGCGCACCGACGCTGCAGCGCAAGTCGGTCCTGCTGGCCAAGATCCAGGACGAGGCCGGCCACGGCCTGTACCTGTACAGCGCCGCCGAGACGCTCGGCGTGTCGCGCGACGAGCTGCTGCAGGCCCTGCACTCGGGCAAGGCAAAATACTCGAGCATCTTCAACTACCCGACCCTGAGCTGGGCCGACATGGGCGCCATCGGCTGGCTGGTGGACGGCTCGGCCATCATCAACCAGATCCCGCTGTGCCGCTGCTCGTACGGCCCGTACGCGCGCGCCATGATCCGCGTCTGCAAGGAAGAGTCCTTCCACGCGCGCCAGGGCTACGACATCATGATGGCCCTCGCCAAGGGCACGCCGGAGCAGAAGGCAATGGCGCAGGATGCGCTGAACCGCTGGTGGTGGCCGTCCTTGATGATGTTCGGCCCCTCGGATGCCGAGTCGGTCAACAGCGCGCAGTCGAGCGCCTGGCGCATCAAGCTGTTCTCGAACGACGAGCTGCGCCAGCGCATGGTCGACCAGACCGTGCCGCAGGCCGAATACCTGGGCCTGACCATTCCCGACCCGGACCTGAAATGGAACGAGGAGCGCGGTTCGTATGATTTCGGCGAGATCGACTGGAGCGAGTTCTACAACGTCCTGAAAGGCAACGGCCCCTGCAACCGCGAGCGCCTGCGTACCCGCGTGAAAGCCTATGAAGACGGTGAATGGTTCCGCGACGCGCTGGTTGCCCACGCCGAGAAAAAAGCCGCGAAGCGGGCCGCGTAGGGTGGTCGGCTCCGCCGACCGCGCGTTCAACGGACGTGTGTCTACCTGAACATAGAACGGAGAGAGAAGAATGAGCAAAGAATGGCCGCTGTGGGAAGTCTTCATCCGCAGCCAGCACGGCCTGGCCCACAAGCACGTGGGCAGCCTGCACGCGCCTGACGCCGAGATGGCGATCAACAACGCGCGCGACGTCTACACGCGCCGCAACGAAGGCGTGTCCATCTGGGTCGTGCGCGCCCAGGACATCGTGGCCAGCAGCCCGAACGACAAGGAAGCCCTGTTCGAGCCGGCCAACAGCAAGGTCTACCGCCACCCGACCTTCTTCCCGATGCCGGAAGAAGTCAAGAACCTGTGAGGTCTGCCGTGGACGCAAAGATCGAGTACCTGCTGCGCCAGGGCGACAACGCCCTGATCCTGTCGCAGCAGCTGTGCCAGCTGTGCGGCAAGGGCCCGGCGCTGGAAGAAGACATGGCGCTGTCGAACGTCGCGCTCGACCTGCTGGGCCAGACCCGCATGTGGCTGAGCTATGCCGGCGAGCTGGAAGGCAAGGGACGCGACGAAGACCGCCTGGCCTTCCTGCGCGACGCCCACGACTACCGCAACTGCCTGCTGGTCGAGCAGCCGAACGGCAGCTATGCCGACGTCATGATGCGCCAGTTCCTGTTCGATACCTGGCACTACTTCCTGATGGACGGACTGACCAAATCAAACGATGCGCGCATCGCCGAGATCGCGCAGAAGTCGATCAAGGAAGTCACTTACCACCTGCGCCGCTCGGGCGACCTGGTGGTGCGCCTGGGCGACGGCACCGATGTCAGCCACGCCAGGATGCAGACGGCGCTGGACGAGCTGTGGATGTACAGCGGCGAGGTGTTCCTCTACGACGCCATCGACGATGCGATGGTGGAGCAGGGCGTGGCGCCAGCTAGCGAAGGGCTGCGCAAGAACTACCTCGACCACCTGGCCGACGTGTTGAACGAAGCTACCCTGGCCATGCCGGACCCTGGCGCCTGGATGCAGCGCGGCGGCAAGCAGGGCCGGCATAGCGAGCGCCTCGGCTACATCCTGGCCGAGATGCAGTTCCTGCAGCGCGCCTATCCGGGAGCGCAGTGGTAATGAGCCTCGTTGGCGTCACCACGGAGCAAGTGTGGAGCTGGCTCGGCGAAGTCGCCGATCCGGAGATCCCAGTCATTTCGGTGGTGGACCTCGGCATCGTGCGCGAGGTCGCTTTTGAAGGCGACGCCTGCGTGGTGACGATCACGCCGACCTACTCCGGCTGCCCGGCAATGCAGGTCATTGCCGACGCGGTGAAGGAAGCCTTGCAGGCGCATGGCATCGACGATGTGCGCATCCTCAGCCGCCTGGCGCCCGCCTGGACCACCGACTGGATGAGCGAAGCCGGCAAGGCCGCCCTGAAGGGCTACGGCATCGCGCCCCCGGTACAGCAGGCGATCGACATCAGCGGCCTGCACGCCGGCATCCGCCGCCGCGCCGCGCCCGAGGTGGCCTGCCCGCATTGCGGCTCGCCCCATACCCAGCTGACCAGCGAGTTCGGCTCGACGCCCTGCAAGGCCTTGTACAAGTGCCTCGACTGCCGCGAGCCTTTCGACTATTTCAAGTGTCACTAAGATGAGCAAATTCTATCCATTGAGCGTGGCGAAGGTGAAGCAGGAGACCCGCGACGCCATCGCCGTCACCTTCGCGGTCCCGGCCGAGCTGAAAGACCAATTCGCCTACCAGCAAGGCCAGCACCTGACCCTGCGCGCGACGATCGACGGCGAGGACGTGCGCCGTTCCTACTCGATCTGCTCGGCGGTGCAGGACGAGCAACTGCGCGTGGCAATCAAGCGCGTGGGCGGCGGCCTGTTCTCGAGCTGGGCCAACGAACACCTGAAACCCGGCGCCACCCTGGAGGTGATGCCGCCCATGGGCCACTTCAACGTGCCGCTCGACCCGCAGAGCGAACGCCACTACCTGGCCTTCGCTGCCGGCAGCGGCATCACGCCGATCCTGTCGATCGTGAAGACGACCCTGAAGGCCGAGCCGAAGAGCCGCTTCACCATCGTCTACGGCAACCGCGCCTCGTCGAGCGTGATCTTCCGCGACGAGCTGACCGACCTCAAGGACACCTACATGGACCGGCTCAAGCTGGTGTATGTGATGAGCCGCGAGCAGCAGGACATCGAACTCTTCAACGGCCGCATCACGGAAGAGAAGTGCGGCCTGTTCCTGCGCCACTGGATCGACATCAGGGATATCGACGTCGCCTTCATCTGCGGGCCGGAAGACATGATGCACGGCGTCTCGCGTTCGCTGCAGGCGGCCGGGCTGGCGAAGGAAAAGATCCGCATCGAGCTGTTCGCCGCCAGCATCCCGAAGCACGAGCACAAGCCGCGCAAGGTGGAAGGGGGCGCGCAGCACCTGACCGAAGTCACCGTCATCATGGACGGCAATGCCGCCAGCTTCACGATGGACAAGGACAAGGAATCCCTGCTCGACGCCGGCCTGCGCGCCGGCATCGACATGCGCTACTCGTGCAAGGGCGGCGTGTGCTCGACCTGCCGCTGCAAGGTGCTCGACGGGCAGGTGGAGATGGACGTGAACTACGCGCTGGAAGACTACGAAGTGGCGCGCGGCTTCGTGCTCAGCTGCCAGAGTTTCCCGATCAGCGACAAGGTCGTGGTCGACTTCGATATTGCCGAATAGGCCCGCTAGCAGAGAGACCGTCGTTCTCGCCATTGGCGAGCCCGACTTCCGGCGAAGGCCGGAACCCAATTTGACTTTCGTGGCATAGCAGCGAACTTGGGTCCCGGCCTGCGCCGGGACGACGGCTCAAGAGATAACAATAATAGTGGAGACACCAATGACCTACGAATCCATCCAGTTCAAGATCGAGAACGGCATCGCCCTCCTGACCCTGAACCGCCCCGATCGCCTGAACAGCTTCACGCAAGCCATGCACCTCGAGGTGCGCGACGCCCTCGATACACTCCAGGCCGACAAATCCGTGCGCGTGCTGGTGCTGACCGGCGCCGGCCGGGGTTTCTGCGCCGGCCAGGATTTGCAAGACCGCGCCGTCGAACCCGGCGCCCCGGGCGTCGACCTCGGCGAATCGGTCGAGAAGTTCTACGCCCCGCTGGTCATGACCCTGAAGTCGCTCCCGATGCCGGTCATCTGCGCCGTCAACGGCGTGGCCGCCGGCGCCGGCGCCAACCTGGCCCTGGCCTGCGACATCGTGCTGGCCGCGAAATCGGCCAGCTTCATCGAAGCCTTCTGCAAGCTGGGCCTGATCCCCGACACCGGCGGCACCTGGCACCTGCCGCGCCTGATCGGCCAGGCGCGCGCCACCGGCCTTGCCATGCTGGGCGACAAACTCAGCGCCGAGAAGGCCGAGCAATGGGGCCTGATCTGGGCCTGCGTGCCGGACGAAGCCCTGATGGACCAGGCCATGGCCATGGCCGAGCACTTCGCCGCCGCACCCACCAAGGGTCTCGCTTTCACCAAGAAAGCCCTGCAGGCCAGCTGGTCCAATACCCTGCCGGAACAGCTCAAGTTAGAGGGCGAAATGATGCGCGAGCTGGGCTACAGCCACGACTACCGCGAAGGCGTCGCCGCCTTCATCGCCAAGCGTCCAGCGCATTTCAAGGGAGAGTAAGACCATGCAGGCACTCTCGAAAAACAGCATCGTCGCCGTGGTCGGCAGCGGCGCCATGGGCAGCGGCATCGCCCAGGTGGCGGCCAACGCCGGCCACCAGGTCCTGCTGTTCGACACCCGGACCGATGCCGCCGACAAGGCCATCGCGGACATCGGCAAGACCTACACCAGGCTGGTCGAGAAGGGCCGCATGGACGCCACCGCGGCCGATGAGGCACGCGCGCGCCTGAAGCGCGTCGGCACGCTGCAGGAAGCGCACCAGGCCGCGCTGGTGGTCGAAGCCATCGTCGAGAACCTGGACGCCAAGCGCGCCCTGTTCGCCGAGCTGGAAGGCATCGTGGCGGACGACTGCATCCTGGCCACCAATACCTCGTCGATCTCCGTCACCGCCATTGCCGCCCCGCTGCGCCGCCCGGAACGCCTGGTCGGCATGCACTTCTTCAATCCGGTGCCCTTGATGGCGCTGGTCGAAGTCATCAGCGGCATCGCCACCGACAAGGCCGTGGCCGGCACCACCTACGCCACCGCCGAAGCCTGGGGCAAGAACCCGGTGCACGCGAAATCGACGCCGGGCTTCATCGTCAACCGCGTCGCCCGTCCGTATTACGCAGAAAGCCTGCGCCTGCTGCTGGAGCAGGCCGCCGAGCCGGCCACCATCGATGCCGTGCTGCGCGACTGCGGCGGTTTCCGCATGGGGCCCTTCGAACTGATGGACCTGATCGGCCACGACGTCAACTTCTCGGTGACGAATTCGGTCTACCACGCCTACTTCGGCGACCCGCGCTTCACGCCCTCGATCCTGCAGCAGGAACTGGTCAACGCCGGCTTCCTGGGTCGCAAGACCGGCCGCGGCTTCTACCGTTACGGCGAGGGGGTGGAAAAGCCTGCCGTGCAGCTGGAGGCGCCGCAAGCGCGGCCGGAATCGGTGGCGATCGTCGGCAACGAGTCCGATGCGATCGCAGCGCTGGCCGCGCGCCTGGAAGCTGCCGGTTACGCGCTGCCGCGCGAGGAGACCCTGGACGCCTCCCCCGGCTTCGTCTGCAACGGCGCCGCGGTCTACCTCACCGATGGCCGCAGCGCCACCGAGCGCGCCGCCGAGAGCTGGCATGACGATACCGTCGTCTATGACCTGCTGCTGGACGCGGCCGGCGCCACCCGCATCGCGCTGGCGCGCGCCGACCAGTGCAGCGACGCCGCGTATCACGCGGTGGTCGGCATGTTCCAGGCCGCCGGCTTCGCCGTCACGCGCCTGGACGACGTGCCCGGCATGGCCGTGATGCGCACCGTCGCCATGCTGGCCAACGAGGCCGCCGACGCGGTCAACCAGGGCGTGTGCAGCGCGCAGGCCGTCGACATCGCGATGCAGAAGGGCGTCAACTACCCGCGCGGCCCGCTGGCCTGGGCCGACAGCGTCGGGCTGGAGCACATCGTGGCGGTGCTGTCCAACCTCGCCGCTACCTATGGCGAAGACCGCTATCGCGTCTCGCCGCTGCTGCGCCGCAAGATCGCCGCCAATCCGCACGGAGCGAAGTTCCATGCATAGCGATCCGCAGGCCCTGGCCGAATTGGCCGGCAAGACCATGTACGAGCGCGACCCGGCCAGCCAGGCCCTGGGCATGACGCTCGACGAGATCCGCCCCGGTTATGCGCGCATGTCGATGCGCGTGCGCGGCGACATGCTCAACGGGCACGCCACCTGCCACGGTGGCTACATCTTCATGCTGGCCGACAGCGCCTTCGCCTTTGCCTGCAACTCGCACAACTTCAATACCGTGGGCGCCGGCTGCAGCATCGATTACCTGGCGCCCGGCCGTGAGGGCGACGTGCTGGTGGCCGAGGCGGTGGAGCAGGCCCTGCAGGGCAAGACCGGCGTGTACGACATCAAGGTCACCAACCAGGACGGGCGCACCGTGGCGCTGTTCCGCGGGAAGTCGCACCGCGTCAGCGGGATGGTGGCAGAGGTTTAAGGTTTTTCGCAAGACGACGAGGAGGTCGAGATGGTCCAACGTAATCCAGCCCCTGAGGAGCTGGAACCGATCGAACGCGCGAGCCGCGACGAACTGCAGGCCCTGCAGCTGGAGCGCCTGAAGTGGTCGCTGCACCACGCCTACGAGAACGTACCGCACTACCGCGCCGCCTTCGACGCCGCCGGCGTGCACCCGGAAGACCTGAAGTCGCTGTCCGACCTGGCCAGGTTCCCGTTTACGGACAAGAAAACCCTGCGCGACAACTATCCCTTCGGCCTGTTCGCCGTGCCGCGCGAGCAGGTGGTGCGCATCCACGCCTCCAGCGGCACCACCGGCAAGGCGACCGTGGTCGGCTACACCCAGCGCGACATCGACACCTGGGCCGGCGTGGTGGCGCGCTCGATCCGCGCGGCCGGCGGCCGTCCAGGGGACATGGTGCACATCTCCTACGGCTACGGCCTGTTCACCGGCGGCCTGGGCGCGCACTACGGCGCCGAAAAGCTCGGCTGCACGGTGATCCCGATGTCCGGCGGCCAGACCGAGAAGCAGGTGCAGCTGATCCAGGATTTCAAGCCCTCGATCATCATGGTCACGCCCTCGTACATGCTGAACATCGTCGAGGAATTCACGCGCCAGGGGATCGACCCGGCGACGTCGTCCTTGAAAGTCGGCATCTTCGGGGCCGAGCCCTGGACCGACGCCATGCGCCGCGAGATCGAGGCGCGCGCCGGCATCGACGCGGTCGACATCTACGGCCTGTCGGAAGTGATGGGCCCGGGCGTGGCGAGCGAGTGCATCGAAAGCAAGGACGGCCCGACCATCTGGGAAGACCATTTCTACCCCGAGATCATCGACCCCGAGACCGGCGAAGTGCTGCCCGACGGCGCGGAGGGCGAGCTGGTGTTCACGTCCCTGAGCAAGGAAGCGCTGCCGATCATCCGCTACCGCACCCGCGACCTGACGCGGCTCCTGCCGCCCACCTCGCGCTCGATGCGCCGCATGGGCCGCATCACGGGCCGCTCGGACGACATGCTGATCATTCGCGGCGTGAACGTGTTCCCGAGCCAGATCGAAGAAATCATCCTGAAGATGCCGGCGCTGGCGCCGCAATACCAGCTCGTGGTCGCGCGCGACGGCCACCTTGACACGCTGGAAGTGCTGGGCGAGCTGCGCGACGGCGCGCTCCTGCCGGGCGACGTCGAGCTGCTCAGCCGCGAACTCCAGCACCGCATCAAGACCAATGTGGGCGTAAGCACGCGCGTCACCTTGACCCCGCCGGGCGGGATCGAGCGCACGCTGACCGGCAAGGCCCGGCGCGTGGTCGACAAGCGTCCAAAAAACTAACACCTTCGGAGACACCATGACTGACGCATTCATCTGCGACGCCATCCGCACCCCCTTCGGCCGCTACGGCGGCGCGCTGTCGAGCGTGCGCGCCGACGACCTGGGTGCGCTGCCCATTGCCGCGCTCATCGCCCGCAACAAGGACGTGGACTGGGGCGCGGTGGACGACCTGTTCTACGGCTGCGCCAACCAGGCCGGCGAAGACAACCGCAACGTCGGCCGCATGGCCGCGCTGCTGGCCGGGCTGCCCTCGGCGGTGCCGGCCAACACCATCAACCGCCTGTGCGGCTCCGGCATGGACGCCATCGGCAGCGCCGCGCGTGCGATCAAGGCCGGCGAGGCGAGCCTGATCATCGCCGGCGGCGTCGAGAGCATGACCCGCGCACCCTTCGTCATGGCCAAGGCCGACAGCGCCTTCTCGCGCGCCGCCAGGATCGAGGACACCACTCTCGGCTGGCGCTTCGTCAATCCGCTCATGAAAGCGAAATACGGCATCGACTCGATGCCGGAGACCGCCGAGAACGTGGCGGTGGAATTCAACATCAACCGCGGCGACCAGGATGCTTTCGCGCTGCGCAGCCAGCAGCGCTGGGCCCGTGCCCATGCGGAAGGCTTCTTCAAGGACGAGATCGTGCCGGTCACGCTCCATTCCAAGAAAGGCGAGTCGCGCGTATTCGACACCGACGAGCAGCCGCGCGAGACCAGCATGGAAGCGCTGGCGAAGCTGAAGGGCGTGGTCATGCCCGACGGGACGGTCAGCGCAGGCAATGCATCGAGCCTGAACGACGGCGCCTGCGCGCTGCTGCTGGCTGCCGAGACCACCGCCGCACGCAACGGCCTGACCCCGCGCGCCCGCGTGGTCGGCATGGCCACCGCCGGCCTGGCGCCGCGCATCATGGGCTTCGGCCCGTCGCCGGCCGTGAAGAAGCTGCTGGCGCAAACCGGCCTGCGCCTCGACCAGATGGACGTGATCGAGCTGAACGAAGCTTTTGCCGCCCAAGGCCTGGCCGTGATGCGCGACCTCGGCCTGCCGGACGACGCGCTGCATGTGAACCCGAACGGCGGCGCCATCGCCCTCGGCCACCCGCTGGGCGCCTCCGGCGCGCGCCTGGTGACCACCGCCGTCAACCAGCTGCACCGCATCAAGGGCCGCTACGCCCTGTGCACCATGTGCATCGGCGTGGGCCAGGGCATCGCGATCATCGTCGAGCGGGTGTAGGCATGGTCAAGGTGTACGAGATCGACGGCGTGCGGCCGGTGGTCCATCCTACGGCCTACGTGCACCCGAGTGCGGTGCTGATCGGCGACGTGATCGTCGGCCCGCGCTGCTACATCGGCCCCCTGGCCTCGCTGCGCGGCGACTTCGGCCGCCTGATCCTGGAAGAGGGCGCCAATCTGCAGGACACCTGCGTGATGCACGGCTTCCCGGGCGAGGACACGGTCGTTGAAGTCGACGGCCATATCGGACACGGCGCGGTACTGCATGGCTGCCGCGTCAAGCGCAACGCCATGGTGGGCATGAATGCGGTGGTGATGGACAAGGCGGTCGTGGGCGAGGAATCGATCGTGGCCGCGATGAGCTTCGTGAAGGCGGGGATGATCATCCCGCCGCGCAGCATGGTGATGGGCACGCCCGCGAAGATCATGCGCGAGCTCACCGATGAAGACGTGAAGTGGAAGAGCTTCGGGACGCGCCAGTACCACGAACTGAACCTGCGCTCGCTGCAGACGATGCGCGAGGTCGAGGCCTTGCTTGAACCCGAGCCGGATCGCAAGGGCATCGCGTTCGATCCCGATGGCAGACATAAACCGAGAGTTTGATTGCACCACCACCCCCTGCACCGTCGTTCCCGCGTAGGCGGGAACCCAATTTTGTCTGAGCAGCGTTAGCTTGAGCTGGTGGCTGCGGAGCGAACTTGGATTCCCGCCTTCGCGGGAATGACGTTGATAAGAGCTGCGTTGGTGTGAAGTACCTGATTCCTGAAGAGATACCTGACTGGAGACAACAACATGGGCAACATCGCAACCCTGCAAAGCCTGATCGCCGGCCGCTGGCACGGTGCCGAGGCGGCTACCGCGCTGCACAGCGCGCTGAACAACGAACTGATCTATCACACCCACGCCGAGAAGATCGATTTCGACGAAGCCGTCACCTACGGCCGCAAGACCGGCATCCCCGCCCTGATGCGGCTCGACTTCCAGAAGCGCGCCCAGGTCCTGAAAGCCCTGGCCCTCTACATGATGGAGCGCAAGGAAGAACTGTACGAGATCTCGCACCTGACCGGCGCCACCCGTCCGGACAGCTGGGTCGACGTCGAAGGCGGCATCGGCACCTTGTTCGCCTACGCCAGCATGGGCTCGCGCGAGCTGCCTTCGTCGAACGTGCTGCACGAAGGCCCGGCCATCGCCCTGGGCAAGCGCGGCGGCTTCGCCGGCACCCACATCCTGGTGCCGCGCGGCGGCCTGGCAGTGCACATCAATGCCTTCAACTTCCCGATCTGGGGCATGCTGGAAAAATTCGCGCCGAGCTTCCTGGCCGCGATGCCCTGCATCGTCAAGCCGGCCACCGCCACCAGCTACCTGACCCACGCCACCGTCAAGATGATGATGGACTCCGGCCTGCTGCCGGAAGGCGCGCTGCAGCTCGTCATCGGCTCCACCGGCGACCTGCTCGACCGCCTGGGCGGTTTCGACGCCGTCACCTTCACCGGCTCGGCCGACACCGCCGCCAAGCTGAAGGCGAACCAGAACCTGATCCGCGAATCGGTCCCGTTCACCGCCGAAGCCGACTCGCTCAACTGCGCCATCCTGGCGCCGGACGTGACGCCGGACGACCCGGAATTCGACCTGTTCGTGAAGGAAGTCGCGCGCGAGATGACCGGCAAGGCCGGCCAGAAGTGCACCGCGATCCGGCGCGTCATCGTGCCCGAGCAGCACGCGGACGCCGTGGGCGCGCGCCTGCGCGAGCGCCTGGCCAGGATCACGGTCGGCAACCCGAAGGTCGAGGGCGTGCGTATGGGCGCGCTGGCCTCGATGGACCAGCACCGCGACGTCTCGGAACGCGTCGAGATGCTCGCGCGCGGCAACGAAGTGCTGTTCAGCGCCCGCGACGGTTTCAGCCCGGTCGGAGACGGTTGTGCCAACGGCGCCTTCTTCGCGCCGACCCTGCTGCTGTGCCGTAACGCATTGAATAACGACGCCGTCCACGACATCGAAGCCTTCGGCCCGGTCAGCACGATGATGACCTACCGCGACATCGACGAAGCCCTGCACCTCGCTGCGCGCGGCAAGGGCAGCCTGGTGACCACCCTGGTGACCAAGGACCCGGCGATTGCCGCCCACGCGGTGCCGGTCGCCGCCGCCTCGCACGGGCGCGTGCACATCCTCGAGCGCGAGTCGGCCGTCGATTCCACCGGCCACGGCTCGCCGCTGCCGCAACTGAAGCACGGCGGCCCGGGCCGTGCCGGCGGCGGCGAGGAGCTGGGTGGCATCCGGGCGGTGAAACACTTCCTGCAGCGCGCCGCGGTGCAGGGCTCGCCGACCATGCTGGGCGCCGTCACCGGCGAATACGTGCGCGGCGGCGCGGTCAAGGAAACCGAGATCCACCCGTTCCGCCGCTGGTTCGAAGACCTGGAAGTGGGCCACTCGCTGCTGACCCACCGCCGCACCGTGAGCGAGGCCGACATCGTCAACTTCGGTGGCGTCTCGGGCGACTATTTCTACATGCACTTCGACGAGATCGCGGCCAAGGACACCCAGTTCGGCAAGCGCATTGCCCACGGCTACTTCGTGCTGTCGGCGGCGGCGGGCCTGTTCGTGTCGCCGGCGCCGGGTCCGGTACTGGCCAACTACGGCCTGGACAACCTGCGCTTCGTCGCGCCGGTGGCGATCGGCGACACCATCCGCGCAAGGCTCACCTGCAAGCGCAAGGTCGACCGCAACCGTACCGATGAGCAGGGGCGCGGCCAGGGCGTGGTGGCCTGGGATGTGCAGGTGACGAATCAACACGACGAACTGGTGGCGAGTTACGATATCCTGACGCTGGTACAGAAACGCGGCTAGGATGCCAGGACGCTGTCCGCCGCCAACCAAGGAGACCCTGCATGTCGAGACTGGACCTGAGCAGCATTCCCGTAGTAGGCGGTACGCGCTACCCCGAACCGTTTGCCGAGCTGGTGGACGGACGCACCAGGCAGGCCTTGGGTGACGCCGGCGGCCTGACCCAGTTCGGCGTCAATCTGGTCGAGCTGCAGCCCGGCGCGGCCTCGTCACAGCGCCACTGGCACTCGCATGAGGATGAATTCGTGATGGTGGTGTCGGGCGAGCTGGTGCTGGTCACCGACGAAGGCGAGACCCTGATGCGCGCAGGCGACTGCGCGGCCTTCCCGGCAGGAAAGCCGAACGGACACCATCTCGTCAACCGCAGCTGGGGGCAGGGGGTCTTCCTGTGCGTCGGCGCGCGCGTGAAGGAAGACCAGGCGACGTATCCCGACATCGACCTGCACTACGATGGCGCCACCGACACCTATTCGCACAAGGACGGCAGCCCTTATCCGCCACGCGGCTGAGGGTCAGTTCAGCTTGCGCGCGTAGCGGCTGCGGATGTGCTGGCTCACGAAGGTCGACAGTCCGCGCCCTTCTCGCGCCAGTTCCTGCATCCTGGCAATATTCTCGGCGCCAGCGCTGCGTTCGGTATACAGATAGCGGTCACCGCCGGTGAACTGGATGGTGATCGAGTCGGTGTCGATGTCGTAGGCGACCACGCCGGATTCGCCGCTCGTGTTGCGATAGCGGTGCATGCGCACCTCCATGTTTGTCGTCGATACCTCTGATGTGGGTGTCGATCGCCTCAAGACAAGACGCCTCGCTTCAGTGACCGATCTTGCGCTGCACCTTCAGCAGCCCACTTTCTGTGCGCACGGCAACAAGGTCCATGTAGTCCGCCACCGGGGCCGAACGCGTCTCGACCGGATGCGTGTGCGTGGCGGTCACGACGATGCTGTCCATGCCCGCGCTTTCCGCAGCCATCAGGCCGATCGTCGTGTCTTCGAACACCAGGCAATCCTGCGGCGCCACGCCCAGCTTTTGCGCGCCCAGCAGGAAGGGATCGGGATTCGGCTTGCCGCGCTTGACGTCGTCGGCCGACACCAGCAATGGCGGCAGGGGCAGGCCGGCCGCCGCGATGCGCGCCGTCGCCAGGGGGCGCGAGGCCGAGGTGACGATGGCCCAGCGGTCCGTCGGCAGGCTGGCCAGGAAGCGGCCCACGCCGGCGATTTCCTCGATGTCGCCGACGTCCTCGATTTCCGCCAGCGCAATGCCCAGCGCCTCCGCCACCGGATCGACGCCGGGCAGGCCGAGGGTGCGGATGGTGTCCTCCGTACGCTTGCCGTGCACGGTCGGCACGAAAGTCACGGGGTCGAGTCCATGCCGGAGCGCCCATGCGCTCCAGACCCGCTCGGCGGACTTGATCGAGGTCAGGATGGTGCCGTCCATGTCGAACAGGAAGGCGGCGTATTCGCGCGAGGGCAGGACGGAGGGGTTGGTCGGGGTCACGGATGCATTCTCGTTGTGGAATCGGGTCGTCCAGCATAGCGCAAAAGGCCTGAAGGCTTCGCCTCCCTTGACGCCGTGGCGGCGTGCTGCCAGACTGGCCATCCATTTACCGACCCAAGGAGACGCCGCATGAACCAGCCTGATACCGTCCTCCGGTCGGCCGCCTGACCGCTTCGTCCATCTCGACGATGTCGTAAGCGCGCCAGCGCGCCGACCTTCCATTTCTTGCTTTGCCGCGCCATTGGCGCGGTTGCCCGCGCACGCCTGTTGCGCCATTAAGTGGAAAACACATCGTCATGATCGACATCGATTTCCCGACCCTGCACGGGATCGGCTTCAAGCAGCATTTCGTTTCACAGCTCGCCGCAGCATCGCCGCAGCACAAACTTGCCCGCGTCACCTCCGCCCAGCGCGACGCGCTCACGCTCGACGACGGGCGCGAGGCGTTCCCCGCGCGCAACGCACGCTTCGACGCACGCGGCCAGCCCGTGGTCGGCGACTGGGTACTGGCCACGCACAGCCTGGGCGACTGGTGGATTGACCACACCCTCGATGCCTTCACCCGGCTGTCGCGGCGCACCCCGTCGGGCAGCCAGGTGCTGGCGAGCAACGTGGATACGGCGCTGCTGCTGATGGGCCTGGACAACGACTTCAATCCGCGCCGGATGGAACGCTATATCGCGCTGGTGCGGGCCTGCGGCGTGGGGCCGGTGATGGTGCTGACCAAGCCGGACATCGGCAGCGAGGTCGCGCACAGGATCGCGCAGTTGCGCCAGCGCATTCCCGATGACGTGCCGCTGCTGCACCTGATTCCGTCGGAGCAGGATGATGCCGGCGTGCTGGCGCCCTGGCTGGGGGCAGGGCAGACCCTGGTGCTGCTCGGGTCCTCGGGGGTGGGCAAGTCCACGCTCACCAATGCCCTGAGCGGCAGCCTGCAAGCCACCGGCGGCACCCGCCACGGCGACGACCGCGGCCGCCACACCACCACGGCGCGCTCGCTGCATCGCTGTCCGGGCGGGGCCTGCATCATCGATACGCCCGGCCTGCGCGCCTGGCAGCCGGATGCGCACGAAGATGAGCTGGAGCTGTCCTTCAACGACATCGCGGCGCTGGCGGAAGGCTGCCAGTTCCGCGACTGCCGCCATGCGAGCGAGCCCGGATGCGCGGTGCGGGACGTGGTGGATGCGGATCGCCTGCAGAACTATCGCAAGCTCTTGCGCGAGGTGCGGCGGGCGGAGCAGACGGCGCTGGAGCGGATTGCCGAGCGCGGGAAGTGGAAGGTCTTGATGAAGGAAGCGAAGCAGCGCGGCCGCGAGTAATTCAGGCCAGTGGCCTGAATTACTCGCGGCCATTGGTGGATTACGCTTCCAGCTGCTTGCGCACGCGCGCGATCGCCGCCCGCACCTGGTTCGGCGCGGTGCCGCCGACGTGGTCACGCGCCGCCACCGAGCCTTCCAGGGTCAAGACGGCGAACACGTCCTGCTCGATCAGCGGCGAGAACTCGCGCAGCTTCTCCAGCGACATCTCCGACAAATCGCACTTGGCGATGTCGCAGGCGCGCACCGCATGCGCCACCGCTTCGTGGGCGTCGCGGAAGGGCAGGCCCTTCTTGACCAGGTAATCGGCCAGGTCGGTCGCGGTGGCGTAGCCCTGCAGCGCGGCCGCACGCATGTTCTCGGCCTTCACCGTGATGCCGCCTGCCATGTCGGCGAAGATGCGCAAGGTGTCGGTGACGGTGTCGATGGTGTCGAACAGCGGTTCCTTGTCTTCCTGGTTGTCCTTGTTGTAGGCCAGCGGCTGGCCTTTCATCAGGGTCAAGAGGCCGTTCAGGTGGCCGTAGACGCGGCCGGTCTTGCCGCGCGCCAGTTCCGGCACGTCCGGGTTTTTCTTTTGCGGCATGATCGACGAGCCGGTGCAGAAGCGGTCGGCGATGTCGATGAAGCCGATGCGCGGGCTCATCCACATGACCAGCTCTTCCGAGAAGCGCGACACGTGCATCATGATCAAGGAGGCCGCTGCCGTGAATTCGATCGCGAAATCGCGGTCCGACACGGCGTCCAGCGAGTTGTGGCACACGTCCTCGAAGCCCAGGGTTTTTGCCACGCGCAGGCGGTCGATCGGGAAGGTGGTGCCGGCCAGCGCGGCCGCGCCCAGCGGCAGGCGGTTCACGCGGCGGCGCGCATCCTGCATGCGTTCGGCGTCGCGGCCGAACATCTCGACGTAGGCCAGCATGTGGTGTCCGAAGGTGATCGGCTGGGCCACCTGCAGGTGGGTGAAGCCCGGCATGATGGTGTCCGCATGGCGCTCGGCCAGATCAAGCAGCGCGCCGCGCAGGCTGGCGAGCAGGCCGAGGATGTCGTCGATCGCCGCACGCACGTACAGGCGGATGTCGGTCGCCACCTGGTCGTTGCGTGAGCGGCCGGTGTGCAGGCGCTTGCCGGCGTCGCCCACCAGTTCGGTCAGGCGCTTCTCGATGTTCAGGTGCACGTCTTCCAGGTCGAGCAGCCACTCGAAGCTGCCGGCCTCGATCTCGCCCTTGATCTGGGCCATGCCGCGCTCGATCTCCGCACGGTCCTGTTCACTGATGATGCCTTGCGCGGCCAGCATCTCGGCATGGGCGAGCGAGCCCTGGATGTCGAAGGGCGCCAGGCGCTTGTCGAAGAACACGGAGGCGGTGTAGCGCTTGACGAGGTCGGAGACGGGTTCGGTGAAGCGCGCGGACCAGGCTTCGGCTTTCTTGGAGAATTGATCGGTCATGGTGGGATCCCTGTTAGGTATCCCACGATTATAAAGCCTGTGCCCCCCCCTCACCCGAGGTGGATGACAAGCGCCGCTAAATGCGCAATGATGTGCTTACTATTCCAATAAGGGGGAGACATGCATCGTTTGGCCCAACTCGGCCTGGCACTCGCGTTTGCCGCACCTGCAGCATTGGCCCAGCAGGCCGCACCCGCCGCGCCGGCCACGCCCACCGCAGTGGCCGCACCAGCCGCGCCGGCGGCGGCAAGCATGCCGGCCGCGAAAGCGGCGGACGTCGCCTCGATCGACGCCATCATCGCCGCCGTCTACGACGTGATCTCGGGCCCGGCCGGCGCCCCGCGCGACTGGGACCGCATGCGTTCGCTGTTCGCGCCCGAGGGGCGCATGGGCGCGATGGTCGCGCGTCCGGACGGCAGCTACGTCTTGCGCGCCATGAGCCCGGAGGACTACATCGCCCGCAACACCAAGGCCTTCGCCACCATGGGTTTCTTCGAGACCGAAAAGGCGCGCACCACGGAGACCTTCGGCCAGATCGCCCACGTGTTCAGCACCTACGAGGCGCGCCGCGCCAAGGATGAGACCAAGCCGTTCATGCGCGGGATCAACAGCATCCAGCTGATCCACGACGGCAAGCGCTGGTACGTGCTGAACCTGATCTGGCAGGCCGAGGACGCCAAGCTGCAGCTGCCTGAGCGCTACCTGCGCAACGGCTGAGCTGCCCGGGAGCGCCGTCCAATTGAAACTTATGCATCAAGAGAACGGCGCTAGAATTGGTTTTTAAGCCATATTCAAAGCTTCCATGATTACCAACGATTCGAGCTTCCAGGTCAGTACCGACCAGACGCGGCTGGACATTCCCATGATCTACCGCTTCCTGAGCGAGCAATCCACCTGGGCAGTCGGCATTTCGCGTCCGGTGGTCGAGCGTGCCATCGAGAATTCGCTGTGTTTCGGCGGCTATCTCGACGGGCGCCAGATCGCTTTTGCACGCGTGATCACCGATTTCGCCACCTTCGCCAACCTGGTGGACGTGTTCGTGGTGCCCGAGTACCGCGGCCGCGGCTACGGCAAGCAGCTGATCGGGGCGGTACTACGCCACCCCAGCCTGCAGAAACTGCGCCGCTTCACGCTCAACACGAGCGACTCGCACAGCCTGTACGAGCGCTTCGGTTTCACCGCGCCCCAGCGTCCCGAGACGATCATGGAGCGATACTTTCCGAACATATATTTGTCCTGAGCAGACTCAACACGGCGACTCCCTTCTGGAATCAGGCTTACGATTAGTCTGAATCGGGAGGATTCGCATGCTTGGCGCCGTCGTCCGTGCTCTGCTGGTGTTTGCCTTGCTGGGAAGCCAGCCGCTTGCCGCGGCCGACGCCGGGCAGCCGAAGGAGCCGAAGGGTTCGCTCGTCATCATCGGTGGGGCACTGCGTGCCGACAATGCCGCCGTGTGGGAACGCATGGTCCAGCTGGCGGGCGGCAAGGGCGCCCGCATCGCCGTTTTCGCCTCGGCCTCGGCCAGCCCCGAAAAAGCCGGCAAGTTCCTGGTCGAGCGCTTCAACCACTATGGCGCCAGGGCCTTCTTCGTGCCGGTGGCCGTGCGCCTGTCCGGCATCGACTACCAGGCGGCCGCCGAGGATCCGGCGCTGGCGAGCGCCGTACGCGCGGCCGGCGGCGCCTATTTCGCCGGCGGCGACCAGGGCCGCATCACGCGTGCGCTGCGCCGCGAGGACGGCGGCAATACCCGCATGCTCGACGCCCTGTGGGACATGTACCGGCGCGGCGGCATGATCGCCGGCTCCAGCGCCGGCGCCGCCATCATGAGCAGCACCATGTTCGGTCGCCCCAAGACGGTGCTGGCCACGCTCAAGCTCGGCATCGACGAAGGCAAGGAGATCGCGCCCGGCCTCGGCTTCATCGGCGACGACGTCTTCATCGACCAGCACCTCCTGGTGCGCGGCCGTTTCGCGCGCATGGTGCCGGCCATGCTCAAGAAGGGCTACAAGCTGGGCCTGGGCATCGACGAGAATACCGCCATGGTGGTGGGCCCGGCCCGCGACGTCGAGGTGATCGGCTACCGCGGCGCGCTGCTGGTCGACCTGTCGAAGGCGGTGCCGCAGGACGGGCCGAAGGGAGGACCACTGAGCGTCAGCAACGTGCGCCTGAGCTACCTGGACAACGGCGACCGCTTCAACCTGCTCAGCCAGACCTTCACGCCCGCGCCCGACAAGCTGGACAACCGGATCGATCCGGCCCGGCCCTATTACCGCGAACCGCTGTTCTCGGCCGACATCCTCGGCAACAGCACGGTGGTCGACCTGATGACCAAGCTGATCGACAGCGACCAGCTTGACGCCATCGGCCTCTCTCTCGACAGCCCGAACGGCATCCAGCCCGACCTCGGCTTCGAGTTCAAGCTCACCCGCACGGGTGACAGCGTGGGCTACCAGTCCTCGTTCACCGAGCAGTACTCGGTCTACAACATACGGCTCGACATCCGGCCGATCGTGGTGCAGCGGCCGCTGTACCAGTACCGGCAGCTCGAGACCGTGGCGGACGGCGGTTCCGGCGCCAGCCGGGCCGATGCCGCCCGGTGAGGCAGGATCATTCGCAGCGGCCGCCCAGCTGGCTTGCCAGCATGCGCGCCTGGGCATCGATCAGGGGAATGTTCGGATCGTGTCCGGCACGCGGAACGATCGCCAGCTGCTTGCGCGGGGCCGAGATCCGGTCGAAGTAGCGTTGCGCGATCTCTTTTGTTCCCAGCAGGTCCTGGTCGCCATGCACCATGTAGACCGGCATCTTGAAGCTGGCCGCCTGGCGCTCCATGTCCACCAGCGAGGCGATGCCGTCGCCCTTCATGCCGATGAACTGGATGTATGAATAGTCCTCGGCCGCCTCGTAGTCGGCACGCGCCTTCGGGGTACTGCGCGCGGCCTTCCATTCCAGCCAGGCGGCGGGCGTCGGATCGGACACCATGGCTTCGTACTTGCGGATCGCACGGCGCAGGATGCCGAAGTTGCGCGGGTTGGTCCACGGCGGCGTGCCGAGCGCCTCGATCTTCTCGACGGTCGCCACGTCCCCCGCCGCACGGGCGCGCGCCAGGATGGCGTCGCGCGAAACACGCATGCTCTCGGTATTGTTGACGACCTGCGCCACCGGCATCCAGGCGCAGTACAGCTCCGGGCTGCTGGCCGCCATGTGCCCGCCCAGGATCGAGCCCCAGGAGCTGCCCAGCAGGACCAGCTTGCGCTTGCCAAGGCGTGCGAGCAGGTGCCGCGACAGTTCGATGCCGTCGTCGCGCATTCGCTCCAGGCGCAGGGGCGTGTCTTCGCCGGGCGCGTTGCGCGACCAGGTCAGCCCGGCGGCGCGCTGGTCCCAGTGGATGACGACATAATCCCTGGTCCAGGATGCGTACGGACCGTTCTCGTAGACCGAGAGCGGATTGCCCGGGCCGCCATGCACCAGCAGGAGCGCCGGCTTGGCGCAGTCGGCGCCGTCGATCGAGATCCACTGCTCGATGCCGCCGATCTTCACGTAGCCGCTGTCGTGGATTGCCTGGCCCGGCTTGCAGGCGGCGGGCGGGGCCGCGTGCGCCAGTGGCGATGCCAGGGCCAGCGCGGTAAGTAGGCTGCGTTTGAACAGGTGCATGTCGTCTCCTATGTATCCAGACGATTCTAGTTCGCGGGCCTGATGGGTACAACTGTCATTTCCGACAGTGCCGCGGCCGTTTTACAATGCAGCTTCCGCACCGAATGGGGATCACCATGTTCCGTCTGCCACTCCGATTCTTCGCTGCCGCGCTGGCGCTGGTCACCGGCATTGCCTGCGCAGCCCAGCCGGCCACTGTCCGCGTCGACTATACCCACAGCGGCAATGCCTTGTCCGACCAGTATGCCCTCGAGCGCGTCGTCATCGAACCGCTGCCCTGGCCCGGCAACATGGCGCGCAACTTCGACGAGACCAACCGCGGCCAGAACCGGGTCGAGGTGGTCGACGCGAAGACCGGCGACCTGCTGTACTCGCGCGGCTTCTCGACCGTCTTCGGCGAGTGGCGCACGACGGAAGAAGCCAACAAGATCAGCCGCAGCTTCCAGGAATCGGTGCGCTTATGTGCGAAAGAGACTATGGTAGTTTGACTCTTGTTGCGTCAGGCGTCCACAGGGTAGCCCGGAATGTGGCCCTTCGGTCAAGCCCCCGGATTGCTAAGCAGCGAACCCCGCTCATTCTTCTTTTCACGCACGAAAATTCGCTCCGAAACGCCACGAATTCGTATTCCGTCTCATAGACAAATCCCCTGCGTATTTACGGTATTAGCCGATCCTACTTTTTTGTAACAGTGGTTGACAGGCGTGGCTAGCTATGGCAAAAACTTGACAGATGAGGACACGTAGTATACAATTTCACCTGTAGAGCCTGAATCCGCAATTCCCCCGCTCCACCCTTCCAGTTTCAATCCCCAATTGAATCAAACTAATTATCCTATCAGCACAGGAGCTATATCTATGGACGAAACAAATGTAACAGACGTACTACCGCCATCCTTCGGCGGTCGATTGAGAACCGAAGCCTACTACACGAAAACCTCAAATGTGATCCGCATTTTGAGGGGACGTAGCAGCTTGCGCATTATTTCCCAGCATCTTAATTCGCAGGGATTCACTACCCCAACGGGACTACCATTCACGCGTGACCGTTTGGCCCGTTATATCAAATCGAACAAAATCTAAAGGAAAACGAATATGGCAACGAAAGCAGCAGTAACAATTGAAGAATCTACACCACTGGCAGAAATCGCACGACGCCCCGACTCGATTACCCTGCTGGGTCATGCGCATGAGGTTCTAGAAGAGATGACGATTCACGCACGCAACGGCTACCACTTGTATCCCGGTGTGCATCCAACGTATTACGAGCGCTCCGGCATGATGTCGATCCTGCTCCAGCTTGGGAATCCTCTTCCGCTCGCCTCACAACGAGCCGCCGAAAGCGTCGCCAACGAACAGCGCAAGGAGGCAGCCGAGTTCGACCGCCGCGTGAAAGATGAAGCTGCACGACTCCACGCAGCACAGATTCAAGCTGACCAAGAGGCACGTATTGCAGCAGCCGAAGCAGTCGCCAATGCAGCCGTCGAGAAAATCAAAGCTGACGTAGCCGCCGAACGCGCTCGCATCGAAGCAGCAGCCCAGCAGTAACCATCTCCCCCGCCTTCCCGGCTGGGAAGCGCATCAGGCCATTCTGGCCCCTGTAGCACAACAACCTAAACCGCAGACGTAGCCCCAGTGTGGGCCATCGCTATTCGTACGTCTGCCGTTTGTACACGATTAATGAAAAGGAAACTAAATGCGCATGACCATTACGCCAACCAATGTCCCCGGCACCAGCCGCCAACGCGTTGTCTATGACGACGGAACCGAACTGCACCGTCAATACGTCTACCTTGAGCCGCACCAGTGGGATAACTTGAAAAAGCTCGCCTCTCTGCAAGGCGTTTCCGGTTCGCTTGTTATTGGCCGGTTGATCGACCTCGCAACGAAATTCAAGACGCGATAAACGACGGATTAGAACATTTGCAGAATTGCCCGGTTATTCGACCTCTTCCCATAGGAGGAAATGAGGTTGTGCCGGGTTCAAATCCCGAGCTAATTCTCTCTCAGTAATAAAGAGTGAAGTAGAAACAAGAAACAATAACTAATAAATAGAAGGAATAACAAAGTTAGTCAATGTTACTCCTTTCTCCCTATCCCTCCCCCTTACAGGGAGGGTAGAAGTAACGATGAAAGAATCAGATGCCACGTAAGAAATACAGTAACGACATCCTAGCTGGTAACAATAACGGTGGACTTCACTCACGCCGTAAGCTGAACACCGTACAACAGTTCTTCAACACTCATGATTTGAAGACTGCAATCTTGTACCAGTTCATCCTGTCCGGGGCAGACAGGGCCGAGTACCAAGCCACTCTGAAAGCCTTGATGCGTCATATCCGCACCAAATGCCGAGCAGAGTACATCGGAGCCTATGAGGTAGGCGAAGAGAAAGGCGGAAGCCATGCTCACGCATTTGTCATTGTTGAGACAGCAGAGCACTTCCCCTCAGACCTACTAGATGTTCGGGAAGGCGGGTTCATTGCTCGACGCATCAAGCGTAAGGCCAAGAAGGCCAAGGAAGCCGGATTAGACAAGAGCCTGAGCATACGCATCGAGCCACCGAAGAATCCGATGCATGGTGGAGCCATGTTCGCCAAGATGAACACTCCCGCCAAGCTGGCTGATTGCATCAAGTGGGCTACGTACTTCCTCAAGGTACGCTCTAAGGAAGACGTACCGGGCCGGGAGACTTACTTCGGCTCCGAGTTCCTGAGCAACATTGCCAAGCGAGAGGCCAAGCGACAGAAGTACAGGGACGCCCTAACGAAATCCTCTCTTCCTCCTGCTGTCCCACCAGCAGAGGAAACAGTAATCACACAAACAGAAACGAAGGAACAGAATGAAGAAGGAATTGCAACGTCATATGAGGCCGGTAGGATCGCAGCCGGTGGAAGCACCGAAGCCAGCACCGAAGGCACCAGCAGCACAGCCATGGTGGGCACCGGATGCGAAAGCACCGAAGCCAGCGCCAGTAGCAGCAGTAGCACGAAAGCCGAAGATCAATGGCGACGCGGTATTGGCCGAGCTGACACGGCTGACGAAGAAGTCAACCTAGCAGACCTGATAGGCCGGTCCCCCTTCCGGTCCATCGGTCCCCGAGGGAAGGGGATCAAGTTCAATGCTCTTGTTAACCCAGCAGTGGGGGTATATAATTGCCTTACCGACGTTAGACAATTTTATACCACGAGGCCAACAATATGAAAATCGTAACTTACCTGCGTGTCTCGACTACTCGTCAGGGTGACAGTGGCCTTGGACTGGAAGCGCAGCGTAAGGCGGTGCAGGACTACGCTACAGGGCGTAACGCCACCATCGTGAAAGAGTTCGTAGAAGTAGAGTCGGGCAAGAATAACAATCGCCCCCAGCTTGCCGCAGCCCTGCATCTGGCGAAAGTTACCGGCTCCGTTTTGGTCATCGCTAAACTTGACCGTCTGAGCCGTAATGCGGCCTTCCTGCTGGCCCTGCGTGACTCCGGCGTGAAGTTCATTGCAGCCGACATGCCCGACGCCAACGAACTGACCGTTGGCATCATGGCGCTTGTGGCCGAACAGGAACGTCACGCCATCTCCGAGCGCACTACGGTAGCCCTGAAAGCTGCCAAGGCTCGCGGCCAGAAGCTGGGCAACCCGAACGGAGCCGAAGCCCTCCGCCGTGCTGCCAAGGGCAACGATGCAGCCGTAAGTACGATCAAAGCGAAGGCCGAAGCATTTGCAGCCGACCTCAAGCCGATCATTCAGGACATTACTGCTGCTGGCATCGTGTCCCTCGGTGGGATTGCTAAGGAACTGACTGCCCGTCGCATCTCGACCGCTCGCGGTGGCCCTTGGACGAAAGCCAACGTAAGCAACCTGCTGGCCCGTCTGTCGTAATACGAAAAAAAACCCGGTGGGGAGTACCGGGCAAAGCCGAACGAGAGAGTCTTGGCAAACAGCCCTTACAGTGTAGCTCGGCTGTAATCCGAGACGCGCACTGTAGTTATACAGCTTCCTCAAGCAAGTGGCGGTATGGTGCTAGGGCGTCACATAGCAAGTCTGCAAACCGCTCTGGTTCGAATGCCTTCACCACGTACCCGGAAGCACCCAGTAGCTCGGCCCGTTTGCGGTGGGCCTCGTCGTAAAAGGACGAGACAACGAGCACCGGCGTTGATGCGAACTGGGGTTGGAATCGAAGTTGCTTCAACAGATCGAAGCCTTCGGCAACATGGGTGTGAAGGTTCAGGAGTACAATTGCTATATCTCGGTCTTCTACAAGACTGAGAAGGGCTTGCGTGCCGTCGCCCACGTACACCACTGGGTTTTTAATGCCACAGTGATGCAATGCATTGAACGTCAGTTCAGCATCTTCGGCAGTACCATCAACCAGTAGCACTCTCTTAAACATGCAGAGATGATAACACGTCGGCTTAACGCCTAATGCTAATGTAAATGCAGTGGGATTCTCACGCTACTGGTTGCTCAGTTGTCTTTCGGCATCTAGGAGGGCTTTATTGAAAGCTCTATACGCATCATGCAAGGCTCCGTCCTCTTCAAGGCCGGGAATAGAATGTAACGGCGCAAGGATCGCTCCCAAGCTGACAGGTTTTAGCAGGTAGTAGGCAAAGCCTGCGTCCTTCGATTCCTGCACAACGTTAGTCTCCGAATACCCCGTAAAGGCAACGAATACGGTATGTTCTAACTCAGGCATAGATCGTAGCATCCGGCACAGGTCAAACCCGTGCATGTCTCCAAGCATGAGCGAGCTATAAACCGCATGGGGTGGCCTTGCCCTAGCTGCTGCCATCGCTTCGGCTCCCGTCTTGACGGCTTCTGCGATGAAGCCCATCCGTTCAAGCAAGCTAGTGAAGAGTTCGCATACATCTTCGTTCCGCTCCACCAAAAGGACGCGTAGCTGTGCGGGAGGCATAGTGTCCATACTCAACTAGTTGCTCCGTTAGAGCACAGCACTATCATCTGTTCGGCATACCGAACGTAGGCTGTAGCCTCACCAAGCGACAACGTGCCAGCGATGAATGCCGTTTGCGTAATCAACCCGTCCGTACTAGGCTTGCCGACCACATGGTTAAACACCATTGCAAGAGTGCGACGAGCAAGAAGCTGCTCAACCGTGTCGGTTGGTGCTTCCGGGGTAGGCCAGTATTTGCGCATTAAGATGTTTAGATGACGACGTGTGCCACATTTTACTCTTCAATGCGCAGCTACAGCCAATGGCTAGGTGCAATCCTGCAACAATGCGGTAGACTGAATTATAGGCCCATGGCGGCCTCGATGGCTCATCTGACCACCTCGGGTCCAACTCATCAATAAAACACCCTATGGAGGCTCCTGATGGCCTTCCTGAGCGTTTTATGGTGCTGGATGGCCCTCGATATTCGCCATCAGAGGATCATCCTTGACAGACGCCGCTACAAGTAGTTAAACAAAGCGTTCGCCCTCGCTTGATATTAATTCCTGGGACTGTTGGCCCATCGTTCGACAGGCCATGTCCCGGAAAAATCCTTTTTCAAATTTCAGGCCGGTACTTTCTTCGGTCCTAGCTTCTCCGACAGCCACGCCATCCCCTTAGCCGTCTCGGAGCCGTCTGCATCCTGCTCCTTCAACGTCTCCCTCTGGTCGGCGGATAACGGTACAGGAATGATGTCATCACCCCTGACGATGAATTGCAGGAAGGGACGCTCGACAGTCCGGGTGACGAACTCCGGCTCCTGATCGTCTGGGATCGGAAGCACTACAGTGCTCACTTGTGTTGGCCGAGTAGCGGTGTACACAGCTTCATCGCCGCCCCGGATACGCACTTTGATATTGAGCCGACAGAGCAGGGCATTGGCCCGCTGACGGTCATCACGCTCTGTTAGTGGAAGATTCGCCAACAGCCAATCCCTATCGCTCTGTGCGACGGTCTGAGCGGTATGCTTGGCTTCCAGTTCTTCCCGCTCCGCCTTCAGTCGCTTGAGATTCTTGTTTGCGATGGCAACCAGTTCGTACAGGAAGTCTTCTGCATCAGGCTCCGTTAGCTTCTTCATGTGTCGAGCGCGTGTAGTCTCTTCGGCATGAATCGAGGCATCTACCAGCGCCATCTGGTCCGTAATCTCTGCCGCGTCGGTCTGGATGAGGCCCAAACCTCCGACAGCTACCAGAAGCCGCTTGTACACCAGTTCGCTCTTGTCGGCTCGGACATTCAGAGATTCGCACAGTCCCCTACGCTTGTTAGCGCATGAAAGGTACTTGTAGCGGTAGGGCGGTGCGCCCTTCGTCACAAGATTCATGGATGACCCGCATACAGAGCAAGACGCAATTTGCTGCCACACTTGGAAGTTAGGCGTCTGCCGGGTGTAGTCGCCTTTACTACGCTTCGCCATTGCAGCGTGCGCAAGCTCCCATGTAGCAGGCTTGATAATCTGAGGGAAGTAGCCTTCGATCACGCCGCCGCCGTCTTTCGGCTCCCATTGTCCCAGAACGCACTTATTCTCAAGTACGTCCCTCACGCTCGACGGTCCCCAGCTATCGGCCCGTTGAGTCTCCCGCTTATCAGCATTGAGACGCCGTGCCGTAGCTACGAAGCCATGCCCCGCTATGCAGTCATCAAAGATGCGCTTGATGGTTTCAGTGTGTACCGGGTTAGGCTCATACTCCTTCTTCCCATCCTTCTCCACCAGATCAAGCCAGAAGGCTACCTGCTTTCCAACAGGCTTCTTCTCCTTCCTTGCTTTCTCAAACGCTGCTTGCCAGTTGTCTTTGCTACGCTTGGACTTGGTTTCCGATTCCTCGTTAGCTCTCTCCATCACGATGATGGACATAATCAGGTCTGAGCCTTTAGTCTTACCGGCGAAGTACACCTTCTCACCGTCCATTAAGGTCACGATGTTGACCCCGGCGTTCAAGATGCCTAGGAAGCGTTCTAGCGCTCTCTCGACGCTATCACGGCCCAACCTGTCCAAGCTTTCAACAACAAGGTAGGAACCCTTCGGAATCTTCTCATCCTCTACCAGATCGAGGAACCGCCTTAGCTGCCCCTTTGGCCCTACGTGGTCGCCGGTGTACCCTGATTTGCCTTCATCCAAAAACCTGTCGTCAGAAGGGATGACGCCGTGTTTAGCGCACCATTCCTCATACGCTTCTTGCTGTCGCAGTCGGCTCCGGCCTTTCTTCTGCATAGTGCGGGAGAACCTAACGTAGCTATAGGCGGTAGCGCCGGGAGTGATTTTCGTATCGGATGAGTTCATAGTCTCATTATGACACGAGTCGGTACGCTTCCCCAAGCCGGACCGCCCGGTGCATGTGCGCATCCTCAAGCGTGACGAGCGCAACGGGTTCTCGGTGGCCTGGAGCGTCGAGGTGGACGCCGACGCGCAGGAGGTCGTCAAGAAGCAGCCGGACCTGGCCGCCAAGCCGATTCCGGTGCACGTGAGCGGTCCGTCCGCCGACAAGGTCGACCTCCTGATCATGGGTGACGGCTACACTGCCGCGGAACTGAAGAAGTTCGAGGCGGACGCACGGCGCCTGACCCAGTACCTGTTCTCGGTCTCGCCCTTCAAGGAGCGCGCCAGGGACTTCAACGTCTGGGCGCTGGTGCTGCCCACGAGCGAATCCGGCATCAGCCGTCCATCCACGGGCGTGCATCATGCGTCGCCGCTGGGCACCCGCTACGACATCTTCGGCAGCGAGCGCTACGTGCTCACCCTGGACAACCGCGCGCTGCGCGACATCGCCCAGCACGCGCCCTACGAGTTCATCGAAATCCTGGTCAACAACGAGACCTATGGCGGCGGCGGCATCTTCGGCCAGTTCAGCACCGCGGCGGCCGGCAACGGCTGGGCCAACTACCTGTTCGTGCACGAATTCGGCCACCACTTCGCCGGCCTGGCCGATGAGTACTACACCTCGCCGGTCGCCTACGCGGCCGCCAGCACGCGCATGGAACCCTGGGAGCCGAACGTCACCGCGCTGCGCGACCCGGCCAACATCAAGTGGAAGCGCCACGTGAAGGCCGGCACGCCGCTGCCGACGCCCTGGCCCAAGGCTGAATACGAGGAAGCCTCGCGCGCCTACCAGAAGAAGCGTGCGGCCCTGCGCGCGGCGAACCGGCCGGAGAGCGAGATGAATGCGCTGTTCATGGAGGACCTGAAGGCGACCAACGCGCTGTTTGCGGGCAAGCTGCATCGCCACGACGTGGGCGCCTTCGAGGGCGCGAATTACGAAGCCACAGGCTATTACCGGCCGGCCATGCAGTGCCTGATGTTCGACCGCAGCGAAGCCTTCTGCCCGGTGTGCCAGGACGGGATTAGCGACATCATCGACCTGTATGCGGGGAAAACTCGACAGTAAAGATTGCTTACAAAATGTCAAGGGTCTAAGTGGGCTGGCTAACAGACCCGGCGAGTGGTGAGTCCGTATTCTGGACTCGTCGTCACAACAATTATTTGCGCAAGCTGCACTGCGCGACCACTCACCGGAAAGGAATCACCATGAACAAACTGATCGCCACCCTCATCGCCGGCCTGTTCGCCACCGCCGCCCACGCCCAGACCGCCACCACCCCGGCCGCCAACAGCGCCGTGGTGAAGGCCGAAGCCAAGGCCGAGAAGGACATCGTCAAGGCGGAAGCCAAGGAAGTGAAGACCGCGGCCAAGGCCGACGAGAAAGTGAACAAGGCAGTCGCCAAGGCCAGCGAGAAGAAAGCCGAAGCCCACGCCGACGCCGTGAAGGCGCACGCCAACGCTGTCGAGAAGGTGGCGAAGGCCGATCCGGAAGACCGCGCCAAGGCGGTTGCCAAGGCCGAAGAGAAGATCGCCGACGCCAACCTGAAGGCCGACAAGAAGATGATCAAGGCGGACGAGAAGCTGCTCAAGACCCAGGTCGATGCGGCTGCCGACAAGGCCACTGCCGCGGCCAAGACCGAGCAGGCGCGCGCCGAAGCAACCGCGGACGTGCACAAGGCGGCTGCCAAGCATTAAGCCAGGCTGCTCTCATAAAAGCGCCGGTTCTTTTGAGCCGGCGTTTTTGTTGTGCGCTCAGCATGAGCGCACTCTTGTGGGTGAAAGTCCCGCCGTGAGCTGACCACAGTGAGCGAAGTGAAGCACAACTGCGTGAGGGTGACCGAGCGTGGGGAGGAAGTGTGGATCGAAA
>NZ_ATYR01000010.1 GCF_000427785.1 Massilia alkalitolerans DSM 17462
ATTGCGCACCAGGCGGTGAACCTGCGTGCCGGCGTGCGGGTACGCAGCGGCGTTGCCGGCGCCATCCATGTGCAGAATGTGAACGCCTATCACCAGCGCTTCCGGCAATGGTTGAGCCGCTTCCGCGGAGTAGCTTCGCGCTACCTGCCGAACTACCTGGGCTGGCGTCGGGCGCTCGATGGTGGACGGATCACGACGGTGGAGCAATTGCTGCGTCTCGCGTTCGGAGTCATCCATAGCTAAGGAGGACAGCGCCTTTTTTATTGCCTGCGCCTCAAGCGCACTGCAGGCCGGCTTCCTCCGCGCAGATCCGGTTGCGCCCGCCCTGCTTCGCCACGTAGAGCATGGCATCCGCACGCAGGAACAGTTCGTTCTCGCTGCGGCACTCCGGATAGGCCGCCACCCCGCCGCTGAAGGAAAAATGGCGCAGGTCGCCGGGGCCGACTTCGAAGGGGATGGCACAGAAGGCCTGGCGCATGGCGTCCAGGCGGCGCCTGCCCTCCTCCCGGCTGCAATCCCAGAACACCACGACGAACTCCTCGCCGCCGAAGCGGCTGAGCAGGTCCCATTCGCCCAGCTGCGGCGCGAGAAGCAGGGACAGGCGCTTGATCACGATGTCGCCGAAGTGGTGTCCCCAGGTGTCGTTGATGGTCTTGAACTTGTCGATGTCGATGACGCCGAAGGCCAGTTCGGAGCCCTCCTGGGCGGCGCGCCGCACCAGCGCCTGCGCCTTCTTCTGCAGGCCGACCTTGTTGAGCAGGCCGGTGGCGCGGTCCTTCCCGATCAGGTCCTTGTTGATGCGGATCTTGTTGCTACGGTTCACCAGCTGGGCTTCCAGCAAGCCGGGCTCGCCGTTCGCCAGCACGGCGTCGAAGCCGTCGGCCAGCGCGCGCCGGGCCAGCGCCGGATCCGGACGGCACTGCAGCAGGGCGATCTCGCGCACCGGGTCGGCCTCGATATTCCTTTGCAGCACCCGCACGATGGCTTCGGTGCGCAGGTATTCGCCATCGGTCACCAGGACCAGATCGGGCTGCAGTTCCTTCACCCGCAGGTGCAGGGTGTACGCGTCCGGATGGCGGATCACTTCGACGCTGTGCTGCGCTAGCTGTGCCTCGTCCAGTCCCGGCACCTCGCCCAGCACGACCATGCGCACCGGGTCGCCGCGCTTCTTCTGCATGAACAGGTTGAACAGCTTGTCGACGAACACGTCGTTGGGGATCGGCTTTTCGGCATAGGCCAGGCAGTTGCTGTCGACCAGGCGCTGCTGCAGCAGGAAACGGCTGCCCTGGCGCGCGCTCTGCAGGTAGACATAGCGGTGGTCGGCGGGCAGGCGCTGCAGCAGCTCGCCCAGCATCAGGGTGCGGCGCCCCTCCGGCATGTCGGCCTGCATGTTGTGCAGGGCATCGAGGTCGATCACGTACAGGTTGTCGCCGCCATCCCCGGCCACCGCCTTGACGAAGCGCGACACGTCGTCGAAGAACAGGATGTCGAAGTCGTATTTATGGGCGTGCAGTAGCAGCTCGGCCCGGTTGTCCTTGATGAAGAAACTCTGCGATAGGAGCAGGACGTGATTCCTGTACAACGACATGGCTTGCGTCATGGTGCCTCGACTTCCTTGCTGGATGCGCTGCGTTTGCCCCTTGCGGTGCCTGCCGGGCTGGTCCCGTGCTGTGTTTATTACAGGAATCTAATTGTGTTCCCGTCGGCTCCAAAAGGCAAACACTTCAGTCCTAAGTGCAACAAGCGCCTGCAGAATTTCCGTTAAGAAATTTAGCTTAACAATCCTGTATGACGCCCGTATGAACTTTGATCCCGCGCAAACAAGGAACGGTGCCTGCCCGCGCTCCAGAACTTGATGCCCAGGCGCCGCGTCAAAACAAAACGCCAGTGTCGCCATACCGGGGGAAACGATGAGACCCGCACGCATCCTCACCATCATGGGCGCAAGCGGGGCAGCCGCGCTTGCAGCCCTGGCAGCCCTTTCCCTGGCCACGGCCGGCCCCGCTCCGAACGAGCGCGGCACTGGCACGCAGGCCTTCGATCCCCTGTTCGCACCCGGCGCCGTCTGCACCCCGGCGCGTACCGGCCGGCCGCCGCTGCTCGAGCGCCTCGTGCTCGCCCAGGCGGAGACGACGCCGTTCAAGCCGGGCCAGACAGTGCCGACCCAGGGCAAGACGACAAGCGAGGCCGCCCCGCCCCTGTATGCCAACCTCGGCAGCCTGCACGTCCCGGTCACCACCGGCAGCCAGCGCGCCCAGGCCTATTTCGACCAGGGCATGCGCCTGACTTTCGCCTTCAACCATGCCGAGGCCGCGCGCGCCTTCCGCGCGGCGCAGCAGCACGATCCCGGCTGCGCCATGTGCTACTGGGGCGAGGCGCTGGTGCTGGGCCCGAACATCAACGCACCCATGTTCCCGGAAGCCGCCGGGCCTGCCGCCGCCGCCGCCGCGCGCGCGGTGTCGCTGGCAGGCAAGACCACGCCGCCGGAACAGGCCCTGATCCGCGCCGTCGCGCGCCGCTACCAGGCCGAGCCGCCCGCCGACCGCACACCGCTCGACAAGGCCTATGCCGATGCCATGGGCGAGGCTGCGCGCGCCTTCCCGAACAACGACACCATCCAGGTGCTGTATGCGGAATCGCTGATGGACCTGTCGCCCTGGGATTACTGGCAGGCCGGCGGCACCCAGCCCAAGAACCGCAGCGCCGACCTGGTGGCCGCCCTCGAGCGCGTGTTGGAGCGCAACCCGAACCACCCGGGCGCCGCCCACTACTACATCCACGCGGTCGAAGCCTCGAGCCAGCCGGAACGGGCGCTGCCGGCGGCCAGGGTGCTGGCCCGGCAGATCCCGGGGGCCGGACACGTCGTCCACATGCCTTCGCACATCTATTACCGGCTCGGCATGTACCGCGAGGCGCTGGAGTCGAACCGCGAGGCGATTGCTGCCGACGAGCAATACTTCGCGCGCTCGCCGAGCGACCCGGTCTACCGCGGCGCCTACTATCCGCACAACATCCATTTCGTGATGGTGTCGGCCCTGATGGGCGGCGACGGCCGCACGGCGCTCGAGGCGGCAGGCAAGCTCGACAAATCAATCAGCCCCGAGCTGCTCAAGGGCTTTCCCAGCCTGCAGCCGGTAAAGTCCGCGCCCTATTTCTCGCATGTGCAGTTCAGCTCGCCGGACACGCTGGTGGCGCTGCCCGACCCCGGTCCCGACTTCGTGCTGGTCAAGGCGATGTGGCACTACGCCCGCGCCGTCGGCTTCGCGCGCAAGGGCATGCAGGCCGAAGGCGCCCGCGAAATCGCGGCGCTCGAACGCCTCGAGCGCACCGCGGACTTCAAGCCGATCGCGGAATGGAACATCCCGGCGCGCGAGATCGTGCAGACGGCGCGCGCGGTCGCACGCGGACGGCTGGCCGATGCCCGCGGCAATGCGCCCGAGGCCATCAACGCCTACCGTGAAGCGATCGCGGTGCAGGACGGCCTGCCCTACATGGAGCCGCCCTACTGGTATTACCCGGTGCGCCAGTCGCTGGGCGCGGTACTGCTGCGCACCGGCCAGCTCGAGGCCGCCGAACAGGTCTTCCGCGATTCGCTGGCGCGCACGCCGAGCAATGGCTGGGCCTTGCGCGGCCTGATCGAGGTCTACCAGAAGCGAGGCGACAAGCCTGCGCTGGCGGCGGCGCGCAAGCGCTTCGAGACCACCTGGCTGGGCGAGCCGGGCGGCCCGCCGCTGACGCGCCTGTAGCGGCTTGTTACAGCGTGGCGCTTTGCAGGCGCAGGTGGCGCTGCTATAGTGGGTGCATCGGACAGATGCGTCACCCCGTCTTTCCGGCTTCGAAAACGCTGACCTGTGGTCGGCGTTTTTGCTTTGGGGGCGGCTTAGTTTCCTGTCAATTGCCTATCGATACATGGTCGCTTGCGCCTGGGGTTGATCTTGCCAACGAATTTCCTGACTCTGCCATTTCTTTCGCGCCGGCCTGCCTGCCTTGCGGGACGCGCCGCGCTGCCCCTCCTGCTCGCGCTAGCCGCGTGGCCCGGCATGGCGACTGCCGTGCCCGCACCAAGCTATGGCGCCGAGCAGCTCACTACCCTGGTCAATGCCTACCGCAGCGCGCCGGGCAGCTGCGCGGGGCGCGCGGCCGCGCCGGCCGCGGCGCTGGTGGCGCACCCGGCGCTGGCGCGGGTGCGCATCGGCCCCGGCACCTTCATCGAGCTGGCGCTCGAGCAGGCCGGCTTTGCCGCCGAGCGCGCCGTATCGGTCAGCGTCAACGGTCCGGAAACCCCGGCGGAAGCGATGACGGTGCTGCAGGAAAAATATTGCCGCACCCTGCTCGACACCCGCTTCTCGGCCGTCGGCAGTTACCGCGAGGGTAAGGAATGGACCGTGATCCTGGCCCGTCCGGCGCCGCCGCTGCCGTCCGAGTCCTTTCCGGACTGGCACGAGGCCGGCAAGGCCATCCTGGCCGGCGTGAATGCGGCCCGGGCCAGCGCGCGCAGCTGCGGCAACCGGCAGTTCGCCGCGGCGCCGCCCGTGACCTGGAACCCGCAGCTGGGCGAAGCCGCGCTGTCCCATAGCCGCGACATGGCCGCGCGGCGCTACTTCGGCCACAAGGCCAAGGACGGCAGCATGCCGGCCGACCGCGCGACGCGGGCCGGCTATGCCTGGCAGCGGGTCGGCGAGAACATCGCCTTCGGCCAGAGCACCCCTGACGAAGCCATCGCCGGCTGGCTCGACAGCCCGGGGCACTGCGCCAACATCATGAACCCGGGCTTTACCGAGATGGGCGCGGCCTACGGTGTCGCGGCGGAAAAACGCAGCGGCATCGTCTACTGGACCCAGGTGTTCGGCCGCCCGCGCTGACCCGTCAGCTTGTCCCTGAGCTGTCCCGGGAACATGGTCCGAAACCCCTAAGCGAACGCGCCGGGAAACCTGATTTGGATAGACTGGGACGCGCCATCACCACATCACGGGACACCATGCAACCGAACCTCGGCCTCGTCTGCATCACCGCATCGAAAGACGTCCGCTACCGCACGGTCACGCGCAAGCGCCTGCTCGAGCACAGCCTGGACGCCCAGCGCAAGCTGCTCGAAGACCTGTACCGCGACAACATCCAGACCCTGGACAAGGCGCTGCGCTACTGCGAGGGCGAGGGCATCCGCCTGTACCGCCTGCCCTCCTCGATTTTCCCCTTCGCCGACGAAGACATCGGGCGCGAGGTGCTGGCGCCCTTCGCGACGACCCTGGGCCGCTCGGGCCGGCGTGCGCTGGAACGCGGCATCCGGCTGGTGATGCACCCGGACCAGTTCGTGGTGCTGAATTCGGATTCGGAAGGCGTGGTGGCGAACAGCGTCAAGATCCTGCAGATGCACGCCGACATCATGGACCTGCTTGAGCAGCCGCGCTCGCCATGGGCCCTGCTCGAGATCCATGGCGGCAAGGGCAATCGCGCCGACGCGCTGGTCGAGCGCATCGCCCTGCTGCCGGACGCGATCCGCTGCCGCCTGGGGCTGGAGAACGACGAATATGCGTATGGCGCTCAGGAAATTTACGAGATCTGCATGCGCGCCGGCGTGCCGATGGTCTTCGATGCGCACCACCACGTGGTGCACGACAAGCTGGACAGCTACGAAGACCCCAGCGTGGGCGCCATGCTGCTCAAGGCCAGGGAAACCTGGGCCGATCCCGCGCACCAGCTGGTGCACATCTCGAACGGCCGCGAAGGCTTCAACGACCGCCAGCATGCCGACCTGATCGAGGTGATGCCCTCGTCCTACCTGGCGGCGCCCTACATCGAGATCGAGGCCAAGCTCAAGGAAGAGGCGATCCGCGGCCTGCGCGCCTGGTCGGCTTCCGCGATGGCCTAGGCTGACGTCACTTTCTGCAGCCAGGGCTCGACGATCGCGAGCAGTGCCTGCGGGGCCTCGATCGGCACCATGTGGCCGCTGTCCTCGATGACAGCGAATTCGGCGCCGGGAATCCCGGCATGCATCTCCTCGGCTTCCTCGCGTGAACGCAGCCGGTCCTGTCCCGCCGCAATCACCAGGGTCGGGCAGCGGATGTCGATCAGCCGCTCGCGGTCGCTGGTACGCACGATCGCCGACTGGCGCCGGAACACCTCGCCGCCCAGGCGCACGCCCATCGCGCGCACCCGTTCGATCAGGGCCTCGTTGGCGGCGTGTTTCGGGTGCAGCGAGGTGGCGATCGCGGTCTTGCTCAGGCCCGAGAAGGCGACCGAGGCCGCGGCCTTGCCGACCGTGCCGCGGCTCTGCCGCAGCGAAGGCGTATCGGGGCGCGTGGAGGTGGCGACCAGCACCAGCGCGCGCACCCGCTCGGGCGCCAGGCGCGCGATCTCGCGGGCGACATAGCCGCCCATCGAGAAGCCGACCAGGATGAAGCTGCAAGGGGCATCGGCGAGCGCGCGGCCGGCCATCGCTTCGATGGAGGAATCATGGCGCAAGTCCGCGTGCATGAGCGGCCCGAATTTCCCGAGCGGCCCGGCCACGTCGTCCCAGAGCGCTTCGTCGGCCATGTAGCCGGGTACGAGCAGGATAGACATCGCAGCATGATAGCAAAGCCATGCTGCGCTTACCGGGCCCTGCTCAGGTTCAGGTACCCTGCGTCAGGTATTGCGCGACTGCGCCTGCGACACGTTGCTGCCCGGGGGGACGCTCTGGGTCAGCCAGACATTGCCGCCGATGGTCGAGCCGGCGCCCACCGTGATGCGTCCCAGTATCGTGGCCCCGGCGTAGATGACCACGTCGTCCTCGACGATCGGATGGCGTGGTGCTCCTTTGACCAGTGCGCCGCTGGCGTCCACCGGGAAGCGCTTGGCGCCCAGGGTCACGGCCTGGTACAGGCGCACCCGCTCGCCGATGATGGCGGTCTCGCCGATGACGACGCCGGTGCCGTGGTCGATGAAGAAGCTGCCGCCGATGTGCGCCGCGGGGTGGATGTCGATGCCGGTCAGCGAATGGCCGATGTCGGCGATCAGGCGCGCCAGGAAGGGCACGCCGAGGCGGTGCAGGCAGTGCGCCAGCCGGTGGTAGAGGATGGCGATGGTACCCGGATAGCACAGCATGATCTCGGCCACCGAGCTGGCGGCCGGGTCGCCGGCCAGCGCGGCCTGCACGTCCGACACCAGCAGCGCACGGATGCCTGGCAGGCTGGCGGCGAACTCGCGCGTGATCGCCTGCGCGTGCTCCGCCAGGGTGACCTCGTCGGCCTCCTCGAACTGGGGGGCGAAGCGCAGCGCGCGCCGCACCTGCCCCACCAGACGGTCGAGCGTGACGTTGAGCGTATCGCCGACGAAGTAGTCGATGCTCTCGTCGTTCAGGTCGGGCCGTCCGTAATGGGTCGGAAACAGCGCCGCCGAGACGCCGCCCACCACCTGGGTGAGGACTTCGCGCGAGGGCAGCTCGCGCACGCGCCCCTGGTGGCGGATGTTGTGGGTGGATTCGCGCGAGGTGCGCAGCGCGTCGATGATGGGGCCCAGGTGCCACTGCACGGAGCCGGATGTGGTCGGGAATTCGCTGTTCATGTGCCGAGCCTACCTGCTTTGCCGGCCTTGGAGAACGATTTAAATCAGCCTTCTATATGCGGAAATTGTTATGAAACATAGCTCGCGTAAACTTTGATCCGCTTCATTACTTCTGGTCCATATTTTGCTCTAACTTAATGGATTGCGTCCTGACACCAGGGCGCGCTTCATCGACGTGCCGCCGGCCGCCCCATACCGGGACAGGCCGCACCGGCATGGAGCCCACCAGCCACCGGGAGACGCAGTGTCCAACGCCATGTCCAGTGTCCGCGCCCAGTTACGCATCGTGTTTGCGTTCGTCATCATCATCTCGACCCTTGCCACTGCGGTCGCCATCTGGCGCCTGCAGCTCATGTCCGAGGAAACCGAAGCGTTCACCCGGCGTCCGCTGGTCAAGGAGCGCCTGGCTTCGCAATGGCTGCTCAACACCTCGGTGTCGGCCAAGCGCACCGCCGCGGTCGCCCGTTCGAGCGATCCGGAACTGGCCAAGGCCTTCGCGGCCGAAAGCCTCGAGTCGAGCCAGCGCACCAGCGTCCTGCAGGACAAGGTCGGCGAACTGCTCGACACGCCGGAGGAACAGGCGCTGTTCCAGGCCATCGCCGAGGCGCGCGGGCGCTACATCGAGACCCGCGACCGGGTGATGAAACTGAAGGCCGACGGCCAGGCTGGCGAGGCAATGGCCCAGTACGAGCGCGAATTCGTGCCGGCCACCCAGCTCTACCTGGACAAGGTGACGGCGCTGCAGGCGCTGCAGCACAAGGCCATCGACACCATGGCGCAGGAGGCGCTGGATGGCGCCGCCGCCAGCACCACCATGCTGGTGAGCCTGTGCCTGGTGACGCTTGCCGGCAGTATCGCGGCATCCATGCTGTTCGCGCGCGCGCTGTTCCGGCGCCTGGGCGGCGAACCGGCCGAGGCGGCGCGCGTGGCGGGCGAGATCGCCGCCGGCAAGCTGGATGTGCGGGTCGCGCTGCGGCCGGGCGACCAGTCCAGCGTGCTGTATGCCTTGCTGCGCATGCGCGACAGCCTGGCGCAGATCGTCGGCCAGGTGCGCGACGGCACTTCGACCATCGGCGCCTCGGTGGATGCAATGGCGAGCGAGGCCCAGGAGCTGTCGCGCCGTACCGAGAGCCAGGCGGCCGCGCTGGAGCAGACCGCCTCCTCGATGAACGAGCTGGCGCACGCGGTCCAGCACAGCGCCGCCAGCGCCGAGGAAGCGAACGGCCTCGCGGTGGCCGCCTCGACGGTCGCGCAGCAGGGCGGCGCCATGGTGGGCCAGCTGGTGGACACCATGGGTGCGATCAACGCCTCGTCGGCGCGCATCGTCGACATCATCGGCGTCATCGACGGCATCGCCTTCCAGACCAATATCCTGGCCCTGAACGCCGCGGTGGAAGCGGCGCGCGCCGGCGAACAGGGACGCGGATTCGCCGTGGTGGCCGGCGAGGTGCGCAGCCTGGCCCAGCGCTCGGCGGCGGCCGCGAAGGAGATCAAGGAACTGATCGACGACTCGACGCTGCGCGTGTCCCAGGGCGCCGACCTGGCCGGCCGCGCCGGCGCCACCATGAACGGCATCGTCGACAGCATCGGCCGGGTGACCGCGATCATGGGCGAGATCGTCGACTCGAGCAAGGAACAGGCGAGCGGCATCCAGCAGGTGCACCGCGCGGTGTCCGACATGGACAGCGTCACCCAGCAGAACGCCACGCTGGTGGAGGAATCGGCGGCCGCGACCGAATCGATGAAGGAAGAAGCCGCGCGCCTGGCGCAGCTGGTCGCGGTCTTCAAGCTGGCCGCCGAGGCCGCGCCACGCAAGGACGACGCGCCGCGCATCGCCAGGACAGTCCCCCCTCCCACCAAACCCGCCGCATCCGCGCCTCCGGCCGCGCGTGCCAAGCCTGCCGCCCGCCCTGCCCCGCCCCCGGGTGCGGAGCGCAAGGCCGCCGAAGAGGAGTGGGAAGAGTTCTGAACCCCGCCGGCCGGCATTGCCGGCCCGGCGATTCTGGCGCACCATAGCGTCATCCTTACTTCTGTCGAGCCCTGCATGAACCTGCCTTCCCACCAGCTGTCGATGACGGTCCTGATGACTCCTGACACGGCCAATTTCTCCGGTAACGTCCACGGCGGCACCATCCTCAAGCTGCTCGACCAGGTGGCCTATGCCTGCGCCAGCCGCTATGCCGGCCGCTACGTGGTCACGATGAGCGTGGACCAGGTCACCTTCCGCCAGCCGATCCACGTCGGCGAGCTGGTGACCTTCCTGGCCTCGGTGAACTATGCCGGCCGCAGCTCGATGGAGATCGGGATCAAGGTGATCGCCGAGGACATCCGTTCGAAGGTGGTGCGCCACGTGAACAGCTGCTTCTTCACGATGGTGGCGGTGGGCGACGACCGCAAGCCGGTGGCGGTGCCGCCCTTGCAGCCCGCTAACGACGACGAACACCGCCGCTTCGAGGAAGCCAAGGGGCGCAAGGCCGCCCGGCTGGAACTCGAACGCCGCCACGCCGAGCGCGCCGCCGCGCGCGCCTAGTCCGTGCGTTGGCGTACGGCGGGGCGGCGCCTCCTTCGGCTACCATCGGAGCTCGACCATTCACGGGAACGCCGATGAAAACCTCCCTGCTTGCTCCGATGCTGTCCCTGCTGATCTTGTCCGCACCCGCTGCCCAGGCCGCGGGCCAGGCAGCCGATGGCGCCAAACCGCTGGCCACGATTCCCGCGCTCGACGTCAAGCGCTACATGGGCACCTGGTACGAGATCGCGAAGTTTCCAAACGACTTCCAGAAGAAGTGCGTCGGCTTCACCACTGCCACCTACAGCCTGCGCGAAGACGGCCGCGTGGACGTGCTCAACCGCTGCCGGCGCGCCGACGGCAGCACCGACGACGCCAAGGCCGTGGCGCGCCAGGTCGGCGAGGCCACCTCGCCGAAACTGGAAGTGCGCTTCGCGCCCGCCATCGTGTCCTGGCTGCCGATGGTATGGGGCGACTACTGGGTGATCGACCTCGACCCGGACTACCAGCTGGCCGCGGTCAGCGAACCGAAACGCGAATACCTGTGGATCCTGTCGCGCACGCCGAAGGTCGACCCAGCCGCCTACGACGCCCTGCTCGGCCGGCTGCGCGCCCAGGGGCTGGACATGAACCGGCTGGTGCCGACCAAACAGGGCGAATGAGCCTGATTTCAATCAGGCACTACCGCCGCGCCAACCCATGTGCTAGAATGCGAGCCCTTGGCCTGGTAGCTCAGTTGGTAGAGCAGAGGATTGAAAATCCTTGTGTCGGTGGTTCGATTCCGCCCCGGGCCACCAAGAATTTGCTTCACGAAACGCCCACTCATGCAAGTGGGCGTTTTCGTTTCCGGGATAGTGCTTCCCCGGTGTCGATCTCCTCCCTCCCCAGACAGCGGCTCTCGATGCCGACTCCCCGTGGTGTCGTGTCGAGCTTCCCAAGTTCAGGCATGCATCTCCGCTTGACTACCCGTTTTCCCGGCCTCCAAGGCCATGACCATTCCTCGGCATGGTCGTTAACTATTGCCTACGGAGAATCCACAATAGACCATATTTGCCTAGGCAAATATAGTTCAACCGTTTTCAGACCATGGCTGCATTTGAAGAATCCAACAATGAACAGTTTGGTTACCTGATCAGCCAAGCTCGCAACGCGTTGTTTGCAGCGCTTGGTAAGGAAATGCTGCCGCTGGGCCTGACCGCGTCGCAGTTTGTTGTGGTCATCAGTGCAATGCGCCATGGCGCCCGCACCGTCAACGAGTTTTGTCAGCTGGCCGGGATCGAGCCTGGCCCAATGTCGCGTCTACTGGACCGCCTGGAAGCCAAGGGGATCGTCCGCAGGGTGCGCGACTTGGAAGACCGTCGCCAGGTCAATGTTGTCCTGACCGATAAAGGCGTCGCGCTCTGCCCGCACATCAACGCGGCGCTCCACAAGGTCTACGCGCAGTTGCTCAATGGGTTCAGCGAACAGGAAGCGCTGGCCTTCAAGCATGCGCTGGAAAGAATTCTGCTCAATGCGAAACAGTAGTTTCCAAGAACAGGGAATACAAGCACCACTTCGCCATTGATAGAAAAGTCAACCCGAATACGTCAGCTCGCGTCTGCGCACCGTCTTTGAACGACGGCGCCCTGTCGCATTCAATTTTTCTCAGGAGGACTCATCGCAATGAGTCAAGAAACCAGCAAGAATCCAGCAGCGCCTGCCAGCAGCAAGCGCTTCTCCCGGCGCAAGTTTATGGGAACCGCTGTCGGCGCCGCAGCCTTGGCCGGCGGCTACTCACTTGCATTCGGGGGGCAGTTCCGTGCCGCCAAGGCAGATCGCGCGGTTGACGTGCTGCTGATCGGCGGTGGCATCATGAGCGCGACGCTTGGTGTCTATCTGTCGGAACTGGAGCCAACATGGACCTTTGAAGTGTTCGAACGTTTGGACAAAGTTGCTGAAGAAAGTTCCAATGGCTGGAACAACGCGGGCACAGGTCACTCGGCGCTCTGCGAACTGAACTACACCCCGATGGACGATAAAGGGCAAGTGCATATTGCCAAGGCGATCGAGATCAACGAGAGCTTCCAGATCTCGCGCCAGTTCTGGTCGCATCAAGTGCGCAAGGGCGTGCTGGGCAATCCGCGCGAGTTCATCAACTCGACGCCTCACATGAATCTGGTGTTCGGCAAGGAGAACCGGGACTTCATGCACAAGCGCGTCGCGGCCTTGAAGGCATCGCCGCTATTTGCCGGCATGGAATTGACTACCGATCCGGCCAAGATTGCCCAGTGGATTCCGCTCATGATGGAAGGCCGCAAACCGGACGAAATGGTTACCGCCACCCGTTCGCCGCTCGGCACAGACGTCAACCTGGGCGCGATTACCCGCCAGTTCTACAAGCATCTCAGCCAGACTGTGGGCAGCAAGATCTCGACCGGGTACGAGGTCCGCTCGATCACGCGCAACGAGGATGGATCCTGGCGTGTGTCGGCGTTCGACGTCAACGACAGTTCCAAAGTCCAGACGGTCGATGCGCGCCACGTCTTTATCGGTGCAGGTGGCGCAGCATTGCCGCTGCTGCAGTTAACGGGTATTCCTGAAGCGAAACAGTATGCTGGCTTCCCGGTCGGCGGCGAATTCCTCGTCACCGAGAATCCGGCAATTGCCTCGCGCCATCTGGCCAAAGTGTACGGCCTGGCGGATACGGGTTCGCCACCGATGTCGGTGCCGCATCTGGATACTCGCGTGCTGGACGGTAAAACGGTACTGCTGTTCGGGCCATTCGCTACCTGGTCCACCAGATTCCTCAAGAATGGGGCGTATTCCGATATCGTGAAGGCAACCACGCCCTCCAATATCATTCCGCAACTTCAAGTCGGCGCTCATGAGTTTGCACTTGTAAAATATCTCGCGCAGCAGTTGCAGCTGTCCAAAGAAGAAAAAATGGCGGCGCTGCGTCACTACATGCCCGAGGCAAAGGACGAAGACTGGCGTCTATGGCAAGCTGGCCAGCGTGTGCAGATCATCAAGAACGTGCCCGGCAAGGGTGGCGTACTGAAGCTTGGTACGGAAGTGGTGGTTTCCGAAGATCGCTCGGTGTCTGCGTTGTTGGGAGCGTCACCAGGTGGCTCTACATCGCCGGCGATCATGCTGTCGCTGCTGGAGAGAGTTTTCCCTGATCAAATGAAGACCGCCGCCTGGCAGGAAAAAATTCGCGACATCGTTCCGTCTTATGGGAAAAAGCTGAATGAAAATGTGCAACTGCTGGCGGCCACCTGGGCAAGCACTGCTGAAACACTGCAGCTGACGATCGCGCCGCCAAGCCTGGAGAACTTCGTTCCAGGCGCGGCTGCCGTCGTTCAACCTGGGCAAGTGAAAAAAGTGCCTGACATCGCGCTGTAGTGCTGTCACCAAAACTCAGCCGTACAGCAAAAGCGCCACCTTCGGGTGGCGTTTTTGTTCAAACCTTCAATCCTTCTTTTCCCTGAATTCACCGTCGATGACCATGTCATCGGTCTTGTTGGCCGGCTGTCGGCCGGTGAACCTGGTGACGGACGCGACGATCCGGTCGAACATAACTCGCCTCAACCAGGGATAGCCCAGAAGAAACGCCAGGGTAAAGCCCGTGAATATCGCGGACACGCTGTCACCCAGCCACAGGAAGTTCAGCAAGCACAGTGCGAGTATGCCGGCGATGAGTGGCCGGCGCACAGGTTTGGGCAAGAGGCCGACGATGCGCAGCTTGCCCTTGCTTATCCAGGGAAATCTTGCAAATACGACGGCTAGGAGGAGTCCTGCCAGGAACCGGCCCGTGCCGAGATAAGCGGCCAGCACTCCAACGACCAGGAAACCGGTATAGGTCATCGTAGCGGCCAGGGCTGCCAGCAGCAGCAAGGCAATGGCGAGCGTTAGCTTGGGCGTACGTATCGCCGCATTGATCAAAAGACGTAGGATTTGTGTACTCCTGCAGAGGGACGTTAAAAAACCAAAGCGAATTTTAACAATACTCTCTTGCCTCGGGGCTGTTCAGGAACGTTCCTGCCCGGCGCTCGACCTTGCCCTTGCACCCATCGCCCCGCGCAGCCGCTTCTGCTACCATAGTCCCCTGGCGCGCGAGCATCCATCGCATGCGCCGACAACAACATCGAGACACCGATCCATGAAATCGGTGTTTCTGTCTTCGGGTAGCCAACCCACCCCTCCATACGGCGAGGCGGATCCCACGAGGTGACGCCTGCCGCACTACGACGAGCCACCGGCAATGCGCCGGAGCTTCGTCGCGCTCGCCGCTCCCGTGCATCACGTCGACGCTGGTCGTCGATGGAGCTGCCTGGACTCAGACATTCTCGATCTTGGAAACCACATGAAATACCTGTCCGTACATCAGTTTTTGCAGCACGTTGCCGACCGCAATCCCGGCCAGCCTGAATTCCTGCAGGCCGTCACCGAAGTCATGGAGAGCCTGTGGCCCTTCATCGAACAGCATCCCAGGTATGCCGAGCAAGGCCTGCTCGACCGCCTGGTCGAGCCTGATCGCGTGGTGATGTTCCGGGTCTCGTGGGTGGACGACCATGGACAGGTGCAGGTAAACCGCGGCTACCGGATCCAGCACAGCATGGCGATCGGCCCGTATAAAGGCGGGTTGCGTTTCCATCCCTCCGTCACGCTGTCGGTACTGAAGTTCCTCGCCTTCGAACAAACCTTCAAGAACGCCTTGACCACCCTGCCCATGGGCGGCGGCAAGGGTGGTTCCGACTTCGATCCCAAGGGCAAGAGTCCGGGCGAAGTCATGCGCTTCTGTCAGGCCTTCGTGAGCGAGCTGTTCCGCCATGTCGGCGCCGACACCGACGTTCCGGCCGGCGACATCGGCGTCGGCGGGCGCGAAGTCGGCTACATGGCCGGCATGATGAAAAAGCTGAGCAATCGCGCCGACTGCGTGTTCACCGGCAAGGGCCTGAGTTTCGGCGGTTCGCTGATGCGCCCCGAAGCCACCGGCTACGGGACCGTGTACTTTGCCGAGGAGATGCTCAAGACGCGCGGCCGTTCCTTCGAGGGTTTGCGTGTGAGCGTGTCCGGCTCGGGCAACGTGGCGCAGTACGCCGTGGAAAAGGCGCTGTCCCTGGGCGCCAGGGTCGTCACGGTGTCCGATTCGAGCGGCACGGTGATCGACATGGATGGTTTTACCACCGAAAAGCTGGCCGTCCTGATGGAGGTGAAGAACCACCTGTACGGCCGCGTCGGCGATTATGCCCAGCGCACCGGCACCCGCTTCGAAGCCGGCGTGCGCCCGTGGCATGTTCCGGTCGACGTGGCGCTGCCCTGCGCCACCCAGAACGAGCTGGATGCCGACGACGCCGCCGTCCTGATCCGCAATGGCGTCCTGTGCGTGGCCGAAGGGGCCAACATGCCCTCGACCATCGAGGCCGCAAAAGCGTTCGAGGCGGCCGGCGTGCTGTACGCGCCGGGCAAGGCCAGCAATGCCGGCGGCGTCGCAACATCCGGCCTTGAAATGAGCCAGAATGCGGCGCGCCTGTCCTGGCCGAGCGAGGAAGTTGACGCCCGCCTGCTGCAAATCATGCAGGGCATCCATGCGTCGTGCCTGAAATACGGCAAACGCGCCGACGGCAGCATCAGTTATGTGGATGGGGCGAACATTGCCGGGTTTGTCAAAGTGGCCGACGCCATGCTGGCCCAGGGTGTGATCTGAGCGCCTGAAACCCTAGTTGCCCTTCTGCGCCTGCGCCATTTCCAGCGCCGGCAAGGTCACCGTCAGGAAGGACGACACCTGGCCGACCAGCTCGGCGGCCTGCTGGCGCACCTGCCCCATCTGCAGGATCGACAGCTCGGCCTGGCGCACCGCCTGCTGGATCAGGGTGCGTCGCTGCACCAGGGCGTCCGACAGGCTCGCGTCCGTCGCGCCACCCGCGAGCTTCGACACGACGGCGAGCACCGCCGCATGCAGGCCCAGGTTGCGCGCCGACTCCTCCAGCCCGCGCACGGCGGCGTCGCTGTCCGCGATGAGCTGCAGCAGCTGCGCACGGCTCGAAGCCAGCTCCGTCTTGTACTGGGAAGGAGACTTCGGGCGGCGGAACAGCTTGTCGAACACGCCTGCCGGCGCCCTGGTGCTCTCCAGTGCGGCCTCGAGCTGCGCGGGCACCGCCATCTGGGTGAATCTCAGCACCAGCTCGGTGATGGGCTGGAGCAGCGCGGCCTGCTCCATCAATGGTCCTTCCGCCCACTCCGTGACCACCGGCAGCTTCAGCGGCAGGATGCGGCGAAACAGCGCGGCGAGGCGCTGGCCGGCGTGCTCGGACAAGGCCGGATAGTCGGCGAGCGCGATCGCCAGCGCATCGCGCACCGCCGGATGATCCTCGCTCTCGAACAGCACCCTGGCCACGGCTTTCGGGGGTACGGCGGAAGCCGGCGCCGCGGGGAGATCGTCGAAGGACAGCGCCTTCGGTGGGCCAGTGCCGGCCGGCGGCGCGGCAGCAGGCTGCTCGGCCTCGCCGAAATCGAAGGCCTGCGGCGCCGGCGAAGCGCCGGCCGGCTCGGCGGGAAGCTCGGGCTCCGCGCCGAAGTCGAATGCCTTGGGCGTCTGCTGTGTCATCGGCTACCCGGCATCGAGCAGGAGCGCGTGCTCCTCAGACGGTGCCGCCGAGCTTGCGGATGAAGGTCGCCAGGTTCAGCTTGAAGCCGGCGCCGACGGCCTGGAAGCGCCATTCGCCATCCTTGCGGTACAGCGAGCCGAACTGCAGCGCGGTCTTGTCCGAATAATCCTCGTCCAGGTCGTATTCCGCGATCACCTCGTTGGTCTCGTCGTTGTACACCTTGACGTAGGCATCCATGACCATGCCGAAGGTCTGCTTGCGTACGTCAGCATCGTGGATGGTCACGACGATCGGCATCTCCACCACTTCCGCCTCGACCTTGCCCAGGTCGACGGTGATGACCTCGTCGTCGCCATCCTTGTCGCCGGTCCGGTTGTCGCCCGAGTGCACCACGGCGCCGTCCGGCGAGGTGGTGTGGTTGTAGTACACGAAGTGGGCGTTGCTGATCATGACCGGATGGTCGCTCGCATCCCGCCTGCACAGGAATACCGACGAGTCGAGGTCGAATGGCTGGCCCTCGACCGCATTGACCTTCCATCCGAGGCCGATGCGCACGCGCTTCAAGCCCGGCGCGGTTTTTTCGAGGTTGATGCGGTGGCCAGTGTGGAGCGTCGTCGACATGGACTTTCCTTTTCCTTATAGGGTGAACATGATATTCAAGCGCCGCCTGGCGAAAAGCGCGCGATCAGCTCGCGCTCCAGTTCCTGCAGCTTCGGCAGCTCGGCCTGGCGACGCTGCTGGCCTTCGTTCGAGATCTGCTCGAGCTTGTCGAAGGCGGTCACCAGCTGGGTCTGGACGTGCTGGGCGGTTTCCAGGCTGACCAGCGAGCGCTGCTTGGCGCGGGCCACGGTCTCGGTATTTTCCAGCAGCATGTCGGCCTGGGCACGGAAGGCTGCGTCGGTGGCGTCGTACGCGGCGTTGGCGACCGCGGCGCTCTGTTTGGCCTCCAGTTGCAGCAGGTAGAGCGAGAACACGTTGCGCCAGGCCGGAATCGAGACGTTGACGATGTCCGTGAAGGTGTCCGTCAGTGCGCGGGCATTGTCTTGCGACAGGCGGATCTGCGGCACCATCTGCGTGGCCATCAGCATGGCGCGCTTCAGGTCGTCGATGCGCTTTTCGAGGCGCTCCAGACGACGCTTGAGCTCGGTAGCCTGCTGCGCCTCGAAGGCATTGGCCGGCGCGGCCTGCTGCGCGACCGCCTGGCGCAGGCGCGAGGCCCATTCCTCGCCCTTCTTCACGTCGGCATCCAGGCCCTGGTAGTACAGTTCCAGGCCCTTGTACATCTCATCGAAATCCTGGATCCGCGCCCGGTGCACGTTGGCATGCCGCGTCATTTCCGTGACCAGGGTGTCCATGCGCGATTCGACCACCTGGTACTGCGACAGCATCTTTTCCTTGACCGAGCCGAACATGTTCGTGACACGCGACAGCAGGCCGCCGGAACGCAGCTTGGCCGGGTCGAGGCCCTTGGAGGTCGCGATCAGTTCGTTCAGCTGCGTACCGAACACATCGGCATCCGATGCACGCACGGTGCCGAGCAGCTTGGCCGAGACCTTCGCCACGCCCGCGCCGGTGGAACCGCCCAGGGCCTCGATGGCCTTGTCGTCGATTCCGGAGATATCGACCCGAACGATGGGGGCCGCGCTCGCCTCCGGACGCAATGCCGGCAGCGCGTCCGGCATGGGCGCAGGATCCAGCAAGGGCGCCAGCGTGGGCGCGGGCGCCGCGGGCGTGGTGGATGCTGCGTTCGCTTCTTCGTCGGAGGAGAACAGCGGTTTCATAGGATTCCTTCAGGTGGGAAGTGACAACATGAATAGCTTACCACTGGACAATCCAGCTGGGCCAGCATCGGCGCCACATGCCTTGCTTGTCGACCCGCGTTGGGTCAGTATAACCACTCCACAGCAGGAGCCCTTCCATGTCGCATGCGCGCGTCGTCGTCCTGACGGTACTGGCACTGGCCGCGTTCGCGGGCAACTCCCTGCTGTGCCGGGCCGCCCTATCCCGCTCGCATATCGATGCCGCCAGTTTCACGACCGTGCGCCTGCTGTCGGGCGCGCTCATGCTCTGGGTGCTGGTCAGGCTGCGCGGCGGCGCCAGGGCGGGCAAGGGCAGCTTGCTGTCCGCACTGGCCCTGTTCGCCTACGCAGCCGGCTTTTCCTTCGCCTACCTTCACTTGCCCGCCGCGGCCGGCGCGCTGATCCTGTTCGGCGCCGTGCAGACGACGATGATCGCTTACGGGCTGTGGTCGGGCGAGCGCCTGCGTCCGGCGCAGCTGGCCGGTTTGCTGCTTGCCGGCGCCGGCCTGGTCGGCCTGCTGCTGCCCGGCCTGTCCGCGCCCCCGCTGGCAAGCGCCCTGCTGATGCTGGGCGCCGGCGCGGCCTGGGGCATCTATTCGGTGCGCGGCAAGGGCGCGGGCGACGCCCTCCAGGTCACCGCGGGGAACTTCCTGCTTGCCGTACCGATGGCGCTGGCGCTGAGCCTCGTGCTGCTGGGCGAGGCCGCGTTCGACTCGGCGGGAGGCTGGTATGCCGTCCTGTCCGGCGCGCTGACATCGGGCGTCGGCTACGCGATCTGGTACACGGCGCTGCCCTTCCTGAAGTCGACCAGCGCGGCGGTAGTGCAACTGAGCGTTCCCGTGATTGCCGCCCTGGGCGGCGTCATCTTCCTGGACGAGCCGCTCACGCTGCGGCTGCTGTCCGCATCGATCGCGATCATCGGCGGCATCGCGCTGGTGGTCCTGGGGCCGCGCACATAAGCTGGCCTGCTCTGCTTGCGTCAGCCCGCCCCGCCTTCCTATCATGAATGGAGGGCTTTCAACCGAGCGTCCGGGAGGTACGATGAATACGCTGACGAATGGGCAATTCAATGAGCTGAAGGGTGCGATTCGAGGAGACATCCTGCAAGCGGGCGACGCGGGTTACGACGCCGCCCGCACGGTCTGGAACGCGATGATCGACCGGCATCCGGCCATCATCGTGCGCTGCGCCGGCACGGCGGATGTCCGCGCCGCACTGGTGTACGCGCGTGACCACGGGCTTCCCCTCGCCGTGCGCGGCGGCGGGCACAACATCGCCGGCAGCGCCCTGTGCGAGGACGGACTGGTGATCGACCTGTCCGCCATGCGCTCGGTCCAGGTCGACGCCAGGCAGCGCCGCGCCTGGGTGGAAGGCGGGGCCAGCCTGCGCGATTTCGACCACGAAGCCCAGTCCTATGGGCTGGCCACGCCTTTGGGAATCAATTCCACCACCGGGGTGGCCGGGCTGACGCTGGGCGGGGGCTTCGGCTGGCTCAGCCGCACGCTGGGCCTGGCGGCCGACAACCTGCTGTCGGCCGAGATGGTCACGGCCGACGCGCAGCGCCTGCACGTGAGCGAGAGCGAGTACCCGGACCTGTTCTGGGCCATTCGTGGAGGCGGCGGCAACTTCGGCGTGGTCACGCGCTTCGAATTCGGGCTGCACCCGGTGGGGCCTGAGATCACGGCCGGGCTGATCGTGTTCCCGTCCGCCCAGGCCAGGGCGATCCTGATGCAATACCGCGACGCCGTCGATGCCATGCCCGCCGACATGACGGTATGGGCGGTGCTGCGCAAGGCGCCCCCGCTGCCCTTCCTGCCGACCGAGGCGCACGGCCAGGACGTGCTGGTGCTGCCGGTGTTCTCGCCGTCGCGCGGCGCATCGGTGGATGCGGCCATCGAGCGCATCAGCCATTTCGGCGAAGCGCTGGGCATGCACGTCGGTCCCATGCCTTACGCGGCCTGGCAGCAGATCTTCGACCCCTTGCTGACGCCGGGTGCGCGCAACTACTGGAAATCGCATAATTTTGCCCGGCTGAGCGATGAGGCCATCGACGTGGTCATGCGCTATGCCGGCAATTTGCCGACGCCGCAGTGCGAGATCTTCCTCGGATTGCTGGGCGCGCAGGCATCGGCGCCACCGCCGCAAGCGATGGCCTATCCGCACCGGGACGCGCTGTATGTGATGAACGTGCACACCCGCTGGGACGATCCGGCCGACGACGCGCACTGCATTGCCTGGGCCCGCGATTTCTTCAGGGATGCCGCGCCCTACGCAAGCGGGGGCGTCTACGTGAATTTCATGCCGCAGGACGAGAGCGAGCGCACGCCCGACGCCTACGGCGCCAACTACCAGCGGCTGGCCGAGATCAAGCAGAAATACGACCCCGACAATGTGTTCCGCGCCAACCAGAATATCCGTCCGGCCGCGAGCGCTGCCGCCTGAACGCGCTCATTTTTACGACAGGAGTCGATCATGACACGCAAATTCATCGATTGCCGGGAGCTCCCGAGCGACATGCATTGTTCGGTCGCCATCTCGGCCGACAGCGAGGACGAGCTGTTGCAGGCCGCGGTGCAACACGCGGTGTCGGTGCACCACCACAGCGATACGCCCGAGCTGCGCCAGCAATTGCGCCAGTTGTTCAAGGACGGCACGCCGCCCGAACAGCTTCCCATGCGTGGTCAAATGGGCAGCGCCGGCGCAAGCAGCTCGCCGTCGCACTGAACGGCGGCCAATCGTTCAGGCCTCCGGCACTGCCTGCGCCTCGCGCAGCATGCGCCGGATCGTCATGATGTTCACCGCGGCGATCACCACTTCCAGCGCCGTGCCGCCGACCGAACCGGCGATCACGTTGTTCACGATCCACAGCACGGTCCCGCACAGCATCGCCAGGCGCATGCGCACGCCTTCCAGCAGGAACAGCGCCAGGGTGCCGATGCAGGAGGCCCCCAGCGGCAGCCAGTCGCTGGGGCGCGTGGCCAGCGCCAGGCCCAGGGCCAGGTTGGCGGCGACGACGAACAGGGCCACCCAGATCGAGCGCGTGTACAGCGAGAGCACCGAGCGCAGCAGCGACATGGTCGAACTGGCGACCGCCGTCGGCCTGCCGAGCAGCGCGAAATGGACGATATAGGCGAGACATTCGGCCGCCATGAAGATCTTGAAGCGGCGGTCGTTCCTCTGCAGGAAGGAAGCGACGCCGAGGGCGAACGCAGCGTAGCCGACGCACTGCGCCGGCGAGAACCAATCGATCGTCATCGAACAGGACAGGAAAAGGACGATTATAGCCGCCCCGTCCATTTCTGCCGGACCTGCCGCCCGGGCTTCAAGCCTTCTTGAGCGCGTCCGCCTTGTGCGCCGCCTCGGCGCCGGTCTTGTCGCTGACGACCAGGTATTCGGGATGCTCGCGCGAGGCGGCCACGTGGTGCCCCTTGATCTCGGTGGGGGATGTCAGCTTCTTCTTGACGGTGCCGTGCACCGTCCCTTGCGACGATTGCCATTGCACCTTGTCGCCGGCCTTGAACGCGTCTGCCATGCTGGGCTCCTTTGAATGGTGGGGCTGTGCAGCTGGCTCAGGCCTGCCTGCCTGGCATGGGCAGCCCTTCCGCCAGCGCCAGCCTTTCCATCGCCGCTTCCAGCACCATGCGGGCGCGGCCCGAGGCCAGCTCGAGTTCGCGGTGCAGGCGCGCGTCTTCCTGGTTGCGCGCGGCGCATTGCGCGCTGTAGCGCTCGAAGCTGCCGACCATCATCAGGATGTCCGACAGGTGGCGCGGGCATTCGCAGGACAGGCGGTTGCCGGCTGCCGTAATGGCCGCCAGCGCCTGGTCGTCGAAGCGGCGCGGCGCCACCCGTTCGCCCGCCGGCTCGGCTGCGGGCAGGCCCTGCCCCGCCAGCGCCGAACGGCACAGCAGCACCAGCTCGCCGATCTCGGCCGGCACGCGCGCCACCAGGCAGCCCTGGAAGCGCAGCGCGCGGATGGTGGCGCTGCCGCAGAAGCGGTACAGCACCACGGTCGCTTGCGGACGGGTGATGTCGCGTGCCGCCGCCACCTGCGCCACCGAGGCTTCGTCGAGTTCCGAGGCTTCGATCAGCAGCACGTCCAGCGCCATGCCGTCTCCCAGCGAGGGCACCTGGTCGAGCCGGGCGCAGTGGCGCTGCACCTGCAGCGCGCGTCCGTCGCGGCCGCTGGCGGCGATGCGGCGCACCAGGCTCTCGCCGACCACCAGCGTGCGCATCGGCCCGCTGACTTCGGCCGCACGCGCCGCGTTGGGGGCGATCATCTCTTCCAGCCGCTCGACCGGCAGCCCGGTCAGGACGCCGATCGGGTGTCCCAGGTCGACCAACTGCTTCAGCAGGCCAAGGCGCCTTACCTGCTCGGCCGTGTAGAGGCGCTGGCCATGCGCCGAACGCTGGGTATCCGACAGCGCATAGCGCCGTTCCCAGACGCGCAGCGTCTCCACGGGCAAGCCCGCCAGGCGCGCCGCAACCCCGCTGCGATAGGTGACTTCGCGGCCCTCGCCCCGCTCTTGATGCATTCTGTCGTTCATATGACCCGCCGTTGAACAGTGATCTGATGAGTATCCCGCTACAAATACGAGACGTTGCCAGTTTAACTCAAAATCGTCAAATATAGCTGTTCAATAGCGATTCACGACGCTTACCAGGTGAAGTCGTCCGGGATCTTGAAGTCCGCATAGGGATCGTCCTCCTCGACCTGGGCAGCGGCCTGCTTGACCTGGATGACGCTGCCCGGGTCGCGCTCGGCGATCTTTTCGCCGATCACCTTCGGCACCAGTTCGTAGTTCCCCTTCAGGAATACGATCACCAGCCGGCCCGCCACCAGGTGCTGCCGTACCTGTTCGGAGACGTAGATGCGCTCGATCTTGCTGCCGTGCGTGAAGTTGTAGACGATGTCGCCCTTGCCGTTCTTGGCGCGCGGCTGGCGGTTCTGCTCTACCAGCTGGGCGATCTGCGCCTTCACCGCCTTCTGCGCGGCCTCGGCGTCGCGTTGCGCATTCAGCTCGCGCGCCCGCTCGGCATTCTTGCGCTGCATTTCCAGCGCCGCCTCGCGCGCTTCGTTGACCGACTCGGTGCCGGTACGGCGCTCGATCTTTTTCTGCTTGCTCTTGTCCTGGTTGACCTTCTGGACCTTCTTCTTGTCCACCAGACCGGCTTTCAGCAACTGCTCCTGCAGCGAGACCATCGTTCTGCTCCTTGATTGCATGGTGGCCGGGCAGCACGGCGCCGCCCGGCGAAGCCGCTAGCATAACAAACCGGGGAAACAACGGAAGCCTATCCGGTCGCAGGGCTTATGCATACGGAATGGACATCAACTGTCAACTCATCCATATTTACCGCTTCACATTGACCTTTTGAGCCATGCGCCCATTTGCCCGCCCGTCTCCACTCCTTCAGACAGGAACGATGTCGGGCAGCAGCGCCGATACGACCGACACCACCGCACCCACGCTGGTCGAGCGGCCGCGCGACGGCCAGGCGGCAGACGCCCCGCTGGTGTTCACCTTCAGCGAAGCCATCAAGCCGGGGCCGAACGCCAGCATCCGCGTCTATACCGGCACCATGTCCGGGCTCACGCTGGCGCTGGCGGACAATCCCGCCATCAGCATCTCGGACGCGACCCTCACGGTCCGGCTGCCGCAGCCGCTGGACCATGCGACCTCGTACTCGGTGTACTTCAGCGCCGGCGCCATTACCGACCTGTCGGGCAACCCTGCTTTTGGCGGCTTCTACCATGACCTGCGCTTCCTGTCCGGCCTGAGTCCGGTGGCGCTGAACCTCACCGGCACCGCCGGCAACGAGACCCTCGACGGCAGCGACCTGGCCAACACCATCGACGGCGGCGCGGGCGCCGACACGATCAACGGACATGGCGGCGACGACCAGCTGCGTGGCGGCGCCGATGCCGGCATGGACCGGCTCAATGGCGGCGCCGGCCACGACAAGCTGTGGGGCGGCGGCGGCAACGACCTGCTCGACGGCGGTACCGGCAACGACGAGCTGTACGGCGAGGACGGCAACGACAGCCTGAAAGGAAACGACGGGGACGACCTGCTCGACGGCGGCGGCGGAGACGATGAGCTGGTGGACCACGCCGGCGCCAACATCCTGCGTGGCGGCGACGGCCGCGACACGCTCGTGGGCAACGGCGGCAGCACCTACGAGGGCGGCGCCGGCGACGACGTCATCCGCCTGAACCTGGGCGCGGAGCCCGGCGGCCTGACCCAGGCCAGCGGCGGCGACGGCAATGACCTGTTTCACCTTGGCCTGTACAGCCCACTGGCCGGCAAGACGACGATCTCCGGCGGCGCCGGCACCGACACCTACGTCCCCGGTTTCGGCATGGCCGTCATCCAGGCCCTTCCCGACGTCACCATCACGGATTTCGCAACGGGCGCCGGCGGCGACCTGATCGACATCGGCAACCACGAGGGCAGCAACCCCTTCGATGGCGGCGCCATGCGCCTGCTCGCGTCCGGCGCCGACACCCTGCTGCAGCTGCGCCTCCCCGGCGGCGGAACCTATGTGACGATGCTGACGCTGGCCGGCGTCGCGCCCGCGCAGGTGCTGGCGGCGAACTTCGTCGGCGGCTTCGATCCCAAGGGCGGCACGACCGGCATCACGCTCACCGGCACGGAAGGGCCGGACACCCTGGACGGGATGTCGCTCGACGACACGCTGATCGGCCTCGCGGGCAACGACGTCCTGAACGGCAGCTACGGCAACGACCTGCTGGAAGGCGGCGACGGCAACGACACGCTCAATGGCGACGTCGGCGACGACACGCTGCGGGGCGGCAATGGCGACGACGAGCTGAACGCCAGCTACTGGGGCTCCAGCGTGCTCGAGGGGGGCGCCGGCAAGGACCGCCTGCGCAGCTACGCCGGCGGCAACGACCGCCTGGACGGCGGCGACGGCGACGACAGCCTGCTCCTGATGCAGCATACCGAAGCCCCGCAGAGCGCCACCATCACCCTGTCCGGCGGCGCCGGCGACGACCGCATCTCCATCGTGGCGGCGGGCCGGGTCGCCAATGTGATCGTCAAGGGCGGCGAAGGCGCCGACATCATCCATGTCGGCCGCACTGCCTATGTCCGGAATTTCAGCATTCTCGATTTCGGCGCGACCGACCAGCTCGACGTGCAGGAATTCCTGCCCTACGGGAGCACCGAGAATCCCTTCGGGGCCGGCGGCTACTGGAAAGCCGTGCAGGAAGGCGCCGACGTCGGCATCTACATCGACCAGGACGGCGCCGCAGGCAGCAATCCGGCATTCCGGCTCCTGACACTTGCGAATACTTCGCTCGGTTCGCTCACCAAGGCCAGCTTCGTGGGCGGATTCGATCCGGCCGGCGGCGCCCATGGCGGCAATGCCCCGATCGGCAAGACCCTGCTCGGCACCAGCGACGACGACGACCTGTCCGGCGCCGAGTTGAACGACATGCTCGAAGGCCGCGCCGGCAACGACAGGCTGTACGGCAGCGGCGGCGACGACAAGCTGTTCGGGGGCGATGGCAACGATACGCTGGACGGTGGCGACGGCAACGACCTGCTCGAAGGCGGCGCGGGCAACGACACCCTCACCGACAGGTACGGCGACGATGTCCTGCACGGCGGCGCCGGCGACGACGTCCTGAGCAGCGAGGGCGCGCCGGGCGAGCGGCCGGCCGGGACCACCCTCGACGGCGGCGACGGCAACGACCGCCTCCACGTGGGCGGCTCGGTCAAGCTGGTGCTGGGCGGCGCCGGCGACGACGAGGTGCTGGTCGACGACAAGGGTGGCCCGGCCGGGAGGGCGCCGCTGCTGGTGGAGCTGGGCGACGGCAACGACCGCCTGAGCTTCCGCAGCTTCATGGGGGAGGCGCGCGAACTGCGGGTCAGCGGCGGCGCCGGTAGCGACACCTACGGATTCGGCGGCGGCGGCACCATGCCCCTGCTCACGATCACCGATTTCCAGGCCGGCGCCGGCGGCGACGTACTGGATGCGAACTCCTTTGCCTACCCCAGCGGCGACGGCACCTCGGTCGGCCCGCGCCTGGTGCAGGACGGCAGCCGCGTCCTGTTCCAGGTCGACCCGGATGGCGCGCTCGGTGCGCGATCCTGGATGACCCAGGTCGTGCTCGAGAACACGCGCCTGGAAGACCTGACGGGCGCGAATTTCACGAATGGCACGGTCCCCGCCGGTCCCCCTCCCGTGGTTCAGCCGCCGATCGTTCAGCCGCCGGTCGTTCAGCCGCCGATCGTTCAGCCTCCGGTCGTTCAACCACCGGTGATCCAGCCGCCGATCGGCATCGGTCCCGGCAGCGGCTCGCCCGGCGTGGTCCTGACCGGCACCACCATGGGCGACGTGCTTTCCGGCAGCCAGCTCGACGACAAGCTGCATGGCGGCGAAGGCAACGATGTGCTGACCGGCGGCGCCGGCCACGACCTGCTCGATGGCGGAGCCGGCATCGATGCCGCGCTGTTCAGCGGAACGCGCAGCCAGTACAAGGTGGAGCGCCAGGCGCAGGACCCGCAGAAGACGGTCGTGTCCGACCTGCGCCCCGGCTCCAACGAAGGCACCGACCACCTGCTCGGCATCGAGCGCCTGGTGTTCGCCGACGGCGCCCTCGCCCTCGACACCGGCCCGGACGGCATCGCCGGCCAGGCCTACCGCATCTACCGCGCCGCCTTCGACCGTGCGGCCGACGAAGGAGGACTGGGATTCTGGATCGCGGCGATGGACCGCGGCAGCAGCCTGGCCGAGATTGCCGACAACTTCGTGCGCTCGCAGGAATTCGTCATGCTGTACGGCGCCGCGCCGAGCAATGCCGAACTGGTCACCAGGCTGTACCGCAACATCCTCGACCGCGATCCGGAGCAGGCCGGTTACGAGTTCTGGCTCAATGCCCTCGACAGGAAACTGGTCGATGTGCCATCGCTGCTGGCCCAGTTCAGCGAGAGCGCCGAGAACCGCGCGGCGGTGGCCGAGCTGATCGCCAACGGAGTGGCTTTCCAGCCCTTCGGCGGCTGAGCGATTTAGAAGAAAGCCCTATATATGACTGATAAAAATAAGGAAACCTAATAGTTCGCACGGTGCCGCCCGCATCGTGCTCCCGCCTTCTTCAGCGCACAGTAGACTGTCCTCCAGGTTCGATGACGTGCACAGAAAGGATGCGACATGACTGCTTCCACCAACGGCGCTTCGGTATCGGTCTGGCTCGACACCGCCGATGTCCCGGCCTGCTCTCCCGTGTCCGGTGACCTCGATACCGAGGTCTGCGTGATCGGCGCCGGCATCGCCGGCCTCACCACCGCCTACCTGCTCGCCAGGGAGGGCCGCAGCGTCGCGGTGATCGATGCCCTCGGCATCGGCGCCGGCGAGACCGGGCGCACCACGGCCCACCTGTTCCCGCCGGACGAGTGGTACACCTACATCGAAGACAAGTTCGGCGCCGCCAATGCGCGCCTGGTGGCGGACAGCCATGCCCGCGCCATCGACCTGGTCGAATCGATTGCGGCACAGGAAAACATCGACTGCGCATTCGAGCGCCTCGACGGCTACCTGTACTCCCTGCCCGGCAACGGCTTCAAGGACCTCGAGAAGGAATACCAGAGCGCCCGGCGCGCCGGCGTGGCGACGGAATTCCTGCCCGGCGTGCCCGGCCTGCCTTTCGATACCGGCCCCGCCGTGCGCTACGCCAACCAGGCCCAGTTCCACCCGCTCAAATACCTGGCCGGCCTGGCGCGGGCCATCGAGCGCCTCGGCGGCCAGATCTACGGTTCCACCCACGCGCACCGCGTGCGCGGCGACCAGGAGCAGCAGACCGTCTCCACCGACCACGGCGAGATCCGCGCCCGCCACGTGGTGCTGGCCACCCACACGCCCTTCAATGACCGCGTGGTGATGCACACCAAGCAGGCCGGCTACCGCACCTACGTGGTCGGCATGCGGGTGCCGCGCGGCGCGCTGCCGCGCATCCTGCTGTGGGATACCGGCGACCCGTACTACTACGTGCGCCTGGAAACCCCGGATGCGGCGGCGGACCACGACATCCTGGTGGTCGGCGGCGCCGACCACAAGACCGGCCAGGACGACCATCCCGAGCACCGCTACGACGACATCGAACGCTGGACCCGTGAGCACTTCCCGATGGCGGGGGCGGTCGCCTACCGCTGGTCGGGCGAGGTGATGGAGCCGTCCGATGGCCTGGCCTACCTCGGCCGCAACCCGATGGACGACGACAACGTCTACCTGATCACGGGCGACTCCGGCAACGGCATGACCCACTGCACCATCGGCGCCATGCTCGTCACCGACCTGATCGGCGGCCGCGAGAATCCGTGGACGGCGCTCTACGATCCCTCGCGCAAGCCGGTGCACGGCCTCACCGACTTCGCGCACGAGCAGGCCAATACCATGGCGCGCTACGGCGAATGGCTGACCGGTGGCGACGTCGACTCGGTCCAGGAAATCGCCGCCGGCGAAGGCGCGGTGGTGCGCGACGGCCTGCGCAAGATCGCGGTCTACCGCGACGCCCAGGGCGGCCTGCATGCGGTGTCGGCCAAATGCACCCACCTCGGCTGCGCCGTGCACTGGAACTCGGCCGAGCGTTCCTGGGACTGCCCCTGCCACGCCTCGCGCTTCGATATCGAGGGCAAGGTGCTGCACGGACCGGCGCCCGAACCGTTGGAAAAGGTCGAACTGGCCGACCAGACCCCGCCACCGCGCTCGCCGCGTGCCGGCACACGGGGTCGCAGCGTGCGTTAACAGCATGCGTAAACGACGACACCAGCCCGCAGGCTGGTGTCGCGTGCGGCCGCAAGGGCCGCATCAGGCGTATTCCGCGAATCTGCGCGGATCAGTAGCCGCGGCCGGTGGTGCCGCCGCCGGTGCCGCCGCTGGTGGTGCTGGAACCGCTGGTGGCGGAGGCCGCCCCGCCGGTAGCTGCGCCGGTACCGCCGCCGATGGTGCCGCCGGTGGTGCCGCCCGTCCCGCCGGTGCTGCCCGAGCCGGTGGTGCCGGTGGTACCCGAGGTACCGGTGGTGCCGCTGCGGCCGGTGGCGTCCATGGTGCCGGTCGAACCGCTGGTGCCCATGGTGCCGGTCGCACCCGAGGTGCCGGTGGTGCCGGTGCTGCCCGACGAACCGCTGGTGCCCATCGAGCTGCCCGAACCCGAGGAGCCGCTGGTGCCCATCGAACCGCTCGAGCTCGACGACCCGCTGGTGCCCATCGAACCCGACGAACCGCTGGTCGAGCTGCGGGTTTCCGGCTCGCTCGAACGGCCGGTGCTGGTGCGGCCGGCCTCGACGCCCGAGCTGCTGGAGCCGCTCTGGCTATCGTTCATGCTGCCCGAGCTGCTGGTGCCCATCGCGCCGCTGCTGCCCGACGAACCGCTCTGGTCGCTCATCGAGCTGCCGGTCTGGCCCGCGCTGCTGGTGCCGCTCTTGTCGTGGTGGGCGCCTTTCTTGCTGCGCTTGTGTTTCGATGTGTCGGTGGTGGCCGCTGCCGACGAGGTGCCGCTGCTCTGGTCGCTCATGCTGCTGCTTCCGCTGGTGCCAGCGCCGCGGGTATTCTGGGTGCCGTCCGACGATTGTGCATGGACGGTGGTGGCGCCGAACATGGCGGCGGCAACGGAAGCGCCCAGCAGGCCTTTCAGTAGCTTATTCAGTTTCATGGTCGATCTCCTCAATTTGTCTTCGGGGCTGAAATGCTCAACAATATCAATAAGATATTGAATTCAGGGTTCCGAGTGTAGAGACGCCGATGTGGGGGAGGCGCACGGTAGCCTCCCGGAAAATACCGAGGGTTACTTAACGCGGGGGCGGGACCGTGACATCCGCGGCCTGGGCCGACAGCGTGCCCAGCTGGGTATACAGCGCCAGCACGTTGCTCTTGTCGTCCGGGTAGACGCGGTTCGACAGCAGCACGTAGAAGGTGCGCGAATGCGGATCGACCCACAGGATGCAGCCGGTGAAGCCGGTATGCCCATACGATCCCACCGGGAAAACGGTGCCGCGCGGGCGCTGCGCATAAGGCGAGTCGATGTCCATGCCCATGCCGCGCAGGGCCAGCCCGGGCGGCGACTGCACGGTGGTCAACAGGCGCACGCTATCCCTGCTCAACACGCGCACGCCATCGAGTTCGCCCCCACCCACCAGCATGCGGCCGAAGCGCGCCACGTCGCGCGCGGTGGAGAACACGCCGGCGGAACCGCCCACGCCGCCCATGCGCCGCACGGTCGGGTCGTGCACCACGCCGGCCAGCAGCTGGCCCGGCGCCAGGTCCGCATGCAAGGACGCATCCACCGTGTCCGGACCTCGCTGGGTCGGCGCGATGCGCGCCGCCGGGGTGCGCGCCAGCGGCAGGTAGCCGGTATCCGCCATGCCGAGCGGCGTGAAGATGCGCTGCTGCGCGAAGCGTTCCAGCGGCATGCCGGCGACACGCTCGACCAGGTGGCCAAGCAGGACGTAATTGATGTCCGAGTAGCGGAACAGGCTCCCCGGCACATGCGTCGGCGTCTGGGTGCAGGCCAGCGCCAGGGAGGCCTCCTTGCCCTCCCATGCCGGCCTGGCGGGCAGGCCCGCCGGCAACCCGGACGAATGGGTCAGGAGCTGGCGCACCGTGATCGCTTCCTTGCCGCCGTTGGCGCACTCCGGGAAGTAGCGCACCAGCGGCGCTTCGAGGTCGAGCTTGCCCTCCTCGGCCAGCAGCAGCACCGAGGGCGCCGTCGACAGCACCTTGCTCAGCGAAGCGGCATCGAACACGGTATCCGGCGTGACCGGGCTGGCGCCTTCCTCATAGGTGTGACGGCCGTAGGCCTTCTCGTAGACCGCGCCTTCGCGCTCCAGGTGGAACACGGCGCCCGGAAGCTTGCGTGCGGCGATGTTGTCCAGGATGGCGCGGTCGATCTCCGCCAGCCGCGTGCCATCCAGCCGCGCTTCAGCCCGCATCGCACTTCCCTGCCCCGGCAGCTGCGCGCAGCCGGCGCCCAGCAGGGCAACGCAGAGGGCGGTGAGGAGGGGCGTGCGGCGGCGTGGCAAGGTCGGGAGTCGGGACATGGGCGCAGAAGCTGGGGTGGCTCGGTTGTTCGGTCCGATCATAAGGACGGGTTCGCCACGGGTCAATCTTTACGAGCAGCAATTCCTGTTCGACCGCGCACGCCAAATGTCACATCGGCGTATGATAAATGGATGATTCCATTTTCGATTCTCGACCTTTCGCCCATCGTTGAAGGCAGCGATGCAGCAACTTCTTTCCACCGTTCACTAGACCTCGCCCAGCACGGCGAGCGCTGGGGCTACGGGCGTTTCTGGCTGGCCGAACACCATGGCATGCCGGGCATTGCCAGCGCGGCCACTGCGGTGCTGATCGGCCACGTGGCGGCCGGCACCAGGACCATCCGCGTCGGCGCCGGCGGCATCATGCTGCCGAATCACTCGCCGCTGGTGATCGCCGAGCAGTTCGGCACGCTCGAGTCGCTCTATCCGGGTCGCATCGACCTCGGCCTGGGCCGTGCGCCCGGCTCGGACCACACTACCGCACGCGCCCTGCGCCGCAACCTGGCCTCGGATGCCGACGAGTTCCCGCAGGACGTCGTCGAGCTGATGGATTATTTTGCCGACTCGCCGCGCCGCTCGGTGCGCGCGGTGCCGGGCGCAGGCCTGGACGTGCCGGTCTGGATCCTCGGCTCCAGCCTGTTCGGCGCCCAGCTGGCGGCGGCGCTCGGCCTGCCCTATGCGTTCGCCTCGCACTTCGCGCCGCAGATGATGATGCAGGCCATCGAGATCTACCGCTCGACCTTCCGGCCCTCGAAGCAGCTCGACAAGCCCTACGTGATGCTCGGTTTTAACGTGTTCGCCGCCGACACCGACGAGGAGGCGCAGGTGCTGGCCACCTCGATGCAGCAGGCCTTCGTGAACCTGCGCAGCGGCCGCCCGACCAAGCTGCAGCCGCCGGTACCGGGCTACCTGGAAAGCCTGGGCACGGCCGAGCGCATGATGCTGGAGAGCGTGCTGTCCTGCACCGCGATCGGCTCGCCGGCCACGGTGGAAAGCCAGCTGCGCAGCTTCATCGCGCGCACCAAGCCGGACGAGCTGATGATCACCTCGCAGGTCTTCGACCACGCGGCGCGCCTGCGGGCCTACGAGATCACGGCCGAGATCAACAAGAAGGGTTGAGCCGAAGCCGGCGGCGCGTCAGGCGTCGCCCGTACCCGCCTGCAGCATGTCGATCAGCGCCCGCGTCGACCTGACCCTCCCCATGCGCGGGAAGATGTGCTTGCAGGTGAAGTGGTGCGCCTCGGCTTCCATGCTGGTCATCGCATCTTCCGCGAACACCAGCTTGTAGTTGCGATCAAAAGCCGCGCGCGCCGTCGATTCGACGCCGAAGTTGGTCGCAATCCCGCCCAGCACCAGGGTATCGATCGCGCGCCGCCGCAGCAGCTGGTCCAGCTCGGTGCCATAGAAGGCGCCCCACTGGCGCTTGGTGACCACGATGTCGCTCGCCTCCACGTCGGCCATCGGCGCCAGCTCCGACGCATCGTAAGGCGGCGCGGCAGCGCCGGGCGGGCGCATCGGGGCGTCGGCCAGCGGCGACGGCAATTCGTTCACCAGTACCCGCACGTACACGATCATCGCGCCGCGGTTGCGCATTTCCTGCGCCAGCAGCACGCAGTTGCCGACGGCCTGCTCGGCGGTATAAGGGGCCAGCTCGCGCCTGACATTGCTGTTTTGCAAATCGATCAGCACCAGGGCCGTGCGCGCCAGGTTCAGGGATTGTTCGGTCATGGCATCCTCCTGAACGCAGTATTCACGATTCGCGCCCGCTTCGGCGCACGCGGCTACAATGCGCCGAAACCCTCTTTCTGGAGCAAGCATGCAACGTCGCCAGTTCATCCGCCTTTCCTCGCTCGCCGCGGCCGCCACTCTGCTGTCCGGCTGCGCCGCCATCGCCAACCTGAGCACCGGCCCGCTGATCGCGCGCCACGTCCCCACCGATTACAGCGGCGTGGTCGCCGTGCGCAAGGATGCGGCGTCGCCCCTGGTGGTCCATGCCAGCGGCCTGGCCCTGCGCGAAGAGAAGCAGCCCGTCACCAGGGACACCCGCTTCCTGGTCGGCTCGATGACGAAATGGATCACCGCCGTCACCGTGCTGCGCCTGGCCGACATGGGCACGCTCGACCTCGATGCGCCGATTTCCCGCCACCTGCCGGAACTGCCGGCGGCCAACGGCGCCGTCACCCTGCGCCAGCTGATGTCGAACCGCAGCGGCATTCCGAACGGCCTGGCGGAGGCCCTGCGCAAGGACAGGGCAGTCGAAAAGCTCGAGATCGGCCCGGTCGAGGCGGCCCTGCGCTTCGGCGTCGGCGCCCCCAGCGCGGCCCCGGGCGAGAAATGGGATTATTCGTTCACCAACTGGATCCTGGTCGCGGCGGTCGTCGAACGCGCCCGCAAGGAGCCGTTTACCGAAACCGTGGAAGAACTGGTGCTGGCGCCGAGCGGCGTGAAGGACACCAGTTTCGCCGCCACCGGCTACGAGGACGAAGTGGGCATGGCGGTTGCCTATAACGCCGAAGGCCAGCGCAAGACCTCGTCCGTGCCGCCGATGATCGCGGCCAGCGGCACCCTGTACAGCACCGCGGGCGACCTGGTCGCGATCGCGGACACCGTCTACCGCGGCAAGCTGCTGTCCGACAAGGCGCGCAAGGCGCTGTCCACCGTGGTGGTGCCGGCAGAAGACTATGCGCTGGGTGGGAAGGTGAAAACCGTGAGCACGAAAAACGGCGCCCGCTCCCTTGCATGGGAAGCGGGCGCCATCGGGGCCTACAAGACGCTGCTGGCCTACGACCCGGCGGACGGCCGGGTCGTGGTCCTGCTGAACAACACCGACATGCCGCAATCGGAACAGGCGAAGATCGCGACCGCGCTGTTCCAGGACATGTAAGGCTTACTGGATCGGCTTGCCGTCCACGTCGATCTTGCGGACCTCGCCGATGTTCAGCGCACGGATGCCCGGCTCGATCTTGCTCAGGTCACCAACCACCACCCACACCAGGCGGTCCGGGGTGAAGCTGCGCGCCGCCAGTGCATTGGCCTGCTCCGGGGACAGCGACAAGACCTTCTGGGTGTAGGTGTTGTAGTAGTCGTCCGGCAGGCCGTACTGCACGATGTTGGTGTAGGCGCTGGTCAGCTGGCCGGCCGTCTCGAACCCGCCCGGCAGGCCGAGGGTGTTGTTGTCGACCGCGGCCTTCAGTTCTTCCACCGTGATCGGCTTGCCGCCGGCGATGTCGCGGTACTCGCGCACCAGTTCCTGCATCGCTTCGCGGGTCTTGTCGGTCTGCACCGGCGAGACGCTCATGAACGCACGCTGGCCGATCGCCGGCTGCAGCGAGCTGCGCACGCCATAGGACCAGTGCTTGTCTTCGCGCAGGTTCATGTTGATGCGCGAATTGAAGGAGCCGCCGAACAGGTGGTTGACGATTTCCAGCGGCAGCGCGTCCTCGTGCTTGCGCGGCACGGCCAGCTGGGCGCCGACGATCACGCTCTGCAGCGCGCCTGGACGGTCGACCAGGTAGACCACGTTCTTGCCAGGTGCGGCGACGTCGGCCAGCACCTTCTTCGGCACCTCTCCCGCACGCCAGGAGGCGAAGGCTTTCTCCAGCATCGGCTTGACCTCGGCCAGCGTGGTGTCACCCACCACCAGCAGGGTGGCGTTGTTCGGCTTGAACCAGGTGGCATGGTACTTGACCAGGTCCTCGCGGGTCATGCGCTTGACCGCTTCTTCGGTACCGGTGCCGGTGAAGGGCTTGGCATACGGGTGGTCCTGGCCGTACAGGATGCTCGGCAGGACACGCATCGCCATCGTCTGCGGCACGGTCTTCTCGCGGGCGATCGCGGCCAGGCGGTCCTTCTGCAGGCGCTCGAACTCGTTCTGCGGGAAGGACGGGTTCAGGATCAGGTCCGAGTACAAGCCCAGCGCCTGCGGCATGGTGGCCTTGAGCGTGTTCATGTACACGATGCCGCTGTCCAGGTTGGCGCCGGCGCCGAAGTTCGTGCCCAGGCTCTCGAAGGCTTCGCCGATCTCGAGCGACTTGCGGGTTTTCGTGCCTTCTTCGAGCATGCGCATGGCCAGGCTGGCGACGCCCGGCTTGTCGGCCGCGTCCGAGGCATAGCCGCTGTCCACCAGCAGCTGGAAGTTCACCACCGGCGCGTCATGACGCTCGGCCAGCACGATCTTCAGGCCGTTCGACAGGGTGGCCTTCTGCATTTCCGGCAACTTGAGCGCCATCGGCTTGCCGATTGCCGGCTCCTTGCTGCGGTCCACGCCTGGCGTGCCCGCGGCCAGGCCGGTCGGGTACGGATCGACCTGCAGGACGAAGTCGCCGGTGCTGAGCCAGTCGTTCATGGCCTTCTTCACGCTTGCCGGGGTGGCTGCCTTGATGCGTTCCAGGTAAACCTTGTAGCAGTCCGGATTGCCGGTATAGGTCTGGCACGAGGCCAGCAGGTCGCTCTTGCCGCCGAAGCCGCCGACGCGCTCGATCATGCGGGTGTACTGGGCCAGGATGGTGGTCTTGGCCAGGCGCAGTTCGCTTTCCGTCGGACCGTTCTTCATCAGGGCCTGCAGTTCCTCGTCGGCGATGCGCTCCATCTTGGCCACGTCGGCGCCCGGACGCGCGGTCAGGGTGATGTCGAACTGGCCGCCGATTTCCGAGGCGTCATCGCTGGCGGATGCGCTGGTGGCCAGCTGGTCCTTGTAGACCAGGCGCTTGTACAGACGCGAGGTCTTGCCGCCGCCCAGCACCAGGGCCGCCAGGTCGAGCTGCGCTTCTTCCGGCGTGTGCGCGCCCGGCACGTTCCAGGTACGGTAGATGCGCGTCTGCGTCACGCGGTCCTGCGCCACCGTGCGGTGGGTGCCGGTGCGCTTGGCGATCCAGGCCTGGTGCTTGGCCAGCGGCGGGCCCGGGGGAATGTGGCCGTAGTACTGCTCGACCTTCTGGCGTGCTACTTCCGGGGTGATGTCGCCGGACAGCACCAGCACCGTGTTGTTCGGGCCGTAGTTGGTCTTGAACCAGTCCTGCACGTCGGTCATCGAGGCCGCGTCCAGGTCTTCCATCTTGCCGATCACGGTCCAGGAATACGGGTGGCCGACCGGGTAGGTATTGGTCACCAGCAGTTCGTAGGCCAGGCCGTAGGGCTGGTTCTCGCGCTGGCGCTTCTCGTTCTGCACGACGCCGCGCTGCAGGTCGAGCGTCTTCTTGTCGACGGTGCCGAGCAGGTGGCCCATGCGGTCGCTTTCGGCGAACAGCGCATAGTCCAGCATCGAGGTCGGCACGTTCTGGAAGTAGTTGGTGCGGTCCTGGTTGGTGGTGCCGTTCAGGTCGGTCGCACCGATGCCCTGCAGCGCGCTCAGGTAGGTCTTCTTGAAGTTGTCGCTGCCGCCGAACATCAGGTGTTCGAACAGGTGGGCAAAGCCGGTCTTGCCCGGCTTTTCATTCTTGGACCCGACGTGGTACCAGGTGTTGACCGCCACTACCGGGGTCTTGTGGTCTTCGTGGACCAGCACCGTCAGCCCGTTCTTCAGGGTGAACTTGGTGTACTTGATGTCGGGGATCGGGATATCGGGCGTGCTGGCCGCGGACTTGCTTGGGGCCGGGGCTGCCTGGGTGGCGGATACGCCAGTGGCCAGCGCGAGCGCGACGGCCATCTGGAGAGTGCGACGAACGGATACTGCCATTGCTACTCCTCCAAGGAAACGGCGGGTTGCCGATCCTTGCATTCTAGGCAGCTTTTGTTATTGCAACAAAGAACTAATTGCGCATGGAGGAGGAATCCATGCGCTGTGCATCGGGGTGTGGGATTTAGGGCAAGTTACTGCGGCACGATCCGCAGCAGGCTGCCCTTGGCCTCGTCGGTGATCGCATACAGGTGCCCGTCCGGCCCCTGGCGCACGTCGCGCACGCGCTTGCCGATGTCCAGGCGCTCCTGCTTGACCACCTTGCCCTGGGCATCGAAGGCCACGCGGCGGATATCCTCTGTGGCCAGCCCGCCCGAGAACAGGCTGCCGCGCCAGGCCGGGAAGGCCGAGCCGGTGTACCACGTCAGTCCCGACGCCCCGGTCGACGGCGTCCACACGACCAGCGGATTCACCATGCCCGCGACCACGCGCTTGCCGATCGGTTCGCGGGTCTTGTAGTCCAGGCCATAGCTTTGCAGCGGCCAGCCATAGTTCTTGCCGCCTTCGATCAGGTTGATCTCGTCGCCGCCGCGCGGGCCATGCTCGCTGGCCCACACGCGGCCCTGCGGGTCGACCGTCATGCCCTGGATGTTGCGGTGGCCGATGCTCCACAGCTCGGGCAGTGCGCCCTTCTGTGCGGCCAGCGGATTGTTCGGCGCCGCCTGGCCCTCGCTGGTCAGGCGCAGGATCGAACCATTGTGGCTGCCCACGTTCTGGGCCTGGTCGCGCGCCAGCATGTTGCCGACGCGCGCGGGCGGGTTGCCGCCGTCGCCGATGCTCATCAGGATCGTGCCGTCCTTCAGGAACGCGATGCGCGAGCCGAAGTGCTGGCCGCCGCTCTTGGTGGGCGAGGCCTTGAAGATCGTCTTGATGCCGTGGATGCGCTTGCCGTCGAAGACACCCTGCACCAGTGCCGTCGAATTCGCGTCCGCGGTGCCGCTGGCCATGGTCATGTAGATACGCGGGTTCGGCCCCTTGTCGAGCGGGTGCACGGCGATGTCGAGCAGGCCGCCCTGTCCGTCCGTGAACAGCGCGGGCAGGCCTTCGACCGGGATGTCCTGGACACGCTTGCCGTCCACCAGGTGCAGCGTGCCCTTCTTGCCGGTGACCAGCATGCGGCCGTCGGCCAGCCAGGCCATGCCCCAGGGCTGCGGCAGGCTGTCCACGACGGTCTCGACTTTCCAGCCCTTGGCGGCCGTCGGTTCCGCCACCGGCTCGACTTCCTGCGCCACGCTACTCGAGCACGCCAAGGTGATCAGGGTGGCAACGGACACGGCAATTCCTTGATAAGTCGTCATTAAAATATCTCCCGGGATTGGTCAAAGCATTAATAAAGTGGCCTTTTTACCGCATTTTCCTGCATTTTCTCTGCACGTTTAACACAATAGGCGTAGAATTTACGTTTGAGAGAAACTCACCATAAGGATCTCCCACGATGATGCAACGCCGCGCATTCCTGAAGTCCTCCCTCCTCCTCGCAGCACCCACCCTCAGCATCCCAGCACTTGCCAAAACAGCACAACCCGCCACGGGCGAACGTGTCCTGCGTCTGTATAACACGCATACCGGCGAAAAGCTGAAGAGCACCTTCTGGGCCGAGGGCGAGTTCATCCCCGATGCGATGAAGGACATCAACAAGGTGCTGCGCGACCATCGCAACAACAAGGTCGCCCAGATGGACCCGGAACTCCTGCTGCTGCTCACCCAGCTCAACGACAGGCTGGAGAACAACCGCGAACTGCACATCATTTCCGGCTACCGTTCGCCGGAGTCGAACGCCAAGCTGCACGCCGCCAGCGGCGGCGTCGCCAAGCGCAGCCTGCACATGGATGCCAAGGCGATCGACATCCGCCTGCCGGGCAAGGACCTGAAGATGCTGCACAAGGCGGCCATGTCCCTCAAGGGCGGCGGCGTCGGCTACTACGCCAGCTCGCAGTTCGTCCACATGGACACCGGCCGCGTCCGTTACTGGTGACACCATGACGCGGCTCCTGGTCCGCGTCGTCCTCGGCCTGGCCGTCCTGGCCGGGCACCAGGCTGCCCACGCACAAGCCGCCGGGCAGCCCGCGACGGTCACGGTGCAATCCACCCGCGACCCGGTCGACAAATCCTACAGAAAAATGATCAAGGGCATGGAACGCTTCGAACGCGAGCGTGCCCTGGCGCCCACGGCGCCGCTGCGCTTCCAGTTGCTGCCGCGCCTGCCGACCGTCGACATGCGCGGCATCACGCTGCGGATCGCGGGCGATACGCTCAGCGTGCCGGTCGAGGTGGCGCCCGACAACAGCTTCGTCCTGCCCCGTAACGAGCAAGCCTTGCGCGAGGACGCGGCCGTGGTCGCCAACCGCAAGACCACCAGCATGACCTGGCGCGCGCAGATCATCACGCCCGGCCTGCCCGCCGGCACGCGGCGCCTGGGTGACATGCGCCTGGAATGCCTGGTGGGCGTCGAAGCCGGGCTGGTGTCCAACAGCTCTCCGCTGTTCGGCTGGATTGCCAACGCCCTGACCACGCCCGAGCAGGTGTGCAACAGCCCGAATGGCAATTACCTGTTCTTCGCCGAACGGCCGGTGTTTTCGGTGCGCCTGCGCGCCGCGAACGGGGCAAATGAGCGGGTCGAGACCCTGCCCTTCAACATGCTGTATGCGGGTGGGGAGCAGAGCAAGGCCGACTTGCAGTACTGCGACTGCCAGGTCATGCTGGACCGCACCTTCTACGCGCCGATCTGGGACAAGTCCTGGCCGGACGATACGCTGGTGGAGTTCGAGTACATGGAGGATGCACCATGATGCGCGCCCTGTTTGCGGCGCTCCTGCTGGCCGGCTGCGCCACCACGCCGGCGCCGCCCGGCACGCAGGTGGCGGCCGGGCGCCTGCAGCAGGCTGTCGTTCCGGGCATGACCACCAAGGCGCAGCTGCTGGCGACCTTCGGCCCGACGAAAAGCGTGGTATTCGACAGTGGCTATGAAACCTGGGTCTACCAGTCGCCTGCGGGCAATGGACGATTCAGCGAGTTCGTCGTGCTCATCAATCCCGCAGGCGTCGTCACCAGGACCCGCACGCGCCCGCCCGGCTAGGCGCCCTGCTCCTTGTCCACGTCCTCGCCCTTGCCCCTGGCCTCGACATTCTTGATGCCGCGCCTGGCAAGGCCCTCCCTCAGCAGGAATTCGATTTCCGCGTTCACGCTGCGCAGATCGCGGGCGGCGAGGCGTTGCAACTCCTCCCACAAGGCCGGGTCTATCCGTAGAGGAAACGCTTTTTTGCCAGGACTTGCCATGCTCTTCGGGTGCTAGTTATAGAGTGTGCCCGTGTTGACGATCGGCTGGGTTTCCTTGTCCGAACACAGCACCACGAGCAAGTTGCTGACCATGGCCGCCTTGCGTTCGTCGTCGAGCTCGACGATGCCCCGCTCGGACAATCCCCTCAGCGCTGCTTCGACCATGCTGACGGCGCCGTGCACGATCTTGGCGCGGGCGCTGATGATCGCCTCGGCCTGCTGGCGACGCAGCATGACCTGCGCAATCTCGGCAGCATATGCCAAATGGGTGAGCTTTGCATCGAGCACCTCGACACCAGCCGCTTCGAAACGCGCCTGCAGCTCGCGCTGGAGGGCGTCGGCCACCACGTCCATGCCGGCGCGCAGCGTGGTTTCGCCTTCCGGCAGGTCCTCGCCTTCGTCGTAGGCATATTGCGAGGCCAGGTGGCGCAGCGCGGCTTCTGCCTGGATCGAGACATAGCGCTCGAAGTCATCCACCTCGAACACGGCCTGGGCGGTGTCGCGCACGCGCCAGACGACGGCCGCGCTGATCTCGACCGGGTTGCCGCGCTTGTCGTTGACCTTCAGCGTCGGGGCGTTGAAATTGCGAGCGCGCAGCGACAGGCGCCGCTTCTTATAGAGCGGAAAGGCCCAGCGCAGGCCTTCGCTGCGGTCGGTGCCGATGTACTTGCCGAACAGGGTCAGGATGGCGCTTTCGTTCGGCTGGAGCATGAACAGGCCGCCCAGGCAGACGGCAGAGAACAGGCCCATCGCGAAACTCAGCAGGATGGAGGGAAACTCCCCTGTTCCAAACAGGAAGACGGCAGCCAGGAGCAGGACAACGCCGGCAGCGGCTGCCAGGTAACCATTCACGGATGAGAACGCCTTTTCGTGGCGCGTAGGTGCGGTGTGCATGCTCGACTCCCCTGGGTAAAGTAACATCAAAGTGATATCACTTTAGGATCACCAGAAATTATTGTCAAGCAATTCCGACAAGCTTCATGACATCCTGCAAGCGTAGTAGAGTTGCATGTCCCGATTACCGAATGCCGACATGCCGCGCCAGCCTGCCCTCTCCCTCGTATTGAGCCTCCTGCTCGCCACCTCCGCCCAGGCCCAGGGCCTGTCCGCCACCGAACAGCGCATCCTCGAGGAGGTCAAGGCCTGGCAGCCCGAGGCCATCGGGCTGCTCGAGCGCAGCGCCCGCATCAACAGCGGCACCTTCAACCTGGCCGGCGTGCGCGCCACCGGCGAGGTGTTTCGCAAGGAGCTGGAAGCCCTGGGCTTCAAGACCGTCTGGATCGACATGCCGCGCGACATGGGGCGTGCCGGCCACCTGGTCGCCAACCGCAGCGGCAAGCAGGGCAAGCGCCTGCTGCTGCTCGGCCACCTCGACACCGTGTTCGAACCCGACGCGCCTGCCCCGCTGTGGGAACGCGAGAACGCCACCACGGCACGCGGCCAGGGCGTGGCCGACATGAAGGGCGGGAACGTGGTCGCGATCGCGGCCCTGCGCGCCCTGCACCGCGCCGGGGCGCTCGAGAACACCACCATCACCGTGGTGTTCACCGGCGACGAGGAAGAAGCCGGCCACCCGCGCGAAGTCTCGCGCCGCGACATGATCGAGCTGGCCAAGCTGAGCGACGTGGCGCTCAGCTTCGAAGGCGCCGTCACCGGTCCGGATGGCCAGCCGATGGCGACCGTCGGGCGCCGCGCCACCGCCTTCTTCGACCTCGACGTCAAGGGCCGGCAAGGCCACTCGCAGGGCGTGTTCGGCCCCGCCGGCTATGGCGCCGTGTACGAGGCCGCGCGTATCCTCGACGGCTTCCGCCAGCAGGTGGTGGAGCCGGGCCTGAGCTTCAATCCGGGCGTGATCCTGGGCGGCACCGACGTCACGCTCGACGAGGCCAATGCGAAAGGCACGGCCGCCGGCAAGACCAATGTCGTCGCCAATACGGTGACCGTGCGCGGCGACCTGCGCTACCTCGACTACGCCCAGCGCGACCGCGCCCACGCGCGCATGCGCGAGATCGTCGCGCAAAGCCTGCCGGGCGCCGGCGCCACGATCGCTTTCCGCGATTCCTATCCGCCGATGGCGGTCACGCCGGGCAACCTGAAACTGCTCGACTTATATTCGCAGGCCAGCCTGGATGCCGGCCTGGGCGCGGTCGGCGCGGTGCCGGCGGAAAAGCGCGGCGCCGGCGACATCCAGTTCGTCGCCCCCCTCATCGACAGCCTCGATGGCTTGGGCGCCAGCGGCGGCGCGGCCCATTCGCCCAACGAGCACGTCGACCTCACTTCCCTGGAGCGCTCGGCGATCCGCGCCGCACTGTTGATGTACCGCCTGACACGGTAGGAGGGCGCACGGCTGGCGAAATTCCGTGGCAAAGCCAGCCGCTTCGCTGCAGAATAGGCTTGCCGGAGCATTTGCGACCATCCAGGAGGCTGTCATGCGTGCGTGGACATATCTGCTGATCCTTATTTCCTTCTGCATGAGCGCCTGCGGCGGAGGCGGCGGCAACCCCGGCACCACCGGCCCCACGCCAACGCCGCCGACCGCCACCACCGGCTCGCTGGCGATCACCACCAGCGGCCTGCCCGCCGGCGTGAACGCCGCGGTGCGCGTCAACGGCCCCGCCAACTACCAGCAAGACCTGACCGGCTCGCAAACCCTGTCGAATCTCGCGCCCGGCAGCTACACCCTTGCCGCGGCCCCCGTGACCGCGGGCGGCCTCACCTATTCGCCCGCGCCCGCCTCGCAAAGCGCCGTCGTCAGCGCCGGCGCCACGGCCAGCGTCACGGTGGCGTATGCGAATGCGCCGGTAACCATCGCGCTGAGCCAGGTGGCGGCCAACCTCGACAACCCGACCTACCTCACCGCACCGGCGGGCGACACGCGCCTGTTCATCGTCGAGCGGGCCGGACGCATCCGCATCGTCGACAACGGCAATACGCTCACCGCCCCCTTCCTCGACATCAGCGGCCGCGTCTTCACGGGCGGCGAAGGCGGCCTGCTGTCGATGGCCTTCGACCCGCAGTTTTCCAGCAACCGCTACTTCTATCTCTACTACACCGACCCGCAGCAGAACATTGTCATCGAGCGCTTCAGCCTGGGCGCCAATTCCAACCTGGCCGATCCGACCTCGGGTCTGGTCATCATCCGCATCCCGCACCCCGGTTTCACCAACCATTTCGGCGGCCAGGTCGCCTTCGGCCCGGACGGCAACCTGTACCTGGCCACCGGCGACGGCGGCGGCGCGGGCGACCCCAACCGCAACGGCCAGAACCTGGACTCCTTGCTCGGCAAGCTGCTGCGGATCGACGTGCGCAATGCCACTGCCGCGGCGCCTTACCGCATCCCGGACGGCAATCCTTACGCCGGCCAGGCGGGGCGGCGCGCCGAGATCTGGGCGGCCGGGCTGCGCAATCCCTGGCGCTTCGCTTTCGATGGCAGCCAGCTCTACCTGAGCGACGTCGGCCAGGACCGGCGCGAAGAGGTCAATATCGGCCCAGTTTCAGCGGCTGGGCTCAATTACGGCTGGAACACGATGGAAGGCACCCTGTGCTACAACGCCGCCAGCTGCGAGCGCAGCGGCCTGACCCTGCCGGCCTTCGAATACGACCATGGCAGCAACGACGCCAACGGCTGCTCGATCACGGGCGGCTTCGTCTACCGCGGCAGTGCCATTCCCGGGCTGCAGGGACGCTATTTCTACTCGGATTACTGCCGCGGATTCCTGAAGAGTTTCCTCGCCGGCGCCGGCAGTGTCAGCGAGCAACGCGACTGGAGCGTGGGCGACATCGGCAATGTGGTCTCCTTCGGGCAGGACGGCCAGGGCGAGTTGTACCTCATGACGTCGCGCGGCATCGTCTATAAAATGGTCCGCTCGACCACTCCATGAGCTTAGAATAGAGCAATGGCACGATTACAACTCACCTTCCCCGAAGACCAGTTCTACTATTCCACCCCGATGTCGGTACGCGTAACCGACATCAACGCGGGCAACCATCTCGGCAACGACTCGATGATCTCGATGATCTCCGAGGCACGGGCGCGCTTCCTGTTCGAGTTCGGCGTCGCCGAGACCGAGCGTGACGGCACCGGCATCATCGTGACCGACCTGGCCACCACCTACCGCGCCGAGGCGCATGCGCGCGACCAGCTGCTGTTCGAGGTGGGGGTCATGGACTTCAACAAGTACGGCGGCGACATCATCTTCCGCATCACGCGCCCGCGCGACCGCAAGCTGATCGCCATGGCCAAGCAGGGCTTCGTCTTCTTCAACTACAAGTCCAGCCAGGTCGTGATGATGCCGGAAGAGTTCCGCGGCAAGTTCGACCGGGTCAACTGGATCGACTGAAAACGGCTGGGCCCGGCAATCGGGCCCAGCTTTTCGGGCCGGGCTCCGCCGGTCTATCCCTTTCCCGAATCCGCCTGCCGGATCGTCGTCGTCTTCCAAAAATAGTTGGAACTTTTCTGCTGCCTCGGCGGAATACAGGTAAGAGATGACGACCATGACCACGATCACCCCCGACCCCGCCGACCACGAACTGATGCGCCTGACGCATGCGGGCCGCGCCGACGCCTTCACGGCGCTGTACCGGCGCCACCAGGGTCCGCTGTACCGCTACGCGCTGATGCGCTGTGGGTCCGCGGACACGGCAGCCGACATAGTGCAGGAAGCCTTCATGGGCCTGCTCACGCAGCGTTTCGGCTTCGATCCGCTGCGCGGCCAGCTGCAGCATTTCCTGTTCGGCGTGGCGCGCAATGTGATCGTGAAGCTGGAGGAAGCGCGCCGCCGCCATGTCGCGCTGCCGGAGCCGCGGGTGGAAGAGGATCAGGACGGTGAGCTGGAGCTCGAGCAGGCCTGTGAAGGCGCCGAGCCGCTCACCCGCCTGCTGGGCATTGAAGCGGCCGAGGAAGTGCGGCGCGCGCTCGGCCTGCTGCCGCCGCACTACCGCGACGTCGTTATCCTGTTTGAACTGCATGAACTGTCGTACCAGGAGATCGCCGCGGTTTGCCAGGTGGATATCGGCACCGTGCGCTCGCGCCTGTCGCGCGGCCGGGCGGCCCTGGCCAAGCGCCTGCAGGCGCACGCGCCAGGCGCATGCCTGGCGAATTGATGGAGTAGATGATGGATACCAAGGACAAGCAAGACGACCTCGCCCCCTGCTTCGCCGCGCTGCGCAGCGAGCTGGCCGGCATCGACACCCCGCGCTGCGTCGAGAAGGAACTGCTGCAGGCCTTCGAGCGCCAGTTCGCACCGGCGAAGCGCCGCTGGTACCAGGCCCTGAGCCTGCCCCAATGGGGCACCGCCGGCGCCCTGTGCTCGCTGACGGTGGTCGTGCTGCTGCTGGCGCATGCGCCGCACCAGGCCGTGAGCGTGAGCAGCCAGCCCCTGGTCAGCTTCGACAGCGGAGGCGCCTTCGTCGCCCTCGATTCGCTCGAGCGGATCGAGGCCGAACCCGATGCGCGGCTGGTCGAGACCGAGGTGCCGCGCACTGCGCTGGCGCCGCTCGGCGTGCCGGTCAGCCCGGAAAACGCGGCCGACACCGTGCGGGCCGAGATGCTTGTCGCCGCCGACGGCCATCCACTGGCCGTGCGGCTCAGTTCCACCAACTAGGACCAACATCCACCCACAAGAGGACATGACATGAACAAGAAGATTCTGCTTGCAGCACTGCTGGCCTGCGCCTTCGCCCCGGCCCTGGCCGGGGAGATGGGCTTCGACGAAGAACAGGTCGTCGAGCGCCGCATCGTCACCCGCACCGGCGGCGAGCTGCAGGCCGGCCACCCGGACGCCATGAACTTCGTCGATGCCGTGGGCGGCGGCGCCACGATGGTGCACATGTCGCGTGCCCGCATGATCAAGAATGCGCCCTACAGCGCCGAGATGGTATCGGAGCGCACCCAGACCCTGGGCGACGGCAACCAGATCGTGCACAAGACCAGCACGATGAGCTACCGCGACAGCGCCGGCCGCACCCGCACCGAGGTGCGCGGCGAAGACGGCGAACTGCGCACCGTGATGATCCACGATCCGGTGGAAGGGGTGCGCTATGTCCTGCGTCCGCGCGACAAGACCGCGATCAAGGTCTCGGCGCCGAACGGCGCGGCCATGGCCGCCGTGCGTGAACAGGCCCGCGCCGCCGCAGCCGAAGCACGTGCCTCGGCCGCCGAGGCGCGCGTGGCCGGCGCCCAGGCCCGCCTCGCCGCCGACCAGGCGCGCATCAAGATCGAGGAATTGCGCCGCGAAGGCAAGCTGCCGGAAGGCGAACGCTTCATCATCAAGCAGGTCGAGCGCTCAGGCAGCAGGGCCGGCGAGCACAAGGACGTGCAGATCCGCATCGCCCAGGTGGCGGGACCGCAGGCGGCGGCGCGCGTGGCGCCGGTGCTCGCCGGCGCGCTCGGCGACCACAAATGGGCCAGCAAGGCGGAAACCAAGGACCTCGGCACCCGCGAATTCAATGGCGTGAAGGCCACCGGCGTGCAGCGCAGCTACGAGATCCCCGCTGGCGAAATCGGCAACCGCAGTCCGATCGTCGTCAGCACCGAGACCTGGACCGCGCCGGAACTGCAGGCCGTGGTGTACCAGAAGCGCAGCGACCCGCGCAGCGGCGAATTCGTCTACCGCGCCGACAACCTGAAGCGCGAGGAGCCTGCCGCGGCCCTGTTCACCGTGCCGTCGGACTATACGGTGAAGGATTCGGCGGCGCTGGCCAGGGAAGCGGCCGAGAAAGCGGCTGCGGCGCGCGCGAAGGCCGGGAAGAACGGCTGACCAGCCCCCGAAAAAACAAACCGGCGCGTCGGTTCACCGAGGCGCCGGTTGTCATGGGTGAATCAGGAAACGATTCAGGACTTCTTCTGCAGGATGGTCTTGTCGAACCACTCCTGGATCATGCGCTTCTCGAAGCGCCGGGGTTCGCTGTCATGCAGGCGGCTGCCGCGCTGCAGGTAGTTCATGTCCGACAGCTTGGCCTGGCCGCTCTGGATGACCTGGCCGTTGGCGCTCAGGGTGTAGCGCAGTTCCATGACCGGCCAGTCCGCCATGCCCTTGAGCACGCGCAGGTCGTTGCCGCCGCGCGTGTTCGGGTATTCACGGCCGGCGAGGTCGATGTCGGTCACATCCACCGTCAGCTCCTGCCCGGCCGGCAGCGACTTGCCCAGTTCGACAAAATAATCCGCCAGGTCTTCCAGCACTTCCTTGCGCTCCCATGGCGCGAACGGCAGGTCGGAGAACTTGTCGGACTCCACATAATTGACGGTCACGCCCGCCGAGGCGGCGCCGGCACCCAGCGCGAGCAGGGCCGCGAGGGCCACTTTGCCAATCACCGTTTTCATTGCTTTCCCTTTCATTGTTCCGAACCCCTTCATGTTCCGAATATACGCCCTTTGCGCCGCCTTTCCAGTGCCGGCTTGTCGGCGTTTTGTATCGAAATGTTAGGTCCGCAATACAAATGGCTCCGGCAAATGGAAACGGCGCCTCGCGGCGCCGCCCTTCCCCTGCCGGTATAGCGGTTCAGCCGGGCTTCTTGGTCAGGATGGTCTTCTTGAACCAGTCCTGCAGCATGCGCTTCTCGTAGCGCAGGTTGTCCATTTCCATGGACATCTTCACCTTGCGGTTCATGTAGCCCACGTCGGAAATCTGGGCGGTGCCGCTGTCGAACACCTGGCCCTTGCTGCTCAAGGCGTACTGCAGCTCGATCAGCGGCCAGTCGGACTTGCCTTCGAGGACGCGCATGTCGCCGCTGGCGCGCTGTCCAGGGTATTCGCGGCCGGCCAGGTCGACGTTGTAGATGTTGACGGTCAGGTCGGTACCCGCCGGCAGGTCTTCGCCCAGCTTCTTGATGTATTCCGCCAGCTTGTTCAAGATATCCTTGCGTTCCCAGTCGCCGCTCGGGAGGTCCGCAAACTGCTCCATATTGACGTAGTTGACGGTCACTTCCGCCGAGGCGGTGCCGGCGCCCAGTGCGAGTGCGACTGCGAGAGCTGCTTTTCCAACTATTTTTTTCATTTCTCTCCCCTCCCTTTTAAAGCGGCTAATAAACCTCCATGGCTGCGTTGTAAGGTCTTGCCGTACAGGCGTACTGTCTTCGACCTTACGCCTTGCCCTGAAGGTTTTGTTAGCCGCTTTTACTGTTCAATATTCTTACCCATCAATAAATATACGCCCTTTGCGTGCGCTTGCCAGTCTCTTTTGTGGAAGTTTTGCGTCCAAGAGTTAGATTACGCACAGGGCATACGCCGGGCTCAGCCGACAATGCGGGGGAGGAGGTCGAACCATGCCCGAAGGACCGTCGTTATATATCTTGAAGGAGCTGGTCAAGGATTTCACCGGCCAGGAGATCGTGCGCGCCGACGGCAACGTCCGCGCCATCGACCCGGCGCGCCTGGTGGGCCAGCGCATCGAGGCCATTCACACCTGGGGCAAGCACCTGCTGATCGAGACGCCGGGCATGGTGGTACGCGTCCACTTCCTGTTGTTCGGCACCTACCGCATCAACGAGCGGCGCGAGGAGAAGACCCCGCGCCTGTCCATCGAAACCGCCAATGGCAACGAACTCAACCTCTATGCCTGCCAGGTCCGGGAGATCGACCGCGCCACGTATGAGGCCTACGATTTCAGTGCCGACGTCATGTCCGACGCCTGGGACCCGAAGCGAGCGCGCAAGAAGCTGCGCGCCCAGCCCGACATGCTGGCCTGCGACGCCCTGCTCGACCAGGACATCTTTTCGGGCGTCGGCAACATCATCAAGAACGAAGTCCTGTTCCGCATCCGCGTGCATCCGCTGTCGACGGTCGGCGCCCTGCCCGCGCCCAAGCTGCGCGCACTCGTCGATGAAGCCCGCCAATACTCCTTCGACTTCCTGGAATGGAAGCGTCAATACGTGCTCAAGCAGCACTGGCTGGCCCATGCGAAACGCATTTGCCCACGCTGCAACATTCCCTTCCTGAAAGCCAACCTCGGCCGCAGCAACCGCCGCAGCTTCTACTGTGAGCGCTGTCAGAAACGCTACGACTAAGGATAGTTTCCGGGTATGTGACATCGTTAACCAACACTTTTAATGTTGCCTGTTGTTAAGGACTGATGGTCGTACTACAATCGTTTTGACTTGCGGCTATGTCTTACACGTTTCCGCCGCCAAACGTTGCGATTGATCAACCCGAGCAAACGGTAGCCTATGTCCTTCCTCTCCAACGCAGCGCCAAAACTGGCTCCGTGGAAAGTCCTGCTGGTCGACGACGAGCCCGACATCCATGACATCACCAAGCTGACCCTGTCGCGCTTCCGCCTCGACGGCCGTGCGCTGCAGTTCCTGCACGCCTACAGCGGCGAAGAGGCCAAGGCGGTGCTGGCGCGGGAGAAGGACGTCGCCCTGGTGTTCCTGGACGTGGTGATGGAGCGCGAGGACAGCGGCCTGGAAGTGGCGCGCTGGATGCGCCAGGACCTGGACAACCAGTTCACCCGCATCGTGCTGCGTACCGGCCAGCCGGGCCAGGCGCCGGAAGAGCGCGTGATCGTCGATTACGACATCAACGATTACAAGGAAAAGACCGAGCTCGATCGCACCAAGCTGTTCACCACCACCTTCGCCGCCCTGCGCGCCTACCGCGACATCATGAAGGTCGAGGATGCGCGCCGCGCGCAGCAGACCTACCGCGAAGGCCTGGAACGCGTGATCGCCGCCTCGACCCACATCTTCCAGCAGCGCAGCCTGAAGGATTTCGCCAACGGCCTGCTGCAGCAGGTGGTGGCGCTGCTGCGCCTGGAACAGAGCATGCTGCTGCGCCTGAAGGGCGCGAGCGTGATCACGGGCGAGAGCCAGTACGAAGTACTGGCCCAGATCGGCGACATGGAAGGCCACGAGATCGGCCACGAGCTGGTGGCCCAGCTCGACGACGCGCGCCACAACCGTATTTCGCGCCTGCACGGCGACACCTATGTCGGCTACTTCCCGAACCGTACCGGCAAGGCCTCGCTGCTGGTGCTCAAGGGCGTGGAAGAGATCGCGGAGATCGATGCCCAGTTGCTCGAGGTGTTCTGCTCGGGCGTGGCGATCGCTTTCGATAACATCCTGCTGAACCAGGAGATCACCGACACCCAGGCGGAGCTGATCCTGCGCCTCGGCGACGTGGTCGAGTCGCGTTCGAACGAAGCCGGCAACCACGTGCGCCGCATGGCCCAGGTCTGCCACCTGCTGGCCCAGGCCTCCGGCATGCCGGAAGACGAAGTCGCGACCCTGATGCACGCCGCGCCGATGCACGACGTGGGCAAGATCGCCACCCCGGACGCAGTGCTGCTCAAGCCCGGCAAGCTGACCGAGGACGAGTGGGAAATCATGAAGCAGCACCCGACCGTGGGCCTGCAGATCCTGGACGGCTCGCAGCGCCCGATCCTGAAGGCCGCCGCCGTGATCGCCCACCAGCACCACGAGAAGTTCGACGGCAGCGGCTACCCGCAGGGTTTGCGGGGCGAGGCCATCCACCCCTACGCCCGCATCGTGGCGGTGGCCGACGTGTTCGACGCCCTGAGCCACAAGCGCTGCTACAAGGACGCCTGGCCGGCCGCCAAGGTGACCGAGCACCTGCGCGAGGTGGCGGGGCACCACCTGGATCCGTATTACGTGGATCTGCTTATCAAGAATATGGACAAGGCGCTCGACATTAACGCGCAGTGGCCGGATTGAGTTGTGCTACGGCGAACAGCCGCCACACATTTTTCACCAGTAACAGATGAGTCGTCATCCCGGCGCAGGCCGGGATCCAAGTTTGCACGCTCACCGCCTACGCTTGAGCTCCTGGCGCGCGACGCAATTGGATTCCGGCCTTCGCCGGAATGACGTGTTTAGGCCAACAATAAAGTAGAGGTGCCGGCGGTCCGCCAGGCCAAACCCGTCATCGTCACTTTTTCAGCGAGCGCGGGAAGCGCAGCTGATACCGCAGCCCCTCCCCCGGCGCACTGTCCGCCCTCACCGTCCCGCCCAGCGCCCCCGTCACCAGGTTGTACAGGATGTGCGCCCCCAGCCCGCTCCCGCCGGTGCCGCGCTTGGTGGTGAAGAAGGGATCGAACAGCTTGCCCAGGGTCTCCTGGTCCATTCCCATGCCGTCGTCCGCATAGTCGAACAGCACCTGCTCCCCCTCCTGCGCCACGCGGATCGTGATGCGTCCCGGCTGGTCGCGCTCGAAGCCGTGCAGCAGCGAGTTCACGACCATGTTGGTGACGATCTGCGAGACCGCGCCCGGCGAGCTGTCCAGCACCAGGTCCGGCGGGCAGTCCAGTTCCACCTTGATCGGCCGCCCCTTGAGCTTGGGCTGCAGCGACAGCAGCACTTCCTGCACGTAGCTGCACAGCTTGAAGTTGCGGATGTCGCCCGAGGACTGGTCCACCGCCACCTGCTTGAAGCTGCGCACCAGGCTTGCCGCGCGCTGGGTGTTGGTGGTCATGATGCGCAGCGACTGGTCGACGATGTCCAGGAAGCTGTTCAAACTGTCCTCGGTCATCTCGCCCGCGGCCAGCTCTTCGCGCGTGAGCTTGAGTTCCTGCACCAGGTGGCTGGTGGCGGTCACGCAGATGCCCAGCGGCGTGTTGATCTCGTGGGCCACGCCGGCCACCAGGCCGCCCAGCGATGCCATCTTCTCCTGGCGCACCAGTTCGCCCTGCGCCACCTGCAGCTTGTGCAGGGCTTCGTTCAGCGCCGCGTTCTGCACTTCCAGCGCCTCCTTGGTCTTGCGGATCTTGCGGTCGGCCTGCATGCGCGCCAGCGCCACCGCGACATGGCTGGCCATGAAGGCCAGCAGGTCCAGTTCCACCTTGGTATAGGTCACCGACGGGTCGTAGCTCTGCACCACCAGCACGCCGTAGGGCTGGTCATGCACCAGCATCGGCGCGCCCATCCAGCTGGCGATGTCGGGGTTCCCGAAGGGCGCCCTGACCAGGCCGTTGGCGACCAGGTGCTTGACGCTGGTGGCGTCGTGGAGCTGGGCCTGCTTGCTCGTCAGGACGTAGGAGCACATGCCCTGCCCCACCGGGAAGCGCGTCACCGGGGCGGTGCCGTCCTTCTCGTCCACGAAATAGGGAATGCTGATTTCCCGGGTATCCGGGTGGTGCAGCGCGATCAGGAAGTTCTTGGCCACCATCAGCTCGCCGATGATGCCATGCAGGCTGGCGGTGAGCGTGGCGGTGTCCAGCGCCTGGGCCGACAGGCTGGCGATCTGGTACAGCGCGTGCTGCACCTGCTCGGCGCGGCGCCGCTCGGCCACTTCGACCGCCAGCGCCGCGGTGCGCTCCTGCACCGCGCGCTCCAGCCGGTCCATGCTCTGCAGGCCCTGCAGCGCATTCGACACGTGGTTGGCGATTTCCGAGAACAGCGCCTGGTCTTCCTCGCTGTAGGTGACGCCCTTCGTGTAGCTCTGGATGACCATCGCGCCCAGGGCCTGGTGGTGGCGGTCGAGCAGCGGCGCGCCCATCCAGTGCTCGGCGGCGGAGCCGTGGCCCCACTGCATGCCTTCGCGCTCGCGCGCCAGGAAATCGTCGGCGGTGATCATCAGGCGGCGCTTGTTCACCACCACCCACGACGTCGGCGACTCTTCCGGCGCCGCCAACCGCACCTTTTGCCCGCTTACCGGCACCTCGGCGTCGGCTTCATCGACGAAATACGGGAACCAGATCGTCCCCTCCTCGCGGTCGCACAAGGCCACATAAAAGTTGGCCGCATACATGATGCGGCCGAGCGCGCGGTGCACCGCGCCGATGAAGTCGACGATGTCGTTGCAGCTGGTCGACAGCTCCCCGATTTCGAGCAGCATCGACTGGACTGCTTCCAGCCGGGCGAGACGGTCCATTGCTTCCCCAAGGTAATTAATTCCAAGGGGAAATATTAGCAGTTCAGGACCTGTAGCCGAAGCCTTATTCGGGCGAACTGTGGCGTAAAGTCTTCTTAGCCACGCGGGGCGCGGAAATCGTTCTCGATCCAGGCCGTGGCCGAGGCCGGGGTCAGCTTGAAGCTGGCCGGCACCCGCACCTTGGCCACCTGCTCGCCCATCTCGTCTGTGGCGGCCAGGATGGCGTAGGGATCGTCGTCGTCCGGCACGATGTCCAGCGTCACCTTCAGTTCGCCGTTCTCGGTGGAAACCGTGGTCTTCTTGTGCAGGATTGCGTGCAGGTGCTGCTCGTGGCGGCGGATCACTTCGGACGCCGTCTTGATCAGCGTGTTGAAGGCGTTGACGTCGAGCGGCTTCGGGTTCTTCTTGTCGCGCCCCATGGTCCAGGGGCCGACCAGCGCCGGTTCCCGCTCGCCATCCTTGTACATGGCAACCGCCCAGCCTTCGTCGTCGTCGTTCTTGATCACACGCGCGGTCCAGCCGTTGCCCTGCCACAGGCGGGGTTCCTGCACCAAGGCATTTTCTTCGCCTTCGTGCTCGTGTTCGTCGTGTTCGTTCATGGTCGTGTTTCCCTATGCCTCAAAGCAGAGATCATAGAGGAAACCGGCCCCGGGAAGAAGCCCGTTTGGCTTAAGCCTCAGGCATAACGGGGGCAGCGCCAGTCGGGACCGCGCGGCGGCCGTACCGGCGGGCGCACCGGGGTCGGGCGCGGATCGACTGCGGGAGAGGGCGTCTCCCGATTGAACGGATTGATGATGATCGGCGGGATGGTAGGTGGCGCCGATGGCGGGCCTTTGGGACCGCTGTTGGCCAACGCGGGATGCAGAACGGCCAGGTGGTCCCCCATTTTCTGGATGACAGCGTGCATAGGATCCCCCTGCTTCAGGAACAGGCTGTCAGTATAGGAAAGGATACGTTCATTGCAAGGCCAAATCGACCACGTTTGTTGCCGTGTGGTTGCACTGTCTTCATCCACTTATCGCGTCTGCACGCGTCCCGGCGCGCCAATTGTGCAGTTTGTCGCAAAGCCGTGGCCGCAGCCGGCGCGGGCTCTTACAGTTCAACCATGCCGCATTGATACGCGCACCCGAAAACCAGCCCAATGAAGAGGACTACCATGAAAAACTTTGCCAAGATCGCCATCCTGTTCCTGTTTGCCGTCCTGCTGCTGGACATCGCCTTCGATGCCGCCGACTTCATGAGCTTCAATATCGACGGCGACCAGGTCGACGGCCCGCTGGGCGCCCTGCTGGCCGTGGTGTTCGCGGGTGGCGGCCTGGTGCTTGCCGGCGTGGTCATGCTGGTGGTGGGTGCGGTGCTGGCGGTGGTGTTCGCCGGCGTGGGCGTGATCGTCGTCGGTGCGCTCGGCTTCGCCGCAGTGGCCGTCGCGCTGGCACTGTCGCCGCTGCTGCTGCCGCTGCTGGTGCCGGTGGCGATCATCTGGTACCTGGTCAGCCGCAGCCGCAAGGCCCCGGTCGCCGAGCCGGTGCACCCGGCAGTCTGATCTGCGCAGCGCGACTCCAGAACGGCCGGGAACTTCCCGGCCGTTTTCCTTGGCGGTGCGACGTGCGGCGCCCGTCAATACGGAACAGGTAAAATCGGCGCAAGACCACTACGCCAGTTTCAAGATGCAAGTCCCGCCCCCGCCCGCCGTGCGCACGATCCGCCCTACTCCGCTGTCGCGGCTCGTGATCGTCACGGCCGGGCTGATCGCCGCGCTGGGCCTGATCACCGGCGCGATGCTGTACGCCAGCTACCAGGACGCGCTGCGCGAACAGCAGGTCACCCTGCGCAACGTCGCCATCGCCTTCGCCGCGCAGACCGCGGGCGTGGCCCAGGCGATCGACAGCGCCGCGCAGCAGGCGGCGCGCATGCTGCTGGTGCAGGACGCGCCACCCGCTTCCGGGATGGCCGACGGCCGCGATGGCCTGGCCCACCCATACCTGGCACGCATCGTCCTGTTCGACACCGCCGGACAGACCGTCGGCAGCGTCATGCCGGGCAGCAGTTCGCGTGACCTGCCCCCCATCAAGCCGCCCGCCGGCGACGTCCCGCGCCGCATCACGATCACCGACATCGACCGTACCACCGGGCGCGGCATCCTGAATTTCGTGCACCCGGTGCGCGAGCGCAGCGGCCGGCGCATCGGCACCGTGGTGGCGCAGGTCGACTCGGTGCGTTTCGAGCAGCTGTACAACCTGGTGGAACTCGGCAACGGCGGCTCGGTCACCCTGCTGCACCGCGACGGCACCATGCTGGTACGCGGCCCCGGCTTCCCGGCCGGCATCGGCCGCTCCTTCGCCGACACGCCGCTGTTCCGCGAGCAGCTGCCGCGCGCCAGCCGCGGCAGCTTCGAGGCAACCAGCCCGATCAACGGTACGGCCGGCCTGTATGGCTACGACGTGGTGGACGGCTTCGACCTGGTGATCGTCACCGGCATGGCGCGCTCGGTCGCGCTGGAAGCATGGTATGGGCGCCTGTGGACGGCCCTGGCCTTCTATCTGCTGCTCGCGCTCGTGCTGGCGCTGCTGGCCTGGCGCGTGGCGCGCGACACCCGCCGCCAGTTCGGCCTGATCGACATGGTATCCAGCAGCGAGGCGCGCCTGGCCAAGAGTTTCGACTACCTGGCCTCGATCGTGAACGCGGTGGGCGCGCCGATCTGGGTACTGGACGGCGCGCGCCGCATCGTACTGGCCAACGAGGCCTTCGCGCGCCTGGTCGGACGCCCGCGCGAGAGCCTGCCGGGCCTGGACGAAAGCGCCGTGCTCGATGACGCCGCCGCCGAGCGCGAGCGCCGCTACGCCGCGGTGCTGGCGCATGGCGGCACCCTGGACGCGACCGGCACCATGCACGACGGCAGCGGCGAGAGCCGCACCGTGATCCAGCTGACCTCGCGCCTCGCCGGCGACGACGGCACGGCCCACCTGGTCAACGTGCTGACCGATATCACCGAACGCGAACGCGCCGAGGCACGCCTGGCCTGGCTGGCCGAATTCGACGCCATTACCGGCCTGCCGAACCAGGCCCAGTTCTGGCGCCTGCTGGAAGGACGCATCTCAGCCGATACGGCCGCCGCGGAGGGCGGGCGCGGACTGGCCGTGGTCGCGCTGGTGCTCGAGCGCCTGCACGAGATCGTCGACCTGCTCGGCCACGAGGCCGGCGACCGCGCCCTGCGCCAGGTGGCCGATTTGCTGCGCGGGGCCTGCGGCCAGGGTGACGAGGGCGCCGTGGCGGCGCGCATCCGCGGCGGCGAGTTCGCCTTCGTGCTCGATGCCGGCGGCGGGAGCCAGCAGGTGGAAAGCTTCGCCCTGAAGCTGCACGCACTGATGTCGGGACCGCTGCACGTGGACGGGCGAGATTTCTTCCTCGACCCGGTGCTGGGCGTGGCCCTGTATCCGCACGACGGCCGCAACGCGGACGAGCTGTACCGCAGCGCGCAAGGCGCCGCCAGCGGCGCCGGCATCGAGCTCGACGAAGCGGTGCACTTCTTCTCGGCCAGCCGGCACACCGAACTCGGGCAGCGCCTCACCGTCGAGGCGCACCTGCGCCGCGCGCTCGAGCGCGGCGAGCTGCGCCTGGTGTACCAGCCCAAGGTGACAGTGCGCGAGCAACGGCTGGTCGGTTTCGAAGCCCTGCTGCGCTGGACCAACCCCGAACTGGGCGCAGTCTCGCCGCTCGTTTTCGTGCCGATCGCCGAGCGCACCGGCCTGATCATCCCGATCGGCGCCTGGGTGCTGGAGCAGGCCTGCCGCCAGATGGAGGAGTGGGCGGCGCGCTTCGGCCGTCCCGTGAAGGTGGCGGTCAACCTGTCGCCGCGCCAGTTCCACCAGAAGTCCTTGCTCGACACCATCCGGCGCTGCCTGGCCCAGTACCGGGTGCCTGAAGGCAGCCTGGAACTGGAGATCACCGAGACCGCCCTGATGAGCCGCGAGCAGGAAGTGGACCAGCTGATGCGCGAGATCCGCAGGTTGGGCGTGGACCTGGCGATCGACGATTTCGGCACCGGTTACTCGAGCCTGGCTTACCTGAAGCGTTTTCCGGTGTCGCGCCTGAAGGTGGACCGGGCGTTTGTCCGCGACCTCGGGCGCGACGAGGACAGCGCCGCGATCGCGCTCTCGATCGTCAACCTGGCGCGCGGCCTGAAGCTGCAGGTGGTGGCCGAGGGCGTCGAGACCGAGGCCCAGCTGGCGGTGCTGCGCGAGATGGCCTGCGACGAATACCAGGGTTTCCTGTTCAGCAAACCGCTGGAGGTGAACGAGGTGGCGGGGATGCTGGCGCGTGCCGGTTAGCAGCCCGAGCGCCTGCGTGCTCCAGCGTACATTCCCTCCGGTGTTCCTGGACTACAGTAGAGACAAGCTTCCCTTTCCGGCATCAATCGATCCTCATGCAAGCTGCCGCAACAAACAGCCGCTTCCAGCAGTTGTGGGTCCAGGTCCATTCGAGCCTGTGGTTCGTTCCCACCTTCGTCATCCTCGGCCTGATGCTGCTGGCGCTCGGCCTGGTGGAGCTCGACCGGCAAGCCGGCGACGCTTTCCGGCAGCGCTGGCCGGAGCTGTTCATGGTGAAGGCCGAAGAGGCGCGCAGCCTGCTGTCCACCATCGCCGGCTCGATGGCCACCGTCGCCGGCGTCACGTTCTCGATCACCATGGTTGCCCTGACCCTGGCCTCGGCCCAATACACCTCGCGCGTGATGCGCAACTTCATGCGCGACAGAGGGACCCAGGTCGTGCTCGGCATCTTCATGGGCATTTTCCTGTATTGCCTGCTTGTGCTCCGGGCGATCAATGCGGAGCCGGACTCCTTCGTCCCGGCCTGCGCCGTGCTGGGCTCGATCGTGCTGTCGATGCTCGGGAGCGGCGCTTTCATCTTCTTCATCCACCACATTTCAGCGAACATCCAGGCCGCCGAAATGGCCCAGGCCATCACTCGCGAAACCCTGGACATGGTCGACAAGTACTTCCCCGAGCAGGCTGGCGAAGGCAAGCCGTCCCCCGCCGGCCACCTCGATGTCAGCGCCTGGTATCCCGTGCCCGCCCGGCAGTGGGGCACCGTCCAGACCGTCGACGAGATGCGCCTGCTGGCATGGGCGTGCCAACACGACGCGGTCGTGCGCATGGAATACAAACCCGGCGAGTTCGTCGCCATCGGCGAAACCCTGGTGTCGGTGGCCATGCGCGCCCCTCCGGACGAAGGCATGATCGCCGCCCTGAACGGTGCCTACGGCATCGACGCCTTCCGCACGCTCGACCAGGATCCCACCTTCGGCGTGCGCCAGCTGGTCGACATGGCCCTGAAGGCCCTGTCGCCGGGCATCAACGACAGCACCACGACAGAGACCTGCCTCGACCACATCGGGGTGATCCTGGCCTGCTGCGGGCAGCGCAAGCTCCAACCGCGCGACCACTACGACAGGCAAGGCAAGCTGCGCGTACTGTCCATCGACATCGATTTCGCGCAGCTCACCAGGCTGGCCTTCCACCAGGTCGCGGAGAGCGCCGAAGGCAACTCGGCAGTGCTGTTGCGGATCATGGACACGATCTGCAAGGCGGGCAAGGCATGCGCAGGGAGCGCGCAGCGCGGTGCGCTGCTCGACCAGGCCGAGGTGGTGGGCGAGATCGCGCTGCGCACCGCGAAGTCGGACGCCGCACGCGCCGAGCTCGGAGCCAGGCTGAACGCACTCAGGGAACTGCTTGCTTCACCCTGACACGCTTGTTGGAAACGTCGACACCCGCAGCGCTCGGAGCGGCGCCGCCGGCTTACACGCGCTCGATCATCAAGGCGATGCCCTGGCCGACCCCGACGCACATGGTGCACAGGGCGAAGCGGCCCTTGGTGCGCTGCAGCTGGTAGGTCGCGGTCGTCACCAGGCGCGCGCCCGACATGCCGAGCGGATGGCCGAGCGCGATCGCGCCGCCGTAGGGATTCACGCGCGGATCGTCGTCGGCGACGCCCAGTTCGCGCAGCACGGCCAGCCCCTGGGACGCAAACGCCTCGTTCAGTTCGATGAGGTCGACCTGGTCGAGCGTCATGCCCAGCTGGTGCAGCAGTTTCTGTACCGCCGGCGCCGGACCGATGCCCATCACGCGCGGCGCCACGCCGCTCGCGGCCATGCCGACGATGCGGGCGCGCGGCACCAGGCCGTAGGCCTGCGCGGCTTCCGCGTTCGCCAGCAGCAGCGCGCACGCGCCGTCGTTCACGCCCGAGGCATTGCCCGCAGTGACGCTGCCGTCCGCGCGCACCACGCCCTTGAGCCGGCCCAGCGCTTCGAGGCTGGTCTCGCGCGGATGCTCGTCACGTTCGAAGCTGATTGCCTCGCCTTTCTTCTGGGGCACCAGCACCGGCACGATTTCTTCCGCAAACAAGCCGTCGCGCTGCGCCTGGGCCGCCTTCTGCTGGCTCCTGAGGGCGAACAGGTCCTGGTCGGCCCGCGAGACGCCGTAGTCGACGGCGACGTTTTCCGCCGTCTCCGGCATCGCATCGAGGCCGTGCAGCTCCTTCATGCGCGGGTTCGGGAAGCGCCAGCCGATCGTCGTGTCGTAGATCGCCGCATTGCGCGAGAAGGCGCTGTCGGCCTTGCCCATGACGAAAGGCGCGCGCGTCATCGACTCGACGCCGCCGGCGATCATCAGGCGCGCTTCGCCGCTGCGGATGGCGCGCGCGGCGCTGCCTACCGCGTCCAATCCCGAGCCGCACAGGCGGTTGACGGTGGAACCCGGCACCTCTTGCGGCAGGCCCGCCAGCAGGAGCGACATGCGCGCCACGTTGCGGTTGTCCTCGCCGGCCTGGTTGGCGCAGCCGAGGATCACGTCGTCGATGGCGCTCCAGTCCACGCCCGGGTTGCGGCGCATCAGTTCGCGCAACGGCACCGCCCCCAGGTCGTCGGCGCGCACATCTTTCAGGGCGCCGCCGTAGCGGCCGATCGGGGTGCGGATTGCATCGCAGATGAATGCATCGCTCATTTCCGTGCTCATGCTCGTCCTCCTTGTTCGCTGTTCGGCGGCAGCAGGCGGGCCGCGGTCACCGCCTGCAGGTCATTGAAGGTCAGGCCCGGGGCCATCTCGCGCACCTGCAGCCCCTGCGGGGTGACGTCGAGCACCGCCAGGTCGGTATAGATGCGGCTCACGCAGCCGATGCCGGTCAGCGGATAGCTGCAGGACTCGACGATCTTCGGTTCGCCGGTCTTGGTGAGGTGCTCCATCATCACGAACACCTGCTTGGCGCCGATCGCCAGGTCCATGGCGCCGCCCACGGCGGGAATCGCGTCCGGGGCGCCGGTATGCCAGTTGGCCAGGTCGCCACTGCCCGACACCTGAAAGGCGCCCAGCACGCAGATGTCGAGGTGGCCGCCGCGCATCATCGCGAACGAGTCGGCGTGGTGGAAATAGGCGCCGCCGGTCAGCAGGGTCACCGGCTGCTTGCCGGCGTTGATCAGGTCTTCGTCTTCCTCGCCGGGCGCCGGCGCCGGGCCCATGCCGAGCAGGCCGTTCTCGCTGTGCAGGAACACTTCGCGTTCCGGCGGCAGGAAGTTGGCGACCTTGGTCGGCAGGCCGATGCCGAGGTTGACGTAGGCGCCTTCCGGGATGTCCTGGGCGACGCGCGCGGCCATCTGGTCGCGGCTCATTTTATCCATTACGCGGCTCATGCTGCCTCCCGGACGACACGTTGAACGAAAATGCCCGGGGTGACGACCGTTTCCGGATCGATCGCGCCGAGCTCCACGACCTCGGCCACCTGGGCGATGGCGACCTTGGCCGCCATCGCCATGATCGGGCCGAAGTTGCGCGCCGTCTTGCGGTACACGAGGTTGCCCCAGCGGTCGCCGCGCAGCGCCTTGATCAGGGCGAAGTCGGCATGGATCGGCGACTCCAGCACGTAGTGGCGGCCGTCGATGACGCGGGTTTCCTTGCCCTCGGCCAGCAGGGTGCCGTAGCCGGTGGGCGTGAAGAAGCCGCCGATGCCGGCGCCGGCGGCGCGGATGCGCTCGGCCAGGTTGCCCTGGGGCGTCAGCTCGAGCTCGATGCCGCCGGCGCGGTAGAGCGCGTCGAAATGGTGCGAGTCGTGCTGGCGCGGGAAGGAGCAGATCATCTTGCGCACGCGCTTTTCACGGATCAGCGCCGCCAGGCCGGTTTCGCCGTTGCCGGCGTTGTTGTTGACGATGGTGAGTTCGCGCGCGCCCTGGGCCAGCAGCGCGTCGATCAGCGCGGACGGCATGCCGGCGTTGCCGAAGCCGCCGATCATGATGGTGGCGCCGTCGGGGATGCCGGCCACGGCCTGCTCCAGCGATGCGCATGTCTTGTCGATCATGGTGTCCTCTGTATGGTTGGTCGGGTGACGCGCCGGGTCAGGCCGCCAGGAAGCGGCGTAGGCAGGCGCTGAAGTCCTCGGGGCATTCGATGTTCGAAAGATGCGAGGCCGCCAGCTCCTCGACCTGCGCGTCCTGCGCCTGCGCGGCCAGCCAGTTGGCGTCCTCCACGGTCGTGACGGGGTCGTAGCGGCCGGCGATCACGAGCAGCGGATTGGCGATGGCGGAAACCTCGCCACGCAGGTCGGCCACGGCCAGCGCCTCGCAACAGGCCGCGTACCCATCCGGCGCGGTGGCGCGCAGCCCCTGCACCAGGCGGTCGACCGCGGCCGGCTCGCGGTCCATGAAGCCGGGGGTGAACCAGCGTCCGGCGGCGCTGCCGGCCACGCCCTTCATGCCATCGGCGCGCACCTGGGCGGCGCGTGCCACCCAGCCTTCCCGCGTGCCGATGCGCGCGGCGGTATTGGCCAGCACCAGCTTGCCGATCCGGTCCGGGGCATGAATGCCCAGCCATTGCCCGGTCAGGCCGCCCATCGAGATGCCGCAGAAATGCGCGCGCTGGATGTCCAGGTGGTCCATCAGGCCCAGCACGTCGCGGCCGAGCAGGTCGATCGTCACAGGGCCGGCGCTGCCGGAGCGGCCATGGCCGCGGGTGTCGTAGCGCACGACGAAGAAGTGCGCCGCCAGGGCCGTCGCCTGCCGGTCCCACATGCTCAGGTCGGTGCCGAGGGAATTCGACAGCAGCAGACAGGGTTTGCCGCGCTTGCCGTCGAACTGGTAATACAGCTCGATATCGTCGAGGTGTGCGAATGCCATGATGTTCCCCTTAGCCCTGGTCGCCGCCGCCCACGGGCAGCACGGTTCCGGTGATGTACGAAGCTTCGCGCGAGGCCAGGAACAGGATCGCGCCGACCTGTTCGTCGATCGTGCCGTAGCGCTTCATCTGGCTGCTCGAGCGGGTCTGCTCGACGATGCCGGCATACCAGAGCTGTTCCATCTCGCTCAGCGGCTGCGGGTTGCGCGGGACCTTGCGCGGCGGCGCCTCGGTGCCGCCGGTGGCCACCGCGTTCACGCGGATGCCGCTGCCGGCGTGTTCGAAGGCCAGGCTCGCGGTCAATGCATTGACGCCGCCCTTGGCCGCCGAGTACGGAATGCGGTAGATGCCGCGCGTGGCCACCGAGGAGACGTTGACGATGGCGCCCCCACCTCCTTCCAGCATGGCCGGCAGCACCGCCCGGCACCCCCACAGGGTCGGGAACAGCGAGCGCCGGATCTCGGCCTCGATCTGCGCCTCGTCGTATTCCTGGTAGGGTTTGGCCCAGATGGTGCCGCCGACGTTATTGACCAGGATGTCGATGCGCCCGTAATCTTCGAGCGCGCGGGCCGCCATGTGGCTGGCCCCGGCCCAGGTTTCCAGATCGACCTCGACCACCACCACCTGGGCCCCGAGCGCGACGGCTTCCTGCGCCACTTCATGCACCAGCGGCGAGCGGTCGGCCAGCAGCAGCTGGGCGCCTTCGCGCGCCGCCGCCAGGGCGACGCCGCGGCCGATGCCCTGGGCGGCGCCCGTCACGACCATTACCTGGTCCTTGAACCGGTCCGGATGGATCATGCTGCGCCTCCGCTGCTGGCCGAGAATTTCTCGAAGTAGAAGTTGGCCGGCTTGACGCCCAGGCCATCCAGCCAGCCGCGCACTGCCTCCACCATCGGCACCGGGCCGCACAGGTAGACGTCGACGTCGCCCCCGTTGACCCAGCCGGGTTCCACGTGCGCCGTGGCATAGCCCTTGCGCAGGTGGCAGCTGGCGTCGCTCGAGACGCAGGTGAGGTATTCGAACTGCGGATGCGCGGCGGCGATGCGGTCCAGGTGTTCCAGCTCGACCAGGTCGTGGTCGTTGGTGACGGCGTAGACCAGTTTCACCGGCTGGGTGAAACCCTGCTTGTCGAGCACGTCGAGCATCGACAGGAAAGGCGCGATGCCGGTGCCGCCCGCCAGCAGCAGCAGCGGACGCTGGAGCGGACGCAGGTAGAAGCTGCCGAAGGGACCGGCGAAGCTGATTGCGTCGCCCACCTTGGCCGCGCCGCCCAGGTAACCGCTCATCAGGCCGCCCGGCACGTTGCGCACCACGAAACTGGCCAGCGACGCGCCCGGCGCCGAACTGAACGAATACGAACGGGTTTCCTGGGTGCCGGGCACGGTGACGTTCACGTACTGCCCGGGCAGGAAGTCGAGTGCGTCCGGCGCGTCCAGCGCCACCGAGAAGCGGAAGCTCGACGGCGACAGCGCGGTCACTTCAGCGATCTTGCCGCCGAAGCTGTGCACGCCGGTCTTGCAGGCGCTCGAGGTGGCCGGGATGCGCACCACGCAATCCGAGGTGGGACGCATCTGGCAGGCCAGCACGTAGCCGGCTTGGGCATCCTGGGGCTCGAGCGCATCCTCGATGTAGCTCTCCGGCGGCATCTCGTACTGGCCGGATTCGCACAGCCCGCGGCAGGTGCCGCAGGCGCCATCGCGGCAGTCGAGCGGAATGTTGACTTTCTGGCGGTAAGCGGCGTCCGCCAGTTTCTCGTTGGGGTTACAGCTGATGAAACGGGTCACGCCGTCCTCGAACTGCAGTGCGATGGTATGGCTCATCAAGGTCTCCTGCTTATGTGTTGCTGCTTGCTTGTCAATCAGATGTGGTACACGTCGATGACCTGGCTGATGTAGTCGTTCTTCAGGACCACATACTTGTCCAGGATCTTCGGCGTTGCGCCGCCGAACTCGATCACGTAGCGCGACATGCCGAAATGGCTGTAAGTCGTCTTGTAGCGGTGGCTCAGCGTGTGCCAGTTGAAGCGCACCGTCAGGCGCGTTCCCTCAAGCTTCTCGACTTCCACGTTGGCGATGTTGTGGCTGGTGCGGGTGTCCGGCATGGTGGCGCTGGAGCGCTCGGTCTTGATGCGGAACACGCGGTCTTCCAGGCCCTGGCGGGTCGGGTAGTAGATCAGCGAGATCTCGCGCTGCGGGTCGGTGACCAGCTTGCCGTCGTCGTCCCAGGCCGGCATCCAGAACTGCGCCTCCGGGTCGTAGCACTCCAGCCACTCGTCCCACTGCTCGTCGTCGAGCAGGCAGGCCTCGCGGTACAGGAAGGCGCACAGCTTTTCCATGGTGACCGGGTTCATTTCCGTGTTCATTTCGATTCCCCTTCCTTGGCCAGGGCGTCCTTCATCACTTCCAGCCAGTAGCGGTGCTGCACCGTGTACAGGCCCTCGTCCTCGGTGCGCACGCCGCTCATCACCGGCTGCAGGCCGATCTCCTTGGCCGCCTCGTCCGGGCCCTTGATCCAGTGGGTGGCGCCGCGGCACATGTCGTTCCACTGCATGGCGCCGCCGGCATAGCCTTCCTGGCAGGCGCGGAACTCTTCCAGGTCGTCGGGCGTGGCCATGCCGCTGACGTTGAAGAAGTCCTCGTATTGGCGGATGCGGCGCGCGCGGGCTTCATCCGATTCGCCTTTCGGGGCGATGCAGTAGATCGTGACCTCGGTCTTGTTCACTGCCAGCGGACGCAGCACGCGGATCTGCGAGCCGAACTGGTCCATCAGGTAGACGTTCGGATACAGGCACAGGTTGCGCGAGCGCTCGACCATCCAGTCGGCGGTGCTCTTGCCGTACTGCTCGGCGTACTCGGCATGGCGTGCGAAGTTCGGCCGGTCTTCCGGATTCGCCCACTTGGTCCACAGTAGCATGTGGCCGTGGTCGAAGGCATAGAAACCACCGCCCTGGCGGCCCCACTTGCCGGCATCCATGGCGCGGATCTTGTCCTCGCGGATCGCCTGCTCTTCCTTGCGGCGGCTGGTGGTGGCCGCGTAGTTCCAGTGCACCGCGCTCACGTGGTAGCCGTCGGCGCCGTTCTCGGCCTGCAGCTTCCAGTTGCCCTCGTAGGTATAGGTCGAGGAGCCGCGCAGCACTTCCAGGCCATCCGGCGACTGGTCGACGATCATGTCGATGATCTTGCCGGCGTCGCCCAGGAACTCTTCCAGCGACGGCACGTCCGGGTTCAGGCTGGCGAACAGGAAGCCCTTGTAGTTGCCGAAGCGCGCCACCTTCTTGAGGTCGTGCGAGCCTTCCTTGTTGAAGCACTCCGGATAGCCGGCGTCTTCCGGGTCCTTCACTTTCAGCAGCTTGCCGCTGTTGTTGAAGGTCCAGCCGTGGAACGGGCAGGTGTAGGTCGCCTTGTTGCCGCGCTTGTGGCGGCACAGCTGGGCGCCGCGGTGGCTGCAGGCGTTGATGAAGGCGTTCAGCTCGCCCTGGCGATTACGCGCTATGAACACCGGCTGGCGGCCGATGTGCGTCGTGTAGTAGTCGTTGACGTTCGGGACCTGGCTTTCGTGGGCCAGGTAGATCCAGTTGCCCTCGAAGATGTGCTTCAGCTCGAGTTCGAACAGGGCTTCGTCGGTGAAGGCGTTGCGGTGCAGGCGGTAGTCGCCGCTGGCTTCGTCTTCGATCAGGTAGTCGTCGATGCGCTTCGGTGCGAAAGCGCTGACCGGACGGATCGGGATCATGGCGTTCTCCTCAGGCGGCGGCGCGGGCACGCTCCACCAGCGGGCTCGGGGCGCCGGCGGTATCGCGGTACAGGCGGAAATCGAAGTCGATCGAGGCGAAGGGCGCGCTCACGCGTTTCGCATCCATCTGGGCCGGGTCGTCGATGCGGCTGACTGCCGGCACCAGGCCTTCGCGGCTGGCGAAGGCGAAGTCGTCCCACAGGTACTCGTCGCCGTCGATGTTGATCTGGGTGGTCAGCTTGCGGTGGCCGGGCGCGGACACGAAGAAGTGGATGTGCGCCGGGCGCTGGCCGTGGCGGCCCAGCTTGTCGAGCAGCTGCTGGGTGGTGCCGTTCGGCGGGCAACCGTAGCCCTTGGGCAGGATGCTGCGGAAGGCGTAGCGGCCCTGCTCGTCGGTGACGATGCTGCGGCGCAGGTTGAAGTCCGACTGGGTGCGGTCGAAGAAGGAATAGTTGCCCAGCAGGTTGGCGTGCCAGACCTCGACCTTGGCGCCGGCCAGCGGTTTGCCGTCCGCGCCGAACACGGTGCCCTGCATGAACAGGGTTTCGGCCTGCTCGGATTCAGTGCCGTCGTCGAGGCGGGCGAAGCCCACGCTTTCCGGGGCGCCGGCCACGTACAGCGGGCCTTCGATGGTGCGCGGGGTGCCGCCTTCCAGGCCGGCCTTCGCTTCGGCTTCGTCGGCGCGGATATCCAGGAAGCGCTCCAGGCCCAGGCCGGCGGCCAGCAGGCCCAGCTCGTTGGCGGCGCCGGCAGCCGACATGTAGGACACGCCGCTCCAGAATTCGCTCGGGCTGATGTCGAGGTCTTCGATGGCCTTGCACAGGTCGCCCAGCAGGCGCACGACGACTTGCTGCACACGGGGGTCGGCGGGTTTCGATGCGGCGTCCACGACCCAGTTCTTCGCCAGGGTTTCGATGTCTGCGTGGTTCATTTCAGTCTCCTTTAGGTATGGGTGGTGGGTTAGCGATCGTCAAGCCGGATCGAGGACGGGTGCCGGCACAGGGGCGTCACCTCGATCTGCATGTAGGGGAACAGGGGCAGCGACATCAAGAGCGCGTGCAGCGCCTCGTTGCTCTCGACGTCGAAGATGCTGACGTTGGCGTACTGGCCGGCGATGCGCCACAGGTGGCGCCAGGCGCCCTCTTCCTGCAGGCGCTGGGCCAGCGCTTTTTCGTCGGCCTTCAGGCGGGCGGCTTCGTCAAGCGGCATCGATGGGGGCAGCTGGACGTTCATGCGTACGTGGAACAGCATGTCTGGTCTCCTCGTGGCTTATTTAAAACTCGTTAGCGGCGCTGCATCGCGTGCAGCTTGTCCAGGTCGGGCTCGACTCCGAGGCCAGGGCCGGTCGGCACCTGCAGCATGAAGTCGCGGTAGACCAGGGGTTCGGCCAGGATTTCCTGGGTCAGCAGCAAGGGGCCGAACAGTTCGGTGCCCCAGGCCAGTTCGGCGAAGGTGGCGCAGACGTGGGCGGTGGCGGCGGTGCCGATGCCGCCTTCGAGCATGGTGCCGCCGTACAGGCCGATGCCGGCCAGGCGCGCCACGGTCGCCACCTCGAGCGCCGGGGTCAGGCCGCCGGACTGGTTGATCTTGACGGCGTAGACGTCGGCGCCGTCGGCGCGGGCAATGGCCATCGCGTCGTCCGGGCCGTGCAGCGCCTCGTCGGCCATGATCGCCACGTCGAAGCGGGCCTTCAGCCTGGCCAGCGCTCCGACGTTGCCGGCCTTGACCGGCTGTTCGATCAGATCGACGCCGCCGGCTTCCAGCGCGGCGATGCCGCGCACCGCATCGAGTTCGCTCCAGGCCTGGTTGACGTCGACCCGCACGCTGGCGCGATCGCCCAGCGCGCGCTTGATGGCCAACACGTGCTTGACGTCCTGGTCGACCTCGCGCAGGCCGATCTTGAGCTTGAAGATGCGGTGGCGGCGCAGCTCGAGCATCTGCTCGGCTTCCTGGATGTCGCGGCTGGTGTCGCCGCTGGCCAGGGTCCAGGCCACCGGCAGCGCGTCGCGCACCCGGCCGCCCAGCAGCTCCGACAGCGGCACGCCGAGGCGGCGCGCCTGGGCATCCAGCAGCGCGGTCTCGATCGCGCATTTGGCGAAACGGTTGCCCTGCACCGCCTTGCGCACTGTCGCCATCGCCTTGGCCACGCCGCCCGCGTCCATGCCGATCAGCAGCGGGGCGATGTAGGTGTCGATGTTGGTCTTGATGCTTTCCGGGCTCTCTTCGCCGTAGGCCAGGCCGCCGATGGTGGTGGCCTCGCCCCAGCCGGTGATGCCGTCCTCGCAGCGCACCCGCACCAGCACCAGGGTCTGGGTGTTCATGGTGGCAACCGACAGCTTGTGGGGGCGGATCGTCGGGACGTCGACCAGGAAAGTTTCGATGTTGGCGATGTTGGTTTTCATATTCAATGCGTATAATTCTATCGGTAGAAGCACGATAATCCCGCTTGAAAGCGTCGTCCAAGACTAAGTTGGTATCACTTCGATACCTGGGAGGTATAATGTTGGAACTGCGTCACCTGCGTTACTTCGTCGCCGTGGCGGAAGAACGCAACTTCACGAGGGCGGCCGAGCGCCTGCATATCGCGCAGCCGCCGCTGAGCCGCCAGATCCAGCAGCTCGAGGAATACCTGGGCGTGGCCCTGATCGAAAAAGGCACGCGTCCACTGCGCCTGACCGAGGCCGGCCAGTTCTTCCTGGCGCATGCCAAGCCGCTGCTCGACCAGGTGCGCGACCTCAAGAGCATGACCCAGCGCGTCGGCAAGGTGGAACGCATCATCAACGCCGGTTTCGTCGCCTCGACCCTGTACGGCCTGCTGCCGGACATCATCCGCCGCTACCGCGCGGCGCATCCCGAGGTGGAGGTGGTCATGCACGAGATGACCACCGTCGAACAGATGAAGGCCCTGAAGGAAGGCCGGATCGACGTCGGCTTCGGGCGCCTGAAGAGCGAAGACCCGAGCATCCGCCGCATCCTGCTGCGCGAGGAGCGCATGGTGCTGGCGCTGTTTCCCGGCCATCGCCTGGCCTCCGGCGACGCGCCGCTGCGCCTGGTGGACCTGGTGCACGAGCCGCTGCTGGTCTACCCGAGCACGCCGCGCCCGAGCTTCGCCGACCAGGTGCTGGGCCTGTTCAGCGAAGCCCACCTGACCCCGGACCACGTGGTCGAAGTGCGCGAACTGCAGATCGCGATGGGCCTGGTGGCGGCCGAACAGGGCCTGGCCATCGTGCCCGCCAGCGTGCAGGGCATGCACCACCGGAACGTGGTGTACCGCCCCATCGAGGACAAGCATGCGTTCTCGCCGATCTTCTTCAGCGTGCGCCACATGGAGCGCACGCCGGAGCTGGAACAGATGCTGGCGGTGATCTACGAGATCTACGACGATTACGGGCTGCCGCACACGAAGGAGACGCTTTAAAACGCGTGGCGCAAGCCCGCCATGACGCCGTTCTGCGCCCCTCCCGGCGCCACCGTGCCGCCGAGATCCAGGCCCACGGCGGCCACGCCATCGTTGTCCATCCGCCCCACCGCTCCGTACACCGCGGTGCGCTTCGAGAACGCATAGGTGAGCCGCGCCACCGCCATCTTCGTATCGTCCGCCGAGCGCTTGAGGTCACGGCGCGCCACCTGCGCATCCAGGGTCAGGCCGGGCGCCAGCGGATGGCTGATGCCGAGATAGACCAGGTCGGATTCGGCGACGCCGGTGGCGGCGTCGAGTTTGCGGTCGATGATGCCCGCACCGATCCTGGTCGCGCCCAACATGGCGTAGCCGTTGACGGTGACGCGCCGGTCGAAGCGCTCGCTGCTGGTGAGGCCGCCGGCGGCGCCGGCGTTCCCGTACAGCTTGTCGTAGCTCACGTTCACCCCGTAGGCCGCAGCGTCATAGCCGAGCAGCGCCGTCACCTGGCGGCAGGCCTTGCTGTTGCCGGCCACCTCGCCGCCGCAATTGGTGGCCGCGGGACCGCCGGCGGCCGAGGCGTCGCGCCCCAGGCTGTAGGTGGCGCCCACGGTGAAGCCCTGGAAGCTGCCCAGGTAGCCGACCGCATTGTCGCTGCGCGCATTCGGCAGGTAGAGGTCGATGCTGCTGATCGAGAACAGGTTCGGTCCCAGCACGTCGCTCTTTGCGGTGGCGAGGAAGCTCATGTTGACGATGCGTCCGACCTGCAGCGTGCCCCAGTCCCCCTTCAGGCCGATCCAGGCCTGGCGCCCGAACAGCCGTCCGCCCTGACCCGAGACGCCGCTGTCCGGGTTGAAACCGCCCTCCAGCGCGAACACGGCGGACAAGCCGCCGCCCAGGTCTTCGCTGCCGCGAAAACCGATGCGCGAGGGCACGCTGCCGGACAGCGCGGAAACCTTGGTGACGGCATTGCCGGCGGCGTCGGCGTTGGTGGTGCGGGATACGGCGGCATCGACGAGGCCATAGACCGTGACCTGGGCTTGGGCCGCGCCGCCGCACAGCATGGCGGCAAGGGCGGTGGCCAGGGGAAGGCGTGGTATTGCTTTCATGCATGTCTCCTGTATTCGGTGTGCATGGGCGTGCGAGGGCCGCGGCCAAGCGCGGCGGCACGCTGTCGTTGGAATGGTAAGCCCGGCCGCCCGCGCGGCCGGGAGATGGATCAGGCCTTGCTCGGTTCCGCCAGCGAACCGCCGCGCAGCGCCGGCCGCGCCGAGGCCGAGCGGCCGTGGCGGATGCAGGCCACCGCGACCGCGGCGATCGCGGCGGGGATGGCGATCGCGAGGAAGTTCTGCTGCAGCGGAAGGGCCATGCCGACCAGCGTGCCGATCACGATCGGCGCCAGGATCGCGCCGCTGCGGCCGACGCCCGAGGCCCAGCCGATGCCGGTGGAGCGCACCGCCATCGGGTAGAACTGGCCGGCATAGGCATAGGTGACGATCTGGGTGCCGATGGTGGAGGCGCCGGCCAGGCCGACCAGCAGGAACAGCACCGGGGTCGAGACCTTGTAGCCCAGCAGCGTGATCGACACCGCGGCCAGCAGGTACATCCCCACCAGCACGTACTTGATGTGGAAGCGGTCGGCCAGCCAGCCGCCGCCGACCGCGCCGATCACGGCGCCGAAGTTCAGCACCAGCACGAAGGTGAGGGCCGAGCCCAGGCTGTAGCCGGCGCCGGCCATCAGCTTGGCGAGCCAGGAGCTGAGCGCGTAGACCATAAACAGGCACATGAAGAAGGCGATCCAGAACATGATGGTAGAGAAGCCGCGGCCATCCTGGAACAGGCGGCCGATCGGCGCGCCCTCGGCGCGGTCGGCCACCGGCAGCGTGTAGCTGTCGTCCTTCTGCACGCGGTAGCTTGGCTCCATGCGCACCAGGATGTCCTGCAGCTCGGCCTGGCGGCCCTGGCGGATCAGGAAGGGCATCGATTCGGGCAGCTTCTTCAGGATGAAGGGAATCAGGATCACCGGCACGCCGGCGGCCAGGAACACCGACTGCCAGCCGTGGGCTTCGATCATGCCCTTGCCCAGCAGGGCGGCGAGCATGCCGCCCACCGCATAGCCGCTGAACATGAGCGTGACCATGGTGGAGCGGATGCGCTTGGGCGAATACTCCGTCATCTGGGCCACCACGTTCGGCATTACGCCGCCGATGCCCAGGCCGGCCAGGAAGCGCATCACGCTGAAGGTGTACGGGTCGCTGGCGAAGCCGGCGGCCGCCGTGAACACGCTGAACAAGGCCAGGCAGATGACGATCGCCAGGCGCCGGCCGATTTTATCGGCGATGGTGCCCAGGAAGATGGCGCCGAACATCATGCCGAACAGGGCCGAACTGACCATGAAGCCGGCGCTCTGGGCGGTGACGCCCATCTCCTGCATGATCGAGGGCAGCGCGATCCCGGCCACGGCCAGGTCGTAGCCGTCGCAGATGATGATGATCGCGCACCAGGCGAGGATGCCGAAGTGGAAGCGGTTGAAGCGGGCCTCGTCGGCCAGCTTGTGCACGTCGATGTGTCGCATGTTGTTGTCTCCTGTCGTTTGTGGGTGTTATTTGTTGCGGGGGCCGTGCAGCACCCGGCAGGCCACCATCCCGATGACGATGCCCCAGAAGGCCGAGCCCAGGCCGAGGAAGCTGGTGCCGGAGGCGGTGGCCACGAAGGCGATCAGCGAGGCTTCGCGGTGGTCCTGCGCGGCGACCATGGCGCCGAGGTTGGCCAAAATTGGCCCGAGCAGCGCGAGCCCGGCGAGGGTCATCACCAGTTCCTTCGGAAAGGCCGCGAACAGCATCACGATCGAGCCGCCGAACAGTCCCGCCACCAGGTAGAAGACGCCGTTGGCGATGCCGGCGATGTAGCGGCGGCCCGGATCCTCGTGCGCTTCGCGCCCGGTGCACATGGCGGCGGTGATGGCGGCGATGGCGATCGTGATGCCGCCGCTGAAGGCGACCAGCAGCGACACCAGGCTGCTGGTGGCGATGATCGGGCGTACCGGGCTGTCGTAGCCCGAGGTTCTCAGGACCGTCATGCCCGGCAGGTACTGGCCGGTGAGCGTGACCAGCACCAGCGGCAGGGCCAGGCTGAAGGTGCTCGACCAGGACCAGGCCGGCTGGATGAATTGCGGCAGCGCGAGTTCGAAGGCGAGCCCGCCGAAATCGGTGCTCCCGCCGGCCCAGGCGATGGCGGCGCCGGTGGCCAGCAGCAGCGCGATGCAGTAGCGCGGTGTCGTGCGCTTGAAGACGAGGTAGGCGGCGAGCATGCCCAGCACCAGCACCGGCATGGTCTGCAAGCCCGTGAATGCCTTGAGCCCGAACGGAATCAGGATGCCAGCCATCATGCCGCTGGCCACGCCGGGCGGCACCCACGCGGCGACCCGCTCGACCCAGCCGGACAGGCCGATCGCGAGCAGGATCACGGCAGCCGTCAGGTAGGCGCCGACCGCCTCGTTCAGCGACAACGCTGGGAACAGCGTGATCAGGAGCGCGGTGCCGGGCGCCGACCAGGCGGTGATGACGGGGATTTTCAGGCGCCAGCTGAGGAAAATGCCGGCGACGGCCGCGCCGATGGAGATGCCCCACACCCAGGAGGCGAACATCTCGTTCGAAATGCGCGCTGCCTGGGCGGCCTGGAAGAAGATCGCCAGCGGGCCGGAAAACGAGACTAGCACGGCCAGGAAGCCGGCGACGATGGCGGGCAGCATGGAAGCAGTGGAAGCTGCTGCGCCCTGCGTTGCGGACAGCGCGGGAATGGCTTCGCCCGCGCCACGGCTGTGATGGCCCTGACCCTGCATGCTGTCTCCGTAATCGTTTTTTTCTGAAGAGGCGCCGTCGTGGGCGCTTCCTGCATTGCAGAGTAGTCAGGCCCAGGAGCTCAGTCCAACACTGATTTGGTATGCAATCGATACCTCAGGGGTATCAGCGCCGCGAATCGAAAATCCGGGTTCATGGGGCTGTGATATGGTCATTGCGACCATTCAAACCGCTTGATCGAAGGAGGAAGGATGAACCGCTTCAAGGACAAGGTCGTACTGGTGACAGGCGCAGCTTCCGGCATCGGCCTGGCCGTGGCCCGCCGCTTCCTCGACGAGGGTGCCCGCGTCGTGATGCTCGATATCGACGAAGCCTGCCTCAAGGAATCCGCTGCCAAGCTTCCACAAGACCGCATCCTGGTGCAAGTCGGCGACACCGCCGACAAACAAACTGCGGCCAGCGCCGTCAAGGCGGCCGTCGACAAGTTTGGCGGACTGCACGTCCTGGTCAACAACGCCGGCGTGGCGACCGAGGGCGACATCATGGCGACCAGCGAGGAAGACTTCGAACGCGTCATGGCGGTCAATGTGGCCGGCTACTTCCACATGGCCAAGGCGGCGATGCCCGAGCTGGTGAAGACGCGCGGGTCGATCGTCATGACCTCGTCCGTGTCGGGGCTGGGCGGGGACTGGGAGCTGTTCGCCTACAACACCTCGAAGGGCGCCGTCAGCAACATGGTGCGCGCGATGGCCATGGATGCGGCCAAGGATGGGGTGCGGGTGAACGCCGTCAATCTGAGCTTCACGGTTACCCGGATGACCGAGGACATGGTGAACGATCCCGAGCTGGTCGCCGAATTCAACAAGCGCATGCCGCTCGGCGCTCCCGAGGATCCGGAAGGCGTCGCGGCGGCGATGGTCTTCCTGGCGAGCGAGGATGCGCGCCTGATCACGGGGGTGAACCTGCCGGTGGATGCTGGCTTGATGGCGTCTAACGGGCAGCCGCACCAGTAGGAACGCGCACTACGGGCGCATGCTGCCCCATCAGCTCCACGATCCAGTCGATGAACACCCGCAGCGCCTTGCCCAGGTAGCGGTTGGGCGGATAGGCCACGTACAGCGGCATCGGATCGATCTCCCAATCCGCGAACAAGCGCACCAGATCGCCCCTGGCCGCATGCTCGCGCGCCATGTAGTCGGGCAGCCACAGCACCCCCAAGCCCGCCACGCCGGCCGTCAGGTAGGCGTTGCCGTCGTCGATCGCCAGCACGTAGCGTCCGCCGATCTTCACCGTCTCGCCTTCCCTGTGCATGGCGTAGGGCAGGCCGTTGGCCCAGCGGAAGCGCACGATGCGGTGGCGCGGGTCCTGCAGCTCCTTGGGGTGCAGCGGCGTGCCGGCCTGCGCCAGGTAGGAAGGCGCCGCGTACACGCCCAGTTGCAAGTCGCCGACGTGGCGTGCCACCAGCGACAGGTCGGACACCTGGCCGCCGCGCACCACGCAGTCGACGTTCTCGCCGATCAGGTCGACCTTGCGGTCGCTGGCGCCGAGGTCGAACTGGATCTCCGGATAGCGCGTGTGGAAGTCCGGCAGCGCCGGCACCAGGATCATGTTCGCGAAAGGGCTGGGCACGTCCACCCGCAGCAGGCCGCGCGGCGCCGTAGACGAACCGGGGAGGTTGTTCTCGATGTCGTGCAGCTCGGCCAGCAGGCGCACCACGCGTTCGTAGTAGGCAGCACCATCGGCGGTGACGTTGACCTTGCGTGTGGTGCGGTTGAGCAGCTTGAGGCGCAGGTGGGCCTCGAGCTGCTGCACCAGCTGGGTGACGCTGGTGCGGCTCATGCCGAGCGTCTCGGCCGCCTTGGTGAAGCTGCCCGCCTCGACCACCCGGACGAATGCCCGCATGCCGTCAAACCTGTCCATGTTGCCCCCGCTTGAGAATTGTGTAGATTATACAAACAGTCTTGACGCCATTTGATGGTTTATCTGTGCAAATCGGAGCGCTACAGTGCTTGCATTCACCAACAGCAGGAGTGCATCCATGACCACCCGTGACGTCGTTTTCCCCGCCGGCCGCCAGGCCCTGTATGAGAAGAACCGTTATTCGCCCGCTGTACGCTCGGGCGGCTTCCTGTTCGTGTCCGGCCAGGTCGGCAGCCGCGAGGACGGCTCGCCCGAACCGGAACTGGACGCCCAGGTGCGGCGCGCCTTCCAGAACCTGAATGCCGTTTTGGCAGCGGCCGGCTGCACGTTTGGGGACGTGGTCGACGTGACCGTCTTCATCGTCGATCCGGAAGCGAAGTTCGAGCGCATCTGGGAAGTGGCGCGCGAATACTGGGGCGAGGCGCCCTACCCCAACATCACGGCGCTGGGCGTGACCTGGCTGTACGGGTTCCAGTTCGAGATCAAGGTCGTGGCCAGGATGCCGGAACAAGACAGCCCATCAGCGTGAGGATTGGTGCACTTTCAATCGGCTTTTTCGGACATCATGCCAATGTCCCAATTCGAACGCCCTATCATGAAACGTGCACCGACAGCCCTCCTGGTTTCACTGCTCCTGCTGGCCGGCGCCAGCCAGGCCTGCGTGAGCCTGCCGCCCGACCAGATCGAACAAAAGCGCAAGGAACAACTGGCGCAAATGAAGACGGACCTGCGCGCCCTTCAGGACGAGGCGGACACGGTGTTCATCGGCTACCTGGGCAAGCTCACCCATGTCGAGAAAGTCGACAACCCCGAGGCGCGCTTTCCCAATATCCTGCTGGTCCACCAGGCCTATTTCCGCAACGTGCAGCTGATCAAGGGGCATTACCAGCAGGAGCAGCCGCTCGAGTTCACGACCAGCAAGACAAGGATCACGATCAGCTGCCGCAGCGAGCTGCGCGACAGCCAGCCGGGCGAGCATGGCGCCGGCGAGACCTACCTGGTCTATGCGAAGGAAGGCAAGATCATGCGGACCAACCGTATGCCTTACCAGAAAAGCGGCCTGATGGACGGCCAGGAGGAAGCGGACTTCCTGCGCGGCAGCCGATGAGCCGGCCGCCAGGGCATACCCGGCTAGCCGCCGGACCGCATGCGTTCGTTCTCTTCCCGGATGGCGGCCTTGACCCACTTCCGCTGGATCAGGCCACAGCTGTCCAGCATGCCGGCGACGAGCAGGCAGACGCCCGGCGGAATGAGGACGGACACCACCTTTCCATCCAGGCCGAGTTCGAAGCCGGCAAAGCTGCTTCCCAGGACGAGGGCGCCTCCGGCAAATGCCATTGCCCTGGACCGGACGAGCCATTTCGTATAGTTGGTCATTGCATAAAGTCCGGTAGCCTGGTTTGCTGTGTCCCTGGATAGCGCAGCCCTACCCTGGCGTTTCACGCTCAGCCGTCACCACGCACAGGTATTACGCAGCACGACCATGTCGAATCCCCGGCCGTGGTTCGACACCAGGTAGCCGCCACCGAAGTGTTCGACGAAAATCCGCAGGCTGTACTGCCTGCCGCCCAGGCGGATGTCGTGATCGACCCAGCCCTGGCAGTACGGTTCCATGATGCGGGCGCGCACGCGCTCGTTCCGGCTCGTCCACTCGATCCAGACGCGCCGCGAGACATCCGTGTACAGCGTCAGCTGCACGGGGTGCCCGTCGATGAGCAGATCCAGGCGCTGCGCGCTCAGCCGCGTCCGGGCGCACACCAGGACCACGAGCGCGCCGCACACGAGGGCGACAACAGGGTGCTGCTCTGAATAACGCAGCAGCCAAACGGCAGCGAGGATGACGCTGAACAGCCTGAGCCACTTGACCCACGCTTTCCATTTGCCGTCCGGCGCACCTGTACTGACATTGTTCATGCATGCCAGTGTAGGCTGAAAGTATCCGGCCGACAACAAAACCGGGCAGCGCAGGACGCTGCGCGGAGCACTCAGGCCGTCTTGCCCGCCACGTACTGCTCGTAGCCGCGCGCCCGCAACGCACAGGCCGGGCAGGTCCCGCAGCCATGCCCCCAAGGATGCGCCTCCCCGCGCTCGCCCAGGTAGCAGGTATGGGTATCGAAGCGGATCAAATCCACCAGCGCGTCGCCGCCGCAGTCCTGGGCCAGTTGCCAGGTCTGGGCCTTGTCGATCCACATCAGCGGCGTCTCCACCTTCAGTCGCGTGGCCATGCCGAGGTTCAGGGCCACCTGCAGCGCCTTCATGGTGTCGTCGCGGCAGTCCGGGTAGCCCGAGAAATCGGTCTCGCACATGCCGCCCACCAGCACGTTCAGGCCGCGCCGGTAGGCCACCGTGGCCGCCACCATCATGAACATCAGGTTCCGGCCCGGCACGAAGGTGTTCGGCAAGCCGTTTTCCTGCATCGCGATCGCCACATTGCTGGTCAGGGCGGTATCCGAGATCTTGCCGATCAGGGACAGGTCGATCATGTGGTCCTCCCCCAGGCGCGCGTCCCAGTCGGGATTCATCGCGCGCATCTTCGCGAGCAGCGGCAGGCGAACGTCCAGCTCGATGGCGTGGCGCTGGCCATAGTCGAAGCCGATCGTCTCCACGCGCGCATAGCGCTGCAGCGCCCACGCGAGGCAAGTGGTGGAGTCCTGGCCGCCGCTGAAGAGGACGAGGGCGGTGTCGTTGGTTTGCATGGTCGTAGTCCGTGGACGGAAGAAACCGCGAATTCTGGCATAAAAGGGACGCTTGCGTGAACCGGGGGTGGCCGCACTGCTGGGCCAAGAGTTTTTCATCGTTTTTGCCAATCCGTTAAGATTGCCATGAATTTTATCCATGGAGTGTTATGTTTCCTGCAAGATCGATCCCGCGCCGTTTGCGCCCCCTGCCCCGTCTCCTGGCCGGCATGGGCGCATTGCTATTTGCAACGGCGCTGCATGCACAGGGAATCGATTACCAGGTCCGCATCGACGCCCCGCGCCAGATCGAGAACATGCTCGAGGAAAACCTCGACCTGATGCGCTGGCGCGGCAACTCGCGCGTGGATATGGAACAGCTGCAACGCCTGGTCAAGGAAGCCCCGGAACAGGCCAAGACCTTCATCGCCACCGAGGGTTATTACTCGCCCAAGATCTCGGCCGGCCTGGATACCAGCGGCAGCCAGCCGGTGGCGCGCATCATCGTCGATCCGGGCCCGGCCACCGTGGTCGGCGACGTCGACCTGGTGCTGCAGGGCTTCGCCCCGATCGACGAGGGCAGCGTCCCTTTTGACGCCGGCGCCCTGCGCCAGCGCTGGTCGCTGCCGGTCGGCGCGCGCTTCCGCCAGGAGGATTGGGAAGCCGCCAAACGCGGCCTGTTGCGCGAAGTGTCGCAGACGCGCTTCCCGCGCGCCCGCCTGGTGGAAACCAGCGCCACCGTCGACCCGGAAGAACAACGCGCCCTGCTGCGCGTGGTCATCGACAGCGGCCCGGAAATGCGCTTCGGCGAGCTGCGCATCCGCGGCCTGAAGCGCTATCCGCGCGAGGTCATCACCAACCTGAACAAGATCAATCCGGGCGACCAGTACAGCGAGGCGGCGCTGACCGCCCTGCAGTCGCGCCTGCAGGACACCGGCTACTTCAGCAGCGTCGAAGTCAGCGCCGACATGCGCCAGGTGCTCAACGCCGAGCTGCAGGAACTGAAGGAAGGCGACGACGACGCGGACGCCAACCCCGCCACGCCGGAGCCGCCCACCGGTCCCACCGTGCTGCCGGTGCTGGTGCGCGTGGTCGAGAACAAGCGCAAGAACGTCGAGGTCGGCGTCGGCTTCTCGACCGACACCGGCGCCCGCGTCCAGGCCAGCTACGACGACCTGAACGTGCTCGGCAAGCGCATGAAGAGCGACCTCATTTATGAACAGAAGCGCCAGACCGCGCGCGTCGACTTCTTCTGGCCGACCACGCCCAAGGGCTACAACGACAGCGTCGGCGCCGGCGTCGAGCGCAACGACGTGCGCGGCGAGATCACCACCCTGGCCACCGTCGCCGCGCGCCGTTCCTGGGGCTCGCCCCTGCTCGAGCGCAGCCTGACGCTCGAAGCGCTGGTCGAAAGACGCGAAGTGCCGCCGAGCGAGCCGACCACGACGCGCAGCCTGCCGCTCACCTACGCCATCACCAAGCGCAAGCTCGACAGCCTGATCCAGCCCACCAACGGCTACGTGCTGCAGGGCCAGCTGGGCGGCGCGCTGCTGCCGATCCTGACCGACGAAAAATTCCTGCGCCTCTACCTGCGCGGCCAGATGTTCAAGCCGCTCGGCGAAGCCGGCACCCTGGTGCTGCGCGGCGAGTTCGGCGGGGTGGCGGCCAAGGAAAAGCTGGGCGTGCCGTCCACCTTCCTGTTCCGCGCCGGCGGTGACCAGTCGGTGCGCGGCTACGGCTACCGCGAACTGGGCGTGCGCGAGAACGGCGCCATCGTCGGCGGCAAGTACCTGCTCACCGCGAGCGCCGAATACCAGTATTACTTCCGCCCGCCCTGGGGCGTGGCCGTGTTCTATGACGTCGGCAATGCCGCCGACAAGGTCGGCGACCTGAAACCGAAATCCGGCTTCGGCGTCGGCGCGCGCTGGCGCAGCCCGGTGGGTCCGATCAACGTCGACCTGGCCTACGGCCATGCCGTGAAAAAGGCGCGCCTGCACTTCTCCCTGGGATTCACCTTCTGATGGACACGAACGACAACACCCCGACCCAGGCGCCCGCACCAGCACCGCACAAGCGCCGCTGGCCGCGCCGCGTCGCCATCGGCGTCGTCGTCACCGGCGTGATCATCGGCGGCACGCTCTGGTACCTGGGCCGCGAAACCACGCTGCAGATGATCGCGCAGAAGGTCGCCGCCTCCACCGGCGGCAAGCTCACCCTCACCGGCGTGCGCGGCTCCCTGTACGGCGCCATGTACATCGAACGCGCGGTGTGGCGCACCGACGAGCAGCTGGTCATCGCCAACAAGATCAACCTGCATTGGTCGCCGGGGCAGATCGTCTCGCGCGGCATCCTGGTGGACAAGCTGCACGCGGCCAACCTGCGCGTCGAGACCCTCAAGGAGACCGAGGAACGTTCGCCGATGCCGGCCAAGCTGGCGCCGCCCTTCACGGTCTCGATCGACGATGCGCGCCTGAACCGGGCCACCTTCGTCAACCAGGGCGCGGAAACCCACATCGACAACATCCGCCTGCGCGTCGAGGGCAACAAGCAGCGCTGGCAACTGCGCGACGCCGCCGCCGTGACGCCCTGGGGCATTGTTGCCGGCGCCGGCAGCATCGGCGCCCAGCGCCCGTTCAAGCTGGACGCCACCGCCAGCCTGACGCAGTCGCAGGCCAAGGCCGAAGGTGGGGTAACTTCGCGCGCCGCCCAGCTGCGCCTCAAGCTCGGCGGCGACCTGCAAACCACCCTGGTCGACGCCACCGGCCAGGCTGGCCGCGCCGTGGGCGACGCCCATTTTGTGCTCTCGCCCTATGCCGAGATCCCGCTGCGCGAGATGCGCATCAATGGCCGCAACGTCGACCCGGGCTTCTTCAACCCGGCGCTGCCGACGGCCGACCTGACTTTCGCCATCAGCGGCAAGCTGGACGACAAGCGCAACATCAGCGGCCGGGTCGACATCAGCAACGACGGTCCCGAGGGCACCATCGACCAGCAGCGCCTGCCCCTGCGCCTCATGCGCGGGCAGCTGGGCGGCAACCTGGACGCCCTGCAGGTGTCCGACGTGCTGATGGATTTCGGCGCCGCCGGCCGCTTCACCGGCACCGGCGGCGTGCAGCGCGAGAAAGACGAGGACGGCCTCGGCACCGCGCGCTTCACCCTGCACACCGACCGCTTCGACCTGAAGGGCATCTACTCCACCATGAAACCGACCGCGATCCGCGGCGACATCCAGGTGACGAATGCCGGCGATACCCAAACCCTGCAGGCCAACCTGGCCGACAAGGCGCTGCGCCTGGCCGCGCTGGCGACGCTGCAGGACAACGTGGTCACGGTGCGCGAAGCGCGCCTGTCCAGCGGCAGCAGCCGCGTGGACGTCAGCGGCAACATGAACCTGCTGGAAGACAAGGCATTCAAGGCCAGCGCCAGCGCCAGCCGCTTCAACCCGGCCGATTTCGGCGACTTCCCGGCAGCCGACATCAACGCCAGCGTCAACGTGGCCGGTGCGCTCGCCCCGGCCTGGCGCGTGGATGCCGACTTCGCGGTGCGCCGCAGCCGCCTGATGAACCAGGCGCTGTCGGGCGCCGGCAAACTACACGCCGACGCCAAGCGCATCAGCGGCATCGACGCCGACCTGGCGCTGGGCCAGAACACGGTGGCCTTGAACGGCGCCTTCGGCGCGGCCGGCGACAAGCTCCAGTGGCGCCTCGACGGCCGCCAGCTGTCGGCCGTGCGCAGCGACCTGTACGGCGCGGTCACGGCGAACGGCGTCGCCACCGGCACCATGGCAGCGCCGCGCACCACTTTCGAGGTGAATGCGAACGGCCTGGGCTGGGTGGCCGCCCAGCGCAAGAACGCCAACGGCAGCCTGCGCGCCAGCGGCGACGCCTGGCTGGCCGGCAGCGAAGGCGCGCGCTTCGTGGAAGCGAAGATGAGCGGCGCGATGCAGCGCTTCAACCCGGCCGCCTTCGGCTCGCCCCTGGCCGGCTCGATCAATGGCGCTTTTGACGCCAGCGGCCGCAGCGGCGCCGACTGGCGCGGCGCGGTCGACCTGCGGGTGCAGGAGTCGACCTTGTCGAATTCGCCGCTGTGGGGCCATGCCAAACTCACGGCCGACCGCCGCCACGTCTCCAACGCCGACGTCGACCTGCACGTGGGCGCCAACGTGCTCGCCGCCAAGGGCAGCTTCGGCGCCGGCAAGGATCAACTCGACTGGCGCATCGACGCCCCGCAGCTGGCCGCGCTCGGCCCGGACTTCGCCGGCGTGCTGCGCGGCCAGGGCACGCTGTCGGGCACCATGGATGCGCCATCCTTCAGCGCCGCGCTGGAGGGCCAGAACCTGCGCCTGCTCGGCGCCCACAGCATCCGCGCCTTGCGCGCCAGCGCCAACCTGGGTTCCGGCCGCGGCGCCAACGACGCGCTGGCGACCGACATCCAGGTCACCGAATACGCCAGCGGCGACACCCGGGTAGCCTCGGCCAGCCTGAAGACCGAAGGCACGCGCGGCGCCCACACCCTGCGCGCGGCCGCGGTCGGCGACGCCTTCGATGCCAACCTCGAGGTGCGCGGCGGCCTGGCGCGCGACACCTGGAGCGGCACCCTGGCCGCGCTGCAGAACCGCGGCCGCTACGCGATGACGCTGCAGGCGCCGGTGCCGCTGCGCATCAACGGCGCCCCCGGCAGCGGATTCATGGGCCTGGCCAAGCCGCAGAGCATTGCCTTCAACGGCGCCGTCATTCGCCTGCCGGCCGGCAGCATCACGATCGACTCGCTGGTGAAGAACGGCCCGCGCTGGGCCAGCCGCGGCCATGCGGGCAACGTGCCGCTGACCTATCTCTCGCAGTTCTCGCCCGCCATCCGCGACAACGCGCGCGGCGACCTGACCCTGGGCGCCAAGTGGGAACTCGACCTGCGTACCGCGACCGCCACCGGCGGCGCACCGGCGCTGGACGGCATGGTCCACGTATTCCGCGAAAAGGGCGACGTGATCGCCGGCGGCGACCGTCCGGTGCCGCTCGGCCTGCGCACTTTTGAGGCGCGCGCCGACGTCGTCGGCAGCTCGCTGAAGGTCGCCCTCGACCTCGACGGCGCCCGCACCGGCAGCGTCGAGGTCGACGCCACCGCCCAGCTGCTGCAAGGCCGCCTGGACGGCGACAGTCCGCTGCGCATGACGGCCAGGGCCAACATGGATTCGATCGCCTGGCTGGCCTCGTTCGCGGGACAGTCCGGCCTCGAGCTGGACGGCGCGCTGCGCCTGGCCCTGACCGGCAGCGGCACGATCGGCACGCCGCGCCTGGACGGCAGCGTGCAGGGCGACAAGCTGGCGGTGCGCTGGCCCGAACAGGGCGTGCGCCTGCAGAACGGCGAGCTGCGTGCCAGCCTGGCCGGCGACCGGCTCGAGCTGCAGCGACTGTACCTCCAGGGCCGCCAGGGCAGCGCCTCGGCCGACGGCTTCCTGCGCTTCTCGAGCGGCCTGGCCGCGGCCGACCTGCGCCTGACGCTGGACAAGCTCGAAGCGCTGTCGCGCCCGGACCGCACCGTGGTCCTCAGCGGCAAGGCCTCGCTGGTGCGCGACGCCGAACGCTTCGCGATCGAAGGCAACGTGCGCGCCGACCGCGCCCTGATCGAATTCGCGCCGCAGGGCCGGCCGACCATGTCCGACGACGTCATCGTGCTGGGCCAGGGCGGCACCAGGCCGCAGCCCTCGAACAAGAAGGAAGAACTGCCGCTCACCATCGACCTGCGCGCCGACCTGGGCGACGAGTTCAGGCTGCGCGGCCTGGGCATCGACGCCACGCTGGCCGGCAACGTGCGCATGCGCAAGGTCGGCGCCGGCGCGCCGCGCGTGAACGGCACCATCCGCGCGGTCGAGGGCGACTACGCCGCCTATGGTCAAAAACTCGATATCCGGCGCGCCGTCATCACCTTCAGTGGCCCTTACGACAACCCGGCGCTCGACGTGCTCGCGGTGCGCGCGCGGCCCGAGGGCGAGCAGCTGTCGGAAACCAACGTGGAAGCCGGCGTGCAGGTGCGCGGCACGGCCCAGGCGCCGGAAGCGCGGCTGGTGTCGACGCCGAACGTGCCGGACAGCGAGAAACTGTCCTGGCTGGTGCTCGGCCACGGCATGGAAGGCACCAGCGGCAACGAGAAGGACGTGCTGGCGACGGCCGCCAGCGCCCTGCTCGGCGGCAAGGGCGGCACCGGCGGCATCACGCAAAAGCTGGCGACCTCGCTCGGCGTGGACGAACTCGGGCTGAAGCAGGCGAACGGCGGTAACGGCGGCCTGGCGGACACGGTGGTGACGGTCGGCAAGCGCATCTCTTCGCGCACCTACCTCAGCTTCGAGCAGGGCGCGACCACGGCCTCGAGCCTGGTGCGCCTGCGTTACAAGTGGACCCCGCGCATCACGCTGCAGTTCCAGACCGGCACCAATACCGCGCTGGACGTGCTGTACGCCTGGGCCTTCGATTAACGGGACCAGTCACCCGGAGGCAGACCTGATGACAGAACAGTTCATCCCCTTGCTGCTGATGCTCGTCAGCCTCGACGGCGCTGCACAGCCCCAGCAGAAGATCCCGCGCGCCTGGCAGGGCGAATGGAACATGCACGTGCGGGACTGCGGCACGGCGCGCAACGATTCGCTGCTGCGCCTGCAGGGCAACACCGTCACCTACTTCGAAAGCACGGGCCCGGTACGGGCCGCGGTGGCGCGCGACCGGGAGCTCGTCCTGATCGCCGAACTGAAGGGGGAAGGAGAAACGCGTCTGCATCCTGCGCACTTCCTGCTGGCGCGCGACGGACGCACCCTGACCGACGTCAGCAGCACGCCGCCGCTGGTGCGCTACCGCTGCCCGCAGCGACGCAATCAGGGCCGGCCCGGCTGAATCCAGCGGACCGGCCCTGCGGGTGCGTCAAGGCAGCATGCGTACCATGGGCTCGCGCGTCCACAGGCGCTTGCCGGCCGAGGCCACGAAGTCCTGCGCATTCGACGCGGGCATGACGCCGGCATCGGACTGGATGCCGGCCGCGCGCAGCAGCCCGGCGGCGCCCGTGTCATGGGCGATCGCCTTGAGGTGGCCGAAGGCGTCGCGCACGAAGTCGATCGCCGCCGACTCGCCAAGCAGCTTCTTCGCGCCTTCCTCGCTCAGCACCAGCGCCACCGCATCGACCAGCACCGACGGGGTGCCGGACAGCTGGCCATCGGCCTCCTGCCAGCTGCCGTCGTCCAGCGTGGCGCCGCCCACCTTGGGCGCCACCAGCTTGACCTTCACGCCCGCCGCCTCGGCGGCTGCGCGCAAGGCCTTGATGGCGGCGGCATCCGAGCCGTCCGAGAACAGGATGCCGATGCTGCGGCCTTCCGGTGAGCCGGTCATCTTGCCGATCAGCTGCAAGGCCGGGGATGGCGGCAAGTCGCGCACCGGGGCGGCCGTGGGCGGGGCCGGCGGCAGCTGCCGCATGCCCAGATTGTCGGCGACCCGCTTGGCGAGCGGCTCGTCGATGTGGCGCAGGTGGCCGACCATCGCTTCACGGATATGGACGTGCTCCACCTTGGACAGTTCGAACACCAGGGCCGAGGCCAGGTGGGCCTGCTCGAGATCGGTCTGGCTGATGTAGAACTGGCGCGCCTGGCTGTAATGGTCGGCAAAGCTTTCCGGACGCACCCTGCCCTTGTTGCCGGCATCGGCAGGCGTGGCATGGCTGCGGAAGCCGCGCACCGGATCCTCGCGTACCGAGTTCGGATCGAGCGAGCTCGGTTCGTAGCTGACCCGTCCCTTGGGCACCTGCATCTGCATGTGGCCGTCGCGCTGGTGGTTGGCGAAGGGGCACTTCGGCGCATTGATCGGCAGCTGGTGGAAGTTCGGCGAATTGTGGCGCAGGATCTGCGTGTCGAGGTAGGAGAACAGGCGGCCCTGCAGCAGCGGATCGTTGCTGAAGTCAATGCCGGGCACCACATTGGCCGGGCAATAGGCAACCTGCTCGTTCTCGGCAAAGAAATTGTCCGGATTCCGGTCCAGCACCATGCGGCCGACGACTGTCAGCGGCACCAGCTCTTCCGGAATGAGCTTGGTGGCATCCAGGTGGTCGAAAGGGAAGCCGTCGGCCTGTTCCTGGGTGAACAGCTGGACGGACAGCTCCCATTCCGGAAACTTGCCGGCCTCGATGGCTTCGTACAGGTCGCGCCGGTGGTAATCCTGGTCGGCGCCGGCGATCTTGACCGCCTCGTCCCAGATGGTGGACTGCATGCCCAGCTTGGGCCGCCAGTGGAACTTGACGAAGGTGGACTCGCCCTTGTCGTTGAGCAGCCGGAAACTGTGCACCCCGAAGCCCTCCATCATGCGCAGCGAGCGCGGGATGGTGCGGTCGGACATGGCCCACATAATCATGTGCATCGACTCGGGCGTGAGCGTAATGAAATCCCAGAAAGTATCGTGGGCCGCGGTCGCCTGCGGATAGCCACGGTCCGGCTCCATCTTCACGGAGTGCACCAGGTCGGGGAACTTCATGGCGTCCTGGATGAAGAACACAGGAACGTTATTGCCGACCAGGTCCCAGTTGCCTTCCTTGGTATAGAACTTCACCGCGAAGCCGCGCACATCGCGCGGGGTGTCGATCGAACCGCGCCCGCCCACCACCGTGGACAGGCGGGTGAACACCGGCGTGCGCACGCCGACCTCGGTCAGCACGCGCGCCGTCGTGTAGTCGGCCAATGAATGGGTCAGCTCGAAATAGCCGTGCGCCGCGGCGCCGCGGGCATGCACGATGCGCTCCGGGATGCGTTCGTGATCGAAGTGCATCATCTTTTCGCGGAAGACGAAGTCTTCCAGCAGGGTCGGGCCCCGCATGCCGGCCGGTCTCAGGGAATTCTGGTTGTCGGCGACCGGCACGCCCTGGTTGGTGGTCAGGGGCGGATGCGCGCCCCCTGCGTGCTGGTGCAACTCGCCTCCCTGGCCGATCTCGTCTTGGCCTTTGGTGTCGCTCATGGTACCTCTCCTTGCTGATCAGGACGGAGGGGTCATGGTGGGCGATGCAAGGGGCATACTTCTGTTCGCTATGGAACATAGCGGCCCGATCCGTTCAATTACCTCTTGTCACCAAACTGGCCGAGATGCGCTAGGAAAGCCGCGGCGACCGGCGTCAGTTTCTTTCCTTTCCGATACAGCGTCCACCAATTGGACTGCACCGGAAATCCTTCGACATCGAGCACGGCGAGTCCGTCTTCGCCCGGTTGCCCGGCCAGCGCATGGCGCGACACCACCCCGAGCCCCAGGCCGGCCGCGACCGCCTGCTTGATCGCTTCGTTGCCACCCAGTTCCATGCGCACGTCCGGCCGAAAACCGAGGGATGCGAAATGCCGGTCGCCGGCGAGCCGGGTGCCGGAGCCGCGCTCGCGCAGGATGAAACGCATCGGCGCCAGTTCGGCCAGGGGAAGATGGCGCCGTCCGGCCAGCGGATGACCGGCCCTGGCGACGATCTCGAGCGGGTTGGACAGGAAGGCATGCCGCTCCAGGTCCAGGTCCTCGGGCGGCATCGACATGATGTAGAGATCGTCGAGGTTGTCGCGCAGGCGCCGCACCACGCCGTCGCGGTTGAGCACTTCGAGCGCGACATCGATGTCGGGCAAGGCGGCGCAGAAGCTGCCGAGCAGGCGCGGCACGAAGTACTTCGCGGTACTGACCACCGACAGGCGCAGGCGCCCGCGCGTCATGCCCTTGATGCCGTCCATGTGCTGCTCGAAGGCGCTCCACTCGTCCATCATGGCGCGCGCCGTGCGCGCCAGCGCTTCGCCCGCCGGGGTCAGGTACAGGCGCTTGCCGACCTGCTCGTAGAGCGGCATGCCGACGCCCTCGGCCAGCTCGCGCAATTGCATGGACGCGGTCGGCTGGGTGACGTGGCAGGCCCGGGCGGCGGCGGTGACGCTCAGGTGTTCGCTGAAGGCAAGGAAGAGGCGCAGCTGGCGGAAGGTGGCATTCATAGATAAATCCCTATGCTCACCATCATCATAATCGATTTTTCTTTATTGCCGCGAGCGCTTAGGATGCAGGACCTTCTGTTGAGTCCGAACACATGAACAACTTCCTCGATCCTGCCATCCTGTTTTTTGCCTTCGGCATCCTGGCCGGCTGCGTGAAATCGAACCTCGAGATCCCGCAGCCGATCGCGCGCTTCCTGTCGCTCTACCTCCTGATGGCGCTCGGCCTGAAAGGCGGTTTCGCCCTCGCGCAAACCGGCCTCACCGCGGAAGTCGTGGCCGGCCTGGGCGCCGCCGTGCTGCTGGCGGTCGCGATTCCGCTGGCCGCCTATCCCTTGCTGAAGCGCTTCGTGTCCGGTTTCGACGCGGCCGCGGTCGCGGCCACCTACGGTTCGGTCAGCGCGGTCACCTTCATCACGGCGACCCAGTACCTGGACGTCCACGGGATCGCCTATGGCGGGCACATGGCGGCGGCGATGGCCCTGATGGAGTCGCCCGCCATCGTGATCGCCGTGGTGCTGGCCAATTCCTTGCGCCAGGCCGGAGCGCCGGCAGTGCTGCCGGCTGCGAACGGCACGGCCACGCTGGGAGCGCCGGGCCCGCGCGTCGGCCTGGGGAAAATCCTGCACGAATCCTTTACCGACGGCACCCAGCTGCTGTTGATCGGCGCCATGGCCGTGGGCATCCTGACGGGCGAGGCCGGCAAGGCGGCCATGGCGCCGTTCTCGATCGACCTGTTCAAGGGCATGCTGGCCTTCTTCCTGCTCGACATGGGCTTGCACACCGCTCGCAACCTGGGCAAGCTGCGCGGTCAGTCGCGCTGGCTGCTGGCCTACGCGGCCGCTGCGCCGGTGGTGCATGCCGGCCTTGCCCTGGGCCTGGCGGCCCTGCTCGGGCTATCGGTGGGCAACGCCACCCTGCTGATGGTGCTGGCCGGCAGCGCCTCGTACATCGCCGTCCCGGCAGCGCTGCGCTATGCGATCCCGGAAGCCAACCCGTCCGTGTACTTCAGCATGTCGCTCGGGGTCACCTTCCCCCTGAACATCCTGCTGGGCATTCCCGCCTATGCCTGGCTGGCCGGCGCGGTGCTATAGGAATCAAGAGAACAGGCTGGGCTTGTGGTCGGGCACCGGCTCCTCCTCGCCCTGCGGCAGGTGCGGGTGGCCGGGCTGGTGCTGCGGATGGGGCGTGTCGAAGGGCTCGGGCGCCGGTTCCTCGATCGGGGCCGGGTCCGGTGCGCGGTGCGCCTCTACAGGAAACCGGGCAGGAACATTCGCGAACAGCTCTGCATTCATGGCGGGAATCTCCTCGTCAAAGCGGAGTGGACACCTTACCATGATGGCCCGCAGGCCGCCGTTTGCTGCCTCTCGCGTGCGAGGCGGCTACAATGGCAGGCTTGAACCAACTCATCGCGCCATGCAAGAACTTTCGATCACCACCCTCGCCCTGCTCGTCCTGACCCCGCTGCTGGTCTGGCGCGTCTACCAGCGCATCAAGGCCCGCATGCTCCGCCAGCGCTCGATCGTCTCGCGCCACTACACCGGCGTGCTGGTGTTCGGCGCCATGATCCTGGTGCCGCTGGCGCAGCTGTTCGACCGGCCGACCCAGCTGGCTGCGCTGCTGGCCGGTTCGGCCTTCGGCCTCGGCTGGGGCCACTACGCCCTGAAGCGCACCCGCTTCGAGGACACCGAACAGGGCTACTACTTCACGCCGCCGGCGCAGCTGGGCATCCTGTTCGCGATGATCCTGGTGGCGCGCATCCTCTACCTCGGGGTCGAGATCTATGCCAACCAGGGCAAGGGCATCCCGGCGCCGCGCCTGACCGACGACATGCTGAGCATGCTGTGCGTGGGGCTAACCGCAGGCTATTTCGGACGCTACTCGGCCGGCCTGTTGCTGTGGCGGCGCAAGCTGCGCAAGGCGATCGACCTCGCGTGATCAGAGGCCGAGCAGTGTGAAACCGGCCCAGTAATAAGGATGGCCATGCGAGGGCGCCGGCGCGGGGCCGTCGATCGCTTTCAGGCCGCGCGCGCGCGTGGGCCCCGCCGACGCGGCACGGCGAATCTGACGCAACTGGGCCGCGCGTAGCGCCTCCGGTTTATCAGCGCCGCTCTCCAGCGCGCGGTAGAAGTCGGCCATGAGCGTCGCGGTGGAACGGTCGGATACGCGCCACAGGCTGGCCAGCACGTGACGCGCGCCGCGCTCGCGCGCCAGCCATGCCAGCCCGGCCAGCTCGCGGCCCGTGGCATCGACACCTGCCGGCACCGCCGTTTCGCAGGCCGACAGCGTCAGCAGGTCCAGGCCGACGAAGCTGAAACGCGCCTGCGCCAGTTCCGCCAGGCTGAGCTGCCGCCCCCCTCCCAGCACCAGATACGAGCCGTCGTCGCGCCCCGGGCGCAGCACGAAATGACTGGCGATGTGCACCATGCTGTTGCGTTGCAGGGCGCGCTCCAGGGCGGCGGCGGTGAACCCGGCATCGAGGTAAGTGTGACTGGGAATACGGCCCGTCCTGCCTATTGCGCCGACCGCCTGCAGCTCGCGCGCCACGAAAGGAAGCGCCGGCAAGTCTCCACTGGCCTGGCTTTGCCCGAGCAGCGCGATCGACCTGGCTCTCGGCGGGAGCGGGGCTCTGGCGCCGCCGTCGACGTCGGCGCTGCCCGCCACCTGCAGCGGCAGGCGCTCGACCAGCCAGCGCCTGCCATCGTGCAGCATGGCGAACGGCAGGTAGCGCAGCACGCCGCCCAGCGACACGCTCAGGGTGCGCGCGCGCGCCAGCTCGGGCAGCACCGGTTCGAGCAGCTGGCGGAACAGGCGCCGGGCCTGGACACGCGGATCCCTGCCCGGGTCTTGCGCCAGGCTGCGCAGCAGGGCAATGTCGCGCGCCAGGCCGGCTTCGTCGACATCGAGCGTGAGGACACGGGCGATACTGCCATGCTGGACCACCACGCGCACCGCGCGCTCGCCAAGCAGATAGGTCAGGTGCAGGCGGCCCGGAGGCAACGCGGCGCGTCCGGTGTCCGTCCATTCGGCACTGCCGGAGGCGGCATCGGCGCCGGCCGCCTCCGGCCCGTCCGGCTGCGCCGTCCGGCTCCACGCCTCCGTGGCGGCGTCCAGCAGGCGCTGCAGCGCGGCCTGCGCCGCGGCCAGTTCCGCCGCTGCGCCGGAGATGCCCTGCGCGTGACGCGCGCGCGCCAGGGCAAGCGTTTGCGCACCCTGTTCCAGGGCGCCGGCCCGCAGTGCGAACTGCCTCTCGGCAGCTTCGTCGATCCCGTCGAACGGCAAGCGCGCCACGCGCAGATCCCGAGAGCCGCCGCCATCGGCGCTGTCGCCACGCACCAGGTCATGGAATTCGTTTTCCTCCACCATCGCCAGCACGCGCTCGGCTTCGCCGATGCGGTGCCGGTTCAGCAGTTGGTCGACCAGCCGCTGGTATGCCGCCTTCTTCAGCTGGAGGAAGCTATGCTGCTGCTCGACCGGCAAGCCGGTCGTGTTTTCGCGGGCGGCCTGCAAGGCGTTGACGGCCAGTTTGCCAAGGAAGACGGCATGCGCGCTGTCTTCGAGTTCGCTCAGCTGGGCAGCGGCCCGGGCCTGCAGCAGCGTGGCGCGGTTGGCCAGGCCGATCGCCATCGCGCGGGCGGCCTGCGCACGCGCCAGCGCCCGCTCGGCGCGCCGTGCGTTGAGCGCTGCAGCATCGAGCAGCGCGCTCGCGTAGGCAGCGTGCGACAGTCCGCGCTGTTCGCCGACGCGCTGCGCGAAGGCGCCGCTGCGTTCGGCCAGCGCCGCCAGGTCGGCGCTGCCGATGCCGTCCCGCTCGGCACGGACGGCATCCAGCGCCAGCTCGACCTCGAGCTGGCCGTTGGCGACCGGATCGGGCTGCGCCGCGACCCTCCGGGCCAGCTCGGCCAGGGCGCTCTCGGCCTGCGCCTGGCGTCCCAGCGCGCGCAGCGCCTGCGCGACCAGCATGATGGCGCCGTATTCATCTCCCCCCATCTCGCCATGGCTGCGCGCCAGCGCCGCCGCGCGCTCGGCCTGGACCAGCGCCTCGCTTGCCTGTCCAAGCGCCAGCAGCGCCCTGGCATGGTCGAGCTGGTGCGCCACGCAGGAGGCGGCGATCCCGCCCGGCATGGCCTGGCAGGCCCGCAATGCCGCCTGGGCCGCAGCCGCCGAACGGCCCAGCCGGTTGTTGGCGAGCTGGGTCTTTGCCACGTCCTGCCAGGCATTCACGGTCTGGGCATTGTCTTCGCCCAGTATGGCGCGGCGAATCTGCAGCACCCGTTCGGCCTCGCTGGCCGCCTGTGCGGTCTCCCCCAGGCGCAGGTGGATGCGGGCCACCCGCGCCAGCGCATAGCTGGTGTCGAGCGCATCCGGGCCCAGCCGCCGCAGCGCGCTGGCCAGCCCCAGTTCGGCAAAGCGCAGCGCCTCGGCGTCGTTGCCGGCCTGGGTGTGCCATGCCGCCAGGTCCTGGGTGCTGGTCTGGGTCTCGGTGCTGTCCTGTCCGAATGCCGCCAGCCTGATCCGGTAGGCACGCTCCAGGTAATGATAGGACTCCTGCATCCTGCCCTGCCCGATGAGCAGCGCACCGACGTCGCGCATGCCCCAGGCATGGTCGGTACTGTCCGTGCCGGAAGTGCGCTCCCAGATATCCATCGCCTCGCGCGCATACGGCAGGCCGCGCGCATAGTCGCGCGTCACGAGCGCGATGCCGGACATGTTGGACAGACTGGTGCCGTAGGAGCTGGACGCGGTGCCCACCAGTTGCGCCTTGGCGCGCAGGGCCTTCTCACCCCACTCCCAGGCCAGGTCGTAACGGCTCCACTGGCGGTAGAGGTACATCAGTTCGGCCGGGTAATACATGCCCTCGCGCTCCGGATCGCCGTCGGGCGAAGGGCCGCTGTCGATCTGCTGGCGCAGCGCCCAGCCTTCCAGCAGGGCCGACTCGCTCTCGGCATAACGGTTCAACAGATGCAGCACCGAGCCATACTCGAGCAGGCTTGCCGAGATGCCGCGCCGGTCGGCGGCCGCGCGGCACAGGCGCAGCGCCTGCTCGAACGGCGCGATCGCCTCCTGGGGGCGCCCCTTGTCGACGGCCTGCGCACCCAGCTTGATCAGCTCGCCGGCGGCGGGTTGGCAGCCGGCTGCAGCGGCGGGAACGGCATCGGGCGCGGCATGCACCTGCAGCGAGCCCGCCGCAACGGACAGCCACGCGGCCCATGCGAAGCTGCGTACGCGGGCGCCGAAGCGCGGATGCCGCTTCACTTCTCCGCTCCGGACGCCACCTGCCAGCTGAGGCGCGCCACCTGTGCCCGGTCGGGACCATGGCGGCTCGGCAGTGCGGCGCCACGCTCGCTGTCGTCGCCGGCGGTCTTGCGCAGGGCGTCGAAGACCGCGAAGCGGCGCGGCAGCGCGCCGTCGACGGCCGGCGCGGCCACCATCGCCAGCCATTCCGGTGCGCCGGCGGCGCCTTGTGCCGTGACCTCGAACTCGCGTTCGAAACGGCTCACCTGCGGCGGCGCCGCGGGCGGCAACCGGCTGCTGTCGCCGGAGAAAGCAGGAAACACGCGGGTGGCCGGCCCTGTCAGGGGAAGGTGCACGATGCCGGCGTCGACCGATGCTTCGCGGTTGCCTTCGACGATCACGCGCAAGCGCGTGCCCGGCGCCAGCGAGCCCAGGTCGCGGTCGACGAAGGGCAGGCTGAGGACGGCCTTGCCGGGGGCCTGAATCTCGATGCGCGCCTGCAGCAGCGGCGCCACGCCGGCCGTCGAAGGCAGCGCCAGCACGGCAGCGATGCTGGCGGCCCGGGCACGCAGGGCCGCCAGTTCGCCATCCGGGACGCGCAGCCGTACGGTGCCGCGGCCAGGCAGGGACAGGTCGACCGTGCGCGTGCCGCGACGCCGCTCCAGCACGGCCAGGCGCGGCGCCGCGCCTGGCGCCGCCGCCGCTGGCAGGCGCCGGGCCCAGCCACCACCGTCGGCGCCCTTGTCCGGCGGCGCCAGCCGCGCTTCGTTCCAGCCCACCTCGGTCACGCGCCAGGTGCCGGCGCCGCGCTGCAGGACGTCGCCTGCCTGCAGGCCGTCGAGACGGCCATACGGCACGTGCCAGCCGCGTTCGTCCTGGCGCACCGGCCACAATACCGGTGTATCGGCAGCCGTCCAGAGCGCCTGTTCCAGTGCGCCGGCATACACCGGCGAAGGACGCGCGCTGGCTGGCAGCTGCCGGCCGTCCAGGGCCTGGCGGTAATACTGGTTGGTGAGGCTGGCCCAGGCCAGATAGCTGGCGGGATTGTCGCGCAGGCCGGCAATCAGGGCGCGCGTGAACATGCCGCGCGCCTGGCCGGGGTAGTCGCTGGCGAGCGCTTCGGCGCTGCGTTGCTGCGGCTCGGCAGCGAAGAAGCCGATGAACAGCGGCCGTTCGCGCGGCCCCGCCGCATTCTCCGGCGGCGCAACTGCCGTGCTGGCGGCGGGCGCGGTCCTCCCCGGTATGCTCGCCGTCCGAGGCGACCAGCCCAGCGCGGTGCCGGCCAGGCCGCGCCAGACCAGGCCCGCATCGCCACGCGTGCTGCCGGCCGCATGGCAGCTGTCGAACAGGGCCACGACCTGGATGCGGCGCGCCGCGAGCGCGTCGATCGCCCGGCCGATGTCGGCGCTGCTGACGCTGCCGGAGAGTTGCCGGCTACGGGCATCGATGCGGGCGTCCTGCGCCAGCAGGTGCACCTGCTGGCCGGACGGCGTTTGCCACAAGCCCGGCTGGCCCGGCATCAGGATTCCGTGGCCTGACCAGTAAATGACCAGCACGTCGTCCGGCCGCAGCATCTTGCCGAAGCGCGCCAGCTGGGCCAGGATGGCGCCGCGGGTCGGCGCGGACGCGCCGTCGACGCCGTCGGCAAGGCTGACGATGCGCGAAGCCGGGAAGCCCTGTGCCAGCAGCGCATTGCGCATGGCCGGTACGTCGTGGCGCGGCCCGTCCAGCCAGGCGCTGCGCGGCAGCGCCGGCAGGCTCGAGACGCCGATCAGCAGCGCATGGCGCTCGGCCGCCGCGGCCGGCAGGACCGCCGCGAAGGCGAGCCACAGTGCGAGGAACCGGCGGCGCATCAGGGCGAGGGCGCGGCCGCGAGGACGGCGGCCTCGACCACGGCGCTACTGTCGCGCAGCTGCGCCAATGCGGCGGCGGGATCGTCTGCCTGCAGCAGGTAGCGCTGGCCGCCCTGCGGCCCGGTGACGATGCGTGCTCCGGCCTGGATCAGCACCGCTTCCACCTGCGCCAGGCTGGCGTCGGCGGCAAAACGCACCTCCAGGTTGGCCGCCGGCGCGGCGACGCTGAGCGGCGCGCCGCGCCAGGCCACGCCGGCGTCGGGCGCGCTGTACAGCATCCAGCCCTGCACCACGCAAACGCCGGCCAGCGAGGCCATGACAAGCGGCGTCCACGCGGGCGCGAGACGGATGCCAAGCATGCGCCGCCACCATCCGGCCATCGGCGGCGAGACCTTCGATGCCGCGTCCCGGGGCGCGACCGCAATGCGGCGCTTCAACTCCTCCAATCCGGCTTCGCTGTCCATGGCTGCCATCTGCGCACCGACGGCGGCGCGCACGTCGGCTAGCACGGCGGCCTGGTCCTGCCATGCCGCATCATTCTCCAGCAAGGCAGCGATGCAGCGCGCGTCGTCGCCCGCGACATGGCCGTTGAGGTAGTCGGGCAGTCGCTCCAGCAAGCGTTGTCGTTCATCCATGGCGTCCGCCTTCCTGTGCAAACCAGCGCTCCATGCACTGGCGCAGATTGATCCGGCCGTGAAACAGCCTGGTCTTGACCGTCCCCTCGGCCACGTCCTGGATGCGGGCGATGTCGCACACCGACATATCCTCCAGCGCCCACAAGGTCAGGCTTTCGCGCTGCAGCGGATTGCGCAGGCGCTGCAGGCAGCGCTGCACCGCCGTCCGACGTTGCGCGTTTTCCTGGAGCGCCAGCGGATCGGGCGCAGTCTCGGCGTCCACGCTGGCCTCCTGATCGGCGTCGCCGTCTTCGTCGAAGGATTCCTCGATGGCCTGGCGCTTGCCGTGGCGGCGGATCTGGTCGATGGTCTTGTTGCGCGTGAGCGTGAGCAGCCAGGTGGCAAATGCCACCCGCCCGTCGTAGCGCAAGGGGTCGCGCCACAGTTCATGAAAGACGTCGACCGTGACCTCGCCGGCGATGGCATCGGCATCCAGTCCGCAGCGCAGCAGCCTGGCATGGGCAAAGACCCTGACCTTGCGCGACCACTCCCGGTACAGCAACTCGAGCGCACGATGATCGCCCCCGGCCATGGCCGCCAGCAGTTCGCCGGGGGTGAGCGTCTGCGTACTCATTCCCTCCTCCGCCTGGGCGTCACGGAAGGCAGTCGGGGCGTGAGGATGGTAACCATAAGAAATATTATGAGTCAGCCGATCAGGTTTTGTCGACCGTAAGGATGCAAAAAATGCACAAGAAATAATTTTCAAAAGAAATTGAAAATATTTTGAACCGCTGGATCCCATGCAACGAATAACACGGTGACAGGCTGCGCCCGCAGTGCTGAAGAACTGGAGAGGGATACCAATCATCATGAAACATCGCGGCAAGATTTTGCGTGACACCAACACCGGCCCGGGCCTGCTCAGCAGCAACGGGACGCAGCATCCGTTCACCCTGGAAACCCACTGGAAATCGGACACGCCACCCAAGGTCGGGATGGTGGTCGACGTGACGCTCGATGGCGCGGGCAGCCTGGCCGCGGCAATGCCGGTGGCCGAGTCGCAGCTTGCCAAGGAACAGGCGGAACTGGCCGTGCAGGCCGCCAGGGCCAAGGGCGGCGAACTGGCGGCAAGCCTGACGGCGCGTTTCGGCCTGCCGACCCTGGTGGCGATGGCGGTGCTGCTGGTGGGGTGGTTCTTTCTCAACACGATCGCGGTCCAGGTGTCGTCCCAATACAGCGTCGGGATGTCGTTCTGGAAGCTGCTTGGCGTGCTCAACTCGCCGAATGGCCTGATCAATGGGCTCAACGGCGCCAATGCCGGCAGCGGCATCTATGGATTCATGTGCGTCGTCGCCCTGCTGGCGCCCCTGGCGCCGCAGGTCTGGAACGACAAGCGCGCGCATCTCGGCGGCCTGCTGCCGCTGGCCTTCATGCTGATCGTTGCGCTGATGGCCTACCTCGGCGTCAACGACAGCCTGAAGCAGGCGCAGGGCGCGGCGAGCTTCTTCGGCGGAGAACAGGCTGCACGCATGGCGGAAAGCGTCAGCAGCATGATGCTGCGCGAAGCCATGCGCGCCATCTCCATCGGCGCCGGCGCCTACCTGTCGCTGCTCGCGAGCCTCTACCTGGCCAGCCGCAGCACGATGAAATTCCTGGCCGCGAAAGCCTGAACGACCCCGACCAATCTTTATCAAGGAACATCATGTCCCATCACGCACTTCCGTTCGTTCGCCATCCCCTTGGCGCCATGCTGGCGCTCGTCCTGCTGGCCGGTCTGGCCGGCTGCAAGGACAAGGCGCCTGCCGATGCTGCCGCCACCCCGAATCTGGCCGACGCCGCCACACCGGCCGCCATGGCGGAACAGGTCAAGGCACAGGCACAGGCCACCCTGCCCAAAGGCGATCCGGCGACCCCGGCCAGCAGCTACGTCGACATCGACAGCGGCAACCAGATCATGTTCGCCTACCTGAACAGCGCCGGCATGCCGATCGACTACAACGAAGTGGCCGGCAGCTATTCGCGCGACTACATGATGGCCGCCGACGAATTCAAGAAAAATGACCTGCTCAAGGCGCTCAAGGTGAAAATCGACGCCGGCGTGGCGCAAGCGGCGCAGCAGCGCTACGTCAGGCTGGAAATCGGCGACTCGATCGAGAAATATGACTTCGAGAAAAAAGGCTTCCCGCTGGCTTCTTCGGTATGGGAAAAAGGTTCCTATCGCTATTTCAACGACAACAGCAGCTACAAGATCGGTTTCAACAATGGCGCCGACTTCCGCTACCTCGGCGTTCCGGACGAAGACAAGGCACGCCTGATCGAGGGCCTGCGCAGCAAGTACGAAGACATGCGCACGGTGGTGTACGGCTACGTGCAGGACGCCGACGTCAGCAAGAAACTGGTGCTCGCACAGATTCTCAAGATCGAACTGCTCGACAAGAAAGGCAACGTCCTCGCCACCCGGACCGCGCAGTAACACTTTGCCGGAGCGCGACGCCGCTCCGCTTTTCCTTTACACGATATTTTCCAGAACCATGAAAAAACTGATCCTTGCCCTCGCCTGCCTTTCCAGCCTCGCCATGCTCACCGCTTGCACCACGGTCCAGCCGAACACCATCCGCGAAGTGAATGACGCCGACGTGAAACGATGCAAACTGGCCGGTCCGGTCCAGGGCTCCGATGCCATCTTCGTCGGGCTGAGCGCCAGCGTCGGTTCGAAAAACGCCAAGGCCAAGGCCATGAACCAGGCCGTGCGCCTGCAGGCAACCGACGTGGTCTGGTCGCAGCAGGGCACCAGCATGACGAGCGAGTGGGTGGGCAAGGCCTACGTCTGCCAATAAGGCAGGCGAGGCATTGTCCGGAATACGTCGAGGATGTTCGGGTGGCGCAAGCTGCTTCCGCCAGCCGTCTCGCCCGGCATCCTTGTACGTGACTATTTTTACTGAGGCTTTACTGAGGCGACCATGTTGAAATTCGTCGTATTGTTCTTTGTCGGACTGTTCCTGTTGAACTCCGACGAGTGGGGAGTCCTGAGCCTGATTCTCAAGCCAGCAGGCATCGTTCTGATCGTCTGGTCTGCCGTGAGCATGTACAAGACCCTCAAAGGCAAGGAAAAGTCCGCGCCACCGGGCCTGCCCGATTTCGTCAAGGACTTGAGGTTCAAGCATTTCTACGCCAAGACCGGCATCGCAGTAGACACTGAGAAACGCGAAGTGCACCTGAAGGATAGGGGGAACTACAAGGTCTACAAGTTCGACGAGATCCGCTCCTGGGAAGCGAACACGCAGTCGGGCGGCATGATTTATGGCGGCGGCATGAATGTCCTTGCGGCGAACCTGGCAAACCAGCGTGCCAACAAGGAAAACACGGGACTCTTCATCAAGGTCAAGGATGTCGACTATCCACAGTGGAAGATCGAGTTCCCGCCTGCGAAGGCGAAGCAGGAACTGACGCGCTGGATGGAGATCCTCCAGCAAACCTTGAACGAATCGACGATCTGACATCGTCGTTTTCCAGCCAATCCCGGCGGACAGCGATGATGTCGCCGACACCGCCACTCACACCGACAACCACGACGATATATGAAGAGTAGCTTACGGCTGATATCCGTTTCCGCCACCATTCTCCTGGGAGTGGCGCTTGCAGGATGCAGTAGCGAACCGTCCGAACAGGACATCCAGGCCGCAGTCGCAAAGGAGCAGAAGTCGACGCCCGAAATCCTGGAAGGACTGGCGCCGGAGATCACAAGCGTCAAGAAAATCGGCTGCAAATCGGATAGCGACAAAGCCTATCTGTGCGACGTCGAGCTTGAAGTAAAGCAGTTTGGTTCCGTCACAAAAGGCATCAGCCCGGTGCGTTTTGTGAAGGCAAGCGATGGGTGGGCAATCTCCAAGTAAGTGTCTTGCCGCTGCAGAAATACTGGCGCGGCAACAGTCATGAAAAAGGGAGCCATCGGCTCCCTTTGTCTTACGCGGCCTTCGCCTCGTCCTTCCTTCGCTGCAGCACGAAGATCGGCTGCGCCCACTGCACGTCCTTCTTCTTCTTGCTGGTGATCAAGGTCAGCTCCGACGGATCGTACACGTCGGTGTTGTGCGTCAGCGGCGTGGTCATCAGGTACTGGGCGTCGGTGTTCTTCAGGAACTCGCCGACCAGCTGGATGTTGCGGATGTCCAGGTGGGCGAAGGGTTCGTCGATGAACACGAAGCCGCCCGAGCCTTCTTCCGACTTCAGCAGGCCGATCAAGAGCACCAGCGACTTCATCACCTGCTGGCCGCCGGAAGCCTCGCCGTCGTTCATGCCGATCTGGTCCTTGCCGTCGAACTTGAAGCGCACGTGCAGGCCGGCCTGGGCCAGCTGCACGTCGTCGTTCTCCAGGCGCACCGGATCGGCCTGCACGTCGATGCCCGCCAGCTCGCCCAGCTCCTTGATGTTCTTGGAGTAGGTCTTGATGGTATAGCGCAGGCGCTCGATGTAGGCGCCGCGCGCGTTGGCGGTGGCCTCGATCGCGCGGTTGTTCTGGTAGCGGCGTTCCTCGGTCTCGCTCTGGCGGCCCGACAGCTGGTCGTTCAGGCGCGCGTACTGGTCGATGACGGTGTTGTCCTGTTCCCAGTCGTCGCGCGCCAGGGCGTGCTCCAGCGAGGACAGGCGCAGGTTGACCTGGTGCGCGTTCTGGTGCTTGGCCACCAGGTCGCCGCGCCAGCCGGCGTTCTTCCAGTTCGTCGGCAGGTCGCGCCAGCTCTTGCGCAGCGCCAGCAGGGCTTTCGCATGTTCAGTGCGCTGCTCGATGGTGCGGCGGTTGTTCAGGCGCATGCCGGCTTCCGCTTCGGACAGGGCCATGCGCGCGTTCTGCCACACGGTGTCGGCGCGGGTGCGCGCCACCGTCGCGTTCTTGGTCAGCATCGACAGCTCGCCCAGGCGCGCGCCCACTTCCAGGCGCTCGGCCTTGAGCGGCTGCAGCGCACGCGTGGCTTCCTCGAACTCGGCCTGGCGCGCCGCCAGTTCCTTGGCGGCGTCCACGCCGGCGATGCGGCCCTTCAGCGCGCCCACTTCGGCGGCCAGCTTGCTGATCGCCAGGGTCAGCGCGTCTTCCTGGGCTTCCAGGGCCGGGAGCGACTTCTGGATCGCTTCCAGGCGCTGGGTCTTGCCGGCGGAACCGAAGCGGTAGCGCGATGGTTCCACGAACAGCGAGCGCCCGCCGCGGCGTTCGCGGTGGTAGGCGTCCGGGGTGATCCATTCGTCGCAATCCGACTTGAAGCCGGCGTCCACCGAATCGACGCGCTCGATGCGTTCCAGCTGGTCGATCAGCCAGCCCGGCGCCTTTCCGGAAAAGCGCACCACCGACAGCAGGCTGGCGTCCTTGACCACCGGCGCCTCGACGCAGTCGGGCACGATGAAGTGGCGATAGCGTTCCTTCTCGGCCAGGCGGTAGGCCGCCGGCGCATCCTTGGCTTTCTCGAGCAGCACCACCGAGGCGTAGCCGCCCAGCACACCCTCGACCGCGCCCTGCCACTTCGGATCGGTGACTTCGACGATGTCCGACAGCATGGCGTGGGCGATGCCCTCGTCGCGCAGCGCACGGCGCATCTGGCGCTGGGCTTCGGGCTCCGGCATCGCGCTCTTGCCCTGCAGCGCCGAGATGGTGGCCAGCTCGCCGGCGATTTTTGCGGCGATGTTGTCGCGCTGCTGCTTCTGCTTGGCGAGTTCCGCTTCTTTTTCGTTCAGCTGGTTGGCGACTTCCGCCAGGTCGGCGCCCGCGTCCGCGGCCAGCTTCTGCAGGCGATCCTTCTGCTCGATCAGGCTTTCCAGCGGCTTGAGCTTCTGGTTGACCTGGGTGAGGCGGCTCGCCAGCTCGGTGGCTTCCTGCTCCAGCTGGGTTTCCTGCTTCTGCGCTTCCGTCAGCGCGCGCTGCTGGGCTGCCAGCTGCTGGCGCTTCTCGGCCAGGATCGAGTCGGCGGCAAGCAGCGGCTTGCGGGCTTCCTTGAGATTGCGGCTGATGTTGGCCGCCTTTTCGCGCGCCTCGTGGTATTCGAGGGCCGGCAGCACGTCTTCCTGCAGCTCGCGCTTTTCCTTGTGCAGGCCTTCCCACTGGTGGTAGTTGGCCACGCGCAGGCGCAGGCCTTCCAGGTTGATGCGCGAGGTTTCCAGTTCCGCCTCGAAGCGCTTCAGTTCCGTCTCGGTGTCGCGCTGGTGGCGCTTGGCTTCGTCGTAGGCGTCCAGCACTTCCTTGTCGCCGAAGACCTGGAACACCAGGTCCAGCAGCTGGCGCGGCGCGTATTCGCACAGTTTATCGGTCTCGCCCTGCTCCAGCGCGAGCACCTTCGACATGGCCGGCGACAGGCCGGCCGAGGCCAGGCGCTTCTTGTAGTTCTCCACGCCCAGCCAGTCGGTGGCGTCGGTGACTTCCTCGATCTCGACGTTCCCGGGACGCATCAGGTACTGGCGCTTCCAGTCGCCGCCGTTCTTCTGCACCTGGCAGAACAGGGTCACCTCGTCGTCGGCGAAGAAGCCCGAATGGCGGAACGGGCGGTTCGACAGCTGGCGGCCAGACGGCTTGTTGTCGACCACGGCGCGCAGCCAGGCGCTCTGCTGGCCCGAGTGGCGCGCATAGTGCTTGTAGGTGCGGCCCATCGAGCAGTCCAGGCCGAACAGGGTGCGCAGCGCGTCGAGCAGCGTGGTCTTGCCGGAGCCGTTCTGGCCGGCGATCGTGATGATCTTGGCGTCCAGCGGGATGTTCTTGATCCGCTGCCAGTAATCCCAGTGGACCAGTTCGAGTGATTTGATATGGAACATGGGCTTACCTTAGTTCGGAGTTTCTTCGTCGGCGGCGGCTTCCACCACGGCGTCGTTGGCGGCATCGATCTTGCGCGGGGCCGCGGCCAGCGGCGCGCGCTTGAACACCTCGGCCAGCGCGCCGTTGATGATGCGTTCCTTCAGCAGGTCGGTGTCCATCATCAGGTCCAGCAGCGGGCCTTCCAGGATCACGTCGCCGCGGCGCTCGATGAAGCCGAGCTTCGACAGGACGCCCAGGTTCATGTCCATGCGGGTCTTCTTGCCCAGCTTGTCGCCGAAGTCGGACAGCAGCGCGGTGTAGGAGATGCCGATGGAGGTATCCTCGGCGCGCGGGATCGGCGCGTCTTGGCCGAACATGTCGGTCTGGTCGTCCGCCACCGTGGTGTGGGTTTCCTGGCGCTCGCGCTTGGGCAGGATGATCTGCGCCCACAGCACCACCAGGAGGGCCACGCCGTCGCGGGTCAGGCCGAAGTTGTTGTTCTGCCAGATGTCCTTGGCGCCGAAGATCTTCGGCTCGACGTTACGGTGCAGGGCGATCGTCACGTGGTCGGCGTAGACGTTGTCGAGCAGCTTCAGGCCGCATTCCAGCAGGCGCTTGTCGACTTCGATGCGGAACTGCTCGTCCGACAGCGCGCGCTTGACCATCTTGTCGTCGCGGCGCAGGGTCTGGTGCGTCAGCATGCGCGCGATCAGGATTTGTGCGTCGTCATTCATCGGGTGTTCCGCTTTCAAGATTCAGTGAGAGGGAGGCGATCGACATCGCCGCCACTTCCGGGTCGTCGAGCTGGATCATCTCGTCCGTCGGTTCGAATTTCACGGGCAGGCGCGCCAGCTCGGCGGTCGCGCCCTGCAGGCTGGCCTCGGACGCATCGCCCAGCAGCGGCAGCAGCGAAGCCCGGTAGGAAGCAACGGCAAAGCTGGCCGGCAGCAGCGACTCGTGTAGCGCCACCTTCTTCGGGCCGCTGTCCGAGAACTCGGGGAAGTTGCCGAGGTTGGCGAAGTCGGCCAGCTTGTTGATCCAGTCGTTCAGTTCGGCCTGCATCGCCGGGTTGTCGTTGACCGTCAGCGGCGCATCGGTGCCGGTCGGCAGGCCTTTCGGGCCGGTCGAGGTCACGCGCTCGAGCAGCAGCTCGGTCTCGGCCACGTCGATCATCTCGGCCGGGGTGCCGAACAGCGGCACCACCGGGCGGTCGATCGCCTCCTCGGCCAGGCTGGCCAGGTCTTCGTGGGCCAGCAGCCAGCGTTTCACGTCGGTCGTCGACAGGCCGGACTGGCCCAGGTGCACGCGCTGGCGCTCGATCTGGTTCAGGGCGCGCGAGAACATGCCCTGCATGTTCAGCAACGCGCTCTGGGCGCGGCCGATGGCCTGCGCCGCCTTGTGGGTGGCCGCGTCGGCGGCCGGGTCCTGGAGGATGGCGCGCAGGATGACCGAGCCCTTCTCGACCCAGTCGCAGGCCATGTGCCATTTCGCCTGCGAGGTGCGCAGGCGGAATTCGGAACCGGAAGCGATGGCGTCCCGGAACTCCTCGGTGAGTTCGACCAGGCGGCCCAGCAGGTGGCGCAGCTGCTCCACGGTGACCCCGCCCACGGCTTGGGCGCCGGCCACCTGCGACAGCAGGAAGCCCATCTCGGCATCGTCTTCTTCCGGCTTGGCCAGCGCGATCAGGGTGTCGAGCGCGGACAGCACGTTGCGCGCCAGCGGCGTAATGCGGTAAACGGCGCTGGGGCCGTCCCAGGCCAGCAGGCCGTGGCCGCGCAGGCGGTTCAGGACCGTCTCCAGGCTTTCCGCGGTCAGGTAGGCCAGCTTGTTGTTGATGTCGGCCCGCGAGAAGGCCGAGCTGCCGGTATCGCTGGCCAGCTCGCGCAGCACCAGGAGGCGCACCAAGACGCCGTCCTGGGTGCCGTGGAACAGCGCCGTGAAGGCCGACAGCATGGGCTGGGCGCGCTTGAGGTGGTAAACCTGCTCGATCTCGTCGGGCGCGACACCGTCCTGGAAGTGCGCCTGCAGGGGGTCGTCTTCCAGTGGTGTCGAAAGGGATTCTACGGCGAGCGCCGCGCCGCCAAGGTGGTCGATCATATAAGTACCGTTCTCTGGCGCGGACAGGCTCAACCGGTCCGCGGGGGCGCCAGTATAACAGTTTAGGATCGGCAACTAGCTTCCGCGGAGGCCCCCGATTGCAGGAAAGACACACCCATCCATTGCCTTGAAAACAAGACAATGTTGCATTGTGTGAGGTGCAATTTACGGTTTTGTCACCGTCTTCAGGGTCTGTTCGATCTGTTCCTTGTCGCCGTCGGCATAGCGCAGCTTGACCGGATACCACTCGTGCTGCGGCGCCAGCCAGACCTCCAGCACCTGATCCTTCTTGTCCGCCACCGGCTGGCGCGACACCAGCACTGCCTCGACCTCGCCCAGGCCGGTCTGTACTTTTTCGCGCTTGATCACCTTGAACACCCAGGTTTCTGCATCGCGGCGGCCGGCCACGAAAAAGGGCCATTCGGTGCCCGGCTTGAAGCGCTCGCCTGCGCCGCGCGCCACGGCGGCCAGCTGCCAGGTGATCGACACCCGGTCCTGTTCGCCGCCCTTGAGCGGATAGACCTGCTTGCTTTCGCTGAAGCGCAGCGCGCGCGCTTCGCGGTCGAACGTGGCCGTGGTCGGGTCCTTGCGCATGCGCTTTTCGGTGAATTCGGCGGGGGCCAGGCCGAAGGCGTCGATCGTGCCGCTGCTGCGGTCGTGGGTGATGGTGCCCAGCAGAGGCACCTTGGATTCGGCGCTCACGGCGTATTTACCGTCTCCGGCGCGCCAGGTGACGATGGCCTCGCCCTTCAGGCCGAAGCCGCGCTGGCGGGCCTGCAGCTCATAGTGCAGGTCGGCCGAGGGCGGTAGTTCGAACTTGCGCTTGATGGCGGCCGGGGCATCCTGTGCGCCGGCAGTGCCCAGGGTGAGCGCCAGCAGCAGGCCGCAGCCGGCGTGTCGTACGGCAGAGTGTTGCATATCTAGAATCCTGGTTGGGTCATGGCGATGTCGTTCGCCGTTTGCGTGGTTACCGCGCCATTGGCTTCGCTGCTGCGGATCTGCACCGGCAGCCAGCCATGCGCGGGCGAGAGCCAGATGTCCAGCCGCGATTTGTACGAGCCCGGCTTCGGCGGGCGCGTGATACGCACGGTCTGCAGGCGGCCGAGCGGGGTGTCGATCTCCTCCGGTCCCACGACCTTGAAGGTGTACACGGCGCCCCAGCGCTCTTCGCCGACAAAGATGTCGATGTCGCCGCTCAGTTGCGCCTGGTCGCCGCGCGCGATGGCCGCCAGCTGCAACGGCACCGTGGCCTTGTCCTGCGCCCCGGGCTGCAAGGCATAGTTGCCTTCCGAAGCCGAGAACGTCAGCTTGTTGCCGGACCAGTCGAAATGGGTCGCGGTCAGCGAACGGCCGCGGCGCTTTTCCGTCATTTTCACCGGCGCCAGGCCGGTGTTCCCGAGATGGCCTTCGCTGGTGAGCACCGCCAGGTTCACGCGCGCGAACACGATCTTGATGCCGGCCTCGAAGCGCATCCGATAAGCCTGGTCGGTGCGCTTCCAGGACAGCAGGGCCTGACCGCTCCATGTCGTGCCGTCGGCGTCAAGGCGCGCCACCTTGTAGCTGAGTTCGGCCGGCGGCGGCACGTCCACCTTGTAGCGGCGCACCGTGTGCACGATCGGCGCCGGGCCGGGGTCGGGTTCGGCCGGGGCGGGTTCGGCGGCAGCGGTCGGCTGCGGCGCTGGAGCCGGCGCGGCGGATGGCGTGGTGGTTTGCGCGGGCGGACCGGGGCGCACCGGTTCGCCCACCACGTCCTCCGTCACCGTGATCGTGGGCAGCGGTACGAAGTCCGGCAGGGGCGGCTGCACCAGTTTCGGCGCCGGCGGCGGCACGGGCTCGGCTACCGGCGCATCGAGGGGCGCCGGCGGCAGCAGCTGCGCCAGGCTGATCGCAGCTTCGCCCTCACGTCCCGGCAGCGCGATGCCCTGCGTGCCCGCGGTGAGCCAGCCCAGCACCAGCCAGTGCAGCAGCACGATGAGCGTGCCCAGCACCAGGGCGCGCAGCCGCTGAGGAGGAAAAGCGGAACTCATGCCGCTAGTGTAGCCTGAGCGCAGCCGGGGTGCAGGGACGCGGCACATTGGCCCCTTTGCCGTACAGGCTTTGTCGCGTGTTATTTATCTGCTACGCTTGGCGCTTCTAGCCAAGGAGAAGACCATGCTCAAGCCGCCCAACGCTGCCGGAATGCCCGATACGCTCGAATTCGTGAAAAACCTCTGGGGAAGCATGAATATCCCCGGCGTCGGCGTGCCGGGCGTGACCGGCTCCAGCCTGTCCGTGGACGAACTGGACAAGAAGATCGCCGACCTCAAGGCGGTCGAATCCTGGCTCAACCTGAACCTGGGCATGCTGCGCGGAACCATCCAGGCGCTCGAAGTCCAGCGCGGCACCCTCGCCACCCTGAAAGCGATGGGCGACAGCATGGCGCAGGCCATGCAGCGCGCCGGCAGCGACCCGGCCATGGCGGCGCCCTTCACGCAGTTCTTTGCACAGCAGGCCGCCAGCGCCCCGACACCTCCCCCGCCGCCGGCGCCGGAGCCGAAGGCCGACGCTTCTTCCGGCCAGGCGGAACCAGCAGCCCAGTCGGCCGCGAACAGCGCCATGCCGGCTGCGGTCGCGTGGTGGAATTTGTTGCAGGATCAATTCCGCCAGGCAGTCAGCAGCGCCATGCCGGCGGCCGGCGTCACCCCGGAAACCCCTGCCGGCGGCAACGATGGCGCGGCAAAGCCGGCCCCGGCCGAGCCGAAAGCGCGCGGCGGCTCGCCGCTGGACGTGTCCGGCGGCGCGGAACCGGCAGCGCCCGCCAGCCCGGGCGGTTCCGGCCGGGTGGGCCGCAATCCGCGCGTAAAAGCCGACAAAGGCTGAGATGGATGTCCGCGGCGGCTGCCTGTGCGGCGACGTGCGGCTGCTGGCCTCGGGACGGCCGCACCGGGTCGGCCTGTGCCACTGCCTCGACTGCCGCAAGCACCACGGCGCCCTGTTCTACGCCGCCGCGATCTTCCCGCAGGATGCGGTGACGGTCAGCGGCGACACCCGCGATTATTGCGGCCGCCACTTCTGCCCGCGCTGCGGGTCCTCGGTGTTCGCGCGCAGCGGGGACGAGATCGAGGTGCACCTGGGCACGCTCGATGCGCCGGACCAGTTAATGCCGACCTACGAGAACTGGACCATACGGCGCGAGTCCTGGTTGCCGCCGTTTCCGCTCGACAAACACTACCTGCGCAATCGCGATGCTTCCGACCGCGAGGAAGATGGCCTCAACGGTCCTTCAGGCGCGTGAGGCCGGCAGAAATCCACACCACCGCAACCAGGATGGAAATGATGGTCGGGAACAGGAGCGGCACGGCCAGTTCCGGCCGCATGTCGACGATATAGGCGCATCCGGCACTCACGGCCACGGGAAGGAGCAGCCGCGGCGCCGCATGGCGGTTGATGCGAACGACCGCCTCCGGCGCCTCGTAATCGACGAAATTCAGAATCCTGCGCTTCGGTAGGAAGTAGAGCAAGGCGGCAATGCCCAGGAGGAGCACGCCGATCAACAGGTAGATGTTGGCCATACGCTTTCCATATTGCACATCATTGCTTTCACCATAAGCAAGATTACCAGACTTAGTGGAGGGCGCACTCTTGATCTATTCGGTAGCGTCCGCTTACCTGGCGTGCTGAACTGGACTCAGCGGGACCGGTTTCCGATCCCGCCCGTCATCAAGAGGAGTACCCGTGTCCTCGTTCGACCCAGCCAGCCTGGTCCCGGCGCAAATCGCCGACCTGCGCCGTAAACTGGAAGCGGCCGGCTGCCGCCCGCCCGCCCATGCCTGCACGCTGGACGAACTGGCCGAGGCGATCGTCGAGTTCCGCCGGCGCGAGGGCATCGCCGGACGCGGTGTGCTCGACGACGCAACCCTGCAGCGCCTCGACGAAGTCAGCGGCGCAACCTTCCATGACGTCTTCCGCGACGAACTCGAGCTGCTGCACCCGGACCCTGATGCCGCACCAGGCGCCGACCTTGCCGCCCGCGCCCACAAGGCCGGGATGGTCGGGCTGGCGCTGTCCGGCGGCGGCGTACGCAGCGCCACCTTCGGCCTTGGCATGCTGCAGGCACTGGCGAACCAACGGCTGCTGCGCCACCTCGACTACCTGTCGACCGTTTCCGGCGGCGGCTTCATCGGCGGCTGGCTGTCCAAGTGCATCCACGAACAGGGCGGCGACGTGCGCAAGGTCGAGGAGATGCTGGCGCCAGGGGGGACAAATGCAGCCGGCCGCACCGAGGCGCCGGCGATCCGCTTCCTGCGCCAGTACTGCAACTACCTGTCGCCGCGCGGCGGCATGTTCAGCGCCGACACCTGGACCCTGATCGGCACCTATGCCCGCAACACCGGCCTGAACCTGACGATGCTGGTGGCCTGGCTGTGCGCCCTGCTCCTATTGCCGCGCGCAGCCGTGTGGGCCGTGCACCGTATCGTCGACCCCGGCGGGCCGTGGGCCGTGTATGCCGACCTGTCCTGGATGGCCGGTGTGCTGCTGTTCCTGTTCGCCGTGTTCTGCATCGCCCTGAGCGTCTCCAGCAAGCCCACCGGCTCGCGCGGGCGGCGCCGCTTCCCGCTGTCGCAGGGCGCGGTGCTGTGGTGGATCAACCTGCCGCTGCTGCTGGCGGGCTTCCTCGGCAGCCTGGGCCTGTGGCGGCACGGCGGCGAAACGCCTTTCTGGGAATGGACTGCGCTGCCGGCGCAGCTGGCGGGACGCGCCCACTGGCTGCTGGCGCCCGGCTTCGCCTACTTCGTGGTGTGGGCCTGCGGCTGGTACCTGGCGCACGACCGCACCAGCATCTACCGGCGCGCCGGCTACGTGGTGTGCGGCGCATTTTTCGTGGCCGTGCTGGCGGTGCTGTGCGCGGCGGCGCGCGCCTTCGCCCCCGAAACGATGATGCGTTTCATGGCGCGCGAGGCCTGCGACCTGCTGGTCAACGGCCTGCTGGCGCTGTTCGTGGTGCTGCTCATGGTGGCCGCCGCCCTCGCCGTGGTGCCGCGCCTGCTGCATCCGCATCCGCCATCGGCCGACCTGACGCGCGCCGAGATGGTCGAGGGCCTGTCGCACCTGGCCTGCGCCCTCGGCGCCCTCGGAATCGGCACCCTGCTGCTGCTGGCCGGGCTGTCGCTGCTGCCCGACCCGAAGACGCACCCGGTGCTGAACAACGCGATCGCCCTCACCACCTTCGGCATGCCGCTGATGATGGCGCTGTTCGCCGGCACCATGACGCTGATGATCGGCCTGATCGGCCGCATGTACAGCGACGCCAGCCGCGAATGGTGGAGCCGCCAGGGCGCCTGGACCTGGATCTTCGCGCTGGCCTGGGTCTCGATGTTCGGCGTCTCCTTCTTCCTGGCCCCCTTGCTGCACTGGGCCTGGCTGACCCAGAACGTGTGGTCGCACATCACCACCGTGGCCGGCTGGCTGCTCGTGACCTGGTTCGGCCTCAAGGCCGGCAGCGGCAGCCGGACCGGCACCTGGGCCGGCAGCCTGCGCGCCGGCGACACGCGCTTCGAAGTGGCGGCGCGGATCGCGCCCTACGTGTTCACCGCCGGCGTGTTCGCCCTGCTGAGCGCACTGGTGCAGGCGGCGGTGGCGCCGCCGCGCATCGCCTGTCCCGAGCCGATCACGCTGACCTGCGTCTATGGCGCCCATACCAGCGCCACCCTGGCCACCAGCGGCAGCCGGCTGGCGTGGGCCTTCGCGATCTTCCTGGGCGCAGCGCTGCTGCTCGGCTGGCGCGTCGACATCAACAAGTTCTCGCTCTACATGCTGTACCGGAACCGCCTGGTGCGCGCCTACTTCGGCGCCAGCAGCCGCGCGCGCAAGCCCCATCCCTTCACCGGCTTCGATCCCGGCGACGACCCGCTGCTGGCGGACCTGAAGCAGCAGCGCCCCTGCCACATCATCAATACCTCGCTCAACCTGGTCGGCGGCGAGGAGCTGGCCTGGCGCACCCGCAAGGCGGCCTCGTTCACCTTCACGCCGCGCTACTGCGGCTTCGAGCTGGCGGCCGGATCGGTGGGAAGCGCCGCGGTGCACGGCGTGGCCGGCAGCGCGCAGTCCCTGGACGCCGCGCGCGGCTGCTACCGCCCTACCGGCGCCTACGGTGCGCGCTCGGGCGCCGGGGCCGACGACGATGCCGGCGTGCGGCTCGGGATGGCGGTCGCGGTGTCCGGCGCGGCGGCCAGCCCGAACATGGGCGCGCACTCCTCGCCGCCGCTGAACTTCCTGATGACGATGTTCAACGTGCGCCTGGGCCGCTGGTGTCCCAATCCGCGCAAGGCGGCCTGGCAGCAGTCCTCGCCGCGCGTCGGCCTGTTCAGCCTGCTGGCCGAGCTGTTCGGCCTGACCAATGCCGACGCCACCTACGTCTACCTGTCCGACGGCGGGCATTTCGACAACCTCGGCATCTACGAACTGGTGCGGCGGCGTTGCCGCCTGATCATCGCGGTGGACGTGGCCAGCGACGGGGCGCTGGCCTTCGCGGACCTCGGCAATGCGATCCGCAAGGTCGGCACCGACCTGCACGTGCGCATCGACCTCGACGTCTCGAAGCTGGCGCAGCTGGGCGGCGAGGGCTTGTGCGGCGCCAGCTGCGCGGTCGGCACGGTGCGCTACAGCCAGGTGGACCAGGGCGGCGTGGATGGCACGCTGCTGTACATCAAGCCGGCCATCGTCGGCCGCGAGAACGCCGACCTGCTCAACTACCGCAAGGTGCACCCCGCCTATCCGCACGAGAGCTCGGTGGACCAGTGGTTCGACGAGACCCAGTTCGAGAGCTACCGGGCGCTGGGGCAGTACATCGGCGAGTGTGCGCTGGACGGCGCGATGGAGGCGGCGCGCACGCGCGACGGCGGGCTCGACGTGGCGGTGTTGTGCGCGGAGCTGGCGCGGCGGCACGGCAATGCCGCGCAGGGACAGCGCTGCGAGGACGTGCGGGGAAACTGGCGCTGACTCAGGCGGCGGCAGCCGGGCCGGCCACCTCCGTTGCAGCTTCCTCTTCCACCTTCGGCACCAGCGCCAGCAACTGCTCCATCAGCTGGGCAAAGCGCTGCTGCCCGGGCTGCACCCGGTCGACGTGGGCCAGCACCCCGTGCGCTTCTTCCATCAGCTCGGCGCTGTAGCCGCGCTGCTGCATGTGCGAGATCAGGATTTGCGCCGAGTTGAACAGGATGCGCACGTTGTGCGGCAGCGCTGCCCTGGCATTGCGCATCCACTCGACCGCTTGCGGCAGCTTGCCGGTCTTCCACAGCAGCACGCCCTGGTTCATCAGGTCGATCGCTTCCTTGCGCGCGCCGCGGATCAGCTTTTCGCCCTCCTCGCCCATGCGCGCCTTCTCGAAGATCTGCTGCACCTCGTCCTGCAGGAAGCTGTTGTCGTGGTTGTTGCGGATCACGTAGCACAGCAGGTCGACCGGCGCTTCCTTGACGCCTACCGCGAACAGCAGGGTCGCCATCTCGAGGCAGGTCGGCACGTCGGGCCGTTCCCCGGTCGACTGCAGCAGCGCTTCCAGCTCGTCGCCGGCCTTGCGCGCGCGGCGGTAGTCGCCGCTCTCGTGGTACACCAGGCCTTCGGTGATCTTGGTGCGCAGTTCCATGTCCGGATGATCGGCGCCGAACTCGCGCTGCGCCGCGATCAGGAGCTGCAGCGCTTCCTTCGGATCGTTCTTCAGGCCGCACACGCGCGCCAGCCCCAGATAGGCGTCCGGCGTCTTGCGGATCGAGTACTCGCCGATCGAGATGCACTTGCGGAAGGCCTTCTCGGCCATGCCGACGTTGCCCAGCTTCAGGCTGGCCTGGCCGAGGTTGCGCTGGCGCGGCACGGAATTCGGCGAAAGCTTGGCCGCGCGCTCCAGCACGTTCAGCGCTTCCTCGTGCTTGCCCATTTTTTGCCAGGCCAGCGCCAGCTGGTCGTAGGCATCGATGTAGTAGCGGTTCTCGGCGATCACGGTCTGGAACATCTGGCGCGCCTGCTCATAGTCACCGTCGGCCATGCGGATCTTGGCCAGGCCGGAGCGCGCCCACTGGTACTCGCGCTGCGCCAGCACGCGCTCGTAGGTCTCGCGTGCCTTGGCCGGCTCGCCGCTTTTCTCCATCAGGCGCGCCTTCATGCGCAGCAGGTCGATCTCGTGCGCCTTGTTCAGCGCGATCTGCTCGTCGCACAGGCGCGCGGCGCGCAGGTAGTCCTTCTCGGCATAGGCCTGGTCGATCAGGCTGAACACCTGCTTCTTGCGCCACACCCGGTTCAGGCGGCTGAGCAGCACGCCTTCGGTGATCGGCTTGACCAGGTAGGCGTCCGGCTGGTGCTCGGCCGCCCCCATCACCGACTCCACGCTCTTCTCGGCCGACACCATCAGGAACACGCTCGAGGGCAGCAGCAGGTTGCGCATGCGCGCTTCTTCCAGCACCTGCTGGCCGTTCTTGCCCTCGCCGAGATTGAAGTCGCACAGCACCACGTCGTAGCGCGTCTTGTTGAGCAGGCCCATGGCCTCGCCGCCGCTGGAGGCCTGGTCGATGTTGCGCGCGCCCAGGCTGCGCAAGGCTTCGCGCAGCAGCTGGCGCACGCCGATGAAGTCGTCGACCACGAGGTAGCTCTTGGACGCCCAGTCCACCTGTTCGGCGCTCGGCGCCGCCAGCGAGTTGATCACGGCATTCATGGCAGGGTCAGGATGAAGCAGCCGCCGCCCAGCCGGCCGCCGTTCTCGAGGCGCACGGCGCCGTTGCGCTCGCGGTGGCGGTGCATGCGCGCGACCTCGCGCGAGAAATGCAGGCCCAGACCGGCGCTGTTGGTGAGGAAGTTGACACCGGACGCCATGCCGTTCATGGCCGCGCTCCCCGCCTCGAGCAGCGTGGCCGGGAAACCCACGCCATTGTCTTCGACGCGGATCTCGAGCCAGCCATCGCGCTCGCGCGCGCTCAGGAAGATGCTGTCGCGCGTGTAGTGCACGGCGTTGTTGACGGCATGCGAGACCACGCCGACGATCAGGTCCTCGTCGAAGTGCCAGACCAGCTCGGGATCGACGTCGAGCTCGAGCGCGATGCCGCGCGACTCCAGCAGCACCCGTTCCAGGGCGACCACCTGCTCGGCCAGCTGGCCGACTTCGAGCGGCTGCACGTCGAACGGATACTCGGGCGTGCCCACGTGCTTGTACAGCGCCAGCAGCTGCATCAGGTTGTCGTTCAGGCGGCGCGTCTGGTACAGCATCTGCGCCATTTGCGGATAGGCCTTCTCGGTCTCGGGCGAGGCGTCGTCGAGCAGGCGTTCGAGCGTGCCGGACAGGACGCTGATCGAATTCTTCATGTCGTGCGCAGTCGACGCGAGGAACATGGACAGGGGCGAGTGTGGGTCTTCCATCGAATTGGCCGGCTTTCGGCCTATAAATTACCGTAAGTCAATTATACCGCTGGCGATTTGACACTTTCTGGCGGAATGTAACTTATTGCGCTAACGCAACAGGCTACTCATCCGCCGGGACAGGTCCGCGTGGCACGCGACGCGCGCGCAGGACAAAACGCGCCGGGTCGAGCGCATCGACCAGGCCCATTTCCAGCGGCAGCGGCTCGCCTTCGAGCTGGGCGGCCAGCAGTTCCGCCGCCAGCGGCGCCCAGATCAGGCCGCGCGAGGCATAGCCGAGCAGCGCATGCAGGCCGGGGTGGCGCGGCACGTCGCGCAGGCGCTCGGTCCTGCCTGCGGCGCCGAAGTCCGGCAGGCGGCCGACCAGCGGCACGCGGTCCGGGGCCACGCAGCGGAAACCCACGCGGCCGGCCAGCGGCGCCCCGGCGGCAGCCAGCGGGTCGGACACCAGGCCGCGCAGGCGCTCGATGTTCTCTTCGTGGCTCGACAGGCGCAGTTGCGGGTCGGCGTCGAGGTCGTAGGTGGCGCCGGCGCAGGCAATGCCGCCGGCCGCCGGGGTCAGGTAGGCTTCGCGGCACAGCACCAGGGGCAAGGCGGGCAGGCTGCCGCTGTCCAGGTGGCTGACCTGCCCGCGCAAGGCCGCCAGCGGCAGCTCGCGCGATTGCGCCAGGCTGCGCGCGCCGGCGCCGCTCGCCAGCACCACGGTTGGCGCCTGCGCGACCACGTTGCCGTCCTCGGCGCGCGCCAGCCATTCGTCGCCGCTGCGTTCCAGGGTGATGCTGCCGGCGCCGAAGCGGCGCACCAGCCGCTCGCCGCAGGACTGCAGCATTGCTTCGCACACGCTGCCGGGACGCGCCCAGCCGCCCTGCGGGAACAGCCAGCCGCCGCTTGGCGCCGGCAGCCCGAGCAAGGCTTGCGCCTCGGGAGCTTCGAGCCAGCGCGCGAAGTCCGTCGGGTAATGCGCCTCGCGCGCGATGGCGCGCGACACGTCGGCGTGGCCGGGGTCGCGCGCCAATTGCAGCACGCCGCAGGCCTGCCCTTCGATGGCGCCGCCGATGCCGCCCAGCTGGCGCCAGGCGCGCAGCGCATACAGGTAGGCGGCGCGGGTCAGGCGGGTCGGGATATTGTCGTCGCGCGACAGCAGCGGCATGAAGATGCCGGCCAGGTTGCCCGAGGCTTCCATCGCCGGCGCCGGGTGGCGCTCGACCAGGGTGACCTGCCAGCCGCGCGCGCACAGGCTGGCGCAGGCGGCGGAGCCGGCCAGCCCTGCGCCGATGACCAGGGCGCGCTTGTGCGCTTGCGGCAGCACCGGCGGCAGCGGCAGGCGCGGCTTGCGGCTGGCAAAGACCGCACGCCTGCCGTCATCGTCGAAGACGAAACCCTGCGCCTGCAGCGCCGCACGCTGCTCGTCCACCAGTCCATCGGCTTCCAGCTGCGCCCCACTCGCTGCGATGCGCGCCAATGGCCGCGCGAAAGCGGCGCCGGCGACGTCCTGCAGGAAAAAATAATCAGGCTGCGCGCCCAGCTGCGCCAGCGCAGCGTCGAACGGCGCCGCAAGCAGGGTCAGGGTCAGCCGCGGGTCATCCTGCGGAATGCGGTGAAAGCCCGGCAGCAGGCCATCGGCAAGGGCCACGACGTGCAGCCGCGCGGGAGCGTCGGGGTCGGCGCGCCAGGCCTCCTGCACCGCACGCACCCGGGCGCCATCGCCGTAGTTCGTGTCGAACACGGTGTAGCGTTCGCGGTTGCGCCAGTGTGCGCGCAGGTCCACATCAAGCCCCTGCGAAACGGAAGCAGGCCTTGTCGTGGTCGTTTACGACGCCGACGCCCTGCAGGTAAGCGTAGATGATGGTCGAGCCGACGAACTTGAAGCCGCGTTTCGACAAGTCTTTCGAGATGCGGTCCGACAGCGCGGTCTTGGCGGGGCGCGATCCGTCCGGCCAGTCGTTGACGAGCGGCTTCCCGTCGACCCAGCCCCACAGGTAGGCGTCCAGCGTGAGCTCCTGTTCGCGCATCGCCAGGTACGCTTTCGCGTTGGTGATCGCCGCCGCCACCTTCAGGCGGTTGCGCACGATGCCCGGGTTGGCCAGCAGCTCGGCCACCTTGCCCTCGTCATAGGCGGCGATGGTATGCGCATCCCAGTTGTCGAAGGCCAGGCGGTAGCTGTCGCGCTTGTTCAAGATGGTCTCCCACGACAGGCCGGCCTGCGCCCCCTCCAGGTTCAGCATCTCGAACAAGGTCGTCTCGTCGTGGCAGGGCACGCCCCACTCGTGGTCGTGATAGGCGATGTAGCGGGGATTGGCCATGTTGGCCCAGGAGCAACGGGTCTGGTTCATCCCCGCAGTATAAACCCGCGGCCCCTAGCTGAGGACCTGCCGGTACAGGTCGAGGTAGGCCGCCCCCGCCTTTTCCCAGCTGAAGCGGCTCGCATGTTCGCGGGCACGCCGGGCGCCATCCTCGCGGGCAAAGCGCGCCAGTCCGTTTTCCAGGACCTCGGCCATGTGGTCCGGATCGAAGCTGTCGAAGTAGAAGGCGGCGTCGCCACCGACTTCCGGCAGGCTGGTGAAGCGCGACAGGAACACCGGGCGGCCGTGATGCATCGCCTCGATCACCGGCAGGCCGAAGCCTTCGGCGAGCGAAGGGAACAGGAAGGCCTCGCAATGCGCGTAGTACCAGTCCTTGTCGAACCCGCTGACCGGACCGGTCACCACCACCCGGTCGGCCACGCCGAAGCGCGCCGCTTCCTGCATGATCCTGTCCCGGTAGGCTTCCTTGACCACACCGGCGATCACCAGGCTCATATCGTTCGCGCGCAGCAGAGGCACGAGCACGTGGAAATTCTTCTTCGGGCAGACCATCCCGACCGCGAACAGGAAGCGGCCTTGCGGCAGGAAGCGCGGCTGGTGTCCCTCGGGCGCCCGGGTCGGATTGGTGCCGTTGTAGATGACCGAGATCTTGTTCTCCGCCTCCGGGAAGAAGCGCAGGATGTCGCTCTTCACGAACTCCGAGATCGCCACGATGCGGTCGACGCCCCGGATCTTGCGGCGCATTCTGCGCAGGTAGCGCTGGTAGCTCGCGCTGCCCGGCGTGCGCTCGTGCACCTGGTTGAGGTCGTGGACCGTCATCACGGTCCGGGCGCGCACGCGCTCCGGGCCAAAGCGGCAGTACTGGTCGGCGAAGTGGACCACGTCGAACTCGCGCTTGCGCGGAAACAGCCAACGGTGATACCTGCGGTGGCCGACGTAGGATGCCTCCTCGCCCAGGAAGCCGTGCTGCGCGGGATAGGTATAGGCGCTCAGGTCGACGCTGCCCTGCCCCTGCCTGGCCAGCTCCTTCGTCAGGCTGTCGCCGAAGGTGTGCAGGCCGGTGTTCTCGAAACGCATGGAATCGAGCGTGATCAGGAGCTTCGGCCTCACGCGGCCGCTTCTTCCATGCGTTGGCCGCGCTGCTGCGCTGCCGTGCTGCGCCATCCGGCGACCACTTGCGCCACCTGGCGCGCGCCGATCGCCTCCATGCAGCGGCAGTGCGCAGCGTCGGTGCAGCTGCCGCAGGCCTGCTCGCCGCAGAGCGACTGGGCACGCTGGCCGAGCGCGCCCCAGCGGGCGATGTCGATCGGCTTGATCGGTGGGAACAGGCCGAGCGTCGGCCTTCCCAGTGCCGCCGCGACGTGCAGCGGCCCGGTGCCGCTGGCGACCAGGCCGTCCGCCATGCCGATCAGCGCGACCAGGCCGTCCAGGTCCACCTGGCCGCACAGGTTGCGCACGTTCGGACTGGCCAACAGTTCGGGCGCCGCGCGCGCCAGCAGTTCGCCTTCGGCGCGGCTGCCCGTGATCCAGACGGCGATGCCGGGATCGTTGCTCAGCAACGCGGCCAGTTCGGTGTAGCGCGCCAGCGGCCACTCGCGGCCGTTGCCGTTCGACTTGGGATGCAGGATCAGGTTGAAGCGCGTCGGATCGAAGAAATGGCCGACGCCGGCCTCGCCAGGGGCCTGCAGGCCGTACAGGGGCCAGATCTCGTCCAGGACAGGCTGGCGGTCGATGCCGAGGGGCTTGAGCAGGGCGAAGTTCAGCTGGGCTTCGTGCAGGTTCGAGCGCGCCCGGCTGAAGTGCGCCAGCCGGTTGCAGCTGATCCAGTGGTGCAGGCGGTGGCTGCTGCCCACGCGGTTCGGCACGTGGGCGCGCCGCGCCGCGCGGCCGATGGCACGGTGCGGGAAGGCGAAGATGACGGTGTCGTATTCCCGGTCCTGGAACAGGCGGTCGATGTCCAGTTCTTCCAGCGCCAGCACGCGGTCGACGTGGCGGCAGCAGCGCACCACGGGCGCGGCATAGGCGCGGCACACCATGTCGACCTGGACGCCCGGGATCGCCCCTTTCAGGAAGCCTGCCAGCGGCAGGGTGAGGACGACATCGCCGATGTTATCCGTGCGGCAGATCAGAATGCGAGACAGGGCAGGATGCATGAAACGGTTTTCCGAAAGACTTCCGGGAGTCTGCGCCTGGCCGGGCCGCTCCCTACATTGATCCAAAAACTGCAGGCGTAATGCATGGTTACCCCATCTTTACATGTTCTTACCTGCAATACAACCGCTGAGGTGCAAAAGCGACAGGCACCTGGTGTGCCGGCGCTTATTTGCGCAACACGACGATGCCCGCCTGGTGTTTCGAGAACAGCACGGTGGCCAGGCCCGCCAGGGCGCGCATGCCGGGAATGCGCAGCAGCTTGCCTACCAGGTTGTCGGCGTGCTTGCGGTACAGGGCGATATACAGGTAGGAAGCATGCGGATGCACGCTGAAGCTGCGGAATCCGACTTTCTTGCCCGCGCGGATGATCTTCGCCGGGTGCATGTCGCGCTCGGTCGTGCCAAACTCCGCCATGATGGCGGCCGAACGGCGCTCGTGGCCCAGGCCGGGCTCGGAGGTGATGCAGATGCCGCCCGGTTTCAGGGCGCGCCAGGCGCTCTGCAGCGCGCTGACCTCGTCCACCGCATGGTGCAGGCAATCGAAGAACACCACCACGTCGAATTCTTCGCGAAAGGAAAGCGACTCGTAGTCGCCGACCACGAAGTCGAGGTTGGGCAAGCCTTCCTTGTCCCTGAGCCGGCGCCCGGCGTCGATGGCTTCTGGCACCAGGTCGGTGCCGATCACGTCATAGCCGCGCTTGGCGAACAGCACGCTGGTCCATCCGGTGCCGCATCCCATGTCGAGCAGGCGGCCCCCCTCGGGCATCAGGCCGAGCATGGCGCCCAGTTCCATCATGTACAGGCCGCAATGGGCGTCGGACCAGGGCTTGTGTGTCGAATGCTGCATGCCCGCTTCGCCGATCCTCTTGAAATACTCGTACTCGCCCTGCGTCGCCATGTGCCTCTCGTATTCAAGCAAAACGCCATTCTAGCTGATCAATCATTAACGTTTCCTGAAATGCCATTCGGCTTCAGGGCGCCAGGGCCTGTGCGAGACGGACCACGCCGGCGCGGATCTCCGCCGGCGTGAAGGCCGAAAAGCCCAGCAGCATCCCGGGCGGCGCCGCGCATGCCGGGCCGGCCTGCGGGTGGACATAGTAGGACAGCGGGCGCAGGTCGACGCCGGCGGCCAGGGCACGTGCCACGGCCTCGGCTTCGCCCAGCGGACCGGTGATGCGCGCGCAGACGTCCAGGCCGGTATCTGCCGGGCCGCAGGCCAGCATGCCGTCCAGGCGGCTTGCCAAAGCCTCCATCATCGCGCCGCGTCGCTCGGCATAGGCGTCGCGGGTGCGCCGGATGTGGCGCGCAAAATGGCCCTGCTGGATGAAGTCGGCCAGCACCGCCTGCGGAACCACCGGGCTGTGGCGGTCGACCACCGCCTTCGCCTGCGTCAAGGGTTCGACCAGCGCCGGCGGCGCCACCACATAACCCAGGCGCAGGCCCGGGAACAGCACCTTGGACAGGGTGCCGACATAGATCACGCAGCCCGCGTGGTCGAGGCTTTGCAGCGAAGCGAGCGGCGGACCGGTGTAGCGGTATTCGCTGTCGTAGTCGTCCTCGACGATCCAGGCGCGTTTCGCCTCGGCCCAGCGCAGCAGCTCGAGGCGCCGGCCCAGGCTCATGGTGACACCCAGCGGTAACTGGTGCGACGGGGTGGCGAACACCATCGCGGCGTCCGGATGGTGGGCGGCGGCATGGGCGACGTCCATGCCTTCGGCGTCGACCGGCACCAGGCACATGCGCGCGCCGGCCACTTCGAAAGGCGCGGCGGCGCCCTGGTAGCCGGGCGACTCCAGCCACACGCCCTCGCCCGGCGCCAGCAGCAGCTGCGCCAGCAGGTACAGGGCCTGCTGCGATCCGGTGGTGACGATGATCTGCTCGGGCGTGCAGCGTACCCCGCGCGAGGCATTCAGGTAGGCGCACAGCAGCTCCCGGAGCAGCGGGTAGCCGGCGGCGGCGCCGTAGCCCAGCGGCAGCTCGCGGCGGCGCCAGTGGCGCGCTTCCAGCTTGCGCCAGACCTCGAAGGGGAACAGGTCCAGGCCCGGCATGCTCGGCCTGAAGGCCCGCAAGGGGCCCTGGTGATGCCGTACCCGCGCCATGCTGGAGGCCATTGCCAGGCCGCGTGCCGGCAGCGGCCTTGTCATGCCGGGTGCGCCGGGCACGGCGCCGGCATGAGCCGGCCCCGGGCGCGCGGCGGGCAGGCTGGCGTCCACGAAGGTACCCTGCCCCACCCCGCCGCGCAGGTAGCCTTCGGCCGTGAGCTGCTCGTAGGCGGCCAGCACGGTCTGGCGCGACACCTGCAATTGCCGCGCCAGCTCGCGCGTGGCCGGCAGGCGGGTGCCGGGCGCCAGGCGTCCGTGCAGGATGGCGTCCTTCAGCCGCGCATAAAGCTGGCGGAACAGCGGGGTCGTGGCGGCGCGCTCGAGCGGCGCGGCGGCGATCAGGTCGTCGATGTGCATTGGTACGCCCATCTTCGCGCGGATTGGCACTTTGGACAAGCCAAGTGGTCTCTTAAGATAAGCCCATACCATCACGGAGGAAGCATGAAAGAGTTCGAAGCACGGGTGGCCTGGCAACGCGCCGGCCAGGCTTTCCTGGACGGGCGCTACAGCCGCGCCCATGACTGGCAGTTCGACGGCGGCCTGCAGCTGCGGGCCTCGTCCTCGCCCTTGTCGGTGCCGCTGCCGATGTCCGACCCGGCGGCGCTCGATCCCGAGGAAGCGCTGGTGGCCGCGGCGTCGAGCTGCCACATGCTGTTCTTCCTGTCGCTGGCGCAGCAGCAGGGCTTCATGGTGGACAGCTATGTGGACGGGGCCGTGGGCTTTCTTCACGAAGACGATGCCGGCCGCATCGCGATGACGCGCATCGAACTGCGCCCGGCCATCGTGTTCGGCGGCGAGCGCCAGCCCTCCGCCGACGAGCTGGACGCCCTCCACCACGCTGCCCACGCGCGCTGCTACATCGCGAACTCGCTCAAGACCGACGTCGTCGTCATGCGGGTGCGCTGATGTACCTGCCGACCCGAGACCGCCAGCAGGACCCACGGGCCATGCGCTCGCTCATCAGGGAGCATGCCTGGGCATGCTCGTCACCCAGCATGGGGGACTGCCGGATGCCGATCACCTGCCCTTCGAATTCGCCGAGGGCGGCAGCGAAGGCCTGGGCCTGCTGCGCGCCCACGTGGCGCGCGCCAATCCGGTGTGGCGCCGCGCCGGCCAGCAGGTGCTGGCCGTCTTTCGCGGGCCCGCCGACTACGTGCCGCCGGACCAGCAGGAAAAAGCCGCCAGCGGCGGCAAGGTGGTGCCGACCTGGGACTACCGCGTGGTGCACGTGCACGGGCGCCTGCGTGCGATCGAGGATCCGGGCTGGCTGCTGGACTTCCTGCATGGCCAGACGCGGCACCATGAAGCGGGCCAGCCGCAGCCATGGTCGGTGGCGGATGCGCCGCCGGCTTATATCGATGGCATGCTCAAGGCGATCGTCGGCATCGAGATCGACATCGCACGCATCGAAGGGAAGTGGAAAGGGTGATCTGGTCCGGTGGACCAGATCGTACTTACTTCTTGTTCGGGATCGGCTCCTTGCCGGTGGCGGTGCTGGTGTCGTTGCCCGGCGTGCCGGCCGTGCCGGTGGCGCCGCGCGCGGTACGGGCGATGAGTTCGTCCGCCGCCAGCAGGTGCTGCTCGACGACCGGGCGCATCTTCATGGCCAGGGCCTTGATGTCCGGGTCCTTGATCTTGTCCATGTTGTCGCGCAGTTGCTCGTGCGTGACGCGGTGGTCGCGCCGGCCCGACTGCTTCATGTAGGTGCGGTCGAAGATGTCGCCCTTCAGGGCTTCGAGCATGGCGCCCTTGGCCTTGTGCTTGACGGTGAGTTCCTTCGGCAGTTCGACGCCCTTGGCCTGGGCCAGCGCCTGCACCTCGGCCAGCGTCTTGCTGTGCTCGTCGACCATGCGCTGGGCGTAGGCCTTGATTTCCGGGTTGACGGCCTTGCTGAGCGCAAGCTTGCCGGTCGAGATCTCGGCCATGTTGGCCTGCGCCATCTCGATCAGGGCATTGCGGTCCGAGCGGTCCAGTTTGGTTGCGGGAGCTGCCGAGCTTGCGGGAGCCGCGGGCGCGCCGGCAGCTGCGGCAGCGGCCGGCGCCGTACCTTGGGTGACCGCCTGGGCCTGGGCCTGGCTTGCGCCGGCGGCGAACAAGGCGCCCGCGATCGACAGCGCCAGTACTCGGTGGATACGCAGTGTTTTCTGCATGGGATTCTCCTTGACACTTGCGTGTAAGCCGGCGGACGCGATGCACGGCCGCCGGCGGGTGAGGCGTGGCTGCCCGGCCGGCAGCCCGCGATTGCTTACTTGCCCGAGGTCGTGCCGGACTTGGCCGACGACATCTGCTGGGCCGCCTTCAGGTGCTGCTCGACCGTCGGGATGGTCTTCTCGGCGGCGGCCTTGACGTCAGGATCCTTGGCGCTCTTGCTGATCTTCTGCAGCTTGGCGTGGGTGTCCTTGTGGTCCTTGAGGCCGGCCATCTTCATGTATTCCTTGTCGAAGGCATCGCCGCTGAGCTTTTCCAGCTTGGCCGCCATCGCCTTGTGCTTGGCGTCGAGTTCGGTCGGCAGGGTCACGCCCTTGGTCTGGGCCAGGGTCTGCAGTTCGGACAGGGCCTTGCCGTGGTCGTCGATCATCTGCTGGGCGAAGGTCTTCACTTCGGCGTTCTGGCTCTTGCTCAGCGCCAGCTTGCCGGTTTCGACTTCGGCCATGTTGGCAATGGCCATGTCCATCATCGCCTTCTTGTCGGCGTTGCTCAGCTTGGCCGCACCGGAGGCGGTGGCGCCGGCGGCGCCCGACGCGCCCGAGCTGGACTGCATGGTATCGGCGGTGTGCGACTTGGCGCCTTCGGCCCGGGTGGTGCCCTGGCTGCCCGAAGCGCCCATCTGCGCGCTGCGGTCTTCCTTGCCCTGGCTGCTGGTGTTGTTGACGGTGCCGTCGGCGGCGGTCTTGCCGGTCAGGTTGGGGTTGCCCGTCGCGCTCTGGTTGGTCATCGACTGCGCGCTCTGGCCGGTGGTCTGGGCCTGCACGCCGACAGCGCTGAACATGGCGGCCACGGCACCAACTGCGAGCAACTGCTTGAGGGCCTGTTTCTTCTGCATGATGGTTCTCCTGTTATTGATGGTAGGGCTGCCGCTCGGGATCGCCGGGCGGGCGTCTCCTTCTAACATCTGGCGATGTCGAGCGCGTTTGAGTGTAGCGCCGCGTATTCACAGGTAGCGCACGTTAGCCGTATAGCAATTGCGCTGTTATATGGGGGTGTAAAACGAGAACGGAAACGAGGGAAGCGCGTCAAACGCCTGTCACAATCGGCAGGCAAGATACGCTTGTCCTTGGGAAGGGATGCTGGCGGCGCAAGCCGCCCTACCGGCGCCGGCGGTCGGGAAATATACCGGCACCAATTCATTGCCCTGCGAGCGCGCAGGGCAGCAGCATCACAGTAGCGGGATCAGGATGTCGTAGGCATTGTCCGGGCGGTTGCCGTCGTGGAGCGTCGGCGTGTAGCGGCGGTCGTAACGCTCGATGCGCCAGCCTTCCTCATCCTGCACCATGCCCAGCTGCTCGATGGCGGCATGGCCGGTCAGGTAGGTGGCCTGCACCCGCGTGACGGGTCCGCGGTGCGTCAGCATCGCATAGCGGCGCTCGGGAATACGGATGCCGATCATGCCCGGCGGCAGCGCGTTGAGGTCGCTGACCTCGGCGGCGATGCACTCGATGCGCACGCCCTGCTTGTCCTGCAGACTGACGCCGTAGCGCAGCCCGTTGGTTTCGCCCAGTTCGCTTTCGCGTTCCAGGAAGGTGCTCCAGATATCCGGCATATCCGCTTCCAATTCCGAGAGCGGACCTGCAAGCGGCAGTCCGGCGAGCTTCATTTCAGGTAAGGTGACAGTGGAGATGTGCATGGTATCGGCTACGCAAGTGGACGAAGAAAATTATAGCCTTAACTCCTCGACAATATTGTCACGGAATCAATCGTGCGCACCTATTTTTCATGATCTGGCAGGACAAATGTGCAACAGCGCACACAGGCGTATTGACGCGGGCGCGCTGTACGCACATTCCAGTTTTGCAACCGTCCACCCTCGCATTCTTGCAGTTCGTCGCAAACGGCACCCAGGCCTGTTCCGTCTCCCTACAATGGATTCATACCACTTATCGGAGACCACCATGCAACGCCTGATCCTTGCCGCAGTCCTGTCCCTCGCTTCGATCACGGCTCATGCCGACGAGCAAGTGCGTAGCGTGACGCCTTTCAAGGGCATCGCCGTGCACGGCCCGGTCAGCCTGGTGGTGGAAGCCGGTAAATCGTTTTCGCTCAAGGTACAGGGCGACCCGCGCTTCATCGAGCGCGTCAGCAGCGAAGTCGTGGACGGCGAACTGCGCCTGGACATGAAGGACAGCACGCGCAACAGCCTGAAAAGCAGCGACCGCGTGGTCGTGACCCTGCCTTCGCTGCAGACCTTCAAGGGCGAAGGCGCCGGGGAGATGCGCCTGACCAAGGTGCGCGGCGAACGCCTGGACGTCAATTACCGCGGCGCCGGCCGCCTGGCCATCGACGGCGAGGTGCGCGAACTGCGCCTGTCCGCCCAAGGCGTGGGCGAGGTCGACACCAAGGACCTGATCGCGCAGGATGCCAACGTCAGCTTCGAAGGCATCGGTTCGGTCAAGATCTACGCCAAGGACAGGCTGAACGCCAACGTGCGCGGCATGGGCGAGCTCACCTATTACGGCAACCCGCGCGTGGTGAACAAGTCGGTGTCGGGCATCGGCAGTGTGGTGGCGGCCAAGTAAGGGCGAAAGCCCGCTCAGCGGTTGGCGATGTCGAGCAGCACCTCGGCATGGCAGGGACCATCGAGCGGGCACCAGCAGGCCAGGTTCTTGCCGTGCAGCGCTTCGCACGCCTGTGCGGCCAGCTGCTGTCCTTCCGGGCTCGCCTCCAGCCAGCGCCGGTAGGCGGCCACCGCTTCGACCACGCTCGGCATCGCGGTGTATCTTGTACCCACCGGCGTGCCCGGCACCGCATCCGGCACCACCGAGAACGGATTGCCCCAGCGCCCGGGACGCGCCACCGACACCGTGTTCGGCGGCAGCTTCCAGCCCTTCTTCCTGCTCAGTTGGACGCGCTGCGGTTTCATCGCTTTCCCTATAGTTTTGCGATCTGCGCGTCGATTTTCTTCAGCGCGCGCTCGCTGCGCTCACTATACCGGTCCGTCAGGTAGTCGGTGCGCCCGCGCATGAGCAGGGTGATCTTGAAGAGTTCTTCCATTACGTCCACCACGCGGTCGTAATAGGCCGAGGGGCGCATCCGGCCCGCCTCGTCGAACTCCTTGTAGGCCATCGGCACCGAGGACTGGTTCGGGATCGTGAACATGCGCATCCAGCGTCCCAGCAGCCGCATCGTGTTGACCACGTTGAAGGACTGCGAGCCGCCGCATACCTGCATCACGGCGAGCGTGCGGCCCTGGCTCGGCCGCAGCGCGCCCTGCTCCAGCGGAATCCAGTCGATCTGGTTCTTCATCACGGCCGTGATCGCGCCGTGGCGCTCGGGACTGCACCACACCTGCCCTTCCGACCACAGCGACAGCGCGCGCAGCTCGACCACCTTCGGATGCGTCTCGGGCACGCTGCCGGCCATCGGCAGCTCCATGGGGTCGAAGATTTTCACCTCGGCGCCAAAGTGCTCGAGGATGCGCGCCGCCTCGTAGGTAAGGAAGCGGCTGAAGGAACGCTCGCGCAGCGAGCCATACAGCATCAGGATGCGCGGCGGATGGTCCAGGTCGCCGACGGGGGCGAGCTTGTCCATGCTCGGCATGTCGAGCTGTTCGGGGTTGATGTTCGGGAGTTCAGGTATGCGTTCCATGATCTTTCTCAGCCAAGACGAAGGGCCAGCGCACACAGCGTGACCAGCAGGATCGGCAGCGTCAGCACGACGCCGACCCGGAAATAGTATCCCCAGGACACCCGGATGTCCTTCGCGGCCAGCACGTGCAGCCACAACAGGGTGGCCAGGCTGCCGATCGGCGTGAGCTTCGGTCCCAGGTCGGCGCCAATCACGTTGGCATACACCATGGCTTCGCGCACCACACCGGTCGTGGCGGTGGCGTCGATCGCCAGCGCCCCCACCAGCACGGTCGGCATGTTGTTCATGATGGAGGACAGGACGGCCGTGATGAAACCAGTGCCGAGCGCCGCACCCCACACGCCGTATCCGGCGCAGCGCTCCAGCAGCGCCGTCAGGTGTTCAAGCAGGCCGGCATTGCGCAGTCCATAGACCACCAGGTACATCCCCAGCGAAAACACCACGACCTGCCATGGCGCGCCGCGCAGCACCTCACGCGTCGAGATCCGGTGCCCGCGCGCGGCCACCAGCAGCAACAGCACTGCGCCCACGGCGGCAACCGCACTGATCGGGACCCCGGCGTCGTCCAGCCAGAAGAAGCCAACCAGCAGCAACGCCAGCACCCACCAGCCGGTCACGAAGGTGGCGCGGTCATGGATGGCATCGATGGGGCGCTTGAGCTGGGCCAGGTCATAGTTGGCCGGGATGTCCTTCCGGAAGAACCAGACCAGGGCGGCGAGCGTCGCGGCCACCGACACCAGGTTGACCGGCACCATGACCGCCGCATAGCGTGCGAACGTGATGCCGAAGTAGTCGGCGGACACGATGTTAACCAGGTTCGACACCACCAGCGGCAGGCTGGCGGTATCGGCAATGAAACCGGCGGCCATCACGAAAGCGAGGGTGGCGCGCGCGGAGAACCGCAGGGCGACCAGCATCGCAATGACGATCGGGGTCAGGATCAGCGCGGCGCCGTCATTGGCAAACAGTGCCGCAACGGCCGCACCCAGCAGGACGAGCAGGATGAACAGGCGCCGGCCGTTGCCCCTGCCCCAGCGCGCCACATGCAAGGCGGCCCATTCGAAGAATCCGGCCTTGTCCAGCAGCAGGCTGATGATGATCACGGCAACGAAAGCCCCGGTGGCATTCCAGACGATATTCCAGACGACCGGGATGTCGGACGGATGGATCACGCCGGCCAGCAGGGCGACGAGCGCGCCGGCGGACGCGCTCCAGCCGATGCCGAGGCCACGCGGCTGCCAGATGACGAGGATGAGGGTGGCAAGGAAGATCAGGAAAGCGGGCAGCAAGCTTGATCCCCTGCTCAGGCCGGCAACAGGCTGCCGATACGGTCCAGCTCCGCCTTGAGGCGGGCACGATCCTGCGCCAGTTCACCAAGGGGAAGCGCGAGGAAGGCCTCGATGCGGGCGCGCAGGATCGCGTAGGCGCGCTCGAAGGCCTCGCTGATGTCGTCAAGCGTCCCTTCGACGTGGCCAGGATCCTCGACGCCCCAATGGGTGCGCAGTACTGGGCCCAGGTAGGCCGGGCAGGTCTCGCCGGCCGCGCTGGCGCACACCGTGACGACGATGTCGGGCGTCACCGGCAGGTCGTCCCAGGACTTGCTGTAGTAGCCCTCGGTCGGGATACCCTTTTCCGCCAGCAGCTGCAGGGCGCGCGCGTTCAGGCGCCCGGTGGGCTGGCTGCCGGCGCTCAGCGCTTGCCAGCCGGGTGGAGCGAGGTGGTTGAAGACGGCTTCGCTGATGAGCGAACGGCAGGAATTCCCGGTGCAGAGGAAGAGTACGTTCATGGTGGTTGGGTCAGCTCGTGGCGCCGCACACGGGCGTGCAGGGATTGCCGCCGCAGCAGTTCTCGGTGAGGAAGGACAGCAGGCCGTTCATGGTGTCGAACTGCGCCGCGTAGATGATGAAGCGCCCCTCCTGGCGCGGCGTGATCAGGCCGGCGTGGCTCAGCTCCTTCAGGTGAAAGGACAGCGAGGACGCTGGCATGCCGAGCGCCTCGGCGATCTTGCTGGCCGCCATGCCGGCAGGGCCGGCCTGCACCAGCAGCCGGAAGGTGGCCAGGCGCGATTCCTGGGCCAGTGCGGCAAGGGCCGCGATGGCGGACTTGGTATCCATGCGTGCTTCTTTCATTAATTCCATGCTTATCGAATTATACCGGAGCTTGTAGACACTTCGAATATTATCGAAATAATTTGACAGCTTCATGACAAGGCATTTATTCTTTGTTCGTCGAATGACGAATAACGAATACTTTTCAGGAGAGCTGCCATGCACCAGATCGATGCCACCCTTCCCGTCGCCATCCTTGGCGCCGGCCCCGTCGGACTCGCCGCCGCCGCGCACCTGCTGTCGCGCGGCATGACGCCCCTGCTGCTGGAAGCGGGCAGCGCCGTCGGCGCCAACCTCGACAGCTACCGCCATGTGCAGCTGTTCTCGCCGTGGCGGTACAACGTCGACAAGGCGGCGCGCCGCCTGCTCGAAGTCGCCGGCTGGACCATGCCCGACCCCGATGCCCTGCCGAGCGCCGGCGAACTGCGCGACGCCTACCTGGCGCCGCTGGCCGCCCTGCCCGGCATTGCCGGCGCGCTGCGCCTGCGGCACCGCGTCAGCGCGATCACCCGCAGCGGCGCCGACAAGGTGAAGACCCGCGGGCGCACTGAAGCGCCCTTCCTCATCCGCGCCGATACGCCGGACGGCCCACGCGAGTTCGCCGCACGTGCCGTGATCGATGCTACCGGCACCTGGACGCAACCGAATCCGCTCGGCGCCAGCGGCATCCCGGCGCTCGGCGAAGCGGCGCTGGCGGCGCACATCGCCTATGGCATGCCGGACGTGCTGGGCAGCCAGCGCACCCGCTATGCCGGCCGGCGCGTGCTGGTAGTGGGCGCCGGCCACTCCGCCGCCGGCACCCTGCTGGCGCTGGCCCAGCTCGCCGCCGAGCATCCCGCCACGCAACTGGTGTGGGCAACCCGCGGCAGCCAGCTGGCGCGCGTGTTCGGCGGCGGCGATGCCGACGGCCTGCCTGCGCGTGGACGGCTGGGGCAGCGCCTGCAGGCACTGCGCGACACGGGACAACTGGAGATGCGCCAGGACTTCCCGATCGTGCGCCTGGTGGAAAGCGAGGGCCGTATCGTCGTGATCGATGCCGTCGGCCACCGCATCGAGGGGATCGACGAGATCGTCTGCGCCACCGGGGCCCGGCCCGACCTGTCGCTGACGCGCGAACTGCGCACGCGCCACGACCCGTGGCTGGAAAGCACCGACGCGCTGGCCCCGCTGATCGACCCGAACGAGCATAGCTGCGGCTCGGTGCGCCCGCACGGCCATCGCGAGCTGGCCCATCCCGAGACCGGCTACTACGCGGTCGGCGCCAAGAGCTATGGCCGCGCGCCGAACTTCCTGCTGGCCACCGGCTACGAGCAGGTGCGCTCGGTAGTGGCAGCCCTCGCGGGAGATATTGCCGCCGCCGACGACGTCCAGCTCGAGCTGCCGGAAACGGGCGTCTGCGACACCCGGCGGGTCTACCAGCAGCAACGCGCGGCCTGCTGTACAGTGAAGGCTGCAGACGCCACCTGTTGCTGAGCGTTCGCCCATCGCTTCAGGAGAAACAGTTTGTCGTCCGCCCGCAAGACCATCGGCATCCTCGCCTTCACCCAGATCGCGTCGTGGGGATCGCTGTACTACGCCTTCGCCGTCCTGGCGCCGGCGATCGGGCGCGAGCTCGGCATCTCTGCCGAGACCGCGTTCGCCGCGTTTTCCTGGAGCCTGCTGGTAGCGGGGGTCGCGGCGACGCCGGTGGGCGCGCTGGTCGACCGCCACGGCGGACGTTGGGTCATGGCGGCCGGCTCGCTGACCAGCGCCCTCGGCCTGGCCTGGCTGTCGCAATGCGCAACGCCCGCCGCCTATTTCGGCGCCTGGACCCTGATCGGACTGGCGATGGCCCTGACCCTGTACGAAGCGGCTTTCGCCACCATCAACCGCAAGCTCGACGTGGGCGCGCCGCGCGCCATCTCGAACCTCACGCTGTTCGCCGGCTTCGCCAGCACCATCTTCTGGCCGCTGACCCAGTTCGTCGCGGCGCGCATCGGCTGGCGCGACACCTACCTGGCCTATGCGGCGCTGCAGCTGGCCGCCTGCCTGCCGCTGCATCTCTGGCTGGGACGCGACGCTACACGCGCGACCTTGTGCGCGCATGCCCCGCGCGACAGCCACACGCTGGCCGAGGCGATCCGTCACCCGGCTTTCTGGAAGCTGGCGCTCGCCTTCTCGGCCAACGTCTTCATCTTTTCGGCGCTCGCGATCAACCTGATCCCGCTGCTGCAGTCGCTCGGCCACAGCGCCGCCACCGCCGTGCTGCTGGCCGCCCTGGTCGGGCCGATGCAGGTCGCCGGCCGCATTGGTGAACGCACGCTGGCGCGCGACAAGGCGCCGCAGGCGGTGGGGCGCTTCGTGTTCGCCACCCTGCCCTTCGGCCTGCTGGCGCTGGCGCTGCTGGGCACCCGTGCCTGGGCGGTGGCGCTGTTCTGCATGCTGTACGGGATGAGCAACGGCGTGCTGACCATCATCCGCGGGACCTTGCCGCGCGTGCTGTTCGGGCCGCGCAACTATGGTGCGATCACCGGCGCCATGGCGGCCCCGTCGCTGCTGTCGAAGGCCATTGGTCCGCTGGTCGGGGCGGCGCTGCTCTCCGGCGCATCGGGTCCGATGATGTTGCCGCTGGTGCTGTTCGGCTGCGCGCTGGCCTCGCTCCTGCTCTACCTGTCGGCGGTCAAGCCGATAGCGGCAAGCGCAGCGGAAACCGCGGGCGCTTGACGCGAACTTGACGAGAATGCGCCGGCTTCCTATCCTCAGCGCTCAATACCAGATCGAAAGCACCCATGACCAGTTCCTGCTGCGGCCCGGCCGTCACGCCAGAACCCCGCGCCGACATCGACGTCGACGACCTCGCCGCGCTGTGCAAGGCGATCGGCCATCCCGCCAGGCTGCAGCTGCTGCGGCACCTGATCGAGCATGGCGATTGCTATTTCGGCAGCCTGGCCGACGTGCTGCCGCTCGCCGCTTCCACCATTTCGAAGCACGTCTCGATCCTGAAGGAGGCCGGCCTGATCGAAGGCTCGTCCGACCTGCAACGCGTCTGCTACTGCGTGCGGCCGGACCGGCTGGTCCAGCTGAAGGCGATGATCGGCGCGCTCTGACACGCGGCGCTCAAGGCAGCTGCAGGGCGACGGCGCATCCGGCCCGCAGCGTATTGTGCACTTCGGCCACCGCATCGGTTTGGGCCAGCAGGCGGGCGATGTCCTGCGCCGGCGCCGCCGAACGCACCGTGGCGCGGTAACGGATATCGGTGGCGGCCAGTCCGATGCCGGGGAATTCGGCGCTGGCCTCGACCTGTACGCCGTCGATCGGGATGCCGAGCCGCCGCGCTTCGCGGTACAAGTCGTTGCAATAACAGGTGGCCAATGCCAGCATCAGGAACTCGCCGCCGTTCACGCCCGAACCGGCGCCGGACGCCTTGGCCGGCACGGCCAGCGCCTGGCGGCTTCCGTCGGTGTCCACCTCGGCCCGATGGGCCGCGGGCGAATTGTCGACCAGGGCAGTAATCCGCATCGCATCCTCCATTGCCCGGAAGGGGCAAGGCAATGCTAGCGCATCTGCGTACTTAGGGCCGCTGCGACGGCATCCGCGGCAGGAACACGGCCAGGATGCCCAGCAGCGGCAGGAAGGAGGCGATCCGGTACACGTACTCGATGCCGGTGGTGTCGGCGACCGCGCCCATGACGGCGGCGCCGATGCCGCTGATGCCGAACATCAGGCCGAAGAACAGGCCGGCGATCATGCCCACCTTGTCCGGCACCAGCTCCTGCGCGAACACCACGATGGCCGAGAAGGCGGACGACATCACCAGCCCGATCACCACCGACAGCACGGCGGTCCAGAACAGGCTCGCATACGGCAGCGCCAGCGCGAACGGCGCGGCGCCCAGGATCGAGAACCAGATCACGCGCTTGCGGCCGATGCGGTCGCCGATCGGGCCGCCCGCGAAGGTGCCCGCCGCCACCGCCGCGAGGAACAGGAACAGGTACATCTGCGCCGCCTCCACCGAGACGTGGAAGCGTTCGATCAGGTAGAAGGTGTAGTAGCTCGACAGGCTGGCCATGTAGATGTACTTGGAGAACACCAGCAGCGCCAGCACCGTCAGGGCCCAGATGACGCGCCGTCGCGACAGGCCCGGTCCGGCATGCACGGCCAGCCTGCGCGTGACGGTGCGCAGGTGGCCTGCGTACCAGCGGCTGACGCCGACCAGCACCGCGACCGCCAGCAGCACCAGCAGCATCAGCCAGGCGATCCTGCCCTGGCCCTGCCCCACGATGATGGCGGCGGCCAGCAGCGGTCCGAACGCCGAGCCGAGGTTGCCGCCCACCTGGAACAGCGACTGCGCGAAGCCGAAGCGTCCGCCCGAGGCCAGCCGCGCCACGCGCGAGGCTTCCGGGTGGAAGGTCGAAGAGCCGATGCCGATCAGGCCGGCCGCCAGCAGCAGCATGGCGAAGCTGCCGGCCGTCGCCAGCAGGGCGACGCCGCCCAGCGTGACGCACATCCCGGCCGGCAGCAGGAAGGGAATCGGACGCCGGTCGGTGTACAGGCCGATCCAGGGCTGCAGCAGCGAGGCGGTGCACTGGAAGGTCAGCGTGATCAGGCCGATCTGGGTGAAACTGAGTGCGAATTCGTCCTTGAGCAACGGGTAAATGGCGGGCAGGACCGCCTGCACGCAGTCGTTCAGCAGGTGGACAAAGGCGACCGAAAACAGGATCTGCATCACGACTGCCGGCGGCGCGGCGGATGCTTGTGGCGATGTTGTGGACATGGAGGAAAGCACGGTGGAAAGCCTTGCCAGTGTACACCGCGCGGCCGGAACGCGCCGCCGGCCGCCGCGGTGCCCGCCATGGGTCTAGTAGCTCACCGGATAATCCTTCGGGAAGCCGCGGCCGCCGAAGGCCTTCTTCTGGGTCCAGTCCTGGGCGGGCGCGGTCCAGAAGCTGTCGCTGGCGGGCAGCCCCAGCGCCAGCAGGCTGCTGGAAGCGATGTACATGCTGCCGTTGTTCGAGTACCAGTCCCCCAGTTCGGGCTGGTGGCCGCGAAAGCCGATGGTGAGAAAACCCTCGTCCGTGAAGTTGCCCGGCGCATCCCAGATGGCACGGTGCACCGCATGCAGCGCGGCGCGCACCTGCCCTTCCGGCAGCGAAGCCGGCAGCTGCTTGCGCCAGGCCAGCAGCGCCAGCGGCTGGAAGGCTGCGGTGCGGTAGGTGAGCGAGCGGCCGATCGGCGGGAAGCTGCCGTCCGGGCCGACGAAGCGCTCCAGGTGCTCGCAGTAGCGCTGCGCGCGCCTGATCGCCTGGGCCAGCAGTTCCTGCGGCTTGGCCTGCCAGAAGGGGGCCTTCTTCGCCGCCAGCACGTCGAGCACCTCCAGCAGCATCGGGTACATCACGTAGGAGTTGTAGTAGTCGAAGTGAAAATCCTTGCCGTCCTTTATCCAGCCATCGCCGACATACCACTCGTTGATCTTGCGGATCGCCCCGTTCAGGCGCATCGGGTCGTACTCTTCCCCGATCGACAGCAGCCAGGCTTCGTTCATGGCGGCGAACAGCAGCCAGTTGGTGTTCGGGGGTTCGACCCGGCGCAGGCCCTTGATTTCGGCGACGATGCGCGCCTTGGTCGCAGCGTCGAGCGGCTCCCACAAGACCTTGGGCGCGCGCAGCAGGGCATTGGTGAAATAGGCGGAATCGACCAGCGCCTGGCCTTCGCCCTTCCACTTCAGGTAGTCCGGGCTGCGCGGATCGACCGCGTTGGCATAGCTTTGCAGCGCCATTCCCTGCAGGCGCCGGCGCAAGCTCCCTTCCGGTGTCGCGTCCGCCGGCAAGGCCAGCCAGGGGGCGATGCCCGACATCAGCCGGCCGAAGCATTCGAGATAGGCCACCGCGCGGTCGCGCCCGTCCCAGGTCGGGCTCAGCTCGAGCGGGAAGGTCGTTTTCAGCTCCCCCTTCGCCATGAGCGTCAGCACCGGCTCGGCCATCCGCTGCAGCAGGCGCAGCAGGTAGGCGCGTTCATCGCCGGCCGGCAGCGCCGCCGGTGCCGCTGCCGCCGCGCCCAGGGCCGGTGCGGCGGCTAGCGCCCGCATGAAGTGTCGTCGTTCCATATTCGCCTCTGCTTATCGGTCGGCCAGGCGCGCCATCTCCGCCGCGGCCAGCAGGAAGGCCCCCACGCCGAAAGGCGTGGTCGAGTCCTGGTTCACGACCTGTCCCGGGATCGCGCGCTCGCCGATCGGCTGGACGTAGCCGACCTTGCCGTCCGCTTGCAGGGCGACGGTGCTCAGGTAGTGCCAGCCGCGCTGCGCGACCGGCAGGTAGGCGCCGCGTGGCAGCAGGCCGTTGTTGATCCCCCATAGCATCCCGTAGGTGAAGAAGGCGGTGCCGCTGGTCTCCGGTCCCGGAGCGTGAGCCGGGTCGAGCATGCTGCGGGTCCAGTAGCCCTCCGGCTGCTGGGTGCGCGCCACGGCCCTCGCCATCGCCTGGAAGCGCTCGACGTACTCGGCGCGATGCGGATCGCTTGCCGGCAGTTCGGCCAGCACCTTGGCCAGCCCCGCGAACACCCAGCCGTCGCCGCGCGCCCAGAAATCCTTCTTGCCGCTGGCGCTCTTGTGCTTCGGGTAGACGTACTTGGCGTCGCGGTAGTACAGCTGTTCCTGCGGGTCGTACATGATACTGTTGGCATAGGTGTAGTACTCGTGCAGCTTCTCGAGGTACTGGGGATTGCCGGTGATCTTGTACAGCTTCGTCATGACCGGCATCACCATGTACAGGCCGTCCGCCCACCACCAGTAATCCTTGTTGGGGGTGCTCATCTGGTATTCCATCACCTCGCGGGCGCGCGCGATCTTGCGCGGGTGTTTATCCAGTTCGTACAGGTCCGCATAGGTCTGGAACGCGATCTGCCAGTCGCCGAACAGGACGTGTTCATCGGTTTCGCCATAGTTGTACTTCCACCTGGCCTTGTCCGGCGACTTCGCCCCCATCCAGGCATTGTGCTCGGCCCATTCCTCGGAATAGCGGCGGTAGCGCTCGTTGCCGGTCACGCGATAGGCTTCGATGTTTCCGGTATGGTAGGCCGCCACGTCCCAAAAGGCCCACTGCTTCGCCGGCGTCTTCGCCTGCCAGTGGGTGTTGACCTTGTCGATGATGGCGAGCACTTCGCCGCGCTTGACGCCGGTGTCGGATTGCGGCGGTGTCGCACAGCCGCCCAGAACCAGGCCCAGCGCAAGCAGCATGCCGGTGAAGTATTTTTTTGTATTCATGTCGTTCATGGTGTGGCTGGGCAGGCCGGCGTCCATTCGAGGACGCCGACCCTGGTCGGACCGCTCGGCAGGACGCCTTCGGCGTCGGCCTGGTGCACGGTTTGCAGGTAGAGGTTGAGCTGGCCGGCGTCGCGCCACAATTCGGTGTCGAAGCTCGGCTCCCAGGCCCCCATGGCGCGCTCGAGCAGGTCGCTCACCTGCCAGCGGCCCTGGCGCAAGTCGGGTGTGCAGGCCACGGACACCTTGTGGCCGCGCTCCGCATCGCGGAACACGAGCCAGGCCGCGCCGCTGTTGCGGACCAGGATCTGCGGACGCGAGATCGGGATCGCCTTGGTCCCGAGGCCGGATAGCGAGAAGGCCGTCCGCCGGAAGGCCAGGTCCTGCGACTGCCAGCCCTGGCCATCGTGGCGCACCACGCGGTATTGCGGCACGGCGCTGCCGGCGTCGCGCCAGTAGCTGGCGATGACCGGATGGCCGTCGCGGTCGGCCGCCATGGCGGTCTGGTTGATCAGTTCGCTCCTTTGCGGAACCTGCGCCGCCACTTCCGCCGTGCCTGCCGTGATCGGCAACTGGTAAGGCTCGCCCTTGCTGCGCTCCCAGGTCCGGCCGCCGTCGCGCGAACGGGCATAGGCCAGGTCATGGTTGCTGGCGACGTCGGGCGACTCGCGCCATACCCAGGACAGGTGCAGCGTCCCCGCCCTGTCCACGAAGGCTTGCCAGTAGGCGTTGCGCTGCCCTTCCCCGCTCAGGAGATTGTCCTGCAGGCGCTGCCAGGACTGGCTATGCGGGTCGTAGCGGTTGATGACCAGGTTGCCGCGGCCGGAGCCGCCGTCGCGGTAGAGGAACAGCAGGCCGCCGTCCGGCATGCGGTAGAACTCCGGGTAGGACACGGACTTCTCGCCGCGCCCGGTCATCGCCTGCTGGGGGCCGAGGCTCAAGACGCCGGGCGACGTTCCGCGCGCGTAGCGCAAGGGTCCATTGTGGTGGTCCCAGGCCACGTGCAGGAAGCCTGCGCCATCGACCATGATGCTGATGCTGTTGTGGGCGTCGCTGGCCTTGCCCAGGTACTGGGTGGGCGCCAGCTGCCACTCAAGGGCGCCCAGGCGGCGCTTGCCCAGCACCAGCCTGGCCGCGGCGTCGTAGAAGGCGATGTACTGGCTGCCCTCGTGCGTGACGAGCGAGTTCTTGCGGAACACCACGGCATTGACCGAATTGGCCGCCCAGCCGTCCGCCACCTCGACGACGCGCACGGCCGGCTGCTGTATCAAGCCTGCGCAGGCGCACAGCAGGACGGAACAGGCAAGCGATACGCCGATCGGCAGGATTCTCATCAATTCTCCACGTGAATCCGGCTACCTTACACCGCAAATCGTCGCGGCCGGAATCAAGCTGATGAGTATTGTGGCCGGACCGCGCTCCGGCACGGCGTGTTCCACTACCATGATGGGCACCAGCCTTCGACCAGGACCCGCCATGCCCCTTCATCCATCGCGCCGCACTTTTCTGAGCGCCGCCGCCGGCACCGCCCTGGCACTGAACGTGCCGAGAGCCGTCGCCGCATCGCCCCGCTTCGCCATCGGCGACAAGGACTTCCTGCTGGACGGGAAGCCGCTGCAGATCCGCTGCGGCGAGATGCATTTCGCCCGGGTGCCGCGTGAATACTGGGGGCACCGGCTAAAAGCGATCAAGGCCATGGGCCTGAACACGGTCTGTGCCTACCTGTTCTGGAACTACCATGAATGGCGCGAGGGTCGCTACCGCTGGGAAGGCCAGCGCGATGCCGCCGAATTCTGCCGCATGGCGCAGGCGGAAGGCCTGTGGGTCATCCTGCGTCCCGGACCTTACGCCTGCGCCGAGTGGGAAATGGGTGGCCTGCCCTGGTGGCTGCTGAAGCACCCGGGCGACAGCTTCTTGCGCAGCCGCGCCCCGGCCTTCGTGGAGCCGGCGCGGCGCTGGCTGAAGGAAGTCGGCCGGGTGCTGGCGCCGATGCAGGTGACCCAGGGCGGTCCGATCCTGATGGTACAGGTCGAGAACGAATACGGCTTCTTCGGCGAAGACCGCGACTACATGCGGGTCATGCGCCAGGCCCTGCTCGACGCGCGCTTCGATGTCCCGCTGTTCCAGTGCAATCCGACCAATGCGGTGGCCAAGACCCACATCCCGGAACTGCTCTCGGTGGCCAACTTCGGCAGCGACCCGGAGCGCGGCTTCAAGGCGCTGGCCGCGGTGCAGCAAGGGCCCCTGATGTGCGGCGAATACTATTCCGGCTGGTTCGACACCTGGGGCACGCCGCACAAGCGCGGCGACAATGCGCGCGCCATCCGCGATATCGACACCATGCTGAAGGCGAACGGCTCGTTCAGCCTGTACATGGCGCACGGCGGCACCACCTTCGGCCTGTGGGGCGGCTGCGACCGCCCCTTCCGTCCCGACACGACCAGCTATGACTACGATGCCCCGATCAGCGAGGCGGGATGGCTGGGCGAGAAATTCCGCACCTACCGCGAATGCCTGGGCAAGCACCTTCAGCCCGGCGAAACCCTGCCCGAGGCGCCGGCGCACCTGCCGGTGATGGCGATTCCCGCGTTTGCGCTGAAGGAGACCGCGCCCGTATTCGCGAACCTGCCGGCAAAAGTGATCCGGGACGCGTCGCCACGCAACATCGAACAGTACGACATCAGCCGCGGCCTGGTCGCCTACAGCATCACGTTGCCGCCCGGCCCGGCGGCCAGGCTGGAAGCTGCGAACGCGCGCGACCTGGCCTGGGTCTACGCCGGCGGGCGCCTGGCCGGCACGATGGACACGCGCCATCGCCGCTTCAGCGTCGACCTGCCGGCGCGCACCCAGCCGACCCAGGTCGAGATCCTGCTGTACACGATTGCGCGCGTGAATTTCGGCGTCGAGGTCCACGACCGCAAGGGGCTGCAGGGTCCGGTGCTGCTGCGCACGGAGGACGGCGCCGCCCAGGAACTGAGCGGCTGGGACATCCGCGCCATCGATTTCGGCGACGACGGCGAGCTGCCGCCGCTGCGCTGGCAGGCCAAGCGCGTTGCCGGCCCGGCGTTCTGGCGCGGCAGCTTCGACGTGAAGGAACAGGCCGACACCTTCCTCGACATGTCGAGCTGGGGCCAGGGCATCGTCTGGATCAACGGCCGCTGCCTGGGCCGCTACTGGAGCATCGGCCCGACCCAGACCATGTACCTGCCGGGTCCCTGGATCAAGGCCGGCCGCAATGAAGTCGTGGTGCTCGACCTGACCGGGCCGCGCGCCAGCCGCATCGAAGGGCGCACCACGCCCATCCTCGACGAACTGCACCCCGAGCGCGACCTGGCGCGTCCGGCCAGCTCCGCGCGCCCGCGCCTGGCGGGCGTGGCGCCGGTGCATGCCGGGCAGTTCGCCGGCGGCCCCGCCACCCAGGAGGCCAGGTTCGAACAGCCGGCGCGCGGACGCCAGCTGTGCCTGGAAGTGGTCGACAGCTTCGACGGCAAGCCGCATGCGGCCGTTGCCGAACTCGCCCTGCTCGGCCTGGACGGCAAGCCGATGAACCAGAGCACATGGACCATCGCCTACGCCAGCAGCGAAGAAGCGCACAAGGAAGACGGCGGCGCCCTGAATGCCATCAACGGCCAGGCCAGCGACTACTGGCATACCGCCTACAGCAAGGGCGAGACGCCCGCTGGGCCGGCGCGGCTGATCATCGATCTCGGCGCAGCGGTCGATATTGCCGGCCTGCGCTACACGCCGCGCCAGGGCCCGGACACCGTGACGGGCCGGATCCGGCGCTACCGCGTCTACGTCGGCGACCGGCTGGTGCAGCCAATGTAAGCCGGCAGCGGGGCGTCACGATTTTTGCCTTCGTCCTATACTTGCGTATTGGACTTCGTTGCGATGCAGTTTGTCGTAACTCGCAGAAATTGTCATGACAATCGAATTATTGCTGGCAGCAGCCAAGGGCTTCCTGTTTGTGCTGGCAACCATGCTGCCGATCTTGAATCCGGCAGCAACAGCGCCAATTTTCCTCAGCATGACCGATGGCGCATCGGCTGCGACCCGCACATTGCTGGCGCGCCGTATCGCGCGCAACATGTTCTGGCTGATGACGGGCTCGATGCTGATCGGTTCCTATGTGCTCGACTTCTTCGGCATCTCGCTGCCCATCGTCCGCATCGGCGGCGGCCTGCTGCTTGCCTCGGTGGCCTGGCGCCTGCTGGGCGCGACGCCGTCCACGCCCGACAGCCGCGCCGCCCTGGCCGAGGCGTACACACCCGACCATGCGCACCGCCAGGCCTTCTATCCGCTGACCTTCCCCATCAGCTGCGGTCCGGCCTCGATCTCGGTCGCGATCACCGTGGGTGTTTCCCTGCACGATGTCCGGATGGTGCTGTCGCTGGCGCGCATGGGCGGCGCCCTGCTGGCGCTGGCGCTCATCGGCGTGCTGCTGTATCTCGCTTTCCGCTATGGGGAACACTTCCTGCGCCTGATCGGCGAAGCCGGCACCGCCGTCTTCCTGCGCCTGACCGCCTTCATCCTGCTGTGCCTTGGCGTGCAGATCGTGTGGGATGGCGTCAGCGAACTGCTGCTCGAGGTCATGAGCGTGCCGTCCCACCTCGTTGCAGCCTAGGAGAGCACGTATGTCGACACCGCGTTTTTTATCGGGAAGCCTGGCACTTGGACTGGCGGGCTGCCTGGCCTGGACCCAGGCCGCGGCCCAGGATGCTCCCGCTATCGACTTTTACGCATCGCTGCGCACCCAGGTCGAAGCGGTCCGTCCGGATCGCGACGACCGCCTGGACAGTTATGCGGGTGTCAGGGATGCCTACTCGCGGGTGGGCATCAAGATCGACCATCCGCTGGGCGCCGGGCTGGCGCTGACGGGACAACTGGAACTGCCTGTCGATTCGGCCAACTTCCGGATGCGCGATCCCTACGACCAGGGCGATGCCCAGCGTCCCCACGGAGAGCGGATCAGGCTCGCCCACCTCGGCTTGCGCAGCAGGTTCGGAACGATCACCTGGGGCCAGCAGTGGATGCCTTACTACAACGCGGTCGCGGCGCCGGTGGACATGTTCAGCACCTATTACAGCGGCTTTGCGACCTATACCGTTTTTCGCGTGGCGCAAACGCTTGCGTATGCGACGCCGGAAGTCGCGGGGTTTGCATTCAGCGCAGGGTATACCGGCAGCAGCGGCAACGCGCGTTCGACCTCGCGCATCGATGCGCCGCGCCGGCAAATCGCTGCCACTTATACCTTCGGCGACACCCGCCTTGCCGCAGGCATCGATGACCGGGGCGACGCTGGTTACGGGCGCAACCGGATCGTCGGGCTGTCGGCCAGCCACCAGGCCGGCAATCTCTACCTGGCCGCCAAGGTCGAGCGTTTCGACTCGGGGAACCGCCAGCGCGGTAGCTTTTCAAGCGACGGCAACCAGGCCGTCAACCTGTTCGGCAGCTATGCGATGGGCAAGACCACGTTCAAGCTGATGCTGGCGAAGGTGGACAACTATGGCGACAACATCATTCACCTTGGCGTCGACCACCAGGTCTCGGATGCCTTGAAGCTGTTCGCCGAATACTATCGGGAAGGCTCGACCGCCGTCCTCACGCCGCGCCGTGGTGGCCTGGACGATTTCGATGCCGGCATCAGTGGCGGTCAAGCGCTTGCTGTCGGCATCCGCTACGACTTCTGAATCAGTCGAACTTCGAGAAGTCCGGCTTGCGCTTCTCGAAGAAGGCGGTAAACGCTTCCTTCGCTTCCGGCGCCAGCAGCATGGCGGCGAAGCGCTCGTTCTCGGCGGCGATGGCGGCTTCGATGCTTTCGATGCGCGGACGCTTCATCAGCGCCTTGGTGGTGCGGATCGAGGCGGCCGGCAGCGCCACCAGCTTGGCGGCCTGCTGTTCGGCGAAGGCGCGCAGCTCGGCGGCCGGCAGCACGCGCGTGATCAGGCCCATCTCGAACGCTTCCTGCGCGCCGAAGGCTTCGCCCAGCAGCAGCTTCTCGGCGGCGCGCGGGTAGCCCGCGAGTTGCGGCAGCAGCAGCGAGGAGCCGAATTCAGGGCACAGGCCGAGCTGGGTGAAGGGTACCGAGAACTTCGCATTGTCGGCGGCGTACACCAGGTCGCAGTGCATCAGCATGGTGGTGCCGATGCCGATGGCGGCGCCGGCCACGGCAGCGATCACCGGCTTGGTCGAGCCGTGCAGGGCGCGCATGAACTGGAAGACCGGGCGGCTTTCGGCCGGCACGCCTTCCACCGGGGCCGAGTTCTTCATGAAGTCGTCGAGGTCGTTACCGGCGGTGAAGATCTCGGGCTTGCCGACGATGAGGATGGCGCGCACGGCGGTGTCGCTTTCCGCGTCCAGCAGCGCGTCGGCCATAGCCTGGTACATCGTGGCGGTGATCGCGTTCTTGCGCTCGAGGCGGTTGAATTCGATGGTCAGGAGGCCGTTGGCCTTGTTGATCAGCATGTCCATGGTTCTGGAGTCTCCCGTTTATTCTGAGTCTGGATGAACGCGTGGGCAGGAAACCTGCCCACCCTACGATTCGCGGCAATTCCGCTTTTGTAGGGTGGGCGGGTTCTCCGCCCACGCAGTGATACGTGGCAGCTGCGTTACCGCGCCGCCCTTTTTCAATTAAACGCGCTCGATGATACCCGCTGCGCCCATGCCGGCGCCGACGCACATCGTCACCATGCCGTACTTCAGGTTGTTGCGGCGCAATGCGTGCACGACGGTCGCGGCGCGGATCGCGCCGGTGGCGCCCAGCGGGTGGCCCAGGGCGATCGCGCCGCCCATCGGATTCACTTTAGAGGTGTCGAGGCCCAGGTCGCGGATCACGGCCAGCGCCTGCGCTGCAAACGCTTCGTTCAGCTCGATCCAGTCCAGCTGGTCCTGGCTGATGCCGGCGGCCGCCAGCGCTGCCGGGATGGCGACCTTCGGGCCGATGCCCATGATCTCCGGCGGCACGCCGCGCACGGCGAAGGAAGAGAACTTGGCCAGCGGGGTCAGGTTGTGCTCCTTCAGGATCTTCTCGCTGACGACGATCAGCGCACCGGCGCCGTCCGACATCTGCGACGAGGTCGCGGCGGTCACGCTGCCCTTGGCGGCGAACACCGGCTTGAGCTTGGCCATGCCTTCCATGCTGGCGTCGGCGCGCGGGCCTTCGTCCAGGTCGACGGTGCGGCGCTTGACCGAGATTTCACCGGTGGCCAGGTTCGGCGTGCGGGTGACGATTTCCACCGGGGTGATCTCGTCCTTGAAGTAGCCGGCCTGCTGGGCGGCGATGGCGCGGCGGTGCGATTCCAGGCCGAAGGCGTCCTGGTCTTCGCGCGAGATCTTCCACTGCTCGGCCACCTTCTCGGCGGTCAGGCCCATGCCGTAGGCCAGGCCCACGTTCTCGTCCTTGAACGTTTCCATGTTGATCGACGGGTGATGGCCCATCATCGGGACCATCGACATCGATTCGACGCCGCCGGCGATCATCACGTCGGCTTCGCCCACGCGGATGCGGTCCGCCGCCATGGCCAGGGCGGTGATGCCCGAGGCGCAGTAGCGGTTGACGGTGACGCCGCCCACGGTGTTCGGCAGGCCTGCCAGCACCACCGCGTTACGCGCCACGTTGAAGCCCTGCTCCGCTTCCGGGAACGAGCAGCCGACGATGGCGTCGACGATCAGCGCCGGGTCCAGGTTCGGCACGGCTGCCATGGCGCCGCGGATGGCGTGCACCAGCAGGTCGTCCGGGCGGGTCTTGTTGAAGAAGCCGCGCGGCGCCTTGCCGATCGGGGTACGGGTCGCTGCGACGATGTATGCGTCTTGAAGTTGTTTGCTCATGATTTGTCGTCCTGTTCTGTCGTCGCTTTAGTTGCGCACCGGCTTACCGTTTTGCATCATGCCCATGATGCGCTCCTGGGTCTTCGGATTGCTCAGCAGCGCGATGAAGGCCTTGCGTTCCATGTCGAGCAGCCACTGCTCGGACACCACGCTGCCCTGGTCGATGTCGCCGCCGGTCACGATCTCGGCGATGGTGTCGCCCAGGTGGTAGTCGTAGGCCGAGATGAAGCCGCCGTCACGCATGTTGACCAGCTGGCCGCGGATGGTCGCCCAGCCGTAGCGGCCGGTGACCGTGATCGGGCGGCGCGCCGGGGCGCGGTAGCCGGCGTCGAACATGGCGCGCGCGGTGGTCTTGGCCACGTGCAGCAGTTCGTACGGGTTGAAGACGATGATGTCGTCTTCCTTCAGGTAGCCCATGGCCTTCGCTTCCAGGGCCGACTTCGACACCTGCGCGGTGGCCGCGTTGGTGAAGCCGGTCTTCAGGAATTGCAGGATGTCGTTGCCCTTGGCTTCGGTGAAGGCGCGGACGGCCGCTTCCTTCAGACCGCCGCCGGCCGGCACCAGGCCGACGCCGACTTCGACCAGGCCGATGTAGGACTCGATCGAGGCCACGCGCTTCGATGCGTGCAGCGCCATCTCGCAGCCGCCGCCCAGCGCCAGGCCCGCGACAGCGGCGACCACCGGGATGTTCGAGTACTTCATCTGCATGAACACGTCCTGCAGCTGGCGCACCATCGGTTCCATCGCCTTGGCGCCGCCCATCATGAAGGCCGGCAGGGCCGACTGCAGGTCGGCGCCGGCCGAGAAGGCGCCGCCTTCGGCCGCGTCGGTATTCCAGATCACCAGGCCCTTGTAGCCCTTCTCCGCCTCTTCCATGCCGCGCTGCAGGCCCTTCACCACGCCTTCGCCGATGACGTGCATCTTGGTCTTGAGCGAGACGACCAGCACTTCGTCGTCCGAGTGCCACAGGCGCACCGAGTCGTCCTCGAACACGGTGGTGCCGAAGGTCTTCGGATCAATGGTGGTCGAGCCGACCACCGGCGCGCGGAACTGCTGGCGCTGGTACACCGGCAGGTCGGATGCCGGCACGTAGGCGTTCTTCGAGGCCGAGTACGAGCCTTCCGCGGTGTGCACGCCCTTCTCTGCGACCGGGCCTTCGAACACCCAGCTTGGCAGCGGTGCATTGACCAGCGCCTTGCCGCTATCGATGTCTTCCTTCACCCACTGGGCGATCTGGGTCCAACCGGCGGCCTGCCAGGTCTCGAACGGACCGACGCTCCAGCCGAAGCCCCAGCGCATCGCGAAGTCGACGTCGCGCGCGTTGTCGGCAATCGTATCCAGATGGAACGCGATGTAGTGGAAGGCGTCGCGGAAGATCGCCCACAGGAACTGCGCCTGCGGGTTGGTCGATTCGCGCATGGCCTTGAACTTCTTGACCGGGTCTTTCTCTTTCAGGATGCGGCCGACGATGTCGGCGGCCTTGGCGCCGCTCGGCACGTATTCGCCGGTGGCGAAGTCGAGGCGCTGGATCTCCTTGCCGACCTTCTTGTAGAAGCCGCCGCCGGTTTTCTGGCCCAGGGCGCCCTTCTCGATCAGCTTGGCCAGCACGTCCGGGGTCTTGTACAGGCTGAAGAACGGATCATCCTGCAGGGTGTCCTGCATGGTCTTGATCACGTGGCCCATGGTGTCCAGGCCCACGACGTCGGCGGTGCGGAAGGTGCCGGATTTCGCGCGGCCCAGCTTGGCGCCGGTCAGGTCGTCGACCACGTCCACGCTCAGGCCGAACTTCTCGGCTTCGTGGATGGTGGCCAGCATGCCGAAGATGCCGACGCGGTTGGCGATGAAGTTTGGGGTGTCTTTTGCACGCACCACGCCCTTGCCCAGGGTCGAGGTCAGGAAGGTTTCCAGCTGGTCCAGGATTTCCGGGCGGGTGCCCGCGGTCGGGATCAGTTCCACCAGGTGCATGTAGCGCGGCGGGTTGAAGAAGTGCACGCCGCAGAAGCACGCCTTCAGTTCGTCGTCGAAACCTTCGGCCAGCTTGTTGATCGACAGGCCCGAGGTGTTGGAGGCGAAGATGGCGTTGGCGCCGATGTGCGGAGCGACCTTCTTGTACAGGTCGTGCTTCCAGTCCATGCGCTCGGCGATGGCTTCGATGATCAGGTCGCAGCCCGCCAACACGTCGAGGTTGTCCTCGTAGTTGGCCACTTCGATCAGGGCCGCGTCATCCTTGTTGCCCAGCGGGGCCGGCGACAGCTTCTTCAGGCCTTCGATGGCCTTCAGGACGATGGAATTTTTATTGGCGTTGCCGCCGGAGCTTTGCTCCGGCTTGGCGGGCAGGTCGAACAGCACGACCGGCACTTTCGCGTTCACGCAGTGCGCAGCGATCTGCGCGCCCATCACGCCGGCGCCGAGCACGGCGACTTTCTTCACGATGAAATTGGACATGTAAGTATTCCTAAGAGTTAGCGTCGTCCCGGCGAAGGCCGGGACCCAAGTTCTGCATGTGCTGTCGCACTGCAAGCAAAATTGGGTACCGGCCTTCGCCGGTACGACGGTCTTGCGTGATGAGGTGTTAGAACAGGTCTGCGTCCATGGCCAGCAGGTTCGATGCACCCGAACGTGCCTGGCGGATCAGCATCGCGGTTTCCGGATACAGGCGGGCGAAGTAGAAGCGCGCGGTGTGCAGCTTGGCCGCATAGAACTTGTCGTCCGAGTCCTGCTTGGCCAGCGCGATCTTCGCCATCTGGGCGAAGAAGTAGCTGAACACCAGGTGGCCCACGACGCGCAGGTAAGGCACGGCGGCGGCGCCGACTTCGTCCTGGTTCTGGAAGGCCTTCATGCCGATTTCCATGGTCAGCTTGGTGACCTTCTCACCGAGCTCGCCCAGCGGGGTCACGAACTCGGACATCGACTCGTCCAGGCCGTTCTCTTCGACGAAAGCCTTGATCTTCTCGCCGAAGGCGCGCAGCTTGGCGCCGTTGTCCATCAGGATCTTACGGCCCAGCAGGTCCAGCGACTGCACGGTGTTGGTGCCTTCGTAGATCATGTTGATGCGGGCGTCGCGCACGTACTGCTCCATGCCCCACTCGCTGATGTAGCCGTGGCCGCCGTACACCTGCATCGCTTCCGAGGTCGCGATCCAGCCGTTGTCGGTGATGAAGGCCTTCACGATCGGGGTCAGCAGCGCGACTTCGCCGGCGGCTTCCTTGCGCACTTCCTCGTCCGGGTGGTTCAGTTCGCGGTCGATCTGCAGCGCGATGTACGAGGTCAGGGCGCGCGCGCCTTCGGCGAAGGCCTTGGCGGTGAGCAGCATGCGGCGCACGTCCGGGTGCACGATGATCGGGTCGGCCGGCTTGTCCGGCGCCTTCGGGCCCGACAGCGAACGCATCTGGATGCGTTCCTTGGCGTAGACCAGCGCGTTCTGGTACGCGACTTCGGTCAGGCCCAGCGACTGCATGCCGACGCCCAGGCGGGCCGCGTTCATGAACACGAACATCGCCTGCAGGCCCTTGTGCGGCTGGCCGATCAGGGTGCCGATCGCGCCGTCCAGGTTCATCTGGCAGGTGGCGTTGCCGTGGATGCCCATCTTCTCTTCGATGGCGCCGCAGGCGATGCCGTTGCGCTCACCGACCGAGCCGTCGGCATTCACCTTGAACTTCGGCACCAGGAACAGCGAGATGCCCTTCGAGCCTTCGGGTGCATCCGGCAGGCGCGCCAGCACCAGGTGGACGATGTTCTCGGCCATGTCGTGTTCGCCGGCCGAGATGAAGATCTTGGAACCGGTGATGCTGTAGGTGCCGTCGGCCTGCGGTTCGGCCTTGGTGCGCAGCAGGCCCAGGTCGGTGCCGCAATGCGCTTCGGTCAAGCACATGGTGCCGGTCCACTCGCCGGAGACCAGCTTCGGCAGGAACAGCTTCTTCTGCTCGTCGGTACCGTGCTCCTTCAGGCACTCGTAGGCGCCGTGCGACAGGCCCGGGTACATGGTCCATGCCTGGTTCGACGAGTTCAGCATCTCGTAGAAGGAGTTGTTCAGCGAGACCGGCAGGCCCTGGCCGCCGTATTCCGGATCGCACGCCAGCGCGGCCCAGCCGCCTTCGACGTACTGTTTATACGCTTCCTTGAAGCCCTTCGGGGTGGTCACGGCCTTGGTGGCGGCGTCGAAATGGCAGCCTTCGCGGTCGCCCGAGTGGTTCAGCGGGAACAGCACTTCCTGCGTGAATTTCGCACCTTCTTCGAGCACCTGGTTGATGATGTCGGCGTCGATTTCCTGGTAGGCAGGCAGGTTCTTGAACTCTTCGCTGACATTGAGGAATTCGTGCAGAACGAACTGCATATCCCGGATTGGCGCGACGTACTGACCCATGGTTTTCTCCTGAACGAAGGTGATGTGTTATTTGACGGTTGGCGTAGTGCTTACTGCGCCGGTGAATCTGGATTGCGGTAGTTCTCGACCAGCCGCTCGAAACCGCGGCGGGCGCGCTCGACCGCGCCTGCATTGCGCAAGAAGCGGGCGTCGTGGTGCAGGGCCAGGATCAGCCCATACATTTCATACACGAGCTGCTCGGCATCGGCATCGGAACGCAGGTGGCCGACCTCGATCGCCTGGCGCGCGGCGCGGCGCAGCGCGTCCTGCCAGTCCTGCACCATCTTGACCAGCTCCTCGCGGATTGGCCCCGGGCGGTCGTCGTATTCGACCGCGCCGCTGATGTAGATGCAGCCGGATGCGATCTCGACCGACACGCGCGCCAGCCAGCGGTCGAACATCGACTGCAGGCGCGGCAGGCCGCGCGGCTCGCGCACGCTCGGGAAGAACACTTCCTGCTCGAAGCGGTGGTGGTAGAGCTTGACGACCTCCAGCTGCAGGTCTTCGCGCGAGCCGAAATGGGCGAACACGCCGGATTTGCTCATGTTCATCCGGTCGGCCAGCACGCCGATGGTCAGGCCTTCCAGGCCGTCGCGGCTCGACAGCTCGAGCGCCACGTCCAGGATCGCTGCCCGCGTGAGTTCGCCCTTGCGCATGAATTTGGCTGAAGTAGTGATAGCTGCCCCTGAATCGAAAAAATCCGAACGCTCGTACTATTATCTACCAGAGATGAAATGTCAAACGGGAACTTAGAGGCGAGATTCTATTGATGCAGGACAACGGCAAGCGAGGTGAAGCCGCTTGCAGAGCGTTCCTCGCCAGAGCTGGCGAGGACAAGCTTGTCGCAGATGTAAAGGTACAGCATTTTTCGTGCTTGTGGCGTATGCCGCGGGCGCGTTCCGGACATTTCGAGCGGGCGCCCTGCGCCCGCTCCTTGCAGCCTCAGGTCGCCAGGCTGCGCAGCACCAGCCCGGTGATATAGGCGCAGTAGGTCCCCAGCGCATAGCCAAGCACCGCCAGCAGCACGCCGACCGGCGCCAGCGCCGGGTGGAAGGCCGAAGCCACCACCGGCGCGGAGGCGGCGCCGCCGACGTTGGCCTGCGAACCGACCGCCATGAAGAACAGCGGCGCGCGGATCAGCTTGGCCACGAGCAGCAACAGGCCACCGTGCACGCAGATCCAGATCAGGCCCAGCACGAACAGCCATGGGCGGTCGAGCAGCGCGTTCAGGTCCATCTGCATGCCGATGGTCGCCACCAGGAAGTACAGCATGGCCGAACCGAGGGTCGAGGCGCCGGCGCCTTCCAGGCTGCGCGCCTTCGTGAAGCTGAGCAGCATGCCGAAGGTGGTGGCGAACACCACGATCCAGAAGAAGGACGAAGTCAGGCTGTAGTCCTGCAGGCGCCATTCTTGCGGCAGGCTGGCGATCCAGCCCACGGTGGGGCCGGTCAATGCATGCGACAGGCCGGTGACGCCCAGGCCCACGGCCAGGATCACCATCACGTCGGTCAGGGTCGGCATGCGCGCATGCTCGGCCTGGTAGGTCTCGATGCGCGTCTTGAGGGCATTGATGGCGGAGAGGTCGGCCCCGGTCCAGCGATCGAAGGCCTGGGCACGGCCGGCCAGGAACAGCAGCACCGCCATCCAGACGTTCGCCACCAGCACATCGACGGCGACGAACTGGCCGAACAGGGTGGCATCGACCTCGAACACTTCCTTCATCGCGGCCTGGTTGGCGCCGCCGCCGATCCAGGCGCCGGTGATGGTGGTCATGCCGCGCCAGGTCTCGCCTGCCACCGTCTCCGGATGGATCACCCGCATGACTTCGAAGGACACGATCGCGCCCAGCATGATGCCGACGGTGCCGGTCAGGAACATGATGATCGCCTTTGGACCGAGCCGCACGATGGCGCCGAAGTCGATCGCGATACACAGCAGCACCAGCGCGCTGGGCAACAGGTAGTCGCGCGCCACCGGATACAGCCTGGACAGGCTTCCGTCGATGATGCCGAAGGTATTCAGGATGGCCGGGACCAGGTAGCACAGCAGCAGGGCCGGCACATAGGTATAGAACTTCTTCCAGAAGCCATCGGTCCGGGAGGAGGACCAGAAGACGAAACCGAGGATCGATGCGAGGATGCCGAGCACGACGGCATCATTGGTGACGAGAGGAACAGCAGTCTGCATGGAAAGGACACGAAGAGGTTGGCGGAGACCGCCAAGCCGCTTCGCGCGTCTTTACGCCTCAGCGATCCTTGCGGCCGGGAAATCGCATTCTACATTCCCTACTGCAAAGAAGGCCAAGATCTGCCGCGCACGCTTCTTTATTCGTCCCCGATGCGCGTCATGGCGCGGCGGTCGCGCTTGGTCGGTCGGCCTTTGATGTCGGCGCTCGGTTCGGGGAACAGGCGGCGCGCCGTCTTGTCGTTCTCGCGCTTGGCGATGCTCTCGTCGGTCTCGAAATAGAGCGTGCGCGCGACCGGCGCCGGGCCGCGCGTGCCCGAGATGGCGGCCACGATCACTTCCCAGCGGTCGGAGCCGTTGTCGATGAAGATCTTGTCGTTGACCTTGACGTTGCGCGCCGGCTTGACCGGTTCGCCGCCGATACGCACGCGGCCACGGTCGACCGCGTCGGCCGCCATCGAACGCGTTTTAAAAAAGCGCGCGGCCCACAGCCATTTGTCGATGCGTACGTTGTCGTTTTCCATGGTGTTCCTTTTGCTTCCATTCATGCATAGCCGATCGCGAAGATCCGCATGACCAGTTTATACGCCATATAGGCCAGACCATAGCTGGCACGCCGGATCCAGCCGATGTGGCCGAATTCCTCGGCACGGATCGGCACGCCGTCCGCGATGCCGCGCTCGATGTGCTCGCGCATGGTGGCGGCGAAGCGCTCGTCCAGCACTACCACGTTGGCTTCCTGGTTCAGGAACAGCGACAGGCCGTCGCAATTGCTCGAGCCGACCGTGGCCCAGTCGTCGTCGACCACCGCGACCTTGGCATGCAGCTGGGTCTTGCGGTACTCGACCACCCGGATGCCGTCGGCCAGCAGCTTCGGATAGAAGGAGTGCGCCACCATGTCCTGGATCTTGAACTCCCCGACCCCGATCAAGAGCGTCACCTGGACGCCGCGCCGCGCCGCATGGGCCAGCGCCTTGCGGAACTTGCGTCCCGGTGCAAAATACGGCGTGGCCAGCAGCACGCTGTGTTTCGCGCGGCCCAGGGCCTGCAGGTAGGCGCGCTGGATCGTGGAGCGGTTGCGCAGGTTGTCGCGCACCACGAAGGCGGCGCGCGCCGGATATTCGCAGGACTGCGGCGGATCCCTGCGCATTTCCTTGAACAGCTCGATGCGCTGGCGGATCTTGAGGCGCCCCGCGCGCAGCCACTGCCCCTGGGCCTCGTCGTGGATCTGGGCCACTAGCGGCCCCGCTACCCGCACCGTGAAATCCCAGCGCGGGGCCGGCAGGCGGTGGCGGTCGGCGTGGTCGCACTGCCAGTCGTCATTGACGTTGATGCCGCCCACGAAGGCGACTTCGCGGTCGACCACGGCGATCTTGCGGTGCGAGCGCGCGATGCCGCGCCGGCACCAGGGATTGAAGATGCGGTACTGGATGCCCGCTTCCGCGAAGGCCGCACCGAGGCGCTTGGCGGGCAGGTGTTCGGTGCCGATCCAGTCGACCAGCACGCGCATCTTGACGCCCCGCCCGGCGGCGCGGATCAGGGCGTCGCGCACGGTCCGCGCGGTGTCGTCCTCGCCGAAGATATAGGTCTCGAAGAAGACCTCGTACTGCGCCGCATCGAGCGCCGCGATCAGCGCCGGGAAGTAGGCGGTGCCGCTTTCCAGGAGGGTGACGTCGTTGTTGTCTACGAAGCTGACGTGGCGCATGGCCTACGAGAGCTGCAGTTCCGCCACGATCGGCGCATGGTCGGACAGCTTGGCCCACAGCGGGCCATGCATCACCTGGGCGTTGTCCACCTTGAAGCCGCGCACGTAGATGCGGTCGAGGCGGAACCAGGGCAGCATGGCCGGAAAGGTGCGCGCCGGGGCCAGCCGCGGCTGGCGGCGCGGCGGCGGCTGGCGGCCGGCCCAGTTGCGCACCATGTCGCCCAGCGGCGACTTCGGCCCCAGCTCGTCGAACACCTCCTTCACGCCGAGCGCATTGCGCAGGCGGTCGCTGAGGTTGTTGCGCCAGTCGTTGAAATCGCCGGCAATGATCACCGGCTCGCCATGCGAGGACCCGTTGACGTGCTCGATCAGGGCGTCCGTCTGGCGGCCGCGGCTGCCTTCGAACAGGCCCAGGTGCACCACGTAACAGTGGACCTTGCCCGCCTGCGTGTTCAGCACGCAGTGCAGGATGCCGCGCTGTTCGTAGGCGTGGTCGGAGATGTCGTGGTTGTGCGAATTCTCGATCGGGAAAGCGCTCAGCAGCGCATTGCCATGGTGGCCGTGGTCGTACACGGCGTTCATGCCGTAGGCGCTGTGGTGCTTCTCGTTCTTGAAGTAATCGTATTGCGCCGTCTCGGGCCAGTGCCGGTGCGCAAGGTCTTCCTTGCCGTAGCGTGCCTGGAAGCGGTCGTGCCGTCCTTGTACCTCCTGGAGGAAGACGACATCGGCGTTGAATTCCGCGATTGCTTTCTTGAGGGCGATCACCCGGGGCGTACTACGCAATGACGAGACGCCCTTGTGAATGTTGTAGGTAGCCACACGAATTTTCATGGGAACATTCTAACCGCATCGGGCGGATGTCCTCGTGGAACGAGACCCAATTGTGCGCTGCCGGGTGATCTGGTCGCGGGGCCAGCCCGCTGTGTTCAGACAAATGCCATCTGGCTAGAAATAGCCTCGTGACCGCTCACCATCATCCGGCGCGGGCGCGCGGACGTTCGGGCCACTTCGTCGTTCGACAGCAGAGGTCCGGACAACCTCAGGCCAGACAACAGGTCGATCTGGATGCAGCCGTTGCCGATGCTGATCTCTTTTACCTTATCGTCGTTCTTCAGTTCGAGGTCCATGTTTTCTCCCTGTAGATCTATCTAGTTAGAGTTGCGTCGCGAAAATTGTTACAAGCGACCTCAGCGACGATATGCTAGAGATTGACGTCTGTCAAACGACGAATCTATCGTGCAGATGGGAAAAAGACTAATTTCCTTCGGTAAACTAATTACCAAAATCATCTCGCCTAACTCAGCAATATCTGCAAAAACAACGGTTTATGAAAGCAACTTGACATCAAATGCACACAAACGAATAAAAATTTGTCAAGGAAGTGAATAACCGTGCACAAAAAAAAATTTGGTGCCTGTTGTGGTATCACGACAGTTTATTTTCCAACAGGAATTATCAAAAGCCCCATGTGTGGGGGGTATTTCGCGAAGATTTACTTTGCAGCAAGGATGTGGCGCGGCAACTGCAGTATGGCTTCGGCGTTCGATGAGGAAAAACAGCGGTCGGCAGCCTCGAGATAAGGCAGCCAGGCGTATTGCGTGTGCTCGCGCGGGCTCAGGACCACAGGGATGTCGCGCGGCACGCAGACCGAGAACACGTGCTCGGTATTGTGGGTGACGCCGGGGGCGTAGCGATGGCGCCAGACGGGGTAGATCTCGTAGACGTTGGCCAGACCCCAGTCGCGCAGGCGGATCCGGTCGCCGTCGGCCACGATGCCGGTTTCCTCGAACAGTTCGCGGGTGGCGGTCTGGATCAGCGGTTCGTCGTGGGTGTCGAGCGAGCCGGTGACGGATTGCCAGAAACCCGGGCGGTCGGCGCGTTCGATCAGCAGCACCTCCATGGCGGAGGTGTGAATGACGACCAGGACCGATTCGGGGATTTTGTGGGGCATGGGCAGATAAAACAAACGCGGGCAGAACCGATGATCGGTCAAGCCCGCGTTGGTTGGACGCGTGGGTAATTCGGGCCAGTGGCCCGAATTACGAGCCGACCCGTCGTTTAAGCAACCTTGGGCTCGTTACGCAGGCGGATGTGCAGTTCCTTGAGCTGCTTCTCGTCGACTTCCGACGGCGCGTTGGTCAGGAGATCCTGTGCGCGCTGGGTCTTCGGGAAAGCGATCACGTCGCGGATCGACTCGGAGCCGGTCATCAGGGTGATGAGGCGGTCCAGGCCGAAGGCCAGGCCACCGTGCGGCGGCGCGCCGTACTGCAGGGCGTCGAGCAGGAAGCCGAACTTCAGCTGGGCTTCTTCGGCGTCGATCTTCAGGGCGCGGAACACCTTGCTCTGCACTTCTTCGCGGTGGATACGGATCGAGCCACCACCCAGTTCCCAGCCGTTCAGGACCATGTCGTAGGCCTTGGCGACGCAGGCGCCCGGATTGGTTTCCAGCATGTCTTCGTGGCCGTCCTTCGGTGCGGTGAACGGGTGGTGGGTGGCGTTCCAGCGGTCGCCGTCTTCGTCGTACTCGAACATCGGGAAGTCGATGACCCACAGCGGGGCCCAGACGTCGTCGAACAGGCCGGCCTTCTTGCCGAATTCCGAGTGGCCGATCTTCACGCGCAGCGCGCCGATGGCGTCGTTGACGACCTTGGCTTTATCTGCACCGAAGAAGATCAGGTCGCCGTCCTGGGCGCCGGTCAGTTCCAGCACCTGCGCCAGGATCTCGTCCGAGATGTTCTTGACGATCGGCGACTGCAGGCCGTCACGGCCCTTGGCCTTCTCGTTGACCTTGATGTAGGCCAGGCCCTTGGCGCCGTAGATGGCGACGAACTGGGTGTACGCGTCGATTTCCGAACGCGGCATCGAAGCGCCCTGCGGCACGCGCATGCCGACCACGCGACCGCCGGCCATGTTGGCGGCGCTGTTGAACACCTTGAACTCGACCGACTTCATCAGCTCGGTCAGTTCGGTGAACTGCAGCTTGACGCGCATGTCCGGCTTGTCCGAACCGTAGGAGCCCATGGCGGTGGCGAAGTCCATCACCGGGAACGGGTTCGGCAGGTCGATGCCGGCCGCGTTCTTGAACACGACGCGCATCATGTCTTCGAACAGGTCACGGATTTCCTGCTCGGTCAGGAACGAGGTTTCGCAGTCGATCTGGGTGAATTCCGGCTGGCGGTCGGCGCGCAGGTCTTCATCGCGGAAGCACTTGGTGATCTGGTAGTAGCGGTCGAAGTTCGCGACCATCAGCAGCTGCTTGAACAGCTGCGGCGACTGCGGCAGCGCGAAGAAGTTGCCCGGGTTGACGCGCGAAGGCACCAGGTAGTCGCGCGCGCCTTCCGGGGTCGACTTGGTCAGCATCGGGGTTTCGATGTCGATGAAGCCCAGGTTGTCGAGGTACTTGCGCACTTCCATCGAGACCTTGTAGCGCAGGCGCAGGTTGTGCTGCATCTGGTTGCGGCGCAGGTCGAGCACGCGGTGGGTCAGGCGGGTGGTTTCCGACAGGTTGTCGTCGTCCAGCTGGAACGGCACCGGCACCGAGGCGTTCAGCACTTCCAGCTTGGTGGTGTTGATCTCGATCTTGCCCGACTTCAGGTTGGCGTTGGCAGTGCCTTCCAGGCGGTTCACGACGGTGCCGGTGATGCGCAGGCAGTACTCGTTGCGCACGTGTTCCGCAGCCTTGAACACCTCGGCGTTATCCGGGTGGCAGACCACCTGCACCAGGCCTTCGCGGTCGCGCAGGTCGATGAAGATCACGCCGCCGTGGTCGCGGCGACGGTGCACCCAGCCGCACAGGCTGACGGTTTGGCCCAGCAGTTCCTCGGTGACGAGGCCGCAGTAGTGAGTACGCATGGAGGTCATGGTTTTCGTTCCAGGTTGGTTGATTCGTGAAAGGCGCCCCCGCATGCGGCGGCCCTCTGTTCTTTGCTTGCTGCGTTCTTTGTTCTTTATTCCGGAGCGACGACGCCCATCGAGACGATGTGCTTCAGGGCCGCGTCCACGGACATGTTCAGCTCCACGACCTTGCTGCGTTCCATCATCAGGAAGAAGCCCGAGGTCGGGTTCGGGGTGGTCGGCACGTACACGCTCACGTAGTCGCCCACCAGGTGGTTCTTCACGTCGCCGCCCGGCACGCCGGTCAGGAATGCGATGGTATAGGAATCCGCGTGCGGGTACGGGATCAGCACCGGCGTGCGGAACGCATTGCCCGAGGACGAGAACAGCGTGTCCGACACCTGCTTGACGCTGCCGTACAGCGAGCTGACCACCGGAATCCGCTTCATGATGCGGTCGCCCACGCGTACGATGTAGCGGCCGACCAGGTTATTGGTCAGCAGGCCGGTAAGGAAGACGATGGCGAGCGTCAGGACCGCGCCGAAGCCGGGCATGTCCATGCCGAACAGTCTGCGCGGTTGCCAGGCTTCCGGCACGAACAGCAGCGACTGGTCCAGGGTGCTGATGATGGCACTCAAGACCCAGGCCGTGATCACGAGGGGCACCAGCACCAGCAGGCCGGTCAGGAAATATTTGCGCATCGAATTCTCTTGTTCTTGTTCGGGCTGCGGCCGTGGCCGGCCGCAGCCATTTGCTGACTGCTCAGGTACTGCTCTTGTCGCCGCCGCCGGCAGCAGGCGCCGGCGCCGGGGTGGCCGCCGTGCCTGCACTGCCGGATGCAGCGGCTGGGGCTGCAGTTGCGGAAGCGCCCGCGGCAGTACCGGTCGCCGGCGGGGTGCCGCCGCGGAAGTCGGTCACATACCAACCCGTGCCCTTGAGCTGGAAGCCGGCAGCGGTCACCTGTTTTTTGAAGGCTTCCTTGCTGCACGACGGACAGACCGTCAGCACTGGGTCAGAAATTTTTTGCAGTACATCTTTGGTAAATCCGCATTCATCGCAGCGGTAGGCGTAGATCGGCATCTGGTACTCCGCAAAAATCTTCAAAACCCTGAATTATAAAGCTTTTACGGGAGGCCTTGCCTGTTTTGGCCGCAGCAGGCGGGCCGGGACGCTTCCGGACGGCGCCCGAGGTGTTGTTTTTCGTCATCGTCACACGCTGTTTCGTTTGCGCAAGAACAGCGGCGGGTGATTAAATAGCATCTTTCTTAAGAACATGATGGCAGCAGGCAAGCTCTGCTGCCCACAGTTAAGAAGAAACAGAAGATTTTGCGCGGTGCTGCACCGCCGCTGGTCCGTAAAAGAACGCTGCACTTGGAAGCCCGCTCATGCGGGCTTTTCTTTTAGCGGCGCTGCCAGAGCATCCAGCGCTCCTTGCCGGCAAACACGGGAATCGAGTCGGCCACTGCCGCCTCCTCGACCAGGTCGAAGCAAGGCGCCAGCAGCGCCTCCAGCCCTGCCCTGTCGATGCCGAAGGGCGGACCTTTTACCGTTCGGTCAAAAAAGAAGAAGCCGCCCAGCTGCCCGCCCGGCGGCAGCAGCTTGGCCCAGCGCGCCGCTACTTGCGGCCGCATGGCGGGCGGCAAGGCGCACAGGAAGGCGCATTCGTAGATGAACCCGAGCGCTTGCGGCGGCTGCCAGGCAAAGAAATCCGCTTCCACGACGCGATCGCCGCACTGCCCCGCCAGCGCCCTGGCGCGCGCCACGGCTTCCGGTGCGAAATCGATCGCGGTGGCATCCCAGCCGGCCTGGCGCAGGAACACCAGTTCGTAGGCACTGCCGCAGCCCGGAATCAGGGTGGGCAGCGGCGCCGGGCTGCGCGCCACGAAGTCGCGCAAGGCTTGCGGCACGCCGCCGCGGTCCCAGGGCGTGAAGGATTTGGCGAAACGCTCGTCCCAGAACCGCGGGCTGAGCGGATCGCGGCTGGCAAAGCTCGGCGGGTCAGCCGCCGCCATGCAGCACGACGTAGCCGGCCACCAGGCTGCCCACCACCACCACCACGGCGCCCAGGAAGGCCAGCAGGCGGTTGGTGCGGCGCTGCTCGACCAGCAGGGCCGCCATCAGGTCGGCATTCCCGACCGGGTGCCCGTGCTGCGTCGCCATGCCCGAGTGGGCGTGGCGCTCGAGGGTCTGGTGCACCAGGCGCGGCAGCTGCGGGAAGATGTGGGCGTAGCGCGGCGCCTCGGCGCGCAGGCGCTCCACGAGTCCCTGCCACCCCATCTGTTCGGACATCCAGCGTTCGAGGTGCGGCCTGGCGGTCTTCCACAGGTCGAGCTCGGGGTCGAGCTGGCGCCCCAGGCCTTCGATGTTGAGCAGGGTCTTCTGCAGCAGCACCAGCTGCGGCTGCACCTCGACGTTGAAGCGGCGCGAGGTCTGGAACAGGCGCAGCAGGATCTGGCCGAAGGAAATGTCTTTCAGCGGACGGTCGAAGATCGGCTCGCAGCAGGCGCGTACCGCCGATTCGAGTTCGTCGACGCGGGTATCGCGCGGCGCCCAGCCCGATTCGATGTGGGCCTCGGCCACGCGCTTGTAGTCGCGGCGGAAGAAGGCCAGGAAGTTCTGCGACAGGTAATCCTTGTCGAAATCGTTCAGGGTGCCGACGATGCCGAAGTCGAGGGCGATGTAGCGGCCGAAGGTTTCCTTCTCGACCGATACCAGGATGTTCCCTGGGTGCATGTCGGCGTGGAAGAAGCCGTCACGAAACACCTGGGTGAAGAAGATCTCCACGCCATCGCTCGACAGCTTCTTGAGGTCCACGCCCTCGGCCGCCAGGCGGTCGATCTGCGACACCGGGATGCCGCGCATGCGCTCCATCACGATCACGCTGCTCGAGCAGTAGTCCCAGTGCATCTCCGGCACCATCAGCAGGTTCGAATCGGAGAAGTTGCGGCGCAGCTGGCTGGCGTTGGCGGCCTCGCGCATCAGGTCGAGCTCGTCATGCAGGTACTTGTCGAACTCGGCGACGACTTCGCGCGGTTTCAGGCGGCGGCTTTCGGCCCAGACTTTCTCGATCAGGCCGGCGGCCATGTCCATCAGGGCCAGGTCTTCGTCGATGGTCTTGCGCATGCCGGGGCGCAGCACTTTCACTGCCACCTCGGCGCCGTTCTTCAGGGTCGCGAAGTGCACCTGGGCAATCGATGCCGAGGCCACCGGCACGCGGTCGAAGCTGCCGAACAGTTGATCGGGGTGGGCGCCGAGCGCTTCGGTGATCTGGGCGATCGCCAGGTCGGAATCGAAGGGCGGCACGCGGTCCTGCAGCAGCGACAGCTCGTCGGCAATATCCTGCGGCATCAGGTCGCGCCGGGTCGACAGCACCTGGCCGAACTTGATGAAGATCGGCCCCAGCTCTTCGAGCGCCTGGCGCAGACGGATGGCGCGCGGCGACGTGATGCGGCGCCAGAAGAACAGGGTGCTCATGACACGCGCGGTGCGCGGAGCATGCAGGCTCGTGACCGCGATTTCGTCGAGACCGTACTTGGTCGCGACAGCGAGGATTTTCAGCAGGCGCAGGAATTTCAATATCATCAGTTATCCGGACTCAATATCACGCTCTTCGTCGGAGCGGCATTCTGCGCCAGGCGCTGCTCCAGTTTTGCAATGCGCTTGGCGGTACGCTCGACGTCGTCGCGCAGGCGCACCACGTCGGCGGCGAATTCGTCGACGGCCGTCGGACGCACCAGAACCGGCCGCTCTTCCAGCAGGAATTCGGCCACGTTCTCGGCCAGCCGGCGGCCGGCGCCCAGTACGCCGGTGGCAGCGCCACGCGCGCCCTGCACCAGGCCGCGTGCGCCCAGCGGGCCGACGATGCGCTCCAGGTCGTACTCGGCATCCCAGCGCAGGCCTTTCGACAGCGAAGAGATGGTGTTGGCGAACTCGGCGTCGCCTTCGATTTTCACGTAGGAAAAAGCACGGTCGCGGTTCTGGGCGATCAGCGGCAGGTCGCTCAGCTTGACGCGGATGGTCACGTTCGCCGGGCCTTCGTCCGTGCCGGGTTCCAGCATGCCATCGCGCGCCACGCGCAGGCGCAGCTGGAGGTGGCCCGTATCGATACAGGCTTCCTTGCCGGCGTGACGCAGGAGCGATTCGCGCGCCCAGGCTTCCTGGGCCAGCAGGTGGTTGATCGTGGCAACGGCAGGCGTCGCCAGCATGGAAGAACTCGGGATCATTGGCAGCACACGTTATAAAAAAACCGCCCGGTGTTAGCGGGCGGTTCGATCTTACCAGTTTGCCGGGCGCAAACCCGGCAGCACGGAACTTAACTGGAAAATATTAAGCAACCTGCTGGATACCGGCGAGTACCCAGCCGCCCTGGCCCGACAGCGGCTTGGACATGTTCCACACTTCCACGAAGGGCTCGGCCGGCGCATTCGGGGCGGTACGGATCATGCCGTTGAACTGCACGCTGGCCAGGTAGTCGGTAGCGGTGGTCTCGATGCCCAGCAGCTGGCCATCGATCGTCACCACGTCGGTGAAGTCGGTGGCGCCGTTGCGTTCCTGGATCTGCATCTTCAGCTCGGCGAATACTTCCGGCGAGGTGAACTCGCGCAGGTCGTTGGTGTCGCCACGGTCCCACGCAGCCTGCATGCGGATGAAGGACGCTTTCGCATGGCGCAGGAAGGCGTCCTGGTCGAAGTCGGCCGGCACGCCCCACTGCTGGTGCGCCGCTGGCGCTGCCGCATCAGGCTTGCCCAGCGAGACGCCGCCGAACTGGCTCTGGCTCTGGAAACCCGCGGGCTGGCGCAGGCCGGAACCGATTTCCGGGGTCGCGACCGTACCGGCAGCCGGATTCGGTGAGGCGCCGGCCGGCACCGGGTTGGTGTAGCCGCCGCCGAAGGCCGGGTTGGCCGGGGTGTCCTTGCGTCGGAACATGCGCACGATGAACAGCACGGCCAGCACCAGGAGGCCGATCATGAGGATCGCCGAGATCGCGCTCGCCAGGGCGCCGCCGATGCCGAAGTGCGACAGCAGCGCACCCAGGCCGAGGCCCAGCAGGGCGCCGCCGAGGATGCCCTTCCACATGCTCGGGCGCTTGGCCTGGGCAGCGGCCGCACCGGCGGCGCCGGCGGCAGCCGGCGCCGCGGCAGGTGCGCGCTGCGGCTGCATGCCCGGCGTGGGCGCCGGCGCCGGGGCCTGCATCTGCTTGACGGGCTGCGACTGGCGGCCGATCGAGCGCTTGCCGCCCATCGGGCGTGCAGTGGCTTCGGCGATCATCGAGACCGCGGTAAGCGCCAGAACCATGGTTGCCACGAATTTTTTCATCTTTGCTTCCTCTGTCATCCTACAGTTTGATACCGGTGTGCAATGCAGCCACACCCGCTGTCAGGTTGTGGTACTGGACCCGCTCCAGTCCCGCGTCGAGCATCATGGACTTCAGGGTTTCCTGGTCCGGATGCATGCGGATCGATTCCGCCAGGTAGCGATAGCTCTCGGCATCGCCCGCGATCTTCTGGCCCAGCCACGGCAGCACCGAGAACGAATACAGGTCGTAGGGCTTTTGCAGCGGCTCGATGACTTTCGAGAATTCCAGCACCAGCAGCTTGCCGCCCGGCTTGAGCACGCGACGCATTTCCGCCAGCGCCTGGTCCTTGTGCGTCATGTTGCGCAAGCCGAAGGCCACGCTGACCCGGTCGAAATAATTGTCCGGGAAGGGCAGCTTCTCTGCATCACACAGCAAAGTTGGGGTCACCAGGCCCTTATTCAATAGTCTATCCCGGCCCACGCGCAGCATCGATTCGTTGATGTCGGTGAGCCAGACCTCGCCGGTGCGGCCCGCCTGCTTGGCGAAGGCCTTGGCCAGGTCGCCGGTGCCGCCGGCGATGTCGAGCACCTTGAAGCCCGGACGCACGCCCGCCTGGGCGATCGTGAACACCTTCCAGGCGCGGTGCAGGCCGGCCGACATCAGGTCGTTCATGACGTCGTATTTCGATGCGACCGAATGGAAGACCTTGGCGACTTCCTGGACCTTCTGGTCCTCGGCGACGGTCTTGTAGCCGAAGTGGGTGGTATTGGTCATATGTGCTTGCGGTGTAGGGTTGCCAACATTATACAAGCTGGCCGCGCCGGCGCCGTTTGGCGGGCCGAGCACGGTACGTTAGCTTTCCTGACAACATTACAGCTCTTGTATAATCGTCAAATTGCATAGATTGCGGCTTCAAGCCATCCCATGCGTATCCGCAGCCGTCTCCTGATCCTGGTCCTGGCCATCCTGGTGCCCTCCTTCATCGCAGCCGCGCTGGCGGTCAGCTACGTCTATCGGGAAGAGCAGAAATCGCAGGTGCAGAGCGTGAGCGAGGCCACCCGCGCCTTTGCCCTGATGGTGGACAACGAACTGCAGGCGCGTACCGCGGTCCTGCGCACCCTGGCCGTCGCCCCCTCCCTGCACCGGGGCGACCTGCGCGAGTTCTACGAGCATGCACGCGGCATGGCGCCGGCATGGGACACCGTGATCGTGCTGGCCGACCTGGACGGGAAGCAGCTGATCAACACACGCAAGCCATTCGGCGCGGCGCTGCCGACGCGGCGCTCGTCCAACGTCGGCGAACTGATGCAGCGTGGCGGCCCCGCAGCGACCTATGTGTCCGATGTCTTCATGGCGCCGATCGGCAAGACCTACGACTACACCGTGCAGGTGCCGGTGATGGTGGACGGCGCCGTGCGCTACCACCTGCTGCTGGGCGTCAGCGTGGCAAGCCTGCAAAAGCTGGTGGAGCGCCAGCATTTCCGTACCGAATGGATTGCCACCATCGTCGACCGCAAGGGCGTGGTGCTGGCCCGTTCGCGCACGCCCCGGGAGTTCATCGGCAAGCCGGTGAGCGCCTACAGCCGCGAACTGCTGGCCCGGACGCACGAAGGCGTGTACGACAGCCGCACGCTCGACCGGATCGCCGTGCGCGCCTTCTTCAGCACGGTGCCGATGTCGGACTGGAAGGTGTTGGTCAGCATCCCGGTGAGCGACATCCGGCGCGTGCCCCTGGAAGCCGCAGCCATGCTGGCCGGGCTGATGGCGGCCCTGCTCGCTGCCGGCGTGCTGGCGGCGCGCTGGCTGGCGCGGCGCGCGATCGGGCCGATCGAACATCTTGGCCTTGCCGCCGACGAACTTGGCCAGGGCAAGGAGCCGGCTTACCGCCCCCAGGGCATCGTCGAGATCGACAGCGTGGCGCGGCGCATGCTCGATGCCGGACGGCAGATCCGCCAGGCGCAGCAGGAACTCGAGCAGCGCGTGGCCGAAGCCGTCGCCGCCACCGAAAGGGCGCAGGGCGCCCTGCTCAAGTCGCAGAAGCTGGAGGCGCTGGGCCGCCTGACCGGCGGCATCGCCCATGAGTTCAACAACCTGCTGCAGACCCTGAGCACGGCGCTGCAGCTGGCCGAATTCAGGAACAAGGACGACAAGGTGGGCGGCCTCCTGCAGACCTGCAAGAAGACCGTGCAGCGCGCCGCCGCCCTCACCGGCCAGCTCGGCTCCTTCGGCCGGATCCAGGAAGCGCGCCAGGAAACAGTGGATGCCTGCCAGCAGCTGCGCAGCGCGCGCCAGCTGATGAGCGGCGCCCTGCGCGCCGACATCGCGCTGCAGATCGACTGCGACGAGCCGGCCTGGCCGATCAAGGTCGAGCCCCTGCAGTTCGACCTGGCGCTGCTGAACCTGGCCGTCAATGCGCGCGACGCCATGCCGCACGGCGGCGTGCTGCGCATCGAGGCGCGCAATGTCGCCCTCGCCCATCCGCCCCCGGGTTCCGCCCTCGATGCGCTGGCGCCCGGCGACTACGTGCGCGTGACCGTCAGCGACACCGGCAGCGGCATGACGTCCGAGGTGCTGGCGCGTGCGCTCGATCCCTTCTTTACCACCAAGGGCCAGGGCCAGGGCACCGGCCTGGGGCTGGCGCAGGCCTATGCCTTCGCCCTGCAGTCGCAAGGCCTGCTGCTGCTCGACAGCGAACCCGGCAAGGGCACGCGGGTGGACATCTGGCTGCCGCGCGCGCAACAGCCGGCGCAAGCGCCGACGCCTGCGCCAGCGGAAGCCCCGCTGCCGCGCGGCCGCGGCACCGTGCTGTTCGTCGAAGACGACCCGCTGGTGCGCGAAGCGGTCTCGCAGGCGCTGCGGGACGCCGGCTTCGAGGTGCTGGTCGCGCATGACGGCGAGCAGGCCGTGGCCCTGCTCGAGGGCGGCGCCCGTCCCGCCGTGGTGTTCTCCGACATCGTCATGCCGGGCAGCGTGAGTGGCATCGACCTGGCCGGCATCGTGCGCCAGCGCGACCCCGGCTTGCCGGTGGTGCTGGCCACCGGCTATACCGAACGCCAACCGGCGATTCCCGGCGTGCGGGTGCTCGCCAAACCCTATCCGATCGAGCGCCTGGTCAGCCTGCTGGCAAGCGCAACCGCATAGAGAAGAAACGGAGGTATTACTGTAAAGCATTGATTCCCGTAGGAATTTTCGCGATGCAGATTACCAACTCGGCAATATTTGTGCGCCGAAAAGTGGCTATTTCTGGTTAAATGACAGTCAAGGCTTTTGTCGGACGAATCCGGCATTTACCACCCGGCGTTTTCCTTACAGGACTTCCCGGATTCCGCCGACAACGTCGCCTGCATTACCAGTAATAACGAATAAGAACGAGGTTAATGTGTCGGTCAAACGACTCTTATGCATCACGAATGAGGGGAATGCCGGCGTACGCGCCGCCTGCGGTGACTTGCGGGGCTGGGACGTGTGCACGGTCGACAGTATCGCGGCCGCGCGCAAGGTGCTGGCACAGCAGCACTATGCGCTCGGGCTGTTGCTCGACGGCGACGGCAGCCTCGAGCACGACGACACCGAACGCTTCCTGCAGCAGCACCATCACATGCGCTGGATCGGCGTGTTCGGCCCTGACCTGCTGCACCGTCCACAGCTGCGCCAGGCCATCGCCACCCACCTGTGCGATTTTCATACCCGTCCGGTCGACACCGTGCGCCTGCACCATTCGCTCGGCCACGCGCACGGCATGGCCATGCTGGCCAGGTCCACGCCGCCGCACCAGCGCGCGTCAAGCGCGCGCCACATCGACGGCAACTCGGTGGCGATCCGGCGCCTGCGCGCCCACATCGACAAGATCGCCGCAGTCGATGCGCCGGTGCTGATCTCGGGAGAAAGCGGCAGCGGCAAGGAACTGGCGGCGCAGGAGATCCACGCGCAGTCGCCGCGCGCCGGCGGGCCTTTCATCGCCATCAATTGCGCCGCGATTCCGCCCTCGCTGATCCACTCCGAGCTGTTCGGCTACGAGCGCGGCGCCTTCACCGGCGCGGCAAAGGACAAGCCGGGCCTGATCGAAGCAGCTTCCGGCGGCAGCATCTTCCTGGACGAGATCGGCGACCTGCCGCTCGACCTGCAGGCCAGCCTGCTGCGCTTCCTGCAGGAACGCACCATCTACCGGGTCGGAGGCACCCGCACGGTGGCGGTCGACGCGCGCGTGATCACCGCCACCCACGTCGACCTGCCCAAGGCGGTGGCCGCGGGACGCTTCCGCGAAGACCTGTATTACCGCCTCAGCGTGTTCCCGATCCGGGTGCCGCCGCTGCGCGAGCGCAAGGAAGACCTGCCCCTGCTCACCGAGATCATTTTTAACAAATTTGCCGATGAGAAGAGCCCGCAGCTCAAGGGCATCAGCAAACAGGCCCTGCGCGCCATGGCCCAGCACGACTGGCCGGGCAATATCCGCGAGCTGATCAACCGCATGCGGCGCGCCATGGTGCTCGCCGAGCACCGTCTCATCATGCCGGAAGACCTCGAGCTGGCGCCCCAGGACGACGCCATCATCCTGCGTGACGACCTCGACCACTCGCGCGGCAGCGCGGAACGCACCGCCATCTGGAACAGCCTGGCCAAGTGCGGCAACAACATCAGCCAGGCCGCGCGCGAGCTCGGTGTCTCGCGCATGACGCTGTACCGCCTGATGGCCAAGCACTCGATCGCTCCCTGATCACGCCCGTCCGGGCACTTTTCCCCTTCTTTTTTTCCTACATTCTCGAAGCAAGCGCAGCCTATGTGCCTGCTTCTGCACGCCTGTGTGCGCTGTTACAGGGTGATACAGTCTGGTGACAATCTTGTTACAACTGTCACAGTTTTGAGACAGCTTTTTTCAGAGTTATTGAACTGCCTCATCAACTTAGTCCTACAAGTTTGCTCAGCATAAAAATCACCAAACTAATCAAAGACTTGCAAGATCTTAAAGAGCTGGCACGCAAACTGCTATGAGGAAGATGGACCGGTGACATGGAACGCCGGGCATTTCAACTTTTCAGTGACACACATAGGGGAGTAACAGATGAAGCGCACTATTCTGGCGATCGCGATCGCTTCGGCATTTGGTCTGGCCCACGCACAAGACGGCAACACCACCGTTGACCGCGTCCGTGGTGACAACACGCAAACCACCAGCATCGACCGTTCGAACAACAGCACGAACACGACCGACAACACCAACAACAGCACCCGTACCAACACCACGACCAATACCGACAACAGCGATCGCTCGAATAACAGCGACAACTCGGACAACAGCACCCGCACGACCACGAACACGACCAACACCGACCGTTCGGACAACAGCGACCGTTCGAACAACAGCGACAACTCGGACAACAGCAGCCGCACCAACACGACCACGACCAACACCGACGCGTCGGACAATAGCGACCGTTCGAACAACAGCACCAACACGAACACCACCAACACCAACAACTCGCGCGACGCTTCGGGCCAGAACCGCAGCTCGGGCGACGCTTCCGCTTCGGCTGCCGGCGCAGCTGCCGCCAACAACGGCGGCAACGCGACCTCGAGCATGAGCAACTCGTACAACACCTCGAGCGCCAACTCGATCAGCAACCTGACCGGCGAAGTCAGCGGCAACCGTATCAACAACATCGGCAACGCCGCCAACAGCAGCGGCAACGCCAACGGCGCAGCCGGCATGGGCGCAGCAGGTGGCGTGGCCACCGGCGGCGAGGCAAACGGTGCTGCCGGTGCAGCCGGCGGTGCAGCCGGTAGCGCCAACGGCGCTTCGGCCGGCGCAGGCGGCCAGGGCATCAGCGGCGCAGCCTCGAGCGGCGCAGCCTCGGTCGGCAACGCAGCCGGCGGCGCAGGCGGCGCAGGCGGCAACACCGGCAACGCATCGAGCGGCATGGGCGGCTCGGGCGCAGCGGGCGGCATGGGCGGCGCAGGTGCAGCCGGCGGCATGGGCGGTGCAGGCGCAGGCGGCAACGCCGGCGGTGCAGGCGCAGCTGGCGGCGCAGGCGGCTTCGGCGGCGGCTCGACCGCAACCGGCGGCTTCGGCGGCGGCTCGGGCGCCACCGGCGGCCTGGGCGGCGCTTCGTCCGCAAACGGCGGCATGGGCGGCGCAGGCGCCTCGGGCGGTGCAGGCACCGGCGGCCTGGGCGGCGACGCCACCGGCGGCGCAGGCGGCGCAACCGGCGCCCTCGACGGCGGCAACGGCGGCAACAACGGCGGCGCAACCGCAGGCAACGGCGGCTTCGGCGGCGGCTCGGGCGCCACTGGCGGCGCAGGCGCAGCCGGCGGCGCAGGCGGCATGGGCGGCGCAGGCGGCTCCTCGTCGGGTTCGACCCAGAACGCATCGAGCGGCGCCGGCACCGGCGGCGCTGGCCAAGGCGACAACGGCGCCTCGAGCGGCGCGGTGATGCCTGGCACCGAAGGCGGCGCAGGCGGCACCAGCGGCGCTGCCAACGGCACCGCTGGTTCGGTGACCTCGGGCGCCGGCACCAACGGCGACACCATGAACACCGGCGGCGACTCGACCGGCGGCGCAGCCGGCGCAGGCGCAGCAGGCGGCATGGGCGGCTCGGGCGCTTCGGGCACCTCGACCGGCGGCGCAGGCGCGGCCGGCGGCGCAGCAACCGGCGGCACCGGCGGTGCCGGCGCAGCCCTGAGCGGCACCGGCGGTGCTGCTGGTTCGGGCACCGGCGGCGCCGGCGCTTCGGGCACCGGCGGTGAAGGCGGCGCAGGCGGTGCAGGCGCAGCAGGCACCTCGACCGGCGGCGCGGGCGCAGCAGGCACCTCGACCGGCGGCGCAGGCGCTTCCGGCACCTCGACCGGCGGCGCAGGCGCCGCAGGCGGTGAAGGCGGCATGGGCGGCGCAGGCGGCTCAGGCGGCGACGGCGGCGCCGGCGCGGCAGGCGGCTCGGGCGCAGCAGGCGGCGCAGGCGGTTCGGGCGCAGCCAGCGGCGCAGCCTCGAACTCCAGCGGCAGCGGCGCAGCAGCCGGCGACGCCACCAACGGCGATTCGACCAGCGGCAGCGGCACCTCGGGCGCCAGCACCGGCGGTAACGGCGGCGAAGGCGGCATGGGCGGCACCTCGACCGGCGGCGAAGGCGGCGCGGGCGGCACCACCACCGGCGGCGCAGCCATGGCCGGCAACGGCGGCAACGGTACCGGCGGCAACGGCGGCACCCAGTCGGTGACCACCGGCGCCTTCGACATGTCGAACACCATGTCGAACATCGCCCAGTCGGCAGCCGGCGTCTCGGTGATCAGCCAGAACAACGGCTTCTCCTCGCTGATCCAGCAGAGCGTCAACGTTCAGTCGAACATGAACGTGGGCAGCGGCCAGTAAGACCAGCAGTAACCGCCGCGCGGCATCCGCCGCGCGGCGGTTTTTCCGACTCAAGGAGATTGCTTATGAAACCTGTGAACCGATTCGTGCTGGCGGCGCTTGTCGCGCTCCCGCTGGCGGTCCAGGCCGCCGACCAGGAGAAGCTGCCGATCAAGCTCGACTTCCTGGCCGAAGTGAACGTGGCCCCGGCAACACACAGCGAAGCCGGCATCTGGGGCGAAGCCGTCACCAGCGAGCGCCTGGGACGCACTTCCGGCAAGGACGACACCATGCACACTGAGGCGGTGCTGGGCGGTACGGTGGGCAACAACACCGCGGTGAATACGGTCAGCGGCAACAACGTCATCGACAGCGGTTCGTTCGCGAACGCGCAAGGCCTGCCGATGGTGATCCAGAACAGCGGTTCGAACGTGCTGATCCAGAACGCCACCGTCATCAACCTGCGCTTGCAATAGGCATGAAGGCTTTATGAAAACGACTGTCGCCATCTGTGCCGCCGTGGGCGGCATCTTGCTGGCACCCGGGTGCCTGGCATCGAGCATCGAGCTGGCCGTCGGCCAGCGCGCCACGGTGCCGGTCACCTCTCTCAAAGAGATCAAGTTTCGCAAGACCACCCGCCAGCAGTTCGACTTCAGCTGCGGCTCGGCCGCCCTGGCCACGCTGCTGACCTACCACTACGATACCCCGGTGACCGAGAAGGAAGTCTTCGAGAAGATGTTCCTGACCGGCGACCAGGCCAAAATCCGCCAGCAGGGCTTTTCCATGCTCGACATGAAGCGCTACCTGGCCACCCGCGGCTTCGTCGGCGACGGCTTCCAGCAGCCGCTCGAAAAGCTGCTCGAGGCGAAGCTGCCCGCGATCGTCCTGATCAGCGACCGCGGCTACAACCACTTCGTGGTGATCAAGGGCGCCGAGGATGGGCGCATCCTGCTGGGCGATCCGTCCAGCGGGGCCCGCTCGGTGACGCGCGAACGCTTCATGGAGCTGTGGGCCAACAAGCTGCTGTTCGTGGTGCACCGCTACCCGAACACGATTGCCAGGGCCGGCTTCAACGGCGCCGACGACTGGCGCGCCGCGCCGCGCGCGCCACTGGGCACCGGCATCAACCAGGAACAATACAGCCAGGGCCTGCCGAAGTTCGGCCCCGGCGATTTTTGAGAGGAATGCCATGGACTGGCTCATCAGCTGGCCGAAATTCGCATGCCGGGCCCTCGCGGCCACGCTGCTGGCCGGAGCCTGCAGTGCAGCGCTCGCCCAAGGGAAGGTGGCCGTGATCGCCGCCGAGGAATGGGCGCCGGTCGACGAACAGACGCTCGACGCCAACCGCGGCGGCTTCGAGATGCCGGGCGGCCTCAACATCTCGCTCGGGATCGAGCGCGTGGTGTCCGTCAACGGCGAGATCCTGTCGCGCACCAACGTCGCCATTCCCGATGTGGCGTCGATGAACGCCGAACAGCTGATGCAGGCGCGCGACGCGCTCGGCACGGCGCGCCTGATCCAGATCGGCGGCAGCAACTTCGCGCCCAACGACATCGGCCTGGGCAGCGGCGCCACCCTGGTCCAGAACAGCCTGGACCACCAGGCCATCATGGCCCAGACGACCATCAGCTCGACGGTCAACAGCATGGCGCTCATCAAAGACCTCAATTTTCACTCAACAATTCGGGATGCAATCGTGCGCTCGGCAGGAAGCCTGTAACATTGCAATATTATTAATTTGCCGATGGAGAAACGCATGCCCACCCACGTCGCGCGCCTAGGCGCCGCGAGCCTCGCGGCAATGCTGCTGGCCCCTGTCGCCCAGGCCCAGGGCACGCCTGCCGCCGAACCGGACAAGGCTGCCGAACTGGCCACGCTGAAGGCAGAACTGGCCGCCCAGCGCGAACTGGTCGACCGCCTGATGCGCGAACTGCAGGCGCAGCGCGCCAAGATCGACCGCATCGAGGAAAGGCGCGACGACGCCCGCCCGGTGCTGGCCGAGAACCTGGAACTGCCCCCGCGCGTCGACGACCTGCTGCTGTCCGAGCAGCGCGGTACCGGTGGCCAGAACGGCGGCGCGCAGGCAGGACAGAACACCACCCAGAACAACCAGCCGGCCCCGGCGCAGAACAATGCCCCGCGCACCGCGCAGAACGGCAACGCGCCGAACAACGGCCGGCCGCCCTCGACCCCGGCGCCGGTCGTGCCCGGCCCGGCCCCGGCGACCGCCCGTCCGCCGGCCCAGGCAGTCGCCGCCAGCCGTATCCAGAACAACCAGAAGGACCAGCGCCCGCCCGAAGTGGCGCCGCTGTTCGAAGCCCCGGGCGTGCTGACCCCGCGCGGCAAGTACATCCTCGAACCCGCCCTGCAGTTCGGCTACTCGTCGAGCAACCGCGTGGCCCTGGTCGGCTACACCGTGATCCCGGCCCTCCTGATCGGCCTGGTGGACGTGCGCGAGGTCAAGCGCAACACCTTCACCGGCTCGCTCACCGGCCGCACCGGCCTGAACAACCGCATGGAAGTCGAGGTCAAGGTGCCCTACGTGTACCGCTCGGACGCCACCGTCAGCCGCGAGATCTTCACCGGCACCGCGGTCGAGCGCGTGTTCGACACCAGCGGCAAGGCCCTGGGCGATGTCGAAATCGCCAGCCGCTACCAGCTGAACAACGGCGGCCCGGACAAGGCCTATTACATCGGCGGCCTGCGCTACAAGTCGACCACCGGCAAGGACCCGTTCGAAGTCGTCACCGACTGCCAGACCCGCTGCATCGGCGAGAACGTGACCGGCACCGGCCTGCCGCTGTCGCTGCCGACCGGCTCGGGCTTCCACTCGCTGCAGGGCAGCCTGACCTGGCTGTTCCCGTCCGACCCGGCGGTCTTCTTCGGCAACCTCAGCTACCTGCACAACTTCAAGCGCAGCAACGTGCAGCGCCTGGTGCGCAACGGCATCCGCGAACCGCTGGGCGAGCTGGCGCCGGGCGCGATCATCGGCTTCAACTTCGGCATGGGCCTGGCGCTGAACGACAAGGCCTCGCTCAGCCTCGGCTACGACCACAGCACGGTGGCGCGCATGAAGCAGAACGGCCGCACGGTACCGGGCTCGGTGCGGACCCAGCTCGGCACCCTGCTGATCGGCTATTCCTACCGCTTCAACGAGAAGCGCTCGCTGTCGGTGGCGGTGGGCGCCGGCGTGACGCGCGATACCCCGGACGTGTCGCTGACGATACGGATGCCGCTCAGTTTCTGATGGGTTTCTACCAGGTTTCTGATAGCTGATGGGCCGCTGCTGGAGACCGGCGGCCCACACTAAAAAAAGGGAGGCGCACGATTGAAAAAAGTTCCTTCCCTTTTAAAAAATTGCCTCTATAATCATTTTTGCAATGTTGAGCACGCCGCTGGATCCACTACCTCCTGACGTCCGACAAAGCAATAACATAGATAAACTTCATTGAGGGAATTACCATGGCGACTGGCACTGTAAAGTGGTTTAACGATGCAAAAGGTTTCGGCTTCATCACCCCGGACGGCGGTGGCGAAGACGTCTTTGCACACTTCTCGGCCATCAACACCCAAGGCTTCAAGTCGCTGGCGGAAAACCAGCGCGTGAGCTTCGACATCACTGCCGGCCCGAAGGGCAAGCAGGCTGCGAACATTCAGCCACAGGCCTGAGACACCACTGCTGCGCTCCCCAGGGAGCGCGCCAAAAACAAAAGAGCACGTCGACAGACGTGCTCTTTGTTTTTGTGGGCCCGGTTCAGGCAGAGGTCAGTGATGATGCCCGCAGCCCGACTTCGGCGCCGCGCCCGGCAGTTCGGTGCCTGGCTCGCGCCCGCTGTCGCCCGCGAAGCCGGCCGCATGCAGGCGGTCCAGGTATTGCTGCCACAGCGAGGCCTGCTCGCTGCCCAGCTTGTACAGGTAATCCCAGGTGAAGATGCCGCTGCCGTGGCCGTCGTCGAACAGGGGCTTGATCGCGTAGTTGCCGACCGGCTCCACGCCGGTGATGCCGACCTCGCGCTTGCCGAGTTGCAAAACTTCCTGGCCTGGGCCGTGGCCCTTCACTTCGGCCGAGGGCGAGTATACCCGCATCAGCTCAAAAGGGATGGAAAAGCTGCTGCCGTCGTCGAAGGCGATTTCCAGCACGCGCGATTTCTGGCGCACGGCGATATCGAGTGGGTTGGGCATGGGTCTCCTCTTATTCGTTGAAGTGCTTCGCGATCGCGGCGGCCAGGTCCGGCAGCAGTGCGCGGCGCGCCGCCAGGACCTCGTCGCCGGTCTGGCGTGCGGCGTGCGCCCACACCGGCGCCGGGAAGTGCGCATCGTCCGCATAGCGCGGAATGATATGCCAGTGCAGGTGCGGCACCACGTTGCCGAGGCTGGCCACGTTGACCTTCAGCGGCTGCATGACCTCGCGCACCGCCTGCTCGACCTGGTACACGGCCTCGTTCAGCAGCAGGCGGTCGTCATGCGACAAATCGCTCATCTCGCGCACGTGCTCGCGCCAGATCACGCGGCAAAAGCCCGGATAGGCCGCATCGTCGACCAGGATGACCGAAAGCTTCTCGTCCTGCCAGACCACCGGCACCGTCAGGTGGCACAGTTCGCAGCCGGTTTCGCGCACGACTTCCTTCATACCAGTACCCTTTCGATGCCGCCGTTGTTGGCGCGGGCGACGTAGTCGGGCATCCAGTTCTCGCCCAGCAGGTGCCTGGCCATCTCGACCACGATGTAGTCGGCGGTGGTGCCGGAATCATGGTTGTAGCGCGACAGGCCCTGCAGGCAGGACGGGCAGCTGGTCAGGATCTTGACGTCGCCCTTGAAGCCGTCGTCGCGCAGTTTATCCGCGCCCTTCTCCATCTCGCCCTGCTTGCGCGAACGCACCTGGGTAGCGATGTCCGGACGGCTCACGGCGAAGGTGCCGGATTCGCCGCAGCAGCGGTCGTTCTTCTCAATCTTGACATTGTCCACGGTGGAGACCAGCGCGTTGACGGTCTTGAGCGAATCCTGCATCTTCATCGGGGTGTGGCAGGGGTCGTGGTACATGTAGCGGGTACCGGTGACGCCTTCCAGCTTCACCCCTTTTTCCATCAGGTATTCGTGGATGTCGATGAGGCGGCAGCCCGGGAAGATCTTGTCGAACTCGTAGTTCGCCAGCGAGTCGTAGCAGGTGCCGCACGACACCACGACCGTCTTGATGTCGAGGTAGTTCAGCGTGTTGGCCATGCGGTGGAACAGCACGCGGTTGTCCGTCACCATCTTGTCGGCCTTGTCGTACTGGCCGGCGCCGCGCTGGGGATAGCCGCAGCACAGGTAGCCCGGCGGCAGCACGGTCTGCACGCCCACTTCCCACAGCATCGCCTGGGTCGCCAGGCCCACCTGCGAGAACAGGCGCTCCGAACCGCAGCCCGGGAAGTAGAACACGGCTTCGGTGTCGGCGTTGGTCGCCTTCGGGTTGCGGATGATCGGGATGACCTTGTCGTCCTCGATGTCCAGCAGCGCACGCGCCGTCTTCTTCGGCAGGTTGCCCGGCATTTTCTTGTTGATGAAGTGGATCACCTGCTCGCGCACCGGCGCCTTGCCGGTGGTCGGGGGCGGTGCTTCCACCTGCGGCTTGGCCAGGCCGCGCAGTAGCTGGTTGCCCAGACGCTGGGCCTTGTAGCCCCAGTCGACCATTACCTTGCGGGTGGCGTTGATGGTGGTCGGGTCGGTCGCGTTTAGGAAGAACATGCCGGCGCGCTGGGCCGGCTTGAAGCTGCGCTTGTCCATCTTGCGCAGCAGGTTACGCATGTTCATCGAGACGTCGCCGAAGTCGATGTTGACCGGGCACGGCGTCACGCACTTGTGACACACGGTGCAGTGGTCGGACACGTCCTCGAACTCTTCCCAGTGTCTGATCGACACGCCGCGGCGGGTCTGCTCTTCATACAGGAAGGCTTCGATCAGCGCCGAGGTGGCCAGGATCTTGTCGCGCGGCGAATACAGCAGGTTCGATTGCGGCACGTGGGTGGTGCAGACCGGCTTGCACTTGCCGCAGCGCAGGCAGTCCTTGATGCTGTTGGCGATCTCACCGATGTCGCTCTGCTGCATGATGAGCGATTCGTGGCCCATCAGGCCGAAGGACGGCGTGTAGGCGTTGCGCAGGTCGGCCGATACCGCCGTCGTGTTGAGCAGCTTGCCCTTGTTGAAACGGCCTTCCGGGTCGACACGTTCCTTGTAGTCGCGGAATTCGCGGATCTCGTCGTCGGTCAGGAACTCGAGCTTGGTGATGCCGATGCCGTGCTCGCCCGAGATCACGCCGTCCAGCGAACGGGCCAGCTTCATGATGCGCTCGACCGCGGCATGCGCATCCTGCAGCATCGCGTAGTCGTCCGAGTTCACCGGCAGGTTGGTGTGCACGTTGCCGTCGCCGGCGTGCATGTGCAGGGCCACGAATACGCGCGAGCGCAGCACGCGCTTGTGGATCGCCGTGCATTCGTCGAGGATGCATTTGTAGGCCGCACCGTTGAAGATCTGGCGCAGCTGCGCACGCAGTTCCTGCTTCCAGGAGACGCGGATGCTGTGGTCCTGCACCACATCGAACAGCAGCGCGTCCGGCTGGACGCCGATGCGCTGGTCCAGGGTCGACGACAGGTGGTCCAGGCCCAGCTCGTCCAGCTTCCCGCGCACGTCGACCAGCTTCTGGTCGAGGTTGGCGAGGATGAAGCCCCAGCGTGCATAAACCAGCTCCACCAGCGCCACCGCCTGTTGCGGGCGGTCGCCCAGGATCTCGTTGCGGTCGACGGTGTCGCCGGTGGCGTCGTCGCTCTTCTCGATCGGCAGGTGCTCGTTGGCGAGGTACTGGCGCAGCTCGCCGGCCAGCTGCAGCTTGTTCTTGATCGACAGCTCGACGTTGATGCGCTCGATGCCGTCGGTGTACTCGCCCATGCGGTTCAGCGGAATCACCACGTCTTCGTTGATCTTGAAGGCGTTGGTGTGGCGCGCGATGGCCGCGGTGCGGGCGCGGTCGAGCCAGAATTTCTTGCGCGCTTCCGCGCTCACGGCCACGAAACCTTCGCCGACGCGGGTGTTCGCCAGGCGCACCACTTCCGAGGCCGCGATGGCGACCGCGTTCTCGTCGTCGCCGACGATGTCGCCGAACAGCGCCATCTTGGGCAGCACGCCGCGCTTGGATTTGGTCGCATAGCCGACCGCGCGCAGGTAGCGCTCATCCAGGTGCTCCAGGCCCGCCAGGCGGATCGTCGAGAAGGCCGGGTCGCCGTTCTTCGGCAGGCCGTCGAGGTAGTCCTTGATCTCGACAATCGACGGGATCGCGTCGCGCGCCTGGCCGAAGAATTCCAGCGCCACGGTGCGGGTGAACTTCGGCATCTTGTGCAGGATCCAGCGCGCCGAGGTGATCAGGCCGTCGGTGCCCTCTTTCTGGATGCCCGGCAGGCCGGCCAGGAATTTGTCGGTGACGTCCTTGCCCAGGCCTTCCTTGCGGAAGCGGCGGCCTTCGATGATGAGGGTCTCGGTGCGGAACGGCGTGCCCTTAACGGCGCCGCGCGGCGTCGGATGGGTCCATTCGAGTTTAAACGTGGCGACCGGCGCGTCGTGGATCTTCGACAGGTTGTGGTCCATGCGCGTGACTTCCAGCCAGTCGCCGTTCGGGTCGACCATGCGCCAGGAAGCCAGGTTGTCGAGCGCGGTGCCCCACAGGACGGCCTTCTTGCCGCCCGCGTTCATCGCGATGTTCCCGCCGATGCAGGACGCGTGGGCCGAGGTCGGGTCGACCGCGAACACGAAGCCGGCTTTTTCCGCCGCCTGCGACACGCGCTGGGTGACCACGCCGGCGTAGGTGTGGATGGTCGCGTATTCGCGGTCCACGCCCGGCAGGCGGCTCAATTCGACTTCGCCGATGCCGATCAGCTTTTCGGTGTTGATCACGGCCGACATCGGCGTGAGCGGAATGGCGCCGCCGGTATAGCCGGTGCCGCCGCCGCGCGGGATGATGGTCAGGCCCAGTTCGATGCAGCCCTTGACCAGGCCGGCCATCTCCTCTTCGCTGTCGGGCAGCAGGACCAGGAAGGGGTATTCGACGCGCCAGTCGGTGGCGTCGGTGACGTGCGAGGTCCGGTGCATGCCGTCGAAGCGGATGTTGCGCTTGTCGGTGTAGGCGCCGAGCACCTGCTTTGCGCGCTTGCGCAGGTCATAGGTCTCGCGGAACTCGCGCGCGAAATCGTCGACGGCCTTGCGGGCGGCGGCCAGGAGCTGTTCGACCGCGGCGCTGCGCGATGCGGATGCTTCGGCCTCGCCTTCGGCGGCGTCCACGCTCAGGCGGCGCTTGTCGACTTCGCCCAGGCGGTGGTGCAAGGCGTCGATCAGCTTCTGGCGGCGCTTCGGGTTGTCCAGCAGGTCGTCCTGCAGGTAGGGATTGCGGCGCACCACCCAGATATCGCCCAGCACCTCGTACAGCATGCGCGCCGAGCGGCCGGTCTGGCGCGCCCCGCGCAGTTCGTCGAGCAGGCGCCATGAGGACTCGCCCAGCAGGCGGATCACGATCTCGCGATCGGAGAACGAGGTGTAGTTGTAGGGGATCTCGCGCAGTCGTGCAGGAGCATTGTCGGCGAGCAGGGTATGGATGTGTGCGGGCGCGTTCATGAGATGCAGGGCGTCGGTCGGACGGGTCCGAAGGACGTTCATTCTAGCTTATTGCGCTGCACCACGCTGGACGCTGGCTAGAATCAAAGGAAAGGGCACGCAAGAAAATTCCAACAGCGGGCAAAAGATGCAAATTACGTTTGCAAAAAGCTGCTCACATGCATCATTCGTTTGCCTCCCGCTCTCGAATGGCATATTGCATAAGGATGCTTCAGCGCTGCTGTGCCGGCGCCTGGCGGATCAGGCGCTCCAGCCGGGCCTTTGCTCCCTCGTTCATCTCGACCGAGCGCAGGCAGTCGACGACCTCGGCACGCACCGGCTCGCGCATGGTCAGGTTGCAGGTATGGGCGAGTTCGACGAGAAAGTTGCGGTCCCCTTCCGGCATGGCGGCGATGCCCGGCCAGACCAGGCCGAGTTGCTCGTTGGTGGACTCCTTGTGCGAGCTCAGCATGTATTTGGCGCCGAGGACACCGAACACTGCCAGGGCGGCCAGGACGAGGAACAGGGAAAGAAGGCTTGGGGACTTGTTCATGGCCCGCATGATACCCGACCCGGCGTCAGGGCGGATCGCCGGCCAGGTCGGGCAGGCCGGCCAGCACCTGCTCGACCGTGTCGCAGCGCTCCAGCACCTCGACCACGACCGGCAGCGGTTCGGCCAGCACGCCGGGCAGGTAGCGCTCCTGCGGGTCGCTCAGGCTGAAGGCGAGCAGCTCGCGCGGCGGGTCGAAGCGGGCGTCGATGCCGGGCTTGTTGCCGCGTGGGTCGAGCCGGTACCAGCCAAAGTCCGCCAGCCAGACCGCGTTCAGCCCGTGCAGGCAATACGGCGCGGCGCTATCGCCAGTCGCCAGGCGCTGGTAGCACAGGCCCGCCGGGATACCGTTGGCCCTGAGCAGGGCCGCCAGCAGGTGGCTCTTGGCGTAGCAGAATCCCGTCCCATGGCGCAGCACGCTTGACGCGCGGCAGGTGACCGGATTGCGCCGGAAATCGGCGCTGTGCGCGATCTCGTCGCGGACGAATTCGAAGCAGGCGCGCACGATGTCGGCTTCCGAGCTTGCCCCTGCCGCCAGGCGGCGCGCGGTGGCCGCTACCTCCGGATGATCGGCATCGATCCAGGTGCCGGCGCCGAGGTAGGCTTGCAGTCCAGTGCGGTCCATGCCCCGTCAGCCGATCAGGCGCTCGAAGAAATCGCCCACGGTCTTCCAGAATCCGTCCGGGATGTACAGCAGGATCGCGGTCATGGTGACGTAGCGTGCGAATTTGCCGATCGCCATGTACATCACGCTCGGCCAGAACGGCAGGTGCAGCCAGCCGGCCAGGGTGCACAGCGGGTCGCCCACGCCCGGCACCCAGGACAGCAGCATGGTCTTGGCGCCGTACTTCTTGAGCCAGCCGAACCAGCGGCTCTGGCGCTCCTTGGCGAAGGCGATCTTGGCGCGGTAGCCGATGAAGTAATCCACTGCCCCGCCCAGCGTGTTGCCCACCGTGCCCACCAGGATGGCCGGCCAGAACATGGCCGGATTCGCCTTCACCACGGCGAAGACGGCCGGCTCGGAGCCGAGCGGCAGCAGCGTGGCCGAGACGAAGCTGATGATGAAGATGGAGGTAAGCCCGATGGTCGGTGCGGCAAGGAGGTCCAGCAGCCAGAGGACGGCGTTTTCGATCATCGGGAAAGGGGGCAGTGAGCAATTGCGATAGGTGTCCATTATAATGAGGATCACCTATCGTAACGACACGATACGCCGAGCCTGCCATCCAGCACGTCGTATCGCCACTCCGCCCCGGTCATCCTCCGCGAGGAAAAGTGTGTGTCGTCCGGACCGCCGGCCCCTATCCACTGCCGGCATTGCAGCATACCGATTGCCGACCATGACTACCGACTACCTCAAGAGAATCCTGACCGCCCGCGTCTACGACGTCGCCGAAGAAACGCCGCTCGAATACGCGCCCACCCTGTCGAACCGCTTCGGCAACCGCATTTATTTCAAGCGCGAAGACATGCAGAGCGTGTTCAGCTTCAAGCTGCGCGGCGCCTACAACAAGATGGCCAACCTCACGCCGGAGCAGCTGAAGCGCGGCGTGATTTGCGCCTCGGCCGGCAACCACGCCCAGGGTGTGGCCCTGTCCGCGGCGCGCCTCGGCTGCCGCGCCCTGGTCGTGATGCCGACCACCACCCCGCAGGTGAAGGTGGACGCGGTGAAGGCGCGCGGCGGCGCCAGCGTGGAAGTGGTGCTGCATGGCGACTCGTACACCGACGCCTACAACCACGCGCTGCTGCTGGAAAAGGAACAGCGCCTGACCTTCGTCCATCCTTTCGACGACCCCGACGTCATCGCCGGCCAGGGCACCATCGGCATGGAGATCCTGCGCCAGCATTCCGGCCCGATCCACGCGATCTTCGTGGCCATTGGCGGCGGCGGCCTGGTAGCGGGCGTGGGCGCCTACGTGAAGGCGGTGCGCCCGGACATCAAGGTGATCGGCGTGCAGACCATCGATTCGGATGCGATGGCAAGAAGCCTGAAGGCCGGCCAGCGCGTGACCCTGAGCGATGTCGGCCTGTTCTCGGACGGCACCGCGGTGCGCCTGGTGGGCGAAGAGACCTTCCGCGTGGCGCAGCAGGTGGTGGACGAGATCATCATCGTCGACACCGACGCGATCTGCGCGGCCATCCAGGACGTGTTCCAGGACACCCGCAGCATCCTCGAGCCTGCCGGCGCACTGGCGGTGGCCGGCGCCAAGGCCTATGTGGAGCGTTCGCAGATGGGACGCGCGCCGGTCAAGGACGAGACCCTGGTGGCGGTGGCCTGCGGCGCCAACATGAACTTCGACCGCCTGCGCTTCGTGGCCGAGCGCGCGGAGCTGGGCGAATCGCGCGAGGCCGTGTTCGCGGTGACCATTCCCGAGCAGCGCGGCAGCTTCCGCCGCTTCTGCGCCCTGGTCGGCCCGCGCAACGTCACCGAATTCAACTACCGCATGGCCGATTCGCGCGAGGCGCACATTTTCGTCGGCGTGCAGGTGGGCAGCCGCAGCGAGTCGGGCCTGCTGGCGCGCACCTTCGAGGAACACGACTTCCGCACCCTCGACCTGACCCACGACGAACTGGCCAAGCTGCACATCCGCCACCTGGTGGGCGGGAAAAGCGCGCAGGCCCAGGACGAATTGCTGTATCGTTTCGAGTTTCCCGAACGGCCGGGGGCCTTGATGCGCTTCCTCGACAGCATGGCGCCGAACTGGAACATCTCGCTGTTCCACTACCGGAACCAGGGCGGCGACGTGGGACGCATCCTGGTCGGCCTGCAGGTGCCGGCGGCGGAGATGGAGGAGTTCCGGCAGTTCCTGGCGACCCTCGGTTATCGATATTGGGACGAGAGCAGCAATCCGGTTTATAAGCTGTTCCTCGGCGCCTAGAATTCGGCTGATTTCACCCAAGCTTATGCACGTCGTTCCGGCGAAGGCCGGAACCCAATTCCGTACCGCAGTGTTATCCACGCCGCAAGTACGCAAACTTTAGTTGACCGCGTGGGCAGGAAACCTGCCCACCCTACGGATGCCACAAGCATTCAAGCTTCCTATGAATACTCCTGATCAATCGCCACTTGGCAAAACCTCCGCCTACCAGAGCCAGTACGCTCCCGAGCTCCTGTTCCCGATCCCGCGTCTGCAGAAGCGCGAAGAGATCGGCCTGGGCACGGGCACGCTTCCCTTCTTCGGCGTCGACATCTGGAATGCCTACGAACTGTCGTGGCTGAACATGCGCGGCAAGCCGCAGGTGGCGATCGCCACCATTACGGCGCCCGCCGATTCGCCCAACATCGTCGAATCGAAGTCGTTCAAGCTCTACCTGAATTCCTTCAACCAGACCCGCCTGGCCGGTACCGATGCGCTGGCCGAGCTGCTGCGCCAGGACTTGTCAGGCGCTTTCGGCGCCCCGGTGCATGTGACGATCACCACGCCGGACGCCTTCGGCAGCCTGGCAATGGGCGAACTGGAAGGCAGCCTGCTCGACCGCCTCGACGTGGAGATCGACCAGTATGTCCCCTCGCCCGAACTCCTGAGCGCCAACCAGACGGAAGCGCCGGTCGAGGAAACCCTGGTATCGCACCTGCTGAAATCGAACTGCCTCGTCACCGGCCAGCCGGACTGGGGCACCGTGCAGATCCGCTATGTCGGTCCGCAGATCGACCAGGAAGGCCTGCTCAAGTACCTGATCGGCTTCCGCGAGCACAACGAATTCCACGAGCAATGCGTCGAGCGCATCTTCATGGACGTGCTGCGCCAGTGCAAGCCGACCAAGCTGGCGGTGTATGCACGCTATACCCGCCGCGGCGGACTCGACATCAATCCCTGGCGCGCCAATTTCAGCACCGGCAAGCCGTCCAACCTGCGCACCGCGCGTCAATAACCCGAAACCGTGTACGCTTGCAAGCCGGCTGTGCGTTTTCAGCCACACTCGGCGCAAGTTTTTGATACAAAAACGGCATCCGAACGTCGTGCTCAAAAAACGGGCACAATGCATGGAAAAGATGGTGCGAAAGCTTTCGCACCTCCATTTGCGCCACTTTCCCTGCGATTTCGCTTAGGAAATTGCGTTTAATTGCTAAGCCGATTTCATGGCAAAACACTACGCTTTCGCCATACCGTCCCCATGTAGGTGACTGTATGCCTGTACAGATGCGAAATCGAATGTCACCGTCCTGAAACAGGCCTATAATTCCGCCTCGCAAGCACACCCCACCCTGTGCATGGCATACAAGTTATGACGAACCTTAGCAAAATCCTCTCGCTCGAGAACGTGCAGTTGGATCTGGAAGTTTCCAGCAAAAAGCGTGCATTCGAGCAGGCTGGCCTGATTTTCGAGAACAACTGCGGCATCGCCCGTTCCACCGTGTCGGACAACCTGTTCGCACGCGAGCGCCTCGGCTCCACTGGTCTCGGCCATGGTGTCGCTGTGCCGCACGGGCGGATCAAGGGCTCCAAGAGCCTGAAGTCGCCGCTGGCGGCCTTCGTGCGCCTGAAGGAACCGATTCCCTTCGAATCGCCCGACGGCCAGCCGGTCAGCCTGCTGTTCTTCCTCCTGATCCCGGACCACGTGACCCAGCAGCACCTCGAAATCCTGTCGGAAATCGCCGAGCTGTTCTCGGACGAAGCCGTGCGCAACGCGCTGGCCACCGACCCGGATCCGAAGTCGGTCCACGAACGCATCATCAACTGGCAGCCCAGTCTGCAAGCTTTAGGCTAAACTGTCTACGCGGCAATTCGCCGCGTGGATCGATGACATGCCCATGCTGCAGACTCCGCTGACCATCCAGCGTTTGTACGATGACAACCGCGACAGCCTCCAGTTGGGCTGGTTCGCGGGTTTCCCCGGCGGCGAGCGGCAGATCGCGGGCGACGCGGCCTCGGCCGCCGACCAGGTCGGCCACCTGAACCTGATCCACCCGGGCCGGATCCAGGTGTTCGGACACCAGGAACTGAACTATTACCACCGCCTGAAATCCAGCTCGCGCACCCACGTGATCGGCGAGCTGATCGGTGGTGGCCCGCCGGCCCTGATCATCGCCCAGGGCCTGGAAACCCCGCCCGACATCCTCGCCATCTGCGACGAGCAGAACATTCCGCTGTTCTCGACCCCGCTGCCGGCGGCGCAGGTGATCGACTTCCTGCGCGTGTATCTGTCCAAGAAGCTGGCGCAGCGCGTCATCATGCACGGCGTGTTCATGGACGTGCTGGGCGTGGGCGTGTTGATCACCGGCGACTCGGGCCTGGGCAAGAGCGAGCTCGGCCTGGAACTGATCTCGCGTTCGCACGGCCTGGTGGCCGACGACGCAGTGGAATTCTCGCGCATCGCGCCGAACATGATCGAAGGCCGCTGCCCGCCGCTGCTGCAGAACCTGCTGGAAGTGCGCGGCCTGGGCCTGCTGGACATCAAGGCGATCTTTGGTGAGACCGCGGTGCGCCGCAAGATGCGGCTCAAGCTCATCGTCCACCTGGTCAAGCGCGGCGCGCTCGACGAAGAGGTCGAGCGCCTGCCTTTCCACCATCCGACCGAGGACGTGCTGGGCCTGCCGATCCGCAAGGTGGTCATTCCGGTGGCGGCCGGCCGCAACATCGCGGTGCTGCTCGAGGCCGCCGTGCGCAACACCATCCTGCAGCTGCGCGGCATCGATACGCTGCAGGAATTCATGGAGCGCCAGCGCCAGGCGATGAGCGGCGACTGACCCCCATTTGGGGTATCATCCCAAGCATGCACATCGTCCTCATTACCGGTATTTCCGGCTCGGGCAAGTCGGTTGCCCTGAATGTCATGGAAGACGCAGGCTACTACTGCGTCGACAACCTGCCGCCGGCCCTGCTACCGGCCCTGGTGTATGCGGTCAGTGAAAAAGGCACGGAGAAAATCGCCGTCGCGGTCGATGCGCGCAGTGCCGAATCGCTGGTCGAACTGCCGGTGAGCGTGCGCCACCTGAAAGAGGAAGGCCACGACGTCAAGGTGATGTTCCTGACCTCGAGCACGCACTCGCTGGTGGCGCGTTTCTCCGAAACCCGGCGCAGCCACCCGCTGTCGCACGAGCTGCGCCCGGGCGAGAATCCGGCCTCGCGCCGCACCCTGATCGAATGCATCGCCGAGGAACGCGAGCGCCTGTCGGCGATCGAGAACCTGGGCCACGTGATCGACACCTCGGAACTGTCCGCCAACAAGCTGCGCGCCTGGGTCAAGGAACTGGCCGACCTGGAGCATGCCCCGCTGACCCTGTTCTTCGAATCCTTCGCCTTCAAGGTGGGCGTGCCGCTGGACGCGGACTTCGTGTTCGACGTGCGCGCGGTTCCCAATCCCTACTATGACCTGGCACTGCGCCCGCTCACGGGCAAGGACGCGCCGGTGATCGCCTTCCTCGACGCCCAGCCGAGCGCGGTGGAGATGCTGGAAGATATTCGCGCTTTTGTTGCGAAGTGGCTGCCCTCGTTCAAGACGGACAACCGGTCCTACCTCACCGTGGCGGTGGGCTGTACCGGCGGGCAGCACCGTTCGGTCTACATGGCGGAAAGGCTGGGGGCCTATTTCGGGCAGACGGAGCGGGTGATCATTCGTCACCGCGAGCAGCCGAAGCACGCTGCGGGGTGATTACACCGTTAGCCTGAAGACCGTCGTTCCGGCGAAGGCCGGAACCCAATTTTCTTCGCACGCTGCAATCGATAGCGCTTGTAGCTGCCCATGCAAACTTGGATCCCGGCCTGCGCCGGGATGACGTGCATAAGCCGCCTTAGGTGAGGTGCCGCAGCGGGTGTGCGTAATCAGGCCACACCGGCTCGAAGAAGCGCGCCACCATCTCCGGCTTCACGTCCCCCAGCGTCGGCGGATTCCACTTCGGCTGGTTGTCCTTGTCGATCACCAACGCCCGCACGCCTTCCAGCACTTCGCCGTGCTCGAAATTGCGGCGCACCAGGTTGCGCTCCATGCGCAGGCAGTCCGCCACGTCCAGCGAGGCGCCGCGCAGCAGCAGTTCGTGGGTCACGCACATCATCAGGGGCGAGCGCTGGCGCATCGCCTTCAATGCCTTCTGCGCGAACGGGTTCTCGTCACGACCCAGCGAGGCCATGATCATCGACACGCTGGCCGCGCCGAAGTGCGCATCGATCACGCCGCGCTGCGCCTGCAGTTCGCTCGGGGCCAGCTGGCCGGCATACTTCGTCGCATAGCTGCGGATCGCCGCCGGCAGCTGCGCGCCTGGGGTCGTGTCGACCAGCGCCATCAGGCCGGCCAGCTCCGCGCCCGGCACGAACACGTCCGCCAGTCCCACGTACAGCGCGTCGGCTGCGCCGATGGTCAGGCCAGTCAGGCCAAGGTACTGACCCAGCTGGCCCGGCGCATGCGACAGGAAGTGGCTGCCGCCCACGTCCGGGAACAGGCCGATGTTCACCTCGGGCATCGCCATCTTGGTGCGGTCGGTCACGATGCGCAGGCCGCAGCCAGGTCCGCCCTGGGCGATGCCCATGCCGCCGCCCATCACCACGCCATCCATCACCGCGATGTAGGGCTTCGGGTAGAAGTGAATGAGGTGGTTCAGTGCGTATTCTTCGGTGAAGAAGTCTTCCAGCAGCGCGCTGCCGCCCATCGGGCCGACGTGGCCCATCTCATGAAAGAAGCGGATATCGCCGCCGGCGCACAAGGCCTTCTCGCTGCTGCTGGTGATGACCACCGCGTCGATGCCCGCGTCATCCTTCCATTCCAGCAGGATGGCGCTCAGGGCGCGCACCATGTCGAGCGAGAGGGAGTTCAGCGCCTTCGGCCGGTCGAGCGTGATGACGCCGGTGCGGTTGGCAACGCGGGTCAGGACGGTATCGGTCATGATGGTATTCTGTGATCGAAAAGACATGCATTCTACAGAACATTTGTACAAACGGAAGCGTAGAAAAGTAACAGGTATTGTACAAAAGCAAAAAGGGCGTCCCCTCTGACGCCCTTGCTGTGTTTTGCGGCTACCCGTACTAATTACGCGGCAGCGGCTTCTCCGTTGTCCGGAAGGCGCTTGTGCGCCACGTGATTATGATTTTGCAGCATGGATTTGTGTTTCAGAACCTGCCTGTCCAACCTGTCCATCAAGGTGTCGATGGCCGCATACAGGTCTTGCGCAGCACTCGCCACATGCAGAATCTTGCCCGATACCTGTAGGTTGATCTCGGCCTTTTGCCGTTTTTCTTTTTCAGTGAGGTTATCGATGGCGAGGAACACGTGGGTGTCGATCACGTGGTCGAAATGGCGGGTGATGCGCTCGAGCTTATTCTGAACGTATTCACGGATGGCGGGTGTGACTTCGAGATGGTGGCCGCTGATTGTGAGGTTCATACACACTCCTTTGGGAAGGTGCCCTGCCCGCGCCACAAGGTGAGAGTGGGCAGTGCTTTACAGGGATTTACGGAGGCTGACGGGAGGAATCTTGAGCGCTTCGCGGTATTTGGCAACCGTCCTGCGCGCAATGACCATACCTTGTTCCCCGAGCATCTCCGCGATCTTGCTGTCGGATAGAGGATTCCTAGGGTCTTCTGCTCCTGTCAATTGCGCAATAAGCGCGCGGATCGCCGTCGAGGAGGCTTCTCCCCCCGCTTCGGTGGCGACGTGGCTTCCGAAGAAGTACTTCAGCTCGAACATGCCGTGCGGGGTCAGCATGTATTTCTGCGTGGTCACACGTGAGATCGTGCTCTCGTGTAGGCCTAGTGTATCAGCTATCTCACGCAAAACAAGAGGGCGCATGGCAACCGCGCCGTGGCTGAAAAAATTGCGCTGACGCTCGACGATCGCCTCGGCAACACGCAGGATCGTGTCGAAGCGCTGGCGCATGTTCTTGATGAGCCACTTGGCTTCCTGCAGCTGCGCGCCCATCTGGCTTTCGCTCTTTCCCTGCTTGAGCAGGTTCGCATACAGCGAGTTCACGCGCAGCTTCGGCATGACGTCCGGGTTCAGCGACACCTGCCAGCCGTTCTTGGCGCGGCGCACGATCACGTCCGGCACCACGTAGTCGGATACTCCCGAGCCGAAGGCCGCGCCGGGATGCGGATTGCATTGGCGGACCACGGCCTGCACCTCGCGCAGGTCTTCGTCGTCGCAATCGAGCGCCTTTTTCAGCTTGGTGTATTCGCGCTGCGCGAACCAGGTCAGATAGCCTTCGACAATCTTCAAGGCGAGGCGCCGCGTCACCAGGGGCACGCCCGGCATGCGGCGGATCTGCAGGGCCAGGCATTCGGCCGCGCTGCGCGCGCCCACGCCCACCGGGTCCAGGCTCTGCACCAGCGCCAGCGCGCAGCGCAGCTCGTCCATCTCGACCTCGAGTTCTTCCGGCAGGCGCGCATGGATCTCGTCGAGCGGCTCTTCCAGGTAGCCGTTGTCGTCGAGCGCATCGATCACCAGCTCGGCCAGCGCGCGGTCGCGCATGCTGCAGCAGCTCAGGCGGATCTGTTCCGTCAGGTGCTCGCGCAGCGTGATGCCGTCGGCTTCCAGCTGTGGACGGCCATCCTCGTCGTCGCCGCTGCGCGCGCCGCCGCCCTCGCCGCCCCAATCCGCATCGGCCTCGCCACGCTCCCCATGGTCTTCGCCTTCCGCGCCCTCGGGCTCGGCCTTCGCGCCCTCCTGCCCTTCCTGGCCCGGCCCTGCTGCCGGCGCTTCGCCATTCGCCGGCGCGGTATTGATCGCGCCGTCCGCCAGCAGCCGCACCGAGCGGTCGAGCGGATCGTCGAGCCGTTCGAGCAGCGGGTTGTCGTGCAGGATCTGCTCGATCTCCTGGTGCAGTTCGAGCGTGGAGAGCTGCAGCAGGCGGATCGACTGCTGCAGCTGCGGCGTGAGCGCCAGGTGCTGCGAAGTGCGGAGCTGCAGGGATTGTTTCATTACATCCTGAAATGTTCGCCGAGGTAGACGCGCCGTACGGATTCGTTGGCGATGATGTCGTCAGGGCGGCCCGAGGCCAGCACCGCCCCCTGGTTGATGATGTAGGCGCGGTCGCAGATGCCGAGCGTCTCGCGCACGTTGTGGTCGGTGATCAGGACGCCGATGTTGCGCTCCTTCAGGAAGCGCACGATGCGCTGGATCTCGATCACCGCGATCGGGTCGACGCCGGCGAAGGGTTCGTCGAGCAGCACGAAGCGCGGGTTGGTCGCGAGCGCGCGCGCGATCTCGACGCGGCGCCGTTCGCCGCCCGACAGCGACAGCGCCGGGTTCTCGCGCAGCTTCTCGATCTGCAGTTCGGCCAGCAGGGTGTCGAGGCGCTCGCTGATCTGGTCGCGGCCGAGCGGCTTGCCGTCCACGCGCTGCAGTTCCAGCACGGCACGGATGTTCTCCTCCACCGTCAGCTTGCGGAACACCGAGGCTTCCTGCGGCAGGTAGGAAAGGCCCAGCACCGCACGGCGGTGGATCGGCAGGCTCGAGATGTCGGTGCCGTTGATGTCGATGGTGCCGGCGTCCGAGGGCACCAGGCCGACGATCATGTAGAAGGAGGTGGTCTTGCCGGCGCCGTTGGGGCCGAGCAGGCCCACCACTTCGCCGCATTCCACCTGCAGCGACACGTCACGCACCACCAGGCGCTTGCCGTAGCTTTTCTGCAGGCCCTTGACGATCAGGGTGCTGCAGCCTTCGACCGCGGTCGCCGCTTCTGCGTTCATGCTTGCGCTCATGGCTGCCGTCATTGCTTGCTGCCTTCGGCGGGCGCCGTGGTACGGCGCGGCGCGATGATCAGGGTGCCGCGGCCGCCGCCCACCTTGCTCTGGCCGGTAGGATCGTTGCGTACCTGCGCGACCTCGCGGCGGTTGTCGTAGGAGATGAAGGGACCCTTGATCTCGTTGGTCATGCGGCCGCCCTCCAGTTCGCGCACTTCGGCGCTGGTGAACAGCTTGACCAGTTCGGCGCGCTCGTCGTACTCGATGCGCTGGGCCTGGCCCTCGACCCACAGGTCGGGACCGCCGTCGCGTTTCTGGCGGAAGGTCGCCAGCTTGCCGTTGTTGGCGGTCAGGGTCACGCTCATGTAGCCCTCCGGCGTTTCCTTCACCAGGGCGCGGTCGGATTTGAGCACCAGGGTGCCGCGCGTGAGCACGACGTTACCGGTCAGGATGCGGGTCTGCGTGACCTCGTCCACGTCGAGGGAATCGAAGTTGATCACGGCCTGCTTGAGCGAATCGGCACGCTCCGCCGAGGCGCCGAAGGCGGCCAGGCTGAGGAATACGGCAGCGATGATTTTTTTCATGTTCTTGCTTTGTCCTGGGTTGACGCGGCGCGGCGCTACTGCCGCTGCGCGCGTGGCGGATAGACGATCTGGCCGCGGCTGGCCAGGTGCAGCTTCTGGGTCGCGTTGTTGGCCACCATGCCGGTGCCGGTCACGGTGGCGGCCCCCAGCTGCATCTCGATCGGCCGGTCGGTCTTGAGGATTTCTTCGTCGGGCAGCACGGTCAGCGCCTGCGTCTGCACGCGCAGCGCTTCGCTGGTCGGTGTGGCCGGGCGCTGGATGTCGACGTTGCCGAGCAGTTCGACGCGGTGCTCTTCGTGGTAGAGCTGGGCGCGGTTGGCGACGATGGTCATGCGCGGCCGGCCAGGCGTCATGCCCTGCATCACCGGCGCCTCGACCTGGGACACGTCGCCCAGCGGCGTATGCGCCAGGCGCTTGCCCGACACCACGTAGCTCGGCTTGCCCTCTTCGGTCATGCGCACGAAGGAGAAGTTCTCGACGATGTAGTCGGGCTCGTCCCCTGGCCCGCCGAGACGGGCATCGCCATCCTCGTTTTCCATCACCTGCACCAGCCAGAAGCTGCCGAAGGCGCAGAAGGTCGCGATCATCATGATCGTCAGGAGCTTCCAGCGGTGGGCGGTGCGTTTGTAGGTGACCATATCGTGTCCCGTGTCCGATATCGCCGTGTTACGCGAAATACGGCGCCAGCGCCTGTTCGTAGGTGCCCTGCGCGCGCATGACGAGGTCGCAGACCTCGCGCACCGCGCCGCGCCCGCCCGCGTTCTTCGTGACGTAGTGGGCGCGGTGCTGCACTTCCGGGTGGCCCGAGGGCACGGTGACGGCGAAGCCGACGCGGGTGAACAGCGGCAGGTCGATCACGTCGTCGCCGATGTAGCCGCATTCCTCCGGCGTGACGCCGGTGGCCTGCAACAGCTCGGCGAAGCCGACCCGCTTGTCGTGGATGCCCTGGTAGACGTGCGAGATGCCGAGGTCGGCGGCGCGCTTGACCACGATCGGCGACTTGCGTGCGCTGATGATGGCGGTTTTCACGCCGGTCTTGTTCAGCAGCTGGATGCCGAGGCCGTCGAGCACGTTGAAGGTCTTGGTGACTTCGCCGTCCGGGCCGTAGGTGAGGCTGCCGTCGGTGAGCACGCCGTCGACGTCGAAGATCATCACTTTGACGCGCGCCGCGCGCTGCATGAATTCGGTTGGCGTCATCAGATCACCTTGGCGCGGGTCAGGTCGTGGATGTGCAGTGCGCCGACCAGGCGGTCTTCACCGTCGACGACCAGCATCTGGTTGATGCGGAATTCTTCCATGACGGCGACGGCATCCACCGCCAGCTGTTCCGGATGGACGCGGCGCGGGTTGGCGTGCATCACGTCGCGGATGCTGATGTTCGAGAAATCGGTCACGCGCTCGATCAGGCGGCGCAGGTCGCCGTCGGTGAACACGCCGACCGGGCGGCGCTCTGCGTCGACGACGGCGGTCATGCCCATGCCCTTCTGGCTGATTTCCAGCAGCGCGCGCGTCAGCGGGGTGTCCGGGGACACGGCCGGGATGGCGTCGCCGCTGCGCATCACGTCGCGCACGTGGGTCAGCAGGCGGCGGCCCAGAGCGCCGCCCGGGTGCGACATGGCGAAGTCTTCCTCGCGGAATCCCCGCGCGTCGAGCAGCGCCACGGCCAGCGCATCGCCCATGGCCAGGGTGACGGTGGTGCTGGTGGTCGGCGCCAAATTGAGGGTGCAGGCTTCCTTGGCCACCGAGATGTCCAGGTGGATCTCGGACAGCTTGGCCAGGCGCGAATGCGGCTTGCCGGTCATCGAGATGACAGGGGTGCCCATGCGCTTGATGGCCGGCAGGATCTCCAGCAGCTCGGACGATTCGCCGGAATTCGAAATGGCGATGAACACGTCGTGCGTGGTCACCATGCCCAGGTCGCCATGGGCGGCTTCGCCCGGATGCACGAACATGGCCGGGGTGCCGGTCGAGGCCAGGGTGGCGGCAATCTTGCGGCCGATGTGGCCGGACTTGCCCATGCCGGAGACGACCACGCGCCCGGTGCAGCCGTACAGCAGGTGCACGGCGCGCACGAAACTGTCGTCGTCACCGAGGCGCGCATGCAGGGCGCGAATCGCGTCGGCTTCGATGGCAAGCGTCTCGCGGCCCAGCTCCAGAACACGGCGGGCCTGGTCCGCGTCAAAACTTTTCAGCATTATTTTTTCATCGGTTAAACTCATAGTGGCAGTATATCCGAATTGAATAAGCAAAAAACTTGCCAGTCGTAACAAACCACTACAACGATAACGAAAAAACAACTGTGGCAGATGCATTCCGGACTTGAACTGACCCTGCTCCTGCTGGGCTGCGCCGTGCTGGGCGTGGTCGCCTTCCGGATGCTGCACCTCCCGCCGATGCTCGGCTATCTGACCGTCGGCGTATTGATCGGCCCCCATGCGATGGCCCTTGCGGAAGACAGTCCCGCCACCCATGCGCTGGCCGAATTCGGCGTCGTCTTCCTGATGTTTTCCATCGGGCTCGAATTTTCGCTCGCCCAGCTCAAGTCGATGCGCCGTATCGTGTTCGGACTAGGTCTGGCTCAAGTCGTATTGACAATCGTGGCCGCCATGGCTTTCGGTTTGTTCATTTCCTGGTGGGTACCCGCACTGCACGTCAGCTGGCAGGCCGCGTTCGCGCTGGGCGGCGCGCTCGCCATGTCTTCGACCGCGATCGTGGTCAAGATGCTCACCGAACGGCTCGAACTGGAAAGCGAACACGGCCGTCGCATCATCGGCATCCTGCTGTTCCAGGATCTGGCCGTGGTGCCGCTCCTGATCATGATTCCCTCGCTGGCGCGCCCGGCCGAGGAACTGGCGATCACGCTCGGCTGGGCGGCGCTCAAGGCGGCTTTTGTCCTGGCCCTGCTGCTGATCTTCGGCCAAAAGCTGATGCGCAACTGGTTCACCATCGTCGCCAAGCGCCGTTCGCAGGAGCTGTTCATGCTGAACCTGCTCCTGGTGACGCTCGGCCTGGCCTGGGTCACCGAACAGGCGGGCCTGTCGCTGGCGCTGGGCGCTTTTGTTGCCGGCATGCTGATCTCCGAGACCCAGTACAAGCACCAGGTGGAAGAGGACATCAAGCCCTTCCGCGACGTGCTGCTCGGGCTGTTCTTCATCACGGTGGGCATGCTGCTCAACCTGCAGCTGGTGTTGCAGCACTGGTGGGTGGTGCTGGCGCTGGTGATCTTCCCGGTGCTGCTCAAGTTCGCCATCATCGCGGCGCTGGCCAAAGCCTTCGGCTCCAGCGACGGCGTGGCAATGCGCACCGGCCTGGCGCTGGCGCAGGCGGGCGAGTTCGGCTTCGTGCTGCTCAACCTGGCGATGGGTTCGAAGCTGGTCGATCCCTTCCTGATCCAGCTGGTGCTGGCCTCGATGGTGCTGTCGATGCTGCTCGCGCCCTTCATCATCGACAACATGGACCGCATCGTCATGAAGCTGGCGGCCAACGAATGGATGATGCAGTCGCTGCAGCTGACCCAGATCGCCAGCCGCACCATGAAGACCCAGAAGCACGTGATCATCGCCGGCTTCGGGCGCAGCGGCCAGAGCCTGGCGACCTTGCTGAGCGAAGAAAAGCTGCCCTGGTACGCCCTCGACCTGGACCCGGAACGGGTGCAGGAAGCCCAACGCGCCGGCGCCAACGTCTCCTACGGCGACGCGGCGCGCCGCGAAAGCCTGATTGCGGCCGGCATCAACCGCGCCAGCGCGCTGGTGATCACCTTCGCCGACACGCGACTGGCGCTGAAGGTGCTGCACCTGGTGCACGAGCTGGCCCCGAACCTGGCGGTGATCGTGCGCAGCCACGACGACAGCGACCTCGACGTGCTCAAGCGCGCCGGCGCCACCGAAGTGGTGCCGGAAGCGCTGGAGAGCTCACTGATGCTGGCCTCGCACGCGCTGGTCACCATGGGCGTACCGCTACGCCGTGTGGTGCACCGGGTGCAGGTGGCGCGCGACGAACGCTACGCCTCGCTGCGCGGCTACTTCCACGGCGCGAGCGACGTGTCGGACGACCTGGAACACAGCTACGTTCGCCTGCATTCGGTGACCCTGCACAGCGGCGGGGCAGCGATCGGGCGGCACTTGCGCGAGCTGGCGCTGGAGGAAGTGGGGGCGGAAGTCACGACGCTGCGCAGGAACGGGCAGAGTCTGCACTTCGATCCGGAGACGACCCTGCTGGCGGGCGATGTGCTGGTGCTGCGGGGTGAAGGGGAAGCGGTCAGCCGGGCCGAAAGCCGGCTACTGTGATGACATCTATACCGTAGGGTGGGCGGGTCTCCCTGTATGGCACAGGGACATGGGTTACACATGTCTAGAGACATAGGTGACACATGTCGAACCATTCTACGCCTTAATCCTGAGGTCGATTTCTGCGACTTTTCGCGTACAGAACATGACGTCGAAGAGTCCATCGGTGTCAGTGGGCTTGACCGCAACAGGCTCTCCAGCCAGGCCCTCTCCGATATACGGTTGCAAACCTGAGAAACTGATGCAGCCGCTTTGTTTGACCTTCCTGACGTCGTCCTCATTGTCATACTCGACGTCGGGGAGCTGGGCGGGAAATTTGCGCCCACTGGCGGTGT